>NZ_NFUU01000001.1:0-1862539 GCF_002127265.1 Hydrogenophaga sp. IBVHS1 | reverse complement strand
CCGTAGCGCGGGTACTGCGCAGACAGCAATTTCATCGCAGCAATGACAGGAGCGTCCTTGACTGGCAGGCGCAGCGTGTAGCTCAGGCTGGAGCGGGCCAGGCCGATGAGCCCGCAGGCCCGCCGCTCTGACAGGCCCCGCTCGCAAGCGAGCTCGACCTGTTCGCGTCGGGCCTGCGGGCTCACCACTTTTTTGCGTTGATCTCCTTGAGGACCTCGATGTCCAGATCACGCTCGGCCAACAGCTTCTTGAGCCTGCCGTTCTCGATCTCCAGGGCCTTCAGTCGTTTGACATCGGCAGCTTCCATCTGACTGAAGTGCTTGCGCCAGGCATAGATGGTGGGTTCGCTGACCTTGTGCTTCTTGGCGGCCTCGGCCACGCTGGTCTTGTCTGCTTCGCGCAGCACGGTGACCATCTGCTCTTCGGTGAATCGGCTCTTTCTCATGGGCTCCTCGCGGGTTGGGAGCCATCTTCCTAGAAATTACTGGTCCGAAGAAACCGGGCAGGTCAGTGCAACGGCTGGCGAAACTCAAGAAGGCGCAGATTGCCAGCGAACCTAGGCGGCTGGCCGCTGGTTGCCGCAGATGCTGACCGAGCCTGTGCAGGCCAGTGAAGCGCTGGACGAACACGAGCTGGAAGATTATCAGGCCGCTTGGAACAGGGACAAATGCTGAAATGCTCCATTTCATTCCGCCTTCGGCCGAGATTTTTTCTGGCGTCTCCGGCGAAGCCGGACCGCGCTCTGGTGCTGCGCATCGAGCCACCAGGCCACAGGTGTCCTGGCGTCTCGACCCTGTCGGGCGCCGATCGCTGACGCCTCCGGCCGTCCCGGCCTCCGCGCTGCGCTTGCCTTCCTCGCGCCTGCAGGTGTGGTGGGGCTGGCTTGCTGTTCCCTTCATCCTTGCACACCGTTCTCGCCGTCAAGGTCTGCGCGCATTGCATGCGCTTGCGGCCTGTCGGCCGTCTTCGAACCTGTGACCGCTGCGCTGCGGCGTGCCGGTTCCGGTCTCGGGCAATCCCGCCCGATCACTGGAGTTGGTCATGCAGCACGATCTGTTTTCTTCCCTCGATTCCTTCCAGGCACTCTCGGTTGCCGCTTCCGCTTTGCTGGTGCGCGATGTCGCGGGCCAGTACCGTCCGGCCCAAGCCGACGAGGTGCTGCTGGCCGCTCAGCGCTTGCTGGCCGCCCAGGTGCGCGGCAGCGACTTGATGGACTCACCCGCTGTGGTGAAGGACTTCCTGCGTGCCCGGCTGGGCAACCTGCCGCATGAGGTGTTTGCGGTGGTGCATCTGGATGCACAGAACCGCGTGCTGGACTACGTCGAGATGTTCCGGGGCACGGTGACCTGTGCCCTGCGCTGGAGAAAGCGGGCGTGGTGGTGGTGTACGTGGACCTCTGGGCCGACGCCTCGCGTGACCCCGGTGTGCTGATTGCCGACGCCATTGGCCGCGCCCTGCAGCCGCACCTGGGCGTGATTGCCCGCACCGCCAAGAAGACCGGGCTGAACAAGGTGAGCCTGGCCGGTTGGCTGGACGTGGACACCAGCCGGATCGGCAAGCTGGACGGGCTGACGCTGGTGGACGCCTTGCGTGCCCTGCACGAAACCGCAGGCAAGCCGGTGGCGCTGGTGATTGACGAAGCCCAGCACGCGCTGACCAGCGAAGCGGGCGAGGCCGCCATGACGGCGCTGAAGTCGGCCCGCGACCAGTTGAACCGGCCCGGCGTGGTGAACCTGATGCTGGTGATGTCGGGCTCGGACCGCGACAAGCTGCTGCGCCTGGTGAACACCAACGGTTCGCCCTTCTATGGCTCGCAGATCAAGACCATGCCCGCGCTGGGGCAGGACTTCATCGCGCACATCGTGCAGCTGATCGAGGCGCAGCGCCCGGAGCTGGCCCCGGTGGACCAGGCCACGCTGCAGGCCGCGTTTGAAGGCTTTGGCAGCCGGCCGCAGTTCTTCATGGAAGCGCTGGGCCAAGTGCTCAGCCCGCTGGCGGCGCTGACGGGTCGCTTTGAGCCCGCCATGCTGCAGGCCGCCGCGCAGCGCCAGCAAGACGACGAGGGCCAGATGGAATCGGACTACCTGGGCCTGAAGCCGCTGGAGCAGGCGGTGCTGTGGCGCATGCTGGAGCAAGGCCCCCGCTTCCGGCCGTACGACGCCGAGGCGCTGCGCTTCTACCGCGAGAAAACCGGGCGCGACAAGGCGGTGACGCCGCAGCAGGCGCAGAACGCGCTGGAGTCGCTGCGCCAGCGCATGCCGGCGCTGGTGTGGAAATCGGCCCGGGGTGAATACGCGGTGGAAGACGCGGCAATGCACCGCTGGTACGAAACCCGGGCAGCGGCCGGCACCTGGCCACCGCTGAGCCGGCAAGGCAACCTGCTGCCAGACACCGAGTAGCCCAACGCCGCACCGCATTGCCCCCCAAACCGACGACACAAAAATCAGGGAGCCCGTCGTGAACGATGTCAGCAAACCGGAGCGCGCCACCCAACACCGGGTGGTGCAGCTGCTGTGCAAGGACCTGGGTTACCGCTACCTGGGTGACTGGACGGAGCGCGCCGGCAACGCCCCGATTGAGGAAGCCCTGCTCACCGCCTTCTGGCAGGCCAAGGGTTACACGCCAGAACACATGAGCCGGGCGCTGACCACGCTGCGCAGCGAGGCCGCCAACCCCACCCGCACGCTGTACGGCAACAACCAGGCGGTGTACAGCCTGCTGCGCTACGGCGTGCCGGTGAAAACCGGCGCGGGCGAGCAGGCCGAGACGGTGCACCTGGTGGACTGGGAGCACCCCGAAGCCAATGACTTTGCGGTGGCCGAAGAAGTGACGCTGAACGGCGGCCTGGAGCGCCGACCCGACGTCGTGCTGTACCTGAACGGGCTGGCCGTGGGCGTGCTAGAGCTGAAGAACAGCCGGGTGAGCATTGGCCACGGCATACGGCAGAACCTGTCGAACCAGTTGCCCGAGTTCAACGAGGGCTTCTTTGCCACGGTGCAGCTGGTGATGGCGGGCAACGACAGCGAGGGCCTGCAGTACGGCACCATTGCCACGCAAGAAAAGTACTTCCTGAAGTGGAAGGAAGACGAGGCCGACAACGCGGGCTACAAGCTCGACAAGTACCTGCGCAAGCTGTGCTGCAAGCCCCGGCTGCTGGAGATCGTGCACGACTTCGTGCTGTTCGACGCCGGCATCAAGAAGCTGCCACGGGTGCACCAGTACTTTGGCATCAAGGCGGCGCAGGCGCATGTGTTGCGCCGCCAGGGCGGCATCATCTGGCACACGCAGGGCGCGGGAAAAAGCATCTTGATGGTGCTGCTGGCGCGCTGGATTCTGGAGAACCTGCCGCAGGCGCGCGTGCTGATCGTGACCGACCGGGACGAGCTGGACCAGCAGATCGAGCGCGTGCTGGGCGACGCGGGTGAATCTGTGTACCGCACCGACAGCGGCAAGGACCTGATGCGCCAGCTGGCCCTGCCCTCGCCCCGGCTGATGTGTTCGCTGGTGCACAAGTTTGGCGGCCAGGCGCGCGGCAAGAGCGAGGCGGAGTTTGAGCAGTTCATCAAGGACGTGCAGGCCGCCCCCAGCGCCACCTACGGCGAGCTGTTTGTGTTTGTGGACGAATGCCACCGCACGCAGAGCGGCCGGTTGAACCGGGTGATGAAGGCGCTGATGCCCAACGCGGTGTTCATCGGCTTCACCGGCACCCCGTTGCTCAAGGAAGACAAGGCCACCAGCCAGGAGGTGTTTGGTGGCTACAACGAAAGAGGGTAGGACCGGAGCTCTTTCAGGTCGACACCTGTTTGACCGGACGATCTTTGAGACAGCTTGTCAATAAAAGCGAAGAGTGAGTCCTGCTTGAGAAACTGATAGGCGTATCGAGCATCCAGTGTTGCATCTGGAATTGCCTTGATCAATGCGACGTTGTATGCACCAGTGAGGCCTCGAAGAATCTGAAAAACCGGAGGGCCATATCGACCAATCATGATGTCGGTCGAATTGCAAAATCGACGAGCCAAGCATCTGGGAATAAATACTTCGAATCTGTCCGACTTGTAGTCTCGTATCTGGATCAACCGCACGTACCCTGGCCTTGGCGATCCAACAAAATGGCTTCTGTCTGGCTGAGAGCCACCCTCAAACCTGAAGAGATCTCCTATGGTCTTTAGCAGCCAATCTGAGGGAACAAGCCCCACATCAGTCTGAGAGCACTCCGCCTTCACAAAGTATTTCGCACTCGGCTCGTTCAGTTCCATGTGAACCCCATCCGTACCAGGTGCTCGTCCACTCGGGCCTGCAGTTCGTCGGCCAGTTTCGCCACGGCGGGCAAGGGTGCGTCGTAGCGGTCGGCCAGCTCTTTCACCCGTTGCGTCAGGCGCTGGGTGATGCGGTCCAGCTCACCATGCGCAGCAGCACCCATTGCGGCGAGCCATTTGTCATCCACCACCAGAGCCTGAATTTCCGTCTCGCTCAGGCGCGGATAGTGGTCGTGGGCCTGTCGGTCCACATGGGCTTCCAGGTCCTTAAGGGCCTTTTTGAGTTGCGACTCTTCGTCGCTCAGGTGTTGCCAGCGTCGGAGCACGGCAGCTTCGTCGGCCATCTCTGGATCGGTCTGAATCTGTTTGAGGTATGCGGCTACGCGCAGGTACTTGCGGATGGTGTTGCGCGAGAGGCCCGTGCGGCGGGCTATCTCCCGGATGGACAGCTGCTCTCGCAGGGCCCAGCGCCTGATGACACTCAGTGTTGCCACGTCTATCACTCCTGGTCTCCTGCTGCTCAGCAAAGCAGCAGGTTAGGGTTAGTACGTGGGTCAGGTTTGGATGGAAATCCCGGGGGTTAGTGGGTCACTTCTGCGTGGAAATCAACAGCCGGGCATCTGAAAACGCGGCCCTGCAGCTGCCTGTCGCCTTTGCTGCGGCCCAGGTAGCAGGCCATGCCCTGGCCGGGGGTGACCTCGGTGTTGTCAACGCGCAGGTTGACCAGTTCGTCGGAGCGGAATCCGCGCCAGAACCCCAGCAGCATCAGACTGCGGTTGCGCGTGTGGCGCAGCAAGGCCGGCTGGTCTCCGGAGCGCTGGGCGTTGCCGATGGCGGCATCGAGCCACTGATCGACCTGCTGGAGCACCGCCAGTTCCAGCGGGCGCGCGCGCTTTTCTGGTACGGCGTGAACGGAGCGAATGCCTTTGAGGACCTGGCGCACCAGGGCCGATTTGGTGGGATCGGGAAAGCCTTGATCGGTGTGCCACCGCGACAGCGCCGCCAGCCGCTGGCGTAGCGTGTTGATGGCAAGGGTGGCCGCATGGTCGGCCAGGTAGCGGGAGATGGCGTCGGCCGTCGAAGGCAGCAAACCTTTCCACTCGATTTCAAAATGGCGTATGGCCGAAGCGTAGCTTCGGCGCGTGTTGTCGCGCTCGGCGGCCTCGATGTATTCGGCAACACGGGTCATGTCATTGTCGTCAGGCGCCCGCCGGTCCACATGCAAGCGACAGCTGACAGGCGAGCGTTTCGAAAATTGGGTTGCGCCTGATGCTGCGGGGCGAGCTCAGGCAAACTGCAACTCGATCTTGCCGGCGCGGCGCCGCACCGGGCCGACCACGATCTTCACATCGTGACCCAGCCTGGCCACCAGTTCCAGCAACTTGGCTTCGCTGACACCGCGGAATTGGCCGCGCGTGATGCGCGAGACCTTGGATTGATCGATGCCCAGCAGCGTCGCCGCATCTTCTTGCGTCAGACGGCGCGCCTTGATCGCGCGGGCGATCTCGCCTGCGAGCTGGGACTTTCGCTGCATTTCCGCAGCGTCGGTATAACCCAGGTCGGCATAGACGTTCGTGCTGCCTTCTTCGATCGTGATGTCGTTGTGTCCATTCATTTGCGTGCTCCTTGCTGTGCTTGCCAAACCTCAAAATCCTGCTTCGCGGCCTTCAGGCGGTTGTTGATCAAGTCCATGTCTGGCTTGGGCGTGGCGATGCCGCTTTTGGACTTCTTCTGGAAACAGTGCAGGACATAAACCCACCCGGCGAACTTGACCGTGTAAACGGCCCGGAAGGTGTCGCCCTGGTGGCCCTCGACCACCTCCAGCACGCCGGCCGAGCCGAAACCCGTCATCGCCTTGGCATCCCGGTGCTTGCCTCCGGCTTGGGCCAGGTCGATGGCATGGCCAAAAACATCTTTGACATCCTCCGGCATGGCATCCAGATCGCGCTTGGCGGAGCTGACCCATTTGATGGGCTTGCGGGCTTGCTTCAACATCGCTTCAATTATGCCCGTTTGGGCATATCTTCGTCAACTCGCAGTCTTTGCCACCGAGGTGTGAGCCTGGTGTTGGCGCCGATTGAATTTTGACCAGGCGAGGATAGTCGGCCCGATGCAAGGCGCCTCCGCAACGACATCCATCGGCGCGCGCTTGCGCAGCCAGTTCATGGTCAATGCGCAGCAGCAACGTTGCGAACTTCGGGTCTTCAATGAGGGCATGGCACACTGGAGCGGTCTCTTCTTCTTGGTCGAAAAAGAGACTCTCCCACAGCGCTCCGTGTGATCACGGTCGCTGAGGGAGATCTTCTACGCAGCATCACGCTGCTCGATCAAATCAGCCGCCAACGACATCAAGATTCGTGGCCGTGCTCACGATGCCACCAGCCGGGATGCCGAACCGTATCAATCTGCACCAAAAGGACGGTGCTCGTGAAAAGGGAATCTTCTTAAGTTATTGATTTAAAACGGAATTACTTCGCCTACCGTATCAATTTGCACGAGAAATACGAATACCCCAGTATCGGCCGCACGATGCGCTTGATGGCCGGTGGTCCTGCTCGACGATGTTGGTCAGACACTTGTTCTGACGCGGATGGGGATGTTCGCTCTGGAGTCTTGGTTGACTCTCAGGATGGCCGCCGTGTTGGCGCCGCTCTTGTTGACAGTGATCTTCTCGGGTATGCCGTTTAATCCGAGGCCAGCTCCAGGAACCGACGAACAGCAGCGCAGTCTCTCGTGTCCCGCAGCAGAAAGTCGATGGTGTCACCGTCGCGGTCGACCGCTCGGTACTGATACTTCCACTGGTCCGCGACCTTGATGTAGGTCTCGTCCATCCGCCAGCTTGCGCTCACCGGGCGTTTGCGTCGTCGGGCTACTGCGGTCTGCACTGGCGGGATCTTCATTGCCCAGCGATGGACCGTCGCGTGGTCGACGCAAACGCCACGCTCGGCCATCATCTCTTCGATCTGCCACAGGCTCAGCGAATAAGCCGCACATAGCAACGGAAGCGTCTCAGTGCATGTGTTGGCCGCCGTTGACCGAGAAGTCGGCCCCGGTGGAATAGCCGCTCTCGTCGCCCGCGAGCCAGGCGATGATCGAGGCGATTTCACTCGGCTCGCCCAGGCGCTTGACCGGAATCGCGCCCACAATCTTGTCGAGCACTTCCTGCCGGATCGCCTTGACCATGTCGGTGCCGACGTAGCCCGGGCTCACGGTGTTCACCGTCACGCCCTTGGGCGCCAGCTCTTGCGCCAGCGCCATCGTGAAGCCGTGCATGCCGGCCTTGGCCGCCGAATAGTTGGTCTGGCCTGCCTGGCCCTTGGCGCCGTTGACCGAGCTGATGTTGATGATGCGGCCCCAGCCCTTCTCGACCATGTCGCCCACCACCTGTTTGGTGACGTTGAACATGCTGTTGAGGTTGGTCTCGATCACCGAGCTCCATTCCTCTGGCGCCATCTTGAGGAACATGCGATCGCGCGTGATGCCGCCGTTGTTGACCAGCACGTCGATGCTGCCGTGCTCCGCCTTGGCCTTGGTGAAGGCTTCGACGGTCGACTCCCAGTCGCCGACGTCTCCCACCGAGGCGTGGAATGAGTAACCCTCGGCTTCCTGCTCGGCCAGCCACTTGGCGTGGTCCCGCGTGGGACCGCAGCCGGCGATCACCGCGAAACCATCCTTGTGCAGGCGCAGGCAAATGGCTGTTCCGATGCCTCCCCTGCCCCCGGTGACGTATGCGACTTTTCTGCTCATGATTGTTCCTTGATGTGTACGAACCTGAACCGGCGCAGTTCACTTTAGCGACGTTTCTCATCACCCCGCTCAGGAAAACACTTAGGGCTACGCTGAACAAGTTGAGAGGTGGCGCGAGGTTTGCATGTATCGAGTCACCAGAGACACGAAGGTGAAGATGAAGCAACAGACCCTGGCGATGGCCGCCGATCAAGGCGATGGCTACGAGCAGTACCGCAAGCGCACCAAGCGGGACACATTCCTGGCGACGATGGAGCAGATCGTGCCGTGGCAGGAGCTGTGCTCGGTCATCGAGCCTCACTACCCCAAGGCCGGCAACGGGCGCCCACCGATCGGGCTGGAACGCATGCTGCGGATGTACTTCGTGCAGCACTGGTTCAACCTGGCTGATGAGGCCTGCGAGGAGGCTCTGCTCGACAGCACGGCGCTGCGCCGCTTTGTAGGCATTGATCTGGGGCGTGAACGTGTGCCTGACGGGACCACGCTGCTGAAGTTTCGCCGCCTGCTGGAGAAGCACAAGCTGGGCGAGGCCTTGTTTGCCAAGGTGGGGGAGGTGCTGCAGGCCCGAGGCATGAAGGTGGGCACCGGCACCATCGTGGATGCCACCATCATCGGCGCGCCCAGCTCGACCAAGAACGCCGACAAACAGCGCGACCCGGAGATGCACCAGACCCGCAAAGGCCAGCAGTGGTACTTCGGCATGAAGATGCACATCGGCGTGGACAGCCGCACTGGGCTGGCGCACAGCGCTGTGGTCACGGCAGCCAACGTGCATGACAAACATCCATTGCCCGAGCTGTTGCACGGGAACGAGCAGCGTGTATACGGCGACAGCGCCTACGCCAGTCAGAGGGCGTTGATCGAATCGAAGGCGCCACGGGCCAAGGACTTCACGAACCAGCGCGTGCGCAGGGGTGGCGAGATCGACGAGGCCGCGCGCTCGAAGAATCACAACAAGTCCAAGGTCCGCGCCCGGGTCGAACACGTCTTTGCCGTGGTCAAGCGGCTCTGGGGCTTTGCCAAGGTGCGCTACCGAGGCCTTGCCAAGAACGCCACACGTTCGTTCGTGGTGCTGGGTCTGGCCAACATCTACCTGGCGCGGCAGCGCCTCGCGGCATGAGTGCGCCCGTTGCGCACTCCAAGTGCGCAAGCACGGCCGGTATGGCCGGGGAACGCGGTCAAATCGCGAGGCTTCCCCGCGTCAGCGACCCATTGGGCAGCGGATCGCTCAAATCGGCTACTTGTTCAGCGTAGCCTTAGCCCGGGTAGCAACGAGGCGGGCTTTAATCTGAGGCTACGCTGAACAAGTTTCCATCGCGTCGATTGCCCGGTAGATTGTGGTGCCATGAAGCAACAGACACTCGCCATGGCCGCTGATGCACAGTCGGGCTTTGAACAACACCGCCAGCCCACTCGACGCGACGAGTTTCTCAAGACCATGGACGCCTTGGTGCCCTGACCAGCGCTGTGCGATGAACTCTCACCGCGTTACCCCAAGTTCGGTAATGGGCACCCGCCCATTGGACTGGAGCGCATGCTGTGCATCCACTTCATCCAGTATTGTTTCAACTTGGCAGACCTCGCCTGCGAGGAGGCCTTGTACGACAGCGCCAGCCTGCGCCGCTTCGTTGGCATTGACCTGGGCTGTGAGCCGGTGCCCGACGCCACGACGATGCTCAAGTTTCGCCGCCTGTGCAATGACAACAAGTTGGGCGAGGCGCTATTCGCCCGCGTCGGCAAGGAGCAGGTGGCGTCCCGCATGCACGAACCATCCGACAGTCACCGTGCCGGCGATCCAGAGCAGACCGAGTCCCAGTTGCTGTTGATCGTCGATTCGATAGGCGTTGCACAGGCGCACCGGCGAATCCTGGTACAGCGTTGCGATGACGATCGTCATCGGGACGACGCTGCCAAGAAAGAACGCCTGCACCATCAGGCCCGCGGCGCGCCACGACGGCCACAGCACGGCGCCAGCAAACAGCAGGGCGGCAACCTTGGCGCCTTCGACGCGCGGGTCGAGCAGCGCGAGGTCGAGCACACGGGGGATCATCAACACCGCGAGGATCAAGGCCGTTGCCGTCAGGCCCGAGATGCCCACCGCGTTCCAGGTGGACAGGCGCAGAGCCAGTGCAGGTGGCAGCGCCATGGTCATGAGTGCGCCGGCCAACATCAGCGCCGGGTACTGCACGAGCATGTGCAGGCTCATGCTCGACTCCAGGGTTTGCCGAAGCGGCGGCAGCATCGACACGGCCAGCAGCGCGACGCCGGCGGCAAACCGAATGACGACCGGCTTGCGTGCCGCGCTCATACCGCTCCCCTGTCGGCGAGGGCACGGGCGAAGGCCAACGCAGTATCGAGGTCCGAATAATCGAACACCCGAACCAGCCGGCCGGTCGGATCGACCACCAGCAGCGCGGCATTGTGTTCGAAGCCGCCGAGGCCGTCCGGAATCACCGTGACTTGATAGTGATCGAGCAGGCGAGGGCCCACCCCGGCCTTCGCGGAATCGACCACCCGGGCGAAGCGCCAGATGCGCGGATCTGCTTGCAGGCGCGTCGCGTACGCGGCGAGCACGCCCGGGTCGTCATGTTCGGGATCGAAGGTGATCGACAGCAGGCGCACCCTGGAAGAGCGGCTCGATGCGCGCTCGTGTGACGCGATGGCCGACTGCATCTGCTGGAAGGCGGTGCCCAACGCCGCGCACACCGTGACGCAGCGCGTGTACATGAAGTCGACGATCGTCACGGCGCCCTCGTCGGAGAGGAGCTGCGCCAGCGTCCTTGCCTCGACGCCTGGGCCTTCCATATCGACCGGCGGAGCCGGCAGCGGTCGCGCCGCGATCTCCATGCGGCGCGCGCCTTCGGCCGTCCAGGTTTTGAAATCGAGTGTCAACCATTGCGCTGCAGCATACGAAAGCAGCGCGAACACGACGCAGGCGAACGCGGTGCGCTTCATCGCGTCATCCGCATGCGCGTCAGCGGTGCGAACCTGATCTTTTTCAGGGCTTGCGGGCCCTTGGTGCCTCGGGGCAGAACGTCGGCCAGCGTGTGGCCGTCCAGCTCCCGCATGAAGCCCAGCAGCGCATCGTGGATGACGTGGGCCAACCCGCAGTGGCCGGTGAGCGTGCAGGTGCTGCCGGTGGCAAAGCATTCGACCAGCGCGAAATCGGGCTCCACGCTGCGCACCACGTCGCCCAGATTGATGTCCTCGGGGCACCCCGCGAGCCGCATGCCGCCGCCCTTGCCGCGCACGGTTTCGATCCAGCCGTTCAGCCCCAACTGGTGGGTGATCTTCACCAGATGCGCCCGCGAAATGCCATGAACCTCGGCAATCTCCGTGATGGTGCACAAGCGTTCCGGGCGCATCGCGACATACATCAGCAGGCGCAGCGAATAGTCGGTCATCGCGGTCAGGCGCATGGGACGTCTCGGCTCATGGCGTCTTGGTGGCGAACGCTTTCAATTCCTGGCCACCAGCGAACGGCGTCGTGCGGGGATTTGCCTTGCGCTCCTGTTCGAACAGTTCGGGCTTGACCGGCTCCGCCTTGTTGGACCAGCTGCCGCGGATGTGCGTTGCCAGCGCTGCGAGCTCCGCGTCACCCAGTTGATTGAAAGGCGGCATGGCGCCCTTGTAGACCGTGCCGGCGACTTCCATTTCCCCCGTGATTCCGTGCAGCAGGATGTTGACCACGGTGCGCGCATCGCCTGTCACCCATTCCGAACCGTCCAGTGGCGGAAAGACCCCGGGCAGTCCCTTGCCGGTGGCCTGATGGCAGGCCACGCAGTTTGCCGTGTAGAGCTGCTTGCCGTCGGGGCCGGCGCCGCCGGAGGAGGGTGAGGGGCCCGACAGCTCGGCCACCGAGCGGCGGTCTCCCAGCCCGGGCGTGCCGAACGGGTCCGACAGCAGGATGTAGCCGACGCCGAACAGCACCATGACGACGGCGACCGCCGCGACCGTCAACGGCATGGGGCGACGGACTTCGTCCGGTTCAGCGTTCTCGCGCTCCTGCGGCGGGCGATGAGGGTCAACGTCGTGTGACATGTGGAGGTCTCGCGTGCGGTCAGGATTTGGGAGCGGGAGCGGCCTTCGATTCACCCTCGGCGTCGCTGGCAGACGGGGGCAGCGGCGGCAAGATCGGGTAAGTGCGATTCAGCGCCTGCAGGTACTTCACCAGATCCAGCGCCTCGGGCCTGGGCACCACCACGCGGCCCTGCGGGGCGTAGCCGGGCGGCAAGCTCAATACCTCTTCACCGGCATCGGCCGCTTCCTTGACGTCGAACAGGAAAGGGTACGACGGCATGTTGGAGCCCGGCGCATAGGCGCGCGGCTGGTAGAGGTGGCCCAGGTGCCAGTCCTTGCTGGGTTGGCGCGCGCCGATATTCAGCAGGTCCGGGCCGGTTCGCATGCTGCCCAGCAGGTGGGGCTTGTCGTAGAAATAGTCGCCGGGCACCGATGCGCGGCCCCACCCGCGTTCGAAGTCAGGGCCAAAGCTGCGCGTGCGCGGCTGCTGGCTGTGGCAATAGACGCATCCATTGGCGATGTACACCTCCCGGCCGCGCAGTTCTGCCGTGGTGTAGGGCTTGAGCGCGGGAGGCTTCGGGATGTCGCGAACCTGCATGTACGGCAGCACGACCAGCGCGGCTGTTGCCACCCCCAGCGCCACCATGGCGCCCGCGGCGAGTTTGATTTCACTTTTCATGCGCGACCTCCTGTTGGCCTTGTTGCCAGAACAGGGCAGCACCCGCGCGCGAAGGGCCGAAGCGCAAGGCCATCGCAAGGAAGTGGCCGACGAACACGACGTGGCTGGCAAGCATCAACGTGCCTCCCACACTGCGCCATTTCAGGTAGGGCATTGTCAGCGTGACCGACTCGATGAACGGCCGTGCCGCGTCGAGCATGGCAACGCCCTGCAGCCAACCGCCGATGGTCAGGCCGACGAAATAGATGGTGATACCGATCACCGCCAGCCAGAACTGCAGGCTGATCAGCCGCGGATAGGGCCACTCCCAGTTGAGCACCCGCGGCATCATGAAGTAGATCGCGCCGAAGAGCACCATCGTGACGAAGGCGTAGGCGCCCAGGTGCGCGTGCGCCACCGTGAAGTGCGTGAAGTGCGTCACCTGGTTGACGCTGCGCAATGCCTCCAGCGACCCCTGCACCGAGGACAGCATGTACATGAGGCCGCCGAACATCATGAAGCGCAGCGTCGGCGAATAGCGCGCCAGATGCATGCGCCCCTGCATCGTGAGACCCATGTTGATGCTGAAGGCGATGACCGGGATGACCATCATCATGCTTTGCACGATGGACAGCGTCACTAGCCACCCCGGGACCGGACCGCCGACCAGATGATGTCCGCCCACCTGTCCGTAGAAGAAGGCCAGCGTCCAGAACCCGAGGATGGACACGTTGTAGGACCGCACGGGCCGCCCGATGATCTTGGGCAGGAAATAGTAGATGGCGCCCACGCTGACCGGCGTGAACCAGAGTCCCAGCACGTTGTGCCCATACCACCAGTTGGTCGTCGCCTGCTGCACACCCGTGTGCACGCCGGGCATCTTGCCCACCAGGTACAGCAGCGCGATCCATAGCAGCGCCGCCACCATGTACCAGACGCTCACATACAGGTGGTCCACCTTGCGGTTCACCAGCGTGAACAGCACCGGCAGGATGACGAGCGCGAAGCCGGCGAAGATGAAGATGCCGATCTGCCACGGAATCTCCAGGTACTCCATGCCATCGGTCCAACCCACCGCGATCGCGCCGATGCCGCCGGCGATGCCGGTGTTGATGAGGGCGCCGCCGAGCATGGCCCAGATGCCGCCGACCAGGCGCGTGCGCAGAAGCCGGGGCAGCAACCACAGGATCATGCCCAGGGCGGCGTTGGTGATCCACCCATAGAGCACGGCGTTCAGGTGCACGCTGCGCATGCGCCCGAAGGTCATCCATGCCTGGCTGACCAGCCAGTCGGGTTCGTGCAGCTTGATGGAAGACACCAGGCCCGCGACAGAGCCGACCAAAAGCCAGACGCACGCGAACGCGATGAACATGAACACCGGAAACGCGGTGGAGGTATCGGCGTCCACGCGGTCGCGGATTTCCTGGGGGTCGGCGTGGTGTGTTTCAGTGCCGGGCGGCGTGGCGGCTGCCTGCATCGAATCGCGCGCTGCGTCGTCGAGCGCCGGGTCGTCCACCTTGCCGATCTCGCCCCGCGCGAAGATGACGGATGCGTCCCTCGGGTTCTCGACCAGCAGTCCACTGCGCATGGACCAGATGAAAACGAACAGGCCGATGATCGAGAGGAGAAATGCGCCCAGCAGGCTCAGGATTGCGCTGTCCATCAGTGTCCTTTCACGCGCGCTCGGTCGCGCTACAACGGGAGAGCGGGCGGTCCCACGCCAGGCGGACAACCAGAAGCCCACCATCTTCGCCAGATGAAGATCCCGGTTGTGAACTTTTGCGCCGAATACCGCCGAAAGAATACCGTCGTCGCGTACCTTCGATTCGCCACCCGGACCTCAGTGCAAACCGCTGTCTGTCAAATGCCCGCATATCGTACTCGCCTGTCTTCTTTGGTCTTCTTTGTAAGTTGACTCTGCCGTGGTTCGAGCGCTGGCTGGCCCTCGGCGAGTCCGCGCAAGGCCATGGCGCGTCCCAGGACTTGATGTGAATCAATCCATGCGCGGGACAGGATGGCATTGCGGCACTTATAAGATATATTTAGACTGAATCTTACAGGAGCTTGCCATCGGCAAGTCCAGGAGCACGAATTGATGGCCACCGAGTTGTGTACCGAGGACGAGGTCTCGAATCTCGTCCAAGCCTTCTACGCGCGGGTGCGGCAGGACGAAGTGCTTGGCCCCATCTTCGACGCCCACGTAGACAACTGGGACCACCATCTGGCGAAGTTGGTGGACTTCTGGTCTTCCATTCTGCGGCGCACCGGACGCTTCACTGGCGCGCCCATGCCCAAGCATGCCGTGCTGCCCGAGCTGACCGCCGAATTGTTCGAGCGCTGGCTGCGTTTGTTTCGCGAGAACGCCGCTGCGCAGCCCAATCGAGCGCTGGCAGAGCACGCGTGCGTCATGGCCGAGCGCATCGCGCAAAGCCTGTGGATGGGCTACCAGATAAACCGCGATCCGGACGCCGTTCCTACGACGCTGTCGCATGGCTGAGTTGCTGCGGATCGACGAGCCGGGGCAGGCGAGGGCGCTTGCGCCGCAGTGGTCTGCCTTTCTCGAACTGGGTTTCCGGCCGCTGTACCTGGCCGGCTGCTTCTGGGCTGCTATATCGGTGGGGCTTTGGATTTTCGCGCCAGGCCTGCTGCGCGGACAACTCGCCGGCGTGATCTGGCATGCGCACGAAATGCTCTGGGGTTTCATCGCCACTATTGCGGTCGGCTTCCTGCTCACGGCGGGCAGCAACTGGACGGGGATGAATCCGCTCAAGGGCCGCGCTCTAGGTGCCTTGGGCCTGCTGTGGGTGCTGGCGCGCGTGGGCTATCTCGTTCCCGGGGCGGCCACCTTCTGGTTGGCCGCAAGTTGCGAGCTGCTGTTCTTTGCCTGGGCGGCCGCAGCGCTGGGCCGCGCCATCTACGGTGCACGCAACCAGCGCAACTACGGTGTGCCGTTGCTCTTGCTGGCGCTGGGTGTGGCCGATGCCTTGTTCCTGCTCGCCGCATGGCAGGGCGACTACGCGCTGCTGATGCAGCGCTTCAACGCGGGACTGCTGTGCATGGCAGTGGTTGCACTGCTGGTGGCACGGCGGGTGCTTCCGTTTTTCGCCATGCGAGCGGTGCCTGGGCTGGCGATTCCCATGCACACGCGCAGCGGCCATTGGCAGCTGGGCGCGGGCACCCTGGGCATCGTCTTCGGGCTGCTGGGTTGGATGTTGGCGATGGCCGCGTTCCTGGCCGCAGCCGGCGTGATTGCGCTGGTCCAGGTGCTGGCCTGGAAGCCGTGGGCGGTGCGGCGCGTGCCCTTGCTCTGGATCCTCTACCTCGGCTACGCCGCGCTTGGTGTGGGCCTGCTGGTGGCGGCAGCGCATGCGTCGGGCTGGGTGTTGCGCGCCGCATGGCCAGTCCATGTGATCGGCGTGGCAGGGTTCTCGGTGTTGATCATCGGGATGGTGACGCGCACGGCGCTGGGCCACTTGGGGCGACCGCTGCGCACCGACCGCCTCATCGTGTGGTGCTACGCCCTGGTGATCGCGGCGGCGGTATTGCGCCTGCTGGCATTGCTGCCGAGCGGTCTGGCGTTCGTCTCGCTGCACGCCTCAGCCGGTGTCTGGGTGTTGGCGTTCGGGCTGTATCTGTGGCGCTTCTTCCCGATGATGATTCGCCCGGGCATCGACCCGGCAACGACGCCGGTGCTCAAACCAGGGCAGATTCCCGTGCGGCCGCGCGCGCCCCAATGAACGGAGTCCATCCATGCGCCTGACCACGATGATCGACTGTGCGCTGCGCCTGTTGATGTACGTGTCACAGGGCAAAGGGGCCCGCATCCGGTTTGATCGGAGGTGGTCGGCATGAGCTACGGCTTGCTGTTGACACTGCACCTGCTCGCTGCCATCGCCTTTGTCTGCACGGTGTTCTTCGAGGTGGTGACGCTTGAAGGCGTGCGCAGCCACCTGCCGCGCGAGACGATGCGCGAGATCGAACGCGCCGTCGGCAACCGCGCCGCGGCCGTGATGCCATGGGTGCTGCTGACGCTCTACGCCGCCGGCATAGGGCTAGCTTGGCAACATCGCGCTGCGTTGATGCAACCGCTATCCAACAGTTTCGGGTTGATGCTCGCCCTCAAGATCGCACTGGCCTTGAGCGTGCTCGGGCATTTTGTGACGGCCATGGTGTGGCGGCGGCGCGGGGTGCTGGGCGGCCGACGTTCGCGCTGTCTGCACCTGAGCGTGTTCTGCCATGTGCTGGTCATCGTCCTGTTGGCGAAGGCCATGCTTTATTTGCAATGGTGAAGCATGGCGGCACCGGATTTTTATCTTCTGATCAAGACTGCCCACGTCGGGCTGGCGCTGCTCAGTGGAGGGCTGTTCGCCGGGCGAGGCATAGGCGTTCTGATGGGCGCTACCGCGCCCATGTCGCCTTCGGTGCGCCGCTTGAGCCAAGTGATCGACACCACCTTGCTGGTGGCGGCAATGTTGTTGCTGGCCGTACTTCAGGTCAATCCCTTCGCAACGGCCTGGCTGCTGGCCAAGCTCACGCTGTTGGTGGCCTACATCGTGTTCGGAACGCTGGCGCTCAGGCGGGCGACCACGAGGACCGGCAAAGCGGTGGCGTTCACGGCAGCCTTGTCATGCTTTGTGGTGATGGCTGTCATCGCCCGGACGCACAATCCCCTGGGCATTCTGCGCATGGTGGGCTTGTGAAAGAGGCCCGGTTTTTTCTCTTTCAGTCTCGCGCGGATGTAGTTACTCTGAGCTGACCCCTGTTGAAAGAAGCCGACATGCACACCTTTCATATCTACCGCTACGACCCGGACCTCGATGCCATGCCCCGCATGCAGACATTGGCGATCGAAGTCAACCCGGGTGACCGCATGTTGCTCGATGTGTTGATGCGCCTCAAGGCCATGGACCCGAGTCTGAGCTTTCGCCGTTCCTGCCGCGAAGGTATATGCGGCTCGGACGCCATGAACATCAACGGCAAGAACGGCCTGGCCTGCATCACCAACATGAACGCACTGCCGCGCCTGGTGGTGCTCAAACCGCTGCCCGGGCTGCCGGTGATACGCGATCTGATCGTGGACATGACCGCGTTTTTCAAGCAGTACCACTCGATCAAACCCTATCTCATCAACCCGGCGCCGGCCCCGGAGCGCGAGCGCTTGCAGTCGCCCGAACAGCGCGATGAACTCAACGGCCTGTACGAGTGCATCCTGTGTGCCTGCTGCACGTCGGCATGTCCGAGCTTCTGGTGGAATCCGGACAAATACGTCGGGCCGGCGGGCTTGCTGCAGGCCTATCGCTTTCTGGTGGACAGCCGCGACACGGCCACCGCCGAGCGACTCGACAACCTGAACGACCCCTATCGCCTGTTCCGATGCCGCTCCATTCTGAACTGCGTGGACGTGTGCCCCAAGGACTTGCTGCCCGCGGGGGCCATCAGCAAGATCAAGGAAATGATGGTTCGACGCAGCCTTTGACGTTTTCCACTGCACAGTTCAACCTCGCCTCGCGCACCCATCCGTGCCTCCTGTCTGTCACCCGTCCCAACCAGGAAATCCCCATGGCACTGCATCACCTCCAGTCGGGCGAGATCGCCAACCTGCAACATTTTGGCGGTGACGCGCTTAGCAGCCAATCCAGCGCTTTGTTCAAGACCGACCAGCTGGAGGTCATGTGCCTGGTATTGCCCCTGGGCAGCTCCTTGCCCGTGCACGCCGTGGCGGGCGAGATCACGGTGCAGTGTCTGCAGGGCGTCATCGAGTTCGGAACGCCCGGGCATTTGCAGAAGCTGCAGACGGGGCAACTGCTTTACCTGCGCGGTGGTGAACCACACAGCCTGCTCGCGCTGGAAGATGCCTGCGTGTTGGTCACCATCGTGCTGGGGGCATGATGGGCGTTCTCCACCTTGGGTGCTGCTTCATATCCCTTCATCAAGCATGGGACGCTTGTCTGTGACCGCAGCCCAGGTGTCGGCATCGGGCAGCGCGCGTTTGGTGCGTGAGATGGTCGGCCAAGAACGGGCGAGGCGGGCGTTGATGTCCAGGAAATCGCGCTGCATTGGCGGCGTGTCTTCTTCCGCGTAGATTGCGTCCACAGGGCATTCCGGCACGCAAACCGCGCAATCGATGCAGTCGTCCGGGTCGATCACCAACATGTTGGGGCCTTCGCGGAAGGCGTCGACCGGGCACACGTCGACGCAATCCGTGTACTTGCAACGAATGCAGGATTCTGTGACGACAAAGGTCATGGCGGTCTCTCCGTGTGGCGCTTGCCGACGCCGATGCTTACTTGGCCAGTGTCAGGGTGCCCTTCATGATGGCCGAGTGGCCCGGGAACGAGCAGAACCAGGCATAGCTCTCGCCAGCCTTGAGCTTGGCCACGTCAACGCTCACCGCATCGGATTCGCCACCGCCGATGACCTTGGTGTGCGCGATCACGCGGGTATCGCCCGCTTTGACATACGCTTTGTCCAGCCCCGCCGGGATGCCGTCGGTAGCCACGCCTTGAGCGTCGGCCGCCTTGGTCAGCACCCAGTTGTGTCCCATGGCGGCCTTGGGCAGCTTGCCCACGTGCTTGAGCTTGACCGTGAACTGCTTGCAATTGGCCGGCACCGCGACGCTGTTCTTGTTGAACTGCATCGCGTCGTTGCTTTCGATCTCGACGTCGCACGTCGCGGCCAACACGGGGCCAGCGAGCAGAGCGGCCAACAACATGGCCGTGGTGTTTCTCATGTTCATGGTTTTCTCCTTTGCGTTAAAAATTCGAATGGGTGGTGCAGCTCCGAAGTGCTTGCGCCAGAGCACGAGCCCTTAACCGCGGACATCACTCAGGCGTTGCCCTGGGTGCACCCGCGCGGGCGATTTGCCAAGCAAACCCAGCACCACCTGCATGGACATTGCGAGGGCGCCCACGATGAACACGATGTCACCGAAGGTGCGCACCCAGCGCAGGTTTTGCAGCAGCGGTTGCTGCATGAACTCCTCACTGCGCGCGTACCACAGGCCCACGTTGACGCTGGCATGGAATTGAATGATGCCGATAGGCAGCAGGCTGGTGAAGATCATCAGCACCAGGCCGGCGTTGAGACCCCAGAAGGCGGTTTTCATCAGCGGTTCGCTGAAAGCCAGTACCGGACGCAGGTAACGCAGCACGAGCAGCGTGAAGCCCAGCGCCAGAAAACCGTAGACCCCGAAGAGCGCGGCGTGAGCGTGCACCGGCGTGGTGTTGAGCCCCTGGATGTAGTACAGCGCGATCGGCGGGTTGATCATGAAGCCGAAGACGCCGGC
The DNA here is from genome assembly GCF_002127265.1 of Hydrogenophaga sp. IBVHS1. Taxonomy (GTDB): domain Bacteria; phylum Pseudomonadota; class Gammaproteobacteria; order Burkholderiales; family Burkholderiaceae_C; genus Hydrogenophaga. The sequence continues at coordinate 1,842,573 of NZ_NFUU01000001.1, read as the reverse complement.
GCCCAGCATGTTCCAGAACGCGACCGCGACAAAACACATCAGCGGCCACTTCAGGTTGTCCATCCAGGGTGCACGGGCCTTCAGGCGCCAGTTCTCCCATGCCTCGTGGCCCAGGACGATCAGCGGTACTACCTCGAGCGCGCTGAAGCTGGCACCGACCGCCATCACCGGGGTGGTGGTGCCGGCGAAGTACATGTGGTGGAACGTGCCGGGAATGCCGCCCAGCATGAACAGCGAGGCCGAGGCCAGGCTGGCTGCGGTGGCCATGCGCACCGACACCAGGCCAAGCGTGGAGAAGATGAAGGCCAGCGCTGTCGTGGCGAAGACCTCGAAGAAGCCTTCGACCCAGAGGTGCACCACCCACCAGCGCCAGTACTCCATCACCGAGAGGTGCGTGCGCTCGCCATAGAACAGGCCGGCACCGTAGAACAAGCCAATGGCGCCCACCGAGGCGGTCAGCAGCGCCAGCAGGTTCTTGTCGCCACCCGGCTTCAGCAGGGCCGGCACGACACCGCGCAACATCAGCACCAGCCACAGCAGGATGCCGACGAACTTGCCGATCTGCCACAAGCGCCCCAGGTCCACATACTCGTAGCCCTGGTGGCCGAGCCAGAAGCTCCACTCGGGCGGCATCACCTGCGCAATGGCCAGGTAGTTCCCGATGAAGGAACCCACCACGACCACGACCAGCGCCCAGAACAACACGTCCACGCCGACCTTCTGGAGCTTCGGATCCTTGCCGCCGTTGATCAGCGGCGCGAGGAACAGGCCCACGGCAAGGAAGCCGGTGGCGATCCAGAACAGCGCGGCCTGGATGTGCCAGGTGCGTGTCAGCGAGTACGGGAACCAGCGCGAAACGTCGATGCCGTAGAACTGCTGCCCCTCGACGGTGTAGTGCGCGGTGAAACCACCGATGAACACCTGGAACACGAACAGCGCCACCACCAGGAACAGGTACTTGCCAAGGCCGCGTTGTGATGGTGTGAGCGCGAACGTGGTCAATGGGTCGCGCACGGCAGGCTCGGGCAGTGGCTCGTCGTGGCGGCGCAGGAAGGCCCAGGCCCAGATCAGAAATCCCACGCCTGCCAGCAGCACGACGATGCTGGCGATGGACCAGACGATGTTCTCGGTGCTCGGCTGGTTGCCGATCAGGGGCTCGTGCGGCCAGTTGTTGGTGTAGGTGACCTTCTGGCCAGGCCGCTCTGTTGCGGCGGCCCAGGCGGTCCAGAAGAAGAACCGCGTCATCTGCTGGCGCCGCTCGGCGCTGGGCAGTGTGTTTTCTTTCATCGCGAAGTGCTCGCGGCTCTTCTGCAGCGCGGGCGCGTCGGAGAACAGCTGGTCGTAGTAGGCGGCGGTCTGGGCAATGGCCTGTGCTCGGCGCCCGGAGAGTTTCAGCACCTGTGCTGCATCGACACGGTTGGCGCGGTACTCGGCTTTGAGTTGCTCGCGCAGCGCCGCTTGCGACGGACCGTCGAGCGCGGCGTAAGCCTTTCCATGCGTTTGCTGCGCGGCCAGCTCCAACCAGGCCATCAATTCGCGGTGGAGCCAATCGGCTGTCCAGTCGGGCGCCTGGTAGGCGCCGTGACCCCAGATGGAGCCCAACTGCATCCCGCCGACCGACTGCCATGCGGTCTGGCCATCGAGGATGTCCTCCTTGCCGAACAACGGCGTGCCCTCATCCGTGACCACCTGCATGGGAATGGGCGGGGCCTGGCGGTAGATCTCGGAGCCGTAGTAGCCCAGCAGCGAGAAGGTGACGATCAACACGCCGATCAGCGTGAACCAGAGTTTTTTGTACGGACCCATAACTTCTCCTTGGTCAATGCACCTCTGCCGGCGCGAAGCGCTCGAACAGGATGTTGTTTTCGGTGTGGATGTGTGCCATCAGGTCCTGGCGGAAAGTCCTCAAGCCGGCGTAGAGCGCGCGCCACATGGTGCAGGCGGCGCGTGGTGGTGTGATGCCATCCGTCAGCTCTTCCAGCCGGCGCAAGGCAACACCGTGCTCGTCGTGTTCCATGCGCATCACGGTGATCGGTGCACCGGCTATCGCGCCATGGCCGCGCACGATCATGGGAAACAGCACGTCCTCTTCCTTGCGCATGTGGCTTTCGAGCTCCTGTGCCATCGCCGCGAGGTGGTCGGCCAGACCGTTCGGGCAGTCGGCGCGCTCGCCATGCACCTGCTCGACCTTGCGCGCCAGGCGGATCAGCTCGGGCAACTGCTCGCGGTGCACGGCGTGGTAGCGCGTCAGGATGTGGTCCACCAGCTCGGTGGGTGTGGCTCCGCCCCAGTCACGCTCTCCGCTGACAGCGGCGCGGCCTTCCAGCGTTTGCAGTTCGTCGACGATGGGCGCCGTGTCCACGCCCGCCGCCGCGGCGGCGGAACGCAGCGACTGGCTGCCGCCACAGCAAAAGTCGAGCTGGTAAGCATCAAACACGCGCGTCGCGCCTGCGATGCGCCGCGCGAGCTGGCCCAGGGATTGGTCGATGAATTCCATCATGTGCTCCTTTGGTGAAATCGGGATTGAGGACGGGGCGCCGCCAGCGAGGTCTGCGCGTGCCACAGGTACTTCCCGACTATGCGAATGGCATGCCAGGAAAAACTTGATATGAATCAATGGCTTGACAAATTGATGGTATTTACGACCTCGAAAAAAATGGTAGCGCGTACCATGCAAGGTACATATGACCACTTCCGCGATACACCTTCTCTTGCTGACTGACCTGGTGGCCGACCTGCCGGTGGCGGTGCGCCTGCAACGGCTCGTGGGTAGCCTGCGCGCATATTTCAGGTGTGGTGCGGTGGCGTTGCTCAAGCTGGAGGACGAGCACCTTCGCCCGCTCGCCGTGGACGGACTGGTCAATGACGCATTGGGGCGCCGTTTTGCCGTCAAGGACCATCCGAGACTTGGGGCCATCCTGCAGCGGCGCGGTGTCACTTGCTTCCACCACGACAGCGTGTTGCCCGATCCCTATGACGGTCTGATTGCCGGGCGCGTTGGAGAGCCGATGCCGGTGCACGATTGCATGGGTATGGCGCTGGACGTGGAGGGCGAGCGCTGGGGCGTGATCACGCTGGACGCATTGGAGATCGGGGCCTTCGATGCGCAGGCTCAGAGCGCTCTGGCTCAACTCGCCTGTGCGGTGGAGGCTGCGGTACGCGTTACCCGTCTCGAAGCGGAGATTCGCGGCTTGCGTTTGTCGGGAGGCACGTGGCCGGCGGGTGCACCGGTACAACGCGAGGACAGCGAAATTCTGAGCCAGAGCGGAGCCATCACACACCTGCTCCATGAACTGCAGGTGGTCGCCGATTCCGAACTTCCCGTGCTGCTGCTGGGTGAAACGGGCGTGGGTAAAGAGCTGTTTGCGCAGCGCTTGCACCGCCTTTCTCGGCAAGCGGGCAAGCCATTGGTGCATGTCAACTGCGCCGCATTGCCGGAGTCCCTGGCGGAGAGTGAACTGTTCGGCCATGCGCGAGGTGCGTTCTCTGGTGCGGTGAATGACCGCCCCGGTCGCTTCGAAGCGGCGGAGGGGGGCACGCTGTTTCTGGACGAAGTGGGTGAGTTGCCGCTGTCGATCCAGGCCAAGCTGCTTCGCACCCTGCAAAACGGGGAAATCCAGCGCCTGGGCGCGGACCAACCGCGGCGCGTGAATGTGCGCGTGATTGCCGCGACCAACCGCAGCTTGCGCGAGCACGTGCGTGACGGCTCGTTTCGCGCCGATCTGTACCACCGGTTGTCGGTCTACCCCATCCTGATTCCGCCTCTGCGCGAGCGCGGCAACGACGTGCTGTTGCTGGCCGGGCGGTTTCTGGAGCTCAACCGCGCGCGGCTTGGACTGCGCAGCCTGCGCCTGTCGGCTGAAGCGGAGGGTGCGCTGCGTCGCTACAGCTGGCCGGGCAACGTGCGCGAACTAGAGCACGTGGTCAGTCGCGCGGCGTTGAAAGCCGTGAGTCGGGGCGCGGACAGAAACGAAATCGTCTCGCTGAGCGCGGACATGCTGGACCTGGATGCCCTGGAGATGCCTGTCGGCACGGGAGCGGTTTCAGATCAAGACATCTGTGCAACGGTCTCCACTTCGCGCCTGCCTTCGATGCACGAGGTCGTCGAGGCCTGCCAGCGCCAGGCGATCCAGCAAGCACTCGCGTCGCATGAGGACAACTGGGCGGCAGCCGCGCGCCAGTTGGAACTGGATCCCAGCAATCTGCATAAACTGGCGCGTCGGCTGGGGCTCAAAGCGTGATGCCGCCTCGTTTCCAGGTTCATCTGGTGGTTGGAGAAGTGGTGCTGTCTGGCCAGCTCGGGAACAAGCCAATGCCCCTTTGTTGAATGGGAGACGCACCGAGCGAACCACTTCGTTCCTGCGCGCCCTCTATATTGACCAACTATGACCAGCACCCTCACCACGGCTTCGCCGGCCAGCCCCAAAACATCGATCGACAAGAACAAGATCCGCTTTCTGCTGCTCGAGGGCATTCACCCCTCGGCCGTTACCGTGCTAAAGGCGGCAGGCTACTCACAGATCGAGAACTTTCCTAGCGCGGTGCCAGACGACGAGCTTAAAGCCCGGATCGCGGATGCCCATTTCGTGGGCATCCGGTCGCGCACCCAGCTCACAGCCGAGGTGCTGGCCCATGCCAACCGGATGACGGCCGTGGGTTGCTTCTGCATTGGCACCAACCAGGTGGATCTGGCCGCGGCGCGTGAACGCGGTATTGCGGTGTTCAACGCGCCGTTCTCCAACACCCGATCCGTCGCAGAACTGGTGCTCGCCGAAGCCATTCTGTTGATGCGTGGCATTCCCGAAAAGAACGCCGCAGCCCATCGAGGAGGCTGGTTGAAATCGGCCAGCAACGCGTACGAAATCCGAGGCAAGACGTTGGGCATCGTGGGCTATGGAGCTATCGGCACCCAGTTGTCCGTGCTCGCCGAGGCCCTCGGGATGAAGGTGGTGTTCTTTGACATCGCCACCAAGCTTCCAATGGGCAATTCGCGGCCGCTGACCAGCCTGGCCGAGTTGTTGACCACCTCTGACGTGGTGAGTCTTCATGTGCCAGAAACAGCCGATACGCAATGGATGATCGACGCGCCACACATCGCGCTCATGAAGCCGAACGCGGTGTTGATCAACGCCTCGCGCGGCAGTGTGGTAAAGCTTGATGCGCTGGCCAGCGCGTTGCAGCGCAAGACTCTGATGGGTGCCGCCATTGACGTGTTCCCGCAGGAGCCGCACAGCAACCATGACAGCTTCGAGTCGCCCTTGCGCGGTCTGGACAACGTGATTCTCACGCCCCACATTGGCGGCTCTACGTTGGAAGCGCAGGAGAACATCGGCGTAGAGGTAGCGGAAAAACTCGTCAAGTACAGCGACAACGGCACCACCACCTCGGCGGTCAACTTTCCCGAGGTGGCCCTGCCAGCGCACCCGGGCAAGCACCGACTGCTCCACATCCATCGCAATGTGCCCGGCGTGCTCTCCAGCATCAACGGCATTTTTTCCGATCACCACATCAATATTGCCGCCCAATATCTTCAGACGCGCGAGGATGTGGGTTACGTGGTGATGGACATCGATGCAGCCCACTCGGAGCTGGCTTTGACCCAGCTGGCCGAGGTGCCCGGAACGCTGCGCAGTCGTGTCTTGTTCTGAGGCTCACAGGGTCAGGCTAGTAGTAGCAATCATTCGATTGCCCGCACACGGTACGCTTTGCGCGCAAGACGCCCCATCGCCGCAGGCATCGTCGCGTTTCGCAAAGTGCCGTTGAAGATCAACAAAATCTACGGATAAGTTCTAAGAATTCCGCTTTGTACGGAACAAGTTGGATCGCTCGACCAGATGGACCATTTGCGCTGCAGCATGAATCGTCAGATGGTGAGGAGTGGAGCCCGGCCGCGGAGAAATATAGGCTGCCATCGCGCGCGCCAGGTCGGGCGTCTGATCGGCTGCGCCGGCGAGAAGCGCGATGACCAAGTTTTCGAGCGCGATCACGCGAACCTGCAACTGCACCAGTTCAGCATTCGTCAGATCAACCTCTGTTTGCACCTCTCCGGACTTCGCACTCTTCGAGGCATGATCGCCATCGGCGCCCCCCTCATTCTCCCAGCGGGAAATCGCCTTTTGAAGCTGTTTCGAACGGTCTAACTTGTCGCGCTCTGGGCTGGCATCAGAAGCGCCGCACGCATTCAAGGTCCCGTCTGCGCCCGGCGTGTCGCCCGCGAGCCATGGCATCGTGTCGACGGCGGCGCCTGGGTCCTCTTCGCCCAGTACCGACTGATTGGCAGAGTCGTCTGATCCAGGCTGGTGCGGCGTTGACTTGTTTTGGATGCCCATCGAGTTTTCTGTCGGTAGATCGTCGCTTGCAAGACCGGGCTGAAGAATCAACTCGACTCCGCTATTTGGGAGAAATGGGGCGATGCATTTCGAGTCCGCCGCCCTTCACTGGAATCTTTGCCATCTTCAGCCTGATCTCCTCGATGGCGTGAGAGGGCTCAAGGCCTTTGGGACATACCTCGGAGCAGTTCATGATAGTGCGACAGCGGAACAGGCGGTAGGCATCGTTCAGATTGTCCAGGCGTTGCTGGGTCGCGCGGTCGCGGCTGTCGAAGATGAACCGGTAGGCCTGTATCAACCCCGCCGGCCCGACGAACTTGTCCGGGTTCCACCAGAACGAGGGGCACTGGCTGCTGCAGCAGCCGCACATGATGCACTCATAGGCGCCGTTCAGCTTGTCGCGCTCGGCCGGCGACTGGAGGCGTTCCTTCTCTGGCGGCGGCTCTGGATTGATGAGGTACGGCGAGATCGAGTGGTACTGCTTGAAGAAGTTGGTCATGTCGACCACGAGATCCCGAATTATCGGAAAACTCGGCAAAGGGCGCAGGACCACCGGCTCCTTCAGACTGCGCACAGGCGTGACGCAGGCCAGCCCGTTGCGACCGTTGATGTTCATGGCGTCGGAGCCGCAGACACCTTCCCGGCACGACTTCCTGAACGTCAGCGTGTTGTCCTGGCGTTTAAGCCGCAGGATCACGTCCAGAAGCATGCGATCTCCTTCGACCAGCTCTATCTCGTAGTCCTGCATGTACGGTCTGTCGTCGTGCTCGGGGTTGTAACGGAAGATCGAAAGTTTCATGTGCAACTCCAGTGGGCATTCATATGAGAGCGAGAGAGCATCAGCGCTGCGTTCGCAGAAGAATCCAGAAAACCCAGGCTGCCATGCCCAGGAGAGCAACGCCCACGACCCACAGCATGAATAGGCGCAGGCTTGCCGGCCGGGCGTAGTCGATAAGTACATCGCGCAAGCCGACCCACATGTGCGACAGCAACGCTGCGAAGAAGGAAAATATGGCGATGGTCATGCCGGGGTGGTCGACCCAGCCTCGCCACTCGGCATAAGAGTCGCGTGGATGAAGCAGCAAGGAGGCAAGCAGAAAAAGGATGAAAAGCAGCATGTATGGCGCGCTCACCCGTTGCACCCACCATGCCGCCAACCCTGTGGCCCGTAACTTCACAGCAGGACTCCTGCCGCGAGCAATGCGACCGCAACGCCGCCCAAATTCACAAACCATGCACTGCGTCGTGCTGCGCGCAGCGGCGAGCCCAGGTTGAAATCGGACAACAGATGCCGGACGCCTGCAAGCAGATGGTGCGACAGCGCCCACAGCAGGATCACGGCGACGCCCTTGACCGGCATGAGCTCGAACATGGCGCTCACGTCGGCGAAGGCTTGTTCGCTTCGCAGCGAACGATCCAGCAGGTAGACGCTAACCGGAACGCCTACGGCCAGGAGAATTCCGGTCACGCGATGGCCGATTGAGGTCCAAGCGCCGACGGGCATCTGAATCTGCATCGGGTTGAGGAATACTGGGCGTGAAGATCGGGGTATCTTCATCGGTATCCGATCCCCATCACGTAGTCGCGCAGAAGGGACTCTTCGTATTCCTCTTCCGCAAACAGTGCCCTGAGTGCGTCTCGCGCATTCACGACACCCAGCGGCTTGGAATGGTCGTCAACGACTGGTATGTGTACGAATCCGCGCTTCGCCATCATCGACAAGACATCAGGTAAGCGGTCGCTCGGACGGCAGTAGGTGACATCCCGAACCATCAGTTCAGCCGCCGCTCGCGTACAGCCGGTGCCGCGGCAATGCCCGATCTGCTGGACAATGTTTGTTTTCGTGATGATGCCAACCATAGCCCCATTGGGATCGCAGACGACGACAAGACTTATCTGCGTGTCCGAGAGAAGCTTGGCCACCTCCACGAGCAAGGTGTCGACCCCAACAGTCACCAGTCGCGAACGTGTTGTTGCATCTATGCCACTGACAAGCTTTGTATTCATTCTCTGATCACGTCCCTATCGATCCAAGTCACGTTCGAAGCGGCAGTCGCTTGCAGCGTTGCCAGTGCCCTCCAGCGATTCAGGCATCTTCAATCGTCAAATTGGATTGATGCGTCAGTGACCGCAACGTCTCAAGCGCAAACCGATGAAGATGACGGTCACCTAACTCGGCTCATGGTCAGCGCCGCGATCACTCTTCGCTCATTATCTTGGCTGGGTCAGCGCACGTATGTTCGCTAACGAACATGGTTGACCTTCTGGCCTGCATGCGCGGCGTTCACGTGCACCAAGTGCCAATGCGCTCCGTCACATCGCGCCATTGAGAGGAAGATGGTGTTTGGCACCACGGGGTTTCGAAATTTCCAGGAAGGGAAAGACATGGACACACAAGCAAAACACGACCATGCCGGCCACCCCAACGGCGCGTCAAAACCACTTCATCCTGCGACCGGGCTGAAAGATCCCGTGTGCGGGATGGCGGTCACCGAGCAGTCGCCACACCACCTGGAGCACGCGGGGCAGCCCTACTATTTCTGCAGCGCGAAGTGCCAAGCCCGGTTTGCGGCCGAACCGGCCCGGTTTGTTCACGCCGAGGTGGGGCGTCACGCAGCCCCAACGCCCGCGCCGCAGGGCAAGCCCGGCACGCTCTACACCTGTCCCATGCACCCGGAGATCCGGCAGGACCACCCGGGCAACTGTCCCAAATGCGGCATGTCGCTGGAGCCGGTCATGCCCGAACTGGACGCCGATGAGAACCCCGAGCTGGTGGACTTCCAGCGGCGGTTCTGGTGGACCTTGCCACTCACGGTGGTGGTCGCCGTGCTGGCGATGTTCGGCCACAACCTCGGCTGGTTCGACATGGCCACACAGAGCTGGATCGAGCTGGTGCTGACCGTGCCGATCGTGCTGTGGGCCGGCTGGCCATTCTTTGTGCGCGGCGCGCAGTCGATCGTGAACCGCAGCCCCAACATGTGGACGCTGATCAGCCTGGGCACCGGTTCGGCGTTTGTGTACAGCGTGGTGGCCACGGTGGCGCCGCAGGTGTTCCCGGATTCCTTCGTGTCGATGGGGCGGGTGTCGGTGTACTTCGAAGCGGCGGCGGTGATCATCTCGCTGACCCTGCTGGGTCAACTGCTGGAGCTCAAGGCGCGATCACAAACCTCGGCCGCCATCCGCTCGCTGCTGGGTCTGGCGCCCAAGACCGCGCGGCGCATCGCGGCCGACGGCCAGGAAGAAGACGTGCCGCTGGCCCATGTGCATGTGGGCGACCTGCTGCGTGTGCGCCCCGGCGAAAAGGTGCCGACCGACGGCACCGTGGTCGAGGGCAGCAGCGCACTCGACGAATCGATGCTCACGGGCGAGCCGCTGCCGGTGACCAAGCGGGTCGGTGACAAGCTGATCGGCGCCACGCTCAACACCAGCGGAGCATTGGTGATGCGCTCCGAACACGTGGGCTCGGACACCGTGCTCTCGCAGATCGTGCAGATGGTCGCCATGGCCCAGCGTTCGCGCGCGCCCATGCAGCGCATGGCCGACCAGGTGGCGGGCTACTTTGTCGTGGGTGTCGTGGTCGCGGCGCTGCTCACCTTCTTCGGTTGGGGTCTGTTCGGACCCGAGCCGAGCTGGGTCTATGCCCTCATCAACGCGGTGGCCGTGTTGATCATCGCGTGCCCCTGCGCGCTGGGCCTGGCGACGCCCATGTCCATCATGGTGGCGACCGGGCGCGGCGCCACCAACGGTGTCTTGTTTCGCGACGCCGCCGCCATCGAAAACCTGCGCAAGGTCGACACACTGATCGTCGACAAGACGGGCACGCTGACCGAAGGCCGCCCCACCTTCGAACGCGCCATCGGACACGGGAGCGTCCCCGAAGACGAGGTCTTGCGCCTCGCCGCCAGCCTGGACCAGGGCAGCGAACACCCGCTGGCCGCCGCCATCGTGGCCGCAGCAAAGCAACAGGGGCTCACACTCGACAAGCCCGAACAGTTCGACTCCGCGTCCGGCATCGGGGTCAAGGGTGTCGTGAGCGGCAAGCCGCTGGCCCTGGGCAACACAGCACTCATGCAACAACTGGGTGTGGACGTGGCGCCTCTGGCCGCCCAGGCCGAAGCGCTGCGCGCACAGGGCGCCAGCGTCATGTTTCTCGCAGTGGACAAGGCATTGGCCGGTCTGCTCGCCGTGTCCGACCCGGTCAAAGCCACCACGGCCGCTGCGCTCGCGTCGCTGCGCCAGGCCAACATCCGCGTGATCATGGCCACCGGCGATGGCCTGACCACCGCGCGCTCCGTGGGCCAACGCCTGGGCATTGACGAGGTTCACGGTGAAGTGAAGCCCGCCGACAAACTCAAACTCGTGGAGAAACTCCAGGCGGAGGGCCGCGTGGTCGCGATGGCCGGCGACGGCATCAACGACGCGCCGGCACTGGCCCGCGCCGATGTGGGCATTGCCATGGGCACGGGCACCGATGTGGCGATGAACAGCGCGCAACTCACGCTGGTCAAGGGCGATCTGCGTGGCATTGCAACGGCCCGCGGGCTCTCGGTGGCGACGGTGGCGAACATGAAGCAGAACCTGGCTTTCGCCTTCGTCTACAACGCCCTGGGCATTCCGCTGGCCGCGGGCTTGCTGTACCCGTTCACCGGCTGGCTGTTGTCGCCCATGATCGCTGCGTTGGCCATGAGTCTCAGCTCGGCCTCGGTGATCGGCAACGCGCTGCGGCTGCGGGGCGCAGTCATCCGGGAAGAGTGATTAGGACGCAGAAGTCCAAATGAAAAGACCTTCTCGTCAGAACTGACGAGAAGGTCTTGAAGGTCTGGCTCGCATGCAGCGAAGCCTTGACCGCAGGAGCGCAGGTGGCCAGCCTCAGTTGTGATGGCCTTTGTTCAGCAAGACATACAGACGCGCGACTTCGTTGCCCATCGTCGCGATGCTCTTCCCGTCGGCCGTCTGCATGACGGCACCCTTGCCGAGATGAATAGCACGTCCAAACTTGCTTTCCTTCGCCATCAGGCCGTCCTTGAAGACGTAGAGCTTTTGCCGCCCTGCAGCGAAATGACCTGCTTGGCCTCGGACTGCGCTGCGTCCATGGCGAATGCATGGGCCAGTCCGCCAGAGGAAATCATTCGATCTGAAAACCCATTTCTGATGCCTATGCCAGCAGACTAGAAGCGGGGTTTTTGGAAAGCCCACCTCGGCGCTGGTACCCGAGCACAACGGCAACGGACTGGTGACCCGTCATGGCCATCGTGTCCGCGATCGAGACGTTTTGGGCGGCGGCTTCGGTGACGAAGCCGGACCGCAAAGAATGCGCAGAAAACTCCCCCTCCACCCCCGCCAACAAACACCGCGCCCGAACGATGTCGCGCACGGCCGCGGCCGATAGCGGACCGCCCAGGTGGCCGCCTTTGAGCACGCGACGGAAGAGGGCGCCTTCGCGGATCCCGCTGATCAGCAACCAATCCTCCAGGGCGGCACCCGCGGCACCGAGCACGGGCTTGTGGTTCTCCGGCCGATCAACGCCGCTCTGGTTCGTTTTCGAGAACGCGAGCTCGTAAGAAAACTCCCCAGGCCCGCTCTTCTTCAAAAACTTCATGTCGGCCGCAGCCACCTCGGAGCGCCGGCGTCCACCGCTGGCCCAGGCGAAGAGGAGGAGGGCGCGATCGCGTTTGCCTCTCAGTGAGTCGTCGCAGGTGGCCAGTACCAGTTGAAGTGGGTCCTTGGTCAGCGCGTCTTTCTTCTTGGGCAGCTCGCCGCGTTTGGCGTAAGCCTTGCGCGTGCGCGAAAGTAGCTCGCGCACCTTGGGGTCCTGACACGGGTTTTTCACGTCACGCATCTGGTGCGCTTTGGAGAGCACCGCCAGTCGGTGCACCAGCGTGTTGTGCGCCATGGGTCCCGGCTTTCCCTTGTAGCCTGCCTCAACCAGCGCGGCGTCGATTTCGACAGGGAGTTCGTGCAGCAAGCCCTTGGGGGTGGTGCGCTGCGCGTGGTCGACGACGAACTGCAGCACACAGGCTGCGGGCAACGGCAGGCTGATCTGCGCGCCGTAACGGATCCCGTACCAGGCGGCCCAATATCGCAGTGCGCTGCGGTAGCTCAGCTGCGTGTTCAGCGACTCACCCTCGCGCAGCAGGTCGGCCACGGCCTGCGCGGTTACATCGCTCAGCTCGTGCGGCTGCAGCGCGGGGGTTTTCTGGAGGATGGGCAGGCGCATGTTCAGGGCAGGGTGACGAATGGAGATTTATCACACATACTATGTATGTTTTGATACGAAATAGATCAATGAGTCACGATAAGTATCCCTTATCGTGGGTAATTTACAGCACGGAGCAGGGCGATGCAAATGAAAAGTTCGAGAGTCACCCGCGGCGTCCAGCCTGACGAGGTTTGGGTCGCGGCCGACGCCGTGCTCGCTCAGGGCGAGCGGCCCACGATCGAGCGTGTGCGCGCGTATCTCGGCCGAGGTTCCCCGAACACCGTGGCGCCCATGCTCGATGCTTGGTACGGCTCGTTGGCCAGGCGACTGGACGGCGGCGACGATGGCGTCGGGGAGCAGGGCACCCTCCCAGCACCTGTGCTGCGGGCAGCCAAGGCGCTATGGGGCCGCGCCCAGCAGCATGCCCAGGAGCAGGCGGCGCAATCGTTACAGGTCGATCGACACGCGCTGGAAGGGCTGGTGGAGCGGCTCGCTGCCGAGCGAACGGCCCTGGATGAAGGACAGCAACGGTTGAACGAGCGCTCGGAGGCGCTGGGCGCAGCGCTTCAGGCCAAGGACCACCAGATCGCTGATCTGGTGCGTCAGGTTACCGACTTGCATACAGGGCTGACAGGCCGGGAACGTGAGCTCGAATCCTTGCGCATCCTACATGCCGAGGCAACGCAAGCGCTGCACGCGGAACGTGATCGTCTCAATGGGTTGACCGAGGACCACCGGCAGGAGCGAGGACGCCTGGAACAACGAGCTTCCGCACAAGAACGACGGCTGCTCGAGGACGTTGATCGTGCGCGACAAGAGGTCAAGCGCCTGACCCTCTTGCTCGCAGATAACAACAAGAAGGCGGCCAAGACGCAGGCTGACTCGCAGGAGCGAGTTCAATCTCTTCGTGTGCAGGTCAGCGTCTTGAGTGCTGAGAACGCCGGCCTGGCTCGCGATATTCTTTCTGCACGCGAGGACCTGCAAACAGCCCAGTCGCAACAGGAGCAGTTCCGAAAAAACACGACGGAGCTGTTGGTCGATCTCAAGACACGTCTTCCCAAGGAGGACGCCAACGCTGGGACACCCGGGAAGCGGTCCAAAACGAAGACCGTGCTCAAACGCTAGTAGCGCAACAGCACGATGCTTTCGCTCCAAGCTCCAAGCTCCAGGCCTTGGCTGCGCACCAACCATACGCTGTACAGCGTATTGAGTGCTTTGAGCACATGGTCGAAGACGCGTTGGAGGGGTGGATCGTTCACACAGTCGGTAAAATATCTTAGTTAAATCAAATACTTAGCTGCTTTTCTGCGGATTCTGCAGGAATCACGGCCGAGCCTCAACTACGTGAAATAGCCACAGGGCAGTGGCGAAACACCTGCGCGCAAGGAAACGGCAGAACACTCATTGGCTTTCAGCGCCGCGTGGCACCAACGGGCCGGTCGGGTCGACGGGCGATCCACCCTTCAGGGATGTCCTCGTCGCTGACCAGCTTGTTGAATTCACTGGCGGCCCTTTCACGGTCGGAAAAGCAAAACCGCCGCTCCCACCCCCAGTACGTGCAGCCCAAGAAAAGGGCACGGGTGAAGAGCAGATCCTGGAGCGCTGCGATGCTGCCATCTGGCAACCGGCGCACCTGCAGGTAGTTTCCAAGCTGCTGGATGGTTTCGCACTCGGGGTCCGGCGCTACCGCGGCGAATTGACTAGGTACCATAGTTTCTGGCTTTCAGCAAAAAGCACAACTTTGGGGAGCGCGCTGGATCATGTTCGGGGTGTCCGTGTGCAGGTGGCCTGCTGTGGCGTCTACGAGAGGTCTTTTTTCTTTCGCCCGAAGGCTGATCAGCATGCCTGCATGCTCACAGGTGGCTTTGCCGATCACCAGCGTGGTCAGACGTCGGCCGCGCGATAGGCAGCCTGGACAGCCGGGACCAGGGACGGATGCAGTGTGCCAAGCTTGGGTGTTTGACCATGGGGCGCGGCCGGCGGCACGGAGAACCATTCGGTGGTGTAGGACAGGTCGATGGCCTGCTTCAGATCGAACTTGGTGTCGTAGCTCAGGCCGGCCGCCTGATAGGCGGCTGGATTGCGCGCCTGCAGAATCGAAAATTCCCCACTGTGCAGCGTCGTTGTGCGTTGGCTGGTGCCATAGGCGACTTTGACGTGGAACTGCGGCGCGTCATCGTCAAAAACCTGCAGGATCAGGGCGGGCCTAGGCTTTGGGCGTGGATGAATGTCGTCAGGGAAGTGGCACCAGACGATCTCGCCGGCCGTGGGCTCTGCCCACCAGACCGGCGTCATGCGGTCGCGGTGTCGAACAGGCTTGAACGAACCGAGCGCTTGCCGTCCTGCGGTGCGCGCTTCTTGATCTGGCGCACCTGGGTGACAGTCAGCGGGCCGTCGTCGGCTTCGTACTGGGGCAGCATCTTGACGGCGAGTTCATGCAGTGCGCGATGGATCGCCTGGGTTTCGTCCACACCCAGTTGTTCGGCCAAGCGCTTGGCGGTATCGCGCGTAATGCCGGTGGCGCTATCGACGGCCCGGTAGCGAAAGGCGATCTGGTTGGCGGTGGGGCGTGCAGGCATGAGGACCTCCGTTAAATGGATATCTTCAAGATATCCATTATTCGCCTAAAAGTCAAGTTCGACGACCAGGATCATGCGATGGTCGGCGCTTGGCAGGTAGTTGAGACGTTGCGATCGATTGCGGTAGGCGTCTCCAGGCCATGCGGGGGCCGCGCTGGGCGACTCGGAACGCCTTATTTCAATTTTGTGAAAATCTGCGCCCGACTTAGATGCAAATCGCTTAAGTATCATTTTTGACCGTATCTCGGCAGGACCCCCAACCCGTCCATCGATGCGGTGCGCGAAGAGCTGGGCACCGGCTCCAAGAGCACCATCCATCGCTACCTGAAAGAGATCGAGGAAGAGGAAGGGCCTGCCACCGGCAGCCGGGTGGCCGTCAGCGAGGCGATCCAGGATCTAGTGGGGCGCTTGGCCGCCCGCGTCAACGAAGAAGCGGAAGAACGGGTCACCACGGCGCAGGCCAGGCACGCCGAGCAACTCAGCCAGCACCAGCAAGCCGCCGCGTCCCTGAAAGCCGAGGCCCAGTCCACCCGCCAGCAGTTGGAGCAAACCCAGCGGGCGCTGGCAGATGAAAAAACCGCTCACGGCAAAACCAGTGAAACGCTGCGCAGCAAGACTCTGGAATGCACGCAGCTCGCCCAGCAGGTGGTTGACCTGCAGGAGCGTGTCGCGGCCGAAGAACGCCATCGCCAATCCCTGGAAGAAAAGCACCAGCATGCGCGCCAGGCGCTGGAGCATTTCCGGCAATCCACCAAGGAGCAGCGCGACCAGGACCAGCGCAAGCAGGAGCAGCAGGTGCAGTTCCTGCAGGCTGAGTTGCGCAGCGTGAACGAGACCTTGGCAACCAAACAGCAAGAAGCCGTGCACGCCCTGCAGGAAAACGCACGCCTGCTGGGCGATTTGTCGCGCGCCCAGGGCGATCTGCACCAGGCCCAGGAAGAGTTGCGGGGCCTGCGGCCGCTCAAGGACGAACTGGGGTTTGCGCAGCGGCGCACCGAGGAGTTGGGCCGGCGCCTGGTGGAACAAGATGCTGCTGTCCTGCAGCTCAGCACCACGAACGAGAAATCGCAAGCCAAGCTCGATGAACTGCTCGCGGCGAATCAGCAGCTGGAACTGACGGTGGCGGCGGCCAGGTCATCCGTCACGGCGCAAGAGCACGTCGTCGCCAGCATGTTGGAGCGATTCAGTGCTACGGCTCCTGGTCCTGATTCGGCCGTGAAAAACCCGGACGAAGGGGCCAGTCGCTCAGCCAAGAGGGAATCAAAAAAACCAACCGGGACGGGGACTTAAGTCTGTTTCTGCGGGTTTATACATGAGTCCCTGTCGCCCTCCAACGCATCCCCGATGCCTTGGCGCGGTTGCCCAAAATGCATTGACGTTGCGGGCAGTCCTCAGGCTACGGTCGTTTCTGGATTTTCTCAAAAAGCGGCGGAAAGTCGACCAAGAATCAATGACTTAGCTTGCGCCTGTAGCTGCTGCATTTCTTTTTTTCTCAAAAAGCGGCGGAAATGCCCTGAGATCAGCCGCGAATTCAATTCGATATGGTCCTTACTGGATCCACTGCGGCCAGTGCTAGTTAGACTGACTCCGTTGCCGTGGACCAGCTACTCGATCGATCGACGGCAACTACCATCCTGGAGCCAAACGGAAGAACCACACGATGCCGAAGGTCAAGCCCGTCACCGCCATGAAGCAGCGCCTCCAGGAATCGCTCAGTGATCTTGCTGAGCAGGAAGAGGTGATCGAACTGGTTCGGCAGGCGATCGAAATGTACGACTTGAAGCCAATGGATGTGTTCTCAGAGGATGAACTCGGGGCGGCACTTGCGCCGGACCCGGTGGACGAGTCAATACCGTACTGCGACCGAGCCGGCAACACCTGGGCCGGCAAGGGGAGGCGGCCGACTTGGCTCGTCGAGGCGATCGAGGCCGGCGCCGCACTCGAAGACTTTAGGAATCCCGCGTACGGCGGCTGAGCCTGACGTCAGGCCCGGTCGAGGGAATTCTGTCGACGATTCCCTAAAAACCGAGATGACCCCATCTCTAGCGCGCAGCTCTACGGACCGCAAGACTACGTGCTGGTTAAACCCTGGAACCGGCTTTTCCTTTGGGCTACAGACGTGCGCAAGGCGGTAGCAGACCTCAACCTGGAGCCCGCTGGGTCAATCTCCGGGGCTTGAATCGCTGAGGGTCTGTTTGGTTGCACTGCCGGCCGCTTGGCTGGGAGCAGCCCGTAGAGCCAAAGCCGGGCAGCGACCGCATTCGCCAGAATGCGAACGTTGTCCAAGCATCGGCCGGCCGGCAAAGCATGTCCCTCAAGGGCTAGTCGCCGTACTCCTCTAAACCCCAAGGACCATCACGTTCGAGTTCGTACCCCACCTTTTCGATGAGGTCCTGAGGTACCTTGCCAGCGAACTCCTCGCCAAGTTCGGTGACCATATCGACATCGGGCCAGCTGAAGCCGGTCTCGGACTCGCTGTCGTAGAAGGCGAACTCGATCAGGGGCGTGTACTTGGCGCGTGCCCACTGCTTCATGCGCGTGGTCGTTTCATCCTCGTCGATGGTACGGTACGCGTGCGTGTCGATGAAGTCGCCCAAGCCTGGCTTTTTTATAGCCAGCATCAGCAGTTTGTGTGTTTCGTTCCAGAGCGCGGCTGACAGGTGCTTGTGAAGCATCGACCAGTTGTTGAAACCAAGGCTAGTTGCCACCTGATCCTGGTGGAACGAGAGCGATTTGCAGGCGGAATCGTCTTTTTTGGCCGCCCTGGCGTATCGCCGCAGAAGGTTGAGCAGGTCCTCCGACGACATCGCGTCGAAATACGAGAAAGTGATGGAAGGCATCATGTACTCCAGAAGGAGCGCTTGGAAGAGCACGGCCCGCAGTTCTCACGCGCTCGGTGGAGACACGTAGGGAGAGGAAAACCGAGATGCAGAAGCTTCGCCAGTGCGGGCCGGCTGGCTCTCTCATGGGAGCACCATCGAATTTTAACGCACGCGGCAAATCGCGGATCACCTGCTCGTGCCCCACCGCCAGCGCCCCCGCGCCATCGGCGGCCACCTGCATTACCGTGGCGATGTGCTGCTCCAGCAGTGCGCCACCTTCGGGTTGGTACTTGGTTCGCTTCGAACCCGATGTACTCCTAGGGTTACCCTATCCGGTTCAGTGCGATGTCGCTGGGCGTGACTGGCTCCACAGATCCAGCTCGCTGCGGCGCCAAGCCACTGCGCGCGCACCGAGGCGAACGGGGCAGGGGAACTGTTGTTGGGCGATGAGCCTGTAGATCGTCGATCGACCCAAGCCCGTCATCTGCATGACGGATGGCATGCGCAGAAACACGGTCTGAACCAGATCATGTGGGTTGGTCGGTGTAGCTGGTGTCAGTTGCACGGCATTCTCCCGGTGGAGGCATGAAGGCAACTGTAGGGCCCGGTGGGCCGCTTGGTCATGCTGGATTCGGCGTCAAATCTTGTGCACGGGGCGTTCATTGTCAGAGCAGCGCCTTAGCCAACGAGGCTTCGACGGTTTGGGCTCTGCGATGGGGCCTGCCGAAGTCTTAATGCAGCTCGCACGCAACACATCGTGCGAGATTCTCTGGACTACGTTCATAAGACCAAAAACTGGCACCAGACTGGCACCAGCCAAACCCAGAAAGCAAAAAAGTCAGCAGGCGCTAACCTGCTGACTCTCGTGTTTCTTGGCTCCCCGACCTGGACTCGAACCAGGGACCTGCGGATTAACAGTCCGTCGCTCTACCAACTGAGCTATCAGGGAACAGCCTCGAATTATAGCGTCGTTTTCAGGGGCTTTCTGATTCCACGCCCAGCACTTTGTGCAACCGGGTGCTGGTGGTGGTGTATTGCAGGAGCACAGGCCGGTCCGGGAACACGATGGGCATGGCGCCGAAAGCGGCGAGGGCGCATTCGTGAAAGCCGCAGAGGATGAGCTTTTTCTTGCCGGGGTAGGTGTTGATGTCGCCCACCGCGAAGATGCCGGGCATGCTGGTGGAGAACTTTTCGGTGTCCACCACGAGTTGCTTGCGTTCGATGTCCAGGCCCCAGTCGGCGATGGGGCCGAGTTTGGGCGAGAGACCGAGGAAGACGAGCAGGGCGTCCAGTGGCACAACGTGGGTGACGGCATCGGGGCCAGTCACCTTCAGGCCGCTCAGCTGGCCGGCTTCGTTGGTCTCAAAGCCTGTGGGCTGGCCCACGATGAACCGCATGTGGTTGCGCTCGCAGAGTTCGCGCATGCGGGCCACGCTGGCGGGAGCGGCCTGGAAACCATCGCGGCGGTGGAGCAGGACGACGCTTGCAGCGCGGTGCGGGCTGTCGGGCCGCGCGAATTCGATTGCCCAGTCCAGCGCGGAATCGCCGGCACCGGCGATGACGAGGTGCTTGCCGGCGAAGCGGGATGGCGTGTCGACATGGTGAAAAACCTGCTGTCCCTCGAAGGCTTCAAGCCCTTCCACCTTGAGCTTGCGTGCCTGAAAAGCACCCACGCCGGCCGCGATGAACAGGGTTTTGGTGACGAAATGCGTGCCGACGGAGGTGGCCACGAAGAAGCGGCCGTCTGCCCGCTTTTGTACCGTGGTGACTTCCTGGCTCAGGTGGAAGCTGGCGCCCATGGGCTTGATCTGTTCAAGCAGCCGGTCGGCGAGCTCCTGGCCGGTGCACACCGGAATGCCCGGGATGTCGTAAATGGGTTTGTCGGGATACAGCTCCACCGGCTGCCCGCCGGGCTGGGCGAGCGAGTCGATCACGTGGGCCTTGATCTCCAGCAGACCCAGCTCGAACACCTGAAAAAGGCCCACTGGCCCGGCGCCCACCACGACCGCATCGGTCTCGATGGCGCCTTCGTGCTCTGGCGAATCGGCCATGGCCTGGGACAAGGCGTTCAGCGAATGAGCTCGGAGAGTTTGTCTGCGCGGTCTTTCCAGTCGTCGGCGTCGGGCAGCGGGGCCTTGCGCTTGGTGATGCTTTTCCAGCCCGGCAGGCGCGCGAGTTCCGCGTTCAGCACGATCATGTGCTGCTGGTCCTTGGGCAGGTCTTCCTCGGCGTAGATGGCGCTCACCGGGCATTCGGGGATGCACACCGCGCAGTCGATGCATTCGTCCGGGTCGATGGTGAGGAAATTGGGGCCTTCGCGGAAGCAGTCGACGGGACACACGTCCACACAGTCGGTGTATTTGCAGCGGATGCAGGCTTCGGTGACAACGTGGGTCATGGTGGTGATCGGAATCGGGGAAGTCCCGGATTTTAGGGTTTCCGGCAGTATGAGGCCGGGGTATGCCCCTGGCCTTGATGCAAGTTAAGGTCTTGCGGCGTTTCAGAGCACCAGCAGGGCACCCGCCGTGCGGTGGCTGGCGGTGTCCACCAGCACCAGCGAACCCAGGGCGCGCGAGCGAGCGAAAGGCAGCGTGGCCAGGGGTTCCTGCAACGTGAGTTCGATGTGGCCGATGGCGTTGGGTTCGAGCTGGGTGGCGTCCTCCTCGGCCAGGGTGTGAATGTCGAGTCGGTGCACGATGCGCTTGATCTTGGCCTTGACCCAGCGGTGGCCGTGCAGCGCCCAGTACACCCGCCCGGGCACAAGGGTCTCGTCATCCAGCCAGGCCACCGTGGCGCGCAGTTCGCGGCTGCCGGTGATGGTGTCGTGCGCTTCGTCTTCGTCCTGGGCCAGCAGCCAGTCGCCCCGCGAGACATCCACCTCGCGGTCGAGCACGATGCCGGCGCTGTGGCCGGCCAGCACGGCCTGCGGCTGGCGCACGTGGTTGAGCACCTGGGCCACCACGGCAGTCTGGCCGTTTGGCATGATGCGCACTAGCTGACCCGGCTGCACGCCACCGGTGGCCACCCGGCCCCAGAACACGCGCCGGCCCTGGGAGGTGTCGGACGAGGAACTGAACTTTTCCACCCACTGCACCGCAAACGCAAAGGGCAACGTGGTGTCGGCCGCCGTGACGGGGAGGCCTTCCAGAATCTGCAGCAATGTGGGGCCGGTGTAGCCGCACCACTGCGGCTCTTCGCTGGCATCGACCACGTTCCAGCCTTTGAGGGCCGAGATGGGCACCACGGCGGTGACAGGAATACCCGCCTGTTTCGCGAACTGTCGCAGCGCCGCGCCAATGTGCGCGAAGGCGGCGGCGCTGTCGGCCACGGCGTCGAGCTTGTTCACTGCGAACACCACCGAAGGCACGCGCAGCAGTTTCAGCAGCAGGCTGTGGCGGCGGGTTTGCGGCAGCAGCTTCAGGTCGGGCGCGGCCCAATCCAGTTTGGTGGCATCGACCAGCACCACGGCGGCATCGGCGCTGGAGGCTGCCGTAACCATGTTTCGGGTGTACTGCTCGTGGCCCGGTGCATCACCAATGATGAACTTGCGCGCTTCGGTGCTGAAGTAGCGGTACGCCACGTCGATGGTGATGCCTTGCTCGCGTTCGGCCGAGAGGCCATCGGTGAGCAAGGCCAGGTCGGTCTGGCCCTGGCGCTGCACGCCGGCCAGGTGGTCCTGCAGCACGGCCTTGCTGTCGACCAGCAGACGCCCAATGAGCGTGCTCTTGCCGTCGTCCACGCTGCCGCAGGTGATGAGGCGCAGGGCAGAGCGGGTGTCTTTCACGAGGGCTTCGACAGGCTCGGCCCGAACGGAGGTGGTTGCAGCGGTGGTCATCAGAAGTACCCGTCTTTCTTGCGTTTTTCCATGGAGGCGTCGGACGTCTTGTCGTCCATGCGCGTAGCGCCACGTTCGCTCACTTCGGCGGCCAGCGTCTCGATCACGATGTCGTCTGCGGTAGCGGCCGTGCTCTCTACCGGGCAGGTGCAGGTGATGTCGCCCACGGTGCGAAAGCGCACGTCGCGCACCTGCACAGTTTCGCCGTCGCGCGGCGGTGTGAGTTCGGTCACCGGTACCAGCAGACCGCGGCGGTCCACCACCTCGCGCTGGTGCGTGTAGTAGATCGAGGGCAGGGCGATGTTTTCGCGGGCAATGTATTGCCACACGTCGAGCTCGGTCCAGTTGCTGATTGGGAACACGCGGAAATGTTCACCGGGCTGCAGGCGGGTGTTGAACAGCGTCCACAGTTCGGGGCGCTGTGCCTTGGGCTGCCACTGGCCGAAGCTGTCGCGGTGGCTGAAGATGCGTTCCTTGGCGCGCGCCTTCTCTTCGTCGCGCCGCGCGCCACCGATCAGGGCATCGAAGCGGAACTCGTCAATGGCTTCGAGCAAGGTCACCGACTGGTGCACGTTGCGGCTCTCGCCGGGGTGCGCCAGGCGCACGGTGCCGCGCGCCATGGAGTCTTCCACGCTGCGCACGATCAACTCGGCGCCCAGTTCCTTCGCGCGCAGGTCGCGAAAGTCGGTCACTTCAGGGAAGTTGTGGCCGGTGTCGATCATCAGCAGCGGATAGGGAATGCGACCCACGCCGAAGGCCTTCTCGGCGCACTTGAGCATGACGAGTGAGTCCTTGCCGCCAGAGAACAGCAGCGCAGGGCGCTCGAAGGCGGCCGCCACTTCGCGAAGGATGAAGATGGTTTCTTCTTCCAGAGCGTCCAGGTGTGCGTTGCTGAGGTGGTGCTGTTCGCTGATGGCGTGTTGCAGGGCGGTCTGGATCACGTCGGGTTCGGTGCGGGCGTTCATGAAGGGGTCCGTTCGAGAGAGGAGACAAGCGACGAGGCCACCGGCTGCACGTGCAGGCCGCATTCCTTGGCACTTTCCTGTTCCCACCACCAGCGGCCGGCGCGGAAATCTTCGCCGACGCTGATGGCGCGCGTGCAGGGCGCGCAGCCAATGCTGGGATAAAACTGGTCGTGCAGGGCGTTGTAGTCCAGCGCGTGCAGGCCGATGAAATGCCACACATCGCCCCAGGTCCACTCCACCAGCGGGCTGATCTTGATGCGCGCGGGCTCCTGAATCACTTCGCCCACTTCGGCGCGTGCGTTCGACTGCTCGCGCCGCAGACCGGTGATCCAGCCGTCGTGCCCCGCAAGCGCTCGCGCCAGGGGTTCCATCTTGCGGATGTCGCAGCAGGCCTTGCGCAGCTCGACGCTCTGGTACATGGCCTCTTCGCCGTTCTTGCGCACGAAGTGGATGACCGACTCTTGCCGAGGGCGGAACACCTGCACGCTGAGGCCATAGCGGCGCTCGATAAGGGGAATCAGCGCGAGCGTCTCGGCATGCAGCTTGCCGGTCTCCAGCACAAAGACGCTGGCGTCGATGTTGGCCAGGTGGAGCAGGTGGGTAACCACCATGTCTTCCGCGCCGAGGCTGGACGCCTGCGTGAGCCTGGGGTGGCTCGCAGCGGTCTCGCGCAGCAAGGCGATGGCGCGTGCGACCTTGGCAGCAAAGTCGGGCGAGGGTTTGTCGTAAAGGGATAAAGCGTTCATTTGAAAACCTTCGTGCTGCGCACTTCGGTGCGAACTTGCTTGGGGCGGCCCGGCACTGCGTTCATGGCGGCGGATCTGTGTGCTTCAGGCATCAGCGAAATGCGGAGCCGTGTGCACGGCATCACCCTGGTAGAAGGCCGGGTAGTGCGCCAGCAGGGCCTGGCCGTGCGCCAGATTCTGGTCGGCGCGCAGCACGGCCTGGCTGAAGCCGCTGCGCTGCATCTGCACAAGCTGATCGATCAGCACGTCGCCGGTGGCGCAAATCTGGCCGTTGAATCCCAGGCGGCGGCGCAGCAGAAACGCCTGGCTGAAGGCGCGGCCATCGCTGAACTTCGGGAAGCTCAGTTCGATGACCTCGATCCCGGTCAGGTCGAGCTCGCGAGGGTCGGCGTCGTTGGCGATGGCCAGACGCTGGCCTTGCGATTCGCGAGGTTCAAAAGCGCTGGCGCTGAAGACTTCAAGGTTCTGGTTCATGGCGGGTTCCTCAGGCCGGTGCGCGGGCGGTGCTCACGCGAACCGCGTTGGCAGCGGTCTTGAACGGCTCGGCACCGGCGCGCTTCAGCGTGGCCACGAACGTCTCGCCGCTCACGCGTTGCGTGCGGTAGGTGTCCAGCAGGGCTTCGATCACATCGGGCACCTCGCTGGCAGCGAACGACGGGCCGATCACCTTGCCCGGCGTGGCTTCGCCGGAGAGGCGGGAACCGTCAGAGCCACCCAGCGTGACCTGGTACCACTCCTGGCCGTCCTTGTCGACGCCGAGAATGCCGATATGGCCGCTGTGGTGGTGGCCACAGGAATTGATGCACCCGCTGATGTGCAGGTCGATCTCGCCCAGGTCGTGCAGTTCGTCCAGATCCGTGTATCGGCCCAGGATGGCCTGTGCCAGTGGCAGCGAGCGGGCATTCGCCAGGTCGCAGAAATCGCCGCCGGGGCAGGCGATCATGTCGGTGAGCAGTCCGATGTTGGGCTTGGCCAGACCGAGGCGGCGCGCCTCTCGCCAGAGCTCTGGGAGCGAGTCGCAGCGCACCCAGGGCAGCAGCAGGTTCTGTTCGTGCGTCACACGCGCTTCGCCCGAAGAGAAACGATCCGCCAGGTCGGCGGCGCGGTCGAGCTGGTCGGCTGTGGCGTCGCCTGGCGCCTGGCCAAAGCGCTTGAACGACAGCGTGACCGCACGCAAGTCAGGGTTCTGGTGTGGCTTCACGTTCTGCTGCAGCCAGCGGCCGAAATCCACGTCGTCCTCGGCCGCGGCCTTGAGGATGTGGGCGATCTTGGCGTCGGCGCTCTTGCGGTCGCAGCTCAAGGGCGGTGTCGTGAAAAACGCGCTCACCCGGTCGAGCTCTGCCTGCGTGATCGTGTGCGGCGCACCGTCTTTCTCGAGAATGTCGCGGTACTCGGCTTCCACCTGGTCGGTGAAGGCCTGGCCTTCGGCTTTCACGAGAATCTTGATGCGGGCCTTGTACATGTTGTCGCGGCGGCCAAAGCGGTTGTAGGCTCGCACCACCGCTTCAAGGTAGTTCAGGATCTGGTTCCACGGCAGGAACTCACGCAGCACGCTTCCGATGATGGGCGTGCGGCCCATGCCGCCACCCACGCGCACCTGAAAGCCCAGGTCGCCATCCACATTGCGCAAGAGCCGCAGGCCCACGTCGTGCCACGCGGTGGCGGCGCGGTCTTCGCGAGCACCGGTGATTGCCACCTTGAACTTGCGGGGCAGAAAAGCGAACTCCGGGTGCAGCGTGCTCCACTGCCGCATGATTTCGGCGAAGGGGCGTGGGTCGGCCACTTCGTCCGCGGCGATGCCGGCCAGCGCGTCGGTGGTGATGTTGCGGATGCAGTTGCCGCTGGTCTGAATGCCGTGCATGTTCACACTGGCCAGCAGGTCCATCACCTCGGCCGAGCGCGCGAGCGGAATCCAGTTGAATTGCACGTTCTGGCGCGTCGTGAAGTGCCCGGTGCGATCGGGAAGTGTCGGCACTTCGGAGAGGCCGGCGTCGGCCTGGGAGGTGTCGTGGTCTTCCTTGTGGTCGTAGTCGCGCGCGATCTTCGCGAGCACCCGAAGTTGTGGGCTGGAGATCTCGCCGTAGGGCACGGCCACGCGCAGCATGGGCGCGAAGCGCTGCACGTACCAGCCGTTCTGCAGGCGCAGCGGCTTGAACTCGTCTTCACCCAGGCTGCCTGCCTGCCAGCGGGTGAGCTGGTCGCGGAACTGGGCGGCACGCAGGTGCACGAACTGGCGGTCGAATTCGGAGTATTGGTACATCGTGGGTACGTCGTCTTCGTGGGCAACAGAAATCAGAAAGCGATCAGCTTGGTGCCGGCATAGGCCAGCAGCACCGACAGCACCGAGCGCACTAGCCGTTCGGGCGTGTGCTTCATGAGGCGTGTGCCGAGCCAGATGCCGGGCAGAGAACCGGCGAGCAGCTTGCCGAGCAAGGGCCAGTCCACTGAACCCAGACTGGCGTGGCCCAGGCCCGCCACCAGCGTGAGCGGCACGGCGTAAGCGATGTCGGCGGCCACGATGCGCGGCAACGGCAACAGCGGAAACAGCAACAACAGCACCGAGACGCCAATGGCGCCTGCACCCACCGAAGTGAGCGTCACCAGCGTGCCGATGACCGCGCCGAACAGCACGGGCAAGCTCCAGTGACGCGCCTGCGTGGCTTTGTGCAAATCGGCTTCGGGCAAGCTGCGCGGCGTCTGCTTGCCGCGAGCGGCCTTGTAGAGCATGGCGGCAGCGGTGAGCAACAGCGCCAGACCGAGCGTGCTGGTCATGAGCGATTGCACCATCGGGCTGGCCGGGCCCAGCTGGTGCAGCACAACCAGCGTCACCAGCGCCGCAGGGATGCTCCCGGCACAGAGCTGGCCCACCACGCGCCAGGGCACCAGCTTCTGCCTGGCGAGGCTGACCGTACCGCCCATCTTGGTGAAGGCGGCAAACAGAAGATCCGTGCCCACGGCCAGATAGGGTTTGACGCCAAAAAAGAAGATCAGGATGGGCGTCATGAGCGAACCGCCACCCACGCCCGTGAGACCCACAATGAGTCCCACAGCGAATCCGGCCAGGATGATGGCGATGTCAGGCATGGCGCGACTTTAGAGACGCAGACATATATCCCAAACGATTTTTTGCTCATGGGGATATAGCTGGGATGCATATGACATGAGGTCGACCTGCGGATTTCCCTTAGAGAATTTTCCGTTCATCCGTCGATAACGACCGCACATCGCGTTTGGCGTCGTACCATTCGCGCCATGCAGAAACAGCGAATTCTGGTCAGCGTGGTGGGGTTCTCCGACGTGGAGCGGCATGCGCTCAACACGATCTTCCGGCTGTCCCAGGAGCGCGAGGTGGCTTACGCGCCCTGGGCGCCCCTCATGCCGCCCGGCACGAAAGCGCCTTCTGGCATGGCCCAGGTGGCCTTGGTCGATGGCGAAAGTGCCGAGGCGGTGTTGGCGCACGCCAAGGAAATGCCGGCCGGCCAACGCCTGATCTGGGTCGGGCCCGACGCCCCCGACCACGCCTGGCGGGTGCTGGATCGGCCGATTGAATGGGCGGCGGTGCTGCACGACCTGGATGCCGTGTTCGCCGCCCGCCAGGCGGATTCCGGCCTGCTCGACCTGGATGTGACTTCGCCTTCACCGCTCGATCTGGCGCTCGATCTGGACATGGAGACTGGCGTGGAACCCGTGCGGCGCGCGCTGGTGGTGAGTGAAGACCCTGAAGAACGCACCTACCTGCGCACCCGGCTGGCGCTGGCGGGTGTTGTGCACGTCGATGAGGTGGTCAACACCGAGATGGCCATCGACCTTTTGAGCCGCCAGGCCTACCTCTGCGGCTTCTTCAATCTGGACGAACACCACATGGATGTGTGGTCGCTCATGCGCGTGTTCGTGCAGCGCAACCCGCAGGCGCTCGCGCTCGCCACCAGCGAACTGGCCGGGCCGCTGGCTGGCTGGTGGCGCCGGCGCCGTGTGCGGCGAGACGCGCACCGCGTGGGCGTTACAGCGCTGCTCGAGCGTCCGCTGCAGCCGCGCCAGATTTCGGAGTGGCTGGAATTGATCTGAGCGCTATGGCTGGCGGCGTGCCTGTCGCCAGGCGAACCGCGCCGGGTCCAGCGCGGCAAGCAGATCGCGCTCCGCCAGTACCGCTTCACCTTCGATTTGAGCCGCCAGCCAGCCCGCGCAGAGATGGGCCAGCGTGATGCCGCGCGAACCCAGCGCGCTCAGCAGGTAGAGGCCGGGGAGTCGCGGTGTTTCCTCCAGCGTGGCCCGCCCGCGGCGCGAACCGGCTTGCAACATGCGAAGCCGCAGTGCCTCGGCGTCCGGCACGGCCCCCACCATGGGCAGGCGGTCCAGCGACGCACAACGCACCTGGGCCCAGCCCAGTAGTTCGCCGCTGGCTTGCAGCCGGCGCAATTCTTCCGCGGCGGGCGGGCAGACGGCCTGCAGGCTTTTCGCGTTGGCTTCATGGGCCTCGGCCGTGAGGTGGATGCTGGAATCACCTCGCGTGTAGGTCGACCCCATCGCCCACAGGCGCGCCGGCCACGCCGGTGGCAGACCGCTGTCTTCGTAGAGCGGCACGAAAACGCCGCTGTCGCGCTGAGGCCTTTCCGCCAGTGGCGCGCCTTCCAGCGCCGCCAGGCTCATCTGACCCTTGACGGGCCGCAGCGGCAGGTGTTCGGCTTCCATAAGGCCGCTGGCCTGGGTAAGCAGGGCGTGGCTGCCATGGGCGGCGGCGACCACTGCCACCGGCGCTTCGGCCAGCAGCTCGCCCGCACTGCTCAGCGCGCGCCAGAGGCCCGAAGCCGTGCGTTCCAGCCGGGCCACACGGGCCTGCCAGCGCGGCGACACCCGCGAGGCGGCCTCCTCGAGCCATGCCTGCACCAATGCGCCGGGCCGCACCAGGGCGGCGGGCCAGCGGCCGTAGTCGTGGCCCAGGTTGTCGACCATGCAGGCTTGCCAGCCGCGCCCTTGCGGTACCAGACGCTGAAGTTCGGCCAGCGTGGCCTGCATGCCCAGCGCGGACAGGCGCGAAAGAGGCGTGGGTGTGCGGGTGACATGGGGGCTGAGCATGCCCACGGGGAGCGCAGAAGCCCCCAGAGCGGGCCCGTTCGCACCATCGAGCAAGGTGATGCGCCAGCCCTTGCGGGCCAACTGCGCGCACACGCCCGCACCGGCCAGGCCGGCGCCGATCACCAGGGCGTGGCGGTGCGGTCCGCCGGTCGCGCTCACTCGTCCTTGGGTGGCGGCACGTAGCCGGCGGCGGCGTCAGCGCCTTCGCCGAAGAAATGCTTCTCCATCTGGCGCGCCAGGTACTGGCGGGCGCGGGCGTCGGCCAGATTGAGCCGGTTTTCATTGAGCAGCATGGTCTGGTGCTTGAGCCAGGCAGCCCAGGCTTCCTTGCTCACATTCTCGAAAATGCGCTTGCCCAGTTCGCCGGGGTAGGGCGGAAAGTCGAGTCCTTCGGCTTCCTTGCCGAGCTTGATGCAGTTCACGGTGCGTGCCATGGCGTTCCTTGGAGATTGGTTAGATGGTCTGGTTATAACGAATGGAAGAAATTATTCGTTCCAGAACTGATGGTTCGCCGGCATGATCCCGGCTTTGCGGTGTTCTTGGTGTCTGGGCTGAAAGCCGAGCGCCACTGTAGCAAGGTTTGGGTGCCCCCGGCGACATGGCCTCGGCGGCACCGGGCGCGTGAGTTTCTACAATACCGGGCTACCGTTCCACAGGATCTGTTTTCATGAGTGCATTTCAAGAAGAGCGCGTGTTGAGCGTCCATCACTGGACCGACCGGCTGTTCAGCTTCACCACCACGCGCGACGCGTCGCTGCGTTTCTCCAATGGCCACTTCACCATGATCGGCCTGCGCGTGGACGGCAAACCGCTGCTTCGGGCCTACAGCATCGTCAGCCCGAACTACGCCGATCACCTTGAGTTCCTGAGCATCAAGGTGCAGGACGGCCCGCTGACCTCGCGCCTGCAGCACATCCAGGTGGGCGACACCATCATCGTGGGCCGCAAACCCACCGGCACGCTGCTGATCGACTACCTGCTGCCGGGCAAGCGCCTCTATTTGCTGGGCACCGGTACCGGGTTGGCGCCGTTTCTCAGCATCGTGCGCGACCCGGAAACCTACGAGCGCTTCGAGCAGGTGATCGTGGTGCATGGGGTGCGCCAGGTCAACGAACTCGCCTACCGCGAACTGCTGTCGAATGACCTCGTCAAGGAC
The DNA here is from genome assembly GCF_002127265.1 of Hydrogenophaga sp. IBVHS1. Classification (GTDB taxonomy): domain Bacteria; phylum Pseudomonadota; class Gammaproteobacteria; order Burkholderiales; family Burkholderiaceae_C; genus Hydrogenophaga. The sequence continues at coordinate 1,812,869 of NZ_NFUU01000001.1, read as the reverse complement.
GAGATCCTGGGCGAACTGGTGCAGGGCAAGCTGCTCTATTACCCCACCGTCACGCGCGAGCCCTTCGTTCACCAGGGGCGCATTCCGCAACTGCTCGGCGAAGGCGTGATCGCCAAAGACCTGGGCCTGCCTGCGTTCAACGCCGCCGAAGACCGCGTCATGATTTGCGGCAGCCCTGAAATGTTGCGCGATTTGAAGGCACTTTGCGAGAAAACCGGACTCAAGGAAGGCAACACCACCACCCCGGGTGATTTCGTGATCGAACGCGCCTTCGTGAGTTGAGGATTCCATTTTGTTCGCCAGCCTGTCCACTGCTTCTCCGCGCTCGCCACTTTCGAGCCACCCCCGCCAGATCCTGGGCCTGATCGCCCTGGCCTGCGTGGCCATGCTGGCTTACGGCATGTACCTGCAGCACGTGGTGGGCCTGGAACCCTGTCCCATGTGCATCGTGCAGCGCTACGCGCTGGTGCTGGTGGCGCTGGTGGCGGGCATCTCTGCTCTGTTCAAGCGCCGCTTCTGGTTGTATGCCGGCGTGATCAAAATGGGTGTGCTGGCGGCATTCGGCGCTTTCGTGGCGGCGCGCCAGAGCTGGTTGCAGTGGAATCCGCCGGAAATCATGAGCTGCGGGCGAGACTTCTTCGGGATGATCGAATCCTTCCCGCTGCGCCGTGCCATTCCCATGATCTTCCGAGGCACCGGCGACTGTTCGGTGATCGACTGGACCTTCCTCGGCCTCTCGATCGCTAACTGGTCGTTTCTGTGTTTTATCGCCATTGCCGTGCTGGCCGTGGTGCTCTGGGTGAAGCGTCCCGCTAGCTGAGCTTCTTCACCAGCACCTGGCTCTTGCGATCCCAGTTGTATTTGCGCTTGCGCGCCTCGGGCAGCCAGTCGGCGTTGACCTGAACGAAACCCCGCTTGATGAACCAGTGCATGGTGCGCGTGGTGAGCACGAAGATGCTCTGCAGCCCCTGTGCCTTGGCGCGCGTCTCGATGCGCTTGAGCAGCCGCTCGCCGTCGCCCTGGCTCTGCGTGTCGGGTGACACCGTGAGCGCAGCCATCTCGCCGGTGCGCGCTTCCGGGTAGGGGTAGAGCGCTGCGCAGCCGAAGATGACGCCGTCGTGCTCGATGATGGTGTAGTTGCCCGCGTCGCGCTCGATCTCCGTGCGGTCGCGCTTGACCAGGGTGCCGTCCTTCTCGAACGGCTCGATCAGCGCCACGATGCCACTCACGTCGTCCATGGTGGCTTCGCGCACGCTCTCCAGTTTTTCGTCCACCACCATGGTGCCGATGCCATCGTGGGTGTAGATCTCCAGCAGCAGCGCGCCGTCGACCGCGAACGGCAGGATGTGGCTGCGATCCACTCCGCCTTCGCAGGCTCGGATGCAGTGCTGCAGGTAGAACGCGGTGTCGGTTGGCTGGGTGGGTGCGGGCAGGGCGGCCAGCATTCTTTTTGCATCGGCCAGGGGGAGCTCGGTGTCAATGTCGCTCTCCACGTCGGCCTCGTCCACGCGAATGCCGGGAACCTCGGTCAGGAACATCAGCTTGTCGGCCTGCAGCGCCACCGCCACCGAGGTGGCGACGTCTTCCATGGTGAGGTTGAAGGCCTCGCCGGTGGGCGAGAAGCCAAACGGCGAGAGCAGCACCATGGCACCCATGTCCAGCGTGCGCTGGATGCCCTCGGTGTCCACCTTGCGCACCAGGCCCGAGTGCTGAAAGTCCACGCCATCCATCAGGCCCACCGGGCGCGCGGTGATGAAGTTGCCCGAGATCACGCGCACCGTGGCACCGGCCATGGGGGTGTTGGGCAGGCCCTGGCTGAACGCCGCCTCGATCTCGTAGCGCAACTGGCCAGCAGCTTCCTGCGCGCAATCGAGCGCCACTTCGTCGGTGATGCGCATGCCGTGCGAATACTTCGCCTCGTGGCCTTTCAGTCGCAACTGTTCGTTCACCTGCGGGCGAAAGCCGTGAACCAGCACGATCTCCACCCCCATGCTCTGGATCAGCGCCAGGTCTTGCGCCAGCCCCTGCAGCTTGCCGGCCGCAATCGCTTCACCCGCGATGCCCACCACCAGCGTGTTGCCACGGTGTTTGTGGATGTAGGGCGCTACGGAGCGGAACCAGGGAACGAAGGTGAAGTTGAAGACGTTGGACATGGAGGCGGTGAGCAGGCAGGTGGTTGGCCGGGCGCGGATAATGGCGGGCTGCCCGATTTTGACCGAAGTTACGCTCTTGTCCCCCACACCGTTGCACATCGAATTTCCCGACTCCCTGCCTGTTTCGGCGCGTCGCCACGAGATCGAGGCGGCCATGCGAGAGCATCAGGTGGTCATCGTCTGCGGTGAAACCGGCTCGGGCAAGACCACGCAGATCCCGAAGATCGCGCTCTCCATGGGGCGCGGCAAATGCAATGCTGGCCCCGGTCAGCGGGGCCAGCTCATTGGCCACACGCAACCTCGACGCATCGCCGCCTCCAGCGTGGCCAAGCGCATCGCCGAAGAGTTGAAGACGCCGCTGGGCGAGGTGGTCGGCTACAAGGTGCGCTTCCAGGACCGCTTGAGCAAAGATGCTTCCGTCAAACTGATGACCGACGGCATCCTGCTCGCCGAGACCCAGAACGATCCCGACCTGCGCGCCTACGACACCATCATCATTGACGAGGCCCACGAGCGCAGCCTCAACATCGACTTCCTGCTGGGGTACCTGCGCCAGCTGCTGCCGCGCCGGCCCGACCTGAAAGTGGTGGTTACCTCGGCCACCATCGATGCCGACCGCTTCGCGCATTACTTTGCTTCAAAAACCGGGCCGGCCCCTGTGCTCATGGTGTCGGGTCGCACGTTCCCGGTGGAGGTGCGCTGGCGCCCGTTCGAGGAGAGCCGCGACTACGACCTGAACAGTGCCATCACCGACGCGGTGGACGAGCTCTGGCGCGGGCCGGCCGGTGGCGACATTCTGGTGTTCCTGCCGGGTGAGCGCGAGATTCGCGAGGCTGCCGATCACCTGCGCAAGCACCTGAGCCACAGCCCGACGCTGCGCAACGCCGAGGTGTTGCCTCTGTTTGCGCGCCTCTCGCAGGCTGAGCAGGACCGCATTTTTCAGGACCACAGCGGCCGGCGCATCGTGCTCTCGACCAACGTGGCCGAGACCTCCCTCACGGTACCCGGCATCCGCTTCGTGATCGACGCCGGCACAGCGCGGGTGAAGCGCTACAGCTTCCGCCAGAAGGTGGAGCAGCTGATGGTGGAACCCATCAGCCAGGCGGCGGCCAATCAACGCGCCGGTCGTTGCGGCCGCGTGGCCGATGGCATCTGCATTCGTCTCTACGACGAGGCAGGCTTCATCGGACGCCCGAAGTTCACCGACCCCGAGATCCTGCGCAGTTCGCTGGCCGGCGTGATTCTGCGCATGAAGGCGCTGCGCCTGGGTGCGGTGGAAGATTTCGCCTTCATCGAGGCGCCGCAGAAGCGCGCCATTGTCGATGGCTACCAGTTGCTCGCTGAGCTCGGTGCGGTGGACGAAGACAACGGGCTCACACCCATAGGCCAGACGCTCTCGCGCCTGCCGCTGGACCCGCGCGTGGGCCGCATGATTCTGGAAGCGCAACAACGCGGCGCGCTCGACGAGGTGCTGGTGATTGCCTCGGCCCTGAGCGTGCAGGACGTGCGCGACCGACCGCTCGACAAGCAGGCGCAGGCCGATCAGGCGCAGGCGAAGTTCGACGACGAGAAGAGCGAGTTCAGCGGCACGCTCAAGCTGTGGAAGTGGCTGGAGGACACCAAGGGTGGGCATGGCAAGGACCACAAGCTCAGCCACCGCCAGTACGAAAATGTGCTGCGAGAGAACTTCATCAATGTGCGTCGGGTGCGCGAATGGCGTGACATCCACACCCAGCTGCACACCGTGGTGGCTGAACACAAGTGGCAGATCAACACGCAGCCTGCGAGCTACGAGCAACTGCACCTGGCCATGCTGGCTGGCCTGCTGGGCAACGTGGGGCAAAAAAGCGAAGCGGAAGACTGGTATCTGGGTGCGCGCGGCATTCGCTTCTACCGCCACCCCGGCGCCAACCTGAGCAAGAAGCCGGGCCGCTGGATCGTCTGCGCCGAACTCGTGGAGACCGCGCGCCTGTTCGGTCGCGGCATCGCCGCCATTGAACCGCTCTGGCTGGAGCAGGTGGGCGGCCACCTCATCAAGAAACAGTTGCTCGACCCCCACTGGGAGAAGAAGGCCGCCCAGGTGACCGCGCTGGAGCGCGCCACGCTCTATGGTCTGGTGATCTACAGCAACCGCCGAACCGACTACGGCCGCGTGGACCCGGTCGGCGCCCGCGAGATATTCATCCGCGAGGCCCTGGTGGCGGGCGAGTGGGACACGAAGCTGCCGTTCCTGGCGGCCAACCAGAAGCTGGTGCGCCAGGTGGGCGAGCTGGAGCACAAGTCGCGCCGGCAGGACGTGCTGGTGGACGATGAACTCATCTACGCCTTCTACGACCAGCAAGTGCCCGCGCACATCTGCAATGGCGCCAGCATGGAGCGCTGGTACCGCGACGCGGTGCGCGAGAACCCGAAGCTGTTGCTGCTGACGCGTGAAGAGCTCATGCGCCACGAGGCCGCTGGCATCACCACGCAGACCTTCCCCAAGACGCTGCGCCTGGGCGGTGTGGACTGCGCCTGCGCGTACTTGCACGAACCCGGTGACCCGCGCGACGGGCTGTCGGTCACGCTGCCGATCTTCGCCCTGAACCAGGCCAGCGAAGACCGCTGCGACTGGCTGGTGCCCGGCATGCTCAAGGAAAAGGTGCTGGCGCTGCTCAAGACACTCCACCAGCGGCCTCGCTCGCGCCTTGTGCCGCTGCCGGCTACTGCAGAGCGTTTTGCGCTGGCCTTGAGCGAACCCACCGTGTTTGGTGCCGGCAACTTTGTCGACGCCGTGCTGAAACTGGTGCGCGAGGCCACGCAGATCGACATCCAGCGTGCAGACCTCAAGGCCGACATGCTGAGTGCGCACCACTTCATGCACCTGCGTGTGGTGGACGAGCACGGCCGACAGTTGGGGCAGGGCCGCAATCTGGGTGCGCTGAAAGCCGAACTGGGTGCGCAGGCGCGGGGGGCTTTCCAGGCGCTGGCGCAGTTGAAGCTGGGGTCTATTGCTGCCGGCGGGGATCGACCTTCCACACCTCCCGCCGAAAAAGGCACTCGCGCTCTCCCACAGGCCGAGGGAACAAAACCACCAACCGCGAAATCGGCCAGCGCCCAGGAGCGCCACACCGCCTGGGATTTCGGCGAACTCCCCGAACTGATGGAAATCCGTCAGGGCCAGCAGACCCTGATCGGTTTCCCCGCACTGATCGACGATGGGGATGCGGTGCGCATCGAAGTGTTCGACGAGCCCGAGGTGGCGAATGCGCGGCACCGCGAGGGCTTGCGCCGGTTGTTCGCGCTGCAGATTCGCGACGCATTGAAGTACCTGGAGAAGAACCTGCCTGGCCTGCAAGCCATGGGCGTGGCCTACATGCAGGTGGGCAAAGAGGCGGGGGCTGGTGGCACGCTGGAGGAACTGCGCGCGCAGATTCTTGAACTGTCCCTGGAACGTGCCTTTCTGATCGACCCGCTGCCGACCAACGAGACTGCTTTCAAGCGCCGGGTGGAGGAGGGGCGCGGGCGCCTTACGCTGATCGCCAACGAGATTGCGCGCAGCGCCGGCAACATACTGACCGAGTACGCGGCCGCGCAGCGAAAGCTGAAAGACGCCAGGCCCCCGGCCGACGTGGTGGCCGACATCGGACAGCAGCTGCAACGCCTGGTGCCAAAACGCTTCCTGCAGCAGACGCCCTATGCCCAGCTGCAGCACCTGCCGCGCTACCTGAAGGCGGTGCAGCTGCGCCTGGACAAACTGCGAGCAGATCCCGCACGGGACGCCACCCGGCTGGCCGAGCTGCGTCCGCAAGAGCAGCGTTTCTGGCGCCTCGTGGCCGAGCGCAAGGGCGTGCAGGACGCGCGTCAGCAGGAGCTGCGGTGGCTGCTGGAAGAGCTCAGGGTGAGCTTCTTTGCGCAGGAGCTGCGCACACCGCAGCCGGTGAGCCTGAAGCGGCTCGAGAAGGCCTGGACCCAGCTCATTGCCTGAGTCAAGCCGGGGGTTCAGCGGGCGGAGAGCACCACCTGGCCCTGCGTCACACCCAGGACGGTGCTGGTCTGCAGGCGGGCAAGCACGGCCTGCGCGTCTTCGCGCGTGGCAAAGCGGTTGATGCGCACTTCGTGGCGGCCATCCCGGCTCACCAGCTCGGCCGGATAACCGGCCGTCTGGAGGCGTTGGCGCAGCGCCACCGCATCGCCGAGGCTGGAGGTGGTTGCTGCCACGGCACGCCAGCGGCCGCCTTGCAGCAGGATGCCCTTGCCTGGCTGCATCTCCGCCTGGCCCACGAACTTCGTCAGTTGTTCCGGCGTGGCTTGCCCAGCGGGCTTTTCTGGTTGACCCGTGAACACCACCCAGAATGCACCCGGCTGGTCCAGCCCGATGCCGGGCCTGGCGTCGCGCTGCACCTCCACCTTGCCTTCAAACACGCACACCGCGTCGTGCGCGGCATCGGTCATGCTCCAGAAATCGGTACCGCGAATGCCCACGGTGGCCGTGGCCAGTTCCAGATTGAGCGCACGCCGGTTGCCCAGCGCCTTGCTCGTGTAGTCGGTGGCATAGCGGAACACGCCGGTGATCAGCTTGAAAGTGGTGTTCAGTTCCGCAGGCGCTGTGGCATTGGCGCGGGTTTCATCCAGCTCGCGGATCAGCAGATCCGTCTGCTCGCCGAGTTTGATCACACTCTGATCGCTCAAGCGCAGCAGCATGCGAGAGCCATCGGCGGTGATGGCCCTGTCGTTGCTGCGAAGCTCCACGCCGGGCGACGCAGCGCGGCGTTCGCCATTGCGCTCCACCCAAGCGGGCAGCTGGACCGCCTCCACCACGGTTTGTGAGGGCGCGGCACGCGCGCTGCCCACGGCAGACCAGACGAGTGCGCACACGAACAGCGCAGTGGTGGTTACATGCAGCATGCGCGTGGATCGGACAGCACGGGTGCGCGAGACCGTGGAAACCTTCAACATCGAAAACACCTTTCTCACTGGGCACACGGCCAATTGGTTGGATATAGGAAGTATTTACGCTTCCATGTGTCCACTGGATTCACACGCGCGCTGCAATGGCGGCTGGCGTGAAGCCTGACCGTGAACCAGTTCGCGCTCCAGCAGTTTTGCCCCCATGCCAGTGCCATGTCCTACCCGCAGGACGGGACATGAACCGTCTGGTTGACAGTCCGACGTCCCTGGGTTTCACTCATCGATCACATTGAGGAACCACCCATGGATCGACGTGAATTTGTGGAGAGTTGCGCAGTTGGAGCAGGGGCGCTGGCCGCCACGCTGAGCAACACGGCCTGGGCTGCAGATGCCAGGCCTCGCGCCTACGCCCGCGTGCAGTTGCTGGACGATCTGGGCAAACCCCTCAAAGCCTCGAATCTGAAACCTCAGATCAATTACGTCTTTCACTACCCGTTCGAGGCCACCCCGGTCTTTTTGCTGGATCTGGGAAAACCGGCTGTGCCCACCGCCCTGGTCACGCGGGACAAGCTGGCCTATCAGTGGCCGGGCGGCGTCGGCCCGAGGCGCAGCCTGGTCGCCTTTTCGGCCATCTGCGCGCACAAGCTGGTGTACCCCACGAAAGAATTGAGCTTCATCAGTTTCCGAAAAGGCGCGGCCGTGAACCCGCAGACGCCGAGCAAAGGCAGCGATTTGATCCACTGCTGCGCCGACCACAGCCAGTACGACCCGGCGCGCGGCGCTCAGGTGCTCAGTGGTCCGGCCGAACAACCGCTGTGCGCGGTGTTGATCGAGCACGACGGCAAGACCGATGGCCTCGCGGCTGTCGGCACGCTGGGGGGCGAATTGTTCGACGACTTCTTCAAGAAGTACGAGATGAAGCTGAGCCTGGAGGCGGGGCCGAACGCGAAGCAGGCGGTGGCCCGGACAGCGGTGGTGCGGGAGCTAGACCAGTTTTGCCGCAACCCAGTGCGGTGCTGAAAATCAGAGTCGAGACAAACGCTTCAGCGCTTCGCGCAGGGTATCTTCCTTCTTCGCAAAGCAGAACCGCACCACCCGCTGGTCGAACCCATTGCCATAGAAGGCCGACAGGGGAATGGCCGCCACGCCGATCTCGCGCGTGAGCCACTGGCAGAAGTCGCCTTCTGCGAGTTCACGCTCCGGCACCGCGAGTTGCGAGATGTCTACACACTGGAAATAGGTGCCTTCGCCCGGCAACAACTTGAAGCGCGTGGCGGCCAGGCCCTCGCGAAACAGGTCGCGCTTGCGCTGGTAGAAGGCGGGCAGTTCCAGATAAGGCGCCGGGTTGCCCATGAATGCCGCAAGGGCGTGTTGCATGGGCGTGTTCACGGTGAACACGTTGAACTGGTGCACCTTGCGGAACTCGGCCGTGAGCGGCGCGGGTGCCACCACGGTGCCCACCTTCCAGCCCGTGACGTGGTAGGTCTTGCCGAAGCTGCTGACAATGAACGCACGCTGGGCCAGCCCTGGAAAGCGAGCTGCGCTCTGGTGGGCCTGGCCGTCGAACACCATGTGCTCGTACACCTCGTCACTGATCAGGAGCACGCTGGTGGGCGCCAGCAATTCCTGCAGACGCAGCATGTCGGCTTCGCTCCACACCGTGCCGCTGGGGTTGTGCGGGCTGTTGATGACGAGGGCGCGCGTGCGTGGCGTGATAGCGGCGGCGATGCGGTCGAAATCGGGGCGGAAGGTGCCGGGGGTGAGCGGAACACGCACCGCCACACCGCCAGCGAGTTCAATGTTGGGCACGTAGCTGTCGTAACAAGGCTCCAGCACGATCACTTCGTCGCCCGGGTGCACCACCGCGAGGATGGCCGTGAGGATGGCCTGAGTGGCGCCGGCGGTAATGGTGATCTCCGCGTTGGCATCGCACTCCAGCCCGTACAGGGCTTTCATCTTCGCGGCCATGGCTTGGCGCAGCGCAGGTACGCCAGGCATGGGCGGGTACTGGTTGTGACCGGCCTGCATGGCCTGGGATACGGCGTCGACCAAGGCAGGATCGCAGTTGAAATCCGGAAAGCCCTGACCGAGGTTCACCGCGCCGTGCTCGGCGGCCAGTGCCGACATGACGGAGAAGATGGTGGTGCCCACGTTGGGCAGGCGCGAAACAACAGCAGGCGTTTGGGCGGGCATGCGGGCAGACATCATGTTCAGGTCAGAGCTCGTAGTCGTCGGGCGTGCCGCTCATGGCACGCAGGATCAGGTCGCGGGAGAGGCGATCGCTCAGGAGTTCGGCGAAGCGCAGCACGAAATGGCGCAGGTAGGTGCCGCGCTTGAACGCCACGCGAGCCAGGTTGTGGCCGAAAAGTTGTGCCGCCGGCCGGGAAACCAGGTCGGGCGTCTGGTTGTCGCCCTGCATGGCCATCTCGGCCACGATGCCCACACCCATGCCCAGCTTCACATAGGTCTTGATGACGTCCGAATCGATCGCTTCAAGCACGACGTTGGGCTGCAGATGCCGCAGAGCGAACGCCTGGTCGATGCGGGTGCGACCGGTGTAGCTGGGGTGGTAGGTGATCAGCGGCACCTGCACGAGGTCTTCAAGCGTGATGCGCTCACGCTCGAGCAGGGGATGGTCAAACGGGAACACCAGCACGTGCTGCCATTCGTAGCAGGGCAGGGTGACGAGTTCCGGGTAGTTGACCAGCGACTCCGTGGCCATGCCGATCTCGGCCACTTCCTCCATCAGCATGCGGGCCACTTGGTCGGGCGACCCCTGATGCAGGCTGATGGCGACCTTGGGGTAGGCCTGGCGCAGCGCGGCCACAGGCCCGGGCAATACGTAGCGCGCCTGGGTGTGCGTGGTGGCGATGGAAAGCGTGCCACTGTCCTGGGCCGAGTACTGTTCGCCGATGCGCTTGAGGTTGTTGACCTCGCGCAGGATGATGTCGATGCTCTTGAGTACTTGCTGCCCGGGCTCGGTGACGCGTTTGATGCGCTTGCCGTGGCGGGCAAAAATCTCGATGCCGAGTTCACCCTCGAGCTCGATGATGGCTTTGGAGACGCCTGGCTGAGAGGTGTGCAACGCCTTGGCCGCCTCGGTGAGGTTGAGGTTGCGGCGAACCGCTTCTTGCACGAAGCGGAACTGGTGCAGGTTCATGCGGTGGACTCCAGGGCGATCGTGGCCAGGAGCGCCGTCAGGCGCGGATCTTCGCCCGCCGTGGGCAATTGTTCAAAACGCACGCCTGGGTGGGTGCGCCCGAGTTCGGCCATGAGCTGTGGCAGATCTTCCCGAGCATGTTTTCCCATTCCGAAGAAAAGCGGCAGCACACGCACCTCGGTGGCCCCGGCCGCCACCACCTGGCGCGCGGCGGTGGCCATGTCGGGCTCGCAGAGCTCCAGATAGGCACATGAGACGGGTGACCCTGGCGAACTGATGGCGATCTGGCGCGCCACCGATTCAACTGGCTGGCGCCACAGGGGGTCGCGCGACCCATGGGCAAACACGATGACTCCGAGCACGGCGCGCTACCTCCGAAGCACCAGCCAGCCAAAGGCCGCAAGCGAGAACACCGAATAAATCAGCGCAGGTGACGCGGCTGCCAACCAGGGTTGCCACTGGTTGAGGTTCCCGATGTAGCCGAAGACGTTGTTGAGCAGGAAGAAACTGATGCCGATCATCACACCGCCGAACACGTAGCCGGTGATGCTGCCCGAACGGAAATGGAGGTAAGCGAATGGCAGCGCCAGCACCACCATCACCAGGCAACTGAGCGGATAGAACACCTTGCGCCAGAACTCGATCTCGTAACGTTGAGCGGTCTGGCCGTTGGCTTCCAGATGGCGGATGTAGCCGAACAGGTCGGCGGTGCGCATGCGCTCGGGTTTGAGCAACGCCACCGAGACCATCTCTGCATTGATGCCGCTGGGCCAGCGGAAGGTTTCCAGGTCGCGCCGCTGCACGCGCCCCGAGGCGAGTCCTGCGGTGTCAAACTCGCGGCGCTGAACCTTGCGCAAGGTCCAGGAATCGTCGACCTCGATCTGGCCGGTGGCCGCGTGCAAGGTGGACACCAGAAAGCCCTGGTTGTTGAACTCGAAGACGCGCACATTGCTCAACGCGCCCTGGGCCGACATCGAGCCCACGTTCACCGAGAAGTTGCTGTAAGGCTGGCGTTCCTTGAGCCACGCACCGGTGCTGCCCAGACTGATGTTCCCCTGGTAGCGCGCCTTGAGCAGTTGGGCTGTGCGGTCCGAGAGCGGAGCCAGATAGTCGCCAATGGCGAAGGTGAGCACGACGAACACCGCCCCCAGGCCAAGCAGCATACGCAGCGCGCGCCAAGGACCCAGCCCGCTGGTGCGAAGAATCGTGTACTCAGAACCCTGCGCCAGACGCGCCAGCACGAAAACGGCGCCAATCAACACGGCGATGGGCAACAGTTCGTAAACCCGGCTCGGCATCAGCAGCGTCACGTAGAGCAGGGCGTGCGGCACCTCGTACACCAGATCGGACTGCAGCACGGAGGGTTTGCCGAGCGCTGGCAATTCATCGACGAAATCGAAGAAGAAGAACAAAGAGAGGAAAGCCAGCAGCACAAAGGCCACTGCCGCGAAGACCTCGCCATAGATCAGGCGCCGTATGGTTCTCATGCAGCAGCTTCCGTGGCGCGGCGGCTGCGCCGCGCGCTGATCCAGCCGCGCACGCTGAGGTTGAAGTGGCGCTTGATCAGCCACAGCACTGTGATCGCGAACACCCCTCCATGCAGCATGAGCATGAAGCCCCCCAGGCTGAACAGCCCGCTGGCGACCCAGCTCTGCCCCAGGTTCAGCAAGTTGTAATAGAAGACGAAGGCGAAGAGCGTGAAGAACAGGTTGCCGCCGCGCCCCGCACGCGGGTTACCGGTGGTGGTGGCCAGTGCAATGAGCACGAAGTTCAGCGAAGTGAGGCCCATGCCTATGCGCCAGCCGAGCTCGCCCAGATTGGCAGCGCTGGGCTGCGTGATGAGCTCCCAGCTGTTGCGAGCCTTGAGCGCCTGCGTGCCGCGCTGCCCCACCACCGAAGTGCCAATCTGAGTGCCGTACTCTTCGAACTCGCTCACGCGCTGGCTGCTCTGATCCGGCGCTGTTTCCAGCCGCTGGCCGTTGCTCAGCATCAGGAATTGCTGGTCTTTCACCCATTCGATGCGGCCCGAGCGTGCCGAGGTCACCGTTTCACGCCCGTCGGTCTCCGTGCTGGAGATGAAGATGTTGCGGCCCTCGGTGCCATCGGCCGTGTCCTTGTCGATGAAGAACACCCGCCGTCCGCTCGAGGACTCCTGAAACTGCCCGGGCGCTACGCGTTCCAGATCGCCTCTGCGCTCAAAACGGTCACGCAGGTTGTCGGTCTGCTGGTTGGCCCAGGGCCAGACAAAAAATACGCCGAGTGAGATCACGAGCAGGATCGGCCACGAGAAACGCATGACGGGGCCGAGAAAGCCCCCGAGCGAACGCCCGCTGGAGAACCAGATGATCATCTCGCTGTCGCGGTACATGCGCGAGAGCGTGAAGACGATGGCAATGAAGAGGGCCAGTGTCAGGATGGTCGGCATGCGACCGATCACGGTGTAGCCCAGCACCAGCGCGATTTCCTGCGGGTTCACACTGCCACGCGAGGCCAGCCCCAGCGTGCGAATGAGCAGCATGGTCAGCACGATGGTGAACAGGACCACCAGGGTGGCCCCGAAGCTGCGCGCCAGCTCTTTGCGAATGGAAGAATGGAATAACATCGATCGAGAACAGGAAAGCACGATTATGGACTTTGAACTCAAATCCCTTTCACCCGCCCAGGCCACCCAGCTTGCCTGCGACGCCCTGCTGGTGCTGGTGCCCGATGCCCGACCGATGGGCGAAGCCGATGATCCGCTCAGCCAGCTCGTCGCGCAGGTCACGAAGGCCGGCGATCTCGAGGCCGGTGTGGCGAAGCTGCTGTCCTGCTACCGCCCCAGTGGCTTCAAGGCGGTCCGGGTCATGCTGGTCCGCGCAGGCGACGGCTCCGCCGTTTCCGTGCGCAAAGCCGTAGCCGCAGGGGTTACCGCGCTCAGGCAACCCGGCCTGCAGCGCCTGGGACTGGTGCTCAGCCTGCTCGATGCGACCGATGCAGCGGTGCGCGCGGCGGTGCAGGCCGCTGCCGATGCGACCTACTGCTTTACCACCACCAAACCTTCCGCCAAAGCGCGCGCTCTGCGCCACGTCGTGCTCGGTGTAAAACAGCCGGCGGCCGTGCGCCAGGGCTTCGAGACCGGCAAGGCGCTGGTGACCGGCGTGGAATTCGCCAAGGAATGGGCCAACCGGCCCGCCAACCACGCCACGCCCAACATGCTGGCCGACGCAGCGCGAAAGCTGGGCCGTCACCCTCGTATCAAGACTGAAGTGCTGGGTCCCAAGCAGGTCGAGGCCCTGGGAATGGGCTCGTTCCTCGCCGTTGCCAAGGGATCGGCCGAGCCGTTGCGGTTCATCGTCATGCAGTACAGCGGCGCGACCAAGACCAGCGCGCCCGTGGTGCTGGTGGGCAAGGGCATCACCTTCGACACGGGTGGCATCTCCATCAAGCCGGCGGCCGAAATGGATGAGATGAAGTTCGACATGGGCGGCGCAGCAAGCGTGCTGGGTACCTTTGCTGCGCTCGCCGAGCTTCAACCCGCCATCAACGTGGTCGGCCTGATCCCGAGCTGCGAGAACATGCCGGACGGCCAGGCTGTGAAGCCAGGCGATGTGGTGACCAGCATGAGCGGGCAAACCATCGAGATTCTGAATACCGACGCCGAAGGGCGCTTGATCCTGTGCGATGCGCTGACCTACGCCGCACGTTTCAAACCCCGCAGCGTGGTGGACATCGCCACCTTGACGGGCGCCTGCGTGATTGCCCTGGGTGGCGTGCGTTCCGGTCTGTTCTCCCCGCGCGAAGACCTGGCACAGGCCCTGCAGCAAGCCGGTGATTCGGCGCACGATCTTTGCTGGCGTATGCCCCTGGATGACGAATACGCCGAGGGCCTCAAGTCCAACTTTGCCGACATGGGCAACGTGGCTGGCCGAGCCGGTGGCGCCATCACAGCCGCCAAATTTCTGCAGAAGTTCGCCACCGATCTGCCCTGGGCCCACCTCGACATCGCCGGCACCGCCTGGAAGAGCGGTGCGGCAAAGGGCTCCACCGGGCGACCCGTGCCGCTGCTGCTGCAGTACCTTATCGATCAGGCGTCCCAGGACGCCGTCGTTCCCGTGAAATCCAGGAAAGCAGTTTCCACGCGCGCGCGCAAGGCTTGAATTCGATCTGCCGGCATTCCATGACCGAAGTGGCCTTTCATTTCAACGCACCAGACAAGCTCGGGTACGCCTGCCGCCTGCTTCGCAAGGCATACCAGCGTGGCGCTCGACTTCTGGTTGTGGCTGACGAATCTGACCGCCTCGCGCTGGATACCGCGCTCTGGACCATGGCACCCGGCGCGTTCATCCCCCATTCCAGCGCGTCAGACCCTGACCATGTCTGGTCTCGGTCGCCCATCCAGCTCGCTGGCAGTCTGCCCGTCCAGAGCGATGCAACGGTGCTCGTGAACCTGTGCAGCGAAGTGCCTTCAGGTTTCGACAACTACGCTCGCGTGATCGAGGTGGTGAGCGGCAGCGACCTCGATCGACAACAGGCGCGTGAGCGCTGGAAGTTCTACAAAGCGAACGGAATCGAGCCCCAGCGACACGATCTGCAGTTGGCGTCGCCCGAGTCGCGGAAACCGGGCTGAATGCCCCTTTTCATGCATTGCGCTAATGGAGGATTCAATGGCGTGATGGGCATTTGGGAAAACCCTCGGTCTGCCTTTGACCGTTGAATGGCCGCGAAATCCGTGCGATTTTTGGAGTATCTTTATGGATGTGGAGAAAAAAAAGTTCCCTCCGCATTCCAACACTTACCCTTTCTGAGGAAAACCATGCAACTGAACATCAAACTGGCCGTCATTGCGGCGGCTGTCGCTCTTGCCGCTTGCGGCAAAAAAGAAGAGGCTGCTGCTCCGGCTGCTGCACCTGCGGCGGCTCCCGCAGTTGCTGCTCAGGTCATCAAGATCGGTCACGTGGGCCCCACGAGTGGCGCCATTGCCCACCTCGGCAAGGACAACGAAAACGGCGCCAAGATGGCGATCGAGGAACTCAACGCCGCTGGCCTGACCATTGCTGGCGCTCCTGTGACCTTCGAACTGCTGGCTGAAGACGACGCTGCAGATCCGAAGCAAGGCACCGCCGCAGCGACGAAGCTGGTGGACGCCAAGGTTGCTGGTGTGATCGGTCACCTGAATTCCGGCACCACCATTCCGGCTTCGCAGATCTACAACGACGCTGGCATTCCCCAGATCTCCCCCTCCGCCACCAACCCCAAGTACACCCGCCAGGGCTACGCCGGCGTGTTCCGCATGGTGGCCGACGACGTGCACCTCGGCGGCACCCTCGGCAAGTACGCCGTGGAAACCCTCAAGGCCAAGACCGTTGCCGTCATTGATGACCGCACCGCTTACGGCCAGGGCGTTGCTGACGAGTTCGAAAAGGGCGTTGCTGCCGCTGGCGGTACCGTGGTGGGCCGCGAGTTCACGAACGACAAGGCAACCGACTTCAACGCCATCCTGACCACCCTGAAGGCCAAGAAGCCTGACGTGGTGTTCTTCGGCGGCATGGACGCCGTGGCCGGCCCGATGCTGAAGCAGATGAAGCAGCTGGGCATCAACGCCAAGTTCATGGGTGGCGACGGCATCTGCTCCAGCGAACTGCCAAAGCTGGCTGCTGACGGCATGGGTGAAGAGACCGTGTTCTGCGCAGAAGCCGGTGGTGTGGAAGGCGAGCAGAAGGCTGGCATGGACAAGTTCCGCGCCGACTTCAAGGCCAAGTTCGGTGCCGACGTGCAGGTGTACGCTCCTTACGTCTATGACGCAGTGAAGGTCATGGCCAACGCCATGGTGACCGCCGGTTCGGCCGACCCCAAGGTCTACCTGCCTGCCCTCAAGTCCACCAACTACAAGGGTGTGACCGGCAACATCGCCTTCGACGAAAAGGGCGACATCAAGAACGGCGCCCTGACGCTCATGACCTACAAGGGCGGTCAGCGCACGACCCTCGCCGTGATTCGCTGATCGAACACTGGCCTCCCGAGACCCTCAGGGTCTCGAACCTGAAAAGCCACCGCTTGCGGTGGCTTTTTTTCGTCCCGTCTTTCTCCAGCACTCCCAATCAAGCGGAAAAATGAGATCTGGCTGCAGAACGCTGCGTCTCTGTCCTACTTGTATCAGCCTGCCAATCTGGTATCAAGCGTGAGGAATTGTGTCGGCGAATTAGGGTAAATATGGAGGGTGTAATTGGGGGGGTGGTGTGCGGTCAAAAAATTCAGCCCGCGAAGTCACATCTGGTTACGTATGTTAATCTCTAGAGGCGTCAGTCATCCCCGTCGAGGCGATAGTCCGTCAGCACGTCGCTTTCGACCGCTTGGCCTTCTGGGTGTGGTCTTGTCATACCCGCGAGTGACACTAATACCCGAACTCATGTTTTTTCTGCCGCACGAGCGGTCAGCTGAAACGGCGGTAAACAAACTTCATCGAGAAATCCCTTGAGAAATTTTATGAATACCCCGAAGGCTTTGATGAAAGCATCGCGCTCTTACCAGTCACGGGTTTCTCTTTCGCTGCTTTTTCTTGCCGTATTGAGTGCATGTGGTGGCGGCAGTGAGGCGACGGCCCAGGCACCGGCGCCGTCCGCGCAAGCTCCGGCTCCGGCTCCACCACCGATCCCGGCGCCAGCACCGGCTCCTGCGCCAGCCCCAGCGCCATCACCGAAGCCTCCAGCACCAGCTCCAGCTCCGGCTCCGGCTCCGGCTCCGGCTCCGGCTCCGGCTCCGGCTCCGGCTCCGGCTCCGGCTCCGGCTCCAGCCCCATCGCTGAGTAGTCCTCGTACTGCTGCGCGCTTGTTCTTCTCAGGGCACAGCCTCACAGACAATCCACTCCCAGAGTATGTGGCCTCCATTGCGCAAAGCCTCAACACATCGGCCTGGTGGAATCAGCAGAACATTCCGGGAGCGCCCATCCGCTATCGGACCCGAGGCGCCGATATGAACAGCGCCTCGTTCACGGGCTACAGCTTGGGAAAGAACCGGTCCGGTTCAAGCATGAATGTGGTGAACGAGCTTCGGCAGCCGCAGACCATTAGTGGCCAACGCTATGACACCTTGATCCTCACCGAACGTCACGACGTTGTGGACACGATCATGTCGGAGAACACCGTGAGGTACGCGCGACATTTTCACGATCGATTGATCGAAGGCAACCCAGATGGCAATACCTATCTCTATCACTCTTGGCTGGGGTTGCCCAACAAGAATTCCCCCAGCAATTGGGTAGCCTATGAGCGTACGGTTGCGCCAGCATGGCAATGTGTTGCCACACGTATTAATCAATCGCTTCAGTTGGCGGGTCGCAACGATCGGGTGGTGTACCTCCCGGCTGGGCTTGCTTTGGCCAGTCTTGTTGAGCAGGCCACGCAGGGCGCAGGCGTGGCAGGCATCACGGGCTCAAGTGTGCGCGAAACGGTTGACCGCATTTTTTCTGACGATGTACACCTCACGTCCCTTGGTGTGTATTACATAGCGCTGGTGAACTATGCGTCGGTCTATCGCCGTTCTCCAGTGGGCGCTTGGGCGCCTGCCGGCGTGAGCTCCACGCAGGCCCAATCGTTGCAGGCCGTTGCATGGCAAGCGGTAGCCAACCACTTCAATACTTTCAACGCCCCTGACCTCGCGCAGTGTCGTTCGCTGATGCGAGACACGATTTGCGCTGCGTCCGCCAACATGCTCAATCGGTCTGCTCAGGTCGGCGTCTGTACGGGCATGTTTTCCGACACGACGACGCAGCGAAACCCGTTCCAGTTCGACGCATCAACCGACAGCAGCTATTGGTTCCCCGCACCTTGATTCTCCGGCTCTCGATTTGAGAGCGAGCAAGGGATTGGAACTATCCGCATGGGCGCCTCGGGGGGTAAAACAGTTTGTTTCTACCCCTAACAATTGGTGGCAAGAGCGTGGTCAATGTGGCGATACTTCCCACCTACGAAGCACTGGCTTCGCCCGTTTGTCGAGTTTGGGCAGTCTCCAGTGCCGGCCCTATTCACACTCATTACCAAGCTTCGCGTCTTAGCCCGGACGAACGATGTAATTGTGACGGGCATTTGCAACCGGACAGACTTTCTTCAGCCGTTTCTGAGTAAACATCCATGAACACCGCATCGACACTGGTGACGCAATCGCGCTCTCGTCTGCCGCACTATTCACTCTCGCTGTTGTTCCTGATGGTGCTGAGCGCCTGTGGAGGTGGCGGTAGCGGTGCCGTCGCTACGGATTCGAATTCGCAGGCTGCGGCCCCGGCGCCAGCGCCTATCCCGGCACCAAAGCCGCCAGCTCCAGCTCCGACACCAAAGCCTCCGGCACCAGCTCCGGCACCAACACCAACACCAGCACCGGCTCCGGCTCCGGCTCCGGCACCAGCACCAGCACCAGCACCAGCACCAGCACCGGCTCCGGCACCAGCACCAGCACCGGTTCCTACAGCGCGGACAGATGCCGCAAGGCTGCTGACCCAGGCTACTTTTGGTCCGACCACTGCCCAGATAGATCGCGTGGCCAGTATTGGGGCTGCTGCCTGGGTCGCGGAGCAGTTCAACACCGCGTCCATGGACACCCATTGGGACTACGCCATAGTTCGCCGGGGTATTCCTGGATGCACGGTCTGCGACGCGGCATATGTGAATGGCGTCATGGAAAGCTTCTGGTTGCAGGCGGTGCGCGGCCCGGACCAGTTGCGGCAAAGGACAACGCTGGCTCTGAGTGAATTGTTCGTGATCTCCGAAGTGAACAGCACCATTTCCGAGATACCGCATGCTCACGCCAGCTATCTGGACATGCTTTCCCGGAACGCGTTTGGGAATTTCCGCACGCTTTTGCAAGATGTCGCAACGCACCCCGCGATGGCGAGCTACCTTTCCCACCTGCGCAACGAGAAGGAAGACCCCACTACGGGACGATTGCCAGATGAGAACTTTGCACGAGAGGTCATGCAGCTGTTCAGTATTGGCTTGTGGGAGCTCAATCAGGACGGCACTCGCCGTCGAGATTCCAGCGGCGCCTTCATTCCAACCTACAACAATCAGGACGTCATGGGACTGGCGAAGGTGTTCACCGGCTGGAGCTGGAACGGCCCCGATCGTAGCCTGGGGCGATGGATGGGATGGGTCAGCTCAGGGCCTGCAGAACTCAACTGGCGACAACAGCTGCAGAACTACCCGGAATACCATTCGACCAGCGAGAAGAGGTTCCTCGGGGTCACCATTCCCGCTGGCACATCTGGTGAGGCCAGCCTGCAAATCGCGATTGACAGGTTGTTCAATCATCCCAATACCGCGCCCTTCATCAGCAGACAGTTGATCCAGCGTCTGGTCACCAGCAACCCCAGTCCAGCGTACGTATCCCGTGTGGTGGCCGCATTCAACAACAACGGCAGCGGTGTGCGTGGCGATATGCGCGCCATATTGCGTGCCATCCTGCTTGATGTCGAGGCCAGAGACTCGAGCTACGCCAATCAGGCCAATTGGGGCAAGCTCCGCGAGCCCATGGTGCGTTTTGCTACCTGGATGCGCGCCTTCAATGCCCGCTCTGCGCACGGCGCATACAGGATCTGGAATCTGGAGGACAACGTTTCCAGCCTGGGCCAGAATCCCTTGAGGGCACCGAGCGTTTTCAATTGGTTCCGGCCCGACTACGCGCCTCCTGGGCCGATTCTCAGCAGCGGCCTCGTGGCACCTGAGTTCCAGATTACTCACGAGACCACGACAACTGGATATGCCAACTTCGTTATCACAACTGTGGAGCGCGGCCACAGTTCTGGTGCGAATGCAATTGTGGCCAACTATGCTCCGGAAATCTCACTAGCGAACAACCCTGCCCAACTGCTTGAGCACTTGAACCTGCTGCTGACCGCAGGACGGATGACGCCGTCCACGCGGCAACTTATCACGGACGCTGTCACCTCCGTGCCCGCATCGAACGCGGCCGGACGGGTGCACACTGCTGTGGCGCTCACCATGCTATCTCCAGAATTTATCGTGCAGAAGTGAAAGGCCTTCAATGACCTACATCCATCGATCTCTTGCCCGCCGTGAATTCTTGCGGCGCACGGCCCAGTTGTCCGCTCTGGCCGGTACGCCGTTCGCGATGAATATGCTGGCTGCAGGTGCGGCCAGTGCCCAGACCGCCGGAGACCACAAGGCATTGGTCTGTATTTTTCTTGCAGGCGGCAATGACCAGTCCAACACGGTCGTTCCTTCCAGCGGCGCCGGTTACAACAGCTACCAGCAGGGGCGTCCATCGCTGGCACTTGCAGCTTCAAGCCTTTTGAACGTCGCGCCCACCGGTTACACCGGGCAGCCCGTTGGGCTGCATCCTTCCTTGTCGGGGCTGCACACGCTTTTCAACCAGCAACGCGTGGCCCTGGTTGCCAATGTGGGGACGCTGGCGGCACCCATGACACGTGCTCAGTGGAACTCCGGGCGGCCGACGGTGGCAACACCGGCGCAGTTGTTCTCGCACTCCGACCAGCAAGCTGCCTGGCAGACAGGATTGCCGGATCGGCCCTCACAAACCGGTTGGCAAGGGCGAATGGGTGACCTGCTGGCCAACGCCTACAACCCGGGCAGCGGCATTTCCATCGCCATGTCGGTGGCCGGGAACAACATCATGCAATCGGGCAGCAGCACGATTCAGTATCAGTTGACCACCGATGGGGCAGTTCGAATATCTGCGCAGAACGCGCTCTACGGTTCTGCTGCAGGGGCCACCGCGCTGCGCAGGCTGATGTCCGAGTCTCGCAATCAATTGCTCGAAGGTGAACTTAACAAGATCTCGGCTCGAGCCATGAGCACGGAATCGCTTGTCAGCAGTGCTGTTTCCGGGGTGACTGTGCCGACCACCTTCCCGCAAACCGGATTGGGACGGCAGTTGCAAATGGTGGCTCGCATGATCGCTGCCCGAAATGGTCTTGGTCAGCGCAGGCAAATGTTCTTCGTTCAGCAGGGCGGCTACGATTTCCACGACAACCTGCTGGCGGACCAAGGAACCAAACTGCGTGAACTCGGCGATGCAATGGCAGCTTTTTACCAGGCAACAGCGGCGCTGGGTGTGGCCAATCAGGTGACCACATTCACCGCTTCTGATTTCGGACGCGGACTGCAACACAACGGCAGAGGTTCTGACCATGGCTGGGGAGCGCACCATTTCGTGATGGGTGGTGCAGTACAGGGCAACCGTGTCTACGGGCAGTTTCCCACTGTGGCACTCAATGGCCCGGAAGACGCAGGGCAGGGCAGGCTGATTCCCACCACTTCGGTAGATGAGTACGCAGGCACTCTGGCGCGGTGGTTTGGCGTGTCGCTGAGCAATTTGCCGCTGGTGTTGCCCAACATCGGACGGTTCGCGTCTCGCGATCTGGGCTTCATGGGGCCCTTGGCCTAGAAAGCCTCGTCCCCGGATCAGTAGGCGTTTCGTCCCGACAACGCGCCAAGCGTGCGCAGAATGATGGTCAGGTCCAGCCAGAGTGACCAGTTGTTGATGTATTAAATGTCGGACTCGATGCGCTCCTGCATGCGGCCGATCTCTTTGGTTTCGCCCCGGAGTCCGCGCACCTGAGCCAGGCCTGTGATGCCGGGCTTGATGTTGTGTCGGGCGAAATAGGAGTCGATGCTCTTCGAATACTCTTCGTCGTGCTGCACCGCGTGGGGCCTCGGGCCTACCAATGACATCTCACCTTTGAGAACGTTGAAGATCTGAGGCAGCTCGTCCAGGCTGGTTCGCCGCAGGAAGGCGCCCACCCGGGTCACGCGAGGATCGTTGCGGGTCGCTTGCTGCACCACGCCCGCTTCGGGCTGGTGCACGAACATGCTGCGAAACTTCCAGATGTGGAAGATCTTGCCACTCCAACCCTTGCGCGCCTGCCGGAAGAACACGGGGCCCCGGCTGTCCAGCTTGATGGCAACGGCGATGATCAGCAGCAGCGGCGAGATCATCAGAAGTATCAGCAGCGCAAGCACGAAATCTTCTACCGCCTTCATCAAGAGACGGGTTCCGGTCAGTGGAGTCTCGGAGAGCGTCAGCACAGGCAGGCCTGCAATCTCGCGCACACTGTGGTTGACCAGCAGCAGCGAGAAAATGTCGGGTATCCAGTGGACCGCCACATGGCGATCCAGCAACTGCAGGTACATGCCCTCGATCAGTTCGGACTCTCCCAGGGGGATGGCGAAGTAGACCGTGCGAACATCGTGGCGGTCGATGATGGCCAGCATCTCATCCATGGGGCCGATGATGTTCGGCTCATGGAGCTTGTCGAAATCCGAAGCGGCATAGAGGGGCGCGCTCATCTCGCTTGAAAGACCTTGCCCCGCGGAAGACAGTTCCAGGCAGCCAATCACTTTCTGGTTAAGCCACGGATTGCCCGACACCTTGTTCTGGAGGTAGCGCGCCAGCTTGCCCGTGCCAACGATCAGCACGTTCTCGGCGGGTATGACACGGCGCATGAGGCGGGTTTGCACCTCGCGACCGACGTAGTGATGCAGCGCTTGCAGCAGATAGCCCACCACATAGAGCTGACCAAGCAAGAGGCGAGAGAAGCCCTCGGTTTGCTTGGTAACGAAGCCAATTACAAGAAGCAGGCCACAGGCCAGGGACCAAGCCTTGAAGAGCGTCAGGGACTTGCGCGCAAAACTGCCGTTGCTGCGATAGACGCCAAACTGGTCGTAGGCAAACATCATGCCCATTCCCAGCAGCAACAGCAGGATCGAATACTCGGCTGTCAGATCGCCGATTTGCTGGTGAATGAGCAGCAAAGCAAGCCCGATGACCAGCACGAGATCCAGCAAGGTCTGCACCGCCGTTGAAATGCTTCCACGGCGCTTGAGGATGGAACGTACGGGTCGTTTGGAGGGGACCATGGCGTCGCAGTATAGGTGTGCAATGGCCTTTAAAACCCGACAAACTCCATCGAAGTCAGCCTCACTTCCTTCGATGTTCCCAAGATGTGCGGATGTTCACGATGGTGGCCGCTGTGAGCTGGCGGCGCTGCCTTTCTATGGCCGTTGCGCAACGCCGGTTTTGGGATAGGTCGTGACCACTTCCCAGACCACTTCCTGCATCACGCGAGCAGTTGCTTCGTCGGGCGAGTCAGCGTCCGTACCGTCGGCTCGCTTGAGTCGGAAAGGCAGGCCCACCGGGTTGCGCTGGTACAGAACCGCGTAGTGCGTCAGCGCCACAATGTAGTTCCCCAGGTCGTTGAGGTGGATGTTGTCCTGGGTGCCATCGGGATTGCGGACAAAAAGCTCGCTTCGTGAACTCAGGCCCGGCAGGCCGGGCGCTTGCTCGAGGCGGCGCACGAACCGCGCCATCACCTGTCCCGCAGGGATGACATACACCGGCCCACCCGTGTCGCCGTGGGCCAGCCCCTTGGCCAGCAACTCACCTTCCCAGTATCGGCCAAGGTCCTTGTCCACGCGTTGCAGCCAGCCCTCGGCGTCGTCGAGCTGGTGCCAGGTCTCATAGAGGTAGACGCGCGTGTCTGGCCGGTGAGTTCTCGCCTCGCGAGCCCACAGTCTGAGGTATTTTGGCGAGTCGAAGTACTTGATGGCTTCTCGTATTTCCACCATTTCGGTGAGCACCACCGCATCGAATCGGCCGCTGCGCACCGCTTCGTGCGCGTCCTGATAGCGGGGGTGGGCATTCTCCTGTTCGAAGCCGTTGATGGGAACATCCGGCTCCCAATGCGATTGAAGGGTGGCACCCCAGCCCAGTTGCGATCGGTGATCGTGTCCGTTGCCGGCCAATTGCTCCAGCATGACCGGCATGTTGCGGTTCACCAGGCTGTGCCCCAGATGGAAGACGCGGAGCGGTCTTTCGGGAGGGGACAGTGGTGTGGAATACAGCTGGTTGAGCGACTCTTCCGGCAGGGACTTCTGAAACCCGCAAGCACTCAAGGCCAGCAGAAGAAGGAGTTTCGCGGTGCGCAGAGGATGCATCATCGGGCGACTTCCGGAATCAGGTGACGACGGCGTGGATTTTCTATGCTGTTGCGGGTGGCGGCAACAACGAGAAATTTGTTGTGCGCAAATTCAGATGCCGACTGAGATGGTTCGCCAGGGTGGAGACGTTGGGCATCTCCAGAACATCGCCATGCCTGCCGGGAACGCGCTCAATGACGATGTTGGACGCCAGTGCGCCCCAACCGTATGCGGGTTCTGTGGAGGCGTCGCCAGTCGCCTGGAAAAACGCCACAGGCATCGCACTCGCCCTGGCTTTGTAGTCCCGGATGGCCCGGACGTAGACCAGATTGCGCTGTCCGCCTGGCAGGGCGCGCGCCGCCTTCTGCTGTCGCATCTGTTGGTAAAGATGCCCCAGGTGCTTCCAGCCGTCTCGCTGCAGCATGCGCGAGCGGCGAACGATGCCCGCTCGCAGGTGTTGCAAGCCTCGGCCTGGCATCGCACAGTCGAGCATGACCAGCAGCCCGACTTCCTGACCCATCGCGATCAACCTCTGTGCCACTTCATAGGCGAGGACTCCGCCAATTGAATAACCGCCAATGAAGTAGGGGCCATGGGGCTGCTGAGCCTGGATGAGCTCCACGTAGGCGCCCGCCAGCATCTCGATGGAAAACGGGGGCGGCGGGCGGTCGGCCGGCCAATCCGTCAGGTCGATCTCGGCCTGAGAAAACAGACCGTACACCGACATGTCGACGGTGAGCTCGCGCGCCAGTTCCTGGTACATCTGTGCGCCCGCGAGCAGGAACAGACCAGGTCCCCGTGGGCCACGTCTCAGCTTCGCCACGCGATGGTCTGTTTCTGGCGTGGGGTTCTCGAGTTGACGGGCCATCCCAGACACAGTGGGATCCTCAAACAGCATGTTGAGCCTGAAAGGCCGCTGGAACTCCGTCTCCATGCGCCTGATCATTTGCACTGCCAGCATGGAGTGGCCGCCTAGATCGAAGAAGCTGTCCTCAACACCGAAGTTTTCATGGAGCAGCAGGTCTTGCCAGATGTTGGCGATGCGACGTTCGGCTTCGTTGCGAGGTTTCTGACGATCGCCCACTGGTGCTGCGCTGAGCATCGGTGGCGGCAACGAAAGGCGGTCGATCTTTCCGTTGGGCAAGGTCGGAAGTGCAGGCACCTGCACAAAGTAGGCCGGAACCATGTGCTCGGGCAGCCATTGCCGTGCGCGGGTTCGAAGGGATTCGATGTCGATCGATGCTTCCGAAGAGACGATGTAGGAGACCAGTCGCTGATCACCGGGACGGTCCTCGCGCACCATGGCGACGCAGCGTTGCACGCCTTCCTGGCTGCTCAGGAACGACTCGATTTCACCGAGTTCAATGCGGAATCCGCGCAGTTTCACCTGGTCGTCGAACCGGCCGCCGTGCTCGAGCGATCCATCGTGTCGCCAGCGTCCGCGGTCGCCTGTGCGGTAGAAACGCTGCATGCCGTCATCATCAGGTGAGCGGCGTGTGGGGAAACTCTCCAAGGTCAGTTCGGGTCGCTGCCAGTAGCCGTCTGCGAGGCCCGCGCCACCGATCCAGATTTCACCCCACGCGCCCGGGGGCTGAAGCTGTCCGTCTTCACCCAGCACCCGGATCTCGGTGTTGTCGACCGCCTTTCCGAGCGACACCGCTGCATCGGGTCGAACCCTCCAGCAACTCGACCACACCGTCGTCTCGGTAGGGCCATACATGTTCCAGACCTCTTCGCATCGCTGCAACAGCGCATCGGCCAGCACAGTGGGCAAGGGTTCACCTCCGACCAGCGCGCGCATGCCGGGTGTTCCGGACCAGCCGGCTTCGAGCAGCAGTTGCCAGCGCGAGGGCGTGGCCTGCATCACGGTGATCCCGTGGGCATCGATCAGGCTGCGCAAGGCGGTGCCGTCCGCCGCTTCGTCATCAGACGCTAGCACGATGGTGGCGCCCACGCTCAGCGGCAGCAGCAGCTCCAGAACGGAAATGTCGAAGCCCAGGGTCGTGACGGCAAGCAGGCGATCGGCGCTTTGCAGGCCGGGTTCTGTGGCCATGCTGCGCAGGAAATTGACCACCGCAGGTTGCGGAACGACCACGCCCTTGGGGCGCCCGGTCGATCCGGAGGTGTAGATGAGGTAGGCCGAAGCCGGTCCGCCAGCGCCGGGCGGGAGGGTAGGGGGCGGGACGGGCCAGCCCGTATCCATCAACAGGCAGGGTGTTTGCAGAGCACGCTGCGCGCTCAATGTGTGGGATGTGCCGATGATCAAAGCGAGTTCGGCATCGGCGATCTGAAAAGCGGTCCGCTCTTGCGGGTAGGCCGGATCCAGCGGAACGTACGTCGCCCCGCTTCGGATGGTTGCCAGCAATGCAATGACCAACTCCATAGATCTGGGAAGGCAAAGGCCGATGCGACAACCCGACGTGAAGCCGTTGGCCCGCAACTGCCCCGCCAGCTTTCCCGAAGCCCGGTCCAGTTCTTCGTAGGAGAGCCGGCGACCTTTGAAAACCAGGGCGGTGGCCTCAGGCCGGGCCCGGAGGCCTTGTTCCAGAAATTCGCCCAGATCCATTTCGCCAGCGGGCCGCTTCCGGCCGGTGCCCCACGACAGCAACTGCTGCCGCTGAGCCTCATCCAGCATCGTCCACTGAGAGATCGGTGTGCTGGCCTGTTCAACGGCCGCCTGCAGCAGCGTCATCAATTGACGACCCATGTGCCGAATCGATTCCGCTTCAAACAGGTCTTGCGCGTACTCCAGCACGATGGAGCGGTCGAACAGCGGGTCAACGATCATGGTGAGGTCGACCTGCGCCGCGCTTCGGTCCACGTCGATGCGCGACCAGCTCAGTCCGCTGCCGAAATCCACCGCACGCACAGGCGCGTTCAGCAGATTGAACATCACGTTGAAAAGCGGCGGTTGGGAGGGTTCGCGCTTCTGGTCCAGTGCACGAACCAGCAACTCGAACGGCATGTCCTGGTGCTCGTAGGCCTCCAGCGCTGCTTCCTTGACGCGCTGCAATACGCGGGTGAAATCGGGATCGCCTTCCAGCGATGTGCGGACCACCAGCGTGTTGACCAGTGAACCGATCAGGTTTTCGGAGCCCGCGTGGTGCCGGTTGGCAATCGGCATCCCGATCGCCAGGTCTGTCTGGCCGGTGTGCTTCAGGAGAAACACTTTGAAAATCGCCAGCATGGCCATGGCCAGTGTGGCCCCTTGGGAGGCGGCCCACGATGCCAAGCCTTCCGTGACGCCGGGAGGCAGCGGCAGACGAACCGTGGCTCCGCGAAAGCTCGGCTGGCGCGGCCGTGAACGATCGGGTGCAAGCGCCACCGGGCGAAGACCGATGAGACGGTTGCTCCAGTACGTGGTTTCGCGTGCCTTGCTCTCGTTTTCGAACCACTGGCGATGCCAGTGGGCGTAGCTGGAAAAGCTTGGAGTCGGCCCGGGCAGCATGGGTTCCGCTTGGGAAAGTGCCAGCCTGTAGCCCGTGCTCAGGTCTTTTCCGAGCACCGCGAAAGACCATTGATCCGCCACGATGTGGTGCAGCACGACCAGCAAGACGTGATCGTCCGGCGCAATCTGGATCAACCAGACGCGCATGAGAGGCCATTGATCCAGTTCAAAGGGTTGCTGGCTTAGCTCCTGCAGCAGTTTTGAAAGCTGGGCTTCAAAGTCCGCTGCACTGGCCGGCGCAGCCCTTCGGGTCAGACTGAAATCCCAGTTCTCGACGACCTCTGGTGCCGGCCCGAGATCGGTGTTGTTGAACCGCGTGCGGAGGATCTCATGGTGCCTCACCAGGGCCTTGAACGCCCGTTCGAGCGCTTCGGCATCGATCGCGCCCCGAAGCCGAACCGCCAGGGGCACGTTGTAGGCGCTGCTGGCAGGAGCCAACGCCTGCATGAACCACATGCGTTCCTGCGAGTGGGACAGCGTGGTTGATGCATCGGAGGCGCTGGCCTCAAGAGCAGGCGCTGCGCTCGCGACAATGGCCTCGTGCCGTTCCTGCACTGCGGCCAGTTTTGCGGCCAGCGTTCTGGCCATGCCGCGCAGGCTGGGGTCGGCAAACAGCGCCGAGATCGGCATATCCACGCCCCACATCGCCCGCACTCGGGACAACAACTGTGTGCCGGTCAGCGAGTCGCCGCCCAGGTGCAGGAAGTGAGCATCGGCGGGCACATGTGAAAGATTCAGCACGTCGGCCCACAGCGAGGTCAATTCCCTCATGACGATGTCAACCTGCTCGTTGGCCGCATGCGTTGAACTGGTCGTGGCCTTCATCTGGCTCGAAGCGAGCTCTCCGGCGAGAAACATCCTTCGGGTCTCGAGCCGCTGCAGCTTGCCGCTGGATGTTCGAGGCAACACGCCGCCGCGCAGCAGCACGACGTTCAGGAGATCGATCTCATGTTCTTCCGCGACGGCGCGGCGCAGATCTGCCTGCAGTTGCTCGAGCTCGCTGGAGGCCAGCTGCTTGCGGCACTCGACGAGCAAGAGCACCTGTTCCCTGCCAGCATGCTCGACGGCGCAGGCCACGGCACCCTTGGGTCTCACCTCGCTGGATACCGTCAGCGCCGTGTCTTCCACGTCCTGTGGATGGATGTTGCGTCCGTGGACGATGATCAAGTCGCTTTGTCGACCGGTGACGAACAGTTCGCCGTCTTTGAGGAATCCGAGGTCACCCGTTCTTAGATATTTCTGATCCGCACCGGGCTCATCGATGGTGCCTGCGAACTTTTCAAGTGTGGCTTCAGGCTGGTTCCAGTAGCCGTTCCCCACGCTGAGGCCTGACACCCAGATCTCCCCCACCTCGTCGGGCGCACAGGAGGAAGCCGTGATCGGATCAACGATGCGAACCTCAAAACCGGGCATGACTGCGCCACTGCCCACCAGCTCCAGGGCACCATCTGCGGCCACTGGCATTTCCTGCACCCGACGCTGCTCTTCCATCAATCTGCGGTCCACCGACAGCAGCCGTGGTGCCTCTCTTGAGTTGCCCAGTGAGACCGCCAGCACGGCCTCGGCCAGGCCGTAAGACGGCGCAAAGGCCTCAGGCCGAAAACCAAACTGCGAGAACGTCTGCGCAAAGCGCCTGAGCGTGCGCGGGCGAATGGGCTCGGCGCCGCAGGTGGCAAATCTCCATTGGTCGAGACGAAAGTCCCAATCGGGGTAGCGCTTCAGTGCATTCACGCAGGCTTCGTAGGCGAAATCCGGTGCGCCGCTGTGGGTGATCCCGTGCCGTGCAATCGCTTCCAGCCATTTGAGCGGCCAGATTAAAAACTGTTGGGTGGACATCAGGAAAGATGTCGAACCTGCGTAGACGGGGCCCAAAAGACCATGCACGAGCCCGTAGTCATGAAACCACGGTAACCAGGTCAGTGTTCGTGAAGTCGCAGGGTCCCAGTCCTCGGCATGCACCAGCGCTTCGCACTGCGCCATCAGGTTCTCGTGGGTAATCCGCACGCCGCGCGGTCGACCTGTCGATCCCGACGTGTACTGGAGGTAGGCCAAGTCCCCCGGATGGAGGGGCTCGAGGGTTTCAGTGAGGGGGTCGAACGAAGGGGACGATTCGCGCTCATTGCCAAGATCGTCCAGCGCAGACCACTTCACTTGAGGCACGTGAGTGCGGGCCTCTTCGAGGTGCTCAGTTCGCGTAAAAGCCACGGCGACCTGGGCGTCCTCACACATCGACTGTAACCGGCGCCAGCTAGTCTTTGAGCGGCGAAGGTCAGGGGCCGGTGCGGGCACTGCCACCACACCCGCGAACATGCATCCCCAGAAAAGCAGCACGGCATCCAGGGTGTTGTCGAAAGCCAGTAGAACCCGATCTCCTTTGTGAACTTTGTTCAGCAGGCGCGAGGCGATGACCTGTGCGGCTGCGACAAGCTCGGAATGGGTGAGAGTTTCTGCAGAGACCAGATCCGCCTGAAGCAGAACAATGGCGGGTCTCTCTTTGAATTGCTCAGACCGTTGGCGGACGAAACTTACAAGCGTGGACAAGGGTAACTCGGGGAATGACAGGCTTGTAAAACCGGCCTGGGTTGGATGTCCAGTCGCGCTAGCTCACGGAAAGGCGTACGGCAGCATCAAATCAGTCGGGCGTTCGGCTTTGCTCGGCTATGGGGCCACGGCGTCGTTGAATCGGGTTGCAAGAACGCCTTTGTAGCGTCGCGCGTCTTGCGGCTCCAGCGTTCCGTTATACATCAGCAGCCA
This sequence comes from Hydrogenophaga sp. IBVHS1, assembly GCF_002127265.1. GTDB lineage: Bacteria > Pseudomonadota > Gammaproteobacteria > Burkholderiales > Burkholderiaceae_C > Hydrogenophaga. The sequence goes on along the minus strand of NZ_NFUU01000001.1, from coordinate 1,782,539 downwards.
CTCGCGAAAAGTGAACCTTTTTCGGTTGGAAACCACGTCATACACGTTGTCCATTTCGCGCAGCGTCACGCTCTGCTGCTTGACCCAGTAGAAGTCGGTGGTCCCATAGTCTGCAAAGCAGAAATGATCGCGAAGGTTGGCATGTCATCTTGATGCCCAATACTGATGGGTCCGCAATGTGGTATCTGCATGAAGACTTTAAGAATCCTGGGCCGACCTAATGATTCTGTGGTGCTGACGAGATCCAATTGCTTCTCGGCGAGCACCTTCGAGCAACCGCTGTGACTGAGGACCTTCATGGCGCTGTCGCTCCGATCTGGCGAAAGGCTGGACTTGCAACTGTGTTCATCTGTAGGGACTGAGCGGTACGAAAGTGCGGAATCTGGAGGTCAACCGCAGAATCATCGCATCGAAATGCGGTCGCTATTCCTCCTCAGGACACCAAAGCGGCCTTCGACGCGTTTTTTGGGTATTCGGTCACAACCAGACTGAGAATCTGCCCCTCCAGCAGGAATTGCTGGCCCGTGGCGTTGCAACGTCTGCTGTCGTCGCGATGTTCCCTCAAGCACAAAGCCTCGAAGGACGATCCGTCGGCATTCAGTCGAACCTCAACATCCTGAAAATCCAGCATCCGCAACGTGTCGGGGTACTGCCATTTGAAGAACGCTTCTTTGGCACTGAACAACCGGGTTACCCGGCTTTTTGTGGTCAGCACGTCTTCATGGGTAATCTGCTGCAGTTCCTCAGGCAAACAAATCGATGGCCAGAGATCGGGCTCCACTCTCTGGTCCGATTCGATGTCGATGCCGATTGAATCCCAGTGTCGATTCGTGGCCACCACGGCCACGCAAAAGCCCGCTGAATGAGATATGGAGCCGACGAGTCCTTCCGGCCATGTGGGTGACCGGTCCTCGCGGGCAGGAATCGCGCACTCGCACCAGCCCAGCTGACGCATTGCGGCGCGTGCTGCGGCACGTCCTGCAGCAAACTCTCGCTGGCGCCGAGGAATCGCTTTGGCCACCGCCATTCGCTCGCCGGGCCAGAGACACTCGGGGTGTCCTTCTACTCCTGTGCAGATCACGGCCAGCTCTGGCCCCAGCTGTGCCTGTACCGTGGCCTGAAGCCTCTGGTGCGCAGCGGTGCTGGCGGCCAGCATGGTCAGCTGCTGCCCTGTCCAGCCCGCATGGCCCGTCGCCGCGACATCGCATCGGTGCGCATCTGCGCGCGTTCAGCAGCCTCCGCCGCCACCGTGGCCGTGTCCTGCGGACGGTCGTCGAGGTGCTGCGCCAAGGCGGAAAGGGTCGGGAACCGGAAGATGTCGGTGATGCTCAGGCGCGTGGAGCCCAGGGCCTGTTTGATCTCGCGGTGGGCCTGCACGGCCAGCAGCGAATGGCCGCCGAGCGCAAAGAAGTTGTCCTTGGCGCCCACCTGCGGCACGCCCAGCACTCGCGCCCAGACCTCGGCGATGGTTCGCTCCACATCGTTCTCCGGCGCCACGAACACTTCGGTGCGTTCGCGCAGCGTGTTTTGCGAGGGAGCGGGCAGGGCCTTGCGATCGACCTTGCGGTTGGGCGTGAGCGGGAATTCATCGACGGTCACGAAGTGCGCGGGCACCATGTGTTCGGGCAGGCGCTTGGCGGCCCAGTCGCGCAAACGGTCTGTGGCGAAGCCGGAATCGGTGCGCAGGTAGGCCACCAGGCGAACATCGCCGGGCTGGTCCTCGCGGGCCACCACCACCGCCTGACGCACGCCTTCAGCGGACTCCAGCACGGCTTCGATTTCACCCAGTTCAATGCGGTAGCCGCGGATCTTGACCTGGAAGTCAGCGCGCCCGAGGAAGTCGATGCGGCCGTCCGGTCGCCAGCGCGCCAGATCGCCAGTGCGGTACATGCGGGCGCCGGCGGGCGCAGCGCACTCCGGGCGCACGAAGGGGTCGGCGGGGAAGCGTTCGGCGGTGAGATCCTCGCGCTGCCAGTAGCCGCGAGTCACGCCGTCGCCACCGATGTAGAGCTCCCCAGGCACGCCCACCGGCACCGGCTGGCGGTTTTCGTCGAGCACGTACATCTGCGTGTTGGCAATGGGGCGCCCGATGTTGACCACCGCTTCGCTGGTGCTGGCGGTTTCGGTGGACGACCAGATGGTGGTCTCGGTGGGGCCATACATGTTTTCGATGACCGCCCTGGTGACCTGGCCCAGCTCGGCCACGAGCGTGCCGGGCAATGCCTCGCCACCGATCATGAGCAGCTCCACCTGCCCCAACGCGGACCGGGCCTCGTCGTTCATGGCGATCATGCGGGCCATGCTGGGGGTGCACTGGAGGTGGGTCACGCCGTGGCGCAGGATCTGCGCGGCGATGGAGAAGTCGTCCTCGGCCACCGTGGTGGGTTGGTTGGTGCGGCGAAGCACTTCAGCCAGCGGCACCAGGCTCTCGAGCACTTGCTGCGTGGGAATACCGTAGTCGATCAGGCAGGCCACCTCGCCCACCCCGATGCGCTTGAGCTCTTCCACGCGGGCCAGACAATCGTCCACGGTGCCGAACAGCCCTGAATCTTCAAAGTAGCGCAGAAAGGCGAAGTCGAGGATGGCGTCCATCTCCTCGTCGTTGAGGGAGCGCAGGTCGAGGTCGAACGGGTTGTTCACGCCGACGGGTTTCTTGAAGGCAGGGAAAGCCCAGGCGTACTGCTTGATGAGGCCTGCGGCACTTCGCAGGTAGTCTTTCATGGGTTCGCGTGCCACGCTGCGGGCCTGCTCGCGGTCGCTGGCAATGAAGGTGTGCAGCATCAGTGTGACGGTGAAGTTGGCCGGGTCGTGGCCGGCGTCCCGCAGTGCTTGGTGGTAGATCTTGATCTTGCCGCCGACCTCGTCCACCGTCTGCCCCAGCAGGTGGGTCAGCACATTGGCGCCGATGGCTCCCGCTTCTTTCCAGGTTTCCGGGTTGCCTGCGGTGGTGACCCAGATCGGGAGTTCCTTCGATACAGGGCGTGGCTGCGTGATCACATCGAAGGGTTTGCCATCGGCTGTGGGGAATGGCACCGCCTCGCCACGCCAGAGTTTGCGCAATTGGTCGATGGTTTCGAACATTGCCTTCTTGTTGTGCGGCGGGGTGTTCTGTGGGCGCAGCACGAAGTCGTCGGGCTGCCAGCCAGAGGCAATGGCCAGTGCTGCGCGGCCGTTGGTGAGGTTGTCGATCACCGCCCATTCTTCGGCGATGCGCGCCGGGTGGTGAAGCGGCCCCACGCAGCTGCCCGCGCGCACGCCGATGTTCTGCGTCACGGCGGCCACGGCCGCGCCGGTGACCGAGGGATTGGGGTAAGGGCCACCGAAGGCGTGGAAGTGACGCTCTGGTGTCCACACCGCGCAGAAGCCGTTGCGATCGGCGAACTTGGCGCCTTCGAGCAGCAACTCGTATTTCTTCGGACCCGCTCCGTCGTCGTTGCCCCAGTAGTACAGGCTGAAGTCCATCTTCTGCGCCGACACCGGCGCACGCCCGCTGGAGACGAGCGCGCGGTTCTCGTCGTTGCTGAGCACCAGCTTGAAGCCGCGCGCCAGGGTGTAGAAGAGTTCCAGCACCGAGATGTCGAACGACAGGCTGGTCACCGCCAGCCACACGCCGGGCGGGTCGTGGCGGATGCGGTCGTCCATGCCACGGAAGAAATTGGCCACGTTGCGGTGTTCCACCATCACGCCCTTGGGCCGACCGGTGGAGCCCGAGGTGTAGATCATGTAGGCGATGTCGGACGGCTGCACGCCGCTGTCCGGATTGCTGTCGGGCTGGGTGGCAATCTGCGCATCCTGATCGATCACCAGCACCTGTGCCTTGTGCGCAGGCAGGCTGGCCACCAGCGCTGAAGCGGCCACGATCACCGGTGCGCCGCTGTCTTCGATGTACAGCGCCACGCGGTCGGCCGGGTAGGCCGGGTCCAGCGGCACGTAGGCACCGCCGGCCTTCTGGATGGCGAGTGCGCCGATCAGAAGCTCCAGCGAGCGCGGGGTGTACAGGCCGACCAGCGTGCCGGGCTTGACACCCATGCCGATCAGGCGGTGAGCCACGCGGTTGGCGCGCGCGTTGAGTTCTGCGTAGCTCAGGGCGGTGCCTTCAAACACCACGGCAGTGGCTTGCGGCGTGCGTTTCACCTGCGCTTCAAAGAATTGATGCACACAGGTGGTGCGCTCGTAATCGCAACGCGTGGCGTTCCAGCCGTAAAGCACCTGCTCGCGCTCGGCGCTGGACATGATGGGCAGCATGCCCAGCGTCGTGTGCTGAGCCGAGGCTTCGCCGAGCGCGTCCAGCACCCATTGCAGGCGTTGTGCGAGGTGGTTGGCAGCGTCGTCAGGCAGGCGGTTGGCGTCGTGCCACAGGGTGAGGTTGCCTTCAGGCGTGCATTCGACCGTGACGACGCTGCCTTCGATCGCGCCGCCCTCGAGCGAGAGCCCGACCTGCGGCACCGAGAGCCCCTTGATGGCTGGGTCGCGGACCACGAGGTCCAGCGCGAACGCGGGCTGTCGGCGCGCCTGAGCCAGCACGACCGAGCAATGTGCGACGAATTCCGGGAAAGCGGTGTCCCCAGCAGCGGCCAGGCGCAAAGGCACCCAGCTGGACAGGTAGCCCGGCGCTTTGGGGGCGGCAGGGTCGCGGTAGGCAAGGTCGAAGGCGGTCTTGCCGCTCACGCGGGCCACCCAGGCGGCCACCGCCGCCAGCAAACGGTCGCCCGATAGCGATGCGGGCACTTTCAGGCCCGTCTGGCGCCAGTGGGTCGCACCCTGGGCGGCGAGCGCCGAGGGCAGGTCGATGGCTTCGGGTGACTGCAGGCAACGGCGCCAGGTGGCTTCGCCAGCCACAACCTGGGCCATCGCATCTGTGAGAGCGTGCGCCGTGACCGGGTCCAGCAAAGGCAAACGGGTGCCAGTGCGGGTCACCGTGGAGGGGCACACAGGCTGACCCTGCAGATCGCGCAGGCCGGTCAGGCGCACCGGCACAGAGGCGGTGCCCACCACAAGGCCCGCTGGCGTGGCTTCGACCACTTCACCAGGCGCGGCGGCGCCAGCCGAAGGTTCGGCCACGCCACCGGTCACCAGCAGCACCCGGCCATCAACCTCCACCTTCGGGCAGGTCAGTGGGTTCCAGTACGTGCTGTGATCCAGCGCGCACACCAGTGCCACCAGCGTCGCGGCGGGCTGAGCAAAGTCGAGCCGCGCGGCGGCGGCGGGGCGGTCCAGGCGGGCGTGGTAACTGCGCTGGCTCAGGTCCTGCGGGGTGCGCTTCAAGCCAGAGCCGCGCAGGTCGACGAGCAGCTCTGCAAAACTCTCCATGGCGGCTTCATAGCAGCGTGTGTTGAGGGTGAGCGCTGTTTCGTTGGGCGCCATGTCAAACAGTTTCTGCTTGACGATGTCGCCTTCGTCGATGCCGCCTTCGATCAGGTGCCAGGTCACGCCGTGCTGGCGTTCCTGCTCCAGGATGGCCCACACCGGCGCGTTGAGGCCGGCGTGTCGGGGCAGGGGGCCATCGTGGAAGTTGATGGCGCCGTGCCGCGCCTGGTCCAGCACGGCCTGCGGGATCACGGAAAGGTTGGCGATGCTGAACAGCCAGTCGAATTCGAGTCCTGCAAGGCGCTGGGCCAGGTCCTCGCCCGGCATCTCCACCCGAAGCCCCAGGTGCACAGCCCAGCTCCGGATGTCGGCATTGCGCGTGATCACCGCACCGATCCGGTCACCTCCCTGCAACAGGCGCTCGGCGCATTGGATCAGCAGGGACTCGTTGCCCATCACCACACAGGAGAAGTTGCTCATGGATCGCTCCAAAGACTTAACAAAAAAATCAGGTCGACTCGGTGGGCCGACCGCCCACGAGCCTGCGCTGCCACAGACTGCGAAATGCGTGAGAAACCAGGTCTCTCAGCAAACTGTCGGGGCCGGCACCGCGTCCACGGCCCAGCTGCCGTGTGCGCTGGACCAGCGACCCCATGACAAACGCCAGTGTGGCCAGGGCGGCGTAAACGACGCCGTGGTTCTTGGTGAAGTACCACAGGCGCGAGTCGAACCAGTAACCCGGTCTGCGTTTCCAGGTCTTCATACCGGTGGAGACTGAGCCGATGTGCATGATCCGGCTCTCCTTGACATACCGGACGACCCAGCCAGCGCGGCGAGCGCGCAGGCAGAGATCGGTTTCCTCGAAGTAAAGGAAATACCGCTCGTCGAACAAGCCAATCTCGTCCAGCGCCTTGCGCCGAATCATCAGACTGGCGCCGGCAAGCCAGTCGACGTCCATCGACTGCGCAGGCTCCGGAATCGCCACGATGTACCGGCGCAGCAGCCGGGAAATCGGCCCCGTGACGGCGGCGGATTCGAACTCGCTAAAGATGGTGGGGAAGCGGAAAGCAGTGTTGTGAAACACGCCGTCCTGGCCAAAGGTGTAGCCACCTGCAAAGCCGACTTGAGGATTTGCGATCATGGCGTCGAGCAGAATGCGCAACGCGCCGGGCTCAAGAAACGCGTCGGAGTTGAGCAGGTAGACGAAGTCGGGTGCCGAGCCATCGGGAAGGCCCAGCCGGATCCCGATGTTGTTGCCGGCACCGAAACCACCGTTGTGGCCCGAGGCAACCACGCGAACCCGATCCCAGCCACGTGCGGCCACGGTGTCGCGGATCTTCTCAAACGACCCGTCGCCGGAGTGGTTGTCCACGACGGTAATGGCACCTGCAATGTCCGCCGTTTCCCGCACCGCCACATCCAGCGCCTTCAAGGTCATGTCGGCGGTGCGGTAGTTCAGCAGCACGGTAAGGACAGTGGGTCCGTTCTTCATGTCTTGAGACCCGTTTCAGCTTCGTTGATGCAGTTCTTGATGTGGCTGGCGAGCACGCGAACGTTGGGTTCCAGCACCATGGAGTCGTGGTTGCCGGGCACTTCAACCACGCGCAGTGCAGGCATGTAGCGCGTCCAGTCGTTGTCGTCGTAAACGTATTCGCGGGCTTCGCTCACCCAGCGTCCCCCAGTGACCCTCCAGTGGCGGTCCAGCGGAGGTCGGAACAGCACAGCCGGACCTTCCCATGACCGAAGCGGATACGCTGGCAAAGCGGCACGGAATGCGGTCTCGATTTCGGCGTTGTGCAACTGATGGGCGCTGGCAGTGGGAGCCGCACTGCCGCGGCGGCGCTGCAGTTCCCAGGCAATCCGGCGCTGCACCCATTGCTTGAGGAAGCGCAGACCACCCTGGCGCAGGTCGGCCAGTTTGATGAGCAGTTTGTCGGGCCGCGTCAGGGCAGGGCGCATCGGCAGCGGCGTGTCCAGCAGCACCAGCAGCGACACTTTTTCACCCGCCGCTTCGAGCTGGCGCGCGATCTCGTAAGCGGTGATGCCGCCGCCCGAGAAGCCACCCAGCAGATAGGGGCCGTGGGGTTGAACCTGGCGCATCTCGGCGATGCAGTCGGTGGCCGCTTCCACCAGGGTGTCGTGTGGCTTCTGGTCGCCATACAGACCACGCGCCTGCAGGCCATAAAACGGACGCCCCACACCAATGAGTCGGGCCAGGTGGCGCAAGTTGAGCACGTTGCCGAACATGCCAGCCACCAGGAAGAACGGCGTGCGTTCGCCACCTTCACCATCGTGCATGGCGACCAGGTGTGTAAAGCGCCGCTTGGGTGCGGAGCTTGTCGGCGGCGCGCCAGAGGCAGCAGCTTCCCCGGTGTCCGTGTCGCCGATGCGCTCACGAATCATGGCTGCGCACAGCGCGATGGTGGGCGCCTCGAAAAGCACAGAAATGGGGAACTCGACGCGGTAGGCCTTCTTCACCATGGCGAACAGCCGCACCGCAATCAGCGAGTGGCCGCCCAGATCAAAGAAGCTGTCCTCCACACCCACCTGGTTCACACCCAGCAGTTCCTCCCAGAAGCCCACCAGGGTGCGCTCCACGTCGTTGCGTGGCTCCACATAGTCGCTGTCGAGGTCGGGACGCTGGAATTTCTGACCCGAGCCCGCGTCGTTCGCCATTGCCTGGCCGGCCTGACGGATCAGCGCGTCCAGGTTGATGGACGACACCACCACCTGAGGCAGACCGGTGGCCAGTGCGCGGCCAAAGGCATCGGCACCTTCTGCCGGCAGGATGCCCTGCGAAATGTTGTGCTGCAGCTGCTCTTCGGCGGGCGACAGCCGGGCTTGTGCGTCGGCATGGCCCGCGTCGGCGAACACCAGTTCGCGCGCGTCAAGCCGGCTGGTGGAGGCTGCAAATCCGCCTTCCTGCAAGCGTTTGATGGAGAAACCCAGCACCTCTACACACACTTCGCCCTGCGCGTCGCACAAGCTCACGTCGAACACCGCAAACGGCGCGTCGGCCCGGTTGTCCTGCGCGTTGCGCACCCAGCTCCAGACCTGGGCTGGCAGCGCGCGGTGCACACGCACTTCGCGGTACGACACCGGCACCCACAGGTGGTCGGGGGCATAGCCCGCAATCAGGCGCATGGCCCAGCCGGTGGCCAGATCCAGCAGCGCAGGGTGGAGCAGGTAGCCATCGGCAAGGTCGGCATGGAACTCGGCCGGCAGTTGCAGGCGAGCGATGCCTTCGCTATCGCCATAGGCCACCGACTGCAGCACGCGCCAGCGCGGCCCGAAATTCAGATGCTGTTCTTGCGGCGAGCGCAGGCCGGCTGCGTCCGATTCGTGGTGCTGGGGGCAGCGAGCCGTCACGCCTTCGATATCTACTGTCTGCGCGGCAGGCAACTCGCCTGGCACCAGCGTGGCCTGGGCATTGAGCTGAAAACCCTGGCGTCCCTCGAACATCACGTCGCTGCGCACTTCGAGTGCGTAGCCTTCGTCGCTGCGTGCGAGCGTCACGCGCACCGCGCGGGCCTGCTCGTCGTGCACTTCCAGCGGGCGGAAGAAGTACAGGTCCTGGATGGCGAACGGCCCGCTCTCGCCATTGCCGCGCAGGGCCTGGGCCGCCAGTTCCAGGTAGCCGGTGCCGGGCAGGAGCGCCTGACCAGAAGCGGTGCGGTGGCCGTCCAGAATCCAGCGCTCTCGGGTGCGCCATTCGGCGGTGAACAGGCGGTGGCCAGCGGCGTCGAAGGTGGTTTCATCCAACAGCGGGCTGCCTGCAGGATGTCGTGGCGCAGGTGCTGCCTCACCCAGCCGGCTGGCGAGTGCACTGGCGGCCATGCCCACTTCGTTCCAGATGCCCCAGTCGATCGTCTGCACCCGGGTGCGGCCACCCGCGCGGCTGTGCGCGTAGGCGTTGAGGTATTCGTTGGCGGCTACATAGTCCACCTGGCCCGCCGGGGCGGTGACGGTGCTGGTAGAGGAGAACAGCACCATCTGGTCGATGCTGCCATCGGGAAAAAGCTCGTGCAGGATCTGCACGCCATGCACCTTGGGCGCAAACACTTCCTCCACAGCGCCAGATGTCTTGGTCAGCAAGGGGCCGTCGTCAACCACGCCGGCTGCGTGCACCACCAGGTGAATGCGCCCGAAGCGCTGGCGAGCCTGCTCCGCGGCGGCCTGCATGTCTTTGACGTTGCACACGTCGGCGGCGACCACCAGCACTTCAGCGCCCAGGCTCTGGAGCCTTCTCACCGCCAGTATCCGCTGCACCTGCGTGGCCGGGGTGCTGGCACTGCGCAAGGCGACGTCCCAGGTGTCAGAGGCGGGCAACGACTGTCTGGCCAGCAGCACCAGGCGAGCACCTTTTTCGCGCGCAAGGCGTTCGGCCACGGTGAGTCCGATGCCGCCCAGGCCGCCCGTGATGAAGCACACCGCAGCGTCTGGCAACTGGGCCAGGGGCTGGGCTTCGGGCAGGGCCAGCGGCGCGTAGCCCAGTTCGAATCTTTTGTCGCCGCGAAGCGCTGCCACTCGATTGCCCGCTGTGGAGAAAAGCTCCTCCAGCACGCGCTCGGTCAGGGCATTCAGCAGTTCAGGCTGGGGCTTGGCGCGCCAGCCTTTATCCAGCACAGGCAGGCTCACGTCGAGCACGCTGCAGGTGAGGCCTGGCAACTCACGCGGGGCCACACGGGCCGGGCCCATGAGGGTGGCTTTTTCGGGGTAGGGCAGGGCCTCGCCGCGGACGCGTGCCGCACCAGTGCTCAGCACCGTGAGGTGCAGCGGCTTGGGAAGGTTCTCTTCGGCCAGTGCCTGTGCCATGAACAGCAGGCTGAAGAAGCCCTGCTCGATGTTGCGGTGGAAGAAGCTGCTGCCTGGGCGGAAGCGCTCTTCTCGGGTAACCAGCCAGGCGTGCACGATCTGCTGGGGTGGGTGGCCAGTGGCCATGAGATCGCGCACCAGCTCGTCGTATCCCTCGCGGCCCCGCTCTGGCGCCAGCAGGTATTCATGCTCGCTCACCCGGGCAAACACGTCGCCCGCACGCACCAGCGTGACACGGTGACCGGCTGCGCGCAGGCGCTGCGCCAACGATTCCGTCAGGCCAGCCTCGTCCATGAACACCAGCCAGCTCTGCGGCGTCGTGCTGGCAAGGTCCTGCTCCACGTCAAAGTCCACATCGGCCTGGCGTGGGCGCCAGCGTGGCTGGAAGCCCCATTGACCCACATCGTCCTGGCGCACCAGGTGCACGGGTTCGGCCGCAGCATGTCGGGCTTCGCCGGGTTCGATGAAATACGGTTTGCGCTGGAAGGCGTAGGTGGGCAACGGCACGCGATGTCGCCGCGCCTCGCCCCAGATGGGCTCCCAGTCGACCTTCACGCCGGTGGCCCACAGGCGGCCCAGCGTGCCCAGGAACCACACGTCGTCGGCAATGGCGTGTTCGGCGTGGCGCAGCGAATTGATGACCTGGCCTGAAGGCACGCCGTTGGCCTGCGCCAGCGAACCCAGGGCTTTGCCGGGGCCAACTTCGAGGTACACGCGGCCGCTCACCTTCATCAGCGCGGCCATGCAATCGGCGAATTGCACGGTGTTGCGCAGGTGAGCCACCCAGTACAACGGGTCGGTGGCCTGCGCGGCGCTCAGGGTGTTGCCGTCCTTGTTGGAGAAGATGGGCAGCGAGGGCGCGCTGAGGCGAATGCTGCGCAGGTAAGCCTCGAAGCGCGCCAGGATGGGTGCGAGCATGCGCGAGTGCGCGGCGATATCGATCGGAACGCGCTGCGGCTCCACCTCGCGGGCGCGCAGCTCGGCTTCCAGTGCATCCAGTGCGTGTTGCGGACCAGAAACCACGCACAGCTCGGGCGCGTTCACGCTCGCCATGTCGAGCTCGCTGCCCAGCAGGGCGCGCACTTCAGCCGCTGGCAGCGGCACGCTGAGCATGCCGCCCACCGGCACCGTGTCGAACAACTGCCCGCGCAGCAGCACCAGGCCAATGCAGTCTTCAAAAGACATCACGCCGGCCAGACAGGCCGCCGTGTTCTCGCCCATGCTGTGGCCCACCAGCGCCGCCGGTTTCACACCCCAGGACATCCAGAGTTGCGCCAGCGCGTATTCCACGATCATGATCAGCGGCAACTGCACGGACGGACGCTTGAGCTTTTCGACCGCTTGCGCGTGCTGTTCGGGTTCGGGCAACCAGAGCGCCCGGATGTCGTAGTCCAGCTGGCGCTGCAGCACCTCAAGGCCGCGGTCCATCCAGTCCTGGAACACGGGCTCGGTGGCATACAGCTCGCGCGCCATGCCAGCGTATTGAGCGCCGCCGCCCGGAAACATGAAGACCACCTCGGGGTCGTCGCCCAGGTGGCTGTGGCTGAAGACCCGACGGGTGTCCGTACTTTCCAGCAGGGTGGCGGCTTCCTCAAGGGTTTCGGCCACCAGCACGCGCCGGTGTTCAAAGGCGCGACGGCCCTGCTTGAGTGTGTAAGCCACATCGGCCAGGGGCAGCTCGGGGTGGGCGCGCAGATGAGCCGCCAGGGCCTTGGCGTTGGCATCGACCGCTGCACGCGAGCGCCCAGATACCACCAGGAGCTGGAAGGGCCAGTCCGACGGCTCGCTGGGCGCTGTTTCGGGCGCCTCTTCCACCACGGCATGTGCGTTGGTGCCCCCCACGCCGAGGGAATTCACGCCCGCGCGGCGCGGGCCCTTGTGAGAAACCCACGGACTCAGCGTGTGATTGACCTGGAATGGGCCGCCTTCGAAATCGATCGACGGATTGGGCCGCTCGTAGCCCAGGCTCGGTGGCAGCTCTCGGTGCTTGAGGGCCAGCGCCACCTTGATGAGGCTGGCAGCACCCGCAGCGGTGTCGAGGTGACCGATGTTCGTCTTGACCGAGCCGATGCGGCAGAAGCCCGTTTCAGACGTGGTTTCCTGAAAGGCCTGCGTCAGCGCCGCCACTTCGATCGGGTCGCCCAGGTAGGTGCCGGTGCCATGGCATTCCACGTAGTCGATGGTGTCTGCGCTTACGCCTGCCACAGCCTGCGCTTCGGCAATCGCCTTGGCCTGGCCATCCACGCTGGGCGCCAGGTAGCCCGCTTTCGCGGCACCGTCGTTGTTGACGGCCGTGCCCTTGATGACGGCCCAGATGTGGTCGCCGTCGCGCAGCGCATCGGCCAGCCGACGCAGCACCACCACGCCCGCGCCCGATCCGAACACCGTGCCTTGGGCGCGATGGTCGAAGGCATGGCAATGGCCATCGGGCGACAGGATCTCGCCCTCCTGAAAGATGTAGCCGCGCGCATGGGGCAGTTCGATGGTCACGCCTCCGGCCAGAGCCATGTCGCACTCGCCACCCAGCAAGGCCTGGCAGGCGTAGTGCACCGCCACCAGAGAGGTGGAGCAGGCGGTCTGAATGTTGACGCTGGGGCCCTTGAGGTCAAAGATGTGGCTGACCCGGGTAGAGAGGAAGTCCTTGTCGTTGCCGGTGTGGCGCAACAGGAACATGCCGGTGTTGGCCACCAGATCCGGGTTCGAGCAGATGTTGAAGTAGAAGTAGCTGCCCATGCCGCAGCCGGCATAGACGGCTATGGAGCCGGGAAAGTTTTCGGGGGGATGGCCGGCATTTTCAAGCGCCTCCCAGGCCACTTCCAGAAACTGGCGGTGCTGCGGGTCCATGATGGCCGCTTCCTTCGGGCTGAAGCCGAAGAAGTCCGCGTCGAACTGCTCGAATCCGTCGAGCACAGCTGCGGCGGGCACGTAGTTGCGGTGCCGCATGCGCTCCGGGCTCTCGCCGGCGGCGAGCAGCTCGGTTTCTGTCAGTCGGCGGATGGATTCGATGCCCTGGCGCAGGTTGGACCAGTAGGCTGTCGGATTGGCCGCACCCGGCAGGTGCGCTGACATGCCGACGATGGCAATGTCGTTCGATGCTTCTGATCGCGTGTTCAAACTGTGCTCTCAGGTACGTTGCCCGGTGTATACCCCCCATGGGTCAGTAATTATGACTCGACAGTTTGTTACAACAGTGTGTGCTCGATCACGCTTTTGGGGTATCAGAGGCCGTCGAAAACGAGCTGTCACCGAACTGACTGTTCCCTGACTGGCTGTTCCTGAAATTGATGTCGCCAAGAACGCCGTACTGGCTCCGGTCGTTCAGCACTTCGTCCACCAGATGCACATCGATCAGCCGGGCTTCAGCAGCAAATCCGTAAACGAGGGCCGTGTCGCAAAGGATATTGATGCTGCGGGGAATGCCATGTGCGGCTCTCGCAATCTTCGACGTGGCCAACGGCGTGAACAACTGGCGCTCCCGGCCAGCCACCTTGAGCCGGTGGTCGATGTAGTCCCCGACCTCCACCGAGTTCAGGGGGGAAATGTAGAAATCGGCCGCCACCCGCTGGGCGAACTGCTGCAGCTCCGGACGCTGAAGGAGCGTGCGCAACTGAGGCTGCCCGACGAGCACCACCTGCAACAGCTGATCCTTGTCCGCGTTGATGTTGGAGAGCATGCGCAGCGACTCCATCGCCGCCGGATTGACGTTCTGAGCCTCGTCGACGATGAGCACCACTCTGCGCTGCTGGCTGTACTCGTTGATCAGAAAACGCTGAAAAGCGTCGTAACGCGCCACCGGCGACATGCTGTCGTAGGGCTGGCCGAAAGCCAGCATGATCCACTCCGTGAGATCGGCCAGGTCGGGATGCGTATTGGTCACCAGACCTACCTTGACATCGCTCCCAAGGTTGTTCAGTAGACGACGGATCAGCGTGGTCTTGCCACAACCGATCTCTCCACATATGACGGTGAAACCCGCCCGGTTATGGATTGCATACTCCAGCATGGTGTAGGCCAGCGAGTGACGCTTGCCCATGTAGAGGAAGTCGGGGTCGGGCTGGATGGAGAAAGGTTTCTCGCGCAGACCGTAAAACGATTCGTACACGCTCTAGCGCTCCACTCATCTTTTTTTGGTTGCCAAATGGCAGTTCCAACGGTGGCACCGGTGGACATGAACCTGAGTTGAGTCTACCTGAAGCATCCCGGCAGACGACTCGGCCAGCAGTTTGATTCCTCCCCATCTGAGTTGGTTGCACAACCAGGTCGGTGGCGTGAAATTGTTCCCTATGGCTGGAGTCTTGGCTGCGGAACAATATGGGCATGAATATGCTGTCTGCACTGGCACGGCATCAGCTCGCCCGTCCATGTCCACTTGGGCAAGTTCAAAAACTCAGATTCTCTATTCTCCTGCGGAGGGCGCCTCGTTGAAAATTGCATATTTGATGAACACGTATCCTATTACCAGCACGACTTTTATCCGTCGTGAAATAGAGAGTCTTGAGAGTTTGAATCTGGAGGTGAAGCGTTATGCGGTGCGCAACTGGGATGATCAACTGGTCGATCCTCTTGACATCGCGGAACAGAAGCGAACGCATTATCTTCTGACCAAAAACATAAGTGGGCTGTTGGCGGCATTTTTTCTGGTGTTGGTCAGTCATCCAGCCGGATTTCTTCGTGCACTTCGGATGTGGCTGCAGGTTTGCAAGAATGCGGGCGGAATCAGCGTCAAGCACATCGCTTACTTTTTGCAGGCCACCTATTTCTACCGTGCAACCCAGCTTGAAGGTATAGCGCACGTACACAGCCACTTTTCTACCAATGCAACCACGGTTGCGATGCTGGCGCATGCGATGGGCGGAAGCAGCTACAGCTTCACAGCGCATGGTCCAGACGAGTTTGTTGATCCTTCGTTGCTCAGTATCGCGCTCAAAATAAAGCATGCCAAGTTTGTAGTAGCAATCTCAAACTATTGCAGGGTTCAACTGATACGCTTCAGCAGCTATGAATATTTTGGCAAGATAAAAATCATTCACTGTGGACTGAAACTGGAAGATTTTTCGCCAGACTATTATTTTGACGAAGCAAACGAGAACCTCGTGTGCGTTGGACGCCTATGCCCACAGAAGGGGCAGCTGCTCATACCTGAAGCAATTGCAATCCTGAAGGATGAATTTCCAAACCTGAAGGTGCATTTTGTAGGCGACGGGGAGTCAAGAGCCGCGCTGCAGGCCGCCATTGAAAAATACGGCGTGTCACGCCATGTCGAAATGCATGGCTGGAAATCCAATGCCGATGTCAGGCTGATGATCGGAAAAAGCCGCGCTTTTCTACTGCCCAGTTTCGCTGAAGGCCTGCCCGTGGTTATCATGGAGGCCTTTGCACTGGGACGACCCGTCATATCCACATTCATTGCCGGAATTCCCGAACTGGTGGACAACACCTGCGGCTGGATCATCCCCGCTGGCTCCGTTGACGATATCGCAATTGCCATGCGGGGTGCTTTGAAAGCTTCGCCGCAACAGCTGGCAGATTTCGGAAGAGAAGGGCGAACTCGAGTTGAGTTTGAGCACAACCTGAAAAAAATTGCAGTTCAGTTACACGATCAATTTTCAGAAGTTGCCGAGGCGGTGTAAGGAGCGGCGCACCACTTTTTCAGACGCGGAACGCGAGGAATAGCCCATGTCGAATGACGAGTTTGCAAAAAGTTGCCTGTCGTTGCCCGATGACGCGCCGATGCTCGTGAGGAAAGCGCTGGGATTGCCCCACGGCGCGCCGCTTCGAATCGCATACGTTTGTGGGCCCGGCGACGCGGTGGGAACTTTTGAGCATTGGATGCGTGGCATGCACGATCCGCGCACCCCGGTGATTGCCTATTCAGCAATGTTTTATTCATTGGTGGAATCACTTGATGCGCGTGCGTTGCTGCTGGTCGAACAAGATCGTCAGCCCAACGCCACAGACCCTCGATTCAGTTTTGTTCACACTGCACATCCGCGCGGACGTCGTGGACTGGACTACCGCCGCGATCAAGCCGCCTTTACCCGCTCCGTCCTGCAAGCCTTGTCGGCTTGGCCGGCCGATGTCATCGTCGTTGGGACCGACGCTCCTGCCTCCCTGGTTGCGCGCCTTCCCCGCGAGTCTCGGATCGTTCTGACTGCTCACAACGTCTTTTGGCCCATGGGTGCCGTGCATGGTGTGCCTTCAGTCGTGTCTTCCATCGTTCCGGCGCGAGATCTTCTGGACGGCGCTTGCCAGGTTTTCCCCGCCAATGATGTGGAGGCCCTGACCGAGATCCTGAGATCTCTGGCCGGAGATCGCGCAGCGTTGCGCGCGCATTCCGAGGCAGCGCTGGCACACCGCCCGCAGTTTCTTGACCGCTCTCGGTCGTGGGGATCTCAGCTGTACAAGGCGATCCTGGCCTGACTGCTTCTGACTCAGTTGGCGCATTGCGCTCATCGGCGCGGTGCAATCGATCAGCCGATCTTCTGCAATTGAACCTGCTCGCCTGTGGATTGCGAAGCACTTGAGTCTGGCGACTACGTCACGAACCGCGATCATTTTTCTCAGAAGTGGCAGTCGGTACGTACCAAATGGCGTGTCTGCGTGAATGATCATGCCCTGTGGCTTTACCTCCAACCGTGTTCTTGAATCCCTTGATGATTGATACCTGCACCATCTGTGGTCTGCGCGTTTCCCGCGGCAGCCTGCAGACCCATCTTGCTGAAATCAAGCGTCGCGCTCAGCACGGGGAGGGCGCCTGGCTACTGACCCTCAACACCGAAATGCTTGCTCGTAGCGTGCGCGAGCCAGACTACATGCGCTTGATGAGCACCGCTGACGTCATCACTGCCGATGGCATGCCCTTGGTCTGGGCCTCTCACTTCAAGGCCGATGGAGGCCCTATTGATGGCCGGACGACTGGTGTCGATCTGGTTCACGCCCTTCTTCAATCAGACGATGTGCCCGCCTTTGCCATCATTGGAGGCAAGGCGCCGTGGGTGACGGTACAAGCGTATGGGCCACGGGCCGTACAGGCCTGCAAGTATGTGTTTGAAGACAAGGTGGATCTGTCCGAGGCCCAGCTCTCTACCTTCTGCATGGAACTGGCGCAGCGCGAAGTCAAGGTCGTGTTCATCGCACTCGGGGTGCCCAAGCAGGATCACCTGGCATCCGCGTTGCGAAAGCGACTCCCCAACCTGGTGCTCACTGGTATTGGCGGCAGCTTTGAAATTCTGAGTCCTGGGGGTGGACGCGCACCCGCCTGGATGCAGAGGGCAGGTCTGGAGTGGTTTTACCGATTCGGCAAAGAGCCGGCGAGGCTTTGGAGAAGGTACCTGGTCAGCTACCCCGTAGGGGTCTGGCACTTGTTCAAGGATTGCCTGGTCTCTCGGGCATGATTCTCGCGAGGTTCTCTCCGGCCGCATCGGCGCACACGTGGCTTCGTCTGGCTGATCTTTCTCCCAACGTTGATTTCATGTCTCTCCATCATTGCAGAGTGCTCACCATTGCCTGTATGGCCAACCGGACCGGATGTCTGGCTGGAGAGGGCGCATGAGCACGTCAATAGCCGTCGTCGTCATTGGCCGAAACGAGGGCGAAAGATTGAAGCGGTGCCTGGCCAGCGTGCAGGCACAGGTCGCGCGCATTGTGTATGTAGACAGCGGATCAAGCGATGACAGTGTGGCTCATGCCCGCAGCCTTGGCATTGAAGTCGTTGAGTTGGACACAAGCGTCCCATTCACTGCCGCGCGCGGTCGAAATGCGGGGTTCATGGCGCTGCATTCATCTGGCCAGATGCCCGACTTTGTTCAATTCATCGATGGCGACTGCCTGCTGGCACCGAACTGGATCTCGGCGGCACTGGCACATGTGAGCGACCGACCGGAACTCGGTATCGTGACTGGATGGCGGTCCGAGATCGACCGCAACCGCAGCGTGTACAACGCGATGTGTGATTTCGAATGGCATCGCCCCGCAGGTCCAATCGAAGCTTGCGGCGGAGACATGATGGTGCGCGCCCCGGCCTTCCATGCTCTCAAAGGTTTCAACCCGCAAGTCATTGCCGCCGAGGATGATGAATTCTGCGCGCGCTTGCGCAAGTCGGGACTGCGAATCGAGCGGCTGCCGCTCTCCATGACCCGGCACGATGCCGCCATGACGCGGTTTTCTGAATGGTGGCGGCGATCGGTGCGCAGCGGGCATGGTTTCGGCCAGGTCGGCGATCTGCACCCCGATCATTTTCGGCCTGAGCGGCGACGCGTATGGCTCTACGGCTTGATTCTGCCGCTGGTGTTTCTGACTGGGCTCACACTGACGCTGTTGGGCAAAGTCCTGGCCGGGACTGTGTTGATGGTCGCAGTGCTGGCGGGCTACAAGCTTTCCTGGCTGCGCACTGTACAAGGCCTCGTTCGCTCCGGCCTGCCACTTCGCGAGGCGATGCACCACGGGCTCTATCTCTCATTGTCGAAGTTCCCGAACCTGATCGGGATGCTGACCTATCTGGCACGTCGCTGGCAGCGACGCGACATGAACATCATCGAATACAAGTGATCTCCAAGGACGAACTCGACATGACCGCAAGCACTCAGACCCGCGTGGGCATCATCGGGGCCGGATACATCGCCGCCTGGCACGCAGATGCGATACGCGCCACACCTGGCGCCAGACTGGTCGCGGTGTGCGACCAGTCACGCGGCGCGGCCGAGGATCTGGCTCAGGCCTATGGCCTGCAGGCTTACGGGTCGGTTGACCAGATGATCGCTGCGAATGTCTGCGATGCAGTGCACATACTGACACCGCCTTCGTCCCATCGAGATCTTGCGATTCAGTGCCTGCGCTCGGGGCTGCATGTGCTGGTGGAAAAGCCTGTCGCCACGTCCGCCGGCGAGGCTGAAGAAATGCGCAAGGCCGCTGAAGATACCGGCAAGGTGCTGGCGGCGGGGCATAACTTTCTTGGCCTCCCGTCTTACGAGAGGCTCAAGTCCCTGATGCAGGCTGGTGATCTGGGCCGCGTCTCATCCGTGCAGATCAACTGGTGCCTCCCGCTGGCTCCTCTGCGCTCTGGCCCCTTCGGCTTGTGGTTGTTGCGCGAACCCAAGAATCTTCTGCTGGAGCTTGGCCCGCATCTTTACGCTTTTGCCATCGACTTGCTGGGCGCACCCGAGATCCTGCATCTGGAGCTTGGCCAGCCTATAGCACTTGAGGGAGGCGGAACGCGGCATCAGAGCTGGCGGGTGTTGGCGCGAGTCGGGGATGTAGACCTGAGCTTCAACATCGCGCTGGTTGAGGTGATGGATGACCGCACGGTCACCGTGCGTGGGTCTTCAGCTATTGCGCGTCTGAACTTTGCTGCCGATACGCTGGTGGTCAGCCAGGACAACACCGCCGACCTGGTGTTGAACCCTTTCGTGCGCGAGATGTCTGCAGCGGGGCAGCATCTGCGTGAGGGATTGGTCAATGCTGCGCGGCAATTGACTTCATTGAATCAGAAGTCGCCGTATGGGCTGAGTTTCCGAACTGCCGTGGGCGCCTTTTACGCGGCAACGAATGGAAGGATGCCGCTGGATACCCGGTTCGATTTCACCTGTGCCACTGCTGTGATGCATGCGATAGATTCCACGCTCGCCCGCATGGACACGTCTCTCGCGCAGCCGGCAAAGCCCATTGGCAAGCCACGGCCTACTGTTGTGGTGATCGGCGGCACAGGCTTCATCGGGCGCAACCTCACACGATTGCTGGTGGCCAGGGGCCATGACGTGCGCGTCCTCAGTCGTGGTCGCACAGGACCCTTCGATGACATCGCCGACCATGTGGAAACGGTGCCGGTGTCCTTGCGCGATCTGGAAGGCCTGACCACGGCGATGCAGGGAATCGATGTGGTCTTCAACCTGGCCAAGTCTGTGGACAAGACATGGGAGGCGGCGCTTGAGAACGATGTGGGAACAACCTTGCGCGTGGCCGAGGCAGCGCTGGCAGCGGGCGTCAAACGGTTGATTTACACCGGCACCATCGCGTCTTACGACATGTCCGATCCGCGTCAGGTCATCAGCGAAAACACCGGCTTCGGCAGTGACATGGGCAACCGAAACTTGTATGCCCGATCAAAGGCGGAGTGCGAGGCGCAACTGATGGAGATGCACCGCACGCGCGGGCTGCCCGTGGTCATTGCGCGGCCCGGTATTGTGGTGGGCCACGGCGGGCCACTCCAACATTGGGGCATCGGACGCTGGCACGGGGCGGGTGCCGTGCGAATCTGGGGCCATGGGGGCAACGTCTTGCCCTTTGTTCTGGCCGATGACGTTTCGGAGGGACTTCTGCTCATGATGGGCAACCCCGATGCAGTGGGCCGGTCCTTCAACCTGGTGGGTGACCCCATGATGTCGGCGCGGGATTACTTCGGCGCGATTCACCAAGCGTTGGGGGCGCGCATCACGGTGACATCGGGCTCGCTGCATGCGATGTGGCTGGCTGACGGAATGAAGTACATCCTCAAGCGCCATGTTCTGAGGCGCAAGGGCGCAGTGCGTCCCTCACTGGCGGACTGGAAAAGCCGCGCTCATTTCGCGCGCTTTGACAATAGCCTGTCGAAGAGCCTGCTGGGCTGGGTGCCAGAAGCCGATCGAAAAGCCTTTGTGACGCGCGCGATCGTGCAGGCCAATCTCTTCGGGTTTTAGTACTGCTGGTCAGCGACCGCGCGTCCATTGCTCGGAAGGTCGCCGCATCCGGACGGCGAAAGCCACGGCTGCATAAACGAAGAAGCCCCATGGTTCCCGAAGTGCCATGCCCAGCAAATTACCCATCCCAAGGGCTGGCTTTCCCTCGTTGCGCAGAAGTTCAGGCCACTTGAGCGCGATTTCCTTCACGCCCTGGTCCTGGCGGCGTCTTACTTTCACCAGGTGATTGAAGCCTTCTACCATTGGCCATTCGTAAGTGGCCGGCACTCCCTTGCGTTCATGGGGCGCAAAAAGCAGGCGCACATACGTGTCGTCGGAAATGATGTTGGGGAATCGGCCCCATCGTGCACGGCCTGCATCGTTCACGGCGAACGCCCCGAACCCAGGGGCCTCGCTTCGTGCAAACGGAAGCATTTGCCAGAACCGCGAGTACGCGCGCGTCACCACGGAACGGGCTTGCGATATTCGGGCGCTGCCGCTGGCGTATCGAGGGGCTGATGTGGCGCTCAGTTCTGCTACCAGCTGACGCACAAGACCCGGGCTCACCAATACATCTGCATCGAGATACAGCCGCATTTCGCCTGTGGCCAGATCGTCGCCAACATTCAACGCATTGAGCTTGCCGGGTTGCGCCAGATCGATGACCTGATATGCCCAACCGATGGCAGTGGCTGCGGTCTCGAATGCGCGCGCCACGCCTACGGTGTTGTCCTTACATGCATTTGCGATGATCAACACCTGCACGCTTGCGTCGGTGGGCTCTGAAGCCATGAGTGCCCGCAGGCAGTCCGCAAGATAGCCCTCTTCGTTGTTGGCTGGAACGATGATGGTGAGCCCAGCCCGCTCTCGGCGAAGGGCATCTGGCGAAGGAGATGCAAGAAGGGTCGTCTGCGTCATGAAGCGCTCAATAAAATGGGAGTGGCCCGTAACACTTGATGTCAATGCGGTGTGGATCTTTAGGCTTGCCGAGCAGGTCGATGAAGCAAGGCGCGTTCATGTTCGTCCTTTCACCCTTGTACGCGCACTCCATCCAATCACCATCAAAGAGCCCATTTCAAGCAACCAGTTCAAAGGCAACCCTCCAAGGGTCCAACCCAGCATTTCATCAATGTGGTGAAAGGAGGCAGCCCTGATACCAACAAACACGGTCAAGCCTGTTGCGCCTGTGCAAGCCCACAAGGTCGGTACGGGCGCATTCCAAGCGAGTACCGCCAGTGCAGCTAATGATGTCAAAGCCAGCACCGCAGACGCAGCGATGAATGCCTCCTGGTACTGGCGACGATTGCGATACCACCCGTATTCATGGGCAAGCATGCGAGCCAGCTCGGTTGCTGCGGACTGGAGGTCAAGCTGCTTGTTGATGCCCAGCAAGATCACCCCGACCGTCAGCAATCGCCATATCAGTCTTTCGTGGTCACTCGACACCAGCCGTCTCTGACGCTCGAGACGCAGAACCTTGTGGCATGCCACAGCAACAACAATGTAGAGCGCCACCGTCACCCAGCCACCGATGGTTGGATCGCCCATGCCTGGTGCCCAGCTGCCGATCCATCCCTTCGTTTGCAGACTCATCCCTTATCTTGTTTTGAGCTCATTTGCATGATTACCAGTGCCCGGCGCCCACACCCCTTGCCATTTTCAGTTGAGCGTTCACGTACACGACAAAATCAAAGCCTAACCCCAAGAAAAGTGTCGCAAGCTGTCTTGGCTGCAGGAGTTTTCGCGGATGACCGGCAATGAAACTAACGCGTTTGATCAAATAGTATATGGGTATCCAACCGTATGGCCATTGTGGCAAGCGGGATTCAATCACCGTGGGAAGCCATTGGTCATTTTTAGCAGCATCAGCCAACACAGCGCGCCGCTGAGCTGATGGAATCTCGCTGAGAAAACCATATATTGCGGAATTGATGGCTGAGCCAATAATGATTCTCGTCTGATGGCGTATCAAGGACAATATGGATCTTTCCGAAGCAAAAATGTGAAAAACATCATCACCATCGATTCGAGAAAGATCCTCATCAATTGTCAAAACATCTGTCAGTATCATTGCCCTTATGAAGCCATCCTCCACAGGTAGGCCAATAGGAACATGAAAACACCTGGCTTTAACCGCCGGCATGACGTAAAGCTGGCCGCAGATGGCCTTCTTCCAGTCACTCAGCGTGCCGCTGCCCATCGCAATGACTCTGTCTTTCAACCCCAGATCCGAGGGGCGATAAACAATATCCTTGATCGGCTTCGAATTGACAACATAGAGTTCTGGTCTGGAGATCGATTGGCGAACCAAGCGCAAAAAGCTGTCAGAAGCAGGCAGTTCTATATCCGCATCGGCAAACATCAAAACGTCGGCATCAGACCGGCTTAGCTCGTGCACGAACCTGTTCCAGGTTCGTGACTTTCCCCCTTCAGCTAGTTCGATTACCTCGATGCGGATGTTGAGGCTCCGGGCATTGTGCGGTTCAGCGAAGGTGCGTGCGAGGTCCACGGTGTCATCCGAACAGCCGTTGGCCAACACCAGCACACGCACATCCAGCCCGGTGGCTTCCTGTCGCGCCATGCCAGTGAGTGTCTTGAGTATGTTGCGCGCCTCGTTGTGCGCGAATACGCCGACCTCTAAACGTATCATTGGGCCTCCAGTCTAAGAGCGGGAATGCTTGAAGCTCGGGCGACACCAAGGCGTCGGCGAGAGCAAGTTACTTACGATGCCTGAATTCATGCGCCGAGCGCGGGTAACACATGGACGGACTGTGGATCTGTTCACACCTGCGCCCGCCCGCTTGGATTAACATCAATGTTGTAGCAACAAATTGTGACATGCCCCTGGCACTGACGAAAGCAGCAGAGCGAGAGCGTTCGTGCTGCCGCTGATGCGTCGTCAGATTGCGGGTCTTCCAGCAGTTTGCGGCGGCGGCGAGTATTCGCACCACATCCACTTTGGGAACTTGAACATGAAATCCGCTTTGCAGTCCTTCCTGTTCTTCTGGCTTTCTCTCGTTGGTGCAGCAGCCTGGGCTCAGGCCGCGGCACCTTATCAGCTGCGACACGGCGATGCGCTGACCATCGCCGTCTGGAAAGAAGAGGCACTGCGCATGGAGGTGCGAGTGTTGCCCGATGGCAGCATCACTTTCCCGCTAGCCGGTCGGGTGGAGGTGGCCGGGCTGACCACTCAGCAAGTGGAAGAGCGCATTGCCGGAAAAATCAAACAGTACATTCCAGCCGCAGTGGTGACCGTGTCTGTGACCGGCATCGACGGAAGCCGGGTTTACGTGTTGGGCAAAGTGGCAGAGCCGGGATTGGTGGCACTCATGTCTCCGTCGACGACTGTCTTGCAGGTGCTCAGCCAAGTGGGGGGTGTGGACAGGTTTGCCGATGCCAATGCGATTCGGGTTTTGCGGCAGACGAGCAGCGGGCCCACCGTGTTGCCAGTTCGCTATAACGATTTGATGCGTGGCGCCTCGCTGGAGACCAACGTGGTGCTCCTCCCCGGTGACACCATTCTGGTGCCATGAAAGTGAAAAGCGCCAATACGCTCCTCTGCGCCGGGGCACTCATGTGTGCCAGTTCCACTGGTGCACTAGCGCAGCATTCGGTACGCATCCTGACGGAGGTGGAGCGGATCGAAAATCCTGGACTGCTTAGCGTCAATCTTGGCGGCGCCACGGTGCTGCGTGCGGCCGCTGAATACTCCTATGTGTCGAGTAGCGACCGCATCAGATCCAGGTTCTCCGCGGGAGCGGTGCTTGAACGGTCGAGCAATACCCTGTTGCTGGCGAGCCGCAATTACCCGAGTCTGGGCTATACATGGGCATACAACTGGCCCACCGCGAATCTCGAACTGCGAGCCAATCTGGCTGAGGCTGCCACTCGCAACACGCAGTTTGAGGAACTTGGGCTTGTAACAGTCGACGCCCGCGAGCGAACGGTGGTGACAGGTGCGCAATGGAACAAGGATCTGACGGAGCGCACTCAGCTGAGGCTGGATGTGGCGAACAACCGTGTCAGCTACGACTCGGCTGTGCTGGCGGGCTACCGCGAGCTGGAAATGACCAGCAGGCTATCGTGGGCGCAAAGCGAGCGCACCACTTATTACTTCGAACCGGGCTACGCCCGCCTGACGCCTTTGGGCGCAGGGGCAGAATCGAACCTGACTCGCTGGGCCGTCGGCACGCGAGGGGAACTGTCACCCAATTGGGCACTCGGTGCCTTTGCCGGGCAAGCGCGAGCCAGCGGTGCTGCGTCCATTCGGACTGCTCTGGGCGGTCTGCAGCTGACCTACACCGGTAGCCAGTTGACCTCGGGGATCGAGTGGTCCAGGGACTTGCAACCGGTTGGCACGGCGGCGAGCTACGTCAGAACGGAAGCACTGGGGCTAGTGATGGGTTATCAACTCACGCAGAGCGCCCGCATATCCGCGAGCACCACACGCAGCCGGTCAGGAGGCGTCGCGGGTGGTGTTGGACACCTCACTCGCCTGACTCTAGAAAACGAACTGAGTGAAAGGTGGTCGTCGACGCTGGGCGTTGAAGACCGAAAGTTCAGGGGCGTGACGGGTACCACGGGCAGGGGATGGGCAATCCGCGCAGGGCTGATTTATTTGTATTCTGAGCTTTGAAGGCGATTTCGATGTTTGGTGACTACGAGCTCAGTCTGCATGACTATCTGTCCATCCTGCGGCGACGTGCGCTGGTGATGATTTTGGCGTTTGGGCTGGTTCTGACGGCATCCGTGGTGTTTGCTTTTGTCTTGCCAAGGGTGTACGAATCCACCGCGACCATTCTGGTCGAAGGCCCGCAAGTTCAAGTGCCAATAGCGGACGGCGCTTCCCGACCGCGGCCGGAGGACCGTGTGAACCTTATCCGCCAGAGGCTCATGACGAGAGAGAACCTGGTGCGTGTCGCCGAGAAGCACCAGTTGTTCTCAAAGGACGGCGAGGGTGGCCTTTCCGACACCGATGTCACTGAGGCCATGCGCAGAAGCATCGTGCTGAACGTGATGGGAGGCGGAGATGCATGGACAAATAGGCCGGCGGCAGTTTCATTCAACCTTTCTTTTCAACACGGAGATCCAGAAAAGGCGCAGGCCGTGACCCAGGAACTGGCGGATCTGTTTCTCTCCAACAACCGGCGCGATCGAGTGGATCAGGCCACACGCACTACCGAGTTTCTGACGGCAGAGGCTGAGAGGGTGCGTAAAGAACTGGAGCCGCTGGAGGCTCAGATTGCCGTGTTCAAGTCGCAGCAGGCGGGCGCGCTGCCAGAAAATTCGGCGGTGACGCTGGGTGGGCTGCAAAGCCTGGAGGCCGATCTGCGCAACGTCGAGCGTGACCACCGGCTGGCGCAGAGCGAATTGCGCTCGCTGCAAGTAGATCTGGCCGCAGCCAGAAGAGGTGTGATGGCCCCGGGCACGGTAGCAGAACTCGGGCAGAGCCCGACCGAACAGGAACTGGAGCGGGCGCGTGCCCAGCTGGCGACATTGCGGGCCACTTATTCGGATACGCATCCGGATATCCTGTCGCAGAATCTTCGGATTCAGCGTCTTGAGCAGGCTGTCAACAACGAGCCGCGTGTTCAGACGCCATCAAGAACCGCAGCGAAAGAGCAGGCGGAACTCGCTGCTTCCCGACTGGAAGCACAGGTAGAGGCGGCGAGATCTCGGGTGGATTTGCTGGCAAGTCAGCAGTCGAGTTTGCGGGCGAGCATCGGCCAGCAGCGCGCTCAGGCTTTCAGAGCGCCTCAAGTGGAACGGCAAATGGCGGGGCTGCAGCGCGACTACGATGCCGCCAAAGCCAAGTACGAGGAATTGCGGACACAGTTGTTGTCAGCCCAGGTGGTTGAGAACCTCGAGGGCGGCCTGCAAGCAGAGCGGTTCACATTGCTGGAGCCGCCCCTATTGCCGGAGTACCCGGTCAAGCCCAGTCGCAAAAAGATCGTGGCTGCTGGGTTTATTGCTGCGATTGGTGCCGCGCTGGCGATGGCCTTGTTGCTGGAAACGCTGCTGTCCCGTGTGTGGGGTGCCAGTGCCCTTGCAGCCGCCGTGAATCAGCGCCCATTGGCCGTGATTCCCTACATATCAATTAGCTCCGAAGCACAAGCCGTAGATAGGTGGCGCCAGCGCGCGGTGCCCTTGGCGCTGCTGGGAGGTGTAGTGGTGCTGATGATTGTCCATTTTTGGGTGATACCGCTCCAGAATGCGCTGATTTTTGTTTCTTCCCGCTTGAACTGAGGAACGGTCGCTCCATGGAACGCATTAAAGAGGCCGTCGAGAAGGCCAAGTCACAGCGCGTGGGACTGCAACCGCCGCTGCATGTGGCTGCTGTTCGCACCGCGGCCAAACCTGCAAGCGAAGTAGTCCAGGAATCGCTGCCGGGGACGGACGCAGATGTCCACTATCGACAAACCCCTGTGGTAGAGCTGGACCCCGCGCATCTGGAGAGCCAGCGTATCGTGGCACACCAGAAATCGCACCCCGTTTCCTGGGCATTCGATTTGCTTAGAACGCAGGTTCTTCAGAAGATGGACGAGAACGGCTGGCGGACTCTGGCAGTCACGTCGCCCACGATGGAGTCTGGCAAGACGGTGGTTGCCATCAATCTGGCGATTGGCATAGCGCAGCAGACCAACCGAACTTCGTTGCTGGTCGACTTCGATCTGCGCCGTCCCCGGGTGGCCAGCTCGCTCGGCTTGAACGGAAGAATTTCCCTGAATGAAGTACTGACCGGAAACGCTCGTGTCGAACAGGCCATGGTGAACCCGGGCATACCGCGGTTTGTGGTTTTGCCCACCCTGCAGTCAATGCCCAATTCCGCCGAGCTGCTTGGCTCGAGCAGGGTAGCGGCGCTCATGGGTGAATTGCGCGAACATTACTCAGACCGTATCGTGGTGGTGGATTTGCCGCCGGTGCTCGCTGTGGACGATGTTCTGGCCATTCTTCCGCGCATTGACTGCGTACTGATGGTGGTGGGCAATGGGACATCAACCCGGAAGGAAATCGACGAGGCCATGAGTCGCCTCTCGAAGTTCCAGCTCGTGGGTGTAGTCCTCAATAAAGACGATGCTCCAAGTCGCAACGCCTACTATTGATTCGGTGCCGAATTCGCAGACCCCTTCCCATAACCGCGCAATCTGAACCAGAGAAGCCAGAAATCCGTGCCAGAGCATATACGCGCGCTTATCGTCGTGCTTGTGGTGAGCAGTCTGGTGTGGTTGTCGGTACGTCCGGCGATAGTGCAGATTGTTTCCCCGCAGACTTTTGCACGCTGGCGCGTGCTTTGGTATGTCACCACGTTTGCATGGTTTCTGGCACACAGTTTCTGGATCTACGTCGGCATCATGATCATGGTGCTGCTGGTGGCAGGCAGACGAGAAGCACACGTGTTTGGTTTGTATCTGCTATTGCTTCTGGCTGCGCCGCCTGCTGCGGCCCCAATACCAGGACTGGGCATCCTCGATCACTTCTTCGAGCTCAACCACTATCGATTGCTCGCACTTGCCCTGCTGCTTCCCTGTGCGTGGCGCCTGGCATTGCGTGGCTCGACCATCCGGTACTTTCAGTCACCAGTCGATTGGCTGGTCTTGGCCTATTTGCTGGTAAATGCAGTACTCGCCTTTCGCGGTGGTAACTTCACCGCTGATACTCGGGCAGCCCTCATGCTCTGGATTGATCTCTTCCTTCCTTACTACGTGGCAAGTCGAAGTATTCAGAACACTGATGGACTCCGCCATGCGCTAGCTGGACTTGTGCTGGGCGGTCTGGTGCTATCGGTGCTTGCTGCTGTTGAAGTCCTGCGCAGTTGGAGACTCTACGATGCCGCAACTATGGCATTGGGGCTGAACCCATTTTCCTACTACAAGATGAGGGGGGGGTTTGTTCGACCAAGCGCGACGATTGGCGAGTCTATAACCTTGGGGTATGTGATCGTTGTGGCATCAGGGGCATATCTTTACCTGCAAAGATGCATCGTAGAACGCAGGAATCGACGATTGGGTTGGTTGCTGTTGTCATTAGGGGTGCTCGCGTCTTTGGCTAGAGCTCCTTGGGTGGGTGCTTTACTTCTGTTGTTTGTCTTCGTAATTGTCGGCCCCCACCCCATAAAACGCATGGTGCAAGGTGGGGTCATCTCGATTTGCATATTTTTCGCCTTGTCACTCGTCCCAATGGGGCAGCAGTTTATCAGCCTGCTCCCATTTGTTGGCGATGAGGAACAAGGTAATGTCGACTATCGTGCGAGCCTATTGACGGTTGCCATTCCGGTGGTTGAACGAAATCTCCTGTTCGGGTCATCAGATTTTCTGAATGCCCCAGAGCTTCAGGTGATGCGACAGGGTGAAGGAATCATTGACGTAGTCAACAGTTATCTAGGGGTGGCGCTATATGCTGGGCTTGTTGGTCTTTTCCTATTTGCGGGCATGTTTATCTCAGCACTTGTGTCGATACGGCGAGGCAAGCGTTGGGCCCTTGAGAACAATGACACCGACGGTCTTGTTCTGGGGCGAGCCATGTTTGCCACGGTTGTCGCCGTAATATTCATCATTTTTACCATGAGCAGCATTCTTGCAGTGCCCATCATCTACTTCTGCATCATTGGTATTTCATGTGCCTATTTTCTGATGCAGCGCAGCCACCACAGAGAGAAGCAAAAGAGCCAGTCGGTTTGACATCTGGCAGCTGCCAGCAGCTTGGCGACGTGCTCGGCTTTCGAGTCATTCGTTTCCGTGTGTGAGCTGGCCCGAGGCAGGCTGATCACTGATCCACACGCAGTCGCTTCATCCCTCGGCGCAATACTGCACCGAGAAACGGAGCCACTTCAGCTCTATCCCATGCCCATGAACATGAACATGAACATGAACATGAACATGAACAAATCATATGTCTAATTCGTGTATCTCCTCACACCTGCACGAAAGTGCTTGGATTAACATCAATATCAACGGAATAAATTTTGTCAACGCTGCGACGGATTAACTAGGAATCGTTGAGCATGCCCCATCTGCGGGCCCCAACTTTCCGTGTGTGAATAGTACAATGCCTTTCAAGCTCACATTTATGGCTAGCTGCAGCCACGTTTTTTCTATCATTACTTGCAGAGTTTTCGGTGCGCTCTTTGGATTTGTGGTGATACGCAAAATCAATAACCAAGCGCGGCGTGCAAGGAGTAGAGAGTGAAGAAATTTGCCCATAGAGATGAAACAATGGTGCCCAGTTTGGGGAGCAGAGCGAGAGTTGGCACTATTTGGCTTATCGGAGGATTCGGGCTTGGCCAAATATTGCGGCTAAGCTCCAACATCGCATTGGCTGCTATTCTATTCGAAGAAGCGTTTGCCCTCATGGCGATCGTTAGTGCTGTTATGGCGGGATTGGCAATGTTCTCCGACATTGGATTGCGGATCAATGTCGTACAGCATGCCCGAGGCGATGAGCCCAATTTCCTGAATACTGCATGGACTTTGCAGGTGATACGCGGCTTCCTCCTGTTCCTGATTGCCGTGATGCTGAGTTGGCCACTCTCACAAATGTACGGCGCCAATGATCCAAAAGCATACGAACTCCTTTTTTTGATTCCTATCGTGGCCTCGACGTGCCTAATTGATGGATTCCAGTCGGCGAAAATACTTTCGGCTACCCGGCATCTGAAGATTAAAGAAGTTGCAAAAATCGAGTTTATCGTTAGCCCAGTTCATATGGCGGTGATGCTTTTTTTGGCATGGTATATGAAATCAGCATATGCACTGGCTATCGCGTCAGTAATCTCAGCTAGCTTACATACTGCATTGAGCTATCTAATGCTTGACGGGCCCAAGTCTAAGCTACGTTTGGAACGGGGTACTGTGAAGGAGATCCTCTCATTTGGCAAATGGATCTTTATTAGCACAATATTCACATTTCTAGCCTTGCAGATGGATCGACTGGTATTGGCTGGAATGTTCAGCTTGGTTGAGGTCGGGGTGTATTCCATTGCAGCCAGTCTCGCCGTGATTGTTCCAACTTTGGCAGGCAGTTTGCAGACAAACGTATTATTTCCCTGGTACTCACGCAAGCTCTCCGAGGGAATGCCTATGTCGACAGCATTTTCCCGTACTAGGCTAGCGATGATGACTCTATCAAGCTTTCTCTGCACGTTGCTATTCGCGGGGGCTGCTAGTTTTTTTGATCTTGCCTACGACAAACGCTACTCTATGGGCGGTGTGCTCCTGCCAATACTTGCGTGCGGCGCTTGGTTCAGTTGCTTGGAGGCGATGTACGGAGCGACTTTTTTTGCTACAGGAAGGCCGAAGTGGGTGGCTACGGCCAATGCAAGTAAGGTCGCCTCGTTTGCGCTTTTGCTGGTATTGTTGTCACACTTCAAATTTAACATTGTTGTCGCGGCTATGTTTCTATCAGCAAGTGAGTTCTTGCGATGGCTCGTCTGCCATGGTTTGGGGCGACGTCTAGGTTTGCACAATACTTGGTCGGAGGTAGGGATGTTGTTTTTCTTCTTGTCGGTTTCCATGATAGGCTGGTGGTTGGCTGAACGTGCACCCTTTGTCTCAGACCTTGGTGCATTCTGGCGCTTGGCCGTGCTGGGTATAGTGATTACCTTACTATTTGCCCCTCTTTTTCATCGATATGTTCTTCCTTTAGTCAAGCAGAGATAACCTCCAGAATGACTAACAAAAGCAGTTGTGAACAAGATCAGGGGTCGCATACACTTGGGTCTCTTTGGCTGGCTCGACTTGTATGCCGTTTAAAGGCTCCCGTCGCAAGTCGCTTCAATGGCGCCGTGTCATATCAGGTGCGCTGGACGCACCAAGATCGAGTATGGAAATTTTGTGGGCACGCAACGTCTGCCCGTTACCTAGGGAAGGTCTGCAAAACCTCACGCCCTTGAACTGGCCAGCGGCGTGAACTGAGGAGAAGATAGGGGCATGAACCAAATCACGCTGGGGCTGGACCCCCTCCACAAGAAGACGCGCAAGGAAGTGTTTCTTGAAGAGATGAACAAGGTCGTGCCGTGGCAGGTCTTGGTCGCGCTCATCCAGCCGCACGCCCGTGGAGCACACCAGGCGCTCGGTGGGCGCCCGCCGTTTGCAGTGGAGACCATGCTCCGCATCCACTGCCTGAAGCTGTGGTGGAACCTGAGCGATCCGGCGATGGAAGAAGAGCTGCACGAGCGCCCCTTGTACCGCCGCTTCGTTGGCCTGGACGGCGCAGCGCGCCTGCCTGATGAGAGCACCATCCTGCGCTTTCGCCACCTGCTGGAGAAACACCAGCTCGCCCCTCAGGTGCTGGCCACCATCAATGCCGGGCTGGCCCATCAAGGCATGTTGCTCAAGACCGGCACCGTTGTGGACGCCGCCATTATTGCCGCGCCCAGCTCGACCAAGAACAGCAGCGGCGAGCGCGACCCCGAGATGCACCAGACCAAGAAGGGCAACCAGTGGCACTTCGGCATGAAGGCGCACATCGGCGTAGATGCCGACTCGGGCCTGGTGCACACGGTCATCGGCACGGCAGCCAACGTCAACGACGTGACGCAAGCCAGCGCGCTGGTGCACGGAGAAGAGAGCGATGTGTTTGCTGACGCGGGCTACCAGGGCGTGAGCAAGCGAGAAGTGACGCAAGACATTGATGCGAACTGGCATGTAGCCATGCGCCCGAGCAAACGCAAGGCCCTGGACAGGAGCACGCCGATGGGCGCGGTCATGGACAAGCTCGAACATGTGAAGACCAGCATCCGCGCCAAGGTGGAGCACCCGTTCCGTGTCATCAAGCGCCAGTTCGGGCATGTGAAGGTGCGCTACCGCGGCTTGGCCAAATACACGGCGCAGTTGCACACGCTGTTTGCGCTCTCCAATCTGTGGATGGTTCGCCAAACGCTTTTGAGAGAGGCCCGGGGATGAATGCGCCCGCAGCGGCCCAAGGGGTCGGTAGATGGTCGCAAATCGACCTTCGAATGGCCGAAATCGCACTGCGGTTGCCGCCATCTGAAACATCGCGCATCAGCACTCGCCGCTGCGGGTGTTGTGAAGACCTTCCCTAGGCTTTTATTCTCTGTGTTGGATTCGCCGCATCTTTTTGAAAATTAGAACAGCCTCAATTGATCTGATCTACCTTCGCAACCTGAAAGCGATATTTGGCGAGTCCATGATATGAGTAAGACCTTCAAATCAAAAGTATTCTTGGCTAACCAGGAGATCCATGAGGAATGGGAGCGATACTATCTAAATCCTCGTCTTGAAAGTTTTTATGAGGGGGCATTCGCGCATATCGTAGCAACTATCGGCGCAAAAAAGGGCGATGCAATCCTTGACGCTGGGTGTGGCTACTGTTTTCACGCAGCCAGGTTTGTTCGACACGGGCTTGAAGTAACAGGAGTAGATTTTTCGCCTGCAGCTCTTTCAGCGGCAAAAGCGAATCTTGGAAAGCTAGGACTTTCTATGAAACTTCAAGAGGGGAATCTACTAGCCCTTCCGTTTGAGGATGAGGCTTTTCCTTTCGTTAGCTGCTGGGGTG
Organism: Hydrogenophaga sp. IBVHS1; assembly: GCF_002127265.1. Taxonomy (GTDB): domain Bacteria; phylum Pseudomonadota; class Gammaproteobacteria; order Burkholderiales; family Burkholderiaceae_C; genus Hydrogenophaga. Next base: position 1,749,255 of record NZ_NFUU01000001.1, on the reverse strand, counting down.
TTCTCATGCACATTCCAGAGGTAGAGGCAGCACTTGGGGAGTTGGTTCGAGTCCTCAAGCCGAATGGCCGGATCTCCATAATGGAAAATAGCGATAATTCGCTGCACGTAAGGTTCTGGGAACCTCTATTAATTGGCATTAAGAAACTCACGGGTAGGCGAACTCCCCGTCGTGACATTCGATCGCAGGGCCTCGAAGAATGGCGGGAGGAGGGGCTATTAATCCGAAAAACGAATATAGATTGGCTTGTGTCTTTCATGGAGGGTAAGGGTATGCGATTAGTCGACCACGCTACTGGTCAATTTTCTGAAATTTACACGACAGTTCCTAGCAGTTTGGCCAAAAACGTTGTGTATTCATTTAATAATTGGTGGTTCAAGCGGCGCGGTTCACCAAGATTAGCATTGGGTCAAATTCTTGTTTTCGAAAAAAACACGGGGTTGGGATCGTCTGCAGTATGACCTGCCCGGTTTCTTCGGACCAGTAATTTCTAGGAAGATGGCTCCCAACCCGCGAGGAGCCCATGAGAAAGAGCCGATTCACCGAAGAGCAGATGGTCACCGTGCTGCGCGAAGCAGACAAGACCAGCGTGGCCGAGGCCGCCAAGAAGCACAAGGTCAGCGAACCCACCATCTATGCCTGGCGCAAGCACTTCAGTCAGATGGAAGCTGCCGATGTCAAACGACTGAAGGCCCTGGAGATCGAGAACGGCAGGCTCAAGAAGCTGTTGGCCGAGCGTGATCTGGACATCGAGGTCCTCAAGGAGATCAACGCAAAAAAGTGGTGAGCCCGCAGGCCCGACGCGAACAGGTCGAGCTCGCTTGCGAGCGGGGCCTGTCAGAGCGGCGGGCCTGCGGGCTCATCGGCCTGGCCCGCTCCAGCCTGAGCTACACGCTGCGCCTGCCAGTCAAGGACGCTCCTGTCATTGCTGCGATGAAATTGCTGTCTGCGCAGTACCCGCGCTACGGCTACCGGCGCATCCGCATCTTCCTGCGCCGCCAGGGCCTGGAGCTGAGCTGGTCGCGCACGCACCGCATCTGGCGCCAGGCTGGCCTGCTTTTGCCCAAGAAGCGCCCACGAAGACGCATCGCCAGCAACCGGCCCAGGGCCTACACACCCTTCAAGGCCAACGCCGTGTGGGCGTACGACTTCGTGTTCGACACCACCGCCGAAGGCCAGCAGATCAAGTGCCTGACTGTCATCGACGAATACACGCGCGAGTGCCTGGCAATCGACGTGGCCGGCTCCATCCGCTCACGCCGCGTGGTGGAGGTGCTCGCACGGTTGGTCAGCATCCACGGCGCTCCGCTGTTCATGCGCTCGGACAACGGACCGGAGTTCGTCAGCCACGCCATCCTCGAATGGATCTCCCAGGCTGGCATCGCAACCGCCCTGAGCGATCCTGGCAAGCCTTGGCAGAACGGGGCCGACGAAAGCTTCAATGGCAAGCTGCGCGACGAGTGTCTGTCGCTGGAGTGGTTCAGGTCCCGAAAGGAGGCCGCAGTGGTTATTGAAGCCTGGCGGCACCACTACAACACGGTGCGTCCCCACAGTAGCCTGGACTACCTCACACCCCACGAATTCAAGCAGCACAATCAACCTATTCCCAACCGGGCCGTCTTACAGGAATGAATGGCTCGAAAAAGCCGGGCAGGTCAGACTGTCGGATCGCTCAGGCGAGAAGTGCCCTATATAGTTGCGTTCCCCAAGATAGTGATCGATCTAAGAACTGCGAACGTTGCGCGAGCGCAGCATCCGAAAGGGCGCGCAGCGAATCATTATTACTTGCGAGGGCCCTTAGAACTTCCGTCAAAGCGGCTACGTCATTGGCAGGAAAAACTTCACAAGCACCATTTAGAAGATCTTTGGCCGGTACGATTGATGACACTACGGAGGGTACGCCGTGTACGCCAGCCTCGATTACTACGAGCGCCAGCCCCTCGCCTGACTCCAATCGCGTTGGACAAATCAGCAAATCGCTCGTGTCCAGCAGAGCATGTACTGCGTTAGCATCCAAAAGCCCGTGAAAACGGATCCGATTTGGGGCGTGCGCTCGGGATATCGCGGCACGCACTTGTTCATTCGCCGAACCAGTTCCCGCAATGTCAAGACTAAGACCCGGAAAAATATCGGCAATAGCGCTGAAAGCTTCAATCAGGTCAAGGACACCTTTGTTCGCTTCTATCCGTCCCAAATAAAGAAGCCTGTTGCAGTGGCTGCGTGGCAACGCTTGTGGGAAGAATCCGGGCAAGATCTGCGGTGTCTCGACAAACATTCGGCTATGTTCACACCCCAAGGCAACGATCTGATTCGCGCACTCCTGCGAGGTGCAGACAGCCGAGCGAACACGTCGCAACGCGCGCGCAAGTCGCCACAGTCTCGCCCGCTTAACGAGGCCGGAGGGCCGTGTACCCATCGGCCAATAGACATTGTGAGCGGTCAGAATAATCCGCGATGCGCGGGGTAATTGCGAGATCAGTGCGGCCGGCGCATCGGTCCCCACAACGATAGCGTCGGCTGGCCAAGCTGACAACGCTTCTAGGACATTGCGAGTAAATGTTGCCTCATCAAGATGGTAAGCCAGACCTCCTCGACCGCGCGGGTGAGGCGTGTAAACGAAACGAAATCGTGCTTCTTTGTCGATTTCAGGTTGACGACTCTGTTCAACCAGCATCAATGCCTCTGCGTCGAGCGCCTCGATCAACGAGTAAAACATGGCCGAGTAGGCAATTACGGGGGTGCGCGGGTCGTGTCTTCCTTGGGCCCAGTGTTCGAAAGTTCCGACAGCATCACCGGGGCCGCAAATATACGCTATCCGAACTCGGGTGTGGCTCTGCAATCCAAGTGCTACTCTTGCGATTGTTGGCGCGTTGTCAGGTAACACAACGCAATCCTTGACGAGGGCTTCATTTGACATTGGCGATTCCTACATTCAGCGAGTCGGGGCTGTGCGATGCGCCTTTCGAAACGCTTCGAACGCATGAGAAGTTAGTCAGATAACGATTGAGACGCTCAATCGCGCGTGTTAAGTATCGTACTGGAGTTTGATTGCTACCTGAACCGCCCCGGGTCTGAACTGACCCCCAGAAGTTCGACGGTCGCGATCCCGCCAATCAGGCAGTGTTTCTCAGCCGGTACTCCACCGGTGACCCTGTACCCGATTCAGTACCGCTCGAAAGTAGAGATTTCCGGCTCCTTTGATATCGCCGTTGCTGGCTGCAGCCAGCAACGGCGGGCGAATTCGGCGGGGGTGGCCCAGTCTAGCGCGGAGTGGGGTCGGCTCTCGTTGTAGTACCGCCGCCATGCCTCGATCTTGCCCCGCGCGTCGTCCAATGACATGAACCAAGTGGCGTTGAGACACTCCTGCCGCAGGCGCCCGTTGAAGCTCTCGACGTTGGCGTTGTCGGTTGGCTTGCCCGGGCGGCTGAAGTCGAGTTCGACACCGCGCTCGTAGGCCCACTTGTCCATCACCTTGGAGATGAACTCGCTGCCGTTGTCTGACTTGATCGTGCACGGCAGTCCTCTCGCCTCTGTGATGGCAGTGAGCACACGCGCTACGTCCTCCCCCTTGAGGCTTTGCCCGACATCGATGGCCAGGCACTCGCGCGTGAACAGATCGACCACCGTGAGCATGCGCAGCTTGCGGCCATCGAACAAGGCATCGGCCACGAAGTCCATGCTCCAGATCTGATTGATCGCGTGCGCGAGCTGCTTGGGCTGCCTGCGCTGCACGGCCTTGTTGCGCCTGGGGCGTTTCAGGCGCAACGATAGGCCCTCCTCGCGATAGAGGCGGTAGACGCGTTTGACGTTATCCATGTGGCCCTCCCGGCGCAGCATCACGTGCACCCGGCGGTAGCCGTAGTGCACTCGCGTGTCGGTGATCTCCTTGATGCGCGACTTCAGCAATCCCTCGTCCTTGCGCTGAGAGACGTACAGGTAGGTCGAGGCTGACATGCGCACCACCCGCAGCGCCTGGCGCTGGCTGCAGCCAAAGCGCTGCATCAACTCGGGCACCAACTCGCGTCGCTGGGAGGGCCTCAGGCCTTTTTTGCGACTACCGCCTGCAGCATCGCCTTGTCCAGGCTCAGATCGGCCACGATCTGCTTGAGCTTGCGGTTCTCCTCCTCGAGCTGGCGCAACCGGCGCAGCTCGGACGGGCCGACGCCGCCATAGCGCTTCTTCCAGACATAGAAGGTCGCATCGCTGATGCCCATCTTGCGACAGACATCTTCAACACGCGTACCCAGCTCGGCTTGTTTGAGGGCAAAGGCAATTTGCTCCTCGGTGAACTTGCTTTTCTTCACGACATGCTCCTGCCCACTTGGGGCGTTCATCATGCCGGGCCTCTCTGTAACAGAACGGTTCGAAATCCTGGGACAGGGTCACATATGAAAACGCCACCGCTTTGCAGAACCATGTAAGCGACCTTGAGGATCGGCTGTCGCATTCCTTGCGGTCGGAAAAGGACGCACGGCACGAGCAAGTAGAGGAAGTCAAGAGGCTGATGAAGGCGGCAACCGTTGGCTCGCCGATGGTCGCGCTGCTAGGTCTGTACTGGATCGGCCCGGGGTTGGTCATGGCCACCGTTCCGCAGGAATTGCTCTGCTGGTGCATGAATCCGTAGAGGCCGACCAGGCGTCAATCTTTCTTGGCGTCGTCGCGACGCTTTTCCCGGCGCTGCTTGGCCGCAACGAGTCGCGCTGGCTCGGAGTACAAGCGATCCAATAGCTCGAAGCAGAAGTCCTGCAGATCTTGGGCGTCCTGCTTGGTGACGTTGCCACGATGTGCGCCATCGTTGCCATCCTCACGTACGCAATCCGAAAGCTCGCGAAGCTCTCTCGGGAGGTGGCCGCCATCGAACATCCATCCCAACCTCAACCCAAGGTCACGCCGTACGCGCTGCGGCGGCGAGTCCGGGGATTCTGCGGGTGGAAGTCGTGGAACGGTAGCTAGATCGAGCGCAAGTCGAAACATCGCGGCCGCAGCGTTGTTGCAGCCCGTCGCCACACACTTGGCGGCCTCTTCGAAAGCAATGCGAACCTGATCTGGCAGATCCGCGGGAGGAGGGGTGGCCAGACGGTCCTTTTGAGAGATGAAACCATCTACCTTGAACGCGTGGTTGAGAGAAATGCTGCGCTGCCAAAATCCGGCGACCTCAATCTCTTTTCGGAAGTTGTAGTCGTCCAGAGACAGGATGAAGATCGTCGCCTTTAAGCAGGCCCGACACACACAGAACACCTCATGGATCGTTTGCCAGTTGTAACGCTCTTCTATGAAGTTTTGAGCCCGGAAGTCGAAGGTGATATTTTGGGCGTTGCACCTCGGGCAGTTCGTCACTAGCTCAGACATAGCGCACTCCACTTTGTGGGTCGAAATGTGGGTAGACAAGAAAAACGGGCCAGAAGGCCCGTGTTTTCTACTGTCGTGGCGGAGAGGGCGGGATTCGAACCCGCGGTGGGGATTAGCCCACACACGCTTTCCAGGCGTGCGACTTAAACCACTCATCCACCTCTCCGCGAAGCCTGCGATTGTATCAGGCGCAACCGGCCTTATGCGGCGCGCTTGCCATCCGCCGCTTTGTGCCAGGCATGCTTCTCGAGCACTTCCAGCGACACGTATTCAAGCGTGGCGGCGTTGGTGCATTCGAGCACCACGGGCGGCGCAGCTTCGGCGGCCAGGGCTTCGAGCCAGCGCTGAACGCAGAGGCACCAGCGATCCCCTGGCTTGAGTCCGGCAAAACGGAATTCAGGTCTCGGTGTGCTGAGATCGTTCCCGCGCTCGCGCGAGAAGTCGAGAAATGCCGCGGTGACGCGCGCGCAGACGACGTGGGTTCCCTGATCGTCCGGGCCTGTCTCGCAGCAGCCGTCCCGATAGAAACCGGTGAGCGGGTCGTAGGAACAGGGCAGCAGCTTGCCACCCAACACGTTTCGCGAGGTGGTCATGTCCGACTCAGGCAGGGGCGGTTCAAACCGACTTGCCGGTACCGACCATCTTCATGGCGGAGGCAATGAGCGCCGACACTTCCGTCATGTTGCTCGGAACGATCAGCGTGGTCGTGGCGTCTGCGGCTACCTTGCTGTAGGCATCCACAGCCTTCTCTGCCACCTTGAGCTGCACGGCTTCCTGGCCACCGGGTTGGCGAATGGCTTCGGCCACTTTGCGGATGGCTTCTGCGGTGGCTTCGGCCACGGCCAGGATGGCCGAGGCTTCACCCTGGGCGTTGTTGATCTCGGCCTGCTTCTCACCTTCAGAGCGAGCAATGAAAGCCTCGCGCTCACCAGTGGCAATGTTGATCTGCTCCTGGCGCCGGCCTTCAGACGCTGCGATCAACGCGCGCTTTTCGCGTTCGGCAGTGATCTGCGCCTGCATGGCAAGCAGGATTTCCTTGGGCGGCGTGAGGTCCTTGATTTCGTAGCGCAGCACCTTCACGCCCCAGTTGAGCGCCGCCTCGTCGATGGCATGGACCACCTGCGCATTGATGATGTCGCGTTCTTCAAATGTCTTGTCGAGTTCCAGTTTGCCGATGACGGAACGCAGCGAGGTCTGGGCGAGCTGGGTGACGGCGACGATGTAGTTGGACGAGCCGTAGCTCGCGCGCATGGGGTCGGTCACCTGGAAGTAGAGGATGCCGTCGACCTGCAACTGGGTGTTGTCGCGCGTGATGCAGACCTGACTCGGCACGTCGAGCGGGATTTCCTTCAGGCTGTGCTTGTAGGCCACCTTGTCGATGAAGGGGACGAGAAAATTCAGACCCGGGGCGAGCGAAGAGTGGTACTTGCCCAGCCGCTCGACCACCCACGCGTTCTGCTGAGGCACCACCTTGACGGATCTGGCGATGAAGATGGCGGCAATGATGACAAGAAGAATGGCAATTTCCATGATGGCGCGGTTCTATTGAGAGGTTTCAGGGTTCGGATCAATGTGATGCGATGAGATGCGGAGGGGGCTAGACCTTGTCCACGAGCAGGCGGTTGCCCACGAGTTCGGCCACGCGGTAAGTGCCGGGGGTTGGGGCATTTCCAGGGCGCTGGATGACCGTCCATTGTGCGCCCCGATACTTGACGCTCGCGGTGCCGTCGCTGTTCCACTCATCGATCTGAAGCGTTTCGCCCACGTCCAGATTGACGCTGCGCATGGATCGAACCGATGGGTCGCCATCGCCGCGCTTCTTGACGAAGTACCAGCCCACCACGGCAGCCGAACCAACCACCGCCGCAACGATCAGCTGCACGGTGGTGCCAGCACCTGCGTGGGCCGCGAGCGCTGCCGCCACCATGCCCAAGGCGAGCATGAGCAGGTAAAACGTGCCGGTGAAGAGTTCGAGCGCCACGGCAGACCCCGCCAGCAGCCACCACAAGGTTGATTCCGCCATTCAGGCACCTTTCTTTTGTTGTCTTCGATTGAGGAGCCGGGCCTTCCGTCAGCGGTCCGCCCTCCACGGCGGGTGCTATTGTCTGGCCAGCGCCACATTCTGCGACAAAAAGACGGGCGTCCAACGCTTGGCGCCACACGTTTTCCGTACACTTCGCGCCTGTTTTGCCGTCATCGGGTTTCCACCCCTTGGTTTCTTTCTTTCCGGTGGCCGTGGGTTGCGGCTGGAGATCTGCATGAAATTCCGTTTTCCCATCGTCATCATCGACGAGGACTTCCGCTCCGAGAACACCTCGGGCCTCGGCATCCGTGCACTCGCGCAGGCCATCGAGACAGAAGGGTTCGAAATTGTCGGCGTGACGAGTTACGGAGACATGAGTCAGTTCGCGCAGCAGCAAAGTCGTGCCAGTGCCTTCATTCTCTCCATTGACGACGAAGAGTTCAGCCACGGCGAAGACACCGATCCCGTGGTGCTCAACCTGCGCAACTTCATTGATGAGGTGCGTCGCAAGAACGCCGACGTGCCGATCTATATCTACGGCGAGACCAAGACCAGCCGTCACTTGCCGAACGACATCCTGCGCGAGCTGCACGGGTTCATTCACATGTTCGAGGACACGCCCGAGTTCGTGGCGCGCCACATCATCCGTGAGGCCAAGAGTTATCTCGAAGGCATCCAGCCGCCGTTCTTCAAGGCCTTGCTGGACTACGCCGAAGATGGGTCCTATTCGTGGCACTGCCCGGGGCACTCGGGCGGTGTGGCCTTTCTCAAGAGCCCGGTGGGGCAGATGTTTCACCAGTTCTTCGGTGAGAACATGCTGCGTGCCGACGTGTGCAATGCGGTCGAAGAACTCGGGCAATTGCTGGATCACAACGGTGCCATCGGGGCCAGTGAGCGAAATGCGGCGCGCATCTTCAACGCCGACCACTGCTTCTTCGTCACCAATGGCACGAGCACCAGCAACAAGATGGTGTGGCACCACACGGTGGCACCAGGCGACGTGGTGGTGGTCGACCGCAACTGCCACAAGTCCATCCTGCACAGCATCATCATGACGGGCGCCATCCCCGTCTTCCTGAAGCCCACGCGCAATCACTACGGCATCATCGGCCCCATTCCCCAGAGCGAGTTCGAGATCGAGGCCATTCAGTCCAAGATTCGGGCCAACCCGTTGCTGGCCGGGGTGGACGCCAAGGCGGTGAAGCCTCGCGTGCTCACCCTCACGCAGTCCACCTACGACGGTGTGCTCTACAACACCGAGGCCATCAAGCAGATGCTCGACGGCTTTGTGGCCAATCTGCACTTCGACGAAGCCTGGCTGCCGCACGCGGCCTTCCATCCGTTTTATGGCAACTTCCACGCCATGGGCAAGAAGCGCGCGCGGCCGTTGGAATCGGTGGTGTATTCAACTCAGTCCATCCACAAACTGCTCGCCGGCATCAGCCAGGCCAGCCATGTGCTGGTGCAGGATTCGCAGAACGTCAAGCTCGATCGCCACCTCTTCAATGAGGCTTACTTGATGCACACCAGCACCAGCCCGCAGTACGCCATCATCGCCAGCTGCGATGTTGCTGCGGCCATGATGGAGCCGCCCGGTGGTCGCGCGCTGGTGGAAGAGAGCATCTTCGAGGCGCTCGATTTCCGCCGCGCCATGCGCAAGATAGATGCCGAGTTTGGCGACGACGACTGGTGGTTCAAGGTGTGGGGGCCAGAAGATCTGGCCGAGGAGGGCATGGGGAGCACCAGCGACTGGATGCTCAACCCGCCGGAAGCCTCTGATGGCAAGGACTGGCACGGCTTTGGTGACATGGCCCCAGGCTTCAACATGCTGGATCCGATCAAGGCAACCATCGTCACACCGGGCCTGAATCTGGATGGTCGCTTTGAGCCAGAGGGCATCCCGGCTTCCATCGTCACCAAATTCCTGGCTGAGCACGGTGTGGTGGTGGAGAAAACCGGGCTCTACAGCTTCTTCATCATGTTCACCATCGGCATCACCAAGGGCCGCTGGAACACCCTGCTCACCGCGCTGCAGCAGTTCAAGGACGACTACGCCAAGAACCAGCCGATGTGGCGCATCTTGCCCGAGTTCTGCCAGAAGCACCCACGCTATGAACAGATGGGTCTGCGCGATCTGTGCCAGCACGTGCACGCGCTTTACGCCCGCTACGACATTGCGCGCCTGACCACCGAGATGTACCTGAGTGATCTCACGCCGGCGATGAAGCCGAGCGATGCGTTCGCGCACATTGCGCAGCGCACCACCGAGCGCGTGCCGATCGATGCGCTCGAAGGTCGCATCACCACCAGCCTGGTCACACCGTATCCACCCGGCATTCCGCTTCTGATTCCTGGCGAGGTGTTCAACAAGAAGATCGTGGACTACCTCAAGTTCGCGCGCGAATTTAACGTGCAATGCCCGGGCTTCGAGACCGATATCCACGGCCTGGTGGAGGTGGTGGACGTGGACGGGCGCAAGACCTACTTCGCCGACTGCGTGAGGGCTTGACGGCCTGAGGGCGGGGGTTGCTCAGCGAGCGGGTGCGTCCGGTCGAACGCGCATGAAGCTGGCAAATCGCGGGACCCCGTTCCCGCTCACACCTCGAAAACGGTAGGTCACCCACTCGCCCACAGTGGGCGGGTGCTCGCGTTGGGCATCGTTGAAGCCCGTGCCCAGGCGGAACCGGATGCCGGCTGGCGTCTCCACCAGCAGCGCGCCCATGCGGCCTTGATGGCGACCCTTTCCGGGCAGGTGCCCGATCACACGCGCTTCGGCGTCCTCATGCGTCTTCACCTTGAGCAACGTGTCGTCGCGCACCGCACGGTACAGCGCGTCTCCGCGATGGAGCATCAGTCCCTCGCCGCCATCCTTCACCATGCGGTCCAGCCGCGCCATGAGCGCCCCATGGCTGGCCACGCGTTCCTGCTTCACCGCCTGCACCCACGCTTGGTCTATCTGCTGCACCACGCCGTGGTAGGCAGCGATTCGCTCGGTGAAGGGGCCGGGATGCCCCGGCAGGTCGAACACCATGAACCGGAGGCGACGCCAGGCTGCCTCGTCAGGTGTCTGCCGTCGAACGGTCGAGAGTGCTTCCTCGAACCGGCCTCGCCCCGCCCAGAGTTCGCCATCCAGGGGCACAGCGGGCCAGCCTGCCGTGAACCAGGCAGGCGCCGCAATGGTCTCGCCGCTGCGCGTGACGAGTCGTTGCCCGTCCCATCGCGCGCGCAAACCATCGTATTTTTCGCTGAGCCAGTAGGCATCGAGCGCCACGCCCGGCCGGTAGACACCCGCGAGCAGCAATGCCGGAGCAGGTCCGGCCAGCGAGGCGAAGGGCAGGGAGGCCGCGACCAAGGCGGCTCCCAGCTGCAGCAGCAGCTCGCGTCTTTGAGGGCGCATCCCCCGTGTCAGAGCATGGGCTGGCTGTCTCGGCTCACGCCTGTGGTCTGGGCGTAGCCACCATCCACGTAGGTGATTTCAGCGGTGACCCCGGAAGCCAGGTCGGACAGCAGAAAGGCGGCCACGTTGCCCACTTCATCGATCGTCACATTGCGCCGGATCGGCGCTGCGCTCGCCACTAGATTGAGCAGCTTGCCGAAGTCCTTGATGCCGCTGGCGGCGAGGGTTTTGATGGGTCCGGCGCTGATGCCGTTGACGCGCATGCCCATGGGCCCCACCGATTCCGCGAGGTAACGCACCGAGGCTTCCAGGCTGGCCTTGGCCAGACCCATGGTGTTGTAGTTGGGCACAACACGGATGGCGCCCATGTAGCTCAGCGTGAGCAGAGAGGCCTTTTCATTGAGGTAGGGCAGGGCGGCCTTGGCCATGCCCGGAAAACTGTAGGCGCTGATGTCGTGCGCGATGCGGAAGGCTTCGCGCGAGAGACCTTCGAGGAAGTCGCCGGTGATGGCCTCACGAGGGGCAAAACCAATGCTGTGCACGAAGCCGTCGAACTTGGGCCAGGTCTGCGCAAGGTTGGTGAACATTTTTTCGATCTGCGCGTCGTCGCCCACGTCGCAATCGAAGATGAGTTTGGAGTCGAAGTCGGCGGCGAACTCCGTGATGCGGTCCTTGAAGCGTTCGCCCACGTAGCTGAACGCCAGCTCGGCGCCTTGCTGATGGCAGGCCCTGGCGATGCCGTAGGCGATGGAACGGTTGGACAGCACGCCCGTAATCAGCAGCTTCTTGCCAGCGAGAAAACCCATGATTGAAAACTCCGGTGAAAAATCCAGCAGAATTGTCGCATGCGCTTTTCCTTTCCTCGCCCCAGCAGCCGCCTTTCAGCGCTGCTCGTGGCCGCGCTGCTGGCGCTGTGCAGCCCGCCCACCTGGGCAGCCCACGGGTATGCGCTGTGGGGTCAGCTCAAATACCCCGATGGATTCACGCATTTCGACTACGTGAACCCCACCGCGCCCAAGGGCGGCGAAATCAGGCTGGTCAGCAACCTGCGAACCTCCACATTTGACAAGTACAACCCGTTCACCATGCGTGGCAGCGCGCCCGCGTACCTGTCCAACCTGATGTTCGATTCGCTGCTGGCAGGCGCGCTCGATGAAAACGGGGCGGGCTACGGCCTGCTGGCCGAAGACGTGAGCGCAGCCCCCGATGGACTGTCGATCACCTTCAAACTGCGCGACACCGCGCGGTTTCACAACGGCGACCCGGTGCTGGCGGCCGACGTGAAGCACAGCTTCGACACCCTGATGGGCCCGTACACGTCCCCGGCTTACAAAACCGTGCTGCAGGACGTGGCCGGGCTGGACGTGATCAACGAGCGCACCGTGCGCTACCGCTTCAAGCTGCCCAATCGCGAGCTGCCGCTGGTGGTGGGTGGTTTGCCGGTGTTCAGTCGGACCTGGGGCAATGCCACTGACCCCAAGACCGGGCTGCGCAAGACCTTCGATCAGGTGGTGATGGACGTCCCCATCGGCAGCGGGCCTTACAAGATTGGTCCGGTCCAGTTCGGCAAGGACATCACCTATGTGCGCGATCCCGCTTACTGGGCGCGCGACCTGCCGGTGCGCAGAGGCACTGCCAACTTCGATCGCATCACCGTCAAGATCTACAAGGACAACACCGCGCGGCTGGAAGCGCTGAAGGCGGGCGAGTTCGATCTGATGCGCTTCTTTTCGGCGGGTGACTGGGCGCGCCGCGTCAATGGCAAGCGGTTCGACACCGGCGAGCTCGTCAAGGGCGAATTCACGCACCGCCTGCCGATGGGCTTTCAAAGCTATGTGCTCAATTCCCGCCGACCACCGTTGGACGACATGCGTGTGCGCGAAGCGCTGGGCCTGGCCATGGACTACGAGTGGATGAACCGGCAGATGTTCTACAACGCGTACCAGCGCGTGCAGGGCTTGTTTGGCAACACCGATTGCGCGCCGCAAGGTGCCCCGGCAACGGAAGAGCTGGCATTGCTGGAGCCCTGGCGAAAGCAATTGCCCCCCGCTGTGTTCGGACCCATGTACACCCCACCGCGCACCGATGGCGAGAATTCCTTGCGTGGCAACCTGCGGAAGGCTCAGGCCATGCTGCGAGAGGCGGGCTGGACGGTGCAGGGTGGCCAGCTGCGCAATGCGCAGGGCAAAGCCATGGTGCTGGAATACCTGGACAGCAATGAAACGGGCGCGCGTGTTGTCTCACCCTGGATCCGGAACCTGAAGAAGCTTGGCGTGGAACTGCGCTTCCGTCCGGTGGACTTCGCGCTCTACCAACAGCGCTTGCGCACCTTTGATTTCGACATCATCTCCATCAACTACCAGGGCACCAACAACCCGGGCTCCGAGTACGCCGACCTGTTCGGCAGCCAGGCGGCGAAGACGGAGGATTCCGGCAATTTCGCTGGTGTGGCCCATCCAGCCGTGGACGGGCTCATTGCTCGCATGACGTCGGCCAGCACCCAGCCCGCCTTTCTGGCCGCCTGCCGTGCTCTCGATCGCGTCATCAGCCACAGCCACTACCTTATTCCGCAGTGGACCGCGACCACGCACCGCATGGCCTACAACGCGTGGCGGTTGGGCCGACCCAAGGAAATGCCCCCCTACGCGTCGGGTGAAACCTGGGCCATCGACACCTGGTGGTCCCATAACACCGCCACCGCGAAGCACTGAACACCATGTGGGTCTACATCCTCAAGCGCCTGCTGCTCATGATCCCGACCTTGTTCGGTGTGCTGCTCCTCACATTTGTGGTGATCCAGTTCGTGCCGGGAGGGCCGGTGGACCAATATCTGGCCGAGGCTCGGGCGGGCGCTGGCACCGCCGGCGCTGAGGGTGGTTCGGTCTACCGCGGCGCGCAAGGCGTGGACCCCCAGCGCATCGAGCAGATCAAGGCGCTCTATGGTTTTGACAAGCCCGCACACGAGCGCTTTTTCCAGATGGTCGGCCAGTTCGCGCGCTTCGACCTCGGCACCAGTTTTTTCCAGAACAAGGCTGTGTCCGAACTGATCATGGAGAAACTGCCGGTCTCCATCACGCTCGGTTTGTGGACCTTCCTCATCAGCTACGGCGTGGCGGTGCCGCTGGGTGTGGCCAAGGCGGTGCGCGCGGGTTCGCGCTTCGATCTGGTCACCACCTTGCTCGTGCTCATTGGTTACGCCATACCGGGCTTTGTGCTCGGCGTGGCTTTGCTCGTTATCTTTGGTGGGCAACTGCAGTGGTTCCCGCTGCGCGGGCTCACGTCTGCCAACTGGGAGGAACTGAGCTGGGGAGCGCGCATCGTGGATTACCTCTGGCACATCACCCTTCCGGTGACCGCCATGGTGCTGGGCAGTTTTGCAGTCACGGCCATGCTCACCAAGAATGCGTTTCTTGAAGAGATCCGCAAGCAATACGTGATGACCGCCCGCGCCAAGGGGTTGTCAGAGCGGCAGGTGCTGTGGAAGCACATCTTCCGCAATGCCCTTATTCCTATCGTCACAGGGTTTCCCTCCGCCTTCATTGGCGCCTTTTTTGCTGGCTCGCTGCTGATCGAAACGCTGTTTTCTCTCGATGGTCTGGGCTTGTTGAGCTACGAGAGCGTGATCCGGCGCGACTATCCCGTGGTGCTGGGGACGCTGTTCTTCTTCACGTTGATTGGCCTCGTGACCAAGCTGATCTCCGATCTCTGTTACGTCTGGGTGGACCCGCGTGTCAAATTTGACTGAAGCGACCCCACCTTCCTTGTCGCCCAGCGCGCGCGCCTGGCGGCGCTTCAGGCGCAACCGCCTGGGTTACTGGAGCCTCATCGTCTTTTGTGTGCTGGTTGTGGGCAGCCTGCTCGCGGAGGTGATTTCAAACGATCGACCCTTGATCGTGCGTTACGAGGGAACGACCTACTTTCCCATGGTGAAGGACTACGCAGAAACGGTGTTCGGTGGTGACTTCGACACGCCCACCGATTATCTGGACCCGTTCATCCGCGAGCAGCTTTCCAAGGGCGACAACTGGGCGATTCGTGCACCCAATCCCTACGGCCCGCAGACGCTGAACTACTTCGCCAGATTGCCGAACCCCTCGCCACCGACGCGCGCCAACCTGTTGGGCACCGACGATCGCGGTCGGGACCTGCTGGCCCAGCTCCTCTACGGCTTTCGCGTCAGCGTGCTGTTCGCGCTCGCGCTCACCTTCATTGGCGTGGTGCTGGGCGTGATCACGGGCGCCATTCAGGGCTTCTTCGGCGGCAAGACCGATCTGGCCTTCCAGCGTTTCATTGAAATCTGGGGCTCCATGCCGGAGCTCTACCTGCTCATCATCTTCTCCGCTGTGTTCGCGCCCAGCATCAGCCTGCTGCTGATCCTGCTGAGCCTGTTCGGCTGGATGGGCCTGTCGGATTACGTGCGTGCCGAGTTCCTGCGCAATCGACAGCTCGACTACGTGCGCGCGGCGCGTGCGCTGGGCTTGTCCAACTGGCAGATCATCTGGCGCCATGTGCTGCCCAACAGCCTCACTCCCGTGGTGACCTTTCTGCCGTTCCGCATGAGCGCGGCCATTCTGGCGTTGACTTCACTGGATTTCCTGGGCCTGGGCGTACCTCCTGGCACGCCGTCTCTGGGCGAGCTGCTCAGTCAGGGCAAGAACAACATCGATGCCTGGTGGATATCGCTGTCCACCTTCGCGGTGCTGGTGATGACGCTGCTGCTGCTCACCTTCATGGGAGACGCACTGCGCGATGCGCTCGATCCCCGGAAAGCAGATCAATGACACCGCCGCCATTGCTCGAAGTCAAAGACTTGCGTGTGTCGTTTGGCGGCCAGGAGGTTGTGCACGGCATTGACTTCACCATCAACGCGGGTGAGAAGCTGGCATTGGTGGGTGAGTCCGGTTCCGGCAAAACCGTTTCGGCGCTCTCGCTGCTGCGCCTCGTGCAAGGCGCCGAGGTGTCCGGACAAGCCATGTTGAACGGGCGCGACCTGTTGGCCATGACCGAACACCAGCTTCGCGGCGTGCGCGGCGATGAGGTGGCCATCGTCTTCCAGGAACCCATGAGCGCGCTCAACCCGCTTTACAGCGTGGGTGACCAGATCGGCGAAGTGCTTCAACTGAAGAAGGGACTCACGCCACGGCAGGCGCTGGCGGCCACCGTCGAGTTGCTGGCATCCACCGGCATTCCGGAACCCGCGCGCCGAGCCACCGCCTTCCCCCACCAGCTCAGCGGTGGCCAGCGCCAGCGCGCCATGATCGCCATGGCCTTGGCCAGTGCGCCCAAGCTCTTGCTGGCCGACGAGCCCACCACCGCGCTCGACGTGAGCCTGCGCGGACAGATTCTGGACTTGCTGGCCGACCTGCAACGCCAGCATGGCATGGCGGTGCTGCTCATTACGCACGACCTCAACCTGGTGCGCCGCTTTGCGGACCGCGTGGCCGTGATGGAGCAAGGCCACCTGGTGGAGCAGGGCGTGGTGGCCGAGGTGTTCCATGCACCCCAGCACCGCTACACCCGCATGCTGCTGGCCAGCAAGCCCGAGCGCAACGTGGTTGAAGCGCCTTCGGCGCCAGCCGCCGATACGCTGCTCCGCGCCCGAGCCCTGCGCGTGAGCTACCCCGTGCCCCTGCCGGGATTGCGAGGCTGGTTCAAAACGGGGGAGTTCGTGGCGGTGCAGGGCGCCGATCTGGACATTGCCCCCGGGCAGACGCTGGGTGTGATCGGAGAGTCGGGCTCGGGCAAGTCCACCCTTGCCTTGGCCACCCTTGGTTTGTTGCCCTACCAGGGCAGCCTGAGCGTGACCGGCACCGATTGGCATCTCGCGAAGCAGCGGGGGCATTCGCGCGCGCTGCGGCAGCGCATCCAGGTCGTCTTTCAGGACCCGTTTTCCTCCTTGTCCCCGCGCATGACCATCGAGCAGATCGTGGGCGAAGGCCTTCTGGTGCACCAGCCCGGGCTGTCCGTGGCCGAGCGGCGTGAACGCGTGGTGGGCGCGTTGGCGGATGTGGGCCTGGTCGACGATCCGGCCCGGGGTGGCGATTGGCTCCAGCGTTACCCGCATGAGTTCTCCGGTGGGCAGCGCCAGCGCCTGGCCATTGCCCGCGCGCTCATCGTCGAACCCAGCCTGCTGGTGCTCGACGAACCGACCAGCGCACTGGACGTCACGGTGCAGAAGCAGGTGCTGGCGCTGCTGCAGCGCCTACAGCGCGAGCGGGGTCTGAGCTACTTGCTGATCACACACGATGTGGACGTGATCAGCGCCATGGCTCACGCGGTGGTGGTGATGAAGGACGGCGCGGTGGTCGAGAGCGGCAACGTCCAGCAAGTGCTGCAGAACCCGGTGCATCCATACACTCGCATCCTGGTTCAAGCCTCGGCCTGAGTCGCTCCTGCCCTTGATCTGTGTCAGTCGCCTGACTCGGGCGCAGCGTTATAAGAACGCTCCATGGTTCCGACTCAGCCCGTCACCCTTCAATCCCCGCTGCGCTGGCTCGCCCTGGGGTGGGCCGATCTGCGACGAAACCCGGTGCCCGGGCTGGCGCATGGCCTGCTGCTGGCGGCCTTTGGGGGCTTGTTGCTGTTGGCCGCGCGCGACCGGTTCTGGCTGCTGGCCGGGGCGTTTTCGGGCTTTCTGATCGTTGCGCCTGTTCTTGCCACCGGCCTGTACACCGTGAGTCGTGCGCACCAGAGCGGCCGCCGTGTCGGTCTGGCCGAAGTGCTGGCGCTCTGGCGCTCCGGCGACGGGCGGCTGGTCCGCTTCGGCCTGCTGCTGGGGCTGGCTGGCACTGGCTGGGTGCTCACCTCGGCCGGGCTCATTACGCTGTGGTCGCCCGTGCCCATTCAAAAACCCCTGGATTTCCTGCACCACGTGGTGCTGGAGCCCCGGCTCGGCTTGTTTGAGGCATGGCTTCTGCTCGGCGGGCTGCTGGCTGCGCCGGTGTATGCCTCCACGGTGGTGGCGCTGCCACTTCTTGTGGACACGCCGATGCCCGTCGGCCAGGCGGTGGCGCAAAGCTGGCGAGCCGTGGCCAGCTCGCCTGGGCCGGCAGCCCTGTGGGCGGTGATGATCGTGATGCTGATCGTCCTGGGCATGCTCATGGCGCTCCTCGGGCTGGTGGTTGCCATACCGCTCGTCGGACACGCCAGTTGGCACGCCTACCGCGATCTGCAAGCGGGCGCGGGGCGGCGGGTGGACAGCTGAGCGATGGATAGCACCGTTCTCGGCTTCACCGAAGGCCAGATTGCCCAATTCGGTCTCACCTTCGGCGTCGGCGCGTTCATTCTCTACATGCTGTTCATCGTGTTGAATCTCGCCCGCGAGTCGAAGGCTGGAAAGTTCGGTACCTTCGTGCTCTTTCTGGTCCTGTCCTTTGGCATGCTCGGATTTCTGGCCAAGAGTCTCATCCAGTGGATCCTTGGCATGTGAAATACGCCGACTCCAGCGGTTGCAAGAGGGGTGTATCGGCGTTACAATGCGAGCTTCACGACCAAATGGGCGGGTAACTACCGGCCCATTTTTTTTGGCCGAACGCTTTTCCAACGAGATTGGACCGAGAGTTTTAGGACGCAAACCACCACGATGGCCTGGCAAGAAACCGTAGAGCAAACCGTCACCGGACTGGGATTGGATCTGGTGGAGCTCGAACGCTCCGCCGGTGGTTTGCTGCGGGTCACCATCGATTACCCGTGGCAGCAGCCCCTGGAGGGCAGTCCCATTCCTGCGGAGCGTTTCGTCACGGTCGAGGATTGCGAGAAGGTCACGCGACAGTTGCATTACCTGCTCGAAGTCGAAGGGCTTGAATACCGGCGCCTGGAGGTGGGTTCTCCCGGCATCGATCGCCCGCTCAAGCGCGAGATCGACTACGTGCGGTTCGAGGGCCATGTGGTGGACCTCGCTCTGAAGGCGCCCATTGGCGCTACCGGGACCGAGGTGTCGGCCAATCGCAAGAAATTTCGCGGCACGCTGGAGCGAGCCGCTGACGGCGTGCAATGGCAACTGGTCTGGAGCGATGCTCCAGAGCCGAAGCCGGGACAGCGGGTGAGCAAGAAGCGCGCGCCCGTGCCCATGCAGGCCATGTGTTTTTCGCTGGACGACGTCCAGCAGGTGCGACTCGCGCCGATCGTGGATTTCAAGGGGCGAAGGCCCCTGGGAGCGGCGTCGCCGCAGACAGATGCAAATGATTGAACCAAGCGTCCTGGACCAGGACAAGCTATCCGGAAAGGTGGGCGAGTGAAATGAACCGCGAAATGTTGATGCTGATCGATGCCATCTCGCGCGAGAAAAACGTCGAGCGCGACGTGGTGCTCGGCGCAGTGGAACTGGCGCTGGCCTCGGCCACCAAGAAGCTGTACAAGGGCGACGTAGACATCCGTGTGGCCATGGATCCAGATACCGGCGCCTACGAAACTTTCCGTCGCTGGCTGGTCGTGCCCGACGAGGCCGGCCTGCAGAATCCGGATGCTGAAGAATTGCTGACCGATGCGCGCGATGAACTGGCCGACATCGAAGAGGGCGACTTCATCGAGAAGCCGGTCGAGAGCGTGCCCATCGGCCGCATCGGCGCCATGGCGGCCAAGCAGGTCATCCTGCAAAAGATCCGCGATGCCGAGCGCGAAATGCTGCTCAACGATTTCATGTCTCGCGGTGACAAGATTTTTGTCGGTACCGTCAAGCGCATGGACAAGGGCGACCTGATCATCGAGAGCGGGCGCGTCGAAGGCCGTTTAAAGCGCAGCGAGATGATCCCGAAGGAAAACTTCCGCACCGGTGACCGCGTTCGCGCCATGATCATGGATGTGGACCTCACGCTGCGCGGCGCACCGATCCTGCTGTCGCGCTCCGCTCCGTCCTTCATGATCGAACTCTTCCGCCAGGAAGTGCCAGAGATCGAACAGGGCCTGCTGGAGATCAAGACCTGTGCCCGCGACCCTGGCTCGCGCGCCAAGATCGCCGTGTTCAGCAACGACCGTCGCATCGACCCCATCGGCACCTGTGTCGGCGTGCGGGGCTCGCGCGTCAACGGCGTTACCAATGAGCTGGCTGGCGAACGCGTTGACATCGTGCTGTGGTCTGAAGACCCGGCGCAATTCGTAATTGGTGCGCTGGCTCCGGCCAACGTGGTTTCCATCGTGGTGGACGAGGAACGCCACGCCATGGACGTGGTGGTGGACGAAGAAAACCTCGCCATTGCCATTGGCCGTGGTGGCCAGAACGTGCGCCTGGCGTCCGAGCTGACTGGCTGGCGCATCAACATCATGACCGCCGACGAGTCGGCGCAGAAGCAGGCCGAAGAGGCCGACGGCATCCGCAAGGTCTTCATGGCCAAGCTGGATGTGGACCAGGAGATTGCCGACATCCTGATCGAAGAAGGTTTCACCAGTCTCGAAGAAGTGGCCTATGTGCCGCTGCAGGAAATGCTGGAGATCGAGTCCTTCGACGAAGACACGGTGAACGAACTGCGCACCCGCGCCAAGGATGCCTTGCTCACCATGGAAATCGCCCGCGAAGAAAGCGTGGAAGAAGTCTCGCAAGATTTGCGCGACCTCGAAGGCGTGACCCAGGAGCTGATCGCCAAGCTGGCCGATGCAGGCATACACACCCGCGACGAGCTGGCCGACCTGGCCACCGACGAGCTCACCGACATCACCGCAATGACGCCTGAAGAGGCCACGGCGCTGATCATGCTGGCACGCGCGCACTGGTTTACCGGTGACGAAGCGCAATCCACGACCTGACCAGCGGAGGCCCCAGCGGAGAAAAGAACCCATGACCAGTACCACCGTCGCCGAATTCGCCGCCGAGCTGAACAAGCCCACTTCCGTCCTGCTGGAGCAACTCTCAGCGGCCGGAGTGCCCAAGAACACCGGAACCGATGCGCTCACGGAGTCCGACAAGCAATCGTTGCTCGGCCACCTCAAGGCCAGCCACGGAACGGCGGGCGGCGAGCGCAAGAAAATCACCCTCGTCAAGAAGTCGACCTCTGAGATCAAGCAGGCCGATGCGACAGGGCGCGCTCGCACCATCCAGGTTGAAGTGCGCAAGAAGCGCACCTTCATCAAGCGCGACGACGAAGTGGCGGTGCCTGAATCGGTGGCAGCCGAACCCGTGGCCGCCGCGCCTGTGGTGGACAAGGAAGAGCTGGCCCGACGCGAAGCGCAAGCCCAGCAGCAGGCTGAGCTCTTGCGCCTTCAGGAAGAAGAATTCAATCAGAAACGCCAGGCCCGTGAGGCCCAGGAAGCCCGAGAAGCGCAGGCCCAGGCCGACCAGGAACGGGCCGCCGCAGAAGCGGCCGAGACCGCCGTGCGCGAGGCAGCCAAGGCTGTTCCGGCCGAAAGCGCCTCGGAAGCCATTGCCGAACGCATCAGCAAAGATGCCAAAGCCAAGACGGACTCTCTCGAGCGCGAGTCTGCTGCCCGTGTGATCTCCGACCGTCAGGCCGAGACCAAGCGCGCTGACGACCTGCGCGCCCAGGATTTCGAGGCGCGCCGCCGCAAGGCCGAGTCGGAGGCGGCCAACATCCGCGCCATGATGTCAGCGCCGGCTCGCACCCTTGTGGCCAAGAAGGCAGAGCCCACCCCAGATCCCAAGGCTGGTATCAAGGGCACGCTCCACAAGCCTGCTGGCACGCCGGTGAAGGCGCCCGGCACCGCGACCGCCGCAACCACTGCAGCCGGCGCGGCCGGCAAGAAGGAAGTCAAGTCCGAAAACCTGTCGTCCACCTGGAAAGACGACGCGGCCAAGAAGAAGGAAATCAAGACCCGTGGCGACACCAGCGCCGGGCGTTCCAATTGGCGCGGTGGCCCGCGTGGTCGCCGCAACGACCGCGATTCGCGCGACAGTGGCCAAAGCAATTTCGTGGCGCCGACCGAGTTCAAGGCGATCGAGGTGCACGTGCCCGAGACCATTACGGTGGCTGAACTGGCACACAAGATGAGTCTGAAGTCGTCCGAGGTCATCAAGCAACTGATGAAGCTCGGCCAGATGGTGACCATCAACCAGCCGCTCGATCAGGACACCGCGATGATCGTGGTGGAAGAGCTGGGTCACAAGGCCATTGTGGCCGCGCTGGACGATCCGGAAGCCTTCACCGACGAAGATGCAGAACAGCACCAGGTCGAATCGCTGCCTCGTGCCCCGGTGGTCACCGTCATGGGCCACGTGGACCACGGCAAGACCTCTCTGCTGGACTACATCCGCCGCGCCAAGGTTGCAGCGGGTGAGGCTGGCGGCATCACGCAGCACATCGGTGCCTACCACGTCGAAACCGAGCGGGGCATGATCTCGTTCCTTGATACCCCGGGACACGAGGCGTTCACCGCCATGCGCGCCCGTGGTGCCCAGGCAACCGACATCGTCATCCTGGTCTGCGCGGCTGACGACGGTGTCATGCCCCAGACCAAGGAAGCCATCAAACACGCCAAGGCCGCCGGTGTGCCCATCGTCGTGGCCCTGACCAAGATCGACAAGCCCGGCATCAACCTGGAGCGAGTGCGTTCCGAACTGGTTGCCGAAGAAGTCGTGCCCGAAGAGTTCGGCGGCGACACGCCTTTCGTGGGCGTTTCGGCCAAGACCGGCGAGGGCGTGGATGCGCTGCTCGAACAGGTGCTGTTGCAGGCCGAAGTGCTGGAACTCAAGGCGCCTGTTGACGCCATGGCCAAGGGTCTTGTGATCGAAGCGCGCCTCGACAAGGGTCGCGGCGCCGTGGCCACCGTGCTGGTGCAGAGCGGTACGCTCAAGACGGGTGATGTGGTTCTTGTGGGCCAGACTTCTGGTCGCGTGCGAGCCATGCTCGACGAGAACGGCAAGCCGATCAAGGCCGCCGGGCCGTCGATTCCAGTGGAAATCCAGGGTCTGTCGGAAGTGCCGCAGGCCGGCGACGACTTCATGGTGATGACAGACGAGCGCCGTGCGCGCGAAATCGCCACCTACCGTGCAGGCAAGTTCCGCAATACCAAGCTGGCGCGCCAGCAGGCCGCCAAGCTGGAGAACATGTTCTCCGACATGAGCGCCGGCGAAGTCAAGGTGCTGCCCATCATCGTCAAATCCGACGTGCAGGGCTCCCAGGAAGCGCTGTCCAGCTCGCTGCTCAAGCTCTCGACCGAAGAGGTCAAGGTGCAACTCGTTTTTGCCGGCGTGGGTGGTATCAGCGAATCCGACGTGAACCTGGCAATTGCTTCCAAGGCGGTCATCATCGGTTTCAACGTACGGGCCGATGTGGGCGCGCGCAAGCTGGCCGAGGGCAACGATGTTGATCTGCGCTACTACAACATCATTTACGACGCGGTGGACGAGCTCAGGGCAGCCATGTCCGGCATGCTGGCGCCCGAGAAGCGCGAGGAAGTGATCGGCTCGGCAGAGATCCGCACGGTGTTCGTCGCTTCAAAAATCGGCACGGTCGCTGGCTGCATGGTTACTTCCGGCATGGTCACTCGCAGTGCGCATTTCCGGCTGTTGCGTGAAAACGTGGTGGTCTACACCGGCGAGATCGATACGCTCAAGCGCCTCAAGGACGACGTGCGCGAAGTCAAGGAAGGCTTCGAGTGCGGTATCAAGCTCAAGAACTACAACGACATCAAGGAAGGTGATCAGCTGGAGTTCTTCGAGGTCAAGGAAGTGGCGCGCACGCTGTAAGCCATGGCCCGCAAAGCGTCTTCCACCCCCAACCGCGGTTTTCGCGTGGCCGACCAGATCCAGCGCGATCTGGCCGAGTTGATCGCGCGCGAGCTCAAGGACCCGCGGGTGGGCATGGTGACGATCAACGCCGTGGAAGTTACGCCCGACTACGCACACGCCAAGGTCTTTTTCAGCTTGCTCACCGGCGATGCAGATGAGACCCTTCAAGGTCTAAACACAGCGGCGGGATTTCTGCGCAGCGGCCTTTTCAAGCGCCTGCACATCCACACGGTGCCTACACTGCACTTTGTGTTCGATCGCACCACCGAACGCGCTGCGGACATGAACGCCTTGATTTCCAAGGCCGTTTCCTCTCGTTCAAAGGAAGAATGAGCATGGACGCGCCACGCACCAGGGTGCAGCGGCGCCCTGTGCATGGGGTGCTTCTGCTCGACAAACCGCTGGGTCTCTCCAGCAACCAGGCTTTACAGAAAGCCAAATGGCTTCTGCGCGCCGAGAAGGCCGGGCACACCGGCACGCTCGACCCGCTGGCCAGCGGCGTGCTGCCGCTGTGTTTTGGCGCGGCCACCAAGTTCAGCCAGCTTCACCTGGATGCCGACAAGACCTACGAAACCACCGTCCGCCTGGGCCAGAAGACCACCACGGGTGATGCCGAGGGGGACGTGATCCAGACCCGAGACGTGACCTGCACGCCGGGCATGGTGGTGGAGGCACTGGACCGATTCATGGGTCCCATCAGCCAGGTGCCACCGATGCACAGCGCCCTCAAGAGGGATGGCAAGCCGCTCTACGAATACGCGCGCCAGGGCGAAACGGTGCAACGCGAGCCGCGTCAGGTTGTTATCCACGACCTGGATCTGCTGGACATGCGTCTGCTGGACGACGAGCCGCAGATCAGCCTGCGCGTGCGTTGCAGCAAGGGAACCTACATCCGCACGCTGGGCGAGGATATCGGCGAGGCGCTGGGCTGCGGCGGCCACCTCACGCGCCTGCGCCGCATCGCCACTGGCGACTTCGACGAGTCGCAATGCATCACGCTGGAAGTGCTGGAAGCGCTGAAAGAGGGCGACCGCATCGAGTTGCTGCGCCCTGTGCAAACGCTACTGGACGGCCACACCGTCGTCACGCTTGGCCCAGAAGATGCGGGGCGCTTTCTCAGTGGCCTTCGCCGCCGTGGCGATTGGCCCGATGGGGAGCAGGTCGCCGTCTTCGGCCCGTCAGCGGGCGAAACTCCAACGCTGCTCGGCACCGCCCACGTCCGCGCGGGCGAACTTATTCCGGGGCGCCTCTTGAGCCCCACCGACATTCGACAAATCCAGGAAACCTCACCGGAAACCGCAACATGAGCAAACAAATCCGCAACATCGCCATCATTGCCCACGTGGACCATGGCAAGACCACGATGGTCGATCAGCTTCTCCGCCAGTCCGGCACCTTTGCCGAGCACGAGAAGGTGGTCGACACCGTGATGGACAACAACGCTATCGAACGTGAGCGAGGCATCACCATCCTGGCCAAGAACTGCGCTGTGAGCTGGCAGGGTACCCACATCAACATCGTCGACACCCCCGGCCACGCGGACTTTGGTGGCGAAGTCGAACGCGCCTTGTCCATGGTGGACGGTGTGGTGCTGCTGATCGACGCGCAGGAAGGCCCGATGCCGCAGACGCGCTTCGTCACCAAGAAAGCGCTGGCACTGGGCCTGCGCCCCATTCTGGTGGTGAACAAGGTCGACAAGCCGGGTGCGCGCCCGCAGCACGTGGTGAATGCCGCGTTCGACCTGTTCGACAAACTGGGTGCCACTGACGAGCAGCTCGACTTTCCCGTGGTGTACGCCTCGGGCATCAACGGCTGGACGTCGCTGGATGAAGGTGCGCCTGGCGAGCAGTGGGGACCCGACATGTCGGCCCTGTTTGACACCGTGCTCAAACACGTGCCAGCGCAAAAAGGCGACCCAGCCGCGCCCCTGCAGCTTCAGATTTCCGCACTCGATTTCTCCACCTTCGTGGGTCGCATTGGTGTGGGCCGCATCAGTGCCGGCATCATCAAGCCAATGATGGATGTGGTTGTCATGGAAGGTCCGGACGGCAAGTCCGTCAAGGGGCGCGTCAACCAGGTGCTTACCTTCCGTGGTCTAGACCGCGTGCAGGTGACCGAAGCTGGTCCTGGCGACATCGTGCTGATCAATGGCATTGCCGACATCGGCATCGGCGTGACGGTGACCGATCCCCTTACACCGGCGCCGCTGCCGATGCTGAAAATCGACGAGCCCACGCTGACCATGAACTTCTGCGTGAACAACAGCCCGCTGGCTGGCCGCGAAGGCAAGTACGTGACCAGCCGCCAGATCTGGGACCGGTTGCAGAAAGAGCTGCAGGCCAACGTGGCGCTGCGCGTCAAGGAAACCAGCGAAGACGGCATCTTCGAAGTGATGGGCCGCGGTGAACTGCACTTGACCATCCTGCTGGAGAACATGCGCCGCGAAGGATACGAGTTGGCGGTGTCCAAGCCGCGCGTGGTGTTCCGCGAGATTGACGGCGTGCGCCATGAGCCTATCGAAATGGTGACGGCCGACATCGAAGAACAGCACCAGGGCGGCGTGATGCAGGCGCTGGGCGAACGCAAGGGCGAGTTGGTCAACATGGAGCCCGATGGCCGTGGCCGCGTGCGCCTCGAATACCGCATTCCGGCGCGTGGCCTGATCGGCTTCACGAACGAGTTCCTGAACCTGACGCGTGGCTCGGGCCTGATCGCCAACATCTTCGACGGCTACGAGCCGCACAAGGGCGAGATCGCCAGCCGCAAGAACGGCGTGCTGATCTCCATGGACGATGGTGAAATCTTCACCTACGCGCTGGGCAAGCTCGACGACCGCGGTCGTATGTTCGTGCGCGCCAACGATCCGGTGTACGAAGGCATGATCGTTGGCATCCACAACCGCGACAACGATCTGGTGGTGAACGCCACGCGCACCAAACAGCTCACGAACTTCCGCGTCAGCGGCAAGGAAGATGCGATCAAGATCACGCCACCGATTGAGTGCACGCTGGAATACGGTGTGGAATTCATCGAGGACGACGAACTGGTGGAGATCACGCCCAAGAGCATTCGCCTGCGCAAGCGCTATTTGAAGGAACACGACCGCAAGCGCGCTTCACGCGACGCCTGAAATCCTGCCGTTCTCTCAGAGCGGCACCGCCGTCTTTGCCATGCCATTCCGCTCGCTCAGCCGCCTGAACCACACCCAGGCGGTGTTCCTGATGGTCGGGGTCACCCTGATGTGGTCGATCGCCGGGGTGGTCTCGCGCCAGCTCGAGTCGGCGGCGCGCTTTGAAGTCACATTCTGGCGAAGTGCTTTCACCGCGCTTTCGCTGTTGGTCATCCTGCCGTGGTGGCGGTCTGCAGACCGCGCGGCTGGTTTCACTCCCGACGACCCCAGCCAGGGAATGCTGGAGCGTCACTGGGGGGTGTTGGCACGCTCCAGAGCGTTCTGGATCTCCGGCGTCTGCTGGAGCGTGATGTTCACCGCCTTCATGCTGGCGCTGACCTTCACGACCGTGGCCAATGTACTCATCATCATGTCGGTCGGCCCCTTGTTCACGGCTCTGCTGGCGCGGGTGGCCATTGGTCAGCGCCTGGCCCTGCGCACCTGGATGGCCATCGTGGCGGCGGGCGCGGGCATCGTCTACATGTACGGTAGCCAGTTTCTGCAGGCCTTCGGCGATCCCACTGTGCAGACCGGTGGGCTGGTGGCGGGTTCTCTGTTTGCCCTTTGCGTGCCGGTGGCAGCTGCCATCAACTGGACCGTGGTTCAACGCGGCCAGACCCACGGCGAAAAGATTGACCTCGTACCTTCGGTGCTTCTAGGCGGGGTGCTTTCATCGCTGCTGACCCTGCCTTTTGCCGTGCCTTTCGCCGCCACCGGCTCTGATGTGGCCTGGCTTGGTCTGCTGGGCCTCGTGCAGCTCGCCATTCCATGCGCGCTGGCCGTGGTGTGCGCACGTTCGCTCAAGGCGCCCGAAGTGTCGTTGCTCGCGTTGCTTGAAGTCATCTTCGGCATCCTGCTGGCCTGGGTCGGTGCCGGCGAGGCGCCGGGCAGAGAGGTTCTGACCGGGGGTACGCTGGTGATCGGCGCCCTGGTGCTCAACGAACTGCTGGGTTGGCGCTCTCGAGGTGGCACGCCGCGTATCCAGACAGTGGACAAACAGCCACAATGACCTGATCGACGATCGAACCGGAACCACCAGATGACTTCCCCTGCCACTGAAAACTATGTCGTCGCAGAAATCAGGGGCCGCGTCGGTTGCATCACGCTCAACCGACCCCGGGCCCTCAACGCCTTGTCGCTGGAGATGATCCGCAGCTTCACGCAGACCCTCAAGGCTTGGCGAGACGACCCGGTGGTGCTGGCCATCGCTGTCCGTGGCGTCAGCAAGGAGGGCCCTTTCGGCGCCTTCTGCGCCGGTGGCGACATCCGCTTCTTCCACCAGGCCGCACTCAGTGGCGACAGTGCGCTCGAAGATTTTTTCACCGAAGAGTACGCGCTCAACCACCTCGTCCACACCTACCCCAAGCCCTACATCGCGTTCATGGATGGCGTCGTCATGGGTGGCGGCATGGGCATCAGCCAGGGAGCGAGCCTGCGCATCGTCACCGAGCGCAGCAAGCTGGCCATGCCCGAGACCCACATTGGTTTGTTTCCTGACGTGGGCGGTGGGTATTTTCTTAGCCGGTGTGCCGGTCGGCTGGGCGAGTACCTGGCGCTGACCGGGTTGGTGCTGAACGGGAAAGAATCCATCACCGCAGGATGGGCCGATGGTTACATCGACTCCGGTCGCCTGCCAGGCCTGTGGGCATCTTTTGCGCAAACCCCGTTTGAAAATGGTGCCTCGGTGGAGCGCTGGTGCGCCAGCCACCTCAGCACCACGGTGCTGCCAGCGACTTGGCCGGTGAAAGAGGTTGACCGCGTTTTCGGGCTGCCCGATATGGTGCAGATCATTCAGTCGCTCGAAGCGACCGATACCGATTGGGCACGAACCACGGCGGCCACCTTGCGACAGCGCTCGCCACTGATGCTGCATGTGGTGCTGGAACAGATTCGCCGCGCGCGAGGCATGGGCCTGGCCGACGACCTGCGCATGGAGCGCGACATGGTGCATCACTGCTTTCATTTGCGTCCTGGCGCTGACAGCGAAACGGTGGAGGGCATCCGCGCTCTGGCAGTGGACAAGGACCACGCGCCCCGCTGGAACCCAGCGCGCATCGAGGATGTGACGCCCGCGCAAGTCGCCGCGTTCTTCGAAAGCCCCTGGCCAGCTGAAAATCATCCGCTGCATAAGCTGGGCTGATGCCCACCTGGCCTGCAGTTGATGCCACTCAGATGGCATCTCGATCCCCATATCCGCACCTGGATCGCGCCGGTTGAAAAGTGAGTTCAAAAGAGTTCGGTCTTCTGCAAATTTGCATGGACATGATTTAACTTTTGTACTAAAACTCCGATCCCAAAAGACCGCCATCTAGGCGACCTGGATCAGGAGGAAAAACATGGCCACGGAGAAGGAATGCGCCGCAATGTCGGCGATTGTTTGCAACCCAAAAAAGGGCGAGGGCGCAGGCCCTCGAAAACTACCGCCTCCAGCAGGCTGGTCTGCGCTGACGGATGTCGAATCGCGCACCGACCAAGAGGGCTTTCGGGTACGGGCCTACGTCAACGCCCATGACGACGCGGTGCTTGCCTTTGACGGCCCCGATTTCATCGAAGAAGCGCTCGCCGCTTCGAACGAAGCCGACGAATTCATGATCAACGTGGCCCTCGACATGGGCCTGGCCTGCTACACCGGTGCGCTGCAGAGAGCCACGCACGCCTACGGACTGCTCCGCCAGCGCGCTGCTCAAAAAGGCCTCGATCCGGGCCGAATTGCTTTTACCGGTCACGGCGTTGGTGGAGGCATCGCGTCGGTCATGGCGGTGTGGTTCGATCAGCCTTGCACCGTCTTTGCCCAGGCGCCACTTCGCGCAGTGGTGCTCACGCCGGGAGACTTCGCCCGAGCCCTGTACACCATTGAAGCGTTGCTGGGCGGCGCAGACGGCGCGGTGAAGGCGTTGCAAAGCTTCATCCGGCACCCAAAGGAGGTACTGGCCCAGCGTGAACAATTGCGTGTGACGCACTGGCACTTGAGAGGCGAGGTCTACGCCCCGCTCAGGACTTCCGCTACCGCCATTCAGGGCGCCGAGCACGCCATCGACATCGGCATTCATCCACCCACACTCAAAACAGCCTTGGCCTTGCACGACATGACGCTGCATGCCGCCATGCTTTTCGACCCCCGGTTGCCGTTGATGTGCCAGGCTTCACCCGAGCTGCTTTCATTGCTGATCGACCGCGAGGACGGCAGCGACTTGATCGACACGCTCATCAGTGACCAGCATGGGGTCGGGGTAGAGGCGGAAAGTGCGTTGCAGCGCTTTGTCACCGGGCTGGAATGGCGCGGCGAGGGTCGGGCGGACGGCGTGCTGATCGATGCGGCGGCGAGGTAGACGCCCCGACGCAAGCCTACGCTCGGTGCAGTCGAGCGCCAGCGGTCAGCGGTTGCGTGACTTCATCGCCCGCTCCACCTCACGCCGGCCTTCGCGGTCCTTGATGGTGTCTCGCTTGTCGTGCTCCGCCTTGCCTTTGGCCAGGGCGAGCTCGCATTTGATCTTGCCGCTCTTCCAGTGCAGGTTCAGCGGCACGAGGGTGTAGCCCTTCTGCTCGATCTTGCCAATCAGACGGCGGATCTGTTCCTTGTGCAGCAGGAGCTTCTTGGTTCGCACCGAGTCAGGGCTCACGTGGCTCGATGCGGTGTGCAAGGGATTGACCTGGCAACCGATGAGGAACATCTCGCCCTCACGGATGACCACATAGCCGTCGGTGAGCTGCACTTTCCCTTCGCGCAATGCTTTCACCTCCCAACCTTCAAGCACCACACCCGCCTCGAAGCGTTCTTCGATCGCGTAGTTGTAGAACGCTTTTCGGTTTTCGGCGATGCGGCTTTCGGTGCTCTTGGCGGCGGAGGAGTCGTTGCTGTTTTTGGTGGCCATGAAGCGCGAGGTGCGGCCGTTTCAGGCCAATACAATGAGCCCGATTGTATGAAAACGATTAACAAGTCCGTCCTGCTGTGGCACAGCGCCGAAGAAATGTTTGCGCTGGTGACCGACATCGAGCACTACCCACAGTTCCTTCCCTGGTGCGATCACGGGGAAGTGATCGAGCAGACCGAAGACGGCATGGTGGCCCGCGTGGGCATGGCCATCAGTGGCCTGCGCCAGAGTTTCACCACCCGAAACACCCACGAGACCGACCGCAAGGTTCTGATGGAACTGGTCGATGGTCCATTTTCCAGGCTCGATGGCATCTGGGAATTCACGCCACTCGGTGACGCAGGCCAACGCGCTTGCAAGGTGGAGTTTCAGTTGAGCTACGGCTTTGCCAGCAACACCCTGGCTGCGCTGGTGGGACCGGTGTTCGACAAGATCGCCGGTAACCTGGTGGATGCCTTCGTCAAGCGCGCCGACCAGGTCTATGGCGCCGATTGAGATGCAGATCACCCTGATGTACGCCAGCGCGCCCCATAAGGTGCACGAGGTGGAGGTTGACGTGGGAGTTGACTGCACGCTCGGAACGGCGCTGGCTCAGGCTGGCTGGCTGGTCCAGTTCCCGGAGATTGATGCGGAACCGCTCACCACCAGCGTATGGGGAAGGAAGGCTGCGCGCGACCACACTTTGCGCGAAGGCGACCGGGTGGAGGTGGTGAGGTCCTTGCGGGTAGACCCGAAGGTGGCACGGCGCGAGCGTTTTGTGGGGCAGGGCGCCCGCGCTACTGGACTGTTTGCCAGGCGCAGGCCTGGCTCCAAAGCGGGTTATTGAGCGGCAGCGGTCTTGGGCATGGGGCCGCAGTCGGACCGGATGATGTCGTCCATGCGGCGGGTCTCTGCTGCGCGCGCCTTGTCATCCATGATCTCGCGTTCGCCCTTGGCATTGGTGGTGGCAAGGCGAGTGCCCGACTCCATGACACCTTTGGCCTTGCGCGCGCGCTCGCAGCTTTCGGCGCGGCCCTTGGCCACGCGTTGCTCATCTGCTTTGCGGCGCGCCTGTTCAGCTTCGTCGGCTTGCTTCTTCCGGGCTTCAAGTTCCTCATCTCGCGCGGGCAACTGCGGCGTTGCGCCCGGCTGCGACGCGGTGGCGGCGGGTGCGGATGCGGCCGCCGCGGCCACTGCGGCGGGAAGGGGAGCGCGCGTGCTGGCGGGGCTCTTGACGATGTTCTTTTCCGGGATTCCGGAAGGTGGGGCGGTATCGCTGAACACCTTGCGCCCCGTGCCGTCAATCCACTGCCATTGGGCCATCGCCCATGGGCCGGAAGCGAGCAGAACGGCTGTCAGGCAGGCGGCGCGCCAGCGCCGAACGAGGGGTGAGTAGTGAGGCATGGCGCAAGTTTAGCCTTGGCCCGTGTGCATGCGCTGAGCGTGAACGGGCAAGCGCGCGACGAGCCGTAGGAGCGGTCGGTTTTCGCACCTGAGCGGTAGACCGCGCGCAACCCGGTGTGCGGGTTTGCACGGAGGAGGGGCGGCTACAATCGACGCTTTTGGAGCTTTACCCATGCGCCTCCTCGGCAAAGCGCTCACCTTCGACGATGTGTTGCTGGTGCCAGCGTACTCCCAGGTCCTGCCCAAGGACACTTCGCTTGCCACCCAGTTCTCCCGCAACATCAAGCTCAATCTGCCCCTGGTCTCTGCTGCCATGGACACAGTAACCGAGGCCCGCCTGGCAATCGCCATTGCCCAGGAAGGCGGCATCGGCATCATCCACAAGAACCTCACACCGCAAGAGCAGGCCGCTCAGGTTGCCAAGGTCAAGCGTTACGAATCCGGCGTTCTGCGCGACCCGGTGGTCATCACCCCCCAGACCACAATCCGGCAGGTGATGAAGCTGTCCGACGAGCTTGGCATCTCAGGCTTTCCGGTGGTGGAAGCTGGCAAGGTGGTCGGTATCGTGACGGGTCGCGATCTGCGCTTCGAGACCCGCTACGACCTTCCCGTGAGCGAGATCATGACGCCCCGCGAGCGCCTGATCACCATGCCCGACGGCACCACGCCGGCCGAAGCCAAAACCTTGCTGAACAAGCACAAGCTGGAACGGCTGTTGCTGGTCAACGATGCCTTTGAACTGAAGGGCTTGATCACGGTGAAAGACATCACCAAGCAGCTCAACTTCCCCAATGCGGCCCGCGACGCCGCGGGTCGTTTGCGCGTGGGCGCGGCGGTGGGTGTGGGCGAGGGCACCGAGGAACGCGTGGAAGCTCTGGTGAAAGCCGGGGTCGACGCAATCGTCGTGGACACCGCGCATGGTCACAGCAAGGGTGTGATCGAGCGCGTGCGGTGGGTGAAGCAGCAGTACCCGCAGATCGACGTGATTGGCGGCAACATCGCCACCGGCGGCGCGGCCATGGCGCTGGTGGAAGCCGGCGCCGATGCCGTCAAGGTCGGCATCGGCCCGGGTTCCATCTGCACCACTCGCATCGTGGCCGGCGTGGGCGTGCCGCAGATCATGGCCATCGACAACGTGGCCAGCGCCCTGCAGGGCACCGGCGTGCCCATGATCGCTGACGGTGGCATCCGCTACAGCGGCGACATCGCCAAGGCCATCGCGGCCGGCGCCAACACCGTGATGATGGGCGGCATGTTTGCCGGCACCGAGGAAGCGCCCGGCGAGATCGTGCTCTACCAGGGACGCAGCTACAAGAGCTACCGCGGAATGGGCTCCATCGGCGCCATGCAGCAGGGCAGCGCAGACCGCTACTTTCAGGAAAGCAGCACGGGCAACCCCAACGCCGACAAACTGGTGCCCGAAGGCATCGAAGGGCGTGTGCCTTACAAGGGCTCGGTGGTCTCGATCATTTTCCAGATGGCCGGCGGCCTGCGCGCGGCCATGGGCTACTGCGGCTGCCCCAGCATCGAGCACATGCGCCACAAGGCGGAGTTCGTCGAGATCACCTCGGCCGGCATCCGCGAAAGCCATGTGCACGATGTGCAGATCACCAAGGAAGCTCCCAACTACCGGGCGGAGTGATCCCCGCTGCCCAGCAGGCCGTCCTGAGCGACGGCCTTTTTCATTTTTCTCGCCGCAACCACCACACGCCATGCAGCACCAGAAAATCCTTATCCTCGATTTCGGTTCACAGGTCACCCAGCTGATTGCCCGGCGCGTGCGCGAGGCACATGTGTACTGCGAGGTCCATCCCTGCGACGTGAGCGACGACTGGGTGCGCGAATTTGCCGCCGATGGCCAGCTCAAGGGCGTGATCCTCTCGGGCAGCCATGCCAGCACCTACGAGGAGCACGACCTGCGTGCGCCGCAGGCGGTATGGGACCTGGGCGTGCCGGTGCTTGGCATCTGCTATGGCATGTTCACGATGGCGGTGCAGCAGGGTGGCCAGGTCGAGGCCAGCACGCACCGCGAGTTCGGTTACGCCGAGGTGCGGGCCCATGGCCACACTGAATTGCTCAAGGACATCGCAGACTTCACAACGCCCGAAGGCCACGGCATGCTCAAGGTCTGGATGAGCCACGGCGACAAGGTCACCGAGCTGCCCCCAGGCTTCAAGCTCATGGCCAGCACGCCGAGCTGCCCCATTGCCGGCATGGCCGACGAGGCGCGCGGCTACTACGCAGTGCAGTTTCATCCCGAGGTCACCCACACCCTGCAGGGCCGGGCGCTTCTGGAGCGCTTCGTGCTCGGTATCTGCGGCACACGGCCCGACTGGGTGATGCGGGATCACATCGCCGAGGCTGTGGAAAAAATTCGCCAGCAGGTGGGCGACGAGGAAGTCATCCTGGGCCTTTCAGGCGGCGTCGATTCATCCGTGGCTGCGGCGCTCATCCACCGCGCCATCGGCGAACAGCTCACCTGCGTCTTCGTCGACCATGGGCTTTTGCGCCTGAACGAGGGTGACATGGTGATGGACATGTTCGTCGGCAAGCTGCACGCCAAGGTGATCCGCGTGGACGCTGCCGACCAGTTCCTCGGCCACCTGGCTGGCGTGAGCGATCCCGAGGCCAAGCGCAAGATCATTGGCCGCGAATTCGTTGAAGTTTTCAAGGCCGAAGCCGCCAGATTGATTTCAAGTGGTACTTCAACAAAAGGCGCCAAGTGGTTGGCACAAGGGACAATTTATCCAGACGTTATTGAGTCTGGGGGCGCCAAGAGCAAGAAGGCCGTCACCATCAAGAGCCACCACAACGTGGGTGGCCTGCCCGAGCAGTTGGGCCTGAAACTTCTGGAACCGTTGCGAGACCTGTTCAAGGACGAGGTGCGGGAACTCGGCGTGGCGCTGGGTCTGCCGCACGACATGGTCTACCGCCACCCATTTCCCGGCCCCGGCCTGGGCGTGCGCATTCTGGGAGAGGTGAAGAAGGAATACGCGGATTTGCTGCGCCGGGCCGACGCCATCTTCATCGAGGAATTGCGCGCCACCATCGATGCAAGCAGTGGCAAATCCTGGTACGACCTGACCAGCCAGGCATTCACCGTGTTTCTGCCGGTGAAAAGCGTGGGTGTGATGGGCGACGGCCGAACCTACGACTACGTGGTGGCCTTGCGCGCAGTGCAGACCAGCGATTTCATGACCGCCGATTGGGCCGAGCTGCCGTACGCGCTGCTCAAGAAGGTCAGCAGCCGCATCATCAACGAGGTGCGTGGCATCAACAGGGTGACTTACGACGTGAGCTCAAAACCGCCAGCGACGATTGAGTGGGAGTAACTCAGGACCTTTCAGGATCTGTAGCGACAGCTTGATTGATCACTCCGTGTGAGCACTGCCTCCCAAGGCCGATCTACAAGTTCGCTATCACGACCAGCAGAGGTTGGCGCTCTGGTGCCTCATGTGACATTCGTCGGAAGCTGCGCGGTTGCTTGCCGTTTTGCTGTTGAGATAAACCTGACGTTGACGACCTGTAGAGGAACTCACCAGTATGATGAGAAACATCTCTCATCAGGCAAGTGCAAATAATATTCGGACGAGGAGACACGGTGACTCGCGTTGACATTGGGGTATTTGCGCACAACGAGGCCGGAGGCATCGTCAAAATGCTCGGGGGGCTGATGCAACAGGACACCACTGGTCTGGATGTCAGGGTATTGCTGTTGGCCAATGGCTGTACGGACGATACCGTCATTCGGGCGCGGTCTTTTGTTGGTCTCGAAGAGAATCAACACCCCAACCTGCGAATCGAAGTGTTCGAGTTAATCCAAGCTGGAAAATCCAGAACTTGGAACACATACGTACATGAGTTAAGCCGTCCCGATCTGGATGTCTTGATTTTCTCGGATGCGGATATTGAATTGCCAGAACCCGATAGTTTGTTGCGCATGATCCGCGGGTTGTCCTCCAATCCTAATCTCCACGCTTTTAATTCTCATCCCATCAAAGATATTGTTTATCGGCCAAAGAATCTGAGTCTGATAGACAAAGCCCTGGCTTCAGGCAGTGAAACGCTGAACGAATGGAAAACAGCCATTTGCGGCTCTTTGTATGCCATGCCTGCGGTAAAGGCAAGACTGCTGCATATGCCAATAGGTCTTGCCGTCGAAGATGGTTTTCTACGAGCGATGATTCTTACGGACGCGATGTCGATGGAGGAGGATCTTTCGCGAATCAATGGGGATGACGTTTTCCACATTTTTGCAGCGGAGCGATCAATCCGAGCGCTTATACGTCATCAGACCCGCATTGTCATTGGCTCAGCCATCAATGCTGCTGTATTTGACGAACTGCGGTCGCTACCAGTCCACCAAAGACGATCTGCGTTGCAAGATGCTGCCCGTCAGGAAACTTGGCTCGCCGATGTAATCAGATCCCACTTGCCAAAATGGCCATTCGGGTGGATTCCTTTTCACTTCGTCACGAAGCGTAGTCTGTTCATCAGTCGAAGACGCCGAAATCTATTGCGACCCCGGCGACTTCTTTTTCTCTTGCTGGGGTTTGGATTCGATCTTGTTGTGTATGTCAATGCACAGATCAAAATGGCCAAGGGCACGGGAGCGGGGTACTGGTAGCGCTCTGCAGAATCACCCGATCGAGCCTGAAGTCAGAATGATCTGGTGAGTATCCGCCTGGCCATGACCAGCGTCGGCCGATAACCAGGCAGCAGTTTGACTTTCAATCTCGACAAACTGTCTTTGCTCGATATGCCAATGCGCGGCAAGCCAAACTTGCCGCCACAAACATCGGTGCATCCGAAGCCTGCGTCGAACCCAGCCTGCTTGGCCACATCCATTACCGTCTTGTCGTGCAATCCATGCGGATAAGCCAGATATCGGATTCGCCGATCCACAACATCTTCGAGAATCTGTCTGGATAGCGTCAGGTCGGCAAGCAAATCCGACTTCGGGCGCTCAACCATCGACTGGTGCAGGTGCGCATGAGATCCAATTTCAATCAAGGGGCTGGCCGCCAACAACCTCAACTGCGATTTGGACATCATTTTTCGCTTCAAACCGTTGTCAACCCAAACGGTATCAAGGAGCGAACTCGATACAAAAACCGTCGCCGGAACCTGGTATTTTTCCAGGATCGGTAACGCGGTTTCAAACGTATCTGCGTCTCCATCATCAAATGTGACGACGATTCCTTTTGCGCGGTCATCCATACAGGCTTCTGTACGGGCGAGGGCGCGACCGCTTTTTGCCAGAAATTCCATGTGCTCCTGGAATCGAGCAACAGGCAATGCAGCCCCCCCGGCCACCAAATCGGCTCGGTCGTTGATGGAGTGGTAAAGAAGCACGCTGGCGGTCATGCAAACCTCGTTGCTTGAAAGTATCTGGCAACCTCATTCTGCCAGCGCCGGACCGCATCACTCACGCCAGTCGAGATGCTTTGATCTTTTAATCAAAGGCTTCGGGCAATTCAGCACAAAGTCAGCGCGTCACGTACCCGATGTGCTTCTCGCGTGGGCGTTGGACGGCGGTGACGCCAAGTGTTCTGCATGGGGAGAATTGCCGGCCGGCACCGCGTCAAACACCTCCAGCATCGCCTTGGTCAGCCATGTCATCGGCCCCAAAGAGGCGTTGGCGGGCGCGAGGCCGGGCACGAAGCCGCGCGCCATCAGGCGGTGCAGCAGTGCCGGATCGTCGCTGATCACATGCACCGGCACATCCCACGAGGCGCCCGCGCCAGACGCGAGGGCAGGCGCCTGATGGTCGCCCACGACCACCATCACCAGAGACCTTGGGGCGTGGTGACGCAGGTAGTCGGCCATCCAGCTGTTCTGGTAGCGCAGACTCTCCAGATACCGCAACTTGGTCTGCGTCACACTGACAGGCGCAGCCAGCGCAGTGCGGGCCATATCCGCGCTGTAGGCTTGGGGCCCGGTCAGGGTCGACCAGTCATTCACCAGGGGTGCCAGCGGGTGAAACGGCGCATGGGTGCTGGTGGTGGGAAACACGGCAAACCTTGGGCGCTGGTCGTGCTCGGGTGCCCTGCGGTCCAGTTCCTGCGTGTGCAGCAGAGCCATGGCGGCCTGATCCGGAATGCGCCAGAAACCAAAATCCGGCCCCCGGTAGCCCAGGCGCGGGTCGTCGGCCAGGCGCTCGAAGCCATAGAACGAGCCCTCGGGCCAAGGGCGCTTCAAACCCGGCATCCAGCCAACCGTGCGGTAACCATGCCGCGTGAAATGGCTCACTAGGGTAGGCCGCTGGCTGGTGAGCAGCAAGTCGTGGTCTGCCGGGTCGGTGGTGTCCACGCCCGAGAGCAAGGCTGCGTGCGACAGCCATGATGCGCCGCCGAAGGTGGGCGCCACCACGCGTGCCGAGACCACGGCACGGCCGCTTGCTTGAATGGCATCCGCCATCTGGTCGCGTGAAGGCCGCAGCGCGAGCGCCTGGCCAGGTTGATCGAAGGTGCTGGCGCCATAGGACTCGGCGAAGACCAGCAGCACATCAGCCGGCCCCTGCGCGCCCACCAGTCCGGAGAGGTCGCCCGCAAAGGCCGGGCTCTCGCTCAAAGCGGCATGGCGCTGGCCCGGCAGCCATGCCCGAGCCAGCAACGCACCTTGCTGCACGAGCGTGGGCGTGATGGGCAACGAAAAGAACCAGCGCGTATCGCGCGAATCCGGCACATAGGCGGCAAAGCTGACGGTGAGTGCGCCAGTTGCGGCCAGCAGCCCGGGGCGCGCGCGCGGCCAGGAAACGCACGCTGCAAGCGACAGGAAGGATGCACGCACCAACCACCACAACGCCGGCAAACCGACCATCAGCGCCAGCAGTGCCGTAACGACCTGCCATACGGGCAGCACATGGCCGGCCGCGCTCAGCAGTTCGAGGGTGTGGCGGCCATCCCAGTACAGGTTGACCGGCCGCCCCAGCACGGCGGGCGCGGTCACATTCGCGTAGCGCACGAAGACAAGCACCAGGAAGGCCACGGCAAGCGCACCGGCACTGCGGCGGCTGATGTCACCTCGCCAGCCTACCCAGGCCATGAGCGCCACCACCATCAGGCACAGCTCGAACGAGAGGCGCGGCATGTAGAGCACGCCAAAACCCGGCCAGCGGTTCTCGAACGTCAGCAGCGTGTTGAGCAACGCAAGGGCGAGCCCAAAGCGCAGGCCCCAGGCGATGGCGGAGCGCGGTGCCTGCGCCGCACTCACTTGCGAATGGCCTCGAATTCGATGATCAGCGGCACTTCGTCACCCACCCAGCCATTGGCCACGGCGTAGTTCATGCCGAAGGTGCTGCGCTTGAAGCTGCCTCGCGCCGAAACCCCCATCACATACGGCTTGCCACCGGGCCCCCCCAAGGGCGATTCCGCACTCTTGTTCCAGGTGGCCTGCAGCGTGAGCGGCTGCTTCTTGCCCAGCAGTTCGAGCTCACCGGTGATGTCGAAGGTGCGCTCGCTGGTGCGCCTGGCCGCAGCGGCGGTGAACACCATGCGGGGGAATTCGCCACTGTTCAGAAAATCGGGGCCTTTGAGGTGGTCATCCCGCTTTCGCTGGTTGCTGAACACGCTGGCGGTTTCCACCTCGATGCGCACCTCGGAGAGCGTGGCCGTGGCTTCGTCGAACCGGTAGCTGCCACGCGCCGAGCGGAACATGCCGAGCACTTTGGCGTAGCCAATGTGGTCGACCAGAAAGGCGACCGTGAGGTGATCGGGATCGATCTCGTAGCGGGCGGCCTGGGCCTGCGCGGGCGCGGTGGCCAGCAGGGCGGCACAGAGGGTGAGGGCGGGCAGCAGGAAACGTCGCATGGTTCAGATCTCCTTGGATTGAGCGCGGTGCAGGAACCGGATGTCGATGGCGAAGGACAGCGTGAGGAGCGCCAGGCCGATGGCCGCCAGCGCCGACGCGAACAGCGGCGGCACGATGGGTCCAAGGCAGACGATCAGCGTGGTGATCTGCACCACACACACCGTCTGCCGACGCCGGTTCGGCGGCAGCGCGCCGTTCAGCCAGGGCCACACCTTTGCCAGCGCGACGAAGGCGTATCGCATGAGGCCGCTGGCCAGTACCCAGACGCCAGCCTGGCCGGCCTGCCAAACCAGCGCGCACAGCACCAGTGTGAAGAAGGCGTCGGTTTCCATGTCGAAGCGCGCGCCGAAGTCGCTGGCGAGGCCGCTGCGTCGGGCCAGCGGGCCGTCCACCGCATCGAGCAGCGCGGTGGCGCTGGCCAGCACCACCACCGCCCACCAGGCCAGGGAGGGCAACTGCTCGCCGAGCAACGCGGCAAGCAGCGCACACACCCCCAGCCGCAGCAGGGTGACGCGGTTGGCACTGCCGAAGCGGCCATGCGGGTGGCGCGCTTGCCCGGGGCCAAAAAGGCTGTGCCACACCAGCCAGAGGAGCACGCCGAAAAGCATCAAGGTCTTGAGTGAAAAATCTGTTCCCAACCCACCGGCGGCGCCCAACGCCACGGCAGCCACAGCCGAGAGCGCCAGGGCGGCGCCCAGGGACCTTGCGGCGTCCGCTCTCAGCGCAGACCGCTCCGCGCCAGCGAGCGTGACAGCGTGGTTGGGGGTTATTGGCTGCGACATAAGATGCAGGCGTCAGAAGCAGGTGGACGGAGGGCTGGCGGGATCATGGCACGCACAGCCCGTCGGATTCACCATTCCCCATTTCGTTCATGTCCTTCCAATCTGATCAACCATTGGTGGCCGCGCAGGCCTGCTGGGTCGTCTCACCCGGCCAGGCCGAGATCCGCCACGAAACCCTGCCGCCACTGGCACAAGGCGATGTCCGGGTGCGCACGCTGCACACGGCGGTGAGCCGGGGTACCGAAGGGCTGGTGTTTCGCGGCGAGGTGCCTCCGAGCGAATGGCAGCGCATGCGGGCTCCCTTTCAGGCAGGCGATTTTCCCGGCCCCGTCAAGTACGGTTATGTGAACGTCGGCGTGGTCGAAGCTGGCCCGGCAGACCTGCTTGGCCGCACCGTGTTCTGCCTTTACCCGCACCAGACGCGCTACCAGGTAAACGCGGACGCCGTCGTTACGCTGCCCGAGGGTGTACCGGCCGCGCGTGCTGTGCTCGCTGCACAGATGGAAACCGCGCTCAACGCGCTCTGGGATGCTGCACCGGGCCTGGGCGATCGGATCGCCGTGGTGGGAGGTGGCACCGTGGGCCTGCTTGTGGCCTGGCTGGCCGCGCGCCTGCCTGGCTGCGAGGTGCAGGTGATCGACACCGAGCCCTCACGCGCAGCGCTGGCGCAGGCGTTGGGCGCCAGCTTCAGCCTTCCCGGCGACGCTCGCACCGGGGTTGAATGGTTGTTTCACACCAGTGGTCAGGCTGCGGGGCTCGCCACTGCGCTGCGCCTGGCGGCCTTTGAGGCCACGGTGCTGGAACTCAGCTGGTACGGCAGCCGCGCAGTGAGCGTGCCGTTGGGCGAAGCCTTCCATTCGCAACGCCTCACGCTCAAGAGCTCGCAAGTGGGCCATGTGGCACCGGCACAGCGGGGGCGCTGGAGCCACCGCAGGCGGCTCGCGCTGGCGCTTTCCCTGCTCACCGATCCCGTGCTGGATCGCCTGATCACTGACAGCGCGCCGTTCAATCAATTGCCCGAGGTGCTGGCCCGGCTGGCCGGTCCCACCGCCCCACAAACGCTGTGTCACCGCATTGATTTCCCAGACTGAGAAAGAGAGAACAACGATGTACGCCGTCAACGTCAGAGACCATTTCATGATCGCCCACAGCTTCCAGGGCGCGGTTTTCGGGCCCGCGCAGCGCATGCACGGCGCCACCTATGTGGTGGACCTCGAAATGCGCCGCGAGGCGCTGGATGCCGACGGCATCGTGGTCGACATCGGGCTTGCTACGCAGGTGCTGCGTGAGGAGCTGGCGGCACTCAACTTCCGCAACCTCGACGAAGCGCCCGAGTTCAAAGGGCGCAACACCACCACCGAGTTTCTGGCGCGCGTCATATTCGACCGCGTCGCTGCGCGCATTGCCACCGGCGCCATGGGCGCGCAGGCGCTGCCCACCGCGCAAGGGCCAGGGCTGGGGCAGATGCGCGTGACGCTGCACGAATCGCACGTGGCCTGGGCGGCGTACGAGGGGAAGCTGCCTGCGCACCCGGCATGAAATCCTTCGTCTTTCTCGTTCCGGGCGACTGGAACGTGCGCACCGGTGGCTACGGTTACGACCGCCGGCTCTCGAGCGAGCTGCGCCAGACGGGGTGGTCTGTGGATGTGCGTCAGCTGGCCGGCAACTGGCCCGAGCCCGACGGCGCTGCGCGCGAGGCAGCCGCCGCGGTTTTTTCCGCGCTGGCCGACGACACGCTGGTGCTGGCCGACGGCCTGGCCTACGCGGTGCTGGCTGATGAGATCCGGCCACACGCCGCGCGCCTGCGCTGGGTGGCGCTCGTGCATCACCCGCTGTACAGAGAAACCGGGCTGGACGATGCTGCCCGAACACGCCTGAGGCTGGCCGAAATCGATGCCTTGCAGTTGGCGCGAATGGTGGTGGCGTCGGGCCGCGTCACCGTGGACGACCTCATGTCGATGGGTGTAGAGGCGCGGCGCATCGCCGTGGTGGAGCCCGGCACCGATCCCGTGCCACCGCGCCCACCACAAACGCGGTCGCCTGGCCCGGTGCGACTTCTCTGCGTTGCCACGCTGACCCCGCGCAAGGGGCACAAGGTG
Organism: Hydrogenophaga sp. IBVHS1; assembly: GCF_002127265.1. Lineage (GTDB taxonomy): Bacteria > Pseudomonadota > Gammaproteobacteria > Burkholderiales > Burkholderiaceae_C > Hydrogenophaga. The sequence continues at coordinate 1,706,693 of NZ_NFUU01000001.1, read as the reverse complement.
TTGCTGCAAGCGCTAGCCGGCCTTTGCGATGCGCCATGGGAACTGCACAACGTGGGCAGCCCCGAGCGCGACCCCGAAACCGCAGCGGCACTGATGGCCCAGGCGCAGCCACTCGGTGCGCGCGTGCACTGGCACGGCGAACTCGATGACGCCGCCCTGCAGGCACGGTACGCCGAGGCCGATGTGTTCGTGTTGCCTTCACTGCATGAGGGATACGGCATGGTGGTGGCCGAGGCGCTGGCCCACGGGCTGCCTGTGGTGGCCACGAACGCAGGCGCGCTGGCGCACACGCTGCCAGCGCAAGCGGGGCTGCATGTGAATGCGGGCGACGCCGCTGCCTTGCGCACTGCGCTGGGCCGTGTCATCACCGACGGCGCCCTGCGCGAACGGCTCGCGGCCGGTGCCCGCGCGGCGGCGCAGGATTTGCCGGACTGGCCCCGGCAAGCTTCAGCTTTTGCCCGCGTGCTGGAGCAACTGACATGAGCACTGAGACCTTCAGCGCCGACTGGCTGAGCCTGCGCGAACCCTTCGACGCCGCCGCCCGGGCAGAAGCGGCGGTCCGCCTGCGACTCGGCGCCCGGCTGGACGCGCTGCGTCCTCCAGCGGGCACCCCGTGGCGTGTGATCGACCTCGCCTGTGGCACAGGTGCCAACCAGCGCTGGTTGTCACCGCACCTGCAAGGTCCGCAGGAATGGCTGATGGTGGATCACGACGATTCCTTGCTTCGCCGCGTGCCCGATCCGGCAAGCGGCGTCGCCATCCTTCGTCAGCGGCTCGACCTCATGGCCTCGCTCGAAACACTGCCCTGGCACGCCGCCCACCTTGTAACCGCCTCGGCGCTGCTCGACCTCGTGGGCACCGCGTGGCTGCAACGCCTCGTGGCCGCCTGCGCCTCGGCGCGCGTGCCGCTGCTGCTCGCGCTCAGTGTCGACGGGCGCCACCTTTGGCAACCCCGCGACCCGCTGGATGAGGAGGTGGCCGCGCTGTTCGCGGGGCACCAGCGGCGCGACAAGGGTTTGGGCTCTGCGCTGGGTGCCCAAGCCGCGAACACACTGCTGCCGGCCCTGCGCAAGGCAGGCTACAGCGTTGTGCAAGCGCGCAGCGACTGGCGGGTGAATGGCCTTCGGGATGCCGCCGGCCCGTACTTGCTGAAGAGCCTGATCGATGGCATGGCCGACGCCGCCGTGGAGCAGGACGCGGGCCAGGCCGCTGCTGTGCGCGGCTGGCAGGCGCGTCGACGGGACCTGGCAACGACGACCCGGCTGCGCGTGGGCCATGTCGACGTGCTGGCCTGGCCGCGTTAGCTGCGCAAATCCAGGTCCCAGAGCATGTCGTCGCCCAGGCGCAGCGTGCGTGCCGGTGGGCGAGGGCATTCCACCATCACGTCGCGGGCGGGCACCTGCAGACCGCGACGGCCATTGCCAATCAGCACCGGCGCCACCACCAGGTGCAGCCGATCAAGGGCGCGAGCGCCAAAGAAGCGCGACACAGTGACACCTCCGCCCTCCACGAACAGCACCCGCTGACCGTGATGGCTGAGGGCCTCCACGGCGCGCTCGGCGCGGTAGCAGGCGGTGGGGTTGCGCGGGTCCAGCAGCCCATCCACCGCCAGCACCTGCGCCGAGGCCGGGGCGTCCTGCAGGCGTTCGCGTGCTGTGTCCGCGTAGCGGGTGTCGCACACCCACAGGCTGGGCGACTGGTCGTCGCGAAACACGCGAGAGCGACCATCGAGCCGAGCGTGAGGATCCATCACCACGCGCATCGGCTGTGGCCCTGGCACACGACGCGTCGTGAGTTGCGGGTTGTCGGTGGCCACCGTGCCCGCACCCACCACCACCGCATCGCAGAGTGCGCGCAATCGGTGCAGGTGCAGCAGGCCGTGGGCCCCGTTCACATAGTAGGAATCGCCGGTGGCCGTGGCCACGAAACCGTCCAGGCTCTGCCCGAGCTGGGCCACCACCCAGGGACTCGCCTCCTGGTGCTGGCGCCGCCGCTCGCGGGCATCGAGCAACGGTTTGTAAATTCTGAACAAGGCCTCGGCGCGCGCACTGCAATCGCCCTTCATTGACCAGCCGCCTTCCACGGAGTGGCGCAGGCGCGGCGTCGCGATTCCATCGCGCGCCTGCAGCAATTGCTGCCAGATCAGCGGCCAGTCGGCCGGGATGTCTGTGACCCGGTCGTTGGCGGCCTCGGGTGGGGAGGAGTGCAGCGCGAGTGTCGGCATGGGCGCATCATCTCATCGCACTTCGGGTGCCAGCCAAATGCCCGGAAAGGCCCCAGAAATCGCTCGGGGCTCGGGGATTCATTTCCACTTCGGGGTGTAGTAGGGGTCGTCCCGGTCGGCTCCGCCTTCCGGGCTAGCGGGTGCCTGCGAGCCCTGCGCAAAGGCAATGGTCAGCCCGGCCAGCACCAGCGGCAGCAGCGCGACAGGGACAACGGACGCGGAGCGCCAAGCCCACAGGCAGGCCACGCCGGCCACGCTGGCCACCATGAGCGCAAGCTGCGCCAGCAGCAACGAGCCTCCGAGCCCGGCCCACACCGCCAGCGCGATCGCCAGCACGGTAACAAGCGCCATGGTCAGCAGGCCGCTTCCGCGACGCAGTGGCTTTGTACCAGGTGCGTTCAGGCCCACTGCAAGCGCTGCAGCGAGCAGCCCCGCCAACACCACCCAGGGAATGGTTTGTGCGCGAGAGCTGGCGGGCCAGTCGAAGCCAGGCCACACCGCCAGGGCGAGCAGCAGGCCCAACGCGGCGCCCAGTGACGACCAGCGTTCACCGAGCAGCCGAAGCAGCGCGATGGCTGCCAGTGCAAGCAGAACGGGCAGCACGAGGCTCTGGAAAGCGGGGTGTTGAAGGAAGGTCATGGCGAGGCCTTTTTCGGGTCGCACATCATCGCACCAGCGGTGGAAAAAGGGGCCGGCATACACTGCGATTCTCCTGACTCCGAGCCGCCGTCATGTACCTGCCGCCCCAGTTCGTTGCCAAAGACATCGCCATCGCTCGTGAACTCATGCGTGCCCACCCGTTTGCCAGTCTCGTCTCCACCGACGACGAAGGCTTGCCGTTTGTGACGCACCTGCCGCTGCATCTGGTGGAAGAGGGCGACGCACTGGTGCTGCTGGGCCACGTGGCGCGCCCCAATCCGCATGCGAAATATCTGCTCGAGCGGCCCAGGGCCGTGGTTACTTTCATGGGACCCCACGCTTACATGACACCGCGTGTCTACCCCGATCTGGCGCGTGTGCCGACCTGGAATTACCTGGCGGTGCATTGCACCGTGCAGGCCAGCGCCGTGGATCGGTTCGAGGACAAGGACCGCCTGCTCAAGCACCTCATTCACGAACACGATCCGGCGTATGCGGACCAGTGGCGCGGCCTGGACGAGGAGTTTCAGCAGAAGCTGATGCGGGGCATCGTGGCCTTCGAGCTGCGCGTGACCGAACTGCAGTGCAAGCTGAAGATCAATCAGCACCGGCCCGAATCCCACGCGGCGCTTCACGCGGCCTATGCAACCGGCAGCCCCGACGAACAGGCGCTGGCCGGCTGGATGCGCCGCCTGGGGCCGGGTACACTGCAACAAGGGTGAACTTTCGGCGAACCGGGCGCTCCACCCCCGGTCCTTGCCGCTCTTGAATTGCCTGCCGACCATGCCCATGCTCTCTTTGCGTTCCGTCCTGTATCTGCCCTTGGCAGTCGCTGGCCTCGTGGTCATCGGCTTTCTGGCGCCGACGCACGCTCAGGACGCCAGACCGCCGGAGCTTGCGACCGCCGCTGTGGATGCCCGCTGGCACGCCAGTCTGGAGGCCTTTGCGGCGGCCGACCTGCGCCAGGCTCCCCTGCCGGGCGGGGTGCTGTTCGTGGGAAGTTCATCGATCCGGCTCTGGAACGATCTGGAAACCAGCTTCGCCGACCAGCCGGTGGTGATCAAGCGCGGCTTTGGCGGCTCGCAGCTGCTCGACTGCGTGAAGCTGGTGAACCGCCTGGTGTTGCCCTACAAGCCGCGAATGGTGGTGGTGTACGCGGGCGAGAACGATATTGCTGAAGGTGCCTCGCCCCAGGAGGTGCTGGAACGTTTCACCGCCTTCGTGCAGACGGTCAAGGCCGATCTGCCCAACAGCCGCATCGCCTTTGTCTCCATCAAGCCCAGCCCATCGCGGGCGGGCCTGCTGCCTCTGGTGCGAGAGGCCAACGAGCTGATCCGCGCCTACAGCCAGACCGAGCCGCAACTGGAGTTCATCGACGTGTATTCGCTCATGCTCGATGCCAATGGGCAGCCGCGGGGGGAGTTGTTCTCCAGCGACCGCCTGCACCTCAACGCCGAAGGCTATGCCCTGTGGCAACGGGTGATTGCAGCGCACCTGAAAGTCTGAGCCTGGTTTTTTGAGCTGCCCGCAGGGCACGCGCACGGCGAGCCGCCAGCCGGCGGTCGCGCGCCATAGACAGCCTGGCCACCACCCACAGGCCGTAGAAGCCCACGAACAGAATCAGCAGGTCCACTGACCAGGGCCGTTCCGGTCGTGCGGCACCGAAAACGGCCAGACCCAGCAGCGCCAGCACGAGGTGGGCACAGAACACCGGCAGGGCCGCCTTGCCCAGTGTTTCCAGCACCGGCACGCGCGGCAACCACCTCTTGAGCGTGGGCGCGAAGTGCATCGCCAGCAGCAGCAGGGCCAGCACGTTGATCAGGCGCAGCGGGCCAAGCTGCCACTTGTCGAACAGCAGGTTGATGCCCGGGTTGCCGGGCAGGGGCGTCTGGCCCACTGCGTGGCGCCAGAGAAACGCGGTGAGCGCGCCGGCAAGCGCCACCATCACCATCCAGCGCGGGAATCGCGTGGGTGAATGGTCGGGCTGGCTGTGCATCGCGCCCATCCACAAGCCCAGCACCCAGAGAAACTGCCACGCCAGGATCTCGAAGGCGCCCAGATCCTGGTAGCGCAGCGGCATGCTGAACCAGCCGGTGGCCCAATGGAAAAGCGCTGGCCCGAGACCAAACTGCGCGCCCAGCCACACCAGGAGACTCAACAGCAGCACGCCGCGCCAACCATGCTCCATGCCGTGCAGGAGGATGACCGGGCTGATCAGCATGAAAACGATGTAGATCGGCAGGATGTCGAGCAGGGCCGGGTTGTAGAGCAACAGGCTGGCGCTCACCACGGCCACCATGGGCTTCTCAAGAAAGAAACCCAGCAGGCCGGTGACCGAATCTTCGCGGGTGACGAGGCCAATGCCGGCAATGACGGTGAAAGCGAACAAGAGCAGCGCCAGCTGGCAGGCGTAGAGCTTGAGAGCGCGGTTGAAGAAGGCCGACTTCATGGCGGCCTCGCCCTGTCGGTAGGCCTTCTCGCTGTACACCATGCCCGCCATGTAGGCCGACAGCAGCACGAAGCCCTCTGCCGCCGACACGAAGCCCAGCGGTTGTCCCGCTGGGTCCGACACTTGGGTGGGCAGGTGGGTCAGCGTCATCAGCACGAGCATGAGGCCCCGCAAGGCATCGAGCTCCCACCGACGCTCGTCCTGGCTCATGGGCGATGCTCCGAGGTGAAATCAGGTGATCGTGCCCACGCGGGGCTTGAAGTTCCCATCCCTCGACTTTGATCGAAACCCGCCCTGACGATCGTGCGCTTGCACACCGAGGGCCACCAGAAACAGGCCGGCGAAGGCGCCCGCCAGCAGCACAACGTCGGTGCTCCAGGGCCGCACCACCTGGGTGGAGCCGAAGAAGGCCAGCGTGAGCAACGCAATGACGATGTGGGCGCAAAAGACCGAGAGGGAATGCCGCCCGAGCAATTCGAGCGGCAACGGGCGCGGCAGCACCGTCCGCAGCCAGGGACCGGCAGACACCAGCAGCACGAACACACTGGCGAAGTTGAGCACACGCAGGGGCCCGAGCGACCATTTGTCGAGCAGCAGGCCCACTGCCGACACGCCAGGCATCGGGTCCTGCCCGGCCACGTGGCGCCACAGCAGCATGACCAGCGCGTAGAGTGCGGCCGGCGCCAGCACCCAGTGCGGGAACCGCGGCAAGGGGTGTTGCCGCGCACCCAGCCACAGACCCACCACCCAGAGCGCCTGCCAGGCCAGCCAGTGGAAGGCACCCGTTTCGCGGTAGGGAATCGGCAAGCCGGTGAGCGCTGCGATCAGTTCGTAGACGGCCTGGCCCAGGCCCCATTGCTCGCCCAGCCACAACAGCGCACTGGCCGCGAGCACACCGCGCCAGCCCTGCCGCAAGCCCAGGCGCAGCAGCCAGGGACTGAACAGCATGAGCGCGATGTAGAGCGGCAGGATGTCCAGCAGCGGTGGGTTGTGAATCAGCAAGGCTGCACCCACCACGGCAGCGCGTGGATCGATGAAGAAATACTCCAGCAGGCCGGTCACACCTCCCTGCTGGTTGCGCACACCCAGCCAGGCGATGAGCGTGAAGGCCAGCACCAGCAAACCGAGCTGGCACAGGTAGAGCCGCAGCGCGCGTTCTTGAAACGCGGTCTGCATGGCAGGTACGCCGTCGCGCCGCGCGCGGGCGCCATATACCTTGCCGGCCATGAAAGCCGAGAGGAACACGAAACCCTCGGCCGCAGAAACGAACCCGAAAGGCTGGCCCGATGGCAACGAATACATCGTTGGCATGTGGGTCAGTGTCATCAGGACGAGCATGAGACCGCGCAGGGCATCAAGCTCCCAGCGGCGTTGCGGCATGGGGAAAAATCAGGGTAAACCAGAAGAACCCGCGATCATGCCAGAGGCCCAGTGCGCCCGGAGGCCTCGCCTACACTGGCGGGCATGTCTTTTTTCATGCCCGACGACGAGGCTTTCATGCGCCTGGCCATCGCAGAGGCCCGCGCCGCGGCTGAAGCCGGCGAAGTGCCGGTGGGTGCGGTGGTGGTCAAAGACGGGCGGGTCATTGCCTCCGGGCGCAATGCCCCCATCGCGAGCCACGACCCCACGGCTCATGCCGAGATGGTTGCCTTGCGCGCCGCCGCCCTGGCGCTGGGCAATTACCGGCTCGATGGCTGCACCCTGTTTGTGACCCTGGAGCCCTGTCCCATGTGCAGCGGAGCGCTGCTGCATGCGCGGCTGGCCCGCGTGGTGTTCGGCGCAACCGACCCCAAGACCGGAGCGGCCGGTTCGGTGCTGGACCTTTTTGCCCAGCCCCAGCTGAACCACCAGACTCAGGTGCAGGGCGGTGTGCTGGCGGCGGAATGCGCTGCGCCGCTGCGCGAATTTTTCAAGGAGCGCCGTGTGAATCTCCATCCTTTGCGGGAAGACGCCTTGCGTGCACCCGACCAGCGCTTCGAGGCGCTGCCCGGTTACCCATGGTCGCCACACTACCTGAGCGATCTCCCCTCGCTTGCGGGCCTGCGTCTGCACTACCTCGATGAAGGCGATTCAAACGCGCCGCGGACCTGGCTCTGCCTTCACGGCAACCCAGCGTGGAGTTACCTCTACCGGAAGATGATCCCGACCTTCCTGGCCAACGGTGACCGTGTGGTGGCGCCCGACCTCATTGGTTTCGGTCGCAGTGACAAGCCCAAGAAGGAGGGCGCGCACAGCTTCATGTGGCACCGGCAGGTGCTGCTTGAGTTCATCGAGCGGCTGGACCTCCGGCGCGTGGTGCTGGTGGTTCAGGACTGGGGCGGCTTGCTGGGCCTGACGCTGCCCATGGACGCGCCTTCGCGATACCAGGCGCTGCTGGTGATGAACACCACGCTGGCCACCGGCGAAGCTCCGCTCTCGCCCGGTTTTCTGGCGTGGCGCGCCATGTGCGCCCAGAACCCAGATTTCAACGTGTCGCGGCTGTTCGCGCGCGGCAACCCGCAGATGAGCGCCACCGAGTGCGATGCCTATGAGGCACCGTTCCCGGACCGGGGCCACCGCGCCGCATTGCGGGCGTTTCCGGCATTGGTGCCCGAGCATCTTGACGACGACGGCGCGGCCGCCTCGCGCCGGGCGCGCGATTTCTGGCAGCACGAATGGCAAGGACGCAGCCTCATGGCTATTGGCCAGCAGGATCCCGTGCTGGGTGAGCCGGTGATGCGCCACCTTCAGGCGCAGATCCGGGGCTGCCCGGAGCCGATGCTCCTGCCGCAGGCGGGCCACTTCGTTCAGGAGCACGGCGAGGCCATCGCGCAAGCCGCGGTCCGCCATTTCACCGCCGGATAATCGGGACCTTTTGCACTGCACGACATGAGCCACATTTACGTTTACTCCCCCTCCAGCGCCGTGCGCGACAAGGCCGCATTCAGGCGCGGCGTGGCCCGGTTGAAGAAGCTCGGGCACGAGGTGGAGCTCGACGAGGCGGCGCTCAAGAGCCACATGCGCTTTGCCGGCGACGACGAGACGCGCCTGGCCGCCATCGGCCGCGCGGCGGCCAGCGGAGCCGACGTGGCGCTGATCTCGCGAGGCGGCTATGGGCTCACGCGCATCCTCGGTGCCCTGCCAGTCAAGCAGATCACCAAATCCATCGAGCGCGGTACGCAGTTTGTGGGCCTGAGCGACTTCACTGCGTTGCAGATGGCTTTGCTCGCCAAAACCGGCGGCGTGACCTGGGCTGGCCCCGCACTGGGCGAAGACTTTGGCGCCGAGGCACCGGACGACATCATGGAGGCCTGCTTCGACGACCTGCTGGTGGGACACGGCGAGGGCGCGGGCTGGACGCTGCCGGCGGGCGACGCACTGAAAGAGTCGGTGCTGCGCGTGCGCGGCGCCACGCTTTGGGGTGGCAATCTCAACGTCATCTGCTCGCTGGTGGGGACGCCCTATCTGCCAAAGATCAAGGGCGGCATCCTGTTTCTGGAAGACACCAACGAACACCCGTACCGCGTGGAGCGCCAGCTCACGCAACTCTTGAACGCCGGCGTGCTGGGCGGGCAAAAGGCGGTGTTGCTGGGTTCGTTCAACCGGTTCAAGCTGGTGCCTGGCTACGACCGGGGATTCAACATGAAGAGCGTGGTGGCGTGGCTGCGCACGCAAACAAAAACGCCGGTGTTCACCGGCTTGCCGTTCGGGCACGTGCAGACCAAGGTGCTGCTGCCGGTGGGACGCAAAGTCGACTTGATGGTCGAAGGGCGCGACGCCCTCATTTACTGGGGCTGACTGGAGGGGAGTTTTTCCAGAAATGCCGCGGGGGTGGGCTTATCGAACCCTCATGCGGCAGGAGTCCATGAGACTCTTGGGCACCAGGCCCTGAAACACGGGCGAGAGGCTCTGAACACGGTGCACCGCCAGCGCCTCACCGTGCATCTGGCTCAGCACCGCCACCATCTCTGCGCGAGCGAACCACAGGGCGTGTGCATCGTGCAGGTATTTGAGCTTGCGGGTGAGCTGAGGATTGGCCTTGATGCCTTCTTCCCCCAGGGCGGCCAGCATCGCTTCTCGAACCGGCTCCAGAGCTTCGGTCGAGTCTTTTCGCAATTCGGGGCTCAGTAGCGCCGAGATGCTGTTGCGGATACCGGGTTTGAACCAGCGCATGGAGTGGCCTCAACGACTTTGTACTAATTGGATACAGGATACGTCCCGTTTCCTGTGTCTTGCAATGACATATTTTGCACCAAAGTCGAAAAACAACAGATAAATCAAACGTTTACAGGGGTTTATTCAGACTGAGGCTGAAGTGTGTAATACCTTTTCATGCGTCCAAGGTTGCAGGTGGGCACAAGAGGCGCGGCGTGTCGAATGGTTTTCGGGGCACAAAAGGGAGGCCTGTCAAGCCGCCAGGCGGGGTATGGATCGGGGTCGCGCTCGCTCTCAGAATACCGGGGGTGGTGTGTTGTAATCCAGCGCATATTCCTCCGTCCTATGGCCGAACTGACTATTGCTTTTGTCGACTTGACCGGCAGCGTCTCCGTGTTTGAAACACTGGGTAACGACCGCGCCACGAAGGCCGTGACCAAACTGACGCAATGGATCGGCACGATTGGTGTCGAAAGCGGCGGCAAGGTGGTGAAGATGCTGGGCGACGGGGTGCTGCTTTCGTTTTCCAACAACCGCAGCGCGGTGGAAAGCATGGTGCAGATCCAGCAGGAGCACGCCAAGCGCGTGGCCCAGTGGCCCAACCGACTCAAGCTGCAGATGCAGATCGGCATGGCACGAGGGCAGGTGGTGGTGGTCGACGGCGATTGTTTCGGCGATGCCGTGAACGTGGCTTCCCGGCTGAGCGATCTGGCCGGACCCGAGCAGATCATGGCCACCGACACCGTCATCCGCAAGCTCGGCCCTCGAAACGGTGTGCGCAGCCGCAGCCTGGGTCCCATGCGCATCAAGGGCAGGGTGGAGCCCTGTGAAGTGTTCCGCGTGGAATGGCAGCCCGAGATGCTCTCCGAATTCCTGACCTTGCCGGCCGACCTGCATGCGCTGAACAATTCCACCGAGTCGATGTTCGGCGGTATCGAACTCGCCTGGCTGGATTCCACCCACGCGTTCAACATCACCGATCTGCCGCTGAAGATAGGGCGTGTGCCCGAGGCCGATTTCATCGTCAGCGATCCGCGCGTCTCGCGCCTGCACGCGGCGATCGACATCCGCTCGGGCAACTACGTGCTCGAAGACATCAGCAGCTATGGCACCTGGGTGCGTTTCGCAGGCGGCGATAACGCCATTTCACTGCGCCGCCAGGAATGCCTGCTGCACAGCGATGGCGAGATCGCCATGGGCGCGCCCTTCAGCGATTTCAGCGCGCCCACCGTGAGCTTCAAGCTGGTGGACGGCACCTTTTCCCTTGGTCACGGCCTGGTCCGCAAGTAGACCCGGCAGACACCACAACAAACGCTTCGGACCGGTGCGCCGGACTCGGGGCGACGCAGGAGACAACCCGTGCGCTGGATTAGACGATTGGCGGCCCTGCTGGGCTTCGTGCTGGTGCTGCTGATAGCGCTGGCGGCGTTTTACGTGCAGCGCAGCTTGCCCCAGATGTCGGGAACACTGGCTTTGCCGGGGCTCTCTGCGCCGGTCAAGGTGCAGCGCGATGCCAGCGACGTGACCCACATTCTGGCCAGCCGCCCCACCGACGCCTGGATGGCCATGGGCTACGTGCACGCGCAGGAGCGTGGCTGGCAACTGGAGTTCAACCGCCGCGTGATGCGAGGCCAGCTCTCGGAAGTGCTGGGCCCGGCCACGCTGGAGACCGACCGGCTCATGCGCACGCTGGGCATCCGCGAGGCGGCGCGTGCCCAATTCGACGGTTTGCCGCCCGAAGCGAAGGAAGCCGCGAAAGCCTACAGCGCGGGCATCAACGCGTTTTTTGCTCAGGAGAACCAGGCCCTGACGCCTGAGTTTCTGTTGCTGGGCATCGACCCTTCCGAAGAGGCGAAAGCGGGCACCTGGTGGGACCCTCTGGACAGCGTGGGCTGGTCGATCATGATGGCACTCGACCTCGGGGGTAACTGGGGCAACGAATTCGCGCGACTCTCTGCGCTCAAGGTGGTCGACACCAAGGCGCTCTGGGAGCTGTTCCCGCCCTATCCAGGTGAGCAGCCGGCTGCATCGGCGGATCTCGCGGCTCTGTACAAGGGTATGGGCGTGTACCGCTCGGCACCCGTGACCACCAGCGCCGCGCCCACGGCACAGCCGGCTGAAGGCCTGCGTGAAACTTTGTTGGCCCGCATCGGCGCAGACATGCAGCGCTGGACGGAAGGGCTGGGCGACGTGGAGGGCAAGGGCTCGAACAACTGGGTGGTGGCGGGCTCGCGCAGTGCCACCGGCAAGCCCCTGCTGGCAAACGACCCGCACCTGGGCCTGAGCGCGCCCGCCATCTGGTACTTTGCGCGGCTGCAGGCACCGGCGGTTGAAGGCATGCCAGGCATGGACGTGATCGGTGCCACCTTGCCGGGTACGCCCTTCGTGGTGCTGGGCCGCACGGCCGAAGTGGCCTGGGGCTTCACCAACACCGGCCCCGATGTGCAGGACCTCTACCTGGAGCAGATCAACCCCGCCAATCCATCGCAATACCGCGTGCCTGGCAGCGGCAGCGAAATGGCGTGGGCAGCCTTCAACACGCGCACGGAAACCATTCGCGTCAAGGGTCAGATGGACGTGATCCACACGGTGCGCAGCACGCGCCACGGCCCGGTGCTGAGTGACGCCCAGGCGCACCACGCGCAGGTGCTCGACACCACCCGTTTCGTGCTGTCGCTGCGCTGGACGGCGCTGGACGCGGACAACCGCAACGTGGTGGCCACCATGAAGTCCAACCAGGCGCGCTCGGTGGCCGAACTGGTCGACGCCATGCGTGAGTTCCATGCGCCGATGCAGAACGTGGTGATGGCCGATCGCAGCGGTCGTATCCAGTACAAGGCGGTGGGCAAGATCCCGCTGCGCTCGCCGGCCAACGACATCCGGGGCGTGGCGCCCGCGCCTGGCTGGGACGCACGTTACGACTGGCAAGGCTGGCTGCCGTTTGAAGACACGCCACAGGACGATGGCGCGCGCGGCTGGATTGCCACCGCCAACCAGCGAATTCACGGTCCGGACTACCCGCACTTTCTGACCCAGGACTGGGCGGCACCCTACCGCCAGGAACGCATCGAAGCGCTGCTCGAAAAAACACCGAGCCACACCGTCGAGTCTTTCCAGGCCATGCATGCAGACCAGTTCTCGCAAGCCACGCTGCGCCTGCTTCACTTCCTGCAGAAGACCACGTCCGACCACCCGCTGGCCACCGCCGCGCAGGCTGCATTGAAGGACTTCGATGGCGTGATGAGCGCCGACCGCGCGGCGCCGCTGATCTACTCGGCCTGGGCCGACTCATTCACTCGCCGGGTGGTTGGCGGGCGCCTCGGCAAGGAACGCTTCGAGGCCATGTACGGCAAGCGGTTGTTCCGCAACACCATCGAGGGCGTCCTGGAGCGCGACGACTCAAGCTGGTGCGGCGCGGCAGGTTGCGCTTCGGCCAGCAGCGCAGCATTGGCCGATGCGCTGGACCGTTTGCAGAAAGTGCATGGCGCTGACGTGTCGGCCTGGCGCTGGGGCGATGCACACCCTGCGATCTCGATCCACCGTCCGCTGAGCAATGTGAAGCCACTCGCCCACTTCTTCGAGGTGCGTAGGCCCACGGGCGGCGATCCGTTCACCGTGAACGTGGGCCAGTACCACCTGGACAAGCTCGACGCACCGTACGCCAACCGACACGCCGCCAGCCTGCGCGCCATCTACGACCTGGCCAACCTGGACAACTCGCGCTTCATTTACCAGACGGGGCAGAGCGGCAACGTGTTTTCAAGCCGCTACCGCGACATGAGCGAAGCCTGGGGAGGAGTTCAGTACCGGGCCCTGAGCATGAACCCGGTTGAGTGGAAGTCGGCGCTCGAACTCAAACCCTGAAGTTCATTTCAGGTTGCCCGAAAGGAACTGGGCAAGACGCTCGCTCTTGGGGCGGGTCAGCACCTCGGCCGGCACGCCTTGTTCCTCAATGCAACCCTTGTGCAGGAAGATGAGGTGCGAGGACACCTCGCGGGCAAAGCCCATCTCGTGCGTGACCACCACCATGGTTCGGCCTTCTTCGGCCAGCAGCTTCATCACGCGCAACACCTCGCCCACCAGTTCGGGATCGAGCGCGCTGGTGGGTTCGTCGAACAGCATCACGTCGGGCTCAACCGACAGCGCGCGTGCGATCGCCACACGCTGCTGCTGGCCTCCACTCATGTGGGAGGGGTAGCGGTCTTCCACGCCGCGCAGTCCCACGCGTTCCAGGTAGCGGCGGGCGGTTTCCACGGCCTTGTCTTTGGGAATGCCCAGCACGTGCACCGGCGCCTCGATGATGTTCTGCAGCACCGTCATGTGGGCCCAGAGGTTGAAATGCTGGAACACCATGGCGAGCTTGGTGCGCAGGCGTTGCAGCTGTGCGGCGTTCACGGCGCGCAGTTCACCGTGGCGGTCGGCCTTGAGCTGCAGTTCTTCGCCGCCGAGCACAATGCGCCCGCTGTTCGGGTTCTCCAGCAGGTTGATGCAGCGCAGCAGCGTACTCTTGCCCGAACCCGAGCTGCCAATCAGGCTGATCACATCGCCCGCGCGCGCCTGCAGCGAAACACCCTTGAGCACTTCGTTGTCGCCAAACCGTTTGTGGATGTCGTGCACCTCCAGCAGGGGACGAGCGTCGGGGCGTGGGGTGGGGGTTTCGGTGGTCATGCGGATGGCCAGTTTGGAATCGGATTCAGGCGCCGAGCAGGTTGCCCGAACGGAACGGGGTGGCGCCGGCGATCTTGCCCACCTCGCCCCCAGCGACCACGTAGCGTTCGCGCACCGTGGCGTACAACACCCCGGCCACTTCGGCGCGCACCGGGTGCACCCGCGCCTGCTCAGGCGCGGTAGGGTCGATCACCTCGGCCACCACATCGCCCACGGCCAGCCGGGCGCCGGGTGCGGCCAGAAACACCAGCACGCCGGGCACCGGTGAATGCAGCGTTTGTGAGCCCGAAAGCGGCGTGGGCGTGCAGGGCAGGGCCGGCAGTGCGGGCAGCGTTGCGGTGGCGATCACGCCACTGTGTTCCAGGAAAGAGAGCAGAGCCTGGGCATCCTGCCGTGCGAGTGCGTGAGAAACGTTGGCCTCGCCGCGCAGCTCCACGGTGGTGCTGGCGCACCCCTGCGGCAGGGGCACCTGCACGCCAGCGGCCTTGAGCCGGTCTGCCAGTTGCCACCATAGGCCCGAGAGGCGCTCGTCAAATGGTCCGCCGCCAGATTCGCGCGCCAGCAGCACGGCTCGGCAGCCCAGCAGGCGGGCCAGCGGCTCAAGCGGTGGCCAGCAGGCTTCTTCGCTGTAGAGGTGCATCACCGCCTCGCAGTCGCAGTGCAGATCAAGCACCAGATCGGCGTCGTGCGAGAGCCTCAGCAATTGCCGGCGCAGGCCTTCAAGCTCGCTGGAAGGTTGCCACGATTTGAGCCATTGGCCCACCAGTGAGCGCACGGTGGCCACGTTGGCTCGCGCGTCCTGCCCGAGCTGCTTCATGGCGTCGGCCAGCACCGCTTCGGCCAGGTCCGGGTAATGGCGATTGAAGTTCTGCGCCGTGTCGAACTCGAAACGTCCCATGGCCTTGTGGTCGAGGCGCTGCGCCAGGCCAATGGGGTTGGCCACAGGCACCAGCACCACCTGGCCACGAATGCGACCCTCGGCCTCGGCGGCCTGCAGGTGTTCACGCAAGTGATGCGCCACCAGCATGCCGGGCAGTTCCTCGGCGTGAAGGCTGGCCTGTATGTAGACCTTGGGACTGGCGTCGGGCGAGCCAAAGTGGAAGCTCACCAGGGTCTTCTGGCTTCCCAGGCTCGGGCTCGGCAGAGGGTGTTCGATTCGCTGCATGCCGCTTGGGACCTGTTCGCGGTTCAGTGCGCTCTCGGCGCGAGGTGAGCCAGAAAATGGCGTTCGGCCAGTTTGAACGCGCCCACCAGACTGAACGTGATGGTGAGGTAAATCCCCGCCGCGAACAAGTAGGCTTCAAACGGTAGGTAAAAGTCTGAGTAGATGCGGCTGGCCGCAGCCGTCACATCCAGCATCGCCGGCACGGTGCTGGCCAGGCTGGTGGCGTGCAGCATCATCACCACCTCGTTGCTGTAGGCCGGCAAAGTGCGCCGCAGCGCACTCGGCAGCACGATGCGGCGCAGCGCCAGGCTGCGGCTCATGCCCATCGCTTGTGCGGCCTCGATCTCGCCCGGCGCGGTATCCCGGATGGCGCCGGCAATCATCTCGGCCGTGTAGCCGGCGGTGTTAAGGCTGAAAGCCAGCAGGGCGCAGAAGAAGGGCTCCTTGAAATGCGTCCACGGCCAGATGTCGTTCCAGCGCGCCTGGATCCAGTCAAGCTGGGCCAGGCCGTAGTAAATAAGGTAGAGCTGAATGAGCAGCGGCGTGCCCCGGATCACATAGGTGTAGGCCCCGACCAGCCAGCGCAACGGCGCGATGGAGCTGGTGAGGGCCAAGGCAAACAACAGCGCCAGCACCGCACCCACGCCAAGCGACGACAGCAGAAGCCACAGCGTGGTGATCAGCCCCTCGCCATACATGGCGAGTGTGCTGGGGCGGAAGATGACTTCCCAGTTCATGTCAAGCTCGCGCCCGCTTCACGCCCATGCTGAAGCGGCGGTCCAGCCAGCGCAAGGCCCACAGCGAGATCGTGGTGTAGATCAGGAACAGTGCGGCCGCAAAAAGAAAATACGTGAACGGCTCACGCGTGGCCGCACTGGCCTGCTTGGCGAGATACGTCATCTCGTGCAGGCCGATCAGGCTCACCAGCGCCGTGGCCTTGATCAGCACCAGCCAGTTGTTGGTGAAGCCGGGCAGGGCGTAGCGCACCATCTGCGGTGCGGTGATGCGCAGGAAAGTGCGCAACGGGCTCATGCCGAACGCCCAACCGGCTTCCATCTGGCCCTTGGGAATCGAAAGGATGGCGCCCCGGAAGGTCTCCGTCATGTAGGCGCCGTAGATAAAGCCGATGGTGAGCATGCCCGCCAGGAACGGGTTGATGTCCACCGAAGCACGGCTGCCCATGGCCTCGAGCAGCTTGTTCAGGCCAATCGTGCCGCCGTAGAAGATCAGCAGCATCAGCACCAGTTCAGGGATGCCCCGCACCAGGGTGGTGTACGCCGTGGCCAGCCCCACGAGAATGGGACGGCCTGAGAGCTTGGCGCTCGCGCCCAGCAGCCCGAGCAGAATGGCCACCACCAGCGCAGCCAGCGAGACGCCCACCGTGAGGAGGGCGCCTTGCAGGATCGAGGCGTGGTAGCCGGTCAAGGCGCCGGGCTTTTAGTTGCCGTAGACGTCGAAGTCGAAGTACTTCTTGCTCACTGTCTCATAGACGCCATTGCCACGAATGGCCTTGATGGCGGTGTTCAGCTGATCCTTCAGCGCCGTGTCTTCCTTGCGCAGCGCCACGCCCACGCCAGTACCGAAGTACTTGGTTTCGTTGAGCACCGGGCCCACGAAGCCGTACCCGGCCCCTTCGGGCTTGCTCAGAAAGCCGCCGTTGACTTCCACCTGATCAGCCACCGTGCCGTCCAGACGGCCCGACTTGATGTCCAGATAGACCTGGTCCTGGGCTTCGTAGGGAACGATGCTGGCACCCGCGGGCTTGAGCTCACCCATGGCGTATTTCTCCTGGGTACTGCCCTTCAGCACGCCGATCTTCTTGCCTTTGAGCGAGGCCAGATCGGTAAAGGGCGTGCCGGTTTTCACGACGATGCGGCTGGGCGTGAAATAGTATTTGTCGGTGAAATCCACCACTTGCTGGCGTTCTTCGGTGATGGACATCGAGCTGACGATGACATCGTATTTTTTGGCCTGCAGGCCGGGGATCATGCTGTCCCAGACTTGTTCGACATACGTGCACTTGCGCTTGATCTCATTGCACAGCGCCTCGGCGATGTCGACGTCGAAACCGGTGGGCTTGCCATCGGCGGTCTTGAAGGTGAACGGCTCGTAGGTGGGGTCGATGGCAACCTTGAGTTCGGGCATTTCTGCAGGTGCCGGCGCGGCGGCAGGCGCCGCTGCGGGTGCGGGAGCAGCCACAGGTGCCGGCGTTTCGGTTTTGCCGCAAGCCACCAGCGTTGCGGCGCCGATCAGGCTGAGGGTCAAAAGAAGATGTTTCATGTGCGTCTTTCAGCGACCAGCCTCGAGGCCGGCCAAATGGTTGTGAGCAGGCGATGGATTGTAGGTGCAGGGCAATGAAGTGCTTGTTCTCCGGAAGCAGGTGTTTGCCCTGTAAGAGTTGCCCAGGGGACAGGGACGAGGCAGCAAGTTCCAGGCCCATCGTCTACAGTTCTTAAACTTAACATAATATACATCGTAGAATCTCAAGCCATAACGTCCTCGCATCCATCCGCCACTACCATCGGCACCAACTTCATCAACCTACAAGGCAGCAACATGGCTTCAGCAGCACTTCCAAGAATCGCATTGGTCACTGGCGCAGGCACCGGGATCGGTCGAGCTGTCGCGCTCGGCTTGTTGAAGGACGGATTTCAGGTTGTGCTCACGGGCCGTCGCGCCGAACCTCTGGCTGCGGTGGCGGAAGCCGCAGCAGCGGCAGGACAACATGCGCTGGCCATCCCCGCAGATGTGCGCGACGCCCAAAGCGTGCAGGCGCTTTTTGACAACATCGAGAGGCGCTTCGGCCGACTGGACCTGCTGTTCAACAATGCCGGCGTCAATGCCCCGGCAGTACCCATGGACGAACTTCCGGTGGAGCGCTGGAAAGATGTGATCGACACCAACGTCACTGGCGTATTTCTGTGCGCGCGCGCCGCCTTCGGGCTGATGCGCCGACAGACGCCACAAGGCGGACGCATCATCAACAACGGGTCCATTTCGGCCCACACGCCCCGCCCCTTCAGCAGCCCGTACACCGCGAGCAAGCATGCTGTGCTGGGCCTCACCAAAACCATCGCCCTGGATGGTCGGGACTTCAACATTGTGTGCAGCCAGGTGGATATCGGCAACGCGCTGACCGAGTTGTCCGCGCGCATGACTCAAGGCGTGCGGCAGGCCAACGGCACCATGGCCACCGAGCCGATGATGGATGTCGAGCACGTTGCGCAGGCGGTGCGCTACATGGCCGGGTTGCCGTTGTCGACCAATGTGCTGAACATGACCGTGATGGCCAGTCAGATGCCCTTTGTGGGCAGAGGATAGAAAAAGGGGCCTGAGGCCCCTTTTTCACTCTTCGACGAAGGCTTCTTCGCGCTTCTTCTTGATCGAGGGCAGCAGCACGATGATCAACAGCACCACCGCTGCGGCAAGCAAAGAGGCCGAGATCGGGCGCGTGACGAACACCGACCAGTCGCCACGGGAGATGAGCATGGCGCGACGCAGGTATTCCTCCATCATCGGGCCCAGGATGAGGCCTAGCAGCAGGGGCGCCGGCTCGCAGCCCAGCTTGATGAAGAGGTAGCCGATGAAGCCGAACAGCGCGACCATCCAGATGTCGAAGCTGTTGTTGTTGGTCGAATACACGCCAATGGCGCAGAACAGCACGATGGCCGGGAACAGCCAGCGGTAAGGCACCGTGAGCAGCTTGACCCAGAGGCCAATGAGCGGCAGGTTCAGGATCACCAGCATCAGGTTGCCAATCCACATCGAGGCAATGAGGCCCCAGAACAGCTCCGGATTCGCGGTCATCACCTGCGGGCCGGGCTGGATGTTGTGGATCGTCATGGCACCCACCATCAGCGCCATCACGGCGTTGGGCGGAATGCCCAGGGTGAGCAACGGGATGAACGAGGTTTGCGAGCCGGCGTTGTTGGCCGCCTCGGGGGCAGCCACGCCGCGGATGTTGCCCTGGCCAAACGGCACTTCGCCGGGCTTGAGCTTGGTTTTCTTTTCGATGGTGTAGGCCGCGAACGACGACAGCAATGCGCCGCCGCCGGGCAGGATGCCCAGCACCGAGCCCAGTGCCGTGCCACGCAGCACCGCGGGCGCCATGCGCTTGAAGTCTTCTGCGGTGGGCATCAGACCCTTCACCTTGCCGACGAAAACTTCCCGTTTTTCTTCGTCTTGTGACAGGTTGCTGATGATCTCACCGTAGCCGAAGATGCCCATGGCGATCACCACGAAGCTGATGCCGTCGGTGAGTTCGGGGATGTCGAAGCTGAATCGCGCCACGCCGGAGTTCACGTCGGTACCCACCAGGCCGATGAGCAGGCCGAGCACGATCATGGCGAGCGCCTTGATCAGGGAGCCCGATGCCAGCACCACTGCGCCAATGAGGCCCAGCACCATGAGGGCGAAGTATTCGGCCGGGCCAAAGCTCAGCGCCACCTCGGTCAGCGGAGGCGCAAAGGCGGCCAGCACCAACGTGCCCACGCAACCCGCGAAGAACGAGCCCAGCGCAGCGGCCGACAGGGCAGGCCCCGCCCTGCCCTTGCGCGCCATCTGGTGGCCGTCGATCACGGTCACCACCGAAGAAGATTCACCCGGCAGGTTGACCAGAATGGCGGTGGTGGACCCGCCGTACTGCGCGCCGTAGTAAATGCCGGAAAGCATGATGAGCGCGGCCACGGGCGGAAGCCCGTAGGTGGCTGGCAGCAGCATGGCAATGGTGGCCAGCGGGCCAATGCCGGGCAGCACCCCGATCAGCGTGCCCAGCAGGCAGCCAATGAAGGCGTAGATCAGGTTCTGGAAGGTGAAGGCGACGCCGAAGCCCAGCGCCAGGTGGTCGTAGAGATCCATCATGATGTGTGCTGCCTAGGGAATCAGGATTGAAGGAAGGCAGGCCACACGGGGAACTGCAGGTTGAGCAAATAGACGAAACCGCCATAGCTCCCAACGGCCAGAATCGTCGCGAGAATCACCGACTCCTTGAAGCTGTGCTTGGGGCGGGCCATACCCGCGATGATCACCAGTGCGTAGATCGCAACAATCAGGCCCATGGCCGGCAGGCCCAGGGAGGGCAAGCCCACCAGCAAGGCGCCAAACGCCAGGTTGGCACCCAGGATGTACCCCAGAGGGCGCCAGGCGAAGGCTCCGATCGGGTCACCATCGGGGGCTTTGCTGCGGAACGAAATCACCGTGATCAGCAGGCCCAGTACGGCGAGCAGAATGCCCAGCAACAGCGGGAAGTAGCCCGGCCCCATTCGGGAAGCCGTACCGACCGTAAAACTGGTGGCACCGACGGCAAAAGAGATGCCGACGATGGTGAACATGAGTCCTGAAAAGAAGTCCTTCTGACTGGCGAGCTTCACAGCGTCTCCTCTATTTGTGGGTATCGGGGCGATTTTGATGCGTCGCTTTGGCTGAACCAATGTGGATTACACCTACTCGTGACCCCGAAACGGGCGTTCAGCTCCGATTTGAGCAATGTTTGAATGATTGAAAGGTATTACCAGCGACCACGAGGCTGCTTTGACCGCACGAAGGCGGCGATGATTTCGGCCGCTTCTGCCCGGTTGGCACCCCGGGCGAAGTCGATGGCGGTCAAGCCCTTCTGGTTCTTCAGCAGCGGATCGGCGCCCTCTTCCAGCAGCAGCTTGACCACGCCCGGGTTGCCATAGTGGGCCGCCATCATCAGCGGCGTGCTCCGGTTGGGTGACTCGGCGTCGATGTAGGCATGGTTCTCCAGCAGCAGCCGCACCATGGCCGGGCTTTCCTCCCCCGCGTGGGTGGCGGCGTAATGCAACGGTGTCCAGCCGGTCTTGTTGACCTCGGCCTTTCGATCGATAAGGCGGCGGGCCAAGGCCAGGCGGCCCTTGAGCGCGGCCATCATCAGCGGCGTTTCACCTTTTTCAGAGACAGCGTTCACATCCACTTTGCTTTGCCCGACCAGAAAGTCGGCGACTGCGGGTGCGTCATCGCGCAGCGCCAGATACAGAGGGTGCTCGCCGGCCACATTGCGGGTGTTCAGGTCAAAGCCACGTCGGGCCAGGTTCTGCACGGCGCTGACGTCGTCGCGTTTGATGGCGGCGAAAAAGTCATCGAACGAGCTCGCCAAAACGGGGCCTGTCAAGAAGGCACCCGCCAATACGATACCTTTTAAAACAATGCGTTTTTTCATATATCTAATGTGTAACTTTAGATTTTGTCAGGATTTCATGGGGTAAGCACACGGCTGAAAAGCCGCTCGAAATTGCGGCTTGTGGCGTCTGCCACGGCCTCCACTTCAAGCCCACGGAGCTCGGCGATCTGTCGGGCCACCCAAGGCACCAGGGCGGGAGAATTGGTCTTTCCGCGGTGCGGCACAGGCGCCAGATAAGGGCTGTCGGTTTCAATCAGCATGCGATCCAGCGGCACGAACTGCGCCACTTCGCGCAGGTCCGCCGCGTTCCGGAAGGTCAGGATGCCGGAGAACGAAATGTAGAAGCCGAGGTCCAGCGCCGCGCGCGCCACGGCCAGCGTTTCCGTGAAGCAATGGAACACGCCCCGGGAGGGAGCACCATCTGCGGTGGCTGACGACGCGGAAGAGCCCAGACCCCCCTCTTCCCGCAGGATCGCCAGCGTGTCGTCGGAGGCGCTGCGGGTGTGGATCACCAGGGGCAAGTCGGTCAGGCGACCGGCGCGGATGTGCGTTCTGTAGCGCTCGCGCTGCCAGGCCATGTCGCCCACGCTGCGCTCGCCGAGCCGGTAGTAATCAAGACCGGTTTCGCCAATGCCCACCACCCGGGGTCGCGCTGCCCTCGTCAGCAGGTCGTCCAGCGAAGGTTCCTGAAGGCCTTCGGTGTCTGGGTGCACACCCACCGTGGCCCATAGGTGCGGGTGGTCATGGGCCAGGCGGTAAACGTCCTCGAATTCTTCCAGCGTGGTGCAGATGCACAGGGCGCGCTCGACCTGGGCTTGCGCCATGGCATCGAGGATGACGGGCAACTGCTCTCGCAGCTCAGGAAAGCTCAGATGGCAATGGGAATCGGTGAACATGCGTGACGAATGGGCAGCAAAAAGCCGATGGGACACGCATTGTGCGCCGCATCGGCTTCGCGGAAACCGCCGCCAGGGCGGATCAGAGGGTCTGGGTGGCCTTGTCCGATCCGAGGTTGGACCCCAGGATTTCCTCGATCTTGAGCTTGAGCTGGCGCGACTTCTCGTCGGCCGGGAAACGTATGCCCACGCCCTGGGTGCGCGCGCCCTGCGCCTTGGGCGGAGTGACCCAGGCCACTTTGCCGGCCACCGGGTAGCGCTGCGGGTCGTCCGGCAGGCTCAGCAGCACGTACACGTCATCGCCCAGGCGGTATTCACGCGCCGAGGGAATGAAGATGCCGCCATCGGCAAACAAGGGGATGTAAGCGGCATACAACGCAGCCTTCTCCTTGATGGAGAGCTGGATCACGCTCGGCCGCGCGGCAGCGGCCGATGGAGAGGGGTTGGTGCTCATGCTGGGCAGTTTAGCGGCAATCGTTGCGTGTGAAGAGGCAGAAATGACCGTGTCATGCGCCCAATTGCGGGGTGATTCCGTGACAAATGCGCGCTATGCCGGAACGGGCGCCGCGCGGTAGCTTTCAAACGATTCCTCATTCAGGCCCCAACCTGCCCCGTGCTGGCGAGCACCTGGCGCGTGCGCGCAGCCCAGGCTTCCTGCATCAGGCCGGCGCTGTAGGGATGCTCCACCGACCGTGCGGCCAGCATGAGTTCCCGTGACCACTGCGCCAGCGCGGTCCAGCGCGGCGCAGCCGGCAACTCTTCGTCGGGGAAAAAGCGGGCGGGTGCGCCAGCGGCTTTGGCCATGAGGTCGTGGCAGAGCTTCTGCAGCACGGCGAGTTGTTGCGCTGCAGGCCAGTCGTTCAGCAGCGCCCAATCGCCCCGTGCGAGCGAGCGGGGCAACTGCGCCCACGCGGGGCCCTGCAATCCAGAGGTGGCCCAGGCCAGCGCGTCGCTGGGCCGGCCACCGGCGGCCTGCAGCCACACACGGGCCAGCTCCCTGCTGGCGCCAGCAGCCGATTCCTGAGCCAGCAGCCAGTCGAGCGCCTCGACTTCGCCGGGCCACACCATGGCGTGCGTCTGGCAGCGGCTGCGGATGGTGGGCAGCAGCTGGTGAGCGGCGTCTGTAGCGAGCACGAAGCGCACTTCGCCCACCGGCTCCTCCAGGGTCTTGAGCAAGGTGTTGGCCGATTCCATGTTCATGCGCTCGGCGGGATAGACCAGGATCACCTTGGTGTTGCCGCGCGAACGCGTGAACTGCGTGAACGACACCGCTTCGCGTGCCGCCTCCACACGGATCAGCTTGCTGGGTTTGCGCTTCTTGTCGTCGATTTCCTTCTGCGCCCCCTCGTCCAATGGCCAGCCCAGCTCCAGACTGAGCGTTTCGGGCAAGAGGGCGCAGAGGTCGGCGTGCGTGCGCACGTCGATGGCGTGGCAGCTGCCGCATTCGCCACAGGCGCCATGCGGGCCGGGCCGCTCGCAAAGCCAGGCGCGAGCCAGCGCCAGCGCCAGCTCGTACTGGCCCAGGCCTGAGGGTCCGGCCAGCAGCAAGGCATGGCCTCGCTGGGCCAGCAGATCTTTCAGTTGAGCCTGCAGCCAAGGCGCCATCGGGCTCATGCTCGAACCTCTGCGGTCTTCAGCCAGCCGCGCTGCTCAAAGGCCACGCGCACGGTGTTCCATACGGCGTCTTTTGATTGATCGGAGGGCACGCGCACGAAGCGTGGAGGGTCTTCGGCGAAACGCTGCGCGTAACCTTCGGCCACCCGTTCAAAAAACGCCGTCGGCTGGGCCTCGAACCGATCGGGCACGCGCGCGCCAGCCAGGCGTTGGGCCGCCACTTCAGGCGGCAGATCGAACCACACAGTCAGGTCGGGCTGGCGCAGCATGGCCGTATCCGGGCGCGCCTGCACCCAGCGTTCGAGCTGGCGCAGCACGGCCAGGTCGAAGCCGCGTCCGCCGCCCTGGTAGGCGAAGGTGGCGTCGGTGAAGCGGTCGCACAGCACCACGTCGCCGCGTGCCAGCGCGGGCTCGATGACCTGCTGCAGGTGGTCACGCCGCGCGGCGAACATCAGCAACGCCTCGCACAAGGGGTCCATGGCGTCGTTGAGCACGAGTTCGCGCAGTTTCTCGGCCAGCGGTGTGCCGCCGGGTTCGCGGGTGAGCGTGAGGCGCCGGCCCGCAGCCCGGAAGGCCTCGGCCAGGGCCGCGATGTGGGTGGATTTGCCCGCGCCGTCGATGCCTTCGAAGGTGATGAAGAGTCCGGCGGGATGCATGTGCGAAGGATCGGGGGGAGGTTCAGCGGCGCAGGATGTAGCGCCGAACCGCCGCATTGTGCTCTTCCAGCGTGGCGCTGAACTGGCTGGAACCGTCTCCCCTTGCCACGAAATAAATGGAGTTGGTGCTCAGCGGTTGCACCGCCGCCATGATCGACGCCATGCCGGGCATGGCAATGGGCGTGGGCGGCAGACCAGCCCGCGTGTAGGTGTTGTAGGGCGTGTCCTCGTTGAGGTCGTTGCGCCGCAGGTTGCCGTCGAAAGCTTCACCCAGTCCATAGATGACCGCAGGATCCGTCTGCAGGCGCATGCCGATGCGCAGCCGGTTGGAGAACACACCGCCAATTCGACGCCGGTCGCTCTCCAGGCTGGTTTCTTTCTCGATGATGCTGGCCAGGATCAACGCCTCGTCGGGCGTGCGCAGCGGCGAGGCCGGGTCGCGCTGGGCCCAGGCTTGGGCCACGCGCTCCTCCATGGCTTTGGCCGCCTGACGCAGCACAGTGGAGGCCGGTGCGTGTTTCAGCACGCGGTAGGTGTCAGGAAAAAAACGCCCCTCGGGATGGCGGCCCGGGTAACCGATCAGGGCCATGATGTCGGCCTGGCTGAGACCTTCGATGTCCTGCTTGAGGTCGGTGGCGCTTCGCACGGCCTGTAAGACCTGCCGCACGTTCCAGCCCTCCACCAGCGTGATGCTGCGCAGTGCCTGCTCGCCGCGAACCAGCTTGGAGAGCAAGGTGCGGGGCGTGGTGCCAGGTGCGAACTCGTAGCTGCCGGCTTTCATGTCGCGCGATTCACCCGAGAGCCTGAACCACGCGTACAAGAGTTGAGAGGGGGCGCCGACGCCCGCATCGGCCAGGGTCTGGGCGATGGACTGCGCGGAGGAGCCCGGCGCGATGGTCACGTCCAGCGGCTCCTGGGCGGATGTGCCTGCCGGCAGGCGCAGCGGCTGCTGCAGCCACCACATGCCCACAGCGGCGGCCAGCACGGCCAGAATGAGCGGGTAGAGCACCAGCAGTTTGAGGATGCGCATCACGGGCTTGGTGTCGGCAGGGGCAAGGGTTGGGCGGGCTGCGTGGAAGGCGGCCGGCCATGATAATCGAGCCCCTCGCATCCGCAGGGGCCCACGGCCACCCACTGGCCGGGCCCCGGCCGCCTTTCATCGAGAACCGGCCCTTACCCATGATTCACCCCTCCGAACGCACCCCCCCGCTTCAGGCCGCTGCCCTGAACGGCGTGACGCCCTTGCCGCAGCTGGGCGTGATCCGCGTCGAAGGCGCGGACGCTGCGGCTTTCCTGCATGGGCAGCTCACGCAAGACTTTTCATTGCTCGGGTTGTCCGAGGCGCGCCTGGCGGCGTTCTGCTCTGCCAAGGGCCGCATGCTCGCCAGTTTCGTGGGCTTTAAACGCAGCCCAGAAGACATTCTTCTGATCTGCAACCGAGACCTGCTCGCCCCCACGCTCAAGCGCCTTTCGATGTTCGTGCTGCGGGCCAAGGCCCGGTTGAGCGACGCCAGCGAGAACTTCCGGGTGGTCGGCCTGGTCGGCGGTGCGGTGCCACCCGCGCTGCCCGTCCCGCTCTGGAGCCAGGCGCGCGTTGGAGAGGCCAGCGTAATACGGCTGCCGCTGGCCGATGGCGCGACGCGCGCGCTGTGGGTGGCGCCCGTTGGCGAAGCTCCGCCAGAAGGCCCGGCATTGGCCGAGCCCCTGTGGCAATGGCTCTCGGTGCGCAGCGGCGTGGCCACGCTCAGCCAGCCTGTGGTGGAGGCCTTCGTGCCGCAGATGCTGAACTACGAATCGGTCGGCGGTGTGAACTTCAAGAAGGGTTGTTACCCCGGCCAGGAAGTGGTGGCACGCAGCCAGTTCAGGGGCACGCTGAAACGCCGCGCCTACGTGGTGCATGCCGACGGCGCCATCTCGCCCGGCCAAGACGTGTTCCAGGACAGCGACGTCGAGCAGCCCTGCGGTACGGTGGTGGAGGTCGCTCCGCACCCGGAAGAAGGTTTCGACGCCATCGTTTCCCTGCAGGTCAGCGCGGCGGCGCAGGGCGGGCTGCACGCCGGCAGTGCGAATGGTCCTGCCCTGACCCTGCAGCCTCTGCCCTACCCGTTGCTCGACGACATCTGAACGACCACTGCGCCATGTGCCTGATCGCCTTCGCGCTGAACGCCGACCCGGCGTGCCCGCTGCTGATCGCGGCCAACCGCGACGAGTACCTGGACCGCCCCACGGCGCCGCTGCACCGCTGGTCGCTGGCCGATGGCACCGAGGTGGTGGGTGGGCGGGACCTGCGCGATGGCGGCACCTGGCTGGGCATCAATCCGCAAGGGCGCGTGGCCATGCTGACCAATGTGCGCCAGGCCATGGCCGGACCAGGCTCGCGCAGCCGTGGTGAGCTGGTCACACGCTGGCTGCGGGCGGACACCGATGAAGACCGCTTCGCCGAAAGCATCGATCCCGAGGCATACGGCGGCTTCAACCTGGTGGTGGGCGATTTCCATGCACGCCGCTGGAGCTGGCTGGGCAATCGCCATCCTGATGAACCCCACGAGATGCACCCGCCCGCCCTGCATCGCCAGTCGCTGGGCGCTGGCGTCTACGGCCTGTCCAACGCGAGTCTGGACACGCCGTGGCCCAAAACGCAGCGCCTCAAACACGCGGCGCTCGCCTCGCTGGAACATCTGCGGGAAGACCCTGCCGGGCGCTGGACCGATCCCCTGGCACGGGCGCTGTTCGATGACCAGCCTGCGCCCGATCAGGACATGCCCCGTACAGGTGTGCCGGGCGACGCCGAACGCGCACTCTCCAGCCCCTTTGTGCGCATGCCCGAGCGGGCCTACGGCACACGCAGCAGCCTGCTGGTGAGCGCCCGCCCGGAGGGCAGCGGCTGGCAGGTGGAGCTGATGGAGTGGACGCATGACCACGCATCAAACCGTTCCTCAACGCTGCCGGGGGAGCCCCACCACCGCATGGCGTTGGTCTGGCCTTAGAGCCTGGCCACCATCTCCTGGTGCGGGATTCCCGCCTCTTCAAAGGGCTCCCCGCGGTTCTGGTAACCAAGGCGCTGGTAGAAACCGATGGCACTCTGCTGTGCGTGCAGCATCACCTCGGCATCGCCGCGTGCGCGCGCCGCGTCCATCAATGCAAACAGCACATCGCGGCCGAGGCGGCTGCCGCGCAGCGTGCGGTCCACCGCCATGCGGCCGATCCGGGCCACACCCGTTTCGGTGGGCAGCAGGCGCCCCGTGGCCACCGGGCGGCCCAGGCGGTTGTAGGCGACGGCGTGCACGGCCACCGCGTCGGCCTCGTCCCATTCCAGCTCCTTGGGAATGCGCTGCTCCTGCACAAACACCGCGGTGCGGATGGCGCCCGCGTCGGCGCCGAGTTCACTCCAGGCGCCCACGCGCATGTGGCTCACCGCCTCGCCGGCTTCAAATCCCAGCAGCGTGTCGCGCAGCACCTGGGGCACGGGGCGAGATTTCTGCGTCGCCGGATCGGCGAACACATAAATGATTTCGCCGGTGATGAGGTGTTCCTCGCCCCGAAAGATGGCGCCCTGAAATGTGAGCGATGAATTGCCGACGCGCTGGCAACGCATCGCCACTTCGAGCTGGTCGTCCACACGCGCCGAGGCATGAAACTCAACGGTCGCCTTCACCACATAGAGATCGCCACCGAGGTGTTCCATGCTTTCCTGATACGGCAGGGCCAGCGCGCGCCAGTAGTCGGTGATGGCGGTGTCGAAATACATGAGGTAGTGGGCGTTGAACACAATCTTCTGCATGTCCACCTCGGCCCAGCGCACGCGCAGGCGGTGGAAAAAGCGGAAATCGCTGCGCTTCAGGGTCATTTCAGGTCTCCGGGTTGAAAGCTTTTCGCAGGGCGCGGGCCGCGTCGTTGTGAGCGGTGAGCGCCTGGGGAATGGCGCGGCCGAAGTTGATGAAGCCGTGCACCACGCCAGCATAAATCTCCAGCGCCACGGGCACGCCCGCGTGGCGCAACCGGTCGGCGTACATCACGCCTTCGTCGGTGAGGGGATCGCATTCCGCGAGGCCCAGCCATGCAGGCGCCACGCCATCGAGCTCGCGCGGGTGTCCGGAGGCGTCCACGCCATCCAGCGGTGCGAAGCGCCAGTCGTCGCGATCGGCTTCGGTGCGCAGGTACTGGTTGAAGAAATAGTCGATGTGCGGCTTTTCCAGCAGGAAGCCTTTGGAAAACCTCTTGTGGCTCGCGGTGTCTTGGTGCCCCGCGCAGCCGGGATAAAAAAGCAGCTGAAGCGCCAGTGGCCAGCCCGCGTCGCGAGCGGCAATGGCCGTGACCGCGGCCAGTGTGCCGCCTGCACTGTCGCCACCCACCGCCATACGCTGGGCGTCCAGCCCCAGCGCATCGGCCTGCTCGCGCAACCAGGCGAGCGCGTCCCAGGCATCTTCCACCGCCGTGGGGAACTTCCATTCAGGCGCCAGCCGGTAGTCCACCGAGATCACGGCGCAGTGCGCCAGATGGGCCAGATGGCGACACAGGGGCTCGTGGCTGGCCACGCTGCCCACCGTGAAACCGCCGCCATGAAAGAACAGCAACACCGGCAGCGCCACATCCAGCGACGGAGCAAACAGCCGCGCGGTCAGCTTGAAGTCATCGCGTGCGGGAATGCTCAGCTCCTGCACGCGCGTGAGCTTGTGCAGCGGGATTTCCAGCACGGGAGCACCGGCCAGATAGGAGGCCTTTGCCTGATCGGGCGAGAGTGCATGCAGGGGTGGGTGGCCGGCGCGTTCGATGCGGTTCAGCAGGCCACGCATGGCGGGCGTGAGCAGAGCGCGGGGATCGGAGTGGTGAGACATGGCCAAATTGTCTCTGTCTTTCTTGCGACCGAATATCTCGCCTCATCATTGGCCCCGAAGCAGTCAAACCTTATAGTTATCGTCTATAACCCGAAAGAACTCCGAGACACACCGAATGGCGCAAATCCTTTATGTGACCAACATCCTGATTGACTTCGGGGTGCTCTCCCAACTGCAGGCCGAATGCGAACGCGTAGGCATTCGCAAGGCGCTCATCGTCACCGACGCCGGCGTGAAGGCCGCTGGCCTGCTGGACAAGGCGCTCGCCGCCCTGCCCGGCCAGTCGCCTGCGGTGTTCGACCAGACCCCCTCGAACCCGACCGAGGCCGCCGTGCGCGCCGCCGTCGAGGTCTACCGCAGAGAGGCTTGCGATGGCCTGATTGCCCTGGGTGGCGGCAGCGCCATCGATTGCGCCAAGGGCGTGGCCATCGCCAGCGCCCACGAAGGGCCGCTCAAGACCTACGCCACCATTGAAGGCGGCTCGCCCCGGATCACCGACCGAGTGCCGCCGCTCATTGCGGTACCGACCACGGCCGGCACCGGCAGCGAGGTAGCGCGTGGCGCCATCGTGATCGTGGACGACGGGCGCAAGCTCGGTTTCCACAGCTGGCACCTGGTGCCCCGCACCGCCCTGCTCGACCCCGAGCTCACGCTGGGCCTGCCGCCTTTGCTCACCGCCGCCACCGGCATGGACGCCATCGCCCACTGCATGGAAACTTTCATGGCCCCGGCGTTCAACCCGCCAGCCGATGGGATCGGGCTGGACGGCCTGCAGCGGGGCTGGGCACACATCGAGCGCGCCACGAAAAATGGCCAGGATCGTGAAGCGCGCCTGAACATGATGAGCGCATCGATGCAGGGCGCCATGGCGTTCCAGAAAGGGCTGGGTTGTGTGCATTCGCTGAGCCACAGCCTGGGCGGCGTGAACCCGCGCCTGCACCACGGCACGCTGAATGCGGTGTTCCTGCCGGCGGTGATTCGCTTCAACGCCGAGGCCGAGTCCATGAAGAAGGAAGACCGTCTCCAGCGCATGGCCCATGCGATGGGGTTGCGCAGTGGCAGCGACGTGCCCGAGGCGATCCTCGACATGAACGCGCGCCTGGGCCTGCCCAGTGGACTGGCCGCCATGGGTGTAGGCGAGGAAGTGTTTGATCGCGTGATTGACGGGGCCCTGGCGGACCACTGCCACAAGACCAACCCGCGCCTGGCCAGCGCGCAGGACTACCGGGACATGCTGCAGTCGGCCCGTTGAACGGCTGCTGTTCCTGTCCCGCTGTTCCCCTTTGCACCATGAACATCTTTGATCTGCCTGTAGACGCACAGGTCGGTGCGACCGAGCTGCCCTCGCGGGTGGTCGGTATCGGGGCCTCCGCAGGCGGGCTGGCGGCGTTCGAGGCCTTCTTTCGAAATACGCGGACAGACACCGAGTCGGGCATGGCCTACGTGGTTGTGCAGCACCTGGCGGCAGACCATCCCAGCATGCTGACTGAGCTGATCCAGCGATGCACCAGCCTGCAGGTGTTCGAGATCCAGAATGGCATGGCGGTGCGGCCCGACTGCGTCTACGTGATTCCGCCCAACCGGGAGGTGCTGTACCTGGATGGCAGGCTGATGCTGCATATCCGGACACACCTTCACGGCGACGCCCGGACCGTCGACATCTTCTTCAATTCGCTTGCGCGTCAACTGCGTGATCGCGCGGTGGGCATCGTGCTTTCGGGCAGTGGCTGCGACGGCGGCGTGGGCTTGCAGGCGATCAAGGAAGCGGGCGGACTCACCATGGCCCAGACGCCAGCGACCGCTCAGTTTCCGGGCATGCCGCAAAGTGCCATTGACACCGGCGCGGTCGACATCGAACTTCCGCCCGATCAGATGATGGCGCACATTCTGGCGATGACGCCTCAGGTGCCAGACCGAGGCGGGGTAGCCGAGGCCGTTGCCGGAGTGTGGTCGAAAGAGGACTATGTGCACGTGATGCAGATGCTGCTCTCGCAGACCGGTCACGATTTTTCCCAGTACAAGCTGGGCACCATCCGCAGGCGCATCGAGCGCCGCATGGCGGTGCACGAGATGGATTCGCTCCATGCCTATGCCGCCCACCTGCGCCAGACGCCGGGCGAAGTGAAGAATCTGTACTTCGACCTGCCCATCGGCGTAACGGCTTTCTTTCGCGACCCCGAGGCGTTCCAGGTGCTGGAACGGGATGTCCTGCCACGCCTGCTCGCCGAGAAGGACCCTTCGAGCGTGGTGCGAATCTGGGTAATGGGGTGCTCCACCGGCGAGGAGCCTTACTCCATCGGCATGCTGGTGACAGAGGCCATGGATCAGCTGCAGCAACCTTGCAAGGTTCAGATTTTCGCGACCGATCTGAACGCCCGAGCCATCGCGGTGGCTCGGACGGGCATCTATCCCGCGAGTATTGCCCAGGAAATTTCTCCCCGGCGCCTCTCGCGGTTCTTCACGGCGGAGATGGCTGGAGGGCCCTACCGGGTGCGCAAATGCCTGCGGGACATGATGGTGTTCTCCGAACACGATGTGATCCGAGATCCGCCCTTTTCGCGTCTCGACCTCATCGTCTGCCGAAATCTTTTGATCTATTTCGATGGGGATCTGCAGAAGCGCCTGATCCCACTTTTCCACTACGCGCTCAAGCCCGGCGGCACCTTGTTCCTTGGCACATCTGAAAGCGTGGGTGAAAATGGCGAGCTGTTTTCGGTGCTGGATCGGCGCGCCAAGCTCTTCCGGCGCCGGGAAAACTCGAAATCCACCCGACTCAGTTACACCACCGCTGCCCTGCTCCCCACGACACGGCTCGAGGCCAGGCTGCATCAGCGCGAAGAAAAACGGGACTCACCCATGAAAGTTTCTCTGCGTGAAATTGCCGAACAGGCCTTGCTGCGGATCGCGCCAGCCAGCGCGCTGGTCAATGCCCAAGGCGACATCCGGTACCTCCACGGCCGCACCGGCCATTTCCTCGAGCCAGCGCCTGGTGAGGCCGGTGTCAACAACATACTGAAGATGGCTCGCGAGGGGCTGCGTCCTGCGCTCGAAGCGGCGCTCAGGGCTGCAGTGGCCCACCAGGAGGTTGCATCCGTTCCGCGAGTTCAGGTCCGCACCAATGGCCATTTCTCTCTCGTCAACCTCACGGTCCGACAAGTCTCGGGTCTGGGCACCGACGCAACCGACGACCCACTGTACCTGGTGGTGCTCGAGGAATCGACCAGCGCGCAGCTGAATGAGATGGTTGCAGAGCCGGCGTTGCACAGTGAGCTGGTTGAAGACGCACCCGCATCCTCCGATGAGCTGCAGGAACTTCGGCGTGCCATGCGCGTTCGCGATGAGCACCTGAAATCCATGTCGGAATCGCTCGAACGCTCGACGGAAGAGCTGCGGTCATCCAACGAGGAGATGCAGGTCGTTAACGAGGAGTTGCAGTCCACCAATGAGGAACTTGAGACCTCCAAGGAAGAGCTGCAGGCGGTGAACGAAGAATTGACGACGGTGAACACCGAGCTGCAGATCAAGGTGGCCGATCTCTCCCGCGTGAACAACGACATGAACAACCTGCTGGCGGGCACCGGCATCGGCACCCTGTTTGTGGACCACGACCTGCGCATCCTGCGCTTCACTCCGGCGACCTCGACCATCATCAACCTGATCCCCGGCGATGTGGGTCGACCGATCACCCACATCGCGTCCAACCTGGTGGGTTATCAGAAGCTTGTGGTCGACGTTAAGCGTGTGCTCGACACGCTGGAGAATTTTGAACTCGATGTGCAGACCACGCAGCAGCGCTGGTACACCATGCGCATCCAGCCCTACCGCACGGTCGAGCATGCGATCGAGGGCGCTGTGATTTCCTTCCTCGACATCACCGAAGTGCGGCTGGCGCGGGAAGCCTTGCGCGCGCTGGCGGCACAACGGGGTTCCGAGCCCATTTGAGTCGCACATGACCGACAGGCCCGATCCCAGCCCATCGCCCACGCCCCCTCGCGCGCGGCCTCTGGCGGCTGGGGCGACGGAGCCGCTGCACGACCTGCCGGCCGAGACTCTGCGTGCGCTGGTGAAAGAGCTGCAACTCCACAAGATGGAGCTGGAGATGCAGAACGAAGAGCTGCGCACCACACAGGCGGCGCTGGACGCCACGCGTGAGCACTACTTCAATCTGTACGACATGGCGCCGGTGGCCTACTGCACCGTGAACGCCAAGGGCCTGATCCAGCAGGCGAACCATTTCGCTGCCAGGCTGCTGGGCACGGAGCGCGAGTCACTTGTTGGTGCCCCGCTGGCGCGCTTCATCGCCAGCGAATACCAGGATGAGCTCTACCGGAAGAGCCGATTGAATCTGGGTACGGGTGAGCAAATTTCCAGCGAAATGCGGCTGGTTAGTCGTTCGGGCGATCACATCTGGGTGGAAATGGGCGCTACCGCTGCCCTGGACGAGGGCGGCGAACCGATGTGGCGCATTGTCCTGATCGACATCACCATGCGCCGGCATGCCGCGCAGATGAGAGAGAAGCAGGAGGCTTTCGAGGCGGAGCGCCGCGCCATGTCCCGCTTTCTGTCGGCGGCCAGCCACGACCTTCGCCAACCCACGCACGCCATGGGGTTGCTGATCGACCAGCTGAAACAACTCTCAGGCACGCCGCAGACGCATGTGCTGGTGAGCCGGCTGGATGCCTCTGTGCGCACGCTGGAGCACATGCTCAACGCCCTGCTCGACCTCTCCCGTCTGGACGCCGATTCACTTCAGGTACAACCCACCGCCGTCCCCTTTGCCCGGGTGGTGGAACAGGTGCGTACGCTGTTCCCGGGTGAGGGCATTCGAAGTGGTGTGCGCCTCAAGTTCAGGGCCTCGCCCGCCTGGTTGATGACCGATCCGGCCCTGCTGCAACGCGTGCTTCACAACCTGGTGGGCAACGCTTTGCGCTTCACGCCGCAGGGCACGGTGCTGGTGGCTTGTCGTCCCACCGCCAACGGCACCCATGCCCGCATTGAGGTGCGTGACAACGGTATCGGTATTGCCCCCGAGCACCTGTCACACATCTTTGAAGAGTTCTTCCAGGCCGACAATCCCGAACGCGACCGCAGCAAGGGGTTGGGGTTGGGGCTGAGCATCGCCAGGCGCACGTGTGACCTGTTGGGACATCCGCTCACCGTGCGATCGGCGCCTGGCTGGGGAAGCTGTTTCAGCGTCACCTTGCCGCTGGCGCCACCGCAGCCTGCGCTGGTCGAGGAACCGCCGGTTGCTGCGTGGGACCTTTCGCAGCAAGCTCTTGTGGGGTTGCATGCCCTCATCATCGAAGACGATGCCATGGCGTGTGACGCCCTGTTCGATTTGCTCAAGACCTGGAAGTCGATCCCCCATGCAGCGGAGGGCATCGAGACCGCACGCGCGCTGGTCGCCCAGGGTCTGGTGCCCGACTTCATTGTGAGCGACCACCGTCTGCGCGGGCAGGAAAACGGAATCGACGCTGTGCTCGCGCTGCGCGAGCTCACCGGCCGAAACATCCCTGCCTGCCTGATCACGGGCGATATGGACAAAGCGGTGGCCGAGCGTGCCCGCAGCGTGGGCATGGCACTGCTCTACAAACCCGCCCGCCCTGCCGCCCTGCGCGAGCTGATCCTTTCGATCATTTCGCGCTAAGGCATGCGCGCACCCACGTGCAGTTCGCCGCGCGACTCGGCCAGCTCGACCTGTCTTTGCCGCTCTGCCAGGCGGGCTTTCTCCTTTGGCGTGCGCTGATCGTGGCAGTGGGCACAACTGACACCCAGCACGTAATGCGGCGAGGCCTGGTCTTCAGGTGAAAGTGGCCAGCGGCAGGAGCGGCAAAGCTCATGGGGCCCGGGCACCAGGCCGTGGCCCACGCTCACGCGTTCGTCGAACACAAAGCACTCGCCTTCCCAGGTGCTCTGCGCTGGCGGTACCGACTCCAGGTATTTGAGGATGCCGCCTTCGAGGTGGTAGACCTCGTCGAAGCCGCGCATCTTCATGAGCGCAGTCGACTTTTCGCAACGGATGCCGCCGGTGCAGAACATCGCCACCTTGGGTTTCTTCTCGCCCTGCAAGCTGGGCTGCGCATCCAGCCAGGCGGGCAGCTCGGTGAAGGACTTGATGTTCGGGTTGACCGCGCCGTGAAAGGTGCCGATGGCCACTTCGTAGTCGTTGCGGGTATCGATGAGCAGCACATCGGGGTCGGCCAGCAGCGCGTTCCAGTCTTCCGGCTTTACGTATTGACCCACGGTGCGGTTCGGGTCCAGGCCGGGCACGCGCAGAGTGACGATCTCGCGCTTCTCGCGCACCTTCATGCGGTGAAACGGCGGGTGGTCGCTCCAGGATTCCTTGTGCGGCAGTC
Source organism: Hydrogenophaga sp. IBVHS1 (assembly GCF_002127265.1). Classification (GTDB taxonomy): domain Bacteria; phylum Pseudomonadota; class Gammaproteobacteria; order Burkholderiales; family Burkholderiaceae_C; genus Hydrogenophaga. The sequence continues at coordinate 1,670,918 of NZ_NFUU01000001.1, read as the reverse complement.
GGGCCAGGCGCGGGTCGGTGCGGAGGTACTGCAGCACGGCGCGCACGCCTGCCTCCGGGCCTGCAATGGTGCCGTTGATGCCTTCGGGCGCCAGCAGCAAAGTGCCTTTGACGTGGTTGGCCTCGCAGCAGGCGAGCAAGGGCGCGCGCAGGGCGGCGAAGTCCGGCAGGTCGACGAACTGGTAGAGCGCCGCGGTGAGAAAACGGGGGGTGGCGGAGTCGTTGGACATGGGGAAGGATTATCCCCCCGCCCCGTTCAGAGGGGCTCGACGCGCGAGAGGTCGGGCCGTTCGAGCCACTGTGCGAATTCGTCGGCCAGTTGCTGGCTGGCCGACACGCCCGCGCGCCAGACCTTCACGCGCGCGGGCAGGTCCTGTCCGTAGCGCGTGAAGTCGCTGCGATCGGGCAGCCGGCCATGGGGCAGCGTGGCCACCCAGGCCGGGTCGGGCGCCATCACCAGCATGTGGTCGAGCGCCGGGCTGGACAGGTGGCGGCCCTTCCAGCCCTTGTCGAGCCAGCCGGGCACCACCGCTTTCTGGAAATGGGGATAGAGCACGATGGGCGCCGATGCCGGTGGCTGGTAGCGCAGGTGCAGGTGGTAATCGGTGATGCCGCCGTCCCAGTAGGTGCCGGGCGGCGCGCCGGCGATGCCATGCACCGGCCGCAGCACGAACGGAATGGAGCAGCTCGCCTGCAGGGCATCCATGAAGTTGTCTTCCCGCATTGCCACCTGCCGGGTGCGGAAGTCTTCTGTGGAAAACGGGAGTGCGCTCGCCCCACCCGATTCGGGGAGCGATGAGGAAAACACCACACGCTCCAGCCAGTTCCCCAGCGCTTTTCGACTCACGGCATTGGCCGCGTAGGCGGTGAGGTACCCCAGCGGCGTGCGCAGTCGGCCGTCGCGCCCGAGCAGATGGCGGCCGCGCGAGGTGACGATGTGCAGGCGAAAGCGCGACTGCCCCAGCACTTCGCCAACCCGACCGCCGTAGAAGCTCTTGAGGTTGTCCGCAAAACGCTCGCTCACCTGCACGGCTGTGGGCCGCTTCTGGCCTGGGGGCAGCTCGTAGTGCTGGTGGATGTAATCGGTCTCCAGGCGCTGAAAGGCTGCCACGGGATCGTTCAGGCATGCCGTGGCCATGCGCCAGGCGCCGATGGACGCGCCCACCAGGTGCACCGGCTGTTGACTGCCGGAGAGCCAGGGACCGAACAGAAAGCGGTCCAGCGGCCCGAGGATCAGGCCCTTGGGTCCGCCGGCGGCGGCGGGGATGATGCCCACGTCCTGTGGACGAAGGCCATGGTTCTGGAGGTGCTGCAGGGCCCTGGGGCCGGCGTAGAGGCGAAGCGCTGGAGGCATAGGCCGCGATTGTCTCGCAGCCGCTGGCGCTTGCCCGGCAAACTCAGTGGTGCACGTGGGACTCTGATTCCTCGGCGTGCCGGGAAAGCGACGGAATCTCTTCGGCCACCACGGTGTCGGGGTCGATGCCCAGCACCAGCCCGACCGGATCGGGGTAGGTGTTGATCAGCAGTTCGCTGCGCATGGCCTGCTCTTCGGCGCGGGCGCGCCAGGAGCCGATGTGGATCACGCCGGCGATCGGCTCGTACACGTCGTTGTCAAACGGAGCGGTCTGGTGCTCGATGGCGTTGATCATGCGTTTAGGGAAATGCCATTCGCGCGCCAGTGCGGCGCCCACCTCGGCGTAGCTGTAGCCGAAGATGCCGCGCTCGGCTTTGGAGCGCTTGAGGTCAAGCATGGGCACGCTGCGGTCCAGGTCCAGCATGGCTTCGGGCATGCCCACGTGCATCACCAGCTCACCAATGCCATGAATGAGACCGGCGGTGAACGCGGTGTTCTCGTCGATCTTGATCGGCAGCGCGATGTATCGCGAGAGGTTGGCGGTGTTGAGGCTGTAGCGCCAGAACTGGTTCAGGTTGACGCTGCCCACCTTGTGAAAGCCTTCACCGAGCGAAGCGGCGATCACCAGCGCCCGCACCTTGATCATGCCCAGCACGTTCATGGCTTCGCGGGCATTGGAGACCTGCCGCGAGAGGCCGAAGAAGGCGGAGTTGGCGGTCTTCAGCAGCTTGGCCGTGAGCACCGGGTCGTCTTCGATGTAGGACGCCACCAGCATGGCGTCGACCTCTTCCTGGTCGAAGGTTTCGATCAGCTTGCGCACCACCTTGGGGGCGGAAGGCAGTGCGTCCGGTTGCTTGAGCAGCTTTTCGAGTTGCATGATCTGAGCCCTTCGACGGTTTGGGTTTGTTGTTGGGTAGCTGATGGTTTCTTCGTCAGGTCGGCGGCAGTCTTGAGAACTTTCAGTCGATAAAGGCGCCCAGGGCCTGGCTGAACGACCATTCCGTGGGGTCCTTGCCGAGCACGCTGTCCACATCCAGCCCCAGGGTGAGGCCGACCATGTCGGGAAAGGTCGACACGAGGCCGCTTTCATCCAGCTGGATCTCTTCGGCGCGCGCTCGCCAGGACGCCAGGTGCAGCACCCCACCCAGCGGGTCGTAGGTTTCGCCGTCGAACGGCGCCACCTGGTTGGCCAGCGCCGAGACGATGTCGGGCGGAAACTGCCATTTCTCGGCCATGCCGGCGCCCACCTCGGCGTAGGTGTAGCCCAGCACCATGCGCTCGGCATCGGCACGGCGCAGGTCCAGCGGTGGCGTGCCCATGTCGATGGGGCCGATCACGTCTGGCATGGCGATGTGCATGATCAGATCGCCGATGGCGTGCACCAGGCCGGCGGTGAAGGCGTTGCCTTCGTTCTGCCGCAAGATGCCCGCCAGCGAGCGCGAAATGTCGGCCACGCGCAGGCTGTAGCGCCAGAACTGGCGCATGTCCACACCGGGCACATTCTTGAAACTCGAGCCCAGCGCCGCCGCCATCACCAGCGAGCGCACATGGGTCATGCCCAGCAAGGCCACGGCCTCGTCCGCGCTGCCGATCTGTCGGCTGGAGCGGAAGAAAGCGGAGTTGGAAAGGCGCAGCACGCGGGTGGTGAGCGCAGGGTCCTGGGAGATCAGCCCCGCCACGCGCCGGGGACTGGGATCTTCCTTGTTCATCTCGGCCAGAAGCTCCGAGACCGTGCGCGACATGGCCGGCAGGGCACGGGGGTAGTTCAAAAGGGCTTCGAGTTGCATGGGGCTGAAGTCCGATGGCTGGGTTGGGTTTGACTACCCAAGCTATCGACACCTGCCCCTCCGACTTGAGCCCCTTGAATGACTTTGAACTACCGGCTCAGCGCTTCCCTGTGCCCTGCAAACGGGCAAAGGCCGAGGCCATGGCCGAGGCGACCGGTGGGCTGCCTTTGGCTACCGGCTGGCCCCCGCGTGCACCCCGCACTGGCTCGAACCGGTTGTCGCGGGCGCCGTCTGAACTGCGAGCGGGCGCCTCGCCCAGCTTCATGGAAAGGCCGATGCGCTTGCGCGCCACGTCCACCTCCATCACCCTGACCTTCACGATGTCGCCGGTTTTTACAATTTCCCGGGCATCGTTCACGAATTTGTGCGCCAGCTGGCTCACATGCACCAGCCCGTCCTGGTGCACGCCCAGGTCGATGAAGGCGCCAAACTGGGCCACGTTGCTCACCGTACCTTCCAGAATCATCCCTTCGCGCAGGTCGCTGATGTCGTCCACGCCGTCGTTGAAGCGCGCCACCTGAAAATCGGGACGCGGATCGCGACCGGGCTTTTCCAGTTCGCCCAGGATGTCCTTGACCGTGATCACGCCGAAACGCTCGTTGGCGAACAGCTCGGGACGCAAGGTCTTGAGCATGTCGGCGCGGCCCATGAGATCGGCCACCGGCTTGCCGGTCTTTTCCATGATCTGCTCGACCACGCTGTAGGTCTCGGGGTGCACGCCGGTCATGTCCAGCGGGTTGTCGCCACCGCGAATGCGCAGGAAGCCCGCGCTCTGCTCGAAGGTTTTGGCGCCCAGGCCGGCCACTTCCATCAGCTGCTGGCGACTTTTGAAGGCGCCGTGCGTTTCACGCCAGCGCACCACAGCCTTGGCCACACTGCCGGAAAGCCCCGACACGCGCGAGAGCAGCGGCACGCTGGCGGTATTCAGGTCCACGCCCACGCCGTTCACGCAGTCTTCCACCACCGCTTCGAGCGTGCGGGCCAGTTCGCTCTGGTTCACGTCATGCTGGTATTGGCCCACACCGATGCTCTTCGGGTCGATCTTGACCAGCTCGGCCAGCGGGTCCTGCAGTCGGCGCGCGATGCTGGCCGCACCGCGCAGGCTCACGTCCACATCGGGCATTTCCTGGCTGGCGAATTCGCTGGCGGAGTAAACCGAAGCGCCCGCCTCGCTGACCACCACCTTTTGAACACCATTCAGGCCCGCTTTCTCCATCAGTTTGATCAGATCCGCCGCCAGCTTGTCCGTCTCGCGGCTCGCGGTTCCGTTGCCGATGGCGATCAGGTTCACGCCGTGCTTGTGCGCGAGAGCGCCCAGAATGTGCAGTGAACCTTCCCAATCCCGCCGGGGTTCATGCGGGTACACCGTGGCCGTGTCGACCAGCTTGCCGGTGGCGTCCACCACCGCCACCTTCACGCCGGTGCGGATGCCCGGGTCCAGGCCCATCACCACTTTCGGGCCGGCAGGCGCGGCCAGCAGCAGGTCGCGCAGATTGTCGGCAAACACCTTGATGGCCACCGCTTCAGCGCTCTCGCGCAATCGCGCAAACAGGTCGCGTTCGCTGGAGAGCGAGAGCTTCACGCGCCAGGTCCAGGCCACGCACTTTCGCAGCAGGTCGTCGGCCTTGCGGCCCTGGTGGCTCCAGCCCAGGTGCAGGGCAATGCGGCCCTCGGCGAGGCTGGGCACCACCACCGTTCGGGCTGATCCTGTCGAAGCCAGGGCGTCGGGCGGCTCGGGCAGCACCAGTTTCGCATCCAGAATCTCCAGCGCGCGGCCCCGGAACACAGCCAGCGCGCGGTGCGAAGGCACACGCGAGATCGGCTCGTCGTAGTCAAAGTAGTCGCGAAATTTGGCGATGTCGGGCGCGTTTTCATCCTTGCCGGCCACCAGCGTGCTTTTCAGCAGACCATCGGTCCACAGCCATTCGCGCAGGCCCTGCAACAGCGCGGCGTCTTCCGCCCAGCGTTCACTGAGAATGTCGCGCACACCGTCGAGCACCGCAGGCACGGTGGAGAAATCGGCACCGGGTTTGCCATCGTCCAGCACCTCGGGCGGTTTTACGAAGGCGGCTGCCTCCGTGGCGGGGTCCAGCGTGGGGTCGGTGAACAGCTTGTCGGCCAGCGGTTCGATGCCGAACTCACGCGCGATCTGCCCCTTGGTTCGGCGCTTCTGCTTGAACGGCAGGTACAGGTCTTCCAGCTCCTGCTTGGTGGGCGCAGCGGCAATGGCCAGGCGCAGCGCGTCGGTGAGCTTTCCCTGTTCGTCGATGGCCTTGAAAACCGCAGCGCGGCGGTCTTCCAGTTCACGCAGGTAGTCCAGCCGGGTGGAGAGCTCGCGCAACTGAATGTCGTCCAGCCCACCGGTGGCTTCCTTGCGATAGCGCGCCACAAAGGGCACCGTGGCCCCACCGTCGAGCAATTCCACCGCCGCGCGGACCTGATGCTCCCCAACCCTGATTTCCGTGGCGATCTGCCGGATGATCTGCTGCATTCGAACCGATATGAAAACGCGAAGCGCGGAAGTTTGCCACACGCCCTTCCCCGACCCTTTTCAGCTTCTGCTGGCGCGTACCCGAAGCGAACTGCTCACACCAGCGAGCAGCGCACACCCCGCCGCCAGCCACAGCGCAATCGTTTCGCCCCGCCCGTCGTGCTGGTTCCACACCGCGTAGATCGCCGCCAGCATCACCGCGCCCAGCGTCTGCCCGGTGAGCCGGGCCGTGCCCAGCATGCCGCTGGCCGCGCCGCTGCGGTGCAAAGGCGCGGTGGTGACGATGGTGTGGTTGTTGGGCGACTGGAACAGTGCGAAGCCAGCGCCGCACAGGGCCATGCGCCAGACCATGTCTGCGCTGGCCGGTTGCGCCGGCATCAGGGCCAGCAGCGCCAGCCCTGTGGCGAATACCGCCATGCCGACGCCACCCAGCCAGCCCGCCGGGTAGCGGCCGATGAGTCGGCCGGCCACGGGTGCCACCACGGCGGTGGCCAGGGGCCATGCCGTGAGAAGCAGGCCGGCTTGCACGTGGCTGCGCCCATGCACCTCCAGCAACAGGAATGGCAAGGCCAGAAAGGCCAGCATCTGCGCACAGAAGGCGCCCAGCGATGCCCCCATCGACAGGGCAAACACGGGCATGCGAAACAGGTCCACCGGAAACAGCGGCGCCGCCTGGTGCAATTGCCGGCGCAGGTAGAAAACGCCCACCAGCACGCCCGCCAGCAGCAGAGCCCAGCCAGTGGGCGAAGCGCCGTTGCTCGATGCACCCCGCACGCCGAGCTGCTCAACCGCGAGAAACACCAGCGTGAACATGAGGATGTTGAGCAGCACGTCGAGCACCGAAAGGCGCGGTGGCATGGCCGCGTGCAGCGGGTTGGCCGGCAGAGCCCGCCGGCCCAGCCAGATGGTGAGCAGGCCCAATGGCAGATTGAGCGCAAAGAGCCAGGGCCACGACGCCACGGAAAGAATGGCGGCCGCCACCGAGGGCCCCGCCATGGCCGAGGTGGCCACCACCATGGAGTTCAGCGCCATGCCACGGCCGAGCCGCACGCTGGGGTAGACCAGCCGCACCAGCGCGGTGTTGACGCTCAGCACACCAGCCGCACCCAGGCCCTGAAGCCCGCGCGCTGTGGCCAGCATGGGCAAGGTGGTGGCCAGTGCTGCGGCCAGCGAGGCCAGCACAAACAGTGCCATGCCCACCAGGTAGACACGCCGGTAGCCCAGCCGGTCTCCGAGCGAGGCCAGTGGCAGCAGCATGACCAGCATGGCGATCTGGTAGGCGTTGACGACCCAGATTGCCTGCGAGGCGGGTGCGTTCATCTCGCGCGCAATGCCGGGCAACGCCAGGTTGACGATGCTGCCGTCCAGCACCGACATCGATATGCCCAGCATGATCACCACCACCGCGCGCCAGCGCTGGGCGGGCGGCAAACCGTCGGCAACCGCTGGGTTCAACCGCGAACTCCGCGTGCGTTCCCTGCTGCAACGGCCCCACCGAGCGTGAGCCAGGTCAGCGCCACGCCGATCAGGGCACCGATGGCCATGCCCACCACCATGGGCAGGGGCTGCCCGTTGGCGAACAGGCTGACCAGTGCCATGGCGAGCGCGCCGCCCAGCATCTGCAGGGTTCCCATCAGCGCCGATGCCGTACCGGCAATCGCGCCATGCTGCTCCAGCGCCAGCACCGAGGTGGTCGGGATCACCAGACCCATGAAGCCGCTGGCCACGAAGTACAGCGCGATCAGCACCCACAAACTGTCACCACCCGCCAGGTAGTAGATCAACAGCAGGGTCATGGTGACGCCCGAGGCGGTGGCCGCACCCTTCACCAGGTTCACCAGCCCGAAGCGCCGGCCCAGCAGCGCGGTGCATTGCGCGGCGCCGAAGAAAGCCGCCGCGTTGACGCCGAAAGCCAGGCTGTACTGCGTGGGGGTGAGGCCGTAGTGGTCGATCATCACGAAGGGCGAGCCGGCCAGGTAGACAAAGAAGCCGGCCAGTGCGGTGCTGGCGATGCCCACCAGGCCCAGGTAGTGCCGATCACGCAGCAGCACGCCGTACGAGCGCAAGGCACTGCCCAGGCTGCTTTCCAGCCGGTCGGCCTGGGTGCGCGTTTCCGTGAGGGCGCCATACACCAGCGCGAGACCCGCCACCGAAGCCAGCGCCACGGCCCAGAACACACCACGCCAGCCCGTGAGGGCGATCACGCCGCTGCCCACCAGCGGCGCGAGTATGGGAGAGACGCTGAACACCAGCATCAGCAGCGACATGATGCGCGCGGCCTCGTTGCCGGTGTGCAGATCGCGCACCACCGCGCGCGGAATCGCCATGCCGGCGGCCGCACCCAGACCCTGCAGGAAGCGCAGCGCTACCAGCGTCTGCACGTCGCTGGTGAGCGCGCAGCCCACGCTGGCCAGCGCAAACAGCCCCAGGCCGAAGTACAGCGGGGGCTTGCGCCCCACCATGTCGGAGACCGGCCCATAGAACAACTGGCCGACGCCGAGCGAAATGAAGAAAGCGGTGAGGGTCCATTGCACCTGGCCCACCGGCGCGCCCAGGCTGCTGCCGATGGCGGGCAGCGCGGGCAGGTACATGTCGATGGCGAAGGGACCGATGGCCGAAAGCAGGCCGAGGATCAGGGCGATCCGAAAGAAACCAGAAGAACGCATGGGGACGATTGTCGCCGTGGCACGCATTCCTTGCTGATGTGGGGCTGGCGCGCGGCTTGCGTCACAATTTCGCGATTCAACAACCACAGAGGGGCTCCACCATGGCCGTGGAAGGCAGCGCGGGCGACTTGCTCAAGGTCGTGACATTGCTGGGTGCGGCCGTGGTGGCGGTGCCGCTGTTCAAACGCCTCGGCCTGGGTTCCGTGCTTGGGTACCTGGCCGCCGGGCTGGCCATCGGGCCGTTCGGCATGGCGCTCATCAGCGACCCCGCCACCATCCTGCACACGGCCGAACTCGGTGTGGTGATGTACCTCTTCGTCATCGGGTTGGAGATGCAGCCTTCTCACCTGTGGAGCTTGCGCCGCGCCATCTTCGGGCTGGGCAGCCTGCAGGTGGTGGTGTGCGGCTTGCTGCTCACCGGGGTGGGGCTGGCCTTTGGTTTTTCGCTGCCGGTTTCGTTCGTGAGCGCCATGGGCTTCGTGCTTACCTCCACGGCGGTGGTGATGCAGCTGCTCGGCGAGCGCGGCGACATCGCACAGCCGCGCGGGCAGAAGATTGTTGCCATCCTGCTGTTCGAAGACCTGCTGATCGTGCCCTTGCTGGCCGTGGTGACCTTCATGGCGCCCGACCTCGGCCAGCAAGCCGCCACCGAGTCGTCGCGTCTGGCCACCATCGGCCTGGCGCTGGGCTCACTGGTGGCGCTGGTGGCGGCCGGCGTGTGGCTGCTCAACCCCCTCTTCCGCATTCTGGCCAACGCCAAGGCGCGCGAGGTCATGACGGCCGCCGCGCTGCTGGTGGTGCTGGGTGCCGCGCTGTTGATGCAGGTCGGCGGGCTGTCGATGGCGATGGGTGCTTTCCTGGCCGGCGTGCTGCTCTCCGAATCCACTTTCCGCCACCAGCTTGAAGCCGACATCGAACCCTTCCGGGGCCTGCTGCTGGGCTTGTTCTTCCTGAGCGTGGGCATGTCGCTCGACCTGGCCGCCGTCGCCTCCAACTGGCCCATCATCGTGGCCGGCGTGATCGCGATGATGATCGTCAAGGGACTGTGCATCTACGGCGTGGCGCGCTTCGCAAAAAGCTCGCACGCCGATGCGCTGGACCGCGCGGTGCTCATGGCACAAGGCGGTGAATTCGCCTTCGTGCTGTTCGCCGCCGCACTCGGTGCGCGCGTGATCGATCCGGTGGTCAACGCCAACATGACGGCCATCGTGGTGCTGTCGATGGCGCTTACGCCACTGGTGGTGCTGGTGCACAAGCGCCTCACCGCGAAGGACAGCGGCGTTTCGCTGGACGGCGTGGAGAAGGTCGACGGCCAGGTGGCCAGCGTGCTGGTGATCGGCTTTGGCCGGTTCGGGCAGATCGCCAGCCAGGGCGTGATCGCGCGCGGCGCCAGCATCACCATCATCGACAACAACGTGCAGATGATTCGCGACGCCGAGGCCTACGGCTTCAAGGTGTACTACGGCGACGGCTGCCGTGCCGACGTGCTGCACGCGGCCGGCGCCCATGCGGCCCAGGCCATTCTGGTGTGCCTGGACAACAAGGAAGCCGCCACCCGCATCGCGCACCTGGCCAAGACCGAATTCCCCCATGCCGAGCTGCTGATCCGCGCCTTCGACCGCGAACACGTGCTGGAACTGCGCAAGGCCGATGCGGGCTTCCTCGTGCGCGAGACCTTCGAATCGGCCATGTCCATGGGCCGCCAGGCCGTGCTCACGCTGGGCGCGGCCGAGGAAGAAGCCGACGCAGTGATGGAGCACCTGCGCCGGCGCGATGCCGAGCGCATGGACCTGGAGGCTGCCGGCGGGATGTTTGCCGGCCGCGCGCTGGTGCTGGGCAACCGGGTGAAGAAGGACCCGGGATCAGAAGAAGCGCAGCCGGCCACCTAGGCCCGCTCAGGGGCAGACCGCTTCGACGTTGTTGCCGTCGGGGTCGATCAGGAACGCCGCGTAGTAGGTCGGGCTGTAGTCGGGCCGTGGGCCTGGCCCACCGTTGTCGGTCGCCCCCGCCTTGAGCCCCGCTCGGTAAAACGCATCCACCTGCGCGTGGGTTTCAGCACGGAATGCAATGTGCACGCCCGGCCCTTTGGCGTTCGGCGTGGCATACAGCCAGAGCGCGGGCGCGTCCCTGGGGCCAAGGCCCGCATAGGTGTCGTCGTGTGAACCCAGCACGTGGCCGAGGGGAGCGAGCGCAGCTTCATAAAAACGGAGGCTGGCAGCGAGGTCGTGGACTTTCAATCCGAGGTGGTCGTACATGGCGATGGTTTCCTGCTGGATGGGTGGATCAAGCGGTCATCGTCGATCAAGGCGGCCAGGCGGTCTTGGAGAATCTTGCGGTCTTTCCTGCGGCCATGGCGGGCCGACTGGCGAAACGTGCCGGGCGACATGCCGGCCGCGCGGTGGAAGCTGCGCACGAAATTGCTGAGATCGCCGTAGCCCACCTCCAGCGCCACGTCGGTCACCGCCTGCTCGCTTTCGACCAGCAGCCGCGCCGAGTGGCGCAACCTTGAGCGCACCAGGTATTGATGCGGCGTGACGCCCAGCACGCGCGAGAAAACCCGCAGGAAATGGAACGGGCTCAAGGCCACTTCATCTGCCACACGGTCGAGGTCGATGTCCTCCTGCGAATGTGCGGCGATCCACATCGCGGCTTCCACCGCGCGCCTGCGGTCGCGGTCGCTGGCCGTCTGCGGCGCAAGCTTGCAACCCGTCGCTACATCGATGAAGCGCGAGGCAAACTCAAGACCCACCTCGTCCAGCCCGGCATCGCTGTGCCCGCCGGCCACCGCCTGCGCCAGTTCACCGAGCACCATCAGCTCCGGCAGCGGTGGCAGGCCGCGCGCGCGCCAATGGTGCCGGTCGCCACCCACCAGCTCCACAAAACGCGGCGAGAAATGGAACGACAGGCACTCGTCACCACAAACGTGATGGTCGTGCGTGCACATGAATTCGTCACCTGGATGACCCACCAGCACCGAACCGGCCACCAGTTCGTACGACTCGCCCCGCGTGCGGTAGCCGAAGCTGCCCTTGCGCACATAGGACACCGAGTAGCCCTGGTGCACCTCGGTGAACGGCCGCTCTGCGGGACTGGCGCTGCACCGGAAATCCATCACGCGAATGGGACCAGCCTTCAGCTCCCGGGCGCTGATCATGATGGCACCTCATCGAAAAGGCCAGGTGCATCGCCGAAGCGGGCGCGCTCGATCTGCAGCATGCGCAACTTGGTGGCCACTCCGCCACCGGCCGAGAAGCCGCCCGAGCGCGCGCCAGCGGCGAGCACGCGATGGCAAGGCACGATGGGCGCAAAGGGGTTGTGACCCAGCGCCTGCCCCACGGCACGGGCCAGGCCGGGATCGCCGAGCGCCCTGGCCACGTCGCCGTAGGTCAGCGTCTGGCCGGGCGGAATGCCGCGAGCCATGGCGTACACATCGCGCTGGAACGGCGTGAGGCGGTCCATGTTGAGCGCGATCTCGCGCAGGTCGCGGGTCTCGCCGCCGAGCAGTGCCCGGATGCCCTCGATGGCGGCTTGTACCTCGGCGGGTGGCACCGGCTCTTCCGGCGATTCAGGCAAACCTTTGAGCAGACGCATGCGGGTGCGTGCCGCATCGGATTCGGGCAACTGCACCGCCACGATGCCGCCAGGGCCCCACGCAATGCCGCACACACCGATGGCGGTGTCGAACAGCGCGTGACCGCCCTCGCCCATGCCTACACGGCGCGCAGCGCCGCCCGCAAACCGACGCCAATCTCGGGCCGCTCATGAAACGGATCGGCCGGGTTGGTCTGGTTCACGATGCCTTCCATGCGCGCTCGCACATTGCCCAGCGCACGCGGGTGGCTGAAGATGTAGAAGCGGTCCGCGCTGATGGCATCGAACACCAGTTGCGCCACTTCAGCCGCCGTCACCTTGCCCGAGCTCACGGCCTTGTCGCTCATGGCCTGCCCGATCATCTGGCTCTGCGTGGCTTGCTCGCTGGCCAGATCGGCCGGCTTGTTGCGGTGGCTCTGGCTGATGCCGGTGGGCACGAAATACGGGCAGAGCACGCTGGCACTCAGCTGGTCACTCACCAGCTTCAGGTCCTGGTAGAGCGTTTCAGTGAGGCTCACTACGGCGTGCTTGCTCACGTTGTAGATGCCCATGTTGGGCGGCGTGAGGAGCCCGGCCATGCTGGCGGTGTTGACGATGTGGCCGCGCCAGGAGGGATCGGCCTTGGCGGCGGCCAGCATCATGGGTGTGAAGAGGCGCACGCCATGCACCACGCCCCACAGGTTCACGCCCAGCACCCACTCCCAGTCCTTCACCGAGTTCTCCCAGATGAGACCACCCGAGCCGACACCCGCGTTGTTGAAGACGAAGTGCGGCGCGCCGAAAGTCTTCTGCACGTCGGCAGCCAGGGCTTCCATCTGCGCCTGGTCCGACACGTCCACCTTGCGCGAGAGCACGCGCACACCGGTGGCCTCGATCTCGGCGGTGGCCTTGTCCAGCGCGTCCTGCTGCACGTCCACCAGCACGAGGTTCATGCCCAGCTTCGCGCCGATGCGTGCGCACTCCAGGCCGAAGCCCGATCCCGCGCCCGTGAGCACGGCCGTCTTGCCCTTGAAATCCTGAATCATCCGTGTCTCCTGTTGTGTTTTGAAAGCGAAGTCATGCGGCTCGACGCATTTCTATGTGGTCGATGCCGTCTTCAAGGTAGATGTCGCTCGCAGGCTCGAAGCCGTGCTGGCGGTAGAAGGCCTGCAGCCGAGCCTGTGCGCCGATGCGGATGGGCTGCACGCCCCACAGGCCATGCGTGGCCCGAACTGCTTCACGCATCAGCACGTGGCCCAGACCCGTGCCGCGCGCCGCCTGCGCGCTGATCACACGGCCAATGCTGACTTCGGCGAACTTGAGTCCAGCGGGTACCAGGCGCGCATAGGCCAGCAGCGACCCGTCAGCGGCCTCACCCAGCAGGTGAAGGCAGGCCGGGTCGGCTCCGTCCATGTCCTGAAAAGCGCAGTTCTGCTCCATCACGAACACCTCGGTTCGCAGTTGCAGCAGGCAGTAGAGCGTGCGGGCATGGAGGGCATCGAAAGGCAGGCAACGCCAGCTGATGGTGTCGATCGATCTCAAGCGCGCACTTCCCTCAGCACGAAACCGATGCGCGGAAAATGCACATGGAGACGGCCTGCGCGTTCGTCGGTGCGCTCCAGCGTGTAGCGGGTGCGCGTGGCCGCGCGCAGGATGCCCTCGGTGGGTTCCTGGCCAAAGGTTTCGGCGTTCACCGTGACGCGGCTGCCCAGCTCGATGCCGTGCTCGTCCTGGAACACATCGTCCTGCAAAGGCTCGGGCTCCGCCGCCGCCGCGATGGCAATGGCCTCCGTGGCACTGAGCTTGCTCATCTGCCCATGGCCGATTTGCGCCATGCGGTCCAGCCAGTCGATCACGTGCGGCGTGGCGTCCAGAATGCCGGCCATGGTGGGGTTGACCACGCGGCTGAACCAGAGCGGGTGGTAGGCCGCAAAGTCGGCCACGCAAGGTGCATCACCCAGCAGGAAGGGCTGTGTTTCCACCATGGTCGAGAGGCGGCGCAGGTAGCTGCGGTAGGCGGCCGTGGCGTCGCCTGGGCGCAGGCTCGTCATACCGCCGCGCATGGCGCCACGGTCGGCGGCGAAGGCCTGGGCCGCTTCGGGCGGCTGACCCGCGAACAGCGCGGCCGCGCCCTTGGGGCTGAGGTTGTAGGCCATGGCGGCCCAGAACAGCGTGCTGTCGGCCCACTGCGCCAGCACGCGCGCCACACCCTTCTGGTGCTCGGGGTACAGGGTTGGCTCGGACTGGCGGTGTTCCAGCACATCGGCAATCAGCGCGGTGTCGCAATAGATGTCGGCACCTACCTGCAGGAACGGCGTGCGGCGGTAGCCACCGGTGAGCGCGATCACATCCGGCTTGGGCAGGATGCGCGGTATGTTCACACCCTTCCAGGCCAGTCCCTTGTGGCCCAGCATGAGGCGGACCTTCTCGGAAAACGGGGAGGAGGCGTAGTGGTGGAGGATGAGGTCGGACATGGCTTCTTTCGGAGATGGGTTCAGCGCGGCATGGCCCGCGCGATGATGGCGTCGAAGCCGGTGCCAGCGCCCAGCGAGCCAAAGCTGTGGCCCCACTGACCGTCGAGCCTTGAATCACAGAACGCGCCGAACACCTCGGGTGGCGCGGTCTGCGCCAGCAAAGCGGCCTGTACCGCCAGCGCCACGTCCTGCGCCAGGCGGCGGGCCTCCATTTCGGTGGCCATCTCCGCCACGCGGATGGGCAGTCGGTCGGCCAGATGGTCCAGCGCCCGGTGCATGCCGCGCGCGGGCGCGAGTTCGCTGGCCAGCGCCTCGGCCGCGTCGGCCTTGCGCAGGGCTCGCAGCAGGTCAAGCGCCATGATGTTGCCCGCGCCTTCCCAGATGGAGTTGAGTGGCATCTCGCGGTAGATGCGTGCCATGGTGCCTTCCCCGCCCTCTTCCACATAGCCGTTGCCGCCCAGGCATTCCATGGCTTCCTGCGCAAAGTGGCTGCCGCGCTTGCAGATCCAGAACTTGGCCACCGGCGTGAGCAGGCGGTTCATCACCTGCTCGTGCGGGTCACCGAGTCGGTCGAAACTGCGCGCCAGCCGCAGCGCCAGCGCGGTGGCGGCTTCAGATTCCAGCGAAAGATCGGCCAGCACGTTCTTCATCAACGGCTGGTCGATCAGCAATTTGCCAAAGGCTTTGCGCTGGGTGGTGTGGTTGAGTGCAATGGACAAGGCCTGGCGCATCAGGCCACTGGTACCGAGCGCACAGTCGAGCCGTGTCATGGTGCCCATGGCCAGGATCTGTGGCACGCCGCGCCCTTCTTCGCCCACCAGCCAGGCGCTGGCGCCGACGAACTCCACCTCGGAACTGGCGTTGGCCTTGTTGCCCAGCTTGTCCTTGAGGCGCTGGATGAACAGCTGGTTCATCGAGCCATCGGGCAGCACGCGCGGCAGGAAAAGGCACGAGAGCCCGCTCGTCGTTTGCGCCAGGATCAGGAACGCATCGCACATGGGAGCCGAAAAAAACCACTTGTGGCCGGTCACCGTGAATCGCTGGCCCCACTCGTCGCTGCCCGCAGGTTCGGCGCGCGTGGTGTTGGCGCGCACGTCCGAACCGCCCTGCTTTTCCGTCATGCCCATGCCCATGGTCAGGCCGGGTTTGTCGCGCCAGAGCTTGAGCGCCGGATCGTAGACCCGGCTGGTGAGGCCGGGCGACCAGTCCTTGTAGATGGCCGGGTTGTCCTTGAGCGCGGGTGCCACGGCGTAGCTCATGGAGATGGGGCAGAGGACGGAAGGCTCCAGCTCGGTGAAAAGCATGAAGCCGGCAGCGCGAAGCTGATGGGCATTTTCGCCGCCCTCGCCCCAAGGCGCGCCATGCAAACCAGCACCCACGGCCTCGGTCATCAGCGCGTGGTAACTCGGGTGGAACTCCACCGAGTCAATGCGATGCCCGAAACGGCTGTGCGTCTTCAGTTGCGGCGTGTGCACGTTGGCCAGCCGCGCATGGGTCTGCATGTCGCCGCTGCCCACCACCTGGCCCAGCGCCTGCAACGGCTCGGTGTCCAGCGCAGGCGCGTTGAACTTCAGCGCCGCCTGCATCGGCCGGTTGACGGCGAAAAGATTCACATCCACCAGCGGCGCGGGCTGGTTGAAGACCTCGTGCGTGGTGGCGGCCACGTGGCGCCCCTTTAAATCAGTTTGACCAGTTGCTTGCCGAAGTTCTTGCCTTTGAGCAAACCCAGGAAAGCCTCGGGCGCTGATGCCAGGCCTTGCGCCACCGTCTCACGCGGACGAAGCTTGCCGGTGCCTACCAGGGTACCCAGCTCGGTAAGCGCCTCGGGCCAAACCTCCATGTGCTCGCTGACGATGAAGCCTTCAACCTTGAGGCGGTTCACCAGGATCAGTGCCGGGTTGGCGAGTGGCATGGGCTGGCCGTCGTAGCCGGCGATCATTCCGCAGACTGCGATGCGGCCGAACGCGTTCATGCGCAGCAGCACGGCGTCGAGCACCATGCCGCCGACGTTTTCAAAGTAGCCGTCAATGCCCTTGGGACACACGTCCTTGAGCGCCTTGGCCAGCGAGTAGGCGTCCTTGTGCACCTTGTAGTCGATGCAGGCGTCAAAGCCGAGTTCTTCGACCGCGTACTTGCATTTGTCTGGGCCGCCGGCAATGCCCACAGCGCGGCAACCGCGCGCCTTCGCCAGCGCACCAAAGGCGCTGCCCACGGCCCCCGTGGCAGCACTCACCACCACCGTGTCACCCGGTTTGGGGTTGATGATCTTCACCAAGCCGTACCAGGCGGTCACGCCCGGCATGCCGACCGCGCCCAGGTAGTGCGAGAGCGGCACGTGCGTGGTGTCCACCTTGCGCAGCGCGCCCGGCTGGTTCGCATCCACCACGCTGTATTCCTGCCACCCGCCCATGCCGACCACCTTGTCGCCGGGCTGGAACTTGGGGTGCTTCGATTCGGCCACCTCGCCCACGGTGCCGCCGATCATGACTTCTCCCAGTGGCTGCGAGGCGGCGTAGCTCTTGCTGTCGTTCATGCGGCCCCGCATGTAGGGGTCCAGGCTCAAGTAATGGTGGCGCACCAGCACCTGGCCGTCGCTGAGCGCAGGCGTTTGCGTGGTGACGAGCTTGAAGTTGGCGGCGGTGGCCTCGGCCTGGGGACGGTTGTCGAGCAGAATTTGCTGGTTGGCGGGCATGGGGTGTCTCCTAGTCGGTGGATATGCGGTTGAGAGGCTGGGTGCTGCCCGGCCCCGTGGGCAGGCGCGGTACCAGCTTGAAGGTGCCGGTGGCGTGGGCACAGTGTTTTCCGGCGGTGTCGAAAATGCTGCCCTCGGTGAAGACCATCGTGGCGGTGCGGTGCAGGATGCGGCCGGTGGCGTGCAACGGGCCCTTGGCGGCGCGCATGAAGCTGGTTTTCATCTCGATGGTGACGCAGCCCAAATCGGGCTGAACCGACCGGGCGGCGTGCGCCATGACCACATCGAGCAGGGTCATGCTGGCGCCGCCGTGCACCACGTCAAACGAATTCAGGTGCTCTGGTGCGGGGTCGAAGCTCAGCTCGGCCTCGCCGCCTTCGAACTTGTGCAGCTGGAAGCCGAGGTGATCGACAAAGGGAATGCGGACAGAAAATTCCATGCGGTGTTCAACCACCCGTGATGACGCTCACGCCACCATCCACCGCCAGCCACTGGCCAGTGATGTGTTTGCCGGCGTCGGATGCGTAGAGCACGGTGAGGCCTTTCAAGTCTTCGTCGTCGCCGAGTCGGCGCAGCGGTGCGTGAGCAGCGAGTTTTTCTTCGCCCATGGCCTTGAGGGTGCCGGCGGTCATCTTGCTCGGGAAGAACCCCGGGCAGATGGCGTTGACGGTGATGCCGTACTTGCCCCACTCGGCGGCCAGGGCCCGGGTGAAGTTGATCACGGCGCCCTTGGAGGTGTTGTAAGCGATGGTGTTCATGCCCGAAGGATTGCCACCCAGGCCGGCAATGGAGGCCGTGTTGATGATGCGGCCGTGTTTGCGCGCAATCATGCTGCGCCGCGCCACCACCTGGCTCAGCACGAAGTAGCTGCGCACGTTGAGGTTCATGACCTTGTCCCAGGCTTCCACCGGGTGGTCTTCGGCCGGCGCGCCCCAGGCCGCGCCCGCGTTGTTCACCAGGATGTCGATGTCGCCCAGGCGCTGCAGGCTTTCATCGGCCAGCTTGTGGATGTCTTCTTCCTTCGAGCAGTCGGCGGCGAACCAGCGCGCATCGATGCCGGCGGCCTGCAGCTCGGCGGTGGCGCTCTCAAGGTCTTCGGCCTTGCGCGAGCTCACCAGCACGCGCGCGCCGGCCTCGCCCAGCGCATGTGCCATCTGCAGGCCCAGCCCGCGCGAGCCGCCGGTGATCAAGGCGGTCTTGCCCTTGAGATCGAAGAGTTGGGTAATGGTGCGGGTCATGTTGTCGTCCTCTTGGTGTGGGAAAGAATCGCTCGGGGCATTGTGGGCGAATCAGGCGGGGGTGTCTGTCACCGGCGCGGCCTGCAGGGCCTGCAGCTTGCGCCAGAGGTGCGCTCTCAAACGGGCGTCTTCGGTCAGACCCATCCCCTGCCTCAACGCGGCCGACGCTTCGGGCCAGCGGCGAGCCTGCTCCAGCAGATGGGCGCGCGCCACCCACCAGGGCGCGTGGTTGCGCACCTCGGTCTCGGGCAGCGCATCCAGCACCTCCAGCCCCGCCACGGCACCTTGTGCCGTGCCCAGAGCCACCGCATGACCGATGCGTGCGCCCAGGGTGGGTGCGATCTGCAGCAGGCCTTCGTAAAGCTGGGCAATGCCACCCCAAGGCACCCGCCCGGTGATGGCGCGTTGAGCGTGTGCCGACTGGATCGCCGCCTCCAGCTGGTACGGCCCGATCTGTCCGAGTTTCGCCGCCTCGCGCAGCAGCCCGTTGGCGCGGGCGATCTGCGCATGGTCCCAGCGCGCGGTGTCCTGTTCATGCAAGGGCACAAAACACTCGCTGCCCTCGGGCGTGGTCACAAACCGCGCATCGCGGCGCGACTCGCAGAACAACATCAACGCCCACAACCCAAGCGCCTCCGCGTCTGCTGGCAGCAGCGCCACGCACAGCTCGGCAAGGTAGAGCGCTTCGGTCGCGAGTTCGGCGCTAAAGGCCGCTTCACCGCCCGCTGCACCAAGTCGCTCCCAGGCCAGACCGTAAGCGGCATACACCGCCTCCAGCAGCGCGTGAGTTCGCTCGGGCAAGTCGGCCGGATCAGGTTCTTCGAAGCGGATGCCGGCCCGCGCAATCTTCTGCTTGGCGCGCACCAGCCGTTGCGCCATGGCCGTGGGCGACACCAGAAATGCCGCGGCAATGCGCTGGGCATCCAGCCCGAGCACCGTCTGCAGCATGAGGGGCGTGCGCACTGCGCGGTCGATCGCCGGGTGGGCGCAGACCAGCATGAGGCGCAGGCGGTTGTCGGGAATCGGGTTCGCCACCAGAAACGGCTCGGGCGCCGCGTCGTCTTCGCGGGGCAGGAGCGCGCGCACCGCCGGGTCTTCGGCGAGCCGCTGCACCACACCCTGGTGCCGTGCCGATTGCAACAATTCCCGCCGCGCCACGGTGAGCAACCACGCTTCGGGCTGCCTTGGAACGCCATCGTGAGGCCAGCGCTCCAGCGCTTTCAGCAGGGCGTCGCCGAGCGCGTCTTCGGCAGCGGCCAGGTCGTTCCAGCGCCAGGCGAGATAGGCCACGAGGCGGCCGTAAGCTTCTCGCGCAGTGCGGGCAGCCACCTCGGCCGTGGCCGGCATCATGCGTGCGGCGCCTCCATGGGCGGCAGCACCGGCCGCACCTCCACGCTCCCGGTGCTGGCGCAAGGTGCCCGTGCTGCCCATTCCAGCGCCTGGTCGAGCGAGGGCACGTCGATCACGAAATAGCCACCGAGGTGTTCTTTCGTGTCCGGGTAGGGTCCGTCCTGCACCTGACGCTGGCCGTCGCGCACGCGCACCTGGGTGGCGGTGTGCGGAGGCTGAAGACCGTTGCCCCCCTTGCTGATGCCGGACTGCTGCAGCGCGGCGATGTAGGCGCCCCAGGCGCCCCAGTAGGCGTCGTCGTGGCGGCGGTCGAAATCGGACTGGGGTTCCTTGAAAACGATCATGTATTCCATTTGAAGCTCCATAGGGTGCCGCGCAATGGTGCGGCACGGTGGGTGGCAGCGCAACCCTGCGCCACCTGCTCCATGGATGCGCCGACTCCGCCCGGATCGACATCCGACACGACCGCTGGTCAGAAAGCGTCTTCGGGCAGCGCGGCGCAAGTCTGGTCGCGCTGGCTCACCACCTGCAGCCAGGCGCCGATCTTGGGCAGCTCGTAGTGGAAGAAAAACCGCATGGCCGCCAGCCGGCCGGTGCGGGCGTGCGTTTCGGGCGCCGCGCTCGCGGCCAGTGCCACATCGAGCCAGACCCACGCCAGCACCGTGTGGCCGAAGGCCTGCAGGTACGGCACGGCATTGGCCAGTGCATCGGTGGGCTCGCCGGTGGCCCAGGCGGCTTTGGTGGCCGCGCCCACCTGGGCCAGCGCCTGACCCAGCGCGTTGGCGTGGGCCGCGAATTCGGGGACCTGAATCGCGCGCTCGATGGTGCCGTTGATGCGGCCAGCCAGCAGGGTGAGCCCCTTGCCGCCTTCCATCAACACCTTGCGCCCCAGCAGATCCATGGCCTGGATACCGTGTGTGCCTTCATGGATCATGTTCAGGCGGTTGTCGCGCCAGTATTGCTCCACCGGGAAGTCTCGCGTGTAGCCATACCCGCCGTGAATCTGGATCGCCAGGCTGTTGGCTTCCAGGCACCACTCGCTGGGCCAGCTCTTGGCAATGGGGGTCAGAACCTCCAGCAGCAGGCGAGCGTCGTCCGCCGTTGCCGCGTCGGCCGTGTGCTGCTCGTCCACCAGCCGCGCGCAATACAGTTCGAGCGCCAGCGCACCTTCGCAATACGACTTCTGCGCCAGCAGCATGCGCTTCACGTCGGCGTGTTCGATGATGCGCACCGGCGGTTGCGCCGGGTCTTTGCCGGCGGGGCCCATCGGGCGGCCTTGCGGGCGGTTCCTGGCGTAGTCCAGGCTCGCGTGGTAGCCGGCCATGCCGAGCATGGTGGCGGCCAGGCCCACGCCGATGCGGGCCTCGTTCATCATGTGGAACATGCAGTGCAGGCCCTTGCCGGCCTGGCCCACCAGGTAGCCCACGGCTCCGGCCTCACCGCCGACGGGGTACTTGCCTTCGCCAAAGTTGAGCAGCGTGTTGGTGGTACCGCGCCAGCCGCACTTGTGGTTAAGGCCAGCCAGCGCCACGTCGTTGCGCTCGCCGGTCAATTGACCTTCGGCGTTCACCATTTTCTTGGGCACGATGAACAGCGAGATGCCTCGCGTGCCGGGTACCAGCTTGCCGTGTTCGTCCGGAATCTTGGCCAGCACGAGGTGGATGATGTTTTCGGTCAGTTCGTGCTCGCCGGCCGAGATCCACATCTTGTTGCCCTTGAGGCGGTAGCGCGGGCCCAGCGGGTCACTCTCGAAATCGGCGCCATCGGGCACAGCGCGCGTCATCACATCGCTGAGCGACGAGCCCGCCTGCGGTTCGGAGAGGCACATGGTTCCCGAGAAACGGCCCGAAAACTCGTTGAGTGCAAACACCCTTTTCTGCGCTTCGGTGCCATGCACCATCAGCAGGTTGGCGTTGCCGGTGGTGAGCATGCCACTGCCAATGCTCACCGACGCCATGGCAAAGAACGCGTTGGCGGCGGCCTCTACCGTGTAGGGCAACTGCATGCCGCCCACGTCGTAATCTTGCGCGGCGCTGAGCATGCCGCTCTCTGCATAGGCCTTCTGGGCATCGTGGGTAGCCTGCGGCAGAACCACGCGCTCGCCATCGAAATGCGGCTCCTGCGTGTCCACCAGCCGGTTGAAAGGCGCGTACTTCTCGCGCGCAATGCGCTCGCAGGTGTCGAGCACGGCGTCGAAAGTCTCGCGGCTGTGGTCGGCGAAGCGGTCGCGCTCGTTCAGGTTTTCGACGTGCAGCCAGTCGTTAAGCAGGAAATCGAGGGTAGGTCGCAGGCTCATGGAATCGGCCTCTTGTTCAGTTCTGGCGCGGCAACGCGGCGATGGTGCCCTGCGCCACCGCGCAGAGCTTTTCCGCGCCGTCCTTCAGCACGAACACATCGCAGCGGCAGACCGATTGCGTCTTGCCGGTGTGCACCGCTTCGGCCCGCGCAATCAAGCGCTCGCCGATCGCAGGCCGCAAGTAGTTGATCTTGAACTCCGCCGTGACCACCGGCACGCCCAGAGCGCTCCCACCGGCGTAGGTGAGCGCGTTGTCGGCGGCGTAGCTCAACACGCCGCCGTGCACGAAGCCGTGCTGCTGCTTCACCGACTCACCAATGGGCACATGCAGTTCGCAGTGCCCTCTGGAGAACGCGGCGAGCTCGGCGCCGATGAGGCGCGAGAAAGGCTGAGCCGCCAGCACCTCGCGCCCCATGGCCAGAAACTCCTCGGGGCTGACGCTGGCCTCGGCCATGGCGGTGCGTCCTTACAAAACTTCGAAGACGCCGGCGGCACCCATGCCACCACCAATGCACATGGTGACCACGACCTTTTTCGCACCACGGCGCTTGCCTTCGATCAATGCGTGGCCCGTCAGGCGCTGGCCGGACACGCCATAGGGGTGACCCACGGCGATGGCGCCGCCGTTCACGTTCAGCAGGTCGCCCGGAATGCCCAGCTTGTCGCGGCAGTAGATCACCTGCACGGCGAAGGCTTCGTTGAGTTCCCACAGGTCTATGTCACTCACCTTGAGGCCCAGGCGAGCCAGCACCTTGGGAATGGCAAACACCGGGCCGATGCCCATTTCGTCCGGCTCGCAGCCCGCCACCGCGAAGCCTAGGAAACGGCCCAGGGGTTGCAGGCCACGCTTCTCGGCCAGGGTTTCGTTCATCACCACGCAGGCGCCGGCGCCGTCGCTGAACTGGCTGGCATTGCCAGCCGAAATCACACCGCCGGGAATGGCTGGGCGAATGCCGCTGATGCCTTCTTTGGTGGTGCCAGCGCGAATGCCTTCGTCGTTCTCCACCGTGACCTGCTTCGTGGTGAGACCCATCACCTTGTCGGCCACACCGGCAGTCACCGTTATGGGAGCGATCTCGGCCTTGAAGAGGCCGGCTTCCAGCGCGGCGGTGGCGCGTTGCTGGCTGGCAGCGCCGTATTCGTCCATGGCGTCGCGGCTGATGTTGTAACGCTTGGCCACCTGCTCGGCGGTCTGCAGCATGTTCCAGTAGATCTCGGGCTTGTTCGCCACGAGCCACGGATCGGTCAGCATGTGGGTGTTGATTTCCTGCTGCGTGCAGGAAATGCTCTCCACGCCGCCGGCCACAAACACGTCGCCCTCGCCGGCCACGATGCGCTGTGCTGCCATGGCAATGGTCTGCAGACCAGACGAGCAGAAACGGTTGACCGTCATGCCCGAGGTGGTGATGGGCAGGCCGGCGCGCAGTGCAATCTGGCGTGCAATGTTGGCCCCGGTGGCGCCTTCGGGGGTTGCGCAGCCCATGATGACGTCGTCCACTTCAGCGGCTTCGATGCCGGCGCGCTGCACGGCGTGCTGCACTGCGTGGCCGCCGAGGGTGGCGCCGTGGGTCATGTTGAAGGCGCCCTTCCAGCTCTTGGCCAGGGGCGTGCGGGCGGTGGAAACGATGACGGCGTTGGTCATGAAATGTTCTCCTGATTCAGTTGAAGGACTTGCCTTCGGCGACCAATCGGGCCAGCAGGGGCGCGGGCTCCCAGAACTTCGCATCGTCCAGCGGGTTCTTCGCGAAGCGCTTCATGCTCTGCACCACGTTGAACAGGCCCACCGTGTCGGCGTAGATCATCGGGCCGCCGCGGTGCGCGGGGAAGCCATAACCGAAGATGTAGACCACGTCGATGTCGCTGGCCTTGTTGGCAATGCCCTCTTCCAGAATGTGCGCGGCTTCGTTCACCAAGGCATACACAAGGCGCTGCACGATTTCTTCGTCGGAGATCTTGCGCGGCTTGATGCCGAGCGAGGCACGGTGGTCCTCGATCATCTTCACCACTTCGGCGTTCGGGATCGCATCGCGCTTGCCCGGCACGTAGTCGTACCAGCCGGCGCCTGTTTTCTGGCCGAAACGGCCCTTCTCGCACAGCAGGTCGGCGGTCTTGCTGTACTTCATGTCTGGCTTTTCCTGGTAGCGGCGTTTGCGAATCGCCCAGCCAATGTCGTTGCCGGCCAGGTCGCCCATGCGGAACGGGCCCATGGCCATGCCGAACTTCTCCATCGCCTTGTCCACCTGCTCGGGCGTGCAGCCTTCGTCCAGCAAGAATCCACCCTGGCGGCCATATTGCTCGATCATTCGGTTGCCGATGAAGCCATCGCACACGCCGGAAACCACCGCCGTCTTCTTGATCTTCTTGGCCACGGTCATCACGGTGGCCATCACGTCCTTGGCGGTCTTTTCGCCGCGCACCACTTCCAGCAGCTTCATCACGTTGGCCGGGCTGAAGAAGTGCAGGCCCACCACGTCCTGCGGGCGCTTGGTGAAACTCGCGATCTTGTTCACGTCGAGCGTGGAAGTGTTGGAGGCCAGGATCGCGCCCGGCTTCATCACGCGGTCGAGTTCCTTGAACACCGCTTCCTTCACACCGATCTCTTCAAACACGGCTTCAATGACGAGGTCGGCCGAACCGATGTCGTCGTAGCTCAGTGTGGTGCTGAGCAGCGCCATGCGTTGTTCATACTTGTCCTGCTTGAGTTTGCCCTTCTTCACCTGGGCCTCGTAGTTCTTGCGGATGGTCGCAATGCCACGGTCCAGCGCCTCCTGCTTCATCTCGAGCAGCTTCACCGGAATGCCGGCATTGAGGAAGTTCATGGCGATACCGCCGCCCATGGTGCCGGCGCCGATGATGGCCACCGAGGCGATCTCGCGCCTGGGCGTGTCGTCCGGCACGTCCGGAATCTTGCTGGCGGCGCGTTCGGCGGTGAACAGGTGGCGCAGCGCGCGGCACTCCGGCGTCCACATCAGGTGGATGAAGATTTCGCGCTCGAAGGCCATGCCATCGTCGAACCGCTTCTTGGTGGCGGCTTCCACCGCGTCCACGCACTTGGCCGGCGCCGGGAAGTTCTTCGACATGCCCTTGACCATGTTGCGCGCAAACTGGAAATAAGCCTCGCCCTTCGGGTGCTTGCACGGCAAGTCGCGCACCTTGGGCAACGCACTGCCGTCGGCGTGTTTCGCGGCCATCTCGCGCGCCATGGCCAGCGCCTCCTCGGCCAGGCTTTCGGGCGAGGCGGACAGCTTGTTGAACAGCATCTGGCCGGGCAACTGCGCCAGCATTTCGCTCTTCACAGGCTCACCGCTCACGATCATGTTGAGCGCCGGCTCCACGCCCAGCGCACGCGGCAGGCGTTGTGTGCCGCCCGCGCCGGGGATCAAGCCGAGCTTCACTTCCGGCAAAGCCACATTGGTGCCGGGCGCAGCGATGCGGTAGTGGCAGCCCAGCGCCAATTCCAGCCCGCCGCCCATGGCCACCGAATGAATGGCCGCCACCACCGGCTTGGAAGCGTTCTCCACCGCCAGAATCACCGAGAGCAGGTTGGGCTCGGCCAGCGCTTTGGGCGAACCGAACTCGCGAATATCGGCACCCCCTGAAAACGCCTTGCCGGCGCCGGTGAGCACGATCGCCTTGACGGCGGGGTCGGCCTCGGCCTTCTCCAGACCGGCAGCGATGCCCTGGCGTGTCGACAGCCCCAGGCCATTGACCGGCGGGTTGTTCATGGTGATGACGGCGACATCGCCGTGGACCTGGTACTCAGCGGTCATGGAAGCTCCTTCGTGGTACGGGGGTGCGCTGAAAAAGAACGATCGTTCGATTCTAGGGGGATTGTGCGGTGCGGCAAGGGGGCGGTGTCGCCGGGTTGTCTGGCTTGAGAAGACCTGCGCTTTCAGACCTCAAGCCACTCTTTTCTTGTGTAGGGATCGGCCCGCAGGCTTTCCGGCGTGCCCTGAAACACGATGCTGCCATGCCCCATCACCAGCGCCCGGTCGGAAATGCTCATGGCGATGGTGAGCTTCTGTTCGATGAGCAGCACCGCCACGCCGCGCGCCTTGAGCTTCTGCAGGTATTCGCCGACCAGCTCCACGATCTTGGGCGCGAGGCCCTCGGTGGGCTCGTCGATGATGATCAGGTCCGGGTCGCCCATGAGCGTGCGGCACAGCGTGAGCATCTGCTGCTCGCCACCAGAGAGCACGCCGGCCTCGGTGTGCTGGCGCTCCTTCAGGCGCGGGAACATGGTGTACATGTCGTCGAAGCCCCAGCGCGAACCTTTCCCCTTGCCTTTCTGGCCGAGCATCAGGTTCTGGTGCACGGTGATCTTGGGAAAGATGTCGCGGTTCTCGGGCACATGGCCGATGCCGAGGTGAGCGATCTCGAACGGCTTCTTGCCCAGAATCTCCTGGCCCTTCCAGCTCACATGACCAGTGCATTCGACCAGACCCATGATGGCCTTGGCCGTGGTGGAGCGGCCCGAGCCGTTGCGCCCGAGCAGGGCCACGATCTCGCCGGCTCCCACCTGGAACGTGACGCCATGCAGCACGTGGCTCTTGCCGTAGTAGGCATGCAGGTTGTTGATGTCGAGCATGTCAGTGTCCTGCAGCCTGTTGTTCAGCCATGGTGCCCAGGTAGGCTTCCTGAACGCGCGCATTGGCGCGCACAGCCTCCGGTGTGTCGAAGGCAATCACCTCGCCATAGACCACCACCGCAATGCGGTCCGCCAGGCCAAAGACCACGCCCATGTCGTGCTCCACGGTCAGCAGCGTCTTGCCCACAGTCACTTCGCGGATCAGGTCGATGAAGCGGGAGGTCTCGCTCTTGCTCATGCCGGCGGTGGGTTCGTCCAGCAGGATCACATGCGCGCCACCGGCAATGGTGATGCCGATCTCCAGCGCGCGCTGCTCGGCGTAGGTGAGGTTCATGGCGAGCACGTCGCGCTTGCGGTCGAGGCGGATCATCTGCATGAGTTCTTCGGCGCGCTGGTTCGCGTCGTCCAGATCTGCAAGGAACTTGAACAGCGTGTACTTGTAGCCGAGGCTCCAGAGCACGCCGCAGCGCAGGTTCTCGAATACGCTGAGCTTGGGAAAGATGTTGGTGATCTGAAAGCTGCGCGAGAGGCCCAGCCGGTTGATCTGGTACGGCTTCAAACCGTTGATGCGCTGCCCGGCCAGCAGCACGTCGCCGCTGGTGGGCTCGAAGCGGCCCGAGATCAGGTTGAACAGGGTGGACTTGCCGGCGCCGTTGGGGCCGATGATGGCCACACGCTCACCAGGATTCACCACCAGGTTCGCGCCACGGATGATTTCTGTCTTGCCAAAGCGCTTGCGCAAGTCGCGCAGCTCAAGTGCGGGTGTCTGGTTGTTCACTGCTGCGCTCATAGCGCCTCCCTGCGCTTGATTTCCTGTTCGATCTCGACCTGGATGTCGTGCCATTCGCGCAGGAACTGACGCCGCGCAAGCTCGAACAAGCCCAGGCCGGTGAGCATCACAAAGGCGGAACCGAACCAGCTGTTGGCGCTGCGCGCGTTCAGCGTGGCGCCCAAAAACTGGAGTTCGTCACCCAGCGCGGCGTTGAGCTGAAGGTGGTAGACCATCTCGATCATGGCGCCCGCTCCCACCAGCACCACCAGCGCCAGCAGACCCAGCGCGAGATAACTCGTCCACACCCTTTTGAGCATGCCGAAGGCGGCGACGCGCACATTCATCATGATCAGGCTGGCCACACCGCCAGGCGCATACATCACCATGAACAGGAAGACCAGCCCCAGGTAGAGCAGCCAGGCCTTGGTGAATTCGGACAGCAGCACGAACGCCAGCACCATGAGGATGCCGCCGATGATGGGGCCGAAGAAGAAGGTGGCGCCACCGAGGAAGGTGAACAGCAGGTAGGCGCCCGAGCGCGCACCGCCCACCACTTCGGCGGTGACGATCTCGAAGTTCAGCGCCGCCAGCCCGCCGGAGATGCCGGCAAAGAAAGCCGCAATCACGAAAGCCAGGTAGCGCACCACCTGGGTGTTGTAGCCCACGAACTCCACGCGCTCCGGGTTGTCGCGCACGGCATTGAGCATGCGGCCCAGCGGTGTGCGCGTGAAGGCGTACATGAGCCCGGTACACACAAAGGTGTAGATCGCGATCAGGTAGTAGAGCTGGATCTGCGGCCCGAAGGTGATGCCCATGGGCCGTGAGCCGGTGACGCGGTTGCCAGCAATGCCGCCCTCGCCACCGAAAAACTCGGGAAACATGAGCGACATGGCGTACACCAGCTCGCCAATGCCCAGCGTGATCATGGCAAACGGAGTGGCCGCCTTTTTGGTGGTGACCCAGCCAAACACCAGGGCAAAGGCCACGCCGGCCAGACCACCCACAATGGGCACCAGGCTGACCGGGATGGGCCACTGGCCATTGCTCACCAGGTTGAGCGTGTGGATGGCCAGGAAGGCGCCCAGACCCGAGTACACCGCGTGCCCGAAGCTGAGCATGCCGCCCTGCCCCAGGAGCATGTTGTACGAGAGGCAGACGATGATGGCGATGCCCATCTGGCTGAGCATGGTCTGGCTCAGGCTGCTGGTGAAGATCAGCGGCGCGACCAGCAGCACGAAGGCGTAGAGGCCCCAGACGATCCAGCGGCCGACGTTGAAGGGCTTGAACTGATAGTGTGATTTGCTCGCCATGGCTTCAGCCCTCCCGCGTTCCGAGCAGCCCCTTGGGCCGGAAGATCAGGATCAGCACCAGGAACACATACGGCAGGATGGGTGCAATCTGGCTGATCTTGAGTTTCCACACGGCCCAGCCGAAGGTCTCGGGTGTGAGCGTGACGCCCACCACCTGTACCAGATCCACCAGCGCCTTGTCGATGCCCACGGCAAAGGTCTGGACGATGCCGATGAGCAGCGATGCCACGAAGGCGCCCGACAGCGAACCCATGCCGCCCACCACCACCACCACGAAGATCACCGAGCCCACGGTGGCGGCCATGCCCGGTTCGGTGACGAAGGCGTTGCCGCCGATCACACCGGCCAGGCCGGCCAGCGCCGCGCCACCACCGAACACCAGCATGAACACACGCGGCACGTTGTGCCCCAGCGTTTCCACCGTTTCAGGGTGCGTGAGCGCGGCCTGGATCACCAGCCCGATGCGCGTGCGCGTGAGCAGCAGCCAGATGGCGATCAGCATGAGCACGGCCACCAGCATCATGAAGCCCCGGTACATGGGGAACTGGGTGCCGTAGATGGTGAACAGCGGGCCGGAGAGCTCGGCAGGCACGCGGTAATCGACCGAGCTGGTGCCCCAGATCAGTTGCACCATCTCGAGAATGATGAAGCTCAGGCCAAAGGTGATGAGCAGCTCGGGCACGTGGCCGAACTTGTGCACCCGGCGCAGGCAGTACTTCTCGAACACCGCGCCCAGCAGGCCCACCAGCACCGGTGCAATGAATAGCGCCGGCCAGAAGCCCATGAACTGGGTCGTGCTGTAGGCGAAGTAGGCGCCAAGCATGTAGAAGCTGGCGTGCGCAAAGTTGAGCACGCCCATCATGCTGAAGATCAGCGTGAGCCCGGAGCTCAGCATGAACAGCAGCAGCCCGTAGCTCAGGCCGTTGAGCAGGAAGATGGTGAAGAATTCCATGAGGTGTGCTGGCGGTGGAAACAGAAAAGCCCGTTCACCCTGATCGTATCGAGGGGCAAACGGGCTTCGACAGGCTCAGCCCGAACCGGTGGTTCCTGAAATCAGGAAGGCCGCTTCATCTGGCAGCTGGTGGGCGTGCTGGCCACATACGGGTCCATCTGCTTGATGGGTGCAAATGTGAAGCCGGTGTTTTCCACGCTGTAGGGGTTCTTGGCATCGACCTTCTGCCACTTGGTGACGAACATAGACTGCTGCAGCTGGTGGTCGTTCTTGCGCATGGTCACTTCGCCTGCAAAGCTCTTGAAGGACAGGCCTTCCATGGCCGCCGCCACTTTCACCGGGTCGCTCGACTTGGCCTTGGCAATTGCCCCACTCAGCAGATTGATGCCGTTGTAGGTGGCGTAGGTGTAGTAGTCGTCGTTGAATTTCTTCTTGAACTCTGCGGCCATCCTGCCGATCTCGCCGCTGTGGTTGGCGTGACCGTAGGCGATCACATAGACCTCGCCTTCGCCGCCGGCGGCCAGCGCGGTGGGCGTGCCAGTGACGCCGGAGTAGTAGGTGTACATCGGCAGCTTCAGGCCGGCGTCGTTCAAGGCCTTCACGAACAGGGTGAGGTCGGCGCCCCAGTTGCCGGTGACGATGGTGTCTGCGCCGGACTGCTTGATCTTGGCCACGTAGGGCGCGAAGTCCTTCACCTGGCCAATGGGATGCAGATCTTCACCGACGATCTTCACGTCCGGGCGCTTGCGGCTGATGCCTTCCTTGAAGTACTTGGCCACCTGCTGGCCGTGCGAGTAGTTCTGGTTGAGCAAATACACGTTCTTGACCTTGGGCTGGTCCTTCATGAAGGTGGTGAGCGCCTCCATCTTCATGGTGGTGTCGGCGTCCAGACGGAAGTGCCAGTAGTCGCACTTCTCGTTGGTCATGGCGGGGTCGACCGCGGCGTAGTTCAGGTAGATGACTTCCTTGCCGGGGTTGCGCTCGTTGTGCTTGGCCACCGCATCGAGGATGGCCAGGCCAGCGCCCGAGCCGTTGCCCTGGGTGACGTAGCGGAAACCCTGATCGATGGCGGCTTTGAGCGTGTTCAGACTCTCCTGTGGCGAGCCTTTGTTGTCGAAGCCGACCACCTGGAAGCTCACACCCGCCGGGTTCTTTGCACCGGAGAGTTGTTCGGCGGCGAACTGCCAGCTCTTGAGCTGGTTCTGTCCCACGTTGGCGAACGGTCCGGAGAGCGGATCCATGAACGCGATCTTGACGGTTTCACCTTTCTGGGCCTGCGCTGCGAAGGCACAGGCGATCAGGGTTGCGGCGGTGAGGCTCTTGACGGCGAAGTGCATGTCTGTCTCCGGATGGTGGTTGGGGGGCGATGCACAGCTTACAAGCCCCCTGCTGCGCATCACTCAGGGATAGCCCCTAGGGGCTATCACGCGGGCGACTGAACCGCTGTCTTTTGTCCGGTGGGCGACTGGCGCAGGGCTCAGACGCCCGGCAGCACGTAGTCCTGCAGCTGCTGACGCAGGGTCATCTTCTGCATCTTGCCGGTGGCGCCCAGCGGGATGGCTTCCACGAACACCACGTCGTCGGGCACCTGCCACTTGGCGATCTTGCCTTCGTAGAAGGCCAGCAGCTCCTCGCGCGTGACCTCCGCGCCCGGCTTCTTCACCACCACCACGATGGGGCGTTCGTCCCACTTGGGATGGCGCATGCCCACGCAGGCGGCCATCGCCACCGCCGGGTGGGCCATGGCGATGTTTTCCACGTCGATCGAGCTGATCCACTCGCCGCCGGACTTGATCACGTCCTTGCTGCGGTCGGTGATCTGCATGAAGCCATCGGCGTCGATGGTGGCCACGTCGCCGGTGGGAAACCAGCCGTCGCGCAGCGGATCGCCGCCTTCGCCCTTGAAATAGCTGGCGATGATCCACGGTCCGCGAACCAGCAGATCGCCGTAGCTCTTGCCGTCCCAGGGCAGTTCCTCGCCCGCCTCGTCGACGATCTTCATGTCCACGCCGAAGATGGCGCGACCCTGCTTCAGGCGCACCTTGAGCCGCTCATCGGCCGGCAGCGAGAGCTGCGCGTTCTTGAGCGTGCAGACCGTGCCCAGGGGCGACATCTCCGTCATGCCCCAGGCGTGCAGCACCTCGACGCCGTACTGGTCGTTGAAGGCGTTGATCATGGCCGGCGGGCAGGCCGAGCCGCCAATGACCGTGCGCTTCAGGGTGCTGAATTTCAGGCCGCCGGCCTGCAGGTGGCCCAGCAGCATCTGCCATACCGTGGGCACCCCGGCCGCCATGCTGACCTTTTCAGCCTCGATGAGTTCGTAGACCGACTTGCCGTCCAGCGCGGGACCCGGGAAAACCAGCTTGCAGCCGGTGGCTGCGGCCGAATACGGAATGCCCCAGGCGTTGACGTGAAACATGGGCACCACCGGCAACACGCTGTCGCGCGCCGAGAGGCTCATGGCATCGGGCAGCGCCGCGCCGAAGGCGTGCAGCAAGGTGGAGCGGTGCGAATACAGCGCGGCCTTGGGGTTGCCCGTGGTGCCGCTCGTGTAGCACATGCTGGAGGCGCTGTTCTCGTCGAAGGTAGGCCAGGTGCAGGTATCCGGCTGGGCACCGATCCAGGCCTCATAGCTCAGCAAGCCGGGGATGCCGCTGTCGGCCGGCAACGCCGCCGCGTCGCACAGCGCCACCCAGTGCTTCACCGTGGGGCAACGCGCCGCCACCGCCTTGACCAGTGGCAGGAAGCTCATGTCGAAGCACAAGGCCCGGTCTTCCGCGTGGTTGACGATCCAGACCAGCTGGTCGGGGTGCAGGCGCGGATTGAGCGTGTGCAGCACGCGGCCGGTACCGCTGACGCCGAAATACAGTTCCAGATGGCGGTAACCGTTCCACGCCAGCGTCGCCACGCGATCCCCCATGGGCAAGCCCAGGCCATCCAGCGCATTGGCAACCTGGCGGGAACGGCGCGCCACCTCGCGCCAGTTGCTGCGGTGGATGTCACCCTCGACACGGCGCGAGACGATTTCGCCCTCGCCATGGTGCCGTTCAGCGTGATCGATCAGGGAAGAAATCAGCAGTGGTTGGCTCTGCATCTGGCCCAGCATGGAGGTCTCCGTCGGGGTTGAAAAGATAAGGGCATGTTAGCCCGCGCACCGGGTCAACATGGCGCGGGTTGTCCCGGAGGAAACAGGCAGCCCGGGCATCGTCGGTGCCTGGTCAGTCTTTGCCTGCTTCAACAGGGGCCGCGTAGTCAGTCAGTGCCCGCCGGGTCTGGGTGGCGAGTTCGCGAAGCGCGCCCGTCCAGTCTGCTTGGGCGGGCCAGCGACCCTCCTCAACCAGGGGGTCGTGGCACTGGCGCGCGAGCCGGTGCAGCGCCTGGGCACCAGCTTCGCCGCTCATGCCCACGAGCGAGTGAAGCGCCTCGCTGCAGGCTTTTGTGTCTTGTGCCATCGCTGAGGCCTCCACATCGCAAAGAAGGCGGTCGATGGCGGGAAGATACTCCACCATCAGTTCGTCCAGCACGCCAATGCGCCGGTGGTTGTCAAGCCGCTTGATATCGAGCAGATTGACGGTGTCGGCGCCCGTCAGATGGTTCGATTCCGGTGCACGGGCACGCACTGCGCCACACAGGGGCAAGGCATGCAATTTTTCAAGAAGCATGGCCATGTCAAAGGGCTTGACCAGCAAATCATCCATCCCGGCACGCCGGGCTTCTTGCAACACGCTCGGCGAGGAATGCGCAGTGAGAGCCAGGATTGGCGCTCGTCGGCACGCCAGGGCACTGGCGCGAATGGCGCCAGCCGTTTCAATGCCATCCATGCCGGGCATTTCGATGTCCAGAAGAATGGCGTCGCAGCGGTCCATGGTCGCGAGCCGCGAAATCACCTTGTGCCCGTTGTCCGCTTCGACCACGGTAACGCCCTCAGCACGCAACGAGGCGGCCACGGTCTTGCGGATGTAAGCGTTGTCATCGGCCAGCAGAACGGCACGCCCGGCCAGCGACGGCGCCTGTTGCGCCGCGACGCGTGCCTGGCTGGTCTCCATCGCATCGCACAGTGCTTTCAGCAGCGCACACTGCTCGCTTGGCTTGGCAACAAATCCATTCATCGTTGCCTTGCGCGTCTTGATCTGGGCC
The DNA here is from genome assembly GCF_002127265.1 of Hydrogenophaga sp. IBVHS1. Classification (GTDB taxonomy): domain Bacteria; phylum Pseudomonadota; class Gammaproteobacteria; order Burkholderiales; family Burkholderiaceae_C; genus Hydrogenophaga. Next base: position 1,637,242 of record NZ_NFUU01000001.1, on the reverse strand, counting down.
ACAGCCATCGGCTCGCCGGAGTAGGCGACGATGCACAACTGCGGATCGATGCCGGGTTGGCCTGCGCGAATGCGCTTGGTCAGGGCGTAGCCATCCATTGCGGGCAGGTGGAGATCGAGCACGATCAGGTCGTAGCGCTGCTGCGCCAGCATGTGCAAGGCCTGCTCCCCATCTGAGCATTCATCGACCACGGCGCCCATGGATGCGAGCTTGTGGCGGGTGAGGAAACGCACTGCCGCGTTGTCCTCCACCACCAGAAGGCGTCGGCCGTCGAACAGTGCGCGCGACTTTGCCAGCATCGTCGTGAGCTCCTTGTTGCGTTCAGCAGCTGTAACCAGCGGCAGCGTCAGCCGAAAGCAGGTGGACTGGCCCGGCACGGACGAACAGGTAATGCTCCCGCCGAACGCCCCCATAACGCGCGCGCAGTACGCAAGGCCCAGACCGGTGCCACCGGCCTTGCCCTGGCTGTAAAACGGTTGAAAAAGCCGCGCCTGCACTTCGGGGGCGATACCGGGCCCATCATCGCGCACCTCAATCTGGCCCGCATCGACAACGATCTGAACCCGCACGCCCGGATTCGCCAGCGCGTTCTTGATCAGGTTGAACATGACAAACAAGAAAGCGGTCTCGTCTGCCCGAAAGAAGAAGTCGCACTCCACTCTCAAGCTCACCTGCGCACGGTGGGTCGCATCTTCATAGCCGAACTCTTGCACTGCCCTTGCACAAGTTTCACCCGCCAGCAGGCGGCTGAAGCCATCGGAGTTCAAGGGCATGTCGTGCACCTCGTCCAGCGTCATGGCGATGACCTGCAGTCCGCGTTGCACCGCGAGTTCTCCCTGGGCAATGTGCTCGTAAAGAGTGTTCAGATCTCCAGCGGCCAGCTCCTGGCGCTCCACCTCCAAGGTGGGCACTGGCAGCACCCGCTGGAATGCTTCGAGGCTCAGCTTGAACTGCGTGAGTGGGTTGCGCATTTCGTGGGCGATTGATCCCGCGAGCGAGGCATAGGCCTGCCGTACCTTGATGGCCGCAGCACGCTCAACGCCATGTTTGAACAAGGTCCCTCCTGCCACCACCACCAGCAAGATGGGCAGCCTCGCCACATAGTCCATCGGTAGCTGGGGGCTCGGGTCAGAGGCCCAATAGACGCCGAAGGCGAGGATGAAGCCGGCCGCAAGCATCACGAACATGTTGCGTCGATCGGTCAGCAAAATGATGAAGAACGCGGCCATCAGTGTGTTGCCTACCGCAACCGGACCTCCTCCATTCTTGAGCGACGTGAATACAAACAGGAACGGTAAACAGAAGATCGGAACCGCCCATGCGACCAGGTGGAAATGGGGCTTGAGCGAGCGTGGCCAGTGTTCAGGAAAGAGGATCAGCAGGCATGCGAGCATGGCCGCCAACCTGAGCGGCCAATCGTCGTAGCCAGGCGAGCTCTTGGTGAAGCGCGACAAATAGAACAACGGATACGCCACCAGGCCCACCATGGCGGCGTAGCGGAGCATCTGGGGTTCAAGCTGGTGATACCTGCGATGGCGGCCAACAAGTTCCCGAAGCAAATTCATGGAGACAACCCCCTGGGGTAAATTAGTACAAAAGGCTTATTTTGTTTGTATTGTCACAACTCCTTGGCCCTGCTACAGCGGGGTTAACCCAAGCAAAGGAAAATCTTCCGATGTCATCTGCGATCGATGCGCCCAGCGCGGCCCTGGACCTGGGCCTGGCGTGGCACAACCGCTTTGCCCAACTCGGCGAGGCCTTCTTCACCCGGCTGCAACCCACACAGCTTCCCCGTCCCCATTGGGTGGGCACCAGCACGGCGGTGGCCGATCTTCTGGGGCTGGACCGCTCCTGGCTGCAATCGTCTGCCGGTCTGGAAGCGTTTTCGGGCAACGGTGAAATCTTGGGTTCGCAGCCGCTGGCCAGCGTCTACAGCGGCCACCAATTCGGGCATTGGGCTGGTCAGTTGGGCGATGGCCGTGCGATCCTGCTCGGCGAGGTGAACACCGTCAGCGGTGCGCAGGAAGTGCAGTTAAAAGGCGCCGGCCTCACGCCCTATTCGCGCATGGGCGACGGGCGCGCCGTGCTGCGCAGTTCGATCCGCGAGTTCCTTTGCAGCGAAGCCATGCACGCGCTGGGCATTCCCACCAGCAGGGCGCTGTGCGTCATCGGGTCGCCTGCGCCGGTGCGTCGCGAAGAAATTGAAACTGCAGCGGTGGTGACGCGCGTGGCGCCCAGCTTCATCCGCTTCGGTCACTTCGAGCATTTCTCGCACACGGGCCAGCACGATCTCCTGCGCACCCTGGCCGACTTCGTGATCGATCAGTTCTACCCAGCGTGCCGTGAGACGCAGGGCAATCCCTACGCCAACCTGCTTGAAGCCGTGAGCGCGCGCACCGCTGACATGGTGGCGCAGTGGCAGGCGGTAGGCTTTTGCCATGGGGTGATGAACACCGACAACATGAGCATCCTCGGGCTCACCATCGACTACGGCCCGTTCCAGTTCCTCGATGCGTTCAATCCTGGCCACATCTGCAACCACTCCGACACGGGCGGTCGCTACGCCTACAACCGCCAGCCCAACATCGCTTACTGGAACCTGTTTGCGCTGGGCCAGGCCCTGCTCCCGCTGATGGACGACCAGCAGCAGGCGCTGGACGCGCTGGAACCCTACAAGGCGCTGATGCCGGCTGCGTTGCAGCGCCGCATGAACGCCAAGCTGGGCCTGACCGATGTGGACGGAAGCGATGCCGCGCTGACCGAAGACCTCATGAAGCTCATGGCGCAGGACGCGGTGGACTTCACCATTTTCTGGCGCCGGCTCAGCCATTCCCTCAGCGGCACCCTGGAGCCGGTGCGCGACCTCTTCCTGCAACGCGAAGCCTTCGACGCCTGGACTTCGCGCTGGCATCAACGTCTGCATGGCCAACCCGGCTTCAATGCCGCCACCACGCAGAACCACATGCTGCGCACCAACCCGCACGTGGTGCTGCGCAACCACCTCGGCGAACTCGCCATCCAGCGCGCCAAGGCAGGCGACTTCACCGAGCTGGCGCGGTTGCAGAATGTGCTTGAGCACCCATATGAGGAACTTGCCGGGAACGACGACCTGGCTGGATTTCCGCCCGAATGGGCCAGCCAGATTGAAATCAGTTGCTCTTCCTGACCCCACTCACCTGGAGATCCGCATGAACTTTCCCGTCCACAAGTCCGATGCCGAATGGCGTGAACTGCTGGTGAAAAAAGGTGCCGAGCCGCGCGCCTTTGAAGTGACGCGGCAGGCCTCCACTGAGCGGCCATACAGCGGAAAATACGAACAGGTGTGGGCGGACGGCAGCTACCACTGCATCTGCTGCGGCAACACCCTGTTCGACGCCAGCACCAAGTTTGACGCGGGCTGCGGCTGGCCCAGTTTTTCCCAGGCCGTGCCCGGCGCCATCACCGAAATCACCGACCGCAGCCACGGCATGGCGCGGGTGGAAACTGTGTGCAGCCAGTGCGGCGCGCACCTGGGCCATGTGTTTCCAGACGGTCCTACGCCCACAGGCCTGCGCTACTGCATGAATTCCGCCTCGCTGGAACACCAGCCCACCAAGGACACGCCATGAAAGCCCAGAACATCCTGCAGACCATTGGCAACACGCCGCACATCCGCATGCAGCGTTTGTTCGGCGCTTCCAGCCAGCAGGTCTGGATCAAGTCCGAGCGCAGCAATCCGGGCGGCTCCATCAAGGACCGCATTGCGCTGGCCATGGTGGAAGACGCCGAGAAGAGCGGTGCGCTGAAGCCCGGAGGCACCATCGTTGAACCCACTTCGGGCAACACCGGCATTGGTCTGGCCATGGTGGCCGCCGTCAAGGGCTACAAGATCATTCTGGTGATGCCCGACAGCATGTCGATCGAGCGCCGCCGCCTCATGCTGGCCTACGGCGCCAGCTTCGATCTGACCCCGCGCGAGAAGGGCATGAAGGGTTCGATCGCGCGCGCCGAAGAAATTGTGGCCAGCACGCCGGGCGCGTGGATGCCGCAACAGTTCAACAACCCGGCCAACGTGGACGTGCACGTGCGCACCACGGCCGAAGAGATCGCCGCCGATTTTCCCGATGGCGTCGACGCCATCATCACCGGCGTGGGCACCGGCGGGCACATCACGGGCGTGGCTCGCGTGCTCAAGGCGCGCTGGCCCAGGCTGCAGGTGTTTGCGGTGGAGCCCGCGGCCTCGCCCGTCATCTCTGGGGGTGCGCCCTCGCCTCACCCCATTCAGGGCATCGGCGCCGGATTCATCCCCAACAACCTCGACACCACCCTGCTCGACGGCGTGATCCAGGTCGAGGCCGAACCCGCGCGCGAGATGGCGCGCCGTTGCGCGCGTGAAGAAGGCATGCTGGTGGGCATCTCGTCGGGAGCCACGCTGGCCGCCATCGCGCAGAAGTTGCCCGAACTGCCGGCCAACGCGGTGGTGCTCGGCTTCAACTACGACACCGGCGAGCGCTATCTGTCCATCGAAGGCTTCCTGCCGGCCTGATCCCATGAAAACCTTGCAAGACATCCGCCTCTCCATGCTCGATCTGGTTGCCGTGCGCGAAGGCGGCACCGTGGCCGAGGCACTCGCCGTGGCGCTGCGCACCGCACAGCATGCCGAATCGCTCGGCTTCACCCGCTACTGGCTGGCAGAGCACCACAACATGAGCGGCATCGCCTGCTCGGCCACCGCGGTGCTGGTGGGCCACATCGCCGGCGGCACGAAGCACATGCGCGTGGGCTCGGGTGGCGTGATGCTCCCCAACCACGCGCCGCTGGTGGTGGCCGAGGCCTTTGGCACGCTGGCCGAGCTGTACCCGGGCCGCATCGACCTCGGCCTGGGCCGCGCACCCGGTACCGACCCGCACACCATGCTCGCGCTGCGCCGCGATCGCGTGGAAACCGAAGCCGACTTCCCGCGCGACGTGGCTGAACTGCAGCAGTTGCTCGGCCCCGCGCAGCCGGGGCAGCGCCTGATTGCCAACCCCGGCGCCGGCACCAACGTGCCCATCTGGCTGCTCGGATCGAGCCTGTTCTCGGCGCGCCTGGCGGCCGAGCGCGGCCTGCCCTACGCCTTCGCCTCGCACTTTGCCCCGCGCTTGCTGATGCATGCGCTGGACGTGTACCGCCGCCAGTTCCAGCCCTCAGCCACGCTGGAAAAGCCTTACGCCATCGTCGGGGTGCCGGTGATTGCCGCACCGACCGATGCGGAAGCCGAATTCCTGGCCAGCAGCACCTACCAGCGCGTGCTGGGCATCCTGACCGGGCGGCGCGGCCTGCTGCCGCCCCCGGTGGAGCATTTCATGGAACGCCTGCATCCCCAGGAACGCGCCGGCATTGCGGACTTTCTGGCCATGGCCGTGATTGGCGGGCCGCAGGGCGTGCGCGAAGGGCTCACCACACTGGCCGAAACCACCGAGGCAGACGAGTTCATGATCGTGAGCGACCTGTACGACCCGGCGCTGCGGCTGCGCTCGCTGACGATCACAGCCGAAGCAATGGCCGCGCAGGCCACGCCGCAACTGGCCTGAGGCCTTACTGCCGGATCATCTGCATGATCTGACCCGCATCCAGCGTGGCCGCCTTCTGCTGGATCTGAGGCAGGTATTGCGTCTGCATCTGTTTCGCTGGGCCGAGCAAGTCCTGGAAAGTCTGCTTGAGCAGATCGGTGCTCATGACCCGGCCACCTGCGTAGTAACGCTTGGCCACCTGGCCCAGCGCGTAGGTGGTGGCAAAGGAGAAAGCCATGCCGGTGGCCGCGCGGCCGATGCCCCCGACCGTGCGCCCGGCAGCCTTGCCCAGCAAGCCCCCGAGCAGCTTGCGGCCAAACTGTTCCAGGTATTGCGAGGTCAGGCCCACGCCCAGCGCCGCGATGAACTCGCGGATGTGCCCTTGGTCCAGCTCAACGCCATGGGCCTTGCCCACGGCATACACCATCTTCACCTGCAGGGGAATGATGGCCATTGACGCCCAGGACTGCGGCAGCAGCTCCAGTGCGCCATTGAGGAGCGCGTAGTTCAGGATGGACTTGTCCAGCTCGGCGTCGCGTGCCGCAGTGGGTGCGGGCACCGCAGCGATCACGGGTGCTGCAGCCACCACGGCGGGCACGGCCACCTCGGCGGCATCGACCACGGCGTCGGCCTCGCGCTCGAAAGCGGTGGCCTCGGTGGCATTCAGTTTCAGGCGAGTCTTCAGATCGTTGAGGAACGCGGTCTCCGGCGGACTCTGGCGTCCATCCGCATCGCACACACACACCGCCATCTCGTAGGCCAGCTGTCGCTGCCCCGGGTCCTGCAGGCCAGCCACCGCATCGTTGAGCGAGACGCGCTTGAGCAGCACGTCCTGGTACAGCCGGGCGAGGCCGTTCCCACCGGGCTCGTGGCCCAGCGTGTCGGCCATCTGCCGGATCGACTCGCGCTCGGCGTCGGCCTTGTTGCCATCAGCGAATGCCGCCAGCAGGGCAATGGAAAGGATGGATTGTTGTTCCTGAGGGGACATGTCGGAAGCGTTCCTTGAAGATGTTGATCGGGGTGATCGGGTCGATTGAAAGAGTCTGGCCCGTGTCGCGGAGTTCCGGCCCAATCCCCGCTTAAGTCTGTGCCCGGGGCCCCAAGCCCGATAATCCCCCGCATGCGTTTCCTCATCGACTTCTTTCCCATCGCGTTGTTCGTGGCCGCCTACAAGTTGGCCGACATCTACACCGCCACCGGCGTCCTGATGGCCGCCACCGTCTTGCAGACCGCCCTGATCTACGCCATTGACCGACGCTTGCAGACCTTGCACAAAGTCACATTGGTGCTGGTGCTGGTGTTCGGCGCCCTCACCCTCTTCCTGCAGGACGAACGCTTCATCAAGTGGAAGCCCACCGTGCTGTACGCCAGCATGGCGATCGTGCTGGCCGCTGCCCTGTGGATCTGGAAGAAAAACTTCCTTCAGATCCTGCTCGGTAGTCAGCTGAAGCTGCCTGAGCCGGTGTGGGCGAAGCTCACCGTGGCCTGGGTGGCTTACTTCCTTTTCATGGCGGCCATCAACGGCTATGTGGCGGCCTATTTCTCCACCGAGTTCTGGGTCGACTTCAAGCTCTGGGGCTACATCTTTCCGGTGGTCTTCATCGTCGGCCAGGGCCTGTACATATCGCGCTACCTCAAGGACGACGCGGTGGAAAAATCATGACCGAGCCCACTGTACCCACGGCCGAGGCCATCGAAGCCCGCCTTCGCGAAGCGCTATCGCCCGTTCAACTCGAAGTGATCGACGAGAGCGCCGACCATGCGGGCCATGCGGGCGCCAACGGCCTGGGTTTCGGCACCCACTTCCGGGTTCGGATTGGCGGGCCCGTGTTCGCCGGGCGGAGCCGCGTGGCGCAGCACCGGCTTGTGTATGATGCGCTGCAAAAATTCACCGACGCAGGCCTGCACGCCCTGGCCATCGAGATCAAGGCCTGAGCCGCGAAATGACGCAGGCTGGCGCTACGTTCTGATACCTGTCCGCTGAACCCCCGTGCGCGGGACAGCTCCAACCTTTTTTTCACCCGAGGAACACCATGAAATTTTCCCTGTCGGCCCTGACCGCGGCCGTGCTGATCACGACCGCCACGCTGGCCTCCGCCCAGAACGTGGCCATCGTCAATGGCAAGCCCGTGCCGGTTGCGCGTCTGAACGTGCTGGCCGAGCAGATCGCTGCATCTGGACGGCCCGTGGACGAGTCGATCCGCGCTCAGCTGAAGGAAGAAGTGGTGCTGCGCGAGATCTTCATGCAGGAAGCGCAGAAGCGCGGCGTGGGTTCGAGTGAGGAATACAAGAACCAGATGGCGCTGGCGCGTGAAACCATTATGATCCGCGCCCTTTTCGCCGACTTCCAGAAGAAGAACCCCGTGACGGACGCCGACCTCAAGGCCGAATACGACCAGCTCGTGGCGGCCAACAGCGGCAAGGAATACCGCGCCCGCCACATCCTGGTGGAAAAGGAAGACGAGGCAAAGGCCATCATCAAGTCGCTCAAGGCCGGCGGCAAATTCGACGAGATCGCCAAGAAGCAATCCAAGGACGCGGGCTCCGGCGCCAACGGTGGTGACCTTGACTGGGCTGCCGCCGCCAGCTACGTGCCCGAGTTCTCCGAAGCCATGGTCAAGCTCGAAAAAGGCCAGATGACGCAGGAGCCCGTCAAAAGCCAGTTTGGCTGGCACATCATTCGTGTGGACGATGTTCGCCAGGCAGAAATGCCCAAGTTCGATGACATCAAGCCCCAGATCGCCCAGCAGATGCAGCAGCAGAAGCTGAAGGATTTCCAGCAAGGCCTGCGCGACAAGGCCAAGATCCAGTAAGCAACCCCCACGCTCCACCGCTGCGCGGGTCGCTGCCCCCCAAGGGGGCTGGGCCTGCCTTGGGGGCGGCCCGGCGGCTGGCCCGGCCTCTCCTTCCTGCCGCGTTCAGGGCGCGCGCAAGAAGGTTGTCGTCAACCAGATCAAGCCCATCAACACCGGCTGGTGCACCAGGTAGTAAGACAGGCTCCAGCGCCCCAGCGTGACCAGCGCGCGTCTTGCACCTGTGGCCGCTCCCTCGGCCACGCCCAGCCACCCCGGTTGCTGCTTCAGGGCCCATTGCCCTGCCGCCATGCCCCACCAGACCACACCCATCCACGGCAACAGCGGCACGTAGTCTTCGGTGATCGGCTTGCGGTTCATGAATCCCAGCCAGTTGAGCCAGGGGGAGTTGAACACCTCCAGCGCCGGCCAGGCCGCCATGGCCGGAGGTGCAGCAAACGGCAGCGCGATCATCAACGCACCGAGCGGCCAGCGCCAGGCGCCCCAGCCGGCCGTGACTCGGGCCACGATCAGCATGACCGCAATGCCGTGCAACACCCCGAAGTAGATGAAGCTCTTGGGGAACACCAGCAGCGAGCCGGCCGATACCAGAAGCGCCGCACCCGCCACCTGAAGCCAGCGCCGCCAGAAGCGCGCCCAGGGCTGCCCCTGGTGCAGCGCCACCGCCTGGGAAAGCCCGGCGGTCAACAGAAACAAACTCACGATGGCCGTGCGCTGCCAGGTCCAGAACGGATCGCGGTAGAAGTCTTCACGCAGCAAGCCAAAAAAGTTCAGGTCGAAGCAGAAGTGATATGCCGTCATCCACAGCATGGCCGCGGCGCGCAGCAGGTCGATGCGATCCAGGCGCTGCGTCATGGGTTCAGGCACTGGTGCGCTGGATGCCCAGCAACAGCTCGGCAAGTGCATGGGGTTCGCTCACCATCGGGTCGTGGCCGGTGGCCATTTCGAGCACCTGCCAACCGGCTTCCTTGCGCACCCGCTGGCGCGCTGGTGCAATGGTGGCCAGGGCGGGCGAGGTGCAGTCGATGAAGGTGCGCGGCGCGGCGGCCACGCGCTCGCCATCAAAGTCCAGTGGCTGCTGGTAGAGCCTGAAGGGCTGGGGTGTCTGGCGGCGGTTCACCCAGTCGCGGTCCGCACCCGAAAGGCCAAAGATGGCGGCGTCAGGCGGTGGAAAACTGAGCCCCCCGCTGGGTTTCGACGCGTCAATGCGGGCCTGCTTCGTTTCAGCCGAATGGTGGCTGCTCCAGCTGTCACCGGGGTATGGCACGGCGGCATCGAGGTAAACCAGATGGGCGAGCGTGCCCGGCCGCTCGCGTTGCAGCCGGTCGGCCACACCGGTGACGACCATGCCCGCGTAGCTGTGGCCCACGAGCACCACGCTTTGCAGTTCTTCCGCATCGATGAGGCCCATCACATCCTGGATGTGGGTGTGCAGATCGATCTCGGCCGACAGGAGGTGGGCGCGCTCGCCCAGGCCGGTGAGCGTGACGGCATGGGCCGGAGGGCCCGCGGCGCGAAGCAACGGCAGCACGCGCTGCCAGCACCACGCGCCATGCCAGGCACCGTGGACGAGGACGAAAGCGGGGGTGGTTGGCAGTGAATCGTTCAAGGCGTTTTCCGGTGGTTCGATCGAACCACCAGATTCTGCCCTGCCCGGAACGATGGTTGCTCAGATGTAGGCCGGTCGAACCTGAACGTGCCTCATGTGCAGCGACAACCCCAGCGCCGCCATGTGGTTGCTGTTGCGGCCAAGAATGAGCTCAGCCAGGGGCAGGAATTTGGACTCCTCGAAGCTGGCATGCGCTGCATAACTTTCGACCAGCCGGTAGAGGTCCTGGCCATTCAGGTCGGCGTCCTGGCCGTGGGACGCCCGTTTAAGCGCTTCTTCCAGCGACTTCCACAGCCCCTCGAGTACGCGGTGCTCCAGCGTGAGGCGATCGGTCACTGTCCGCACGAGGTCACGCTCGGCGTCGGACTGTGCACTGGCCAGCACTGCCGGGAAAAGGTCACGCTCTTCCTCCGCGTGATGTTCAAAGATGGCAGTTTGAAAGAAGGCCAGCGATTCTCTGGCGACCTGCCGGGCACGAACGGCAGAAACGAGCAGCCCCGGCAGTTCGTCCAGCATTCGCAGTTGACTCAGAATGCCCGCGTGGCACTCGGTGAAGTTGGTGATGGGCGCATTGGCTGCGTTGTTGGGGGTATTGGCCGCGGAAGGCGTTGTGATCATGTTGGGTTCCTCGCAGGATGCCGGGCCATTCCACGGCACTCGACCCCAGTCTAGGATGTGCTGCGCACATGGCATTGACCCATGTCAAGCAGACCTGCCTCAGCGGTGCGCCACCAGCTCGAACAGATCCTTTTCGTTTTCGGCGCCCGAGGCCACGATCACGCGGCGCTGCATCTTGACGTACCGTTTGACTTCAGGCGCGTACCAGATCAGGTAGTGAATTCGCACCGGCTCAACCTGCATCGATCCCGCACCGCCACTGGGTTGGCGATTGCTCGACACCTCGACCTTGTAGGCATTGAAACGGCCCGCCGGCACGGTGACCGGCTCCTGCCCGAGCACGCGGGCTTCGGAGTACCACTGACCCCATTGGCCATCCACGCTGGGCGTGGTGAATCCGCGTTGCGTGCCCAGTGCCGAGAGGTCGGTGAAGGCACCGAGGTACGGACTGAATTCGTTGCCCAGGAGGCTCCAGTTGACGAAACCGGGCGCGCCGGCGGGCGGGTTGCGAACCTCGGCAGGCACCCCGGCCGAGGGATCGGCACGCAGGGTGTCGGTGACCTGCCCCGCAGCGACGGACTGAACGCCGATCACCACTGTGCGCTTCGGACTGGTCGGCCATTTGCCGCTGGTGGTGTAGGTCCAGGTCTCGCCCGCTCGCGGCAGGCGGCTGTCTGGCGTGGGTGCACGGGCGGCATCGGGGGCGGCGGCGGCCCGCGGTGGCGTGCTGATCGGGGGCGCGATGGCCGGCGCCGGCGCCGGCGCCGGCGCCGGGGGCTTGGGCGTGGGCGCAGGCGGGGCAACCGCCACACGCGCAGGCGCCGTGGCAGTTGCCGCCGGGGGAGTGATGGTGGTGGGGCGGGCTGGCGCTCTTGTGGCATCCACCGGCGACGTGGGCGCCGCCGCCACTTCCACCGGCGGTGGCCTGGCGGCAACGGCTGCAGCCGCAGGTGTGGAAGTGGATGCGGGGCTCGGGGTGTCCTCCCGCGCAGGAGCACCGGCACTCAGGGTGGGCCTGGACGACGCCTCGGTGTGGGTCTCGCGAGCCGGCCCGGACAGGCCCCACCAACCCGCAACGATGACGGCAAAAACCACGCCAGCGCCAGCCAGCCATCGCCGCCACGATGAATCGTCAGGCGGTGGCAGGGGTGGGTCCACGGGGTCACCTGCGCCTGGAAGCAGGCTGTCCAGTGCCCGGATGAGCTCAGCCGTGGAAGCCTCCCACTGCTTGTGGCTTACCTCGATCGCCTGACGGCGCGCCAGCGGGCGCAGTTCTTCGGGCAGATCCTCGGCGCGTGGCATGAGCGCTCCGCCCACGAGCACAGGCACCACGCGAATGTTGCGCTTGAGCGCAATGGCGGTTTCGAGCCGGATGAAGTCGTTTGGGTCGTCAAGGCGGCGGCGTCCGGCCGCGTCGGTGGTGTTCAGCCACTCATCGCCAATCACGACGATGAGCACGCGGCAGGAACCCACAGCGTTCTCGATCGCCGTGACGAAGTCTGTGCCGGGCTCGATGCCTTCGACGTCCATGAACACACGGCCCGCGCCGAAATGTGCGGCCAGGCGGTCGTAGAGGCGACCGGCATAGCCCGCCGAATCGTCACGCCGATAACTGATGAAGATCCCGTCCATGCAGCGAGGCCCCCCGGGAATGACGCGCCCCGAAAGGCGCTGGGTCATTCTAGGCCTGTGCGCGGTGCGCGGCGTGTGTTTGCGGGACGGACATCCCCCGTCATGAGGATGTCACCGGCGGCCCGTAAGGTCGCAGGTATTCCTCGCTTCCCGTGTCCCGATGCCCCTCGTTCTTCAGCATCCTGCCCATGTGTTTCTGCGGCCGGCTGCCCATCCCGTTGCCTGGTCGCGCTGGCCTGACGCCGCGCCCGCTGCATCACCCGCAGCGCTCCTCTTCGCTCGATCGAACGCCTTGCGGGGTGACGTCGTGGGATGCCTCGGACGGTCTACCGCGAAGGCGTTCGGCGTTGCACCCGCTGCGGCGCCCTTTGTGCTGGGCCGGGTCGCTGCGGACCTTACGGATCAGCTTGCCCGCGACGGCTACCAGCCGGGAGAGCTGCCCCAACTGGTTGCCAAGGCCAGGCGGGTCGATGGTCTGTGCCGTTTTGCCAGGTCTGGCATGGTGAGCTTGTCCACCACGCTGCCCGTGGCTCTAGCCGCAGGCGCAGGTGCGCTGGCGGGCGCTTTTGTGGGTGCGGCAGCTGGCGGTGTGGGGGCGTTGGTCGGCGCACCAGTGGGCGCCGTGGTGGGCGCCGCCGCTGTGGCTCCCGCTGCGGCGGTGCTATCCACCGCGATGTACGCGGTGGAAGCGCGCCACCGCAAAGGGGCCGAGTTCACCGAACGCGTGAGCAGGGCACCCGGTAAATGCCGTGCAATGAACTCATTGGCCTACGCGTCAGGCACGCTGGCGGCGAACCTGCCGGTGACCGCCACACAGGCCATTACTTCAGTGGGCCTGGCATCCGGCCTGGCCACCACGGCAATCTGGGGCGGCGTTGGTTTGCTGGCGGCGCCGGCTGTCGCGCTGGGCGGCGTCGGTGTGCGGGTAGCGATTCAGGAAGCCCTGATCACGCGCGCACCTGCCCGAATGCTGGGTCTCTCGGGCGGCAAGGGCCCGGCGGGCAGCATCGAATGGAATCCAGTGACGATGCTGGAAAACATGCACCGCTTGCGCCATCGCTCCACAGCCGGCCTGGTGGTGGACGACATGCGCCAGTTCGTGAAGCTGCTGGGCAGGGAGCTGCCGGGCGAATTGCGAAAGGCCGTGCATCCGCACCATGGCCTGAAACAAACTGCGCTGAACGCAGCCTTGCTCGTGGGGGGGCAGGCGCTGGGCCAGGCGGCAGGCATGGGCACGAGCGCCGCTGGTGCCCCGGATGCCGGGGCCGCAGCAACGGCACGCCTCGTGCAACACGGCCCTGGCGCCGCGGCCTGGGGCACAGGTCGCCCGGTGGCGAAGCACGCCAAAGCCGGCCCACCGCCGCTGCGCATGAAAGGACTCGCGCTTTGACGCTCAGGCGCTGGGCGATGGCTTGTTGCCGCGCAGGCGCCCCAGCAAGCTGATCACGACCACCACCACCGCACCAGCCACCAAGCCTGCCAGCGCCCCCGCCAGGCTGGAGATCACCGGGCCGACCCAGCCCAGCGTGGCCGCGAATTCCTCGATGCCGTGGCCCACGGCAGGTATGCCGTGCACCAGGATGCCACCGCCCACCAGGAACATGGCAGCCGTGCCGAGCACGGACAGCGTCTTCATGAGCCACGGGGCCGCAACAAGGATGCCGCGCCCAAGGGCGCGCTTCCAGGCGGCGGTCTGCTGGTTGAGGTACAGGCCGAGGTCATCGAGCTTCACGATGCCCGCCACGAGGCCGTAAACACCCACGGTCATGAGCAGCGAGATGCCCACCAGCACGGCGACGCGCTGGCCCATGCTGACGGCCGCCACGGTGCCCAGGGTGATCACGATGATCTCTGCCGAGAGGATGAAATCGGTGCGCACAGCGCCCTTGATCTTTTCCTTCTCGAAAGCCACCAGGTCCACATTTTCATTGGCCACCGCCTCGACCAGTTCCCGCCGGTGGGCGTCGTCCTCGGCCTTGTGCGGCCCGAAAACATGCCAGAGTTTCTCGGCGCCCTCGTAGCAAAGGAACAGGCCGCCGAGCATGAGCAGCGGCGTGATGGCCCAGGGCGCAAAAGCGCTGATGACGAGCGCGGCAGGCACCAGGATGGCCTTGTTGAGCATCGAACCCTTGGCCACCGCCCACACCACGGGCAGCTCGCGGTCGGCCTTCACGCCGGTGACCTGCTGGGCATTGAGCGCCAGATCGTCGCCCAGCACGCCAGCGGTTTTCTTGGCCGCCATCTGGGTCATGGCGGCCACGTCGTCGGCCGCCGAAAGACCCTGACGTGCAGCGACCTTCGTCATCACGGCCACATCGTCAAGCAGCGTGGCGATGTCGTCGATCAGGGCAAGCAGACTGGTTCCGGCCATGGTGGTGGTCCTGGTTGGGTGAAGGTCAGCACAAAGGCCAGACCAGGGGGAAAAGTGGATCGTCAAGCACGGCGCCATCAGCCAGGCGTTCCGAGAGACCGGGAAACGGCGGCGACGTGCGCCAGGGCCGCGGCGCATGGCGCGCATCGTCCCCGAGGTACCGGGCGGAGAATACGCGACGCCGACGACTCGGGCCCACACCACTGGACGCGTGCAGGCTGAGCATGTGGAAAGCCACGCAATCGCCTGGCTCCAGCGCCCAGGCAAGCTGGCGGAATTCCTCGCGGCGGGCGTCGATGGCCGGCAGCTCGGCGAGCGCGCCTTCGGGAAACCACTTTGCCTGCTGGTCCCGGAAAGTGCGCGGCATGTACCAGGTGCCTGCATGCGAACCCGCCACGAAGCGCAGGGTGCTTTCCAGCGGCACGGGGTCCACCGGAATCCAGAAGCTCACGTTCTGGCGGCCACTCACGTTGTAGTACGGCTGGTCCTGATGCCAGGGCGTGGGCTGGCGCGTACCCGGTTCCTTCACCAGAAGATGGTCGTGGTACAGGCGCGCCTCGCGGCTTTGCATCAGTTGCGAGGCCAGGTGCGGCAGCGCCGAGTGCTGAAGAATCTCGCGGTAGGCCGGGTTGCTCTGCCAGGTGCAGAAGTCCTCGACGAACCGGCCAGGATCGTCGGGCTCACTGGCCACAAGCGCCAGTGAACTCAAGTTGGCGAGGTTGTGCTCGATGCCCTCTTCCAGTAAGGCGAGTTCGCGTTCATTGAACACCCCGCGCAGCACGACCGCGCCGTCGCGTGCATAGGCCTGCACCGCGGCCGCGTCGAGTGCCTGCTCGCGAGCCATGTCAGCCGATCCATTTGCGCGCGTTGTGCCACAGCCGCATCCACCCGCTGTGGGCGGCCGCATCCTGATCGGTCCAGCTCATCTGGATGTTCCGGAACACGCGTTCAGGGTGCGGCATCAACGCAGTGAAACGGCCATCCGCCGTGGTGACTGCCGTCAGTCCGCCGGGGCTGCCGTTGGGGTTGAACGGATAGGCCTCGGTCGCAGCACCGTGGTGGTCCACAAAGCGCATGGCGCCGATGGCTCTGGCCGGGTCGCCCCTGTGGTGAAAGTTGGCGTAACCCTCGCCATGCGCCACGGCGATCGGCATGCGGGTGCCCGCCATGCCCTGGAAAAAGAGGCTCGGTGATTCCAGCACTTCCACCAGCGAAAGTCGCGCTTCGAAGCGTTCACTCTGGTTGGTGGTGAAGCGCGGCCAGGCCTCGGCACCAGGAATGATGTCGGCCAGTTCGGCGAACATCTGGCAGCCATTGCACACGCCGAGGCCGAAGGTGTCGGTGCGGGCGAAGAAACGCCGGAACTGATCCGACAGCGCCGGGTTGAAAGTGATGCTTCGCGCCCAGCCGATGCCGGCGCCCAGGGTGTCGCCGTAGCTGAAGCCGCCGCACGCAACCACGCCCTTGAAGTCGGCCAGATTGGCACGGCCGGCCTGCAGATCGGTCATGTGCACATCGAAGGCCTCGAAGCCCGCTTGCGTAAAGGCATAGGCCATTTCCACGTGGGAATTCACACCCTGCTCGCGCAGGATGGCCACTTTGGGGCGGGAGAGCAAAAGCGCCGGCGCAGGGAGGCCCTCGCTCCTTCCCTCTTCCAACGGGCGAGGGAGGAAGAAGTGAAGGCCCGGATCTTCAGGACGACCCGCCGCTGCGTGCTCGGCATCGGCACATGCCGGGTTGTCGCGCTGCTGGTTGATCTTCCAGCTCACGCTGTCCCAGACCTGGTGCAGGTCGAACAGGCTGGCCGAGAACACGGACTTGGCGTCGCGCCAGACCTGCAGCTCGCCCTTGCCCGCGTCGATGGTCGACGAAGCCGGGCGCGTCTTGCCAATGAAATGGCTGTGCTTCGACAGGCCGTGCTCGCGCAGCGTCTGCATCACGGCGTTGCGTTCACTGGTGGCGACCTGCAGCACGACGCCCAGCTCTTCGCTGAACAGCGCCTTGAGCGTGAGTTCCTCGCGCCGCGCGCTCACCTGTCCCGCCCAGTTCTTTGCATCGCCCATCTCGGCGCGGCTGTCGCTGATGCCGTCGCCCTCGGTCACAAGCAGGTCGACGTTGAGCGCCACGCCGACATGGCCGGCAAACGCCATTTCAGCCGCGGCGGCCAGCAGGCCGCCATCGCTTCGATCGTGGTAGGCCAGCAGCTTGCCCTCGGCCCTCAAGGCGTTCACGGCGTTGACGAGGTTGATCAGGTCCTGTGGGTCGTCGAGGTCGGGTACTTCACCGCCCGCCAGACCCAGCACCTGCGCCAGCACACTGCCACCCATGCGGTGGCGGCCTTTGCCGAGGTCGACCAGCACCAGGGTGGTGTCTTCCAGGGTGTTGTTCAGCTGCGGCGTGAGCGTGCCGCGCACGTCGGCCAGCGTAGCAAAAGCGCTCACGATGAGGCTCACCGGCGAGGTCACCTTCTTGGTGTCATTGCCCTCTTTCCATTGCGTGCGCATGGACAGGCTGTCCTTCCCCACGGGGATGGAAATGCCCAGAGCCGGGCAGAGTTCCATGCCCACGGCCTTCACGGTTTCATACAGGGCTGCGTCTTCACCCGGTTCGCCGCAGGCGGCCATCCAGTTGGCGGAGAGCTTCACACGCGGCAGTTCGATGGGTGCTGCGAGCAGGTTGGTGATGGCTTCGGCCACCGCCATGCGGCCCGAGGCAGCAGCGTCGAGTGCTGCCAGCGGCGTGCGCTCGCCCATGCTCATGGCCTCGCCTGCGAAGCCCTTGAAATCGGCAAGGGTCACAGCGCAGTCGGCCACCGGCACTTGCCAGGGTCCGACCATCTGGTCGCGGTGCGAGAGCCCGCCCACCGTGCGGTCGCCGATGGTGATGAGGAAGCGCTTGGAGGCCACCGTGGGGTGGCTCAGCACATCAATCACGGCCTTCTGGAGGTCGACGCCGGTGAGGTCCAGCGGCGCGGGTGTGCGTGCCACGGACTTCACGTCGCGGTGCATTTTGGGCGGTTTGCCCAGCAGCACGTTCATGGGCATGTCGACTGCCGCCCCCACGCTCCCCACTTCTTCCAGCACCAGCTGGCGCTCTTCCGTCGCCACACCAATCACCGCAAACGGGCAACGTTCGCGCTCGCAGAAGGCGGTGAAGACACCCAGCGATTCGGGCGCGATCGCCAGCACATACCGCTCCTGACTTTCGTTGCACCAGATTTCCTTGGGCGCCAGGCCGCTTTCTTCCAGCGGCACCGCGCGCAAGTCAAAACGCGCACCGCGGCCAGCGTCGTTCGTCAGTTCGGGGAAGGCGTTGGAGAGGCCGCCGGCACCCACGTCGTGGATTGCCAGAATGGGGTTGTTGGCACCCTGCTGCCAGCAGTGGTTGATGACCTCCTGCGCGCGGCGCTCGATCTCGGGATTGCCGCGCTGCACGGAATCGAAATCGAGTGAGGCGGCGTTGGTGCCACTGGCCATGGAGCTGGCCGCGCTGCCGCCCATGCCGATCTTCATGCCCGGGCCACCGAGCTGGATCAGCAGCGAGCCGGCGGGAAATTCGATCTTTTGCGTCTGGATGGCGTCGATCACGCCCACACCGCCCGCGATCATGATGGGCTTGTGGTAGCCGCGCTGCACGCCGTCCACCGCCAGCTCGTACTCGCGGAAGTAACCCAACAGGTTGGGTCGACCGAACTCGTTGTTAAAGGCCGCACCGCCCAGCGGCCCCTCGGTCATGATCTGCAGCGGGCTGGCGATGTGCTCGGGCTTGCCGCCCGGTTGATCTGACAGACCGCCCCAGAGCTTGCCCACCGTGAAACCGGTGAGGCCCGCCTTGGGCCTGGAGCCGCGCCCGGTGGCGCCCTCATCGCGGATCTCGCCGCCCGCGCCGGTGGAGGCGCCCGGGAACGGGGAAATCGCGGTCGGGTGGTTGTGGGTTTCCACCTTCATCAGCACGTGGTGCGTGGCGGTCTCGGCCGCATAGGCCGGTGAGGCATCGCCGCCGGCGCGCGCCACGAAGCGCTCCACCACGCTGCCTTCCATGATGGACGCGTTGTCCGAGTACGCCACCACCGTGTGCTGCGGTGCCAGCTGATGGGTGTGGCGGATCATGCCGAACAGGCTCTTGTCCTGCGCCACGCCGTCGATGGTGAACTGTGCGTTGAAAATCTTGTGGCGGCAGTGCTCGCTGTTGGCCTGCGCAAACATCATCAGCTCGACGTCGGTCGGGTTGCGCTTCAGGGTGTTGAACGCGGTCACCAGGTAGTCGATTTCGTCGTCGGCCAGCGCCAGGCCCCAGTCGGTGTTGGCACGCTCCAGGGCCGAGCGACCACCCCCGAGCAAATCCACCTGTTCCATGGGCGAAGGGTGCAGCTCGGTAAACAGCGCTTGCGCCTGGCTGCGGTCGAGCGAGACGTTCTCCGTCATGCGGTCGTGCAGCAGATCGGCCACCGCGCGCAGCTGGTCTGGCGAGAGGCTGGCCTTGCCGAGCAAGCCAGACTTCAGGCCGATGCGGTATTCGACCAGCCGCTCCACCCGATGCAGACCTAGACCACAGTTGTGGGCAATGTCGGTGGCCTTGGAAGCCCACGGAGAAACCGTGCCCAGGCGCGGCATCACCAGCAGGGCCGGTGCACCCGCCTTTTCCAGGGCCACATGGTGTTCGGTGCAAGGCTCGCCGTAAGTGAGCAGTTCACCCAGCCGATGCACCGTTGCGGCATCGGGCTCGCCATCGAAGGCGGCGATGTGCACGAAGCGGGCCGAGAGGCTGGTGATCTTGTCGGAGATGCCCGCGAGTCGGGGCAGGATTTGCTGGACTTTGAAGCCGCTGATGGCAGCGCCGCCGTCGAAAATGCGCAGGTGCAGGGACACGTTGGGAGCCTGAGGTGCGTTGACCCGGTGGGCCCGGGCGGAAAACCGGGGATTTTACCCGGCTGCCCCCGTGGCCTTGGCCGCAGAAGGCCCCGTCCCGGCAGGGCTGATGGGATAATCGCGCCCCATGAGCATCACCTACAAAGACGAGGCCGGCATCGCGGGCATGCGCACGGCCTGCCGCCTGGCTTCCGAAGTGCTGGACTACCTCACCCCGCTGATTCAGCCAGGTGTGACCACGCTCGAGATCGATCGGCTGGCGGCTGAATTCATGAAGCAGCAGGGCACGGTATCGGCCACCATCGGTTACCAGCCGCAGGGCTACCCGCCCTACCCAGGCCACCTGTGCACCTCCATCAACCACGTGGTGTGCCACGGCATTCCCAACGAGAAGCCGCTCAAGAAGGGCGACATCCTCAACGTCGACGTGACCGTTATCAAGGACGGCTGGTTTGGCGACAACAGCCGCATGTTCCTGCTCGGTGGCGAAGCCGCTTGCTCGGTGCAGGCACGCCGTTTGAGCAAGGTCACCTTCGAGGCCATGTGGAAAGGCATCGTCATGGTGCGCCCCGGCATCCGCCTGGGCGACATCGGCCACGCCATCCAGACCTTTGCCGAGGGCAACGGCTTTTCGGTGGTGCGAGAGTTCTGCGGCCATGGCATCGGCCAGAAGTTCCATGAAGACCCGCAGGTGCTGCATTACGGCCGCCCGGGCACGCTCGAAGAACTCAAGCCGGGCATGACCTTCACCATCGAGCCCATGATCAACGCCGGCAAGCGCGACATCAAGGAACAAGGCGACGGCTGGACCATCGTCACCCGCGACCGCTCGCTGTCGGCTCAATGGGAACACACGGTGCTGGTCACCGAAACCGGCTATGAGGTGCTCACCCTGTCCGCGGGCAGCCCGGCCGCGCCGGACTTCGTGGCACCCCAGGCCGCAGCTGCGGTCGCCTGAATCCATGACCGCCGTTGCCGCGCCCTCGGGCATGGGCGATCTGGGCACGCTGCGGCTCGAATACCGCAGCAACAAGGCAGCGCTGCTGGCCCGACTCGGCGTTCAGGGGTCGTCGACCCGAGGCGTGCGCAAGGCCCTGCAGGAACTCTCCCGCCTGACCGACCAGACCCTGCGTGAGCTCTGGGCGCTCGCCGGTTTCGGGCCGGGGTTTTCGCTCGTGGCCGTGGGCGGCTATGGCCGCGGCGAGCTGTTCCCCTTCTCCGACGTCGACGTGCTGGTGTTGCTGCCCGATGGCAGCCAGCCCGACACAGACACCACGCTGAAGGCCCGCCTGGAAGCTTTCATCGGCGCCTGCTGGGATCTCGGCCTGGAGATTGGTTCCAGCGTGCGCACCATCGGCGACTGCGTGTTCGAGGCGTCCAAGGACGTGACGGTGCAAACCTCGCTGCTTGAATGCCGGCTGATCGCGGGCAGCAAGAACGCCTTTGCGAAGCTGGTGAGCGATCTCGGCGAAGCCATGGACCCCAAGGCCTTCTTTGTGGCCAAAACGCTGGAAATGCGCCAGCGCCACACCAAGTTCGAGAACACGCCGTATTCGCTGGAACCCAACTGCAAGGAGTCGCCCGGTGGCCTGCGCGACCTGCAGATCATCCTGTGGGTTTCCAAGGCGGCGGGTCTTGGCCGGAGCTGGGACGAGCTGGCGCGCAAGGGCCTGGCCACGCCGCTGGAAGCCCGGCAGATCAAGGCCAACGAAGCCTTACTGAGCCTGATTCGCGCACGTCTGCACCTGCTGGCCAACCGGCGCGAGGACCGGCTGGTGTTCGACCTGCAGACCGCGGTGGCCGAATCGTTCGGCTTCAAGGCGCAGGTGCCCGCCGTCATCACCCCGGGGCAACCTGGCGTGCCCCACGTGGCGCCCACGGCACGCGGCACGCGCCGGGCCAGCGAAGCGCTAATGAAGCGCTACTACTGGGCCGCCAAGGCCGTGACGCAGCTCAACCAGATCTTGCTGCTCAACATTCAGGAGCGGCTGCGCAGCGATGTGGCCGGCGTGGACCGGCTGCGTCCGCTCAACGAGCGCTTCTTTGACAAAGGCGGCACGCTGGAAGTGGCTAGCGACAACCTGTATGTGCAGCAGCCGCACGCCATCCTGGAGACTTTTCACCTCTACCAGACCACCGTGGGCATCAAGGGTTTGTCGGCCCGCACCCTGCGTGCGCTGTACAACGCCCGCCCGGTGATGAACGCCCGCTTTCGTGCCGACCCGGTCAACCGCACGGTGTTTCTGAAAATCCTGCAGGAGCCCGAGGGCATCACGCACGCCATCCGGCTGATGAACCAGACCTCGGTGCTCGGACGCTACCTCTGGGTGTTCCGCCACATCGTGGGGCAGATGCAGCACGACCTGTTCCACGTCTACACCGTGGACCAGCACATCCTGATGGTGCTGCGCAACGTGCGCCGCTTCTTCATCGCCGAACACTCGCACGAATACCCGTTCTGCTCGCAGCTCGCCGCCGGCTGGGACAAGCCGTGGATTTTCTACATCGCCGCCATTTTTCACGACATCGCCAAGGGCCGCGGCGGCGACCACTCCGAACTCGGCGCACGCGATGTGCGCACGTTCTGCCGCCAGCACAGCATTGCCCGCGAAGACTGCAAGCTCATCGAGTTCCTGGTGGCCGAACACCTGACCATGAGCCGCATGGCGCAGAAGGAAGACCTGAGTGATCCGGACGTGATTGCGGCCTTCGCCAAACGCGTGGGCAACGAGCGCTACCTCACTGCGCTCTACCTCCTCACCGTGGCCGATATCCGTGGCACCAGCCCGAAAGTGTGGAACGCCTGGAAGGGCAAGCTGCTGGAAGACCTGTACCGCTACACGCTGCGCGCGCTGGGCGGCCGCGCTCCCGATCCAGGCGCCGTGATCGAAGGCCGAAAGCGCGAGGCGTTGTCGATGCTCGCGCTGCACGCCCTGCCCCACCAGGCGCACAAGGCGTTGTGGGACACGCTGGACGTGAGCTACTTCATGCGCCACCAGGCCGACGAGATTGCGTGGCACACACGCGTGCTCACGCGCCAGATTGCCCAGAGTGCTGCACACCTGGTGAAGCATCCGGCGCCAGTGCCGGTCGAAGGTGCGGCGGTGACCTTCGACAAATGCATCGTGCGCGCCCGCCTTTCGCCCGAGGGGGAGGGTCTGCAGGTGCTGGTGTACGCCCCCGATCAACACGACCTGTTCGCGCGCATCTGCGGTTACTTCGACAGCTCGCACTTCAGCATCCTGGATGCCCGCGTGCACACCACGCGCGATGGCCATGCGCTGGACACGTTCCAGGTGGTGGCGCCCTCACTTTCAGAGCACTACCGCGAGTTGATCGCCATGGTGGAAAACAACCTGGCCCAGACCATCGATGAGCGCGGCCCGTTGCCCACGCCGACCAAGGGCCGTCTCTCGCGCCGGGTCAAGAGTTTTCCGGTCACGCCGCGCGTGGATTTGCGGCCAGACGAGAAAGCGCAACGCTGGTTGTTGTCGGTGTCTGCCAGCGACCGCGCGGGTCTTCTCTACGGCATCACGCGCGTGCTGGCGCGCAACGACATCAGCGTGCAACTTGCCAAGATCACGACCCTCGGGGAACGCGTGGAAGACACGTTTCTCATCAGCGGTGCGCAGTTGCAGATGAACAAGCGGCAGATCGAGATCGAGACGGAGTTGCTGGAGACGCTGGAAGGCTGAGCGGCTTGGTTGGCGAGATCGGCAGGACAGTTCGCTCAGCTCCGCGCATTCGTCATCGCCCGCCAACCCCTATACGCGCACGGTCTCCGCAGGCTGCGAAGTTTCAGCTTTGCGCCGAAACAACCCCGCAAACCAGTTCCCCACATCGTCCACCAACGTGAACACCGCAGGGATCACCAGCAGGCTCAGGAACGTGGACGTGATCAACCCACCGATCACTGCCACTGCCATCGGCGAACGGAAACTGCTGTCTGCCGCGCCCCAGCCAATCGCGATCGGCAGCATGCCGGCACCCATGGCGATGGTGGTCATCACGATCGGGCGGGCGCGCTTGTGGCAGGCGTCCAGAATCGCGTCCAGTCGGCTCATGCCGTGCTCGCGACGCGCTTCTATGGCGTATTCGACCAGCAGAATCGAGTTCTTCGTTGCCACACCCATCAGCATGATCAGGCCGATGAGCGACGGCATGGAGAAGCTCTTGTTGGTGAGCAACAGCGCCACGAAGGCGCCGCCCAGGGACAGGGGCAACGCCGCAAGAATCGTGAACGGATGCAGGAACGCCTTGAACAGCAGCACCAGCACGATGTAGATGCAGAGCACGCCCGTGAGCATGGCCAGGCCGAAGCTGGCAAACAGTTCGCCCTGTACCTCTGCATCGCCGATCTCGATCACGTTCACGCCTGCCGGCAGGTTGCGCAGGCTCGGCAGTTTTTCCACTGCCATTTTCATGTCGCCCAGCGCAATGCCGGCCAGCTCCACCTCGAAGTTGATGTTGCGCGAGCGGTCGTAGCGGTCGATCACCGCCGGGCCACCGCCGAAGCTCAACGTGGCCACCTGCCCCAGCATCACCGGCCCCTTGCTCCCTGGTACCGGCAGGCGCGAGAGCAAGTCGAGATCCTGGCGGGCGCCGATGTCGAGCTTGACCACGATGGGGATCTGCCGCTCGGGCAGGTTCATCTTGGGCAAGGCGTTGTCGTAGTCGCCCACGGTGGCGATGCGCAGCGTCTCGGCGATGGCGCTGCTGGTCACGCCCATTTCGGCGGCACGCGCCAGGTCGGGCGTGACGCTGATCTCGGTGCGCACCAGCGCCGCGGTCGACTGGATGCTGCCGACGCCCTGGATGGTGCGCAGGTCGCGTTCGATCGCGGTGGCGGCGGTCTGCATGGCCGCCGCGTCATTGCCTGTGAGCGTGAGGATGTATTTCTCGCCTGAGCCGCCCAGACCGACTTTGCTGCGCACGCCAGGCAGGTTGGACATAGCCTCGCGCAGTTGGTTTTCGATCACCTGCTTGCGTGGCCGCGCACCGCGCGCATCGAGCTGGATGGTGAGCGCAGCCTTGCGAGATTCGGCTGTGCCTTGTGGCGCAAACGGATCGCTGCCGGCCGATCCGGAGCCGATGGTGGTGTAGACCGATTTGACGTGCGGCACGGCGGTGACCAGCTCGCGCGCGCGCTCGGCGGTGCGGATGGTTTGCTGCAACGTGGCGCCCGGCGGAAGCTCCAGATAAACCTGCGTCTGCGAGTTGTCGTCCGGCGGAATGAAGCCTTGGGGCAACAGCGGGATCAACATGATTGAACCCACGAAGAACGCACCCGCGCCGACCATGGTGACCCAGCGGTGGCGAATGCACCACGCCGCCCAGCCCTGGTAGGTGTTGAGCCAGGCCGGTTCATCCTGGTTGGTCATCCAGCGCCAGATCGCACCGGTGACGCGGTTGCTGCGCGCCCAGCGCGGCATGTCCTTGGCCATTACCACCGGCTTGAGCAGGTAGGCCGCCATCATGGGCGTGAGCGCGCGCGCTACCACCAGCGAAGCAAACACCGCGAACGACGCCGTCCAACCGAACTGCTTGAAGAACTTGCCCGGAATGCCCGACATGAACGCGGTGGGCAGAAACACGGCGATCAGCGTGAAGGTGGTGGCGATCACGGCCAGCCCGATCTCGTCGGCGGCTTCCATGGACGCCTGATAGGGAGTTTTGCCCATGCGCATGTGGCGCACGATGTTCTCCACCTCCACGATGGCATCGTCCACCAGGATGCCGATCACCAGCGACATGGCCAGCAACGTAACGACGTTGATGGTGAAGCCCATGTAGTACATGCCGATGAAGGCGGGAATGGCTGAGAGTGGCAGCGCCACGGCAGAGACCACGGTGGCGCGGAAATCTCTCAGGAACAGCCACACCACCAGCACCGCCAGAATGGCGCCCTCATACAGCAGTTTCATGGAGCCATCGAACTCTTCGGCCACCGGCGTCACGAAATCGAACGATTCGGTGATGCGCAGATCAGGCCGTTGCTCCTGCAGCGTCTTGAGCTTGGCGCGCACGCCATTGCCCACTTCGATCTCGCTGGCGCCACGGCTGCGCGCCACTTCAAAGCCCACCACTGGCTTGCCATCGAGAAAGGCGGCGGCGGTCGGTTCGGCCACGGTGTCTTTCACCTCGGCAATCTGATCCAGCCGGATGCGACGGCCATCCGTCAGCGAGAGTTCGAGTCGAGACAGCTCTTCGGCCGTGCGCAGCGACGACAGCGTGCGCATGGGCTGCTGGCTGCCACCGAGATCCGCACGCCCGCCTGCACTCTCGATCTGCACCTTGGCCAGCTGACGCGAGATGTCGGTGGCGGAGGCCCCCAGCGCCTGAAGTTTGAGCGGATCCAGCAGCACCTGAACCTCGCGGTCCACCCCGCCCACGCGGTTCACTGCGCCCACGCCGGGCACCGAGAGCAGCAGTTTGGCAACGTCGTTCTCCACGAACCATGAAGCCGCTTCCGCGTCCATCTTGTCCGAAGCCACCGTGTAGGCCAGCACGGCGCCACCGGCCAGTTCGATCTTGTTGACGATGGGTTCGCGCAGGTCCGACGGCAGATCGCCGCGCACCTTCGCCACCGCCGAGCGCACGTCGTCCAACGCTTCCTGCGTGTTCTTCTCGATGCGGAACTCGGCGGTGATGGACACCGAGCCGTCCTGCACCTTGGTGAAAATGTGCTTCAAGCCCTGCAGCGAAGCCAGGCTGTTCTCGATGATGCGGGCCACATCGTTTTCGAGCTGGTTGGGCGAAGCGCCCGGCAGCGTGGCCAGCACGGTGATGTTGGGCACGTCGAGGTCGGGGAAGTTCTGCACCTTCATCTGCTTGAAGGAGAACAGCCCCGCGAGCGTGAGCATGACGAACAGCATCGCCGCCGGAATCGGATTCTTGATGGACCAGGCTGATACGTTCATGTCCGCGCTCTCACTGAACCACTTTGACCAGATCGGCTTCGTTCAGGAAACCTGCACCCTGCACCGCCACCGATTCCTCGGCCTTCAATCCTTCGAGCACCTCGACGCGTTCGCCGACCCGGCGCCCGGTCTGCACCTTGCGCTGGCTGGCCTTGTTCTTGTCGTCGATCACAAACACGTAGTTGTTGCCATCGCGCACCACCACCGATTCGCTGGGCACGGTGAGTGCATCGCTCTGGCCGAGATCAAAACGCCCCTTGGCAAAGGTGCCGGACTTGAGGTCGTTGTGCTTGGGCAGGTCCACGAACACGAGGATGTTGCGTGTCTGAGCGTTGGCGCTCGGTGCGATCGCCCTCACCTGCCCGCTGATTTCCAGACCGGTGGCCGCCGTGACCTGCGCCTTCTGGCCCACACGGATGCGCCCGACTTCGCTCGGCGTGACCTCGGCGCGCCACTCCATGCGCCCTTGCCGCACCAGGCGAAACAGTTCCTGCCCGGGCGCCACCACCGAGCCCACTGTGGCAGCGCGGGACGAGATGATGCCGTCGTCCGGCGCCAGCACTTTGGTGTTGCCCAGGCGCACCTCGTTGGCCTCCAGGCCGGCCTTGGCGGCTTCCCATTGCGCCCGCGCCACTTTCTCCTGCGTGAGGTATTGCGCCACTTGCGAGCGCGACAGCGCGCCGGTGTCCTGGATGGAGCGTGCGCGGTCGGCGTCGGCCTTGGCGTTCTCGTAGCTCGCCTCGGCCTGCATCACGCTGGCCTTGCTCTGCAGGCTGTCGGCCCGGGTGGTTTCGCTGGCAAACACCGCCAGCACCTGGCCCTTGCGCACCACATCACCCACGTTCACATTCACCGATGCCAGCCGCAGCCCGTTTACCTCGGCGCCCACACTGGCTTCCTGCCAGGCGCTGATGTCGCCGTTGGCCTGCAGGCTGATTGGCAAGCTGGCGCGCGTGGGCTTCTGCACTGTGACGGTGAGCGAAGGCTTGGGCTCTGTGGCCTCAGCCGCAGCGGGCGCGTTGGCGTCGGCGGGCTTTTTGAGGAACACCCAGAACACCACGACCAATACCAGGGCAAGCACGAGGCCGAGCCAGATCCAGCGAGTGCGCCGGCGCGTTTGCGGAGGGGTCGCGTTCATGATGGGTTCTTCAGGACGTTGGTGGGGTTCACGGGGTCGAAGCCGCCGCCCAGGGCGACGTAAAGGCGGATCCAGGCGTTGATGCGTTCCTGCTGCAGGGCCACAGCGCTGCTGTCGGCGGCCAGCTTCAGGCGGCGCGCTTCTTCCAGCTCGTTGAGGCTGGCCAGGCCGACGCGGTGGCGCGCCTCCGTGGCCTGGAAAGACTGGCCGTAGCCTGCAACGGCGATGTCGGTGGAAGCCAGTCGCTCGCGCAGGCTTGATATGAGCACCAGCGACTGTTCGACCTCGGCCACCGCCTGGCGCAGCGTGCCGGCGTAGGCCAGAGCGGCGGCTTCGTAGCGGGCTTGCGCGCTGTCGGTGTTGGCGCGCAGCGCCTCGCGGCCCAGCAGCGGCAGGCTCAGCGTTATGGGGCCGATGGACCAGGTGTTGAACGTGGCCTGCGTGCCGGCGCCGGAAATGCGGTTGCGCAACAGGCTGCCCGAGAGCGAAAGGCCGGGGTACAGCGCAGCCTCTGCGACGCCCACGTCTTCGCTGGCAGCCACCAGTTCGCGCTGGGCCCGGTACACATCGGGCCGCTGGCGCAGCACCTCGGCGGGCACGGCGTTCACCGAAAGCATGGCGTCCAGGCGCTCGGAGGCCAGCAAGGCAGGCAGCGAAGGTGCGTTGGCCAGTTGCTGGCGCAATTCGGGTTCCGGCACCGCCGTGAGTGAGACGAGCGACTTGATCTGCCGCTCGCAAATCTCGGCCTGAGCCCGTTCACGCGCCACACCCTCGGCGCCACTCGCCCGGGCCAGCGCAGCCACGGCGGGAGCCGTCAGCCCGGCGCGCTCCGACACCGCGTTGTTCTCTGCCGATACGGCGCGCGAGTCGCGGTCGCGCGTGGCCACCCCGAGTTGTTCGCGGCACAGGCGCTGGGCGAAATACAGCTCGGCCAATTCGGCGGCCACGAGCACGCGCGCCTCGTGCCAGGCCGCGCCCGACGCATCCTGCCGCGCCTGTGCGCCGCTGCGGCGAGCTTCGGTTTCGCCCCACAGGCCGATGGCCCACGAGGCTTGCAAGCCCGCGCTCAATTGCGTGCCCAGGGGAATGGTGGGGTCGGTGATGCCCCGGCTGGCGCTGGCCACCAGTGCAGCCTGCGGCCCCGTCTCTGAGTCCACGCCCAGGCGCGCCGCACGAGCAGCAAAAACCTGCGCACGCGCTTGAGCCACGGTCGGGCTCTGCGCCTGTGCGCGGGCGATCCAGTCAGCCAGCACCGGGTCGTCGAACCGGCTCCACCAGGCGTCCAGTTGCTGGACGCTGCCCTGGTGTGCCAGGGGCGGTGCGTACCAGGACGGGGGCAGCGGAACGGCCGGGTCGGCCGGGGGCTTGGTGAGGCTGCAGGCGCTGAGGATGGCAACACCCGCAAGCACGACAAGCTTGCGCTTCATCAAAGGAAATTCCCTGTTGCGTTTTCGGTCGGGCTCGACTCTATTCGATTTCAGCCCCCGAATATTTCAAACGTCTTTCGTTTTGTAACGAAGGCGCCAGCTGGGGAAGGTCAATCCTCGTCCAGCGCATCCAGCCCGGGGAAGAGCACCTCGGTGAAGCCGAATCGGGAGAAATCGCGCACCCGCATGGGGTAAAGCTTGCCCCAGAGATGGTCGCATTCGTGTTGCACCACTCGAGCATGAAAACCCTCGGCCTCTCGGTCGATGGTCTGACCACTTTCATCGAATCCCTGGTAGCGAATGCGGCGCCAGCGCGGCACCACCCCGCGCATGCCCGGCACCGAAAGGCAGCCCTCCCAGTCTTCTTCTTCCTCGTCACCCAGCGGCGTGATGACCGGATTGATCAGCACGGTGCGCGGCACAACCGGCGCAGTGGGGTAACGCGGATTTGGCAACCCGCTGCCGAAGAGCACCACTTGCAGATCCACCCCGATCTGTGGCGCCGCCAGGCCAGCCCCGTTGGCCGCGGTCATGGTGTCCTGCAGGTCTTTCACGAGCTGATGCAGCTCGGTCGTGTCGAAGCGGGTCACCGGTTGGGCTTGGCGGAGCAGCCGCGGGTCGCCCATCTTCAATATGGTGTGGATCGTCATGGGACGTCGGATGAGGCGTTCAGGAGGGTGCGCATCTCGGCTTCGTCGATCACCGCCACGCCCAGCGTCTTCGCCTTGTCCAGCTTGCTGCCGGCTTCGGTACCCGCGACCACGTAATCGGTTTTCTTGCTCACCGAACCGGCCACCTTGGCGCCGGCGGCTTCCAGCAGGTCCTTGGCCTGATCGCGGCTCAGGGTGGGAAACGTGCCGGTGAGCACGAAGGTCTTGCCCGCCAGAGGCTGCGGTGCGCGTTCTGCCGGCTCGCCCTCTTCCCACGTGAGGCCGCACACGCGCAGCTGTTCCACCACCTCGCGGTTGTGCGGCTGCTCGAAGAAGGTGTGGATGCTCTGCGCCACCACCGGGCCCACATCGCTCACCTCCGAGAGGGCTTCCACGCTCGCGTCCATGATGCGGTCGAGCTGACCGAAGTGGCGAGCCAGCTCTTTGGCCGTGGCCTCGCCCACGTGGCGAATGCCCAGGCCAAACAGGAAACGAGGCAGCGTGGTCTGCTTCGACTTTTCAAGCGCGGTCAGAATGTTCTGCGCCGACTTCTCCGCCATGCGCTCCAGCGCCAGCAGTGAAGTGAGGCCGAGCCGGTACAGGTCGGGCAGGGTCTTGACCACGCCGTTGTCCACCAGCTGCTCCACCAGCTTGTCACCCAGGCCTTCAATTTCCACCGCGCGGCGATGCGCAAAGTGCAGGATGGCCTCCTTGCGCTGCGCGGCGCAGAACAGGCCGCCGGTGCAGCGGTGGTCGGCTTCGCCCTCTTCCCGCACCGCGTCGCTGCCGCACACGGGGCACTTCGAGGGCATGGTGAACGGTGGTGGCTCACCCACTCTCTTGTCGACCAGCACAGAGACCACTTCCGGAATCACGTCGCCTGCGCGGCGCACGATCACCGTGTCGCCCACCCGCACATCCTTGCGGCGCGCTTCCAGCTCGTTGTGCAAGGTGGCGTTGGTCACCGTCACGCCGCCCACGAACACGGGCGCGAGCTTGGCCACCGGTGTGAGCTTGCCGGTGCGTCCCACCTGCACGTCGATGGCCTGCACGGTGGTGAGCTGCTCCTGTGCCGGGTACTTGTGGGCCACTGCCCAGCGTGGTTCGCGCGTCACGAAGCCCATCTGCTTTTGCTGCTCCAGCGAATCGACCTTGTAGACCACGCCGTCGATGTCGAACGGCAGCGTGTCTCGCAATTCACCGATGCGTCGGTGGAACGCCACGAGTTCGTCCGCGCCCCGGCAACGCGTGGTCTGGTCTGCCACCGGGAAACCCCATGCCTTCAGGCGCATCAGCCAG
Source organism: Hydrogenophaga sp. IBVHS1 (assembly GCF_002127265.1). Lineage (GTDB taxonomy): Bacteria > Pseudomonadota > Gammaproteobacteria > Burkholderiales > Burkholderiaceae_C > Hydrogenophaga. The sequence goes on along the minus strand of NZ_NFUU01000001.1, from coordinate 1,606,366 downwards.
TCGTATTGCGTGGCCGGTGGCTCGGCGTCGCCCTGCACCTCGCCCCAGGAATAGGCGAAGAAACTTAAGGGACGCTCGCGGGTGATTTTCGAGTCGAGCTGGCGCACGGCACCAGCCGCTGCGTTGCGCGGATTCACAAAGGTTTTCTCCCCCTTGGCGCCGCCAGCGATCTTCTGGCGCTGGCGCTCATTCAGCGCATCGAACTGATCGCGCCGCATGTAGACCTCACCGCGCACCTCGAGCACATCGGGCACGCCATCAGGCAGCCGCAGGGGAATCTGCCGGATCGTGCGCACGTTGTGGGTCACGTCCTCGCCGGTTTCACCGTCGCCTCGCGTGGCTGCGCGCACCAGCACGCCCTGCTCGTAGCGCAGGCTCATGGCCAGACCATCGAACTTCAGTTCGGCCAGATAGTCCACGGGCGCATCTGCATCGCTCAGCTTGAGTTCGCGCCGAACGCGCGCATCGAAAGCCACCGCGCCGGTGGCTTCGGTATCGGTTTCCGTGCGGATGCTGAGCATCGGTACGGCGTGGCGCACGGGCAGGAGTTCCTTCAAGATCGCACTGCCCACCCGCTGGGTCGGGGAGTCCGGCGTGAGCAATTCGGGATGTGCCGCCTCGATGGCCTGCAGCTCCTTGAACAGCCGGTCGTACTCGGCGTCGGGAATCTCCGGCTCGTCCAGCGTGTAGTAACGATGGGCGTGGTAGTCCAGCTTTGTGCGCAACTCGGTGGCTCGCGCAGCCGGCGAAGGCGGCTCGGCGAAAAGATCGGCTGTCATCAGGAGAAAAGTCTGCGGGCCTGGGCAGAGCCGGCGGAAAGATCGCGGCTGTCGAGCGCGTCGTACAGGCTTTCCAGATCGGCACCAATGCGGTCCATGGTGTCGGTAGAGAGCGGCTGCCCCGCGTCGTCGGTAACCACCCCGTCCATGGCTTCGGCCAGTGCCATGGCGGCCTGTCGCATGCGCACAAAGGGTTGTTCGCTGCGCGGCACATGCGTCACTTCGAGCGACAGGGCAATCTCGCGCAGCGCGGTCTGCTCGGGGTCTTCGGCCATGGCGGCCTGCGGATCGAACGCCAGACTCAGGATGGCGGCGTGGCCGCTCTGGCTGCCGGGAAGCACCATGCGCCCAGGCAGCGCACCTGCAATGAAGCCCAGTTGTGAGGCGTGCTGAGACACATAACCTGGGCTCCAGGCCGTGCGCCGGGCACGCAAGGTGAAACCGAGCTGAGCGTCGTGTCCGCTGGCAAAGGCGTCGAGCTCGCGCGCTCGCGCCACTTCAGCGCGCATGTCCGGGAAATCGGGCGCAGCGCCCACCGCATCGGCAAAGGCCTGGGCCTTGACGACGAACTCGGAGAACTCGATGTCGTTGAGTGGCCCGGAGCGGTTGGCCAGCTGCACACCGGCCTGCAGGCTTCGGTAGCGCTGCCCAAGGCGAGGGGTTTCCCATTCACCAGTGACTTCGCACAGGCCCTCCACCGCAAACGGCTTGCTGCCCACGCGGCGCGTGCCCGGCAACGCCGCCAGCACCGCGTCGCCCGACACCTCGTGCTCCAGCTGCAGGGGTGCAATGACGTCGATCAGCGCGTCCAGGCCGGGCTTCTTTTCGGGCTGCGCCATCAGTGGATTCACGCTCACCGACGCCATGGCGGCGGCCACCACCGCAGGCTCGGGTGGCGCGGGCGCGCCAGGCATGTCGCCCAGCACCGGGTCGATGCGCTGAATCTCGTTTTCGGAAAGGTCTGCGGGCGAATACGGCAGAGTTTCGTCTCCTGCCGCTTCATCGGCGGCGTGTGTGCCGCGTTCGCGTGCGGTGCGTGGCACGCTTCTGCCTGTTACCCAGGCGTTGTAGGCCACCACGCCCGCCAACACGAGTCCTCCGATGATGGCCAGGCCTATTTGCAGCGTGCTCATGGTGTGGTGTGTTTCCGCTGGGTGGGGGTATCAGGTGGATTCGAGCATGCCGGCCGCAGACTCCATGTCCACCGCCACGATGCGCGAGACGCCCTGCTCCTGCATGGTCACGCCGATCAGTTGCTCGGCCATCTCCATGGCGATCTTGTTGTGGCTGATGAAAAGGAACTGCGTTTCCTTGGCCATGGTCTTCACGAGCTTGGCATAACGCTCGGTGTTGGCATCGTCCAGCGGCGCGTCCACCTCGTCGAGCAGGCAGAAAGGCGCGGGGTTGAGCTGGAAGATGGCGAACACCAGAGCAATGGCGGTCAGCGCCTTTTCACCGCCCGAGAGCAGGTGGATGGTCTGGTTCTTCTTGCCTGGCGGCTGCGCCATCACCTGCACACCGGCGTCCAGAATTTCCTCGCCCGTCATCACCAGGCGCGCGTTGCCACCCCCGAACAGCTCGGGGAACATCTTGCCGAAGTGCGTGTTGACGGTCTCAAACGTACTGCCCAGCAGGTCGCGCGTTTCGTTGTCGATCTTCTTGATCGCGTCTTCCAGCGTGTTCATGGCCTCCACCAGGTCGGCCGTCTGCGCATCGAGGAAGGTCTTGCGCTCGCGCGCGGCGGTGAGCTCGTCCAGCGCGGCAAGGTTCACCGCGCCCAGAGCCTGAATTTCACGGTGCAGGCGATCGATCTCGCCCTGGAGGCCCGCCAGACGCACATTGCCCTCGGTGATGCTTTGCGCCACGGCGGCCAGGTCGGCCTGTGCTTCTTCGAGCTGCTGGCTGTATTGCTCCACACCCAGCCGTGCGGCCTGCTCCTTGAGCTGGAAGTCGGTGATCCGGTTGCGCAGCGGCTCAAGCTCTCGCTCCAGTTGCAGGCGGCGCTCGTCGCTGGCCCGCAGCTTGGCGGTGAGGTCGTCGTACTGGCTGCGCAGGGCGCCGAGCGCCTGCTCGCGTTCGAGCTTCATGGCCAGCGCATCTTGCAGGCCTGCCTGTGCAGCGGCGTCGTTCAGCCGGCCCATTTCGTCGCTGGCGCGTTGCTGCTCTTCGGCCAGCGACTTTTCCTGCGTGGCGGCCGTTTCCATGGCGCGCTGCAACTCACCCTGGCGCGCCTGCAGGCTGCGCAGCGCGAAGGTGGCTTCCTGGGCGCTGCGCTCCAGCCCGCGTTGCTGTTCGCGCGCCTGATTCAGCGCGCGCTCGGCATTGATCACATGGTCGTCAAGTTGCGCGTGGCGCTCCTGGCTGTCGGCGAGCTGCATGTCGAGCTCTTCAAAGCGCGCTTCGGCCGTCACGCGGCGTTCCTGCAGCTCTTCGAGCTGGGCATCCACTTCGGCGAGGTCGCCGGCAATCTGCTCGCTGCGGGCGCGCGTCTGTTCGGCCAGTTGGGTCAGGCGCAAGGTTTCCACCTGCAACTCGTGCGCACGGCCGCGCGATTCGGCGGCTTCTCGTCGCGCACTCACCAGCCGCTGGGAAGCGTCGGTGTAGGCGGCCTCGGCACGGATCAGGGCGGCTCGCGCCTGTTCGGCAATCAGCACCTGGGCCTTGAGCTGCTTGTCGATGTTCTCGATTTCCTGGGCACGCGCCAGCAGCCCGGCCTGCTCGCTGTCGGGTGCGTAGAAGCTCACGCTGTGCGCGGTGACCGCGTGCCCGCTGGCCACGAAGATCACCTCGCCCGGTTGCAGGCGATCGCGCTGGGCCAGCGCTTCTTCCAGGCTGGCGGCCGTCAGGCAGCCGTGCAACCATTCGGCCAGCAGGGATTGTTGGGTCGCGTCGTTCAGGCGCAACCAGCCGGCAAGCGGCTTGAGTCCGGCGGCGCTGGCTGTGGCGGTGGCACCGGCGGGCGGGCTGTAGAAGGCCAGCTTGGCGGGGGGCGCGTCGTTGCCGAAGGCGCGCACCATGTCCAGCCGTGACACCTCGAGCGCACCAAGGCGCTCGCGAAGCGCGGCCTCCAGCGCGTTTTCCCAACCCGTCTCGATGTGGATGCGACTCCACAAACCTTGCAGACCGTCGAGCCCGTGTTTGGCCAGCCAGGGCGCGAGCTTGCCATCGGTCTTGACCTTGTCCTGCAGCGCCTTGAGCGCTTCCATGCGCGCCGACAGATCGGCCTGGCGACCAGACTCCTGGTTCACCGCTTGCTGCGCAGCACGGCGCGCGTCGTCGAGCTGGGGCACGCTGTCCTGCAGCTCGTGCAGCACGGCGTCGGCCACTTCGGCGGTTTCCTGCGCGCTGTTCAGTTGCGCCTGCGCGTTCAGCAGGCGCGCTTCGTCCGGCGCGGCCAGGGCGTTGCGGTCGGCCAGCAGGCGTTCGCGGCGCTGGTTGAGCGCGCGGCTCTGCTCTTCCACATTGCGCTGCTCGGCGGCCAGCACCTGAATCTGCTGCTGCACCTGCGTCACGCTGGTGCGCTGCTCATTGGCGCGAGCCTGCGCCTGGCGCAGGCTGTCTTCAAGCGTGGGCAGCGCGACAGATTGCTCCTCACCCTGCGCGGCCAGCACCACCGACTGGTCTTCGGCCTGCACGAGCGACTCGGCGATCTGCTCCAGTTCCACGGCTGCGTCCTGACTGCGCGTGGCCCAGGAGCCCATCTGTTCCTTCAACTGCAGCAGCCTCTGCTCGACACGCTGACGGCCTTCCACCACAAAGCGGATTTCGGCCTCCAGCTTGCCGACCTCGGCACTCGCCTCGTACAGCTTGCCCTGTGCCTGGTTGACCTGGTCGCCGGCCGCGTAGTGCGCCTGGCGAATGGTTTCCAGATCGGCTTCGATGCGGCGCAGGTCGGCGGTGCGCGATTCCAGGTCGTTCACCGCCTGGGCTGCATCGGTCTTCACCTTGACCTGATCGGCCTCGGCTTCGCTGCGCTTCAAGAACCAGAGCTGGTGCTGCTTGAGCGAGGCGCTGGCCTGCAGGGCGTTGTAGCGCTCGGCCACCTCGGCCTGCTTCTCCAGCTTGTCGAGGTTGGCATTGAGCTCGCGCAGGATGTCTTCCACTCGCGTGAGGTTCTCGCGCGTGTCCGCCAGACGGTGTGCGGTTTCGCGGCGGCGCTCCTTGTACTTGGAAACGCCAGCCGCTTCTTCGAGGAACAGGCGCAGCTCTTCGGGCTTGCTCTCGATGATGCGGCTGATGGTGCCCTGGCCAATGATGGCGTAGGCGCGAGGGCCGAGGCCGGTGCCCAAAAACACGTCCTGCACGTCGCGGCGGCGCACCGGCTGGTTGTTGATGTAGTAGCTGCTGGTGCCGTCGCGCGTGAGCACGCGCTTGACCGCGATTTCACCGAACTGGCCCCACTGTCCTCCGGCGCGGTGGTCGCTGTTGTCGAACACCAGTTCCACGCTGGACCGGCTGGCGGGCTTGCGCGTGTTGGTGCCGTTGAAGATCACGTCCTGCATGGACTCGCCGCGCAGTTCCGAGGCCTTGGACTCGCCCAGCACCCAGCGCACCGCGTCCATGATGTTGGACTTGCCGCAGCCGTTCGGGCCGACCACACCCACCAGTTGCCCCGGCAGCATGAAGTTGGTCGGTTCGGCGAAGGACTTGAAGCCGGAGAGCTTGATCGAGTTGAGACGCACGCTGGAAGGCCCCGTGGCAAAGCCAAGTGATTGAATTCAAAGGCATTTTTTCCGCCACGGCGGTTGCGCGGCGGTGGTCGATGATACCGTGGGCGGCAGCCCCGATAATCCCCAGCCATGAATCCTTTGCTCGCCCGCCTGCAGCCCTACCCCTTCGAGCGGCTGCGACGGCTTTTTGCCGACGTCACCCCCAACCCGGCCTTGCGCCCCATCAGCCTCGGCATCGGTGAACCCCGCCATGCCACGCCTGATTTTCTTAAGCAGGCGCTGGCCGATTCGCTCGGCACCAGCCTGACCGGCTACCCCGCGACCGCGGGTGAGCCGGGCATGCGCCAGGCTTGCGCTGGCTGGGTGCAGCGGCGCTACGGCATCGCACTCGACCCAGCCACCCAGGTGCTGCCGATCAATGGATCGCGCGAGGCCCTGTTTGCCTTCGCCCAGACGGTGCTCGACCCCACGCGCGAGGGCGCCACCGTGGTGATGCCCAATCCGTTCTATCAAATCTACGAAGGCGCGGCTTTCCTGGGTGGCGCCGAGCCGCACTACGTGGCCAGCGACCCGGCTCGAAATTTCGCCACCGATTGGGACAGCGTGCCGGAGGCCGTGTGGGCGCGCACGCAGTTGCTGTATGTGTGCTCGCCGGGCAACCCCACCGGTGCGGTGATGCCGCTGGAGGAATGGCGGCGCATTTTCGAGTTGAGCGATCGCCACGGTTTCGTGATCGCTTCGGACGAGTGCTACAGCGAGATTTACTTCCGCGACGAACCCCCGCTGGGTGGTCTGGAAGCTGCCCAGCGACTCGGCCGCACGGGCTTCCCGCGGCTCATGAGCTTCACGAGCCTTTCGAAACGCAGCAACGTGCCAGGTTTGCGCAGCGGGTTCGTGGCCGGCGACGCGGCGCTCATCAAGGCTTTCCTGCTCTACCGCACCTACCACGGTGGCGCCATGAGCCCGGCAGTGCAGGCAGCCAGCATCGCCGCCTGGAACGACGAAGCCCACGTGGTGGACAACCGGCGCCAGTACCGCGAAAAGTTCGCCCAGGTCACGCCCTTGCTGGCGAATGTGCTCGATGTCGCGCTGCCCGACGCCGCGTTCTATCTGTGGGCCGGCGTGCCCGCCGCCTTCGCCCAGGCCAGCCCGGGCTTGAGCGCCGATGAAGCCTTCGCCCGCGATCTGCTGGCTCAATACAATGTGACGGTCTTGCCCGGCAGCTACCTGGCCCGCGAGACCGGCGGCGTCAACCCGGGTACCGGCCGGATTCGCATGGCGCTGGTGGCCGAGCCCGCAGAGTGTTTCGAAGCCGCCACCCGAATCGTCGAGTTTGTTTCGCGCCGCACCTGAAGCGCGCGCTCCCCTTGTTCACTTCTGTCTTGAGTTCCATGACCCAACAACTGCAAACCCTCATCGACAACGCCTGGGACAACCGCGCCGACCTTTCCCCCGCTTCCGCCCCCAAGGAAGTGCAGGAAGCCGTCGAGCATGTGATTTCGGAACTCAACAAGGGCCGCCTGCGCGTGGCGACCCGCCAGGGCGTTGGCCAGTGGACGGTGCACCAGTGGATCAAGAAGGCAGTGCTGCTGTCGTTCCGCCTGAAGGACAACGAAGTGATGCGCAGCGGCGACCTGGCGTTCTTCGACAAGGTCAAGACCAAGTTCGCCCACCTGAGCGAAGCGGAAATGAAGGCCACCGGTGTGCGCGTGGTGCCGCCGGCCGTCGCGCGCCGTGGCAGCTACATCGCCAAGGGCGCCATCCTCATGCCCAGCTACGTCAACATCGGCGCCTATGTGGATGAAAACTCCATGGTCGACACCTGGGCCACCGTGGGCTCGTGCGCCCAGATCGGCAAGAACGTGCACCTCTCCGGTGGGGTGGGTATTGGCGGTGTGCTGGAACCCCTGCAGGCAGGCCCCACCATCATTGAAGACAACTGTTTCATCGGCGCACGCTCCGAAGTGGTCGAGGGCGTGGTGGTCGAGGAGAACTCCGTGATTTCCATGGGCGTCTACATCGGCCAGAGCACCCCCATTTACGACCGCGCCACGGGTGAAGTGAGCTACGGCCGCGTGCCTTCCGGCTCGGTGGTGATCAGCGGCAGCCTGCCCAAGGACGGCGGCAAGTACAGCCTGTACGCAGCCATCATCGTCAAGCGGGTGGACGCGCAGACTCGTTCCAAAACCAGCTTGAACGACCTGCTCCGCGATTGAGGCCAAGGTCTTCGCGGCAACTTGAATCCACAAAGGAACACGGCATGAGCAGCGGAACCATGGAACGCATCCTGCGCCTGATGGCCGACAAGAAGGCCTCGGACGTGTACCTGACGGCGCATGCGCCGGCGATGATCAAGATCAACGGGCAGACCATTCCCATCAACAGCCAGGTGCTGCCGCCCGAGGCGCCACGCAACCTGCTTGCCGAAATCGTGCCCGCCACGCGCATGGAAGAGTTGCACGAGACCGGCGAGCTCAACATGGCGGTGCCGCTGGACAGCCTGGGCAACTTCCGCGTAAGCGCGTTCCGCCAGCGGGGCCACATCGCCGTGGTGATCCGCTTTGTGCCGGGCGATATCCCCGCGCTCGACTCGCTCAATGTGGCGCCCGTGCTGGCCGAGCTGGTGATGGAAAAGCGCGGCCTGGTGCTGATGGTGGGCGCCACCGGTGCGGGCAAGAGCACCACGCTCGCGGCCATGATCGACTACCGCAACGAGCGCACCACGGGCCACGTGCTCACCATCGAAGACCCTATCGAGTACGTCTACCGCAACAAGAAGTCGGTGGTGAACCAGCGCGAGATCGGGCCCGACACGGCGTCGCTGCAGATCGCCCTGAAAAACGCACTGCGCCAGGCTCCCGACGTGATCCTGATCGGCGAGATCCGCGACCGCGAGACCATGTCGGCCGCCATTGCATACGCTCAATCGGGCCACCTGTGCCTGGCCACGCTGCACGCCAACAACAGCTACCAGGCACTCAACCGAATTCTGAGCTTCTACCCGGTGGAGGTGCGCCCCACCATGCTCGGCGACCTGGCCGCCGCGCTGCGCGCCATTGTTTCGCAGCGCCTGCTGCGCACCCACACCGGTGGGCGCGTGCCCGCCATGGAGGTGATGCTCAACACCTCGCTGATTGCCGACCTGATCCAGAAGGCCGATTTTTCCGGCGTGCGCGAAGCGATGGAGAAATCGCTGGCCGAGGGCTCACAGACCTTTGAACAGGATCTCTCGCGTCTCATCAGCGATGGACTGGTTTCCCGCAACGAAGGCCTGGCCCACGCAGACTCGCCGAACAACCTGCTCTGGCGCCTGCAGAACGACTTCAACTCGTCCAAGGCCGCAGACGCCGCCACCCCGGGCGAAGAAGAAAACACCGACATGGCGACCTTCACCGAGTTCACGCTGGACGTGAAGTTCTGACCCCTCCCCCATGTCCGCCACCCTGAGACTCACCGAGCAACTGATCGCCCGTTCCTCCGTCACCCCCAACGACGAAGGATGCCAGGCGCTGATCGCCGCACGTCTCATGCCACTGGGCTTCACCTGCGAGACGATCGAGAGCGGCCCTGCGGATTTCCGGGTGACCAACCTCTGGGCCCGCCTCGGTACCGGCCAGCGCCCCACCCTGGTGTTTGCCGGCCACACCGACGTGGTGCCCACCGGCCCACTCGAGGCCTGGACCAGCAACCCCTTCGTGCCCAGCCACCGCGACGGCAAGTTGTTTGGTCGCGGCGCCGCCGACATGAAAACATCGCTCGCGGCCATGGTGGTGGCTTGCGAGGAATTCCTGGCTTTCCACCCGCAGCCGGCCATCGACATCGCCTTCCTGCTCACCAGCGACGAAGAAGGCCCGGCCGTGGACGGCACCGTGGTCGTCTGTCAGACCCTCAAGCAGCGCGGCGAACGGCTGGACTGGTGCATCGTCGGTGAGCCCACATCGGTCGAGCGCACCGGCGACATGATCAAAAACGGCCGACGGGGCACCCTCAGCGGCAAGCTCATCGTGAAGGGCGTGCAAGGCCATATTGCGTATCCACACCTGGCGAAGAACCCGATTCACCTGGCGGCACCTGCGCTGGCCGAGCTGGTGGCCACCACCTGGGACGAAGGCAACGCCTTCTTCCCACCCACCAGCTGGCAGATCAGCAACATCCACGGCGGAACCGGCGCGAGCAATGTGATTCCGGGCACCGTGGTGATCGATTTCAACTTCCGCTTCTCCACCGAATCCACACCCGAAGCCCTGCAGCAGCGCGTGCGCGAGCTGCTGCAGCGCCACGGCCTGGCCGAGGGCCCCGACTACGACCTGGCCTGGACGCTCGGCGGGCGGCCTTTCCTCACGGCCCCCGGCACGCTGGTGGACGCTGTGCGTCAGGCCATCGTGGACGAACTGGGCGTTCAGACCACGCTTTCGACCACGGGCGGCACCAGTGACGGGCGCTTCATCGCGCAGGTCTGCGCGCAGGTGATCGAGTTCGGGCCGCCCAATGCCACCATCCACAAGATCGATGAACACGTGGCACTGTCGGACATCGAGCCGGTGAAGAACGTCTACCGGCGCACGCTGGAGCACCTGTCGCGCGCGGCCGGAAGCGGCGCGTGAGAGAGGGTGGCCGTGAACCTCGCTGACATCCTGCAGCAGTCGTGCCATCGCCTGGAAGCGGCGCCGCTTGCCTACGGCCACGGCACCACCAATGCGCGCGATGAAGCCATCTGGCTGGTGCTTTGGCAGCTGGGCCTGCCGTTGGACACCGATGTGGATGCGCTTGCGCACCGCCCGGTTTCTGAAGAGGAGCGCAAGGCCGTGGACGCGCTGATCCAGCGCCGCATCGACACGCGCGAACCCGCCGCCTACCTCACGCAGGAAGCCTGGCTCCAGGGCGTTTCCTTTCACGTCGACCGGCGCACGATCGTGCCTCGCAGCTTCATCGCCGAATTGCTGGTGGAAGGCACCATCGATCCCTGGCTCAACGAGGCCAGCCGCGACGTGCTGGACCTGTGCACGGGCAATGGCAGCCTCGCCGTGCTGGTCGCCATGGCCTACCCCGAGGTGCGCGTCACGGGTGCCGACATCTCCACCGACGCCCTGGCCGTGGCCCGCATCAACGTTGAACGCCATGGGCTGCAAGACCGCATCACGCTGGTAGTGTCTGATGGCCTGGCCGCCTGCCCCGGCCCCTGGGACCTGATCCTGTGCAATCCGCCCTACGTGAACGCGCACAGCATGGCAGCGCTGCCGGCTGAATACCGCGCGGAGCCCGAGATCGCGCTGGCCGGTGGCACAGACGGCATGGATTTCATCCGCGCCCTGCTGCGCGATGCCCCCACACACCTCGATCCCCACGGCGTGCTCGTGCTCGAAATCGGCAACGAGCGCGAGCAATTCGAGAATGCCTTTCCCGATCTGGAAACCGTCTGGCTGACCACCAGCGCCGGCGACGACCAGGTCCTTTTGCTCACCCACGAATCCCTTCTGGCGCTCACCCTTTCGCAGGCGCCTTCCCCATGATCACCCTGAAAAATCTGGTCCTTCGCCGCGGGGCGAAGGTGCTGCTCGATGGCGCTTCCTGCACCATCAATCCCGGCGAAAAAGTCGGCCTGGTCGGTCGCAACGGCGCTGGCAAATCCAGCCTGTTCGGCTTGCTGAACCACACGCTGCACGAAGACAAGGGCGACTTCTACGTTCCCCCGCAATGGCGCATGGCGCAAGTGGCGCAGGACATGCCGGAAACCGACATGCCGGCGACGCAGTTCGTCATCGAAGGCGACGTGACCCTGTCGCTGGCCCGCCAGGAAGTGAGCGCGGCCGAAGACAGCGGTGATGGCGAACGCATGGCCCACGCCTACATGGCGCTGCACGACGCCGGTGAGCACGATGCCGCTGCGCGCGCGCAGGCCCTCATCCTCGGCCTGGGCTTTCGCACCGACGAACTCGAACGCCCGGTGGACAGCTTCTCGGGCGGCTGGCGCATGCGCCTCCAGCTGGCGCGCGCGCTCATGTGCCCCAGCGACTTGCTGCTGCTCGACGAACCGACCAACCACCTGGACCTGGACGCCCTGGTCTGGCTGGAAGCCTGGCTCAAGCGCTACGAAGGCACCATGCTCGTGATCAGCCATGACCGCGAGTTCCTCGATGCCGTCACCGATGTCACCATGCACATTCACGCTGCGCAGCTGACGCGCTATGGCGGCAACTACAGCCGATTCGAGGACATGCGCGCCGAGCAGATGGCGCTTCAGCAATCGGCCTATTCGCGCCAGCAGGACAAGATGGCGCATCTGCAGAAGTTCATCGACCGCTTCAAGGCCAAGGCCAGCAAGGCCAAGCAGGCGCAGAGCCGCGTGAAGGCTCTGGAGCGCATGGAAAAGATCGGGCCGGTGCTGGCCGATGCGGAGTTCACTTTTGAATTCGCCGAGCCGCAGAACCTGCCCAACCCCATGCTGGCCATGGCCGACGCGAGCTTTGGCTACCCACCACCCGACGAAGGCAGCGAACCCACCGTGATCGTGCGCAACATCAGCCGCTCGGTGCTGGCCGGGCAGCGCATCGGCATTCTGGGCGCCAACGGCCAGGGTAAATCCACCGTGGTCAAGACCATCGCGCGCGACCTGCAACCACTGGCCGGGCAGATCACCGAGGGCAAGGGCCTGAACATCGGCTACTTCGCGCAGCAGGAACTGGACGTTTTGCGCCCGGCAGACACGCCACTGGAGCACATGATTCGCCTGGTGCGCGAATGCACTGTCGAAGGCCGCCTGAGCGGTCAGCCCACACGCGAACAGGACCTGCGCAGCTTCCTGGGCAACTTCAACTTCACTGGTGACCAGGTGAAGCAGACCGTGGGCAGCATGAGCGGCGGTGAAAAGGCCCGCCTCGTGCTCTGCATGATCGTCTGGCAGCGCCCCAACCTGCTGCTGCTGGACGAGCCCACCAACCACCTCGACCTCGCCACGCGCGAGGCGCTGTCGGTCGCGCTCAACGAGTTCGAGGGCACCGTGATGCTGGTCAGCCACGACCGCGCCTTGCTGCGTGCCGTGTGCGACGAGTTCTGGCTGGTCTCGCGCGGCGGCATCGAACCTTTCGATGGCGATCTCGACGACTACCAGCGCTACCTGCTGGACATGGCCAAACAATCTCGCGAAGCCCAGCGGCAGGAGCAGCGTGGGCAGCAACGCACCCCTGTGGTAATGCCTGAGGCCGAACAGAAACAGCGCCGCCAGCAACTCGCCGAAAAAGCCAGACCGCTGAAGAAGGAACTGGAGCAGACCGAGAAACGCATGGCTGCTCTGGCGCTTGAAAAGCAACGGCTCGAGGCAGCCATGGGCCAGCCGCTCAACCCGGCGGAAATCGCCGATACCGGCAAACGACTCAAGGCAGTGAACGACGAGAACGAGACCCTGGAGGCGCGATGGCTGGAACTGCAAGAGGCCATCGAGGCGGCGGGGGCCTGAGGTATCCTGCGCGATCCCTCAGTTCAAAGGAAGGCCCCCTGCCATGATGTCCATTCTCGGAACCCTGTTCATCGGTCTCATCGCGGGCTTCATTGCCCGAGCCATCAAACCCGGCAACGACGGCATGGGCTGGATCATGACCGCCCTCCTCGGCGTGGCAGGCGCCTTTCTGGCGGGCTACCTGGGTGCGGCGCTGGGCTTTTACCAGCAAGGTGAACCCGTGGGCTTCATCGCTTCGGTGATCGGCGCCATCATCCTGCTGGTGATTTACGGCTTCGTGAAGAAGAAGTGAGTTTTGCGGGCGCGGGCACGTAGCGCGCGAAACTGTCGATCAGCGCATCGACACCGTTCTCGAAGATCTCGCCCTCTGGCTGCGCAAGCCGACAGCGATCGACGCGGCGTCCAATAGCCGGTCATAGGCCGTTTTCAGGATCAGGTCGCGGTCATCACCGGCGCGTCCAACGGCATTGGCCGCGCCACGGCCCTCACTCCCCACATCGACATCGAGTGAGACCAGACAAACCCCGTTTGCGTGATCCAGTTCCTCTTGCACAGCCTTATCGCCGGGGCTGGCAGGTGGATCGACCTATAGTCTTTCCACCATCCTTTCCGAAAGGTCATGTTGTGGACAACTTCCTCCTGAAACTGTTCGCGCCTGCATCTCTTCTTATGCTGGCATCGTGTGGTGGCGATGGTGGCCCCGCCCCCGCTCCCACCACGCCCCTGGCCAGCCCGGCGGGTTTTTATGTGGGCACCTCCGGTGCTGGACCGACGCTCCGTGAAGTCTCCACCTTGATTCTGGACAACGGACGCGTCTATTCGTTGTATTCCGGGCCTGCGGGTGGTCCCCCCACCGGCATTTCCGGTGCGGTCGTAGGGAATGGGATCACCACCGGCAACACCTTTACTGCGTCGCCCACACGCGACTTCAACTTTGACGTTCCCTCCGTGACCATCGGATCACTCTCCGCTTCATTCACGCCACGATCGTCCATCAGCGGCACGGTGAGCGGCGGTGTGCCCGCGGTGACCTTCACGGGCACGTACGCGCCTGCCTATGAAAATGCGCCGTCCCTGACGACCGCGGCGGGCACCTACAACGGCTTCGTCGGGTTCAGTGCCGGCAGTGAAGCATCCACCGTTGTTGTTGCAGCCAACGGTGTGATTTCCGCTACTTCTGTGGGTGGTTGCGCTCTGTCTGGCACGGCAGGCCTGCACGCATCTGGCAATGTCTACGACGTCACCATCACGGTCGGTGCGGGATGCGTGTTTCCGCCGGCAACCGTGCTTACGGGCCACGCTTACCTCAACGGCACCACGCTGCATTCAATCGTGATGAACCCCGGCCTCACCGATGGCCTGATTTTCACCGGCACCAGATAAGGCGCTCTCGGCTGCCCTGTTAAACGAAGAAAGGGTCCGACCTCTCGGTCGGACCCCTCTTGCGAATGGTAGGACGTGGCAGGCTCGAACTGCCGACCAACGGATTAAAAGTCCGCTGCTCTACCAACTGAGCTAACGTCCCATCAAAACGGAAAGGATGCCTGAAGGCAACCACAGAAAAACAGTGGTGGGGCGTGAGTGACTCGAACACTCGACCTACGGATTAAGAGTCCGCTGCTCTACCAACTGAGCTAACGCCCCCCGGGGGGATTGCGTGAAAACCTACTCGTTCGAGTCCGTCTTCGAGTCTTTTGAACTGCTGCGCGAAGCCTCAAATTATAGCGTCATTGTGGCAGGGCCTTGAAGCGTTGCCGTCTTTTTTCCAGCACCGGCGGCCAGGGCGTTCATCACCCAGCCGGCGGCGCAAAGGCCAAAGGTGGCCGTCACGCTCACAGCCGAGCCATAGCCGTGGCAGTTCAGCGAGCCATCACCGGCGTCGATGCCGCAGCTTGCATCGGGCGGCGCCACGGCTTCACGGCTGAACACGCAGGTCACGCCCATGCGGCCTTCACGCGCTCCACTGTGCTGCTTGCGCAAGCGGTAGCGGAGCTGGGCCAGCAGCGGGTCGTGCGTGGTCTCGGCGAGATCGGCCACTTCCACCTGTTGGGCCAGACGCTTGCCGCCCGCTGCACCCACGGAGACGAAGGGAACGCCTTGCTCGATGGCCCAAGCGGCCAGCGCGGTCTTGGCGCGCACTTGATCGCAGGCATCAATGAGCGCTGAAGGCATCTGATCTGCCAAGCCGGGCAAGGAAAGCAGCAAACCAGGCCAGTTGTCAGGGGTCACGAAGTCGTCGATGACGTCCACCCGACACGCCGGGTGGAACTGAGAAATGCGCTCGCGCATGGCGTCGGCCTTGGCCTGCCCCAGGGTGGGCTCCAGCGCGTGGATCTGGCGGTTGATGTTGGACTCCGAGACGTGGTCCATATCAACGAGCGTGAGGCGGCGCACGCCGCTGCGGGCCAAGGCCTCCACGGTCCAGGAACCCACACCGCCAATACCGACGACCACCACGTGCGCATCAAAAATGCGCTGCGAGCCTTCAAGGCCATAGAGCCGACGCAGCCCACCGAAGCGGCGCTCGAACAGTTCGCTGGCAGAAGCGTCGTTCACTCGCGGTCCAGCAGCCACATCTGGAACCGGAAACCGCCCACAGCTCCCAGCAAAATGCCGGTGACCGCGATCACGCTGGTCAGACTCAAGGTAGACAAGCCCGAAAGGCCTTGTCCCACCGTGCACCCCAGTGCGGTCACGCCTCCTACGCCCATGCAGGCAGCGCCGGCCAGGTGCAAGGCGGTGTCCTGGGTGGTGCGAAAGCCCTCCCAGCGGAAACTGCCTTCGATCAGCGAACAGACCAGCGAGCCCACCACGACGCCCACAACGGTGACGACGCCAAAGGTGAGCACCTTGGAGGTGTCGCTGAAGAACATGACCCAGTCCAGCGTGTAGGCCATGGGCGCGGTGAAGGTGAGCGACTCCATGCGGCCCGTGTTGGTGGCGAGGTAGACAGCCTCCAGCGTCTCCGGGTGCTCCGGTACGAAGCCGAAACTGCCACTGACCCACCACATGGCCGCAATCACGAGCCCGATGCCCAGGCCCGCAAGCAGGTTGTTGAAGGTACGGAAGCCGGCTCCGGCGAGCGCCCAGATCACCAGGGCTCCACCCACCAGCAGGGCCACCAGCAGGCCGGTGATCGCCGGGTCCAGCCCCAGGCTTGCAGAAAACCACGACGGGATCGCGCCGCCCGCTGGAATCTCGAAGGCGACCTGGTCCACGGTGTTGACGCGCAACACCGCCATGACACCGCGCAGCGTGGCGAAGGCCGCGAAACCCATGACGAAAAACACCACCAGCGATTTGAGGCTGCCGGCACCGATACGCACCAACGTCTTGCTGCCGCAACCCGACGCCAGCACCATGCCGAACCCGAACAGGGCACCGCCCACGAGTGCGGACAGCCAGATGATGCGACCGGAGGTGTAGATCGATTTGCCAGCATCGATCCAGCCGAGCCAGGCCATGCCGTAAAAACCGATCATGGCCACACCCACTGCCATCCCCCACATGCGCATGCGGGTCCAGTCGCCCATGTTGACGATGTCGCTCACGGCGCCCATGGTGCAGAAATGGGTGCGCTGGGCGATGAAGCCAAAGGCCACGGCCACAGCGAAGGCAGCCCAGAGCACCTGGGTCTGCAGCTTGAGAAGGTCGGCGATTTCCATGGCCGCCATTGTAGGTGGGGGCCAACCGCCGCACGCCCGTCAGGGCATGCGGATCCAGCGCTGATCAGCGCAGGCGAGCGATGCGGTCGCGCGCGGCGGCCGCAGCTTCTGAATTCGGGTAAGCCTTGGCCAGATCTTCGAGTGTCTTGCGCGCCCCTTTCGCGTCCTTCAGCTCGTATTGGCTGTTGGCCATGGCGAGCATGGCCTCTGGCGTGCGCATGTGGTCAGGAAAATCGCGCAGCAGACGCCGATGGCTTTCCACCGACTCCTTGTAGGCTCGGCTCGCGTACTGCGCATTGCCCTGCCAATACAGCACGGAAGGCGTGTAGCCACTCGACGGATAGCGCTGCAGGAAGCCCGCGTAGGCGGCAGACGCCGGTCCGAAATCAGACTTGCGCAGCAGGTCCATGGCGGCGTCGAAGTCGCGCTTCTCGTTGGGCGCAGCGTTGAAGGTCTGGCCGTCGTGCTCGATGCGCAGCGGCTCCACGCGGCGAAGGCGCTCGTCCACGCCGGCCTGCACGTCCTTTTGCTGCCGCTGCAGCTCCGAGACTTCACGCGCGAGTTGTTCGTTTTGTCCCCGCAGGCGCGCGAGTTCGGCTCGCAACTGCTCTATCTGGTTGGACAGCTCCAGCAGGCTGCGCCGTGTGGCGGCAGCGCTCTCTCTGGCCTCCGCATTGGCGGCAGCGGTGTCTGCCTGGTTCTTGTCGACCTTCTGACGCAGTTCGATGATGGCCCTGCGCGCCTCGTCGTCTCCGAAGATTGCGTGGGCATGCAGGGGCCAGGCAGCTGCCACCACGATGGAGCACAAGCCCAGCAGGCCGGATGCGGAGCGCAGTTGATTCACGATCTTGCTCAGCGGTAGGTGAGTTCAACGCGGCGGTTCTTGGCGAAAGCACCCTCGTCCAGACCGGTCTGTGCAGGCTTTTCCTCGCCGAAACTCACCGCCTCCATTTGCGCCTCGGTCACGCCCAGCAGGCTCAGCGCACGGCGCACGGCTTCTGCACGCTTCTGGCCGAGGGCGAGGTTGTATTCACGGCCACCGCGCTCGTCGGTGTGGCCTTCCAGGCCCACGCGACGTGTGCGGTTGGCATTCAGGTAGCGCGCGTTGGCTTCCAGCGCGGCAGCGAACTCGGCCTTCACCTCGAAACTGTCGTAGTCGAAGTACACCACCCGGGTCAGGGCGTTGGGCTGAGCGGCATCGGAACCGGCCACCGAAACGCCCGACACCCCCCGCGGATCGACCGCGCCACCCTGACCACCGGCACCGGCGCCGCCTGCGCCCGTGGCGGTGCCAGCGCGGTCTTCCACCGGCACGTTGTCCAGCTTGACACCGGAACTGCAGGCCGCCAGCACAGCGGCCAGACCCACGCCTGCCATCAAGCGCAACCAGCGCTGGGTCAGTCGTTCACGGGGAGCAAGTCGGGTGGATGTGGGGGTGTTGGACATGGAATTTCCTCTGGATCGAATGGGATTGAAAAAAGGGAGTGACTGTGCAGGAAGCAGGTCGACCGGCGAGCGCGTGTTCAGCGCAGGAACGGACCCCACTCCGGCTCTCGGATGTCGCCTTGAGAACCCGCCAGGCGGGTCTTGATGCGGCCGTCGACGGTGGTGGTCATGAGCGCTTCCTGACCGCGATCGCGCGTGGCGTAAATGATCATGCGGCTGTTGGCGGCAAAGCTCGGGCTTTCGTCGGCATTGGATTCACTCAGCGCCGTGACCGTGCCACTGGCGATCTCCATCACGTGGAGGCGGAAACCTCCTCCGATGCGCGAGATGAATGCGAGCCAGCGGCCATCCGGGCTGGGTGCTGGTGAAATGTTGTAGTTGCCGTTGAACGTGAGGCGCTGCGCATTGCCACCCTGCGCGCTCATGCGGTAGATCTGCGGCGAACCTCCGCGATCGCTCACGAAGTAGATGCTGCTGCCATCAGGGCTGAACACGGGCTCCGTGTCGATGCTGGCGGTCTGGCTCAGGCGGCGAGGTTCACCGCCAGCGGCGTCCATGGCGTAAATCTGCGTGTTGCCCGAGAGCGATAGCGTGGCCACGACGGAGCGGCCGTCGGGCGACCAGGAGGGCGCGCTGTTCGATCCCTTGAAGTTCGCCAGCAGGCGGCGCTTGCCCGATGCCACGTCGTGTGCGTAGATCACCGGCTTGCGCGCTTCGAACGACACATAGGCCAGCTGCGCGCCACCGGGTGCCCAGCTCGGCGAGATGATGGGTTCAGGGCTGGTGAGCGCGGCGCGGGCATTCTCGCCATCGGCATCGGCCACCCACAGGTTGTAGCGCGGCCCCGCCTTGGTGACGTAGGCGATGCGGGTTGAAAACACACCTTTGACGCCCGTGATCTTTTCAAAGATGTGGTCGGCCACGCGGTGGGCGGCCAGACGCAGGTCCTGGGCACCGACGGGGTAGCTCAGACCGCCCAGGTCCTGCCCGCGCACCACGTCCCAGAGGCGGAAACGGACGTCGAAGCGGCCGTCGGCAAGCTTGGTCACACTGCCGGTCAGCAGGGAGTCGGCGCCCTTTTCACGCCAAGGGCCGAGATCAGGGCGCGAGGTTTCATCCAGACCGGTGCTAACGGGTTCAACAAAGCGGAACTGGCCGCTGCGCTCCAGGTCGGCGCGCACGATGGCAGCGATGTTCTCGCTGGCCACGTCGTTGCCGCGGAAAGCCACGGCAGATATTGGGTACTGGGTCAGGCCAACGCCAGAGACTTCCACGCGAAACTGCGCACGAGCCTCCGTCAATGGCCAGGTGAGCAGAGGCAGGGAGGAAACCAGGCCGAGCACGCGTCGTCTTGGAAGGGGGGCCAGCATTTCGGGTCGGGTCAAATCCAGCATCCTGTGTGTGTGTCGCTTTTCCTGAGGGTGGCAGCCCGGCTGGAGTGCCGAAACCAACCGGCTGATAATAACGGAGGGCTCACGCCCTTCCGTGACAAGATGTGAGCGCAGCCGCAGCTTTGCTGAGTGTGGCTGCTTGATCCCGTCAGACTCGCATGGTTCCGCCGCACCGCGCAAATTCCCGAATCGACCCGCTCTTGACCGACTCCGACACCCTGCACAAGCCCCTGGAAGGCTCTTTGTCGCAGCGCCTCATGCGCCTGTGGCCCTATTTCCGCTCGGCCAAGACGGGCATCGTGCTGGCCGCCGTGAGCACCGTGATCGGCGCCCTCACTGAGCCCATGATCCCGGCTTTGCTCAAGACACTGCTTGATCGTGGCTTCACCGAAGGCAGCATTCCCCTGTGGGCGGTGCCGGTGGCGCTCATGGGCCTGTTCGGCATACGGGGTCTGGCTGGATTCGTGGCGCAGTACACCTTGTCTTACACCGCCAGTCTCGGCTTGCTCAACCTGCGCCGAGCCATGTTTGTGAAGCTCAACGACGCGCAGATGACGCTGTTCTCGCGCCAGAGCGCGAGCAAGCTGTCCAACACGCTGGTCTACGAGGTGCAGAACGGTTCGCAGATGCTGGTCTCGGCCATCCTGACCCTCACCAAGGACAGCCTGACGGTGCTGGCCCTGCTGGGCTACCTTTTCTACCTGAACTGGGGCCTGACGCTGATTGTGCTCATGGTGTTTCCGGGGCTCATTTTCATCATGCGCGTGCTTTCACGACGGCTGTACCAGCTCACGCGCGACAACCAGCAGGCCACCGATGAGCTGGCCTATGTGGTGGAGGAAAACGCCCTCGCCCACCGCATGGTGCGTCTGCATGGTGCGCAGCAGCGCCAGTCCGAGCGCTTTGATGTGCTCAGCGTGGCGCTGCGCCGTCTGGCGCTCAAGTCGACCGTGGCCATGGCCGCCATGACGCCGCTCACGCAATTGCTCGCGTCGGCTGCGCTTTCGGCGGTGATTGCGGTGGCGCTCTGGCAAAGCAGTTCCAGCGGTGTGACGGTGGGCAACTTCGTGGCGTTTGTCACCGCCATGCTGATGCTGATCACGCCGATCCGCCACCTTGCCGAAATCACCGCGCCGGTCACGCGCGGTCTGGCCGCACTGGAGCGCGGGCTTGAACTGATTGAACACACACCCGAGCAAACAGGGGGCAGCCACCGTGTCGATCGGGTGCTCGGACAGATCCAGTTGCGCTCGGTCTGGGTGCGCTACCCCTCGAAGGATGGCGCAGAGCAAAGCGAAGCCGAAGAACACGGACGCACGGCGCTCCGCGGCATTTCGCTCGACATCACCCCAGGCGAAGTGCTGGCGCTGGTGGGGCCTTCGGGCTCGGGCAAGACCACCCTGGTCAACCTGCTGCCGCGGTTCGTGGAAGTGGATGAAGGCGAAGTATTGCTCGACGGGGTTGCCCTTCCCCAATGGGACCTGGCCAACCTGCGCCGACAGTTCGCCATGGTCAGCCAGGACGTGGTGATGCTCAACGACACACTGGCGGCCAACGTGGCGCTGGGCGCGTCCGAAGCGGAGATCGACATCGACCGCGTGCACGCCGCGCTGGCCTCGGCCAACCTCGGCGAACTGGTGGAGCGCCTGCCCCAGGGCATCCGCAGCACCGTGGGTCACAACGCCACCGAACTCTCGGGCGGGCAGCGCCAGCGGCTCGCCATCGCCCGTGCCATCTACAAGGACGCACCCATCCTGATCCTGGACGAAGCCACCTCCGCACTGGACAACGAATCTGAACGGTTGGTGCAGGAAGCATTGGCCCGCCTGATGAAGGGCCGCACCACGCTGGTGATTGCGCACCGGCTTTCCACCATCGAACACGCCGACCGCGTGGTGGTGCTGGCAGAGGGACGCATCACCGAACAGGGCACGCATGCGGAGTTGCTCGCGGCCGATGGCCTGTATGCGCGGCTGCATTCGCAAGGACTCGGCTCCGGCGGCTGAGCGCCAGCGGCCGCTTCAAAGCAGCACGATGTCGTACTGCTCCTGAGTCATCGAATTTTCACTCTGCAGCGAGATCGGCTTGCCGATGAAGTCCGACAGACCAGCCAGATGGGCGCGCTCTTCATCCAGGAAAAGCTCGATGACCTTGGGGGAGGCTACCACCCTGAATTCACGCGGATTGAAGGCACGAGCCTCGCGCAGGATCTCGCGCAGGATGTCGTAGCACAGGCTCCGCGCTGTCTTTACCACGCCCCGGCCCGAACAGGCCGCGCAGGATTCGCTGAGCATGTGGGCCAGCGACTCCCGCGTCCGCTTGCGCGTCATCTCCACCAGACCGAGCTGCGAGAAGCCGCCCGTCATGGTCTTGACGCGATCGCGCGCGAGTTGCTTTCGGAATTCGGAGAGCACCGATTCCCGATGGTCTTCACGCACCATGTCGATGAAGTCCACGATGACGATGCCACCGAGGTTGCGCAGTCGCAATTGCCGAGCGATGGCCTGGGCTGCCTCCAGGTTGGTGCGGTAGACCGTGTCGTCGAAATTGCGAGCACCCACGAAACCGCCGGTGTTCACATCCACCGTGGTCAGCGCCTCGGTCTGGTCGATCACGAGGTACCCGCCGGACTTGAGGTCCACGCGGCGGCTGAGCGCGCGCACGATGTCCTCGTCAATGTTGAACAGGTCGAAGATCGGGCGCTCGCCACTGTAGTGCTGCAGCTTCGCCACGGTGTCGGGCATGAACTCGGCGGCGAAGGCGGTGAGCAGGCCATGCTGCTCGCGCGAATCGATCCGGATCGACTGCGTCTGCGCACCCACCAGGTCGCGCAGCACGCGCTGCATCAGGTTCAGGTCCTCGTGCAGCAACGTGGCCGACGGCTGCCGGGTGGACGCTTCCTTGATGCGCAGCCAGGTCTTGCGCAGGTAGGCTGTGTCATCGACCAGCTCTTCGTCGGTGGCGTCTTCCGCGTTGGTGCGCAGAATGAAGCCGCCTGCGGGGGTGCCGTCGGTGGTGGCTGTCAGCCGAACGAGGCGCTGGCGCAGGGCCTCTCGCTGGGCGGGTGGAATTTTCTGCGACACACCGATGTGGTTGTCTTGCGGCAGGAACACCAGCAGGCGCCCCGCAATGCTGATTTGCGCCGTGAGGCGGGCACCCTTGGTGCCGATGGGATCCTTGAGAACCTGGACCATCAGCGCTTGGCCTTCAAAGATCTGCCGTTCGATCGGCAGAACAGGATTGGGCGTGAGCACTTTCGGTGCGCTGTTGACGACCGCGGCCGGCACGGCGGGCGCGGCTGCCTCGGCATCGAGCGCCGCAGAAAGCGGCGCGCGTTCACGAGGCGCAGCGTGTTTGGCGGCAATATTGGGCATGAGGTCGGCCACATGCAGGAAAGCAGCGCGGTCCAGGCCGATGTCGATAAAGGCTGACTGCATGCCGGGCAGCACGCGCGAGACCTTTCCCAGGTAGATGTTGCCCACCAGACCTCGCTCCAGTGTGCGTTCAAGGTGCACTTCCTGCGCGGCGCCCTGCTCCACCACGGCGACGCGCGTCTCCTGCGGTGACCAGTTGATCAGAATGTCCTGGCTCATGGTGGCCGTCTCCGTGGCATCGTTGTAATGGATTCAGTCCAGCCGAACGCCGGCGGCTTCGAGCACCCTCGCGGTCTCGTGCGCAGGCAGGCCCATGATGCCCGAATAACTACCGCTGATGTGGCTGACCCAGAGTCCCGCCTTGCCCTGAATGGCATAGGCACCGGCCTTGTCCATGGGCTCGCCACTGTCGACATATCGACGGATGCGCGCAGGGCTCAAGGGCTCGAAGGTCACCCACGACGTGGAAATAGCAGCCCAGGTGCGGTTGGCGCGTGCGCCCGGTCGGCCGATGGCGACGGCGGTGAGCACGCGATGGCGATGGCCCGAGAGTTCAGCGAGCATGCGTCGCGCCTCGGAGCCATCGGCAGGCTTGCCCAGGATGCGCCGGCCCAGCGCCACGGTGGTGTCGGCACACAACACCGGCGCGGATGGCAGACCGCGGCGCTTCAAGCGGGCCAGTGACGCCTGCAACTTGAGATGCGTGACGCGCTGGACATATGCTGCCGGCGCCTCGCGCGGCAACACGACCTCCAGTGCTTCCGCATCCTCGCTGGCATCGGGCAGCAACAGTTCGCAACGAACGCCCCACTGCTCGAGCAACTGCAGGCGACGCGGGCTTTGCGAAGCAAGGTAGATGAAGTCGCTCATTCGCGGTGGTAGGGGTGATTGGCGTTGACCGACCAGGCGCGGTAGAGCTGCTCAATCAGCAGGACGCGCACCATGGCATGCGGCAGCGTCAAGTCCGACAGGCGAATGCGCTGGTGCGCGGCGGCGCGGAAGGCGGGATCGAGTCCATCGGGGCCACCAATTACCAGCGCCACGTCATCGCTCTCGAGTTGCCACTGCTGCAGCTGCTGGGCCAGGGCCTTGGTGGTGAGCGAAGTGCCACGCTCGTCGAGCGCCACCACCCGGCTGCCCCGAGGAATGGCCGCCTCGATGCGTTCGCGCTCGGCCGCAAGCAAGGTTTCCAGGGTTCTGGAGGCCCGAGGTTCGGTCTTGACGGTCTTGATTTCCACCCGCAGCTCGGGCGGAAAGCGCTTTGCGTAATCGTCGTAGGCGATCTGGGCCCAGTCAGGCACCCGCTGCCCGACCGCGACGATCAACAGCTTCATGCCTTCTTCTTGGCGGCCGGTTTGCTGCTGGTGCGGGCTGCTGGCTTGGCGGCCGTTTTCTTCGCCACAGGTTTGCCCACCACCACCACCTTCTTGGGCGAAGACGTCTTGGTCGGCACACGCTGGGGTGCGGCCTTGCGGGCCGGTGCCTTCTTGGCTGCGGGTGCAGGAGCGGCCTTGGAAGCGGCTTTTCGTGCCACGGCCCGGGCGGACACCGGGGCAGCTTCAGGTGCCTTGGATGCTTTCTTCTTTGCCGGCGCTTTCACGGGGACGGCTGGTTTCGCCGCACCGTGTTTCACGCGCACCGGCTTGGCGCCCCAGATTTCTTCCAGTCGGTAGTACTGGCGGATCACCGGCTGCATCACGTGCGCTACTGCGGCACCGCAGTCCACGATGATCCATTCGCCGTTTTCCTCACCCTCGATGCGCGGCTTGTCGAACCCGGCTTCGCGCACCGCGTCGCGAACGCTGGCGGCCAGGGCCTTGGTCTGACGGTTGGAAGTGCCGCTGGCGACAATGACTCGCTCGAACAGGGGAGAGAGGTGCTCGGTATTGAAAACCACGATGTCCTGACCCTTCACGTCCTCCAGCCCGTCGACGATGGCGCGCTGGAGTTTCTGGATGTCTTTTTTGGCTGTGGTTTCGCTGGTCATGTAGGAGGCTGGTAAAGGTGGTGTTGTGAAATATAGCTTGCGACGGCCTCTGGCACCAGAACGTCAAGCGCCCCCGTGGGCAGGGTCGACTGGCCCACTCGGGCCCGAACATCGGTCGCGCTGATGTTTTTCAGCGGCATCCGGAGTGAATGAAAAGGCAGGTCGACCGCCGACAGGTCGGCTTCGGCGGTCTGGTCCAGCGGTGCATGAGCGCCGATTTCTGCGGCGCGGTTGGCCACCGCCAGCGAGGCGAGTTGCAGCACTTCCTGCCAGCGCACCCAGGTTTTGAAGGCCAGCAACTGATCGGCACCCAGCACCAGAAAAAGCTCGGCGCCCGGGTACTCGCGCTGAAGCTCGCTCAGGGTGTCAGCGGTGTAGCTCGGCCCCTCGCGACGAATTTCCCGCTCGTCGAGCACCACGCGCGACAAATCGCCAAAGGCCAGTTCGCACATGGCCAGGCGGTCTTTTGCAGGGGAAAGCGTGCGCGATTTGTGCCAGGCCTGCCCCGTGGGCAGGACGTGCAACACGTCCAGCCCGAGCTGCTCAAGGGCCGTTTCAGCCAGCGCACGGTGAGCGCGGTGGGGTGGATCGAACGCGCCACCGAACATACCCACGCGCCTGGCGGCCATCAGATCCAGTCCTTGCGCACCAGAAAATCCTTGTAAAGGCGCTCTTCCGGCGTGCCTTTTTTTGTCTTGCGGTTGTAGGCCCAACTGACGAGCGGTGGCATCGACAGCAGGATGGACTCGCTGCGCCCGCCCGATTGAAGACCAAAGTGCGTGCCCCGATCCCACACCAGGTTGAATTCGACATAGCGGCCACGCCTGTAAAGCTGGAAGCTGCGCTCGCGTTCGCCATAGGGCGTGTTCTTGCGCCGGTCCACGATGGGCAGGTAGGCGTCCAGAAAGGCGTCGCCGACCGAACTCATCATGGCGAAGCTGCCATCAAACCCGAGCTCCGAGAAATCATCAAAGAACACACCTCCAATGCCGCGTTGCTCATCTCGGTGCTTCAGATAGAAATACTCGTCGCACCATTTCTTGAATCGCGGGTATTTGTCGACACCAAAGGGATCAAGCGCCTGCTTCACCGAGCGGTGGAAATGCACCGCGTCTTCCTCGAAGCCATAGTAGGGCGTGAGGTCCATGCCGCCGCCGAACCAGCACACCGGCTCGCCGCCAACGGGCGTGGCCGCGAGCATGCGCACGTTCATGTGGACCGTGGGTACGTAGGGATTGCGTGGGTGGAACACCAGCGAAACGCCCATGGCCTCGAACGGCGCACCGCTCAGTTCAGGCCGGTGCTGGGTGGCCGAGGGCGGCAGGCGCGGTCCGGTCACGTGGGAAAAACCGCAGCCTGCGCGCTCGAAAACGGCGCCGTCTTCAAGAATCTGCGTCACACCGTTGCCTTGCAGCGTTTCACCACGCGGTTTGGTCCAGGCATCCACCAAGAAACGGCCCCCATCGACCAGCGCCACCGTCGAGATGATGCGCTCCTGCAAGTCGACGAGGTATTCACGAACCAGGGACTGGGGGGTCTGTTGCATGCTCACACCGTATCGGCAGAAAGAGGCTTGGGCAAGGGTTGCACCGGGCTGGCACCGTCTCGTCGCAATCCGCCCACGCCTTCGTAGGCTGCGGCGATGCGCGCGTAGTCAGCGTTGACGTCACCGCTCATGCGCAAGAAATCCATGACTTTCACCAGTTTGTGACTGTAATCGAGGTGAACCAGCGCCAGCGGCACGTCTGCACCCAGCGCCACGCGGTAGAAGCCGCTTCGCCAGCCGGGCATGCGACGGCGCGTGCCTTCCGGGGAAAGCGCCAGCCAGAGCACCTTGCCTTCGCGCCTGTGCTGTGCCATGAGCTCCACCATGTTGCCAACCATGCCCTGAGGCGATCCGCGCTGCAGTGCGACACCGCCAAGCCAGCTCAGCCACCGCCCGAGCAGCGGAATCCGAAACAGGGAATCCTTGCTCCAGAAGCGGGCGGGTATGCCGATCGCCCACTTCGCCAGGATCATCACCACGAAGTCCCAGTTGCTGGTATGAGGGTAGACGATGGCCACGCCCTGCAGCGATGGAAAACCTTCGTATTGCAGTTTCCAGCCAGCGCAACCCAGAAGCCATCGCGCCAGCGCCGAGCCCTTGAATCGAACTTCGTGTGGCCCAGGATAGTCGGACATCGCGTTCAAAGTGCGCGGTACCCGATGTCGCGCCGGTACTGCATGCCGTCAAATGCGATGGCCCCCACCGCCTCGTAAGCGCGTTCGCGCGCCAGGGCCACCGTGTCCGCCAGGGCGGTGACGCACAGCACGCGCCCACCTGAGACCTGAATCTGTTCGCCGGCCGTCGCGGTGCCGGCGTGGAACACCATGCAGTCTGGCGCATCGGCGGGCAATCCCGTGATTCCGTCGCCCTTGCGTGGATTCAGTGGATAGCCTGCGGCGGCCATTACCACGCCGAGCGCGACGCGTGGATTCCAATCCAGCGTGATGCGATCGAGCTCGCCCCGTGTGGCGGACAGAAGCACCTGCGCCAGATTGCTGCGCAGGCGCATCATGATGGGTTGGGTTTCCGGGTCGCCCATGCGGCAGTTGAACTCCAGCGTCTTCACTCGTCCATCCGGCGTGATCATGAGGCCCGCATAAAGAA
Organism: Hydrogenophaga sp. IBVHS1; assembly: GCF_002127265.1. Classification (GTDB taxonomy): domain Bacteria; phylum Pseudomonadota; class Gammaproteobacteria; order Burkholderiales; family Burkholderiaceae_C; genus Hydrogenophaga. The sequence goes on along the minus strand of NZ_NFUU01000001.1, from coordinate 1,578,951 downwards.
AGCCCGTGTACGGAATGCCATCGGCCTTCATGCCGCGCAGCGTGGGCAGGATCACCTCGTTCATGGCCCGCTCGTGCACGGCCGGTGTCACCACTGGCGCGGGCGAATAGGCGCCCATGCCGCCCGTGTTGGGCCCCTGGTCGGCGTCCAGCAGGCGCTTGTGGTCCTGGCTGGTGGCCAGTGGCAAGGCGTGCTCGCCGTCGCACAACACAATGAAACTGGCTTCTTCGCCTTCAAGGAATTCCTCGATCACCACTCGTGCGCCGCCTTCGTTGTGCGCCACACCGAGCGTGTTGTCCACCAGCATGAAATCGATGGCGTCGTGCGCCTCGGCGTCCGTCAGGGCCACCACCACGCCCTTGCCTGCGGCCAGGCCGTCGGCCTTGATGACGATGGGTGCGCCTTGGGCGCTCACATAGGCATGAGCGCCGGCTGGGTCGGTGAAGGTCTGGTACTTTGCCGTGGGGATGCCATGACGCTCCATGAAAGCTTTTGAAAAAGCTTTGGAGCTTTCGAGTTGCGCCGCCGACCTGGTGGGCCCAAAAATGGGCAGGCCATGGGCGCGGAACTCGTCCACCACCCCAGCAGCCAACGGGGCTTCCGGGCCCACCACCGTGAGTTGAATGGCATTGGCCTGAACCCATTCGCGCAGCGCCACCTTGTCGGTCAGCGCAAGATTGGTCAGGTCTGGGTCGCGTGCGGTGCCGGCGTTGCCCGGCGCCACAAAGACTTCTTTCACGCCCTCGGATTGCTTGAGCTTCCAGGCCAGGGCATGTTCGCGGCCTCCTCCACCGATGACAAGGACTTTCATGCGGTGATCTCGGCGTTGTGGAACACGTCCTGCACGTCGTCAAGGTCCTCAAGCACATCCAGCAGTTTCTGCATGCGCACTGCATCGTCGCCGGCAAGCTCGATGCTGTTCTCGGCACGCATGGTGACCTCGGCCACCTCGGGTTTGAGACCCGCCGCTTCCAGGGCGTTCTTCACCGCCTCAAAGTCCATTGGCGATGTCAGCACTTCAATGGCGCCCTCGTCGTCGCTGATGACGTCCTCCGCGCCTGCTTCCAGCGCAATCTCCATGACCTTGTCTTCCGAAGTTCCGGGGGCGAAGATCAACTGGCCGCAGTGTTTGAACTGGAATGAAACCGAGCCATCGGTGCCCAGATTGCCACCGTACTTGCTGAAGGCGTGGCGCACTTCGGCCACGGTGCGAACGCGGTTGTCGGTCATGGTGTCGACAATCACAGCCGCGCCACCGATGCCGTAGCCCTCGTAGCGGATTTCTTCCAGCGCCTGGCCTTCCAGGTTGCCCGAGGCCTTGTCGACGTTGTACTTGATGCGGTCGGCGGGCATGTTCGCGGCCTTGGCCTTGTCGATCGCCAACCGGAGCCGCGGGTTCATGGTCGGGTCGCCACCGCCCTGGCGCGCGGCCACTGTGATTTCACGAATGACACGTGTCCAGATCTTGCCGCGCTTCTCGTCCTGGCGACCTTTGCGGTGCTGAATATTTGCCCATTTGCTGTGTCCGGCCACGAAATTGTCCTTCAGCCCGTTCTGGCTTTGATCTAATAAGCCTGCGATTTTACGTTTTCACCCGCCCCGCCCCGAACAACGCCACTCCAGGAAGACCCGACCATGGCCGAACCGATGCTGATCGCCCAGAACGCCAACACCACCTGCCAGTTGCTGCCTGGGCTGGCCAACCGCCACGGCCTCATCACCGGCGCCACGGGCACCGGCAAGACCGTGACGCTACAGACCTTGGCCGAGCAGTTCTCCAACATCGGGGTACCCGTGTTCATGGCCGACGTGAAAGGCGATCTGTCGGGCATCAGCCAGAAGGGCAGCTTTGGCGAGAAGCTGACCAAGGTATTGCAGGACCGCGGCATCACCCCGCCTGCCTCTCAGGCCTGCCCCACCACGCTGTGGGACGTGTTCGGCGAGCTCGGCCATCCCGTGCGCGCCACCATCAGCGACATGGGCCCGCTGCTGCTCGCGCGCATGCTCAACCTGAACGACACGCAGGCCGGCGTGCTCAACCTCGTGTTCAAGATCGCCGACGACAACGGCCTGCTGCTGCTGGACATGAAGGACCTGCGGGCCATGCTGCAGCACATCGGCGACAACGCCAAGCAGTTCACCACCGAGTACGGCAACATCAGCGCGGCCAGCATCGGCGCCATTCAGCGCGGATTGATGCAGGTGGAACAGCAAGGTGGCGACCAGTTTTTTGGCGAACCCATGCTCGACATCAGCGATTTCATGCAGACAGTGGACGGCAAGGGTGTGATCAACATCCTGGCGGCCGACAAGCTCATGAACGCGCCGCGCCTGTACGCCACCTTCCTGCTGTGGATGCTTTCCGAACTGTTCGAGACCTTGCCCGAGATTGGCGACCCTGACAAACCCAAGCTGGTCTTCTTTTTCGATGAGGCGCATCTGCTTTTCAACGAGGCACCCAAGGTGCTCATCGAACGCATCGAGCTGGTGGTGCGCCTGGTGCGTTCCAAGGGCGTCGGCGTCTATTTCGTGACGCAGAACCCGCTGGACATTCCCGACAGCGTGCTGGGCCAGCTGGGCAACCGGGTGCAGCATGCGCTGCGCGCCTTCACCCCCCGCGATCAGAAGGCGGTGAAGTCAACCGCACAGACCATGCGGCCCAAGGCCGGACTGGACATCGAAGCGGCGATCACCGAACTCGCCGTGGGTGAGGCCCTGGTGAGCCTGCTCGATGCCAAGGGCCGCCCCAGCGAGACCGAGCGCGTGTTTGTCATCCCGCCTGGCAGCCAGCTCGGCCCCATCACCGACGCCCAGCGACAGCAGCTGCGCCAGACGTCGCTGGTGGCGGGGGTCTATGAAAAATTGCTCGACCGTGAGAGCGCCTACGAGATGTTCGCCAACCATGCCGGCAAACGCGGTGAAGAGGCGGCGCCGGAGGAACCCAAGGCCACGCGGACGCCACGCATTCCCGGGGCAGCAAAACCGGAAGCCGAAGCCGCAGCAGGGGGCGGCATTGGCGGCATGGTCAACGAAGCGCTGTTCGGCCGCACTGGTCCGCGCGGAGGACAGTACGACGGTCTCGTCCAGACGATGGCCAAGACCGCGGCGCGCACGGTGGCCAGCGGACTGGGGCGGCAAATCCTGCGCGGCGTTCTCGGTGGGCTGCTTGGTGGCAAGCGCTGAAGGGCGATCATGAAAATCGCTCTGTTTGTTCTCGCGCTGGTCGTTGCGTTGGTGGTGGCTGCAGCGCAGTTCGGCATGCTCAGCGGTCGACGCCCCGCCGATCTGGGTGTCAAGGACGGACGGCTCAAGCCCCCCTCCTTTACCCGCAACAGCGTCAGCAGCCAGGCCGACGCCCATGCCGACCACCCTCAGCGCGGCTACGCCAACATCGAGCCACTGCCATCCAAACGCTTGAACGCCACCGACTCCCTGCAGGTGCTCGAACGCGTGCTGTCCGGTATGCCCGGCATCACGGTAATCGAGCGGCGTCCGGAATACCTCTACGCCCAGGCACAGACACGTTGGCTCAAGTTTGTTGACGACCTGGAGTTCTGGGCCAACCCGTCCACCGGAGTGATCGAGCTGCGCAGTGCCAGCCGGCTCGGGCGGGAGGATTTTGGCGTCAACCGCCAACGCATCGAATCCATACGATCGGCCTACCTGTCCGCGCCCTGAAGCCCAGGCAAGGCCTGTAAAAGCAAAAGGCCCGGAACGACCGGGCCTTTTGACGGGTGGTGGCGCGAGCGCCTTAGCCTGCTGTGGCTTCCTCTGGCTTGGCCTTGCCCTCTTTCTTCTGCAGGGGCTGGATGTCGAGCAGCACTTCCTGCACTTCCTTGCCCGCTTCGTCGAGTTTGGTCTCGATGTCCACCGTAAGGCGTCCGCCTTCGGTCAGGCGACCGAACAGCAGTTCGTCGGCCAGCGCACGGCGGATCGTGTCCTGGATCAGGCGCTGCATCGGGCGCGCACCCATCAGCGGATCGAAGCCCTTCTTGGCGAGGTGCTTGCGCAACGCGTCGGTGAAAGTGACCTCGACCTTCTTCTCGGCCAGTTGCGTCTCGAGCTGCAGCAAGAACTTGTCGACCACGCGCATGATGATGTTCTCATCAAGCGCCTTGAAGCCCACTGTCGCGTCCAGACGGTTGCGGAACTCGGGCGTGAACAGGCGCTTGATATCGGCCATCTCGTCGCCCGCTTCGCGCGGGTTGGTGAAACCAATGGTCGCCTTGTTCATCGTCTCAGCGCCGGCGTTGGTCGTCATGATGATGATGACGTTTCGGAAGTCGGCCTTGCGCCCGTTGTTGTCCGTCAGCGTGCCGTGGTCCATCACCTGCAGCAGCACATTGAAGATGTCCGGGTGTGCCTTCTCGATTTCGTCAAGCAGCAGCACGCAGTGCGGCTTCTTGGTCACCGCTTCAGTCAGGAGGCCACCCTGGTCGAATCCCACGTAACCGGGAGGCGCGCCGATCAGACGACTCACAGCATGGCGTTCCATGTACTCCGACATGTCGAAGCGGATCAGGTCGATGCCCATGATGTAGGCGAGCTGCTTGGCGGCTTCGGTCTTGCCCACGCCCGTGGGGCCGCTGAACAGGAATGATCCAATCGGCTTGTCGCTCTTGCCCAGGCCCGAGCGCGCCATCTTGACGGACGAGGCAAGGATCTCCAGCGCCTTGTCCTGGCCGAACACCACGCTCTTGAGATCGCGCTCCAGCGTCTGAAGCTTGCTGCGGTCGTCGTTGGACACATTGGCGGGCGGAATCCGGGCGATCTTGGCCACAATTTCCTCGACCTCAGCCTTGCTGATGGTCTTCTTGCGCTTGGACACCGGCAGGATGCGTTGGGCAGCGCCCGCCTCGTCGATCACGTCAATGGCCTTGTCGGGCAGGTGACGGTCGTTGATGTACTTGGCGCTCAACTCCGCCGCCGCCTGCAGGGCAGCCAGGGCGTACTTGACGTTGTGGTGCTCCTCGAAGCGAGACTTCAAACCCTTCAAGATGTCCACCGTTTGTTCCACGGTGGGCTCCACCACATCGATCTTCTGGAAGCGACGGGAAAGCGCCGCGTCCTTCTCGAAAATGCCACGGTACTCTGTGAACGTGGTCGCACCGATGCACTTGAGCTGGCCACTGGAGAGCGCCGGCTTCAGAAGGTTGGAAGCGTCCAGCGTGCCGCCGGAAGCAGCACCGGCACCGATCAAGGTGTGGATTTCGTCGATGAAGAGGATTGCGTTGGGCTTGTCCTTGAGCGACTTGAGCACACCCTTGAGGCGCTGCTCGAAATCACCGCGGTACTTGGTGCCGGCCAGCAGAGCACCCATGTCCAGCGAGTACACGGCGGACTCCGCCAGAATTTCTGGCACGTCGCCCTGCGTGATGCGCCAGGCCAGGCCCTCGGCGATCGCGGTTTTGCCCACGCCGGCTTCGCCCACCAACAGCGGGTTGTTCTTGCGGCGGCGGCACAGGATCTGGATCACACGTTCGACTTCGTACTCACGGCCGATCAACGGATCGATCTTGCCGTCTTTGGCGAGCTGGTTCAGGTTCTGGGTGAACTGCTCCAGCGGCGAAGCCTTCTCGTTGCCCTTGGCTTCCCCCGCTTCCTCGTTCTCGGCCGCGCTTTCGCCCGACTTGGTGGGCTCGGGCGGGTCGCTCTTGCGGATGCCGTGGGCGATGAAGTTCACCACGTCCAGCCGGGTCACGCCCTGCTGGTGGAGGTAATACACCGCGTGCGAGTCCTTTTCGCCAAAGATGGCGACCAGCACGTTGGCGCCGGTCACTTCTTTCTTGCCGTTGCCGGTGGACTGCACGTGCATGATGGCCCGCTGAATCACGCGCTGGAATCCCAGCGTGGGCTGCGTATCCACCTCATCGGTGCCGGCAACCTGGGGCGTGTTGTCCTTGATGAAGTTCGTCAGGGACTTGCGCAGGTCGTCGATGTTGGCCGAACACGCGCGCAACACCTCCGCGGCGCTGGGGTTGTCGAGCAGCGCGAGCAGCAGGTGCTCGACGGTGATGAATTCGTGCCGCTGCTGCCGGGCCTCCACGAAGGCCATATGCAAGCTGACTTCAAGTTCCTGGGCAATCATGGGCACGTCCTTTGGGATGGGGATGATTTGATGAGCAATCGGCTGGGTACAAGTATGGGGTACTGAGTCAAGATGGGGTGGGTTCAGGTTTATTCAACCGGCTCGCTCATGCACTGCAAAGGGTGCCCGGCCGCGCGGGCGGCCTGGAGGACCTGGTCCACTTTGGTGCTTGCCACGTCTCGGGAGTAGACGCCACAGATGCCTTTGCCCTCCAGATGGATCTTGAGCATGATCTGGGTGGCGGTCTCGCGATCCTTGCTGAAGTATTCCTGGATGACGTGAACCACGAACTCCATGGGCGTGAAGTCGTCGTTGAGCAACACCACCTGGAACATCTGGGGAGGTTGGGTGCGCTGGGTGCGACGCTCAAGCACCACCGCATCGTCGCTCCCAACACTGGGCGGGGCGGCGGGGTTGGGTGGTTTTTTCGGGTTCTGGGTGGCCATGAAAATGATTCTAGCGGCGCGCCTGCGTCCGCCGCGACGTGCGGGAATAGGAATGCCCGGATCGGGCATGATATGGCTGGACCCGGACTCCGTGGAGCAGTGACAGCGGCGCGATCGTCCATGCCTCATTGTGAATCCAAAGGCAGCAGGAAAACCGTGAAGAAAGGTGGCAATCGAACGCTTGTTCGCGGGCCAGCGCGGACGCCGTCGGGTGAGCCGTCTGCCCAGCTTTACATGTGCTCGATCATCACCTCGCCAAAACCCGAGCAGCTGACCTGGGTAGCGCCATCCATCAACCGGGCAAAGTCGTATGTAACCCTCTTGCTGAGAATGGCCTTTTCCAGCGAACTGATGATCAGGTCGGCGGCCTCCTTCCAGCCCATGTGGCGGAGCATCATCTCCGCGGAAAGGATCTCCGAGCCCGGGTTCACATAGTCTTTGCCGGCGTACTTGGGTGCCGTACCGTGCGTGGCCTCGAAACACGCCACGGTGTCCGACAGGTTGGCGCCCGGCGCAATACCGATGCCCCCCACCTGGGCGGCCAGGGCGTCGGAGATGTAGTCGCCATTGAGGTTGAGCGTGGCCACCACGGAATACTCGGCCGGGCGAAGCAGGATCTGCTGCAGGAAAGCGTCGGCGATGCTGTCCTTGATGATGATGTCCCGGCCTGTCCGAGGGTTCTTGAACCGGCACCAGGGGCCGCCATCGATGGGCTGAGCGCCGAACTCCCTCTGGGAAAGCGCATAGGCCCAATCCCGGAATCCGCCTTCCGTGTACTTCATGATGTTGCCCTTGTGCACGATGGTGACGTTGGGCTTGTCGTTGTCAATGGCGTACTGAACGGCCTTTCGCATCAGTCGCTCCGTGCCCTCGCGAGAGACCGGCTTGATGCCGATGCCCGACGTGTTCGGGAAGCGGATCTTGGTCACGCCCATCTCTTCCGTCAGGAACTTGATCAATTTTTTCGCCTTTTCCGACTCGGCCTCGTACTCAATGCCCGCGTAAATGTCCTCCGAGTTCTCGCGGAAGATCACCATGTTGGTCTTTTCGGGTTCTTTCAACGGCGACGGTACGCCCTTGAAATACTGAACCGGACGCAGGCAGACGTAGAGATCGAGCTCCTGGCGCAAAGCCACATTGAGAGAACGGATGCCGCCACCCACCGGGGTGGTCAGCGGCCCTTTGATGGACACCACGTACTCGCGCAACGCCGCCAGGGTCTCTTCGGGAAGCCACACGTCGGGACCGTAGACCCTGGTCGATTTTTCACCCGCGTACACCTCCATCCAGTGAATCTTGCGCTTGCCGGCATAGGCTTTTGCCACGGCCGCATCCACCACTTTCAACATCACCGGCGTGATGTCCAGGCCAGTCCCATCGCCTTCAATGAAAGGCACGATCGGTTCGTCGGGCACGTTGAGAGACATGTCGGCATTGACGGTGATCTTCTGGCCCTGTGTGGGAAGCTGGATGTGCTGGTACATGGATCGGAAAGCTCCGTGGGTTGATCGCGTGGGGCCAAAAGGGAAATTTTAGTTCGGCGACCGGCTGGTAAAGCCAATGACGCACAATGCGGCCGTGAAGCGAACCACCCCTCTGCTCCCTATGAAACGCCTGTTCACCCAACTGTTCTGCCTGCTCTTTCTCCTTGCCGGACCGGCCTGGTCACAAGCAGAATCGCCGCAGTTGCAATTGCCCAGGGCAAGCTTGTCCGCCGGCATGTTCCTGATCAGCGCTCAGGTGGTGTCCACGCCGGAGCAGCGCGCCATTGGCCTCATGTTCAGGAAAGAAATGCCCGCCAATGAAGGCATGTTGTTCGTTTTCGAGCAGCCTGCGGTCCAGTGCTTCTGGATGAAGAACACTTTTCTGCCACTCACCGCCGCCTTCGTCGAGGAAGACGGCACCATCGTCAACCTGGCAGACATGCAGCCGCAGAGTCTGGATTCCCACTGCTCGGCGAAGCCGGTGCGCTACGTGCTGGAAATGCACCAGGGCTGGTTCGCCAAACGCGGGCTCAAGGCGGGTTCGAAGTTGTCAGGCGCTCCGTTTACCCGGTAGGCCGTGGTCTCCCACGGCCCCCCGAGACACTTCAGGCCTTCAAGGATGCCAGGGCGGCATTGAAGGTTTTGCTGGGCCGCATGATGGTTTCGAGCTTGTCGAAATCGGGCTTGTAGTAGCCGCCGATGTCCACGGCTTTGCCCTGCACCGCAGCCAGCTCGGCAACGATGGCCTTCTCACCCTCCGCAAGCTGTTTGGCGAGCGGGGCAAACTTTGCAGCCAGGGCCGCGTCCTCGGTCTGAGCCGCCAGCTCTTCTGCCCAATACAGCGCGAGATAAAACTGGCTGCCCCGGTTGTCCAGCTGACCGGTCTTGGGTGATGGATTCTTGTTGTTGTCCAGCAGCTTGCCGGTGGCTGCATCCAGTGTGCGCGCCAGAATCTTGGCCTGCGCATTGCCGGTTTTCAGGCCGAGGTCTTCCAGCGATACCGCCAGCGCCAGGAACTCGCCCAGCGAATCCCAGCGCAGGTGGTTCTCTTCCACCAGTTGCTGCACATGCTTGGGAGCCGATCCGCCGGCGCCCGTCTCGTACATGCCGCCACCGGCCATCAGCGGCACGATGGAAAGCATCTTGGCCGAGGTTCCGAGTTCCATGATCGGGAACAGGTCGGTGAGGTAATCGCGCAGGATGTTGCCTGTGGCGCTGATGGTGTCCAGGCCGCGAATCACGCGCTCCAGGGTGTAACGCATGGCACGCACCTGGCTCATGATCTGAATGTCCAGCCCGGCGGTGTTGTGCTCGTGCAGGTACATCTTGACCTTGGTGATGAGCTGCGCCTCATGCGGGCGGTACTGGTCAAGCCAGAACACCACGGGCATGCCCGAGTTGCGTGCGCGGTTCACTGCGAGCTTGACCCAGTCACGAATGGCGGCGTCCTTGACCTGGCACATGCGCCAGATATCGCCCTGCTCCACGTTCTGGCTCATCAGCACTTCGCCGGTGGCCAGGTCTGTGATGTTGGCCACGCCGTCTTCCGGAATCTCGAAGGTCTTGTCGTGCGAGCCGTATTCCTCGGCCTGCTGGGCCATCAAGCCCACATTGGGCACCGTGCCCATGGTCTTGGGGTCAAACGCGCCGTGCCACTTGCAGAAGTTGATGATCTCCTGGTAGATGCGGGCAAAAGTCGATTCCGGCATCACAGCCTTCACGTCCTTCAGGCGGCCGTCGGCGCCCCACATCTTGCCGCTGTTGCGGATCATGGCGGGCATGGAAGCGTCCACGATCACGTCGTTGGGCGAGTGGAAATTGGTGATGCCCTTGGCGGAATCGACCATCGCGAGCTCGGGGCGGCCTTCGTGGCAGGCGTGCAGGTCGCGCTTGATCTCGTCCTGCTTGCTTTGCGGGAGCGTGGCGATCTTGTTGTAAAGATCAACCATGCCGTTGTTGACGTTGACACCCAGTTCGTCGAAGAGTTTGCCGTGCTTGGCGAAGGCGTCCTTGTAGAAAATCTTGACGCAGTGACCGAACACAATGGGGTGTGACACCTTCATCATGGTCGCCTTCACGTGCAGCGAGAACATCACGCCGGTCTTGTGGGCGTCGTCGATCTCCTTCTCGTAGAACGCCAGCAACGCCTTCTTGCTCATGTACATGGAGTCGACGATTTCGCGATCCAGCAGCGACACCTTGGATTTGAGGACGATGGTCTTGCCACTCGTGGTGATCAGCTCCATCTTCACGTCGCGCGCCTTGTCGAGGGTCATGGACTTCTCGCCGTGGTAGAAGTCGCCGGCGTGCATGTGGGACACGTGCGAGCGCGAAGCCTGGCTCCATTCGCCCATGCTGTGAGGGTTCTTGCGCGCATATTCCTTCACGGCCCTGGGGGCACGGCGATCGGAATTGCCTTCCCGCAGCACCGGGTTGACCGCACTGCCCGTGCATCGGGAGTAGCGCGCACGGATGTCCTTCTCCTCGTCCGTCTTCGGGCTCTCCGGGTAGTCAGGAATCTTGTAACCCTTGGCTTGCAGTTCCTTGATACAGGCCATCAACTGCGAAACCGACGCGCTGATGTTGGGCAGCTTGATGATGTTGGCTTCCGGCTTCAGCGTGAGCTTGCCCAGTTCTGCCAGGTAGTCCGGCACTCGCTGGGCTTCGGTCAGGCATTCGGGGAAGGCGGCCAGCACGCGGGCGGCCACGGAGATGTCGCTGGTGGCCACATTCACGCCAGCCGGCGCCGTGAAGGTGCGGATGATGGGCAGGAACGCACTCGTGGCCAGCAGGGGAGCTTCGTCCGTGAGGGTGTAAATGATGGTGGGTTGCTGGCTGCTCATTGCGTATCTCCAGAGATTGTTGGGGTATGCCGCCGGGCTGTCCGGCCGGGTTGTCCGTGCACAAGGATGGGACCGTCCGTGATTTTGCTTTCACAGGTCTGACCGAAGCGCCCATTTTGGAACACCATTCCCACAATGCAGAAAGGCGGCTTGAAAAACTGCATTATTTTTCGAGCCCGAACAACAAAAAGGGCCCGAAGGTTGCCCTTCGAGCCCTGCTTGTGCATCACACGCTGGCTCAGCCGAAATTCTTTTCAGCAAAAGACCAGTTCACCAGCTTGTCCAGATAGGTCTCGACAAACTTCGGACGCATGTTGCGGTAGTCGATGTAGTAGGCGTGCTCCCAGACATCCACGGTCAGCAAGGCCTTGTCGCCAGTGGTCAGCGGGGTGCCGGCAGCGCCCATGTTCACGATATCGACGGTGCCGTCGGCCTTCTTCACCAGCCATGTCCAGCCAGAACCGAAGTTCCCTACGGCCGACTTGACGAAGGCTTCCTTGAACGCGGCGTAGCTGCCCCACTTCGCGGTGATGGCTTCGGCCAGTTTGCCGGACGGCTCGCCGCCGCCGCTGGGCTTCATGCAGTTCCAGAAGAAGGTGTGGTTCCAGATCTGGGCTGCATTGTTGTAGATACCGCCGCTGGACTTCTTCACGATGGACTCAAGGTCCAGGCTTTCAAACTCGGTGCCCTTCTGCAGGTTGTTGAGGTTCACCACGTAGGCGTTGTGGTGCTTGCCGTGGTGAAACTCCAGGGTCTCCCGGCTGTAGTGCGGGGCCAGTGCGTCCAGGTCGTAGGGCAATGCGGGCAGGGTGTGTTCCATGGGGTCCTCTTGTGTTGGAGTAATGACACGTGCCTGGCTGCCGCGCAAAGAAGCAGCAGGTCAACAGCGATGCATTGTAGGCATGGCCACTACCGGCAAGACGAGCATGGTTTTTCGCCCCGCGCGCAACCTCAGCCGTCGACGTGAAGACCGAGTTCACCGTCGGCAAGGGTGGCACGCACGGCTTGTCCTGGTGAGGCTTGGGCAGTGCTCGTGAGCGCCTGTCCCTCGTCGTTCGACAGGAAGGCGTAGCCTCGCTGCAAGACAAGGCGCGGGTCCAGCATGCCCAATGCTTCCTCGCCACGACGAAGACGGATCTGCTGGCGCTCCAAGGCACGTTGAACCGCCAACGGCAAGGCCGTCCGCAGGCTCTGGAGGTGGTTGCGTTGCTGTTGAGTCGCAAGCAGCACGCCACTGTGCAAGCGGTGCTGCAGGCGGGTGAGTTGCTGCTGGCTGGTGTGCAGGCGGGTCGAGGGGCGGCCCAGCCGCTGTGCCAGCCTGTCCAGCCGCTGGCCGTGCTGGTCCACGATGCCGAGCGAGGTGCTGCTCAGCCGCTCTTGCAGGTATTCCAGCTCCCCCATGCGCTGCTCCCGGGCTGGAGCGCAGAGCTCGGCGGCGGCAGTGGGGGTGGGCGCGCGCAGGTCGGCCACAAAGTCTGCCAGCGTGAAGTCGGTCTCGTGGCCCACCCCACAGACCACCGGCATCGGCGATCGGGCGATGGTACGAACCAGCTCGGGATCGTTGAAAGACCAGAGGTCTTCGAGCGAACCTCCGCCGCGCACGAGCAGGAGCACATCGCATTCAGCGCGCGCGTAAGCGGTGCGCAGCGCAGCGCACAGCTCGCCCGGTGCCAGATTGCCCTGCACGGCGGCGGGATAAATCACGACCGGGATGTGGGGCACACGGCGCCTGAGCGCTGTGACCACGTCGCGCAGCGCGGCGGCGCCCAGGGAAGTGACCACGCCAATGCCACTCGGCTGCGCAGGCAGCGGCCTCTTTCGCGAGGCCTCGAAAAGGCCTTCGGCACCGAGCTGTGCCTTGAGCTTCAGGAACTGCTCGAAAAGCGCGCCTTGTCCGCCGGTCTTGAGGCTTTCCACAATCAGCTGCAGATCGCCACGAGGCCCGTAAACGTCGAGCTTGCCGCGCGCCTCCACGAGCTGCCCGTCCTTTGGCACGAAGTCGAGCTGGTCGGCGGCTCGCCGAAACATGGCACAGCGGACCTGTCCGCTGTCGTCCTTGAGTGAAAAGTAGCAATGCCCGCTGGCGGCGCGCGAGAAGCCGGAAAGCTCGCCCTGCACCGCCACGGGATTGAAGCGCGCAGACAAGGTGTCCGCCACCGCTCGCATCAGCGGGCCAACTGCCCACACACGCCGCGCTGCAGGGGCATCCTCGTCGGAAAATGCTTCAGCCACGGAGCTTTCCCTTGCAAATGTGTCCACAAGCCGCACCATTGCTGGCGGTCAAGGGTTTGCCCACAGGCGTTCTGCGGCGTCGCGTCAAGTGTGTTGATTTCAAAGTCTTTTGGCCTGCCTGTTTTGTCATCGTTCCGTCGCAGACCGCGCCAGTTGCAGGCTCGGGACCGAATCCAGCGGTGTTCTTCACAAAGTTATCCACAGAATCTGTGCACGAAGTGTGGGCAGGACGGCGGCATGTGGACGCGGCCCGACATCCGGTGCTTGCGAGGGGATGACCATCAAAGGAAGCCACAGGTGCTGAGACATAATCATCCGACCGTACCGGGCCACCCCTTCGGGCGGCCGTCGACTGGAGCCCCGTTTTGTTTTCCATCATACAAGCCGCCGGTTGGCCAATCTGGCCTCTGATCATCTGTTCTGTGCTGGGTCTGGCCCTGGTCATCGAGCGATTCATCAGCCTGAAATCCAGCAAGATCATGCCGCCCAAATTGCTCGACGAGGCCATCATGGTCTCGCGCAATGGCATCCCCGGCCCCGATGTGGTGACCCAGCTTGAACAGAATTCTGTGCTCGGGTCGGTGCTGGCCAGTGGCTTTCGCACCTTCAACAGCAACCCTCGCGCCAGCGAGGACGACTTGCGCGCCAGCCTGGAGGGCGCTGGCCGCCAGGCAGCAGCCAAGCTGCAACGCTACCTGGGCGCACTGGCCACCATCGCTTCAGCCGCGCCTCTGCTGGGCCTTCTGGGCACGGTCATTGGCATGATCGAGATCTTCGGCTCACAGGCCACCGATGTATCGGGCGCGGTGCCGGGTATGGGCAACCCGGGCCAGCTTGCGCATGGCATTTCGATCGCCCTCTACAACACGGCATTCGGCCTGATTGTGGCCATCCCGGCCTTGATCTTCTGGCGTTACTTCCGAGCGCGAGTGGACGACTATTTGCTGGGCATGGAGATCGCTGCCGAGCGCTTCACTCGCCACCTGCTGAGCCTGCGCAGGACGCCCCTATGAACTTCCGGCCGGGCACGCGGGATGAACCGGAGATCAACCTGATCCCGTTCATCGACATCCTGCTGGTGGTGCTGATCTTTCTGATGCTGACCACCACGTACAGCAAATTCACCGAACTCCAGGTAAACCTGCCGGTGGCCGATGCGCAGGCGCCCAAGCAAAACCCTCGCGAGGTGGTGGTGGCGGTGGGTGCCGATGGGCGCTACTCCATCAACCGGCAGGTGCTTGAAGGCGTGGGCGTCGACGCCCTGACCCGGGTGCTTTCGCTGGCCGCGCAAGACAGCCGTGACACGGTCATTGTCATCAGCGCCGATGCGGCCGCTACCCACCAGTCGGTCATCAACGTGATGGACGCCGCGCGCCGCGCCGGCCTCGTGCAGATCACGTTTGCCACGCAGCAGTCGGGCGCATCCGCAGCCCGCGGCAAACCCTGATTCGAGTCCGGCGAGCCCGGCGCCAGCCATGAGTGAAGGCATCGGGCACTGGCAGAAAGCCTGGCTGGAAGGCGCGCAACGCCGTGGATGGCTGGCCTGCCTGCTGTGGCCACTGTCTGTCCTCTACCTCGTCCTCATCGAAACGCGCCGAGCGCTGTATGCACTGGGCATCTTTGCCACTCACAAGCCGCCGGTGCCCGTGATCGTGGTCGGCAACGTGGTGGTAGGTGGCGCTGGCAAGACGCCCGCCACGCTGGCCCTGGTGGCACACCTGCAGGCCCGAGGCTGGCACCCGGGCGTGATCTCGCGTGGGCACGGGCGGCGGGGTGAGGGCCTTGTTCATGTTGAAACAGACACCGCAGCGCAGCACGTGGGTGACGAGCCGCTGCTCATTCGCCAGCGCACGGGTGTGCCGGTCTGCGTGGCGCGTGGCCGCGTGGATGCGGCGCTTGCGCTCCTGGCCAGACACCCCGAAGTGGACCTGCTGGTGTGCGACGACGGGATGCAGCATCTCGCACTGGGACGCGACTTGACGGTGGCCGTGTTCGACGATCGCGGGGTGGGCAACGGCTGGGTGCTGCCGGCCGGATTGCTGCGTGAACCCTGGCCATTTGCCGCAATGGCGGCTGGAAGGCCCGATATGGTGCTGCGACAAGGGCGAATGGGAGCCGTCGAAGTTGCCTTGCCTCCGCCGAAAGGCATGCCCGAGTTCCACGCGGTGCGTCGGCTGGCGTCCCGCGCCATTGGCCCCGACGGCCAAAGCCAGCCACTGGCACAACTGCAGCAACAACCGGTGATCGCCGTTGCAGGTATCGCGCGCCCCGAGGTTTTTTTCGAGATGCTGCGCGAGAGCGGTTTCACGCTCGCAAGCTGCGTAAGCCTGCCGGACCATGCAGACGCCGCAGACTACGCCGATGTGATCAGTGGCGCTCGCCACCCTCTGATCTGCACCGAGAAGGACGCCGTCAAGCTGTTCCCCATGATGCCGGCCGACCGATCGCCTGAAGCCTGGGCGGTTCCACTCGAACTGGTACCGGAAGCTGCGTTCTTTGAATGCGTCGATGCGAGCCTTGCGCGACTATCATCCCGCCATGGACACGAAACTGCTTGAACTGCTGGTGTGCCCCGTGACAAAGGGTCCGCTGATCTTCGACCGCGAAAAGCAGGAGCTGCTCTCCCGCAGCGCCCGCCTGGCCTACCCGGTCCGGGACGGCATCCCCATCCTGCTCGAACACGAGGCGCGCACCCTGACGGAAGAGGAAGCGGCGCGACCTTCAGCACCCGCGCCACTGGGATGACGCTCTCGGCCGTGGCCGATGCCGGCTTCACCGTGTTGATCCCGGCGCGCCTGGCCTCCAGCCGCCTGCCCGACAAACCCCTGGCCGACATCGGCGGCCTGCCCATGGTGGTGCGCGTGGCCCGGCGTGCGCAGCAAAGCGCTGCACGGCGCTGCGTGGTGGCGGCTGACGATTTGCGAATCGTGCAGGCCTGCGAGTTGCACGGCGTGGAGGCCGTGCTCACCCGCGTCGATCACGCCTCGGGCAGCGACCGGCTTGCCGAAGCCTGCGACCTGCTTGGCCTGGGCAGCGCAGAAGTGGTGGTGAACGTGCAAGGCGACGAACCGCTCATGGAGCCTGCCCTGATCGACGCAGTGGCCGCAGAACTGGTTCGCCGCACCGACTGCGTGATGAGCACGGCGGCCCACGCGATCGGCGGGACAGACGAGTTCCTCAACCCCAACGTCGTGAAAGTGGTGGTCGACCGGATCGGCACCGCGCTGTATTTCAGCCGCGCTCCGATTCCCTGGTGGCGCGACGGCATGGGGTCGCTGAATTCGGGCGAGGCCCTGGCCGCTCTCCCCTCCCCCGTGCCACTGCGTCACATCGGCATCTACGGCTACCGCGTCGATTTCCTGCGCCAGTTCCCGCGACTGGAGCCCGCGCCGTTAGAGGCCACCGAGTCGCTGGAGCAACTGCGCGTGCTCTGGCACGGCCATCGCATCGCGGTGCACATCACCGATTTGTCACCCGGCCCTGGCGTGGACACGCCGGCCGACCTCGAGCGGGTGCGGGCACTGCTCCGAGCTAGCTGAAAACACCCTCTTTCGGGACTCACCGGCTCCAGCTGCTGTAAGCCGGATGCGGGAATGCCCGTGCTATCCTCGAACGGTTGCCCCGGGTCCCAGGCCCGGGCGTGCCGCTGGCGGCCAGCGGCCATGCCATTGAAACTCTGAACAAGGAAAACGATGAGACTGATTCTGTTGGGTGCGCCTGGGGCCGGCAAGGGCACGCAAGCCACGTTCATCTGCCAGAAATACGGCATTCCCCAGATCTCCACCGGCGACATGCTGCGCGCCGCCGTGAAGGCAGGAACGCCGCTGGGACTGCAAGCCAAAGCGGTCATGGAATCCGGTGGCCTGGTCAGCGACGACCTCATCATCAACCTCGTCAAGGAACGCATCGCTCAGCCCGACTGCGCCAATGGTTTTCTGTTCGATGGTTTCCCCCGCACCATCCCGCAGGCCGATGCCATGAAGTCCGCCGGCGTGAAGCTGGACTACGTGCTGGAGATCGACGTGCCCTTTGACGCCATCGTGGAGCGCATGAGCGGGCGCCGCTCGCACCCCGCGTCTGGCCGCACCTATCACGTCAAATTCAATCCGCCTAAAGTGGAAGCCAGGGACGATGTGACGGGCGAACCGCTCATCCAGCGCGACGACGACAAAGAAGAAACCGTGAAAAAGCGCCTGGAGGTCTACAGCGCACAGACCCGCCCGCTGGTGGAGTACTACAGCAGCTGGGCGCGCATCGATCCGGCCAGCGCGCCGAAGTACCGTGCCATCAGCGGAATGGGCTCGGTGGACGAAATCACCGCGCGCGCCTTCGAGGCGCTTTCAAAGTAAGACCTCAAGTCGGGCTGGATCGCAGCCCGTAGGTCTTGCCGTCGAGGAAGATGTATTCGGCGCGCACAATTGCCTCGCCTTTCTCTTCCTTGAACGTGAAGCCCACAACGGCCATCGGCGTGCCGTTCTTGATCTCTGGTACCTGCCACTGGCCCATGCGAAAAAGCGGCGCCAGCTCGATCTCCCAGCGCTTGTCACGGCGAGTGGGCACCACGGTCTTGGCCAACAACGCCGGCCCGTCTATGCCGGCGGTCTGCGCCGGCAAAGCGCGCCGCGCGAGATCGGCGGGCAGGCTCAGGCCTTCAGACACTTCCAGAATCAATTCGGCGTGCGGGTTCCGCCATTTCACGTCCACGGCCTTCCCTTCCAGGTAGACGGGGCGGTCTTGATCGAAGCTGCTCCAGCCGTGGTGTGCCAGAGCGCCGGAGCCCCAGCCCGACAGACCAAGCAACGCGCCAGCCTGCACCAATTCCCGTCTTTGCATGTGCGTCTCCTTCAGATTTCAAACTACACGTAGCCGATCCAGCGGCCGCAGGTGAGAACCAGCAACCACAACACGGTGGACAGCGTCATCAATGCCCGGGCCGCACCATCCTGCAACTGCAGCGACCTGCGCGCGTGAAACCAGCCGGCGTTGCAGCCAGCCAGCATGATCAACGCCATCTTGGCTGTGAACACGCGGTTGGCCAACAGTTCCCCTGGTTGAGTACCAAACATCAGCAGCCCAGAAACCGCAGCCAGCGCGAAGCCGCAAACCGCAAGACCCAGGCTCAACCGTGCCAGGGGCTCAACGGGCAGCGCCGCGCCCCAGCCAAAAACGCGAAGCTCCAGCAACACCAGGTTGCCCAGCAACAACGCCACGCCCAGCAGGTGCACCACCTCCAGCATGGGATAGGCCCACGGATGAGCGCCGAGCGCGGCCAGCAAGGATCAACCCTCCAGCAGGTCCAGCGCGAGCGACAGGCGCGCCTTGACCGGGGACAGACCCCCGGCGTCTTCAAAGGCCAGACCAGCATGGGGCACCACCCGGCCTCCAGCGCAGCGGCTGGTCAATCTCACGCGAACGCCCTGCGCCTCGGCTTCGGTGAGGGCGGCCGCCAAGGCCTGGTGCACCGTGCCGTTGCCTGTGCCTGCAACCACGATGCCGCGCAAAGGCCGTTCGCCAGGGAATGCAAGCAATCCCCTGACGATGCTGCCGTCCGAATCAGCGTGGCTCGTCACCAGTTCAACGCGTGGAAGTTCGCTGACCGCCATGAGGTGTGCCAGCGCTCTGGGATCAAACGGCCGGTCTTCACGGCAACCATCCCAGCTCCGAAATTCGCGCACCTGTCCTTCCTCGACGCAAGCCAGGGCTCCGGCATCGCCGGAATCGAACGCGTCCAGCCGGTACGTGTGGACCTTGGCGACGTCGCGGGCGCCGTGCACCTGCCCGGCGCACACCACCACCACGCCCTCTGTTCCCGCATGGCGGGCCACCGCCACGGCATCGCTGAGATTCTGAGGGCCATCGGACATGAGGGCGGTGGCAGGTCGCGTTGCGCAGGTGAGAACCACGGGCCGGGTGGGCCGCAGCACCCGGTGCAGCAGAAAGGCGGTTTCCTCGATGGTGTCGGTGCCGTGGGTCACGATCACCGCCTGGACCTCTTGCCGCTCCAGATGCGCCGCAATACGGCTCGCGAGAGATTGCCACACGGACAACGCCATGTCCTTGCTGTCGATCTGGGCAATCTGCTCTACCTCAAGCGGCATGCCGCCGAGCACGGGCACCGCAGCCACCAGCTCCGCCGCGCTCACCTGGCCCGCCACGTAACCCACGTTGTCAGCCGACTGCGCGGCGCGCCCGGCGATGGTCCCGCCCGTACCCAGCAGCACCAAACGAAGGGCCTGATTTGATCGCACCACTTGCCAACTCTCCGAAACTGGTTAAAAATACAGCCACTGGATAAGAAAACAGGTATGGGTACGAAAACCCGTCCCAACTTGTTCAACTCCTGTCCCCATGTTCCCGACGAGGTTCCCATGTCCGACATGCCCGCATCCGCCCCCAAGCTCACCGCCCGGCAGCAGCAAATCCTGGAATTGATCCAGACGGCCATCTCCCGCTCTGGCGCGCCGCCCACGCGGGCCGAGATCGCCAGCGAGCTGGGATTCAAGTCGGCCAACGCCGCGGAGGAACATCTCCAGGCACTGGCCCGCAAAGGCGTCATCGAACTCGTCAGCGGCACATCTCGCGGCATCCGGCTGCGCAGTGAAGACCTTCGCTCCATCAACGACTCACGGTCTCGCCAGCTTACACTGCCGCTCGCTGGTTTCTCCCAGCTCATGCTGCCCCTGATCGGGCGCGTGGCAGCAGGCTCCCCCATCCTCGCGCAGGAGCATGTGGACCAGACTTACCACGTCGAACGCAGCCTGTTCCAGCGAGCACCGGACTACCTCCTCAAGGTGCGAGGCATGTCCATGCGGGACGCCGGCATCATGGATGGCGACCTGCTCGCCGTGCAGGCCACCAAGGAAGCGAAGAACGGCCAGATCGTGGTGGCGCGCCTCGGCGACGACGTCACCGTCAAGCGCTTCATGCGGCGCCAGCACCTGATCGAGCTGCACGCAGAGAACCCCGACTACAAAACCATCATCGTCGAACCGGGCGAGGCGTTCGAGATAGAAGGCCTGGCCGTGGGCCTCATCCGCAACAGCTTCCAGCTCTGACCGCACCCGGTCTTTGTCGCCTCAGCAGGTGGCGGGCGTTTGGTCCAGCGGGCTTCTGCGGTTCGCACAGGACACATCCCTGCGTTGGCGGCTTTCCAGCAATCCTGCCTGTGTTCAACCCCCACCAAGGAGTTTCGCATGGGAATCCTCTTCAGCACCAACACCTGGCGCGCACCGCTGCAGCTCATCGACTGCTGGCTTCCGGCCGCCCCAAAACGCCTGGCGCCAGCGGCCAATGAGCCGCTGGCCAGCCGCGTGGTCCAACGATTCGCCCGTGCCGGGTGGCTCGGCCGGCCAGCCAGCGTACCCGCGCACCAGGGGGCGCATACCACGCCGATCAGGCGGTCTGAAAACACAGGCGCATGCCGCGTCCGGGTGTTGCGAGCAACAGATCCGCGGCCATCACCGTCGCTCGGCGTGCGCCTGGTCATCTCGGGCCGCATCAACGATGTTTGCGCCGAACTCGATCGGCTTGCGGATCAGGAAAAACACAGCTCAGCGCGGGCAGCGTGAGCATCTCGCGCCTGCGTGGCGGGGCGACCGGGATGGTGGTGAGGGCACAATAGGGACATGAATATTGTGATCCTTGATGACTATCAAGATGCGGTGCGCAAGCTGCGATGCGCCGAGAAACTGGAGCCCTATCCCGCCAAGGTGTTCACCAACACCGTCAAGGGCGTGGGACAACTGTCCATACGGCTGCGGGATGCCGACGTGCTGGTCCTCATTCGCGAACGCACTCAGGTCACGCGGCAGCTCATTGAAAAGCTGCCGCGACTCAAGTTGATTGCCCAGACCGGGCGCGTAGGCAGCCACCTTGATGTGGCCGCCTGCACCGAGCGTGGCATTGCGGTGGCGGAGGGGGTCGGTTCACCGGTATCCACGGCGGAACTCACCTGGGGCCTTGTGCTGGCCGCTATGCGCCGCATTCCGCAGTACGTGTCGCACCTGAAGCACGGTGCCTGGCAGCAGGCCGGGCTCAAGGCGGCGGCCATGCCCGCCAACTTCGGGCTGGGCATGGTGCTGCGTGGCAAAACCCTCGGCATCTGGAGCTACGGCCGCATCGGCCAGCTGGTGGCTGGCTACGGCCGGGCTTTTGGCATGCGCGTGGTGGTGTGGGGCAGCGAGGACGCCCGGGCGCGCGCCAGGGCCGATGGCCACGAAACGATCGAGAGCAAAGCAGCCTTGTTCGAGGAAGCCGACGTGCTCTCTCTGCACCTTCGCCTGAGCGAAAAAAGCGCGGGTTGCGTGAAGGCGGAAGACCTTGCGCGAATGAAAACCAGCTCCCTGCTGGTGAACACCTCGCGAGCGGAACTGATCGAGCCTGAGGCCTTGATCGCTGCGCTCAACCGTGGTCACCCTGGCATGGCCGCTGTGGATGTTTTCGAGTCAGAGCCCATCTTGCAGGGACACGCCTTGCTTCGTCTGGAGAATTGCATCTGCACGCCCCACATTGGTTATGTGGAGCAGGACAGCTACGAGATGTATTTCGCGGCCGCGTTCGACAACGTCGTCAACTTCATCAAGGGCACGCCGACCAACATCGTCAACCCCGGCGCGCTGCAGGTCCGACGCTGATACTGGCCGCTCATGCCTTCTTGTCGGGACCAGCGTCCCGCGCGCCGGCGCCGTCGCTCTCGGGGGGCATGAAGTCCTGAACCTCAAAATCGATGAGGTTGTCACCAATCTGGCCGGGCTGTTCGCTTTCAGCCGGCCTGGCAGTTTGCTCGACGGCCACGTCCACCTCGGGCAGCGATGCTTCAAACGCCGAAAATTCGGACAGGTCGTCAAGGTTCACGTCAAGCCCGAGCCGAGATGACGCCGGGCTCATGGTGTCCAGACCCATGGGCTGGGTGTTTCGCTCTCGACCATCTTGGGACCCTCCTCTCTCGGCGATCGGCGAGCCATCGAGCAGCCGCCCGGCCGCCTTGAGGGGTTGCACGGCCGTGTGGTGAAACTCGCTGTTCCCCACTGCCTGGGAGCCGTCGCGCTTGATCAGGTCCTTGGCCATTGCGTGCAGGAGCAAGAGTTCGCGGTAAGCCTCCAGATCGAAAACCTCCACTTCGTCGTCGGACGCATCGCGGAAGATCGACTGCTCGATCAGGTCGAGCACGCGTGGCTCCGGCCACAGAGACTGGATTCGGCTGAAGGCTGTTTCGTAGGCTTCCAGCCCGCGCCCGGCGTCGGTGTAGTGATCGAAGGGCGGCGCGCCGGCGTTGAACACCTGATTGAATTCGTCGCGCAACTGGTCGTAGTCGTGGCGCCGTCCGAGCCGGTGGTAAAGCTTGAACAAATCGAGGTACGCCAGCGCACTGGGCTCGTGGCTTTCAGCAAGGTGGTTGCGCAGCACCTGAATGGCCTG
Source organism: Hydrogenophaga sp. IBVHS1 (assembly GCF_002127265.1). Classification (GTDB taxonomy): domain Bacteria; phylum Pseudomonadota; class Gammaproteobacteria; order Burkholderiales; family Burkholderiaceae_C; genus Hydrogenophaga. The sequence continues at coordinate 1,556,441 of NZ_NFUU01000001.1, read as the reverse complement.
TCCATCCTCGCCCAGCGAGACAAAGAAATCGGCCTGCTGCTGAATGTCAAACAGTTCTTCGGTGGCAATGGAGCGAGAGCCACCAATGGCGCTGGAAGAAAACTCGCGCTTGTCGCGCGTGGGCAGGGCCGGTGCCGGTTCGGCGGCCAGGGGGGGGCGGCCACTGCGCCCCGACCCGGTCTTGGGCGAGTTGGGCGGGTTGAGCAAGTCGAAAGAGGAGTCGTCGCCCAGATTGAAATCAATATCCTTGTCGACGTTGTCCACCGCGGCAGGCGTCGGAGTCTTGCGCGTCACGGGTTCGCCGAGTTTGTCGGCGGCCGACTTGTCGTCAGGATGGGAAGACCACCAGGCGCGCGATGCCTCGCCACCTGGCGCTCTGGCCTTGCGACGCCACACGAACGCAAGCAGCAGCAGCATGAGCAGTAGAAGCCCAGCCAGCGCATGGACGAGCGGGTTGCTGTAGCGCTCGTCCCGCGCCTGATTGAGTTGGGACCTGAGTTCGGAGAGACTGGCCTGATCCCGGGTTTGCGCACCGCGCAACTCGGCGGCCTCGGCCTCCAGGGTGCTCAGCTTCCGGGCATCACGCAGAATGTCCTCGGGTGTGGCGTTGATGGCCTTCCAGCGCTCGGCAGCCGCAGCGCGAGCTTCTTCGGAAGTTCCGGGTTCGCTGAGCATCAGCGGTGAGAGCTTGAGCGTGGGATCGCGCTCGATGCCCGGATCCAGGTCGACGGGATCGAGCTGCAGCCGGGGCGCGGCCACCGGGGCTGGCGCGCGGCGCACCACGCTGGGTGGTCTGGCGGCGGGCGCGGGTCGGGCACTGGCCTGGGCCGTTGTGGCAGTAGCTGCCCGCGACGAAGTTGCCGGCGCAGGCACAGCGCCTGCCGAAGACGAGGTGGTGGCGCGCTGCGACGGCAAGGCATCGACGGCGGGAGGACGCGCGGGGGAGGCAGCAGGTGCGGGAGCACTGGCCGCCGCAGGCTCCGAAGACAGATCGGCCAGCAGCACATAGCGGCGGGTGAAGGGATTGCTGCAGCCCGCCCGCACATAGAGCGTGACGATGGGCTCGTTTACAGGAAGCGCCGCCTGGATGCGCACGGTGGCCTGCGCATCGGCCCCGGCCGACTTTTGAGGCGTGCTTCGAACGGCGCCCGCCGATACCTGGGCATCGCCGTAGAACACGTCGGTGTTCACGCACTGGTTGGCGGCGTCTTCGTCGGGCCCGACCAGAAGCTGCACCCGGACATCAAGTGGTTGACCAATGAGGGCTGCGCCACTGTGCCTTCCCAAGGTCACTGCCGAACTGCCCATGGCAGTTGATAGCAAAATACAGGCTGTCCATGTCTGGCGCACGTTGGATGTCCTTCGTTCTTTCGTTTGGTCATTTTGTCATAGCTGCCGGGCCCCTCATTCCAAATACAACACACTTTATGCAACCCATTTTTCCCTCGGCGGGCGTCGTTGGCACGGGCGCCATGGGCCGCGGCATTGCCCAGATGGCGGCACAAGCCGGCAGCCAGGTCTGGCTTTTCGACGTGCAGCCCGGCGCCGCTCAGGCCGCCAGGGACGCGCTGGAAACCACCTGGAAGACTCTGGTGGAAAAGAACCGGATGGATGCCGCGACCATGCAGGCGTGTCTGGAACGCATTCAACTCGCCCAGGCATTGACCGACCTGGCGCCGTGCCACCTGGTGATTGAAGCGGTGGTGGAGCGGCTGGACGTGAAGCAGCGTTTGTTTGCCGACCTGGAGGGCATCGTGCAGCCCGATGCGGTGCTGGCGACCAACACCTCTTCGCTCTCCGTCACCGCCATTGCAGCTGCGCTCAAACGACCGGCACAGCTCGCGGGCTACCACTTTTTCAATCCTGTGCCGCTGATGCGGGTGGTCGAGGTTATTGCCGGCCTGAAAACCAGCGCTGAGGTGTGCCAGCGCCTCACCGACTACACGCGCCAGTTCGGTCACACGCCGGTGGCAGCGCAGGACACGCCCGGGTTCATCGTCAACCACGCGGGGCGCGGCTATGGCACCGAGGCGCTGCGCGTGGTGGGTGAGCAAGTGGCCGATTTCGCCACGATTGACCGCATCCTCAAGGACCAGATGGGATTTCGCCTCGGTCCGTTCGAGCTGATGGACCTGACCGCGCTCGACGTCTCGCACCCGGTGATGGAGTCCATCTACCACCAGTACTTCGAGGAGCCGCGCTACCGCCCCAGCGTCATCACGGCGCAGCGTCTGGCCGGCGGTGTGGTCGGCAAAAAGGTCGGCGAAGGCTTCTACACCTACGACAAAGGCGTGGCCCGCCTGGCCGCCGAACCCGCCACACCCGATGTGTCCGATCTGCCACCGGTGTGGGTGTCACCCAAGGCGGCTCGGCGCCAGGAGCTCTACCAGCTGCTCAAGAACCTTGGCGCGAGCATCGAAACCGCCGCCGTTCCTTCGGCCAGCGCACTGATCCTCGTGGCACCTCTTGGCCTGGACGTGACCACACTCGCTGCGGTGGAGCGCCTGGATGCCACGCGCACCGTGGGCATCGACCTGATGCTGGAAGACGCCTCAACGCGCCGACGCGTGCTGGCCACCAACCCCGCCACGCGACCCGACATGCGCGATGCCGCCCACGCCCTGTTCGCACGCGACGGCAAGCCGGTGAGCGTGATCCGCGACAGCGGCGGTTTCGTCACGCAGCGCGTGGTCGCCACCATTGTCAACATTGCGGCTGACATGTGCCAGCAAGGCATCTGCTCCCCGGCAGACCTGGACGTGGCGGTCACGCTCGGCCTGGGCTACCCTGCCGGGCCACTGGCCATGGGCGACCGCATCGGACCAACGAACGTGCTGGAAATCCTGTTCAACCTGCAGACGGTCTACGGCGATCCTCGCTACCGTCCCTCGCCCTGGCTGCGCCGGCGCGGTGCGCTGGGCCTGAGCCTCACCCACACTGAAGCCTGACCCGGCCACCCCACAGGAAACGCCCCAATGACCGCCAGCCTCAAGAGCCACAGCCATGGACAGACCATGGTGCTGACCATCAGCAACCCCGAGAACCGCAACGCCCTGAGCCCGGACATGTACGCCGCCGGTGTGGAGGCGCTGAACGTGGCAGAGAGCAGCGACGAAGTGCGCAGCGTCGTGATCACTGGAGAAGGCAGCCACTTTTGCGCTGGTGGCAACCTGCAGCGGCTGCTGGCCAACCGTCAGCAACCCCCGGAGGTGCAGGCACAGAGCATCGAAGGCCTGCACAACTGGGTAGAGACCATCCGCGCCTTTCCCAAGCCAGTGCTGGCGGCGGTTGAAGGCTCCTGCGCTGGTGCAGGCTTTTCACTGGTGCTGGCTTGCGACATGGTGGTGGCAGCGCAAAACAGCGTGTTCGTGATGGCGTACAGCAATGTGGGCCTTTCACCCGATGGAGGTGCCACCTGGAGCCTGACGCGCGCCCTCCCCCGCGCCACCGCACTGCAACTGTTGATGTGCGGCGACCGCATCGGCGCCGAGCGGTTGCATCAGCTGGGTGTGATCAACCAGGTGAGCGCGCCTGGCGAGGCCCTGGCCGATGCGCTGGCGCTGAGCGAGCGGCTCAACGCCAGGGCACCCAACGCGTTGTCCAGCATCAAGGAACTCGCCAACGAGGCCTCCACGCAAGCCTTGCATGCCCAGCTCGCCGCCGAGCGCGATCATTTCGTGCGATGCCTTCACCACGGCAACGCCGGCGAAGGCATCAGCGCCTTCATGGAAAAACGCCCCGCCAGCTACCGCTGAGCGGCGCGCCCACTCCCTCCCTGCGCGCATACCCTGATCCCTCGCCACGTCCCTGTGGCGACAATGATCGCCTTTCCAGTCACTCAAAAGACAGCCCATGGACGAACCGATTCTGACAATGGAAGAACGCGAGGCGATCAACAACGGTCGCTGGTTCACCAGCCTTTCTCCTTCCCTGCGTCACGACATACTCCGATGCGCCTACGTCAAGCGATTCAAGGACGGCGATCTCATCGTCGCCCGAGGCGATCCGCCCTCCGAGTGGTCTGCGGTGGCCAAGGGCGCGGTGCGCGTGAGCTCCACATCGCTTTCGGGCAAACAGATCACCCTGACGTATGTGGAGCCTGGTGTGTGGTTCGGCGACGTGGCAATGTTCGACGGCGACCAGCGCACCCACGATGCCTATGCGCATGGACCCACCACCATGTTGTGCGTGGCCAGGACCGATTTCCAGAAAATCCTGAGCATGCATGTGGAGCTCTACGAAGCGCTCATGCGCCTTCAGGCGCGACGCATTCGCACGCTGTTCGGCCTGGTGGAAGACCTCAATACCCTGCCCCTTCGAGCCCGGCTCGCCAAGCAGTTGCTTCACCTCGTGCGCAGTTACGGCGTGCCCTGCTTGTCGGACGGCAGCGAAATGCGCATCGGCCTGCAACTGGCTCAGGAAGAACTGGCGCAACTGCTTGGCGCTTCGCGGCAGCGCGTGAACCAGGAACTCAAATCCATGGAGCGCGAAGAAGCGATCCGCATCGAACAAGGTGGTCTGGTGGTGCGCAACCGCGACATGCTCATGCGCATCGCCGAGTCGGAATCCTGAACAGCACCTGGCCCATCACCTCACTTCGGGCTCGAGCTGCATGACAGACCACCAGAACTTCACTGGCACCAGGCCCGTTGCCGGGCAGCATGCGTTTGACGAAGCCGCCCTGGCCGCCTGGATGGCATCCAGCGTGCCGGACTTCGCGGGGCCGCTCACCGTAGAAATGTTCAAGGGTGGGCAGTCCAACCCCACCTACAAGCTGGTCACGCCGCAACGCGCTTTTGTGATGCGCGCCAAGCCCGGACCCGTGGCAAAGCTGCTGCCGTCGGCCCATGCCATCGAGCGCGAATTCCGCGTGATGAGTGCGCTGCACGGTACCGGGGTGCCTGTGGCCCGCATGCACGCTCTTTGCGAGGACGAGTCGGTGATCGGTCGCGCCTTCTACATCATGGAGTGCGTGGACGGTCGCGTGCTGTGGGACCAGTCGCTGCCTGGCATGACGCCTTCTCAGCGCGGCGCCATCTACGACGAGATGAACCGCGTGATCGCCGCGTTGCACAACGTGAAGCCGCTGGAGATCGGCCTGGACGGCTACGGCAAACCAGGCAACTACTTCGAGCGCCAGATCGGACGCTGGAGCAAGCAGTACCAGGCCTCGGTGACGCAACCGATCGATGCCATGGACCGGCTGATGGAATGGTTGCCCCAAAACGTGCCTTCCATGGCACGCGACGAGTCACTGCTGTCGGTCGTGCACGGCGACTTTCGCCTCGACAACCTGATGTTCCTTCCTGCCGAGCCGCGCGTGCTCGCCGTGCTCGACTGGGAGCTCTCGACGCTGGGCCACCCGCTCGCCGACTTCAGTTACCACTGCATGTCCTGGCACATTCCGCCGGGTGCGTTTCGCGGCATTGGCGGCCTGGACCTGAAGTCGCTGGGCATCCCGTCCGAAGCCGACTACATCGCGCTGTACTGCGAGCGCACCGGCTTTGCAAAACCCGAACAGCTCAAGGCCGACTGGAATTTTTACCTCGCCTACAACATGTTCCGCCTGGCGGCCATCCTGCAAGGCATTGCCAAGCGGGTGGAAGCCGGCACCGCATCCAGCGCCCAGGCCGTCAGCTCGGCTGCTGGCGCGCGGCCCATGGCCGAGCTGGCCTGGCGATTCGCCAGCGCTGGCTGACCCCTTTTTCCCATGCATCCAAGCACTACCCCACAGGAGACAAGATGAACTTCGACTACACCGACAAAGTGAAGGACATGCGCGAACGCCTGCTTGCTTTCATGGACCAGCACATCTACCCCAATGAAGCGCGCTTTTTCGAGGAAATCTCGGCCAATCGAGCGAAGGGCAACGCCTGGGTACCCACCGCGATCATCGAGGAGCTCAAGCCCAAGGCGCTGGCCGCCGGTTTATGGAACCTGTTTCTGCCGCGCAGCCCGCGCGCGCCGCAGGGGCTGTCCAACCTTGAATACGCGCCCATGTGCGAGATCATGGGTCGCGTGCCGTTTGCCGCCGAGGTGTTCAATTGCTCCGCGCCCGACACCGGCAACATGGAGACTTTGGAGCGGTACGCCAGCGAGCCCCTGAAGGACGAATGGCTGGAGCCGCTCTTGCGCGGCGAAATCCGGTCGGCCTTCCTCATGACCGAGCCCGAAGTGGCCTCGTCGGACGCGACCAACATCCAGTGCCGCATTGAGCGCGACGGCAACGAGTACGTGATCAACGGCCGCAAGTGGTGGTCTTCCGGGGCGGGCGATCCACGCTGTGCTGTGTACATCGTGATGGGAAAGACGAACCCGGAGGCACCGCGCCATTCGCAGCAATCCATGATCGTGGTGCCCTCGAACGCCAAAGGCATCAGCGTGCTGCGACCACTCACCGTGTTTGGCTACGACGATGCGCCGCACGGCCACATGGAAGTCTTGCTGGAGAACGTACGTGTTCCGGTCGAGAACCTGCTTCTGGGCGAAGGCCGTGGCTTCGAGATTGCCCAGGGCCGTCTTGGCCCGGGCCGCATTCACCACTGCATGCGCTCCATCGGTGCCGCCGAGCGCGCCATGGAACTCATGTGCCAACGGCTCAACAGCAGAGTAGCCTTTGGAAAACCGGTCTCAGCGCAATCGGTCTGGCACGAACGCATCGCCGATGCACGTTGCCGCATCGAGATGGCGCGCCTGCTCACGCTGAAAGCGGCATACATGATGGACACGGTGGGCAACAAGGTGGCCAAGGCGGAGATCGCCATGATCAAGGTGGTGGCGCCCAACATGGCCTGCGATGTCATTGACATGGCCATTCAGGCGCACGGCGGTGGTGGCGTGAGCGGCGACTTTCCGCTGGCCTACGCTTACGCCAGCCAGCGCACGCTGCGCCTGGCCGACGGCCCAGACGAAGTACATCGCCAGTCCATCGCCAAGCTCGAGCTGGCGCGCCACATGGCGTTGAAGACCGAGGTGGAGATGCCCATCACGCGGGGTTTCTGAACCGGGCTTCTGAACCGCTCGCTTCGCTCAGGACACGGGCAGCGAGCGGGCCTGTTCGGCCAGGTGGCGGAACAGGTCCAGCCCATGCACAGCGGTGGCCCCGTCGCGCGTCTGGTCGATCTGCAAGCGCAAATAGGTCTTGCCTCTCAGCAACATGAACAGCACCGGGGTGGTCGCTGAAACCGCCGCGCCCGGCCAGTCCATGAGTCGCTGCACGGCGCTTTCGTCGATCCAGGCTCTGGCGGTCTCTGTCGAGTCCGTCAGCACGGCATAGCGCTCCCAGAAAGCCTCTTCCGGCCCGGCCCAACCGGCGTCGCGGTACATGGCCAGCCACCGGATTTCTTCGGGAAGCATCGCCGCGCTGGTCTGCAGATCGTCGGTGTAGCTGGCATACAGCGCGGTGGCCTGCTGCTCCAGTGCGCGCTTGAGCGCACGGTTCATCACCACCACGCTGCTCGCTGTACCCAACCCCAGATCGGCGCGCGCCATGAGTTCCATGCCCTGAAGGTAAGCCCGCGACGGGGCTCCGCATTCGATGCGAACACTCTGGCCCTGCCACTGCCCCGCCATGGCATAGGCCCCGCCAAACATTCGTTTGAAGGCCAGTCCCTGTGAAGTGGCCCACTCCGCCAGCGGGGTGGATGGGTCTGGAGAGGGCCGCAAGCCTGTCAACGCTTTTCCCAGTCGCTCAAACATGGACTTGTGTTTTCCCGTAGAGTGAATTTTTTCCAAGCATAACCAACGCCCATCCGCTCACAGAAAGTGCTCTGCCATGATCGACGTTTACTCTTGGCCCACCCCCAACGGACACAAGGTCCACATCATGCTGGAGGAATGCGGCCTGCGCCTTGGCCGCGACTGGCAGGTGCACCCCATCAACATCGGCCAGGGCGACCAGTTTGCGCAGGATTTCCTGAAGATCAGCCCCAACAACAAGATTCCCGCGCTAGTGGATCCACAAGGCCCGGGAGGCCAGCCCATCAGCCTGTTCGAGTCCGGCGCGATCCTGCTGTACCTCGCCGCCAAAACCGGCAAGTTTCTGCCGAAGTCGGACCGCGCGAAGTGGAAGGTGCTGGAGTGGCTGATGTTCCAGATGGGTGGCGTGGGCCCCATGTTGGGACAGGCACACCACTTTCGTCTGTACGCGCCCGAGAAGATCGAGTACGCCGTCAACCGCTACACCAACGAAGCCAAACGGCTTTACGGCGTGATGGACCGGCAACTGGCTCACCACGAGTACATCGCCGGCAAGCAGTACAGCGTGGCCGACATCGCCATCTTCCCGTGGCTGCGGAGTTGGCAGAACCAGGGCATCGACTGGGCAGACCACCCCAGGCTGAAGGTCTGGTTCGACACCATTGCCGCGCGTCCCGCAGTACAGCGTGGAGTGGCGGTGCTGGCCGATGCACGCAAACCGCTCACCGACGACAAGTCCCGCGACGTGCTGTTTGGCAAGACGCAATACGAAAAGCGATGAGGTTTCTGGAGAAGGCTTCGACAGCAGGTACAATTCGAGGCTTAGTCGGAGCGTAGCGCAGCCTGGTAGCGCATCTGCTTTGGGAGCAGAGGGTCGCGAGTTCGAATCCCGCCGCTCCGACCATTGATCGAAAACAAAAAGGCCCACAGTGTGGGCCTTTTTTGTATCACCGGTCGTCACCCTGTCTGCCCGTAGCTCAACCGGATAGAGCAGCTGCCTTCTAAGCAGCAGGTCGGGGGTTCGAGTCCCTCCGGGCAGGCCATCCGATCGTTGCGGCAATCCCTACAGCTGCGAATCAATCAAGGAAGCCACTTTTTCCGCCAGCCGCTCTTGCAGCGGGCGGTTCAGCCACTCCTGATGGCTGATGGGTCGTGACCTGGCCAGGTCCGCTTCAAAAATCGCGGTCTGCTCTTTGGCAAAACGGACGTCCAGAATGTTCAGGGTGGCCTCGTCGTTCAGGCGAAAAGACCGGTTGTCGAAATTGGTGGAGCCCACCGACACCAGCAGGTCATCGATGATCAATACCTTGCAGTGGTACATGGTGGGTCCGTATTCGGCGATGACGGCACCGGCTTCCAGCAGAGGTCCCCACTGAGCCCGCGAGGCCAGGCGCACCGTTTCGGCGTCGATGTGCTCGCCAGGCACCACAATTCGCAGCCGCACACCGCGTTTCATGGCCTCCACCAGCGCTCGCAGCATCAGCTCGTCGGGCACGAAATACGAGGCCGAAAGATCAATGGTGCGAGCTGCCGAGGTGATGGACAGCAGGTACATCAACTGCATGCTCTCGGCGCCGCCGGTGGGCGAGCTGCTGAACATCTGGGCCGCACTCTGCCCGACGTCCTCCAGTTCTGCAAAGTAGGGTTCCCCGTGCAGAACCTGGCCCGTGACCTTGATCCAGTTGTCGAGGAACACGGCCTGAATCTGCGCCACCACCGGGCCCTCCACCTGAAAGTGGGTGTCGCGCCAGCGCTCAGGGCTTTCGGCATTGCCAGTCCATTCGGGCGCAATGCCCACACCGCCGGTAAACGCGCGTTTGCCATCGACCACCAGCAACTTGCGGTGGGTGCGGTTGTTCATGCGCTGCAGGTGGTACCAATGCGGCGGATGAAACTTGTGCACCTCCACCCCCGCAGTCTCCATGGCCTTGATGATCTCTTCGTCCATCTTGCTGCTGCCGATCCAGTCCAGCAGCACATGGGTGCGCACGCCAGCCCGTGCGCGCTCGGCGAGCGCCTCGCCAAACTCCCGGCCGATATCACCCGACCAGTAAATATAGGACTCGAAGGTGATCGTCTTCTGCGCGCCGCGAATGGCCGCGAGCATTGCTGGAAAGATCTCGTCCCCGTTGCGAAGCACCCGCACCCGGTTGCCGTCGACAAACGGCGGACCAAGCAGCACGCCCAGTTCCTGCCGGAAGCGCGGGTCCTCCACGGCGTAGAGGCGTTCCAGGCGCTTTTCGATGTGCGGCTCTGCGCCGGAAAAGTTCATGACCGCCAGCACGGCCAGCAGCGTGACCACCGCTGTGCCAAACACGGCGAACAAGATGCGGTACCTGGAGATGAATTCGCGCATGCACCGAGTATCGCGCGCGTGCAGCTGACTCAGTCCAGGCGGATGTTCTTCTCCTTGACCACCTTGCCCCACAGGGCATTCTCGCGCTTGAGGATATCGCCCAGCTCGTTGCGACCCGGCCTGGCCAGTACATTGACCGACTGGTATTGGGCCACCACTTCAGGTTGGGTGAGCACGGTGGACAAGGCCGCAGCGAGTTTGTCCAGAATGGGCGTGGGGGTGCCGGCCCGCGCCAGGAAGCCGAACCAGACGTCGGCCGAGAATCCCGGCACCACCTCCGAAATGCTCGGCAGATCGGGCATGGCGGAGGATCGCGTCGGGTAAGACAAACCCAGGTAACGCAGGCGCCCTTCTTTCACCAGTCCAGCGGTCGATGACGACGGCGTGGACATCAGGTATTTCACCTGCCCGCTCAAGAGACCCTGGATGGCGGGCGCCGATCCGGAGAATGCGATCCGCACCATGTCCTTGATGCTGGCCATGTCGTGAAACACCTCTGTGGCCAGATGGCCCACGCCGCCCAATGCAGCGGTGCCCCACTCCAGCTTGCCCGGATTCGCCCGCGCAAAGCTCACGAACTCGGCCAGTGTGGCGGGCATCGAGGGATGCGCCATCAGCAGCAACGGTGAAGTGCCTTGCAGCGAAACCGGCACCAGGTCCTTGAACTCGTAGCCCGCGTTGTTGCGAACCAGAGGCGTGGTCACGAATCCGTTGTGGTGCGTGAGGATGGTGTAGCCATCGGCGGGTTGCTGGGCCACGAACTGGGTGCCAATGGCACCGCCCGCACCTGCTTTGGCTTCAATGATGACGGGCTGCCCGAGGATCTTGCTCAGGGGTTCGGTGACGTAGCGCGAAAGCACATCATTCGTGCCGCCCGGCGCACCGGGATTGATGATGCGGATCGGACGCTGGGGCCAGTTGTCCTGGGCCGAAACGTGGGAGGCAAAGGGTGCCATCGTTGCAAGCGAGAGAACGTGTCGACGGTTGAGCATGGGGCGGGTCTCCGGTGGGTAGGGGGAAATCATAGTACCCAACCAATCAAAGTTTTATTGGTAAGACCACTTACTCAGTAACCGTCCACTGCTTTTGCACCGCACAAGGGTTTTCCCGCGCTACAAGAGACCGCATATGCAATATATTGCACGCTGCGTAGATGCACTATTGCTCATAAATTGTTGGCACTCCAATCAAACTTCAACTTTGAATTGTTCAGGCCTAAAGTACGGGTAATTCAGGATCGCCAATCAGCACCCTGCCGACTACAGTGAATCGCACCCCGGCAAACCACCCACAGGAGAATTCACCATGACCACCCGCCGACTCGTCCTGACCCGCAGCGCCGCCGTGATCGGCGCCGCATCCACAGGCCTGTTGCTGCCCCAGATCGTGCGCGCGCAGTCGGACAAGGTCCGCGTGGGCTTCATGCTGCCCTACACGGGCACTTTTGCACAGTTGGGCGTGGCCATCGAGAACGGCTTTCGCCTGGCCGTCAATGAACAAGGCGGCAAACTGGGCGGCCGCGAAATCGAGTATTTCAAGGTCGATGACGAATCCAACCCGGCCAAGGGCATCGAGAACGCCACCCGCCTCGTGCAACGCGACAAGGTCGACGTGCTGGTGGGCACCGTCCACTCAGGCGTGCAGATGGGCATTCACAAGGTGGCGCGCGACACCGGTGTGCTCAACCTGATTCCCAACGCGGGCGTGCACGTCGCCACCCGCGCTCAGTGCGCACCCAACGTGTTCCGCACCTCCTTCACCAACTCCCAGCCCACACTGGCGCTGGGCAAAGCCATGGTGGACCGGGGCCACAAGAAGGCTGTCTGGATCACCTGGAACTACGCCGCGGGCGACGAGGCCTTTGAAGGCTTCGAGCAGAGCTACACCGCCGCGGGCGGCACCATCGTCAAAAAGCTCGGCCTCCCCTTCCCCAACGTGGAGTTCCAGGCGTTGCTCACGGAGATCGCATCGCTCAAGCCCGATGCGGTGGCGTGCTTCTTTGCTGGTGGCGGTGCCGCCAAGTTCATGAGCGACTTCGCCGCTGCCGGCCTGAACAAGTCCATTCAACTTTACGGATCGGGATTCCTGACCGAAGGCGTGCTCGAAGCTGCGGGTCCTGCGGCCGACGGCGTGCTCACCACCATGCACTACGGCGATTCGCTCAACACGCCGCGCGACAAGCAATTCCGCCTGGAGTACGCCAAGGCCTTCCGCCTCCAGCCAGACGTGTACGCGGTGCAGGGCTACGACACGGGCCTGCTGCTCATCAAGGGTGCAAACGCTGTCAAGGGCGACCTCAACAACAAGAAGCCGCTCTACGCCGCCATGGAAGGCGCCGTGATCGACAGCCCGCGCGGCAAGTGGACCATGAGCAAGGCGCACAACCCGGTGCAGGATATCTATCTCCGAAAAGTCGAGAAAAAGGAAAACAAGGTGATCGGTGTGGCGCAGAAGGCTGTGGCCGATTCCGCCGCTGGCTGCCGTATGGGCTGAACGCCGCACCCCTCAACCGATTGCACTGCAAACCGGCGCCCCAGCGGCGCTGGTCTGCTTTTTGCTCGCCGCAGTTTTCCACTCGCCCGCCTCCTGCACCATGGATTTCGCCAATTTCCTGATCCAGTTGCTCAACAGCCTGCAATACGGTCTGCTGTTGTTCATGCTGGCCGCCGGGCTCACGCTGATCTTCGGCATCATGGGCGTGGTCAATCTCGCGCATGGCAGCTTCTACATGCTGGGTGCCTATCTCGCCTGGTTTCTGGTCGGGCAGCTTGAAAGCCTGGTCCTGGCCATCATTCTGGGCACGCTGCTCGCGGTGGTATTCGGCTGGCTGCTGGAGTGGCTGCTGTTCAGGCACTTCTACCATCGAGACCACCTCGACCAGGTGTTGCTGACCTTCGGCCTCATCTACATCTTTGAAGAAGTGCGGTCCATCCTCTGGGGTGACGATGTGCATTCGGTCCAGGTGCCCGAGATGCTCAACTGGTCGATTCCGCTGACCGACAACCTCTCATACCCGGTCTACCGTCTGGTGATGTCGGGCGTGTGCATCGCGCTTGCCCTCGGCCTCTACCTGCTGATTTCAAAGACGCGCCTGGGCATGAAGATTCGAGCCGGCGCCTTCAACCGCGAGATGACCGAATCGCTCGGCATCAACATCCGCCTGATCCATGGCGTGGTGTTCGCGCTGGGCGTGGGACTGGCCGCCATTGCCGGCATGATTGCGTCGCCCATCTCGAGCGTGTACCCGGGCATGGGCAGCTCGGTGCTGATCATGTGCTTTGTGGTGGTCGTGATCGGTGGCATCGGCTCGGTGCGCGGCGCCCTGGTCGCCGCCTTGCTGGTCGGCCTGGTGGACACCTTCGGCAAGGTGCTGGCCCCGCAGATCGCCGGCATGGCCGTGTACATGCTCATGGCCGTTGTGCTGCTCTACAAGCCGGAAGGGCTCTTCAAACAATGAGCTCCCCCAAAGCCCAACTCGAAAAGCTGCCTCGCAGCATCCAGCTCGTGCTGCTGCTGGGCGCCGCAGCGCTCGCGGCTTTTCCGTTCGTGCCCATCGAGGGCACCGATTTCTACCTGCAGATGCTCTCGCAGATGATGATCCTCGCCATCTTCGCGATGAGCCTCGATCTGCTCCAAGGTGTCACCGGTCTGGTGTCGCTCGGCCATGCGGCCTACTTCGGCCTGGCTGGCTACGCACTGGCTTTCCTCACGCCGGCCGATCTGCCCATCAGCCTGTGGTGGTCGTTGCCGGTCGCGGCGCTGGCCGCGGGGCTGGCGGCGCTCATCATCGGCTTCTTCGTGGTGCGCACGCACGGCATCTACTTCATCATGGTCACCATGGCGTTCGCGCAGATGGTGTTCTTCCTCTTCTTCGACAACAAAGCCCTCGGCGGGTCCGACGGCATTTACGTGAACTTCCGGCCCGACGCATCGCTGTTTGGGTGGACGGGCATCGACCTCGACAACAAGACCACGTTCTACTACTTCACGCTGCTGGTGCTGGTGCTGGTGTATGGCTTCCTCCGCCGACTGCTGTTTTCGCCGTTTGGCCGCGTGCTCGCGGGCATTCGCGTGAACGAGCACCGCATGCGCGCCGTGGGCTACGGTACCTTCGGCTACAAGCTGGCCGCCTTCACACTGGCCGGCGCACTCGCCGGCGTGGCGGGCTTCCTGTGGGCAGCGCAGACCGGCTATGTGAACCCCGAACTCATGGGATTTCACATGAGCGCGCACGCCATCATGATGGTGATCCTCGGCGGCATGGGCAACTTTGCGGGTGCCATTGTGGGTGCCTTCGCCTTCGAGTACGTCATGCACTTCTTCAAGGACCTCACGAAACACTGGCAACTGCTCATGGGCAGTTTCATTGTGCTGGTGGTGGTGTTCGCGCCGCGTGGGTTGCTCGGCATGGTGGAAAAATTCACCGGCAAAAGGAGCGGTTCATGAGCGAGCTTCTCCTCAGCGCGAAGAACCTCACCAAACGCTTCGGGGGTCTGGCCGCCGTGAACGACGTTTCGGTCGACCTGTTCCGCGATCGCATCCATGCCGTGATCGGGCCGAACGGCGCGGGCAAGTCCACCCTGACCAATCTGCTCTCGGGCGATCTGCCGCCCACCTCCGGCCGCATCACGGTCAATGGCATTGAGACCGCCGGACTCAGCCCCGAGCGCATCTCCCGCCTGGGCCTGGGCCGCAGCTACCAGAAGACCAACATCTTCCTGCCCTTCACCGTGTGGGACAACGTGCGACTGGCCGCGCAGTCTCGCGAGCGGCACAGCCCGTGGAACCCGCTGCGCTGGCTCTCCGCAGCGGGCGCCATGAACACCGTCAACCAGCGCTGTGAGCGTGCGGTGGAACTGGCCGGCCTCACCGCGCGTGCACACACTGTGGCAGGCACCATCAGCCACGGCGAACAACGCCAGCTCGAGATCGCCATGACGCTGGCCACCGAGCCCACCGTGCTGCTGCTCGATGAGCCGTTGGCCGGTATGGGCCAGGCGGAGGCCGAGAGCATGGTCGCTCTGCTCCAGAAGATCAAGAAGGACCACGCCATGATGCTCGTGGAACACGACATGGACGCCGTGTTCACGCTGGCCGACCAGCTCACCGTGATGGTCAACGGCCAGGTGATCGCCAGCGGCACGCCTGCGGCGGTGCGGGCCGACGCCAACGTACAGGCCGCCTACCTTGGCGAGGAGCACGCATGAGCGCGGACAACTTGATCGCGGCCCGCGCACTGCACACCCACTACGGCGCCAGCCACATCCTGCGCGGCGTCGATTTCACCGTCGGCAAAGGCCAGACCATCGGCCTCATGGGCCGCAACGGCATGGGCAAGACCACGCTGCTGAAATCGCTCATGGGCATCGTCAAACCCAGCGGCGGCCAGGTGCACGTGAAGGGGCGTGAAATGACCGGCGCACCCACCTTTGAAATAGCGCGCCAGGGCCTTGCCTACGTACCTGAAGGGCGCGGCATCTTTGGCAACCTGAGCGTGCGCGAAAACCTGGTGATGTCGGCCCGCGCTGGAACCCAGGGTCAGCGCGACTGGACCTACGAGCGCGTGCTGGACACTTTCCCCCGCCTGGCCGAACGGCTGAATCACGGTGGCCAGCAGCTCAGCGGTGGCGAACAGCAGATGCTCACCATCGGCCGCGCGCTCATGACCAACCCCGACCTGCTGATCCTGGACGAGGCCACTGAGGGCCTTGCGCCACTGATCGCGCGTGAAATCTGGCGCATCTGCGGCCTCATTCGCGAGAGCGGCATCAGCAGCGTCATCGTGGACAAGAACTGGAAACACGTCACCCAGATCACCGACCGCAATGTGATCCTGGTCAAGGGAGAGGTCGTGTTTGAAGGCAGTTCAGCGCAACTGCATGCGCAACCTGAATTGCTGGAGCAGCACCTCGGGGTGTGATTGCCTCAGAGCACTGGCCGCAACTCCCGCGCCGCGTCCAGCAGCAACGGCAACAAGTCTTTCTGCAGGCGAGCCAGTTCAAGTCTTTCGGGTGATGCCACCACATTGAGTGCGGCCACAGTGCGGCCCTGCATGTTTCGCAGAGGCACGGCAAGCGCGTGCACGCCCAGCTCGTGCTCCTCCTGGGCCACGCACAGGTCGTCTTCCCTCACACGCGCAATCAGTTCACGAAAAGCCTTGTGGTCTACCGTGGTGCGAGGGGTCAGGCGTGGCAGCTCACGGCCCTTGAGCCAGGCATTGAAGCCCGCCTTGGGCATGGCTGCGAGCAGCACTCGCCCGGTGGAGGTGGCATGTGCCGGCAGGCGCGCACCCAGGTGAAGGCCATAGGCCATGAGACGCTGCCCACCAATGGAAACGTTGCGCGCGACGATCACCACCTCGTCGCCATCGAGCACGGCCGCCGAGAACGATTCGCGCGTGAGCGCAGCCAGTCGGTTGAGCGTGGGCTGCAGCAGGCGCGGCAGGCGTGCGGATGCAAGGTAGCTGCCGGAAAAGCGCAGCACCTTCGGGGAAAGCCAGTAGTGACTGCCGTCGGACTCCAGGTAGCCGAGGTGGGCCAGCGTGAGCAGGTGTCGCCGTGCCGCAGCGCGCGTAATGCCGGCGCGCTCGGCCGCCTGCGTTGCGTTGAGCCGCTGGCGTTCCGTGTCGAAACTTTCGAGCACCGCCATGCCCTTGGCCATGCCTTCGATGAAATCGGCTTTGGCGATCGCAGGGTGCGCTGTGTTCATGGGCGGATTATGCCTTCGCGCCTGGTTCTGCGCGGTGATCGCACAATTGGTCCGATCATCGCGCAGTCATGACGGTTGCCCATGGCACAGGCCGACGCGTCTTCCTATGCTTCAGGGCAAATCACCCCCAGGAGACACCCATGCGCACCCAGGTCGCCATCATTGGCGCTGGCCCTTCCGGCCTGCTGCTCGGTCAGTTGCTGCACAAGGCTGGCATCGACAACATCATCGTGGAACGCCAGAGCGGCGACTATGTGCTGGGGCGCATTCGCGCGGGCGTGCTCGAACAGGTGACCACCGACCTTATGCTGGAAGTGGGCGTGGGCGAGCGCATGCTGAAGGAAGGCCTGCCCCACGGTGGCTTCGACATGCTTTTCGACGGTGCGCGTCACCGCATCGATCTCGAAGCGCTCACCGGCGGCAAGCGCGTCACGGTCTATGGCCAGACGGAGGTAACCCGCGACCTGATGGAAGCGCGCGAAAAGGTCGGCCGCACCACCGTGTACGAAGCCGCCAATGTGCAGGTGCTCGACTACGACACCGCCAAGCCCCGCGTGACGTACGAGAAGGACGGCCAGACGCACACCATCGAATGCGATTTCATTGCCGGCTGCGACGGCTTCCACGGCGTGTGCAGGGCCAGCGTACCGCGGGGCGCGATCCGTGAATTCGAGAAGGTCTATCCCTTCGGCTGGCTCGGCATGCTGGCCGACACGCCGCCTGTGCACCACGAGTTGATCTACGTGCGCAGCGAGCGCGGCTTCGCCCTGTGCTCGCAACGCAGCCACACGCGCAGCCGCTACTACCTGCAGGTGCCGCTGACCGACAAGGTCGAGGCCTGGTCGGACGACGCCTTCTGGAACGAGCTTCGCCTGCGCCTGGACCCCGAGGCCGCCGCCAGGCTGGTCACCGGACCCGGCCTGGAAAAGAGCATTGCGCCGCTTCGCAGCTTCGTCACAGAGCCGCTGCGCTTCGGCCGGATGTTCCTGGCTGGGGACGCCGGTCACATCGTGCCGCCCACGGGAGCCAAGGGACTGAACCTCGCCGCTACCGACGTGAAGTACCTCTCCACCGCCATCACCGAGTTTTATCAGGAGCGCAGCGAGGCTGGTATTGACGGCTATTCCGAACGCTGCCTCAAGCGCATCTGGCGCGCCGAGCGGTTCTCGTGGTGGTTCACCGGCATCATGCACAACTTCCCGGAAGATGGCCCCATCGTGGCCAAGCTGCAGCAAGCCGAGCTGGATTACCTCATCCATTCGGAGCACGGCCGCCGCACTATTGCAGAAAACTACGTGGGCCTGCCGCTGAATTTCGGCGAAAGCTGAAGCATTTACAGTGGCGGCATGACACAAGCTGCTCATCCCCGCTCCGCCGCCCATCGTCCGCTTCGCGGGGTGCGCGTGCTCAGCCTGGCGCTCAACCTTCCCGGACCCGCAGCCCTCATGCGACTGCGGTTGATGGGCGCTACCTGCCTGAAGGCAGAGCCACCCGCGCCCAAGGGTGCTGGCGCAGGGACGCCGGGCGACCCCATGGGCCAGTACAACGCCATGGCCTATGCCACCCTGCACGATGGCATCAAGGTCGTGAACTGGGACTTGAAGTCGGAGCGTGGTCAGGTCGCCCTGCACAAGGAACTTGCGCGAACCGACGTGTTGCTCACGTCGTTCCGGCCGTCTGCATTGGTCAAGCTGGGTTTGGGCTGGAAGGCATTGCACACGCGTTATGCCGCGCTGTCTTTGGTGGCCATCGTAGGTGCACCGGGTGAGCGCGCAGAGGAGCCGGGCCACGATCTCACTTACCTTGCCGATGCGGGTCTGGTGACCGGCATGGACCTGCCCCCCACCCTGTTCGCCGACATGGGCGGCGCGCTCATGGCGAGCGAAGCGGTGCTGGGCTGCGTGCTGGCTCAGAAGACCTCTGGCAAGGGATCGTTCCGTGAAGTGGCCTTGTCCGAGGCAGCCTCCTGGCTCGCCCTGCCCCGCACCTGGGGGCTCACGCAGCCACAAGGTGCGGTGGGCGGCGCGCACGCCGGCTACCGCATCTACGCTTGCCGCGATGGCCGCGTGGCTGTGGCCGCCCTGGAGCCGCATTTCGCCGCCGCGCTTTGCCAGGCAGCAGGTTGGCCAGTCGGTGGGCCCGCCGCGCTTTTCCAGCCCGACACACATGCAGCGATCGCGGCCTTTCTGCAAGCTCGCACCTGCGCAGAACTGGATGCCCTGGCGCGCGAGCGAGACATTCCGCTGCACACGCTGCGGGCCGCGCCCTCAGCCTGATCCTGGCTCGACGGCTACGGCTTCAGCGAAGCAGACTGCCTGAAAGCGCCCGCCAGCCTCCCGGTAAAATGCGCGCTGCTACCGACCCCAACTCCCCAGGAAATTCAGCATGTCCCTCTTCTCCGCCGTCGAGATGGCGCCCCGCGACCCGATTCTGGGTCTGAACGAACAATTTGCCGCCGACACCAATCCGAACAAAGTCAACCTCGGCGTCGGCGTGTACTTCGATGACAACGGCAAGCTGCCCCTGCTGCAGTGCGTGCAAGCCGCCGAGAAAACCATGATGGACAAGCCCACCGCACGGGGCTACCTGCCCATCGATGGCATTGCGGCCTACGATGCGGCCGTCAAGAGCCTGGTTTTCGGGGCCGACTCCGAGCCGGTGAAATCGGGTCGCGTGGCCACGGTGCAGGCCATCGGCGGCACGGGTGGTCTCAAGATCGGCGCCGATTTCCTCAAGCGCCTCAACCCCGACGCCACGGTGCTCATCAGCGATCCAAGCTGGGAAAACCACCGGGCCCTGTTCACCAATGCCGGCTTCAAGGTCGACAGCTACGCCTACTACGACGCCGCCAAAAAGGGCGTGAATTTCGAAGGCATGCTCGCCAGTCTGAACGCGGCCGCTCCCGGCACCATTGCCGTGCTCCACGCCTGCTGCCACAACCCCACCGGCTACGACATCACGCCCGCCCAGTGGGACCAGGTGATCGCTGTGGTCAAGGCGCGAAGCCTGACGCCCTTTCTGGACATGGCCTACCAGGGTTTCGGCCACGGCATTGCCGAAGATGGAGCGGTCATCGGCAAGTTTGTTGCCGCGGGTCTCACCTTCTTCGTGTCCACCTCGTTCTCCAAGAGCTTCAGCCTGTATGGCGAGCGCGTGGGCGCACTCTCGGTGCTGTGCGAGAACGCGGAGGAAGCTTCGCGTGTGCTGTCTCAGCTCAAAATTGTGATCCGCACCAACTACTCCAACCCACCCATCCACGGTGGCGCGGTGGTCGCTGCGGTGCTCAACAACCCCGAGCTGCGCGCCCAGTGGGAAAAGGAACTGGGCGACATGCGCGTGCGCATCAAGGCCATGCGCCAGAAGCTGGTGGACGGCCTCAAGGCCGCCGGCGTGAAGCAGGACATGGGATTCATCACCAGCCAGATCGGCATGTTCAGCTACTCCGGCCTGACCAAGGACCAGATGGTGCGCCTGCGCAGCGAGTTCGGCGTTTACGGCACCGACACCGGCCGTATGTGCGTGGCCGCGCTCAACAGCAAGAACATCGACTACGTCTGCCAGGCCATCGCCAAGGTGGTCTGAGGCTCAGCCCCACACCATCGAGCGCATGGAAATCGAGGCGCCCTGGAAGCCTTCGTTGAAGAAGGTGGCGCTCTCGGTCTCGCCCGCCGCACCAGCGGCGTACAGCAACGGCAGATAGTGCTCCCAGGTCGGGTGCGCCATCTGCGCCACCGCGCCCATCTGCTGAAAATCGGCCAGCGCATCGGTCCGCCCAGCGGCAATGTGTTCGGCCGTGACGCGGTCGAACTCGATCGCCCAGTCGTAGGCCTGGTTGTCCGCGGCGTCGCGGCGCATGGTGCGCAGGTTGTGCACCACGTTGCCGCTGCCGACGATAAGCACGCCCTGTTCGCGCAACGGCGCCAGCTGCCGCCCCAGCGCAAGATGCTCCGAAGCTGGGCGCCGGTAGTCCATGCTGAGCTGGATCACCGGTATGTCGGCTTCGGGGAACATGGGTTTGAGCACCGACCAGGCGCCGTGGTCGAGGCCCCATTCCACTTCGTCCAGGGCGAGCGGCGCGCCGCTGCCGGGTTGCCGCACCTGCTCGCTGATGGACCGCGCCAGGGCCGGCGCACCGGGTGCGGGGTACCGCTGGTCGAAAAGTGCCTGCGGAAAGCCGCCGAAATCGTGAATGGTGCGGGGCTGCTCCATGGCCGTGAGCGCCCAGCCGCTGGTGAGCCAATGGGCTGAAATGCACAGGATCAGGCTGGGCGGCGAATGCCGCGCGCGCAGTTCGTGCCCCAGGGCCTGCCACTGGCGCCGCCAGGCGTTGTCCTCGATGGCGTTCATGGGACTCCCATGGCCGACGAAAAGGACGGGTTGGCGCGGGGTGGTGGGGGAGGTGTCGTTATGGTTCATGGGAGCTCCGGCCGCATTCTTTCACGAAGGTGACAAGTGGGCCCGAAGATTAGGTGTTTTCACCCTGACAGGGCCTTTGACATGCTGCTATATTGCACTGCAACATAACGAGTCCGTCCCCATCCATGCTGTATCAGATTTACGAAACCCAACGCTCCATCATGGAGCCGTTTGCGGATCTCGCCGAAGTGGCCGCCAAGCTGTACAGCAACCCCATGTTGCCACTGGCGCAAATGCCCGGAGCGCAGCGCATATCCGCCAGTTACGACCTCATGCACCGGTTGGGCAAGGACTACGAGAAGCCGGTGTTCGGCATTCACACGGTGGACATCGACGGCATTGAAGTCGCCGTGCACGAACGCATCGAGATCGACAAGCCGTTCTGCGAACTGCGCCGCTTCAAGCGCTTCTCCGACGACACCAGCACGCTGGCCAAGCTGAAAGGTGAGCCCGTGGTGCTGATCGTGGCCCCGCTCTCCGGCCACTACGCCACCTTGCTGCGCGACACCGTGCGCACCATGCTCAAGGACCACAAGGTCTACATCACCGACTGGAAAAATGCCCGTCTGGTGCCTTTGTCCGAAGGTGAATTCCACCTCGACGACTACGTGAACTACGTGCAGGAGTTCATTCGCCACCTGCAAAAGGGCTATGGGAACTGCCACGTGATCAGCGTCTGCCAGCCCACCGTGCCGGTGCTTGCTGCTGTATCGCTCATGGCCAGCCGGGGTGAAACCACACCGTTGTCGATGACCATGATGGGCGGCCCGATCGATGCCCGCAAGTCACCCACCGCGGTGAACAACCTGGCCACGCAGCGCAGCCACGAGTGGTTCGCGAACAATGTGATCTACCGGGTTCCCGACAACTTTCCTGGTGTGGGCCGCCGCGTCTATCCCGGCTTCCTTCAACACACCGGGTTTGTGGCCATGAACCCGGACCGCCATGCCACGAGCCATTACGACTACTTCAAGGACCTCGTGAAGGGTGACAACGAGAGCGTGGAGACGCACCGGAAGTTCTACGACGAGTACAACGCCGTGCTCGACATGGACGCCGACTACTACCTCGAAACCATCGAGACCGTGTTCCAGGACTTCAAGCTGGTCAACGGCACCTGGGACGTGAAGAACGAAGCAGGCGAACTGGAGCGGGTACGCCCGCAGGACATCACCCGCACCGCCCTGCTCACCATCGAGGGCGAGCTCGACGACATTTCAGGGTCCGGCCAGACCGCCGCCGCGCACGATCTGTGCACCGGCGTCGCCACGCCGCACCGCATGCATTTCGAGGCACCGGGAGCCGGCCACTACGGCATCTTCAGCGGCCGGCGCTGGCGCGAGATGGTGCACCCGGTGGTGAAGACCTTCATCCTCGCGCACCAGCCGGCCACCACCGCACCCGCCCCAGTACCCAAGGCATCGCCCCAGACCGTCAGCAAGGCGCCCGTGCGCGCCGCAAGCAAGGCAAAGCCGGTGAAGAAGGCGGCCGTAGCCAAACCGGTGAGTGCCAAGGTCAAGGTGCAGCCCAAGCCCGCCGCCAAGGGCCGCAAGACCGTTTCCGCCTGAGCGCCAGCTTCACGGCCGCAGCAGCCGTGTCGCCGTTATATTTCCGGGCATGAACGAACTGGCCCGGCGCATCGACGCCGCCCTGCCGCAAACGCAATGCACGCGTTGCGGCTACCCCGACTGCGCCAGCTATGCGCAAGCCATCGCTGCGGGTGAAGCCGGGATCAACCAGTGCCCACCCGGCGGCGCTGAAGGCATTGAACGTCTGGCTGTCCTTACCGGTCAGCCCCCTGTTCCCCTGGATCCAAAGTTCGGTGTGGAAGGCCCGGTGACGGTGGCCGTGATCGACGAGGCCTGGTGCATTGGCTGCACGCTCTGCATCGAGGTCTGTCCCACCGACGCCATTCTGGGCACCCACAAGCGAATGCACACGGTGGTGGAGCCTTATTGCACGGGTTGCGAGCTCTGCCTGCCGGTGTGTCCGGTGGACTGCATTTCGCTGGAAGTGGTGAGCGGCGAGCGCAGTGGCTGGCAGGCCTGGACGCCAGAGCAAGCTCAGCTGGGGCGAGAACGCTACACCCGCCGGCAAGCGCGTCTGGCCCGCGAAAAACAGGAACACGAGGCTCGGCAGGAGGCGAAGTTGCGCGAGAAGCTGGCCCACCTGGCCGACCATTCGCAGATCACCGACCCCGCCTTGCTGGACCGCAAGCGCGCCGTGATCGAGGCGGCTCTTGCCCGCGCGCGCGCGCAGCGCAAGGAAACCTAGGCCTGCTGGCGAGCGGCCACGGTCTTGTACACGCCGCAGCCCACGTAGAGATCGTCGATCTTCACCACGTAGGACATTTTTCCCTGAATGGCACCGGTGACCGGATTGGCGATGTCGTACTCCACCCACCCTGCTGCCGACTCTGCCTGGTTCACGATGGCGCTCAGCAATGCGGCGCCATCGGCGCCTGCGATGTCCTGCACCCGGCTGCCCACCTTCTCCGGCTTGCCACCAAAGGCACGGTAGACGCCGTCGCGGTCGAGCGCGAACACATACATGTCCCGGTCATGGAAACCACTCGCTGGTTCGGTGATTTCGCACACAAAGGCTTCGCGGCCCCGCTGCAGGCGCATGGCCTGTGCCCGGTCCACCAGCGCCATGGCTTCTTCGGCCGTGCCCTGCTGGAGCATGAAGGACGACACCGCGCGTGAGAGGTGCGCCGCGCGCTGCTCGAGTTGATCCGCTTGCGCCACCGCCCGTTCGACCATCTGCGCGTTGCGCTGGGTGATGGCATCGAGCTGCGTCACGGCGGAGGATATTTCTTTCAGGCCGGAACTCTGCTCGGCGCTTGACGCGGAAATGAGCGACATGTTGGCGGCCACGCCCCGCACCCCGCTGACGATCTGGCCCATGCTGCTGCCCGCCGTGCGCATGCGTGCCACGCTGGTTTCCACCTGTGTGCGCGAAGCCTCGATCAGTTCGCGAATCTCGCGTGCTGAAGACGATGAACGTTGCGCCAGCGTGCGAACCTCATTGGCCACCACGGCGAAGCCTCGGCCCTGTTCACCCGCCCGCGCAGCCTCCACCGCTGCGTTGAGCGCCAGGATGTTGGTCTGGAAAGCGATGCTGTCGATCACGCCAATGATCTCGTTCATCTGCTGCGCGCCCTTCTGAATGCCTTCGACGGAATCAACCGCACGGCCCATGGACTGCGCACCGGACTCGGCCACGTCGCGCACCTGAGCCGCCTGCTGATCGGACTCGCCAGCGGTCTGGGCGTTCTGCTGCACGGTGCTGGAGAGCTGCTGCACGCTGGCAGCCGTTTGCTCCAGGTTGGCGGCCTGTTGCTCGGTGCGGTCGGCCAGATCCCGGTTGCCCGCCGCCAGGCTGCGGCCTGCATGGGCCACCAGCGCGGAGTTGCTGCGCACCTCGGCCACCATGGCCGAGAGGTTGGTGGCGACACGCTCGACGAGATGCCCGAGATCGGTCAGCTCATCGCGCCCCTGAATCCGGACCGAAGAGCGCAGATTGCCCTCTGCGGTCTGTTCCATGGCGTGCCGCACCTGCTGGAAATCGGCCATGAAACTCATGTGAAAGGCCAGGAGGAAATAGGCCAGCATGGCCAGGCCGCCACCGGCGACCAGCATCACGCCAGTGCTCTGCGGCTCCAGCCACATGACGGCTTTTAGCGGCCAGGCCGCCGCAGCGGCCAGAACCAGCAGTTTGCTGCCCAGGCGCAGCCGGCGCATCAGCCAGGTGCCGGGAAAGAACAGGAATTGAAACGCGGACATGCAGGGCAGCTCCTCGTAATCTGGGTCGCTCAGTGAACGCCAGCGATGCCGGATCGCTGACTCACGAAATGCCGGAACAGTTCGACGGCCATGGCTCGCAGGGTGTCGTCGGCCATGGTGTGCGCGTGAGAAATCTGCTCCAGCGCGTAGCGGCGGTCGCAGACCATGAGCGCGCGGCTCACGCACATGCCCTGGCTGGACATGCGCAGGCAGAAATTGGCCAGCAAGGCGTCTGGCCAGGGCTCCGCCTCTCCCATGCCACGCCAGCGAGACGCGGGGGTCAGGTCATTCGGTATCGATTTGGCGGACGGTTCCATGGCTCGCTCCTGCGGCAGGGTGCGGAGCCTTGCTCACAGCATGGCCCCTGAAGCCACAAGCGTAATTCGCCCAAAACCGCCGCATTGCGACGAAAAGGTCGGGAAAAACCGGCCAGCTCCCCGTTTGGGGGATCAGGCTGGCAGGGTTTCCAGCCTGGCAAAGGCGGCCACCACTTCGGGCGGCGCCTGCACCAGCTCCACCAGAACGCCTTCGCCGGCGATGGGAAACTCGTCGTTGGCCTTGGGGTGCAGAAAACAGATATCGAAGCCCGCCGCACCCTGGCGAATGCCCCCAGGAGCAAAGCGCACGCCCTGGGCGCTGAGCCACTCCACCGCCTGGGGCAGCCGGTCGATCCACAGGCCCACGTGGTTGAGCGGCGTGGTGTGCACGGCGGGTTTTTTCTCGGGGTCCAGCGGCTGCATCAGGTCGACCTCGACCTTGAACGGGCCACTGCCCATGGCACAGATGTCCTCGTCCACGTTCTCGCGCTCGCTGCGGAAGGTGCCGGTGACCTCCAGCCCGAGCATCTCGACCCAGAGTTTCTGCAGGCGTTGCTTGTCGGGGCCGCCGATGGCGATTTGCTGAATGCCGAGCACCTTGAAGGGTCGATGTGAAGGTTGCGCCTGGACCATTGGTCAGTGGACTCCGTGGATGAACCCGGGTGTGCGCTCCAGCGACCAGACGGTGGCCGGGGGCAGATTGGCCCAGACCGACGCCGCGCGGCGCCAGTGCCAGCCCGGGGGGATGTGGTTGAAAGGCCGAAGGTGCGGCGCCGCATAGGTGTACTGGATCAGGCGCGAGCCAGGCTGGCGGGCAATGATCGAAAACATGGCGTCGATGCACTGTTTGGCTTCGTCTCGCGGCATGGACAGCAGCGGCAGCGATGAAACCAGAGTGACCGGCGAAAGGGCCTTGATGGGCAGGGTGTGCAGACTGGAGGCGCAGTGATTCAGCACCTCCAGAGCCGGAAAGGACCGGCGCAGCAAGCGCGCGAAGTCGGCATCGCGCTCGATCACCAGGAAACGCTCCGGCGTGATGGGCGACTCAGCCAGGGCGCGGGTAATGGCACCCGTGCCAGCGCCGACCTCGATCAGCACGGCAGGCTGATCGCGCTGCACTTCGTCTGCAATGGCGCGGGCCAGTGCCCTGGAAGCCGGGGCAATCGCGCCCATGCGGCGCGGATCGCGCAAACACCCCAGGGCAAAAGCCAGACCATGCCGCATAAACACCCTTCGAAACCGCAATGGCTCGAAGGGTATCCCATTTCGCAAACAGCGTCCGTTTCGGGATGTGCCCTGCAGGGGCCTCATGCAAACTCGACGATGGGCTGATCGACCACCAGCGAATCGCCCTTGGTAGCAAGCACCTTGGCGACCACGCCGTCGGCCGCCGCAAAGAGCACGTTCTCCATCTTCATGGCTTCGATCACGGCCACGCGCTCGCCGGCCTGCACCTTCTGGCCGGGTTGCACCGCCACATCCACCAGCAGACCGGGCATGGGCGACAGCACGTATTTGCTCATGTCGGCCGGTGCCTTGAAGGGCATCAAGGCGTGCAGCTCGCCCATGCGTGGCGACACCACCATGGTCTCGATGCGCGTGCCGTTGTGCTGCACCACCAGCGCCAGCGGGTTGCGCGGCGTGCCACGCTCCACCTGCACCGTGAAGGGTTCGGCGTTGCAGAGACCGATGACGCAGATGTCGTTCAGGCGCGAAGGGCTGGAGAGCGCATAGCGCTTGCCGTCCACCGTGACCACGGCGGAGCCGATCTGCCCCACCACCTCGTCCACGTGCACGGAACGGTAGACATGCCGGCCCTGTGCGTCGAGCACGATCACGCAGAAATCGTGCCCCACCTTCACGCCATAACCCGGCAACTGCCCCGAGAGGCCAGCGGCGCGCTCGCGCGACTTGCGCCGCACGAAGGCGGCCAGTGCCACGAGAAAATCGGGGTCGCTGTGCGGCACGTCTTCCGCGCGAAAACCCTGGGCGTAGTGCTCGGCGATGAAGCCGGTGTTGAAATCGCCGGAGATGAATTTCGGGTGCGCCAGCAGAGCGGCCTGGAAAGGGATGTTGCTGCTGATGCCACGGATCACGAAACCGTTGAGCGCCTCTCGCATTTTGGCAATGGCCTCCGTGCGGTCCTTGCCGTGCACGATGAGCTTGGCGATCATCGAGTCGTAAAACATGGGGATCTCGCCACCGTCCTGCACACCGGTGTCCACCCGCACGCCGTACAGTGCCTCCGTGTTTGCCTGGAACATGGATTGCGCCGGGGGAACAAAACGCACCAGCCGCCCGGTGCTGGGGAGGAAGTTGCGAAACGGGTCCTCTGCGTTGATGCGGCACTCGATCGCCCAGCCTTCGCGTTTCACGTCGGCCTGCGTGAGCGGCAGCTTCTCGCCCGCCGCCACGCGAATCATCAACTCCACCAGATCCAGACCCGTGATGCACTCGGTCACAGGGTGCTCCACCTGCAGGCGCGTGTTCATCTCCAGGAAGTAGAAGTCCTGGTCCTTGCCGACCACAAACTCCACCGTGCCTGCGCTCTGGTAGTTCACTGCCTTGGCCAGCGCCACGGCTTGCTCGCCCATGGCCTTTCGCGTCGCATCACTGATGAACGGCGATGGCGCTTCTTCGATCACTTTCTGATGTCGACGCTGAATGGAACACTCGCGCTCGTTCAGGTAGATCACGTTGCCATGCGAATCGCCCAGCACCTGAATCTCGATGTGGCGCGGCTCCTGCACAAACTTCTCGATGAAGATGCGGTCGTCACCAAAGCTGTTGCGTGCTTCGTTCTGGCACGCGGTAAACCCCTCTAGGGCTTCCTTGTCGTTGTAGGCCACGCGCAGGCCTTTGCCACCACCGCCCGCACTGGCCTTGATCATCACCGGATAGCCGATGTCCTTCGCGATCTCCACCGCTCGCTCGGCAGACTCGATGGCGTCGTTCCAGCCCGGGATGGTGTTCACCTTGGCCGCATTGGCCAGTTTCTTCGATGCGATCTTGTCGCCCATGGCCGCAATGCTGAAATGCTTCGGGCCGATGAAGGCCATGCCTTCGTCTTCCACGCGCTTCGCAAAGGCTTCGTTCTCTGACAGGAAGCCGTAGCCCGGGTGGATCGCCTGCGCGCCAGTCTTCTTCGCGGCCTCGATGATCTTGTCGGCCACGAGGTAGGACTCGCGCGAGGGTGCGGGACCGAGCAGCACGGCTTCGTCGGCCAGCTGCACGTGGCGTGCTTCCTTGTCGGCTTCGGAATACACCGCCACCGTGGCGATGCCCATTTTCTTGGCGGTGGCGATCACGCGGCAGGCGATCTCGCCACGGTTTGCAATCAGGATCTTGGTAAACATCTTGTTGTTCTCCTCGGGCTCAGAGTGGAATGTTGCCGTGCTTGCGCCACGGGTTCTCGAGCTTCTTGTCCTTGAGCATCACCAGGCTGCGGCAGATGCGTTTTCGCGTTTCGTGCGGCAGGATCACGTCGTCGATAAAGCCGCGCGCGCCCGCCACGAAGGGGTTCGCGAAGCGCGCCTTGTACTCGGCCTCGCGAAGGGCCAGCTTGGCCGGGTCCTTCTTCTCCTCGCGGAAGATGATTTCCACCGCGCCCTTGGCGCCCATCACCGCGATCTCCGCGTTGGGCCAGGCGAAGTTCACGTCGCCGCGCAGGTGCTTGGAGCTCATCACGTCGTAGGCACCGCCGTAGGCCTTGCGCGTGATCACGGTGATCTTGGGCACCGTGCACTCGGCGTACGCGTAGAGCAGCTTGGCGCCGTGCTTGATGATGCCGCCGTACTCCTGGCTCGTGCCAGGCATGAACCCGGGAACGTCCACGAAGGTGACCACCGGAATGTTGAAGGCGTCGCAGAAGCGCACGAAGCGCGCGGCCTTGATGGAACTCTTGATGTCCAGGCAACCCGCCAGCACCAGCGGCTGGTTGGCCACGATGCCCACGGTCTGGCCGTCCATGCGGGCAAAGCCGATCAGGATGTTCTTGGCGTACTCGGGTTGCAGCTCGAAGAAGTCGCCGTCATCCACCGTCTTGATGATCAGCTCCTTCATGTCGTAGGGCTTGTTCGGGTTCTCGGGCACCAGCGTGTCCAGGCTGATGTCCATGCGGTCGATGGGATCGCCGCTCGGCCGCACGGGGGCCTTCTCGCGGTTGTTCAGCGGCAGGTAGTTGTAGAGGCGGCGCAGCATCAGGAGCGCTTCCACATCGTTCTCGAAAGCCAGATCGGCCACGCCGCTGCGCGTGGTGTGCGTGATGGCGCCGCCCAGCTCCTCTGCCGTCACTTCTTCGTGTGTCACGGTCTTCACCACCTCGGGGCCGGTCACAAACATGTAGGCCGAATCCTTCACCATGAAGATGAAATCGGTCATGGCGGGCGAATACACAGCGCCGCCTGCCGAGGGCCCCATGATCATGCTGATCTGCGGCACCACACCGCTGGCCATCACGTTGCGCTGGAACACGTCGGCATAACCGCCGAGCGAAGCCACGCCTTCCTGGATGCGGGCACCGCCCGAATCGTTGAGGCCAATCACCGGCGCGCCCACCTTCATGGCCTGGTCCATCACCTTGCAGATTTTCTCCGCGTGCGCTTCAGACAGCGCACCACCGAACACGGTGAAGTCCTGGCTGAACACAAACACCAGCCGGCCGTTGATCATGCCGTAGCCGGTCACCACGCCATCGCCCGGAATCTTGTTGTCCTGCATGCCGAAGTCGGTGCAGCGGTGCTCGACGAACATGTCCCACTCTTCGAAGGTGCCTTCGTCCAGCAGCACCTCCAGGCGTTCGCGCGCGCTCAGTTTGCCTTTGGCGTGTTGCGCGGCGATGCGCTTGTCGCCGCCACCCAGGCGAGCAGCGGCGCGCTTCTTCTCCAGTTGTTCCAGGATGTCCTGCATGGTCGTGTGCTCCAGAAAGGAAAGGGGTTCAGTCAGTCGAAAAGGTCGAGCAGGCGGCGCGCGGCGGTGGAAGCGGGCAACTGCCCTGCAAGCACCTGCCGCGAAATGCCATCGAGCTCGGCGCGCACTTGTGGGTGCGCGCGAAAACGTTGCTTCAAACCGGCGTCGATGCGCTCCCACATCCAGGCCCGGGCCTGCTGCTGGCGGCGCGTCGACATTTGGCCGTTGCCGGTCTGGAGCGTGCGAAAGCGCGATACCTCGGCCCAGAACGCATCCACACCGCGGCCCAGCAGCGCGCTGAGCTGAATCACCTGCGGGTGCCAGAGCGCCTCGTTGTGGTGGGCGTGCTCGGGATGGCCCTGCAGACCCAGCAGGCGCAGCGATGAGGTGATCTGCGCACGCGCACGCGTGGCGGCATCGGGATCCAGATCGGCCTTGTTGATGACCACCAGGTCGGCCAGCTCCATCACACCTTTCTTGATCGCCTGGAGATCGTCACCCGCATTGGGCAACTGCATCAGCACGAACATGTCGGTCATGCCGCTCACCGCCGTTTCGCTCTGGCCCACGCCCACGGTTTCGACAATCACGATGTCGTAGCCCGCCGCCTCGCAGACCAGCATGGCTTCGCGCGTCTTCTCGGCCACGCCGCCCAGCGTGCCGCTGCTGGGGCTGGGGCGAATGTAGGCCTGCTCCTGCACCGATAGCTTCTCCATGCGCGTCTTGTCTCCCAGGATGGAGCCGCCCGAGACGGTGCTGGAGGGATCGACGGTGAGCACTGCGACGCGGTGGCCCCGCTCGATCAGGTACAGGCCCAGAGCCTCGATGAAAGTGCTCTTTCCCACACCTGGCACGCCGCTGATGCCGAGGCGGAACGCATTGCCGGTGTGGGGCAGCAAGGCGGTGAGCAGCTCGTCGCCTTCCGCGCGGTGATCCACGCGGGTGGACTCCAGCAGCGTGATGGCTTTGGCCATGGCCCGGCGTTGCGCAGCAGGCTCGCCGCGCAGAATGCCGTCCAGCAACTCCGAAGGAATCACCCGATCGCTTTCTTGATCTGCTCCAGCACGTCCTTGGCGCTGGCCGGGATGGGTGTACCTGGGCCGTAGATGCCTTTCACACCTGCTTCGTACAGCATGTCGTAGTCCTGCCGGGGGATCACGCCGCCGACGAACACGATGATGTCGTCAGCGCCCTGCTTCTTGAGTTCGGCAATGATGGCGGGCACCAGAGTCTTGTGACCCGCAGCGAGTGTGGACACGCCCACCGCGTGCACGTCGTTCTCGATCGCCTGGCGCGCGCACTCCTCGGGCGTCTGGAACAGAGGGCCCATGTCGACGTCGAAGCCGAGGTCGGCGAAGGCCGTGGCCACCACTTTGGCGCCTCGGTCGTGGCCGTCCTGGCCGAGTTTGCTGATCATCACGCGAGGACGGCGGCCCTGCGCTTCAGCAAAGGCGTTGATCTCGGTCTTGAGGGCGTCCCAGCCCTCGGCGGAATCGTAGGCAGCAGCGTACACACCGGTCACCTTTTGCGTATCGGCGCGGTGGCGCCCATAAACCTTCTCCAGCGCGTCGCTCACCTCGCCCACCGTGGCGCGAAGTCGTATTGCCTGGATCGAAAGATCGAGCAAGTTGCCTTCACCACTGTCGGCGGCTGCGGTGAGCGCTTCCAGCGCCGCCTGCACTTTCGCGCCATCACGCGTTGCCTTGATTTTCTGCAGACGCGCAATCTGCCCGTCGCGCACGGCCAAGTTGTCGATGTCGCGCGTCTCGATCGGGTCTTCCTTGGCGAGCTTGTACTTGTTGACGCCCACGATCACGTCCTTGCCGGAGTCGATGCGCGCCTGCTTCTCGGCGGCGGCAGCTTCGATCTTGAGCTTGGCCCAGCCGCTGTCCACCGCCTTGGTCATGCCGCCCATGGCCTCGACCTCTTCGATGATGGCCCAGGCCTTGTCGGCCATTTCCTGCGTCAGCGATTCCATCATGTACGAGCCGGCCCACGGGTCCACCACGTTGGTGATGTGCGTCTCTTCCTGAATGATGAGCTGGGTGTTGCGCGCAATGCGGGAGCTGAATTCGGTCGGCAGCGCAATGGCTTCGTCGAACGAGTTGGTGTGCAGGCTCTGCGTGCCGCCGAACACCGCCGCCATGGCTTCGATGGTGGTGCGCACCACGTTGTTGTATGGGTCTTGCTCGGTGAGCGACCACCCTGAGGTCTGGCAATGCGTGCGCAGCATCAGGCTCTTGGGATTCTTCGCGTTGAAGCCCTTCATGATGCGAGTCCACAGCAGGCGCGCCGCGCGCATCTTGGCGATCTCCAGGTAGAAGTTCATGCCGATCGCCCAGAAGAAGCTCAGGCGTCCGGCGAAGTCGTCCACGTCCATGCCTTTGGCGGTGGCGGTCTTCACGTATTCCTTGCCGTCGGCCAGCGTGAAGGCGAGTTCCAGCGCCTGGTTGGCGCCGGCTTCCTGCATGTGGTAGCCGCTGATGCTGATCGAGTTGAACTTCGGCATGTTCTTTGCCGTGTACTCGATGATGTCGCCGATGATCTTCATGCTCGGCTCGGGCGGGAAGATGTAGGTGTTGCGGACCATGAACTCCTTGAGGATGTCGTTCTGGATGGTTCCGCTCAGTTTGACCTGTGACACGCCCTGCTCTTCCGCCGCCACCACGTAGCCCGCCAGCACCGGCAGCACCGCGCCGTTCATGGTCATGGACACGCTCACCTTGTCGAGCGGGATCTGGTCGAACAGGATCTTCATGTCCTCCACGCTGTCGATGGCCACGCCGGCCTTGCCCACGTCGCCGGTCACGCGCGGGTGGTCGCTGTCGTAGCCCCGATGGGTAGCCAGATCAAACGCCACGCTCACGCCCTGCCCGCCAGCGGCCAGTGCCTTGCGGTAGAAGGCGTTGCTTTCTTCTGCGGTGGAAAACCCCGCGTACTGGCGGATTGTCCACGGCCGTACTGCGTACATGGTGGCCTGCGGGCCGCGTATGAAGGGCTCGAACCCTGGCAGCGTGTGGGTGTGCGGGAGCCCTGCGGTGTCCTCCGCTGTGTAGAGCGGCTTGACGCGAATGCCGTCCGGGGTCACCCAGTCCAGCGCGTTCACATCGCCTCCCGGCGCGGACTTGGCGGCAGCCTGAGCCCAGGCTTCAAGGCTGGCTGGGGCAAATTCGGGCTTGGATTCGGGCGGTGACTGGCTCATGGCGTGATGGGGATCAGGGTATTCAGAACGGGGGCGAGTTTACATCATTCATAATTATTGATGCAGAATATTCCGCCTGACTTACAATCCGTACCCATGTCTGCCCTCTCGCTCTCACCCCGCGCCCTATATGAAGAAGTCGCCGAGCTGCTGCGTCAGCGCATCTTCAGCCGCGAGCTGGAGCCCGGGAGCTGGATCGACGAACTCAAGATCGCCGAGGAATACGGCATCAGCCGAACCCCCCTGCGAGAGGCGCTGAAAGTGCTGGCGGCCGAGGGGCTGGTCACCATGAAAGTGCGCCGTGGCGCCTACGTGACCGAAGTCTCCGAGAAGGACCTGGCGGACGTGTACCACCTGCTCTCGCTGCTGGAATCCGATGCCGGCGGCGTGGTGGCCGAGCGCGCCAGCGACGAAGAAATCGCGTCACTGCAGACCCTGCACGCCGAACTGGAAGCCGCCGCGGGCGAGCGCGACCGCTTCTTCGCCATCAACGAACAATTCCACATGCGGCTGCTCGAGCTGGCGCGCAACCGCTGGCGCGAGCAGATGGTGGCCGACCTGCGCAAGGTCATGAAGCTCAACCGCCACAACTCGCTGCTGAAGACCGGGCGCATCGAGGAATCGCTGGCCGAACACCGCGCCATCGTGGAGGCCCTCGCGCAGCGCAATCCTGCACTCACCGTGCAGCGCATGCGCGAGCACTTCCAGAACGGGCTCGAAGCCGCCGCCTGACGCGCGCCCCGGCGCTGGCCCCTCAGGCGTTGACCACCGCGGTGTGTCCCAGCGTCACGGTGTGTGCCGACGACTTCACCGTGTCGATGAAGTACCAGTCACCCGTGGCCGCCTGCGCCGTGAAACTCATCAGCAGAAAGCCGCGCCGTTCGGTGTTGGCGAAGTTCAGCATGTCCAGCACATCGATGAAGGTGTCGGCCACGACCGAGGGTGAGATCGATCCCAGGAAGGCCTCGAAGCCGGGTGATGTCACGCTGGGGGTAGCGAACTCCTGCCCGACCACGGTGCCGTCGGCCAGACTCAGATCACTCTGCCAGGCGTTGTGCGTATCCCCCGCGAGCGACACCAGGCGCTTGCCCAGGCCGGAAGCTGAAGACAGCACCGCCTCGCGCGCGGCAGGGTAGCCGTCCCACGCGTCAAGGTTGTAGCCGATCTTCGGGTTCTGAACCGGGTCCACCAGCGCCAACTGCTCGGGGGTCATCAACTGCGGCGCAGAAACTTCAAGCTCCCTGGCCAGCAGATAGGCCGCCACCGCTGCAGCGCCCGCCGCAGGGTCGGTTGCCGGATCGAGCGCCTGCAGCACCGAGGCGGGAAACATCATGCGGGCCATCAGCACCTGCTGGCCCAGCACCTGCCACGTGGCGCCTGAAGCCGTCATCTGCTGGGTCAACCACCCGGTCTGTTCCATGCCCAGCATCTGGCGCGTGGGCGTGTTCAGCGCGGCGAAGGCCGCTGCCGAGGTGGCGGGATCGGTGAGTGACGCAATGGTCAGCGCCGGTTCACGCGCCAGCAGGCGCGTCTCCAGCATGTGCAGCGACAGCAGGTTGCCGAAATCGAAGCTGCGGTAAGCCCTGCGCAAATTGCTGATGTCGGGCGTGCGGATGGGCAGCCACTCGTGGTAAGCCTGCGCCGCCGCAGCAGCCCGCGCGCTGAAGCTGCCCTCGACGCCTTCGGTGTGGTTGATCGAACCACTGGCGCTGGCGTTCTCGGCGATCTCGTGGTCGTCCCAGATGGCGATCATCGGCAACGTGGCGTGCAGCTGTTTCAGGTCGGGGTCGCTGCGGTACTGGGCATAGCGCGCCCGGTAGTCCGCGAGCGTCAGGCATTCGTTGGCAGGCACCGACACCCTGCCCAGTGCCACCGCGTCTTCAGAGGCGTAGCCACCGGCTTCGTATTCGTAGATGTAGTCGCCCAGGTGCACCGCGTATTCGGCCCCGACCGACAACGCGCCGCTGTAGGCGTGGAAGAAGCCGGCCGGATAGTTGGCGCAACTGAACACCGCCAGCTTCACGCTGGTCGCGTTGAGGGCCGGCAGCGTGCGCGTGCGGCCCACGGGGGAGATGTACTCGCCCGAGCGGAAGCGGAAGAAGTAAGTCTGACCAGCTTGCAAGCCGGTGGCATCGACCTTCACGGTATTCCCCGCATCGGGCGATGCCTGGGCCTGTCCTGTGGAAACCAGCTGTGTGAAGCCGGCATCGAGGGCGACTTCCCACGTCAGCGCCACAGGGTTCGCGTCGCCACGCGTGGCGTGTGTCCACAGAATCACACGATCCGCCAGGGGGTCGCCACTGGCCACGCCGAAGTCGAAACGCACCGGTGCCTGTGGGTCGACCGCCTCCTCATCGCCACCACCGCCGCAGGCCGACAGCACACCACCAGCCGACACGGCCGCAGAGACGGAAACGAGCCGCACGATGAAGGTGCGGCGGCTGGATGTGTTCATGGGAATTCCTTCGGACCAGGTCAATTTCCTGACCGCGCAAGTTACCCGTGGGCCCTCTGAGCGTCGGTGCGACATCGCACCCTGCGCAGGCCCGGAGGCTGCGTGTTCAGATCCAGAAAGGATCGAGAACGGTGTTGAAGGCAGGCAGGTCTTCGAAGTAAGGCAAGGCGCCTCCCTCAATGGCATGAAACTGCCAGTTGGGGCGAGATTCCACCGAGTTCCGCCCCTGGTAGTCGGTGAAGTCGCCGCGCGTGGACATGCTCACCCAGACCGGGCAGAGGAGCGTTTCGTAGAGCGTGTTGATGTCGGCACTGAACAGAGCGCCCGACAGAAAGGCGAGCGGTGCATGGTGGGCACCGGGCTGCTTCGCCGTAATGACCGCCTGGCGCCAGAGCGTCTCGTCGATGTTGCTGGAGCCAAAAGTGCGCTTGAGGAAATAGCGAACCACGCCAGGCCGGGTGAGCTGGCGAAAGATGCGGTCGCCCCAACCGGGACGCGACAGCAGGCGCAGCAACCAGGGGATGACCAGCGTGGTACCCGGCGGGCCATGCCGGCGTTTGCTGCGCGAAAACCCGGTAGGGCTCACCAGCGCAATGCGCCGGATTTGCGCTGGCGCCTCGCTCTGCGCACGCGCCACGAATTCGCAGCCGAGTGAAACACCGAGCACATCCACCTGCCCCGTCCCGAACGCCGTGCGCATCCACTCCACCACGGCAAGCACCGCATCGGTCATGAGCCGAGGTGTGTAGGCGCGGTCGCTGCGGTCGGAACGCCCATAGCCAGGCAGGTCCAGCGCCACCACCGTGCGCGTGGCGCGGTAGTGGTCGAAGAGCGGCGCCACTTCAGCCGCAGAGGCCGCCGCATTGACGCTGTGCACCAGCAACAAGGGCGGGAGGCCAACGCCCTGCCCCTCCAACCGGGCGTGGTAGACAGCCACACGGCCCACCGCCGTGTGCAGGATTTCCATGGGCGCGTTCACGGCCGGCGGCAGCATGGGCAGCAAGCTCATGCCGCAGTGGCCTCGGTTTCCTCGCCCGTGTGTGCTCGCGCCAAGGCCCAGACCTCGCGCGGCGGCAGCGGCTTAAGCCGGTGGTCGCTCCACACCTGGCGCCACTTGCGCGCGCCACGCAAGCCGTGGCGAAGTCCCAGCATGTGCCGCGCAATCGCGTACCACGGGCAACCATCCTCCAGGAAAGCCCGCTCCATGTAGGCGACCATCTGCTCTTCCACCGCCTCACGCGTCACACAGGACGGCGCGGCGCCGAAGAACGCCTCGTCCCAGGTCGTGAGCAACCAGGGGTTGTGGTAGGCCTCGCGGCCCACCATCGCGCCATCGACATGCAGCAGATGTTCGCCGATCTGTGCGTTGGTGGTGATGCCACCGTTCACCGCAATGGTGAGCGATGGAAAGTCGCGCTTGAGCTGGTAGGCCAGTGAATAGCGCAACGGCGGAATCTCGCGATTTTCCTTGGGCGAAAGGCCTTCCAGCCAGGCATTGCGCGCATGCACCAGAAACACCGAGCAGCCCGCCTCGCTGACCGTGCCCACGAAGTCGCGCACAAAGTCGTAGCTCTCCACCCGGTCGATGCCGATGCGGTGCTTCACCGTGACCGGAATCGACACCGCATCGCGCATGGCCTTCACGCCATCGGCCACTGTCTGCGGCTCGGCCATGAGGCAGGCGCCAAAAGCGCCGCGCTGCACGCGCTCGCTCGGGCAGCCGCAATTGAGGTTGATCTCGTCGTAACCCCACTGCTCACCCAGGCGCGCGGCGCGGGCCAGCTCGTCCGGCTCGCTGCCACCGAGCTGCAACGCAACAGGGTGCTCCTCGGCGTTGAAACGCAAATGCCGCTGCACGCTGCCGTGCATGAGCGCGCCGGTGGTCACCATCTCGGTGTAGAGCAAGGTGTGCTTTGTGAGCAGACGGTGCAGGTAGCGGCAGTGGCGATCGGTCCAGTCCATCATGGGCGCGACAGACAGGCGCCAGGGCGATAGCGTGGTGGTTTCCATCGACTGGACCTTCAGGCGTGCGCGCGTGCCACGCCGGCCGCCTGCGAGTGTTCCAGCACGTAGCGCGTCATCGACTGCGCCAGTTCTTCTTCGCCGATGAAAATCTTGCCGGCTACCTCTTTTTCAAGCAGGCCGGCCTCTTCCTCGCTGTGGGTGCGAATCACGGTCTGGATCTCCGGGTTCAGGGTGCGGGCGATGCCGATCATCTGGCGCACGTCCAGGGTGTCCGGGGTCGCGATGACGAGCATGCCTGCCCGCGCGATGTGGGCCTGGATGAGCACCGCCGGGTCTGCCGCGTCGCCGAAAACCGCCGGGATGCCTTGTGCGCGCAAACGCTCCACGATGTCGCGGTTCTGCTCGGCCACCACATACGGCAGGTGCTTTTCTTCAAGTGCTGCGGCAATGCGCCGACCCACCCTTCCATAGCCCACCAGCACCACCTGGCGCGAGAGGTATTTCTCGTGGGTGGTCACGGGCAGTTCTGCCAGCGGATCGTCGCGCGCTTCGAGCTTGCGCGCGAACTCGGAGTTCTTGCGCAGCCATTCCTGTAATGGGTTGATCGCCTTGAACAGCAGGGGATTCAGGGCGATGGAGATGAGGGCACCCGCCAGCACCAGGCTGGTGCCTTCCGGTGGCAACAGGCCCAGCGAAGCGCCCAGACCCACCAGAATGAACGAGAACTCACCGATCTGCGCCAGACTCGCCGACACCGTCAGCGCCGTGTTGAGCGGGTAGCGCATGGCCACCACCAGCGCGGCCGCTGCCACCGACTTGCCCACGATGATGATGGCCACCACCCCGAGCACATGCAGGGGACGCTCCAGCAGGATGGACGGGTTGAACAGCATGCCGACCGACACAAAGAACAGCACCGCGAAAGCGTCGCGCAGGGGCAGCGATTCTTCGGCCGCACGATGGCTGAACTCGGACTCGCGCAGCACCATGCCGGCAAAGAAAGCACCCAGTGCGAACGACACACCAAACAACGCCGCAGAGGCGAAAGCGATGCTCACCGCCGCAGCCACCACGCACAGCGTGAACAGTTCGCGTGAGCCCGTGCGCGTGACCTGCCAGAGAAGCCACGGGAACAGACGCCGGCCGACGATGAGCATGAGGGCCACGAAGCCTCCCACCTGCATCAGGGTGAAGCCGAGCGTGCGCCAGACGGAGTCGAGATCTTCGTCGGCGCCTTTTCCGCCCAGAAAGCCTGCCAGCGGAGGCAGCAACACGAGCACCAGCACCATCGCCAGGTCTTCCACGACCAGCCAGCCCACCGCAATGCGACCCGTAAACGAATCGAGAATGCCCAGGCTCTCCAGCGCCCGCAACAGCACCACCGTGCTGGCCACAGAGAGCGACACGCCAAACACCAGCGCGGCGCCTGGCGTCCAGCCCCACCACAGGGCCAGCCCCATGCCCATGAGCGTGGCCACAGCCATCTGCACCACCGCACCGGGCAATGCAATCTTCCGCACCGAGAGCAGGTCGGCCAGTGAAAAATGCAACCCCACGCCGAACATCAGCAGCATCACCCCGATCTCGGCCAGTTGCGAAGCGATGCCTGCATCGGCAACGAAACCCGGCGTGTAGGGCCCGATGATCACGCCC
Source organism: Hydrogenophaga sp. IBVHS1 (assembly GCF_002127265.1). Classification (GTDB taxonomy): domain Bacteria; phylum Pseudomonadota; class Gammaproteobacteria; order Burkholderiales; family Burkholderiaceae_C; genus Hydrogenophaga. Next base: position 1,516,978 of record NZ_NFUU01000001.1, on the reverse strand, counting down.
GCCAGCAGGTAGCCCACCAGCGCGGGCAGGCGCACCTTCGCCGCCAGGAAGCCCAGCACCAATGCCAGTCCCAGACCGGCGGCGATGGTATTGATCAGTGAAACGCTGTGGGGCATCGGTCGAATTTACACCACGACCTTGTCCCCAACGGTGGGCCAACAAAAAACCCGCCGAAGCGGGTTGCGGGCTCTCAATCGGCTCGCGCTATCACCCCATGTGCAGGCCACCGTTCACCGAGAAATCGGCACCGGTGGCATAGCCGCCCTCTTCGCTGGCGAGCCAGGCAATGATGGACGCGATCTCGCTGGGTTCGCCCAGGCGCTTGACCGGCACGGTGGCCACGATCTTCTCCAGCACGTCGGGCCGGATCGCCTTGACCATGTCGGTACCGATGTAGCCCGGGCTCACGGTGTTCACCGTGACGCCCTTGGTGGCAAGCTCCTGCGCCAGCGCCATCGAGAAGCCGTGCATGCCGGCCTTGGCGGCGGAGTAGTTGGTCTGGCCGGCCTGGCCCTTCTCGCCGTTGACCGACGAGATGTTGACGATGCGGCCCCAGCCCTTTTCCACCATGTCGGCCACGACCTGCTTGGTCACGTTGAACATGGAGTTCAGGTTGGTCTCGATCACAGCGTCCCAGTCCTCGCGCGACATCTTGAGGAACATGCGGTCGCGGGTGATGCCGGCGTTGTTCACGAGCACGTCGATGGTGCCGTGTTCCGCCTTGGTCTTGGTGAACGCTTCCACGGTGGAATCCCAGTCGCCGACATTGCCGACCGATGCGTGAAAGCTGTAGCCCAGAGCCTTCTGCTCGTCGAGCCATTTCTTGAAGTCGCGCGTGGGGCCGCAGCCGGCAATAACGGTGAAGCCGTCTTTGTGCAGGCGCTGGCAGATGGCGGTGCCGATGCCGCCCATGCCACCCGTGACGTAGGCTACTTTTTTACTCATTGTGTGTGCTCCTCTGAGGTGTTTTGCGAAATGCAGTGCACGGGACGATTAGACCCAATATTCAGCGTTCGACCGCGAGGGAAACCCCCATGCCGCCACCGATGCACAGCGCGGCAAGGCCCTTCTTCGCGTCGCGGCGCTGCATCTCGTGCAGCAACGTCACCAGGATGCGGCAGCCGGACGCACCAATAGGGTGACCGATGGCAATGGCGCCGCCGTTGACGTTCACACGCGCGGGATCGATCTCCAGCACCTTGTTGACCGCGCAGGCCTGTGCGGCAAACGCCTCGTTCAGTTCGAACAGGTCGACGTCGGCGGCTGACCAGCCGGCGCGGGCCAGCGCCTTTTTCGATGCGGGCACCGGGCCCATGCCCATGGTGGCGGGGTCGAGGCCGCTGGTGCCGAAGGCGGCGATGCGCGCCAATGGCTTCAGGCCCAGCGATGCGGCCTTCTTCGCGCTCATCACCATCACCGCAGCGGCACCGTCGTTGATGCCCGAGGCATTGCCCGCGGTCACCGAGCCGGCCTTGTCGAACGCGGGGCGCAAGCCGGCCAGCGCTTCGGCGCTGGTCTTCTTGTTGATGAACTCGTCGGCGTCGAAAACGATCGGATCGCCCTTGCGCTGCGGAATGCTCACGCCAACGATCTCGTCCTTGAATTTGCCCGCGTCCTGTGCGGCACTCGCCTTTTGCTGGCTGCCCAGCGCCAGGGCGTCCTGCGCATCTCGACCAATGCCGTGCGCCTTGGCCACGTTCTCGGCGGTGATGCCCATGTGGTACTGGTTGTACACATCCCAGAGGCCATCCACGATCATGGTGTCGGTCATCTTCCAGTCGCCCATGCGCTGGCCGTCGCGGCTGCCGTTGAGCACGTGTGGCGAGGCGCTCATGTTCTCCTGACCACCGGCAATCACGATCTCGCTGTCGCCCCAGGCCACGGCCTGCGCCGCCAGCATCACGGCCTTGAGGCCGGAGCCACACACGGCGTTGATGGTGAGCGCCGGCGTTTCCTTGGCCACACCGGCTTTCATCATGGCCTGCCGCGCAGGGTTCTGGCCCACGCCCGCAGCCAGCACCTGGCCCATGATCACTTCACCAATGGCGTCCACCGGGAGGCCGGTGCGCGCGAGCAGTTCCTTGATGACGATGCTGCCGAGCTCGGTGGCCGGCGTTTTGGCGAGCGAACCGCCGAATTTGCCCACAGCGGTGCGGGTGGCTGCAACGATGACGATGTCTTCCATGGCTATCTCCTTGTTGTGCTCAAAAAAATCAAGATCAGGCTTTGGCTTTGACGTAACGACCAGGCGCAGGCTCGATCGCCGCGTAGGTCTTGCCCCTGCCATAGGCCTTGGGCGCTGCGATCTGCTTGCCCGCCTGCGGCTTGAGCCAGGCGGACCAGTCGGTCCACCAGCTGCCGGGGTGTTCGGTGGCGCTGTCGATCCATTCCTTCACGTCCTTCGGGAACTTGCCCGCGGGGCCGATCCAGTGGCTGCGCTTGTTCTTGCTGGCGGGGTTGATCACGCCGGCAATGTGACCCGAAGCACCCATCACAAAGCGCTTCTTGCCCGGGAACAACTGGGTGCTGCCGTAGGCACCGCCAATGGGCACGATGTGGTCTTCGCGTGAGCCGTAGATGTAGACCGGCAGCTTGACCTGGCGGAAATCGATTTTTTCGCCACAGACCTTGACCTTGCCCGGCTTGACGAGGTTGTTTTCCAGGTACATCTGGCGCAGGTACCACGCGTAATACGGTCCCGGCAGGTTGGTGCTGTCGGAGTTCCAGTACAACAGGTCGAACGGCGGCGGCGTTTCGCCCTTCAGGTAGTTGCCCACCACGTAGTTCCACACCAGGTCGTTGGGCCGCAGGAAACTGAAAGTGGTGGCCAGGTCGCGCCCAGGCATGAGGCCGCCGTCCTTGAACTGCATCTCGCGGTACTTCACAAAGTTCTCGTCAATGAAGACATCGAGGATGCCGGTGTCGGTGAAGTCGAGCAGCGTGGTGAGAAAGGTGGCGCAGTTCACGGGCTCTTCGCCGCGGGCGGCGAGCACGGCCAGCGCAGTGCCCAGCATGGTGCCACCCACGCAGAAGCCGAGGGCGTTGATGGTTTCGGCACCGGTGATGTCCTGCGTGACGCCAATCGCCTTGATCACCGCATCCTCGATGTACTCGTCCCAGGTCTTCTGCGCCAGCGACTCGTCCGGGTTGCGCCAGCTCACCACGAAGGTGCGGTGGCCTTGCTCCACACAGTAGCGAATGAGGGAATTCTCGGGCTGCAGATCGAGGATGTAGAACTTGTTGATGCACGGCGGCACCAGCAGGAACGGCCGCTCGTACACCTTGGTGGTGAGCGGCTTGTATTCGATGAGCTGGAACAGCTCGTTTTCGAACACCACGGCGCCTTCGGTGGTGGCCACGTTCTTGCCGACCTCGAACACGCTCTCATCCGTCATGGACACGTGGCCCTGCTTCATGTCGTGCAGCAGGTTGGCCACGCCCTTGGCAATGCTCTCGCCCTGGGTGTCGATCGCCTTCTTCTGGGCTTCTGCGTTGAAGGCCAGGAAGTTGCTGGGTGCGCTGGCGTCGATCCACTGCTGTACGGCGAAGCGCACTCGGCTGCGCGTCTTGGCGTCGCCCTGCACGGCATCGGCCATGGCCATGAGCGTGCGCGCGTTCAGCAGGTAGGACGCGGCGGCAAAGGCGGCCACCGGGTTGCCAGCCCAGGCGTCCGAAGCAAAGCGGCGATCGGCTGCGGGTTTGACGTTCGGCCCCTGGTTCCAGAGCCCGGTGACTTCCTTGAGGTAGTTGTTCTGAATTTCGAGCAGCTTGGCAGGATCGAAGCTCACGCCCTGGCCAGCGGCCTGGGAGAACATTTCGCCGATACCGGCCATGCCCGGCATGGCCGAGGGCATGGGCATGGATGTGGGCACTGGCATGCCAAAAGGATTGGATGCACCGGTGGCCGCACCGGGCATCGTCTGCGCCAGTTGCGTCCATTGACTGACGAGGTTCTGCTGAAACTGCTGGGCGGACTCCAGCCAGTTGGTAGGGGGGGTTTTGCCCGATGTCATGCTGGTCTCCGTGGGTGTTGCTTGCGGCCTATGATGGCCTTTCTGGGGAAGAAATTCCGGGTTTTCCCCAGTATTGATGCGAGAGCTTCCAGCAAGCTGACGCGTGGTTCCCGGGCTGCAAGGATGGCCGTGTATCTGGTGGTGATCGGGTGGATGTATGTGGTTCTCATGATGTCGGTGGCCGAGGCCACCAACACCACAGGCACGGTGCTGGGAGCCATTGTGACCTTTTTTCTTTACGGTTTGCTGCCGGTGGCACTGGTGGTTTACCTGATGCGCACGCCTCAGCGCCGCAAGGCCCTCAAGGCGCGCGAAGCGACCGAGCTGCGCGAGGCGCAAACCGCCGCTTCAGGCGATCCAGATGCTGGCGGCCATGCGGCCGGTGCTGCCGAGGCGGGCGGCATCGCGCCGGTGCGAAAAGAACCTTGAAGCGTCCGCCACGGTGCACCAGGCTTCGCTGCCGTCGTTGCCGTGCACATCGCTGAGGCCAGCCACCTGCAACGCTCGACGCGCCAGCGCAGGGAGGTCGGCCAGGAACTTGCCATCGCCGCTGGGCCAGAAGTGCGCCACGGCATTGTGGTCTGCCTTCACGAAAGCCTCGCACACCTCGGCACCCACCTCAAACGCCTTTGGCCCGATGCAGGGACCCAGCCAGGCCATCACATCCCCATCGCCTGCCACCTCGCGCAATGCGCTCAGGGTCGACTGAAGCACGCCAGCGGCGAGTCCGCGCCAGCCGGCATGCGCTGCCGCCACGGCGGTGCCCGAGGCGTGAGCGAACAGCACGGGCAGGCAGTCCGCCACCATGATGGTGGCGGCCACACCTCGACCATTCACCACGCAGCCATCGGCCAGGGTTCCATCGGGGGTTTCCGGGGTCAGGCGCACCACCTGCGTGCCGTGAACCTGTTGCAGGAACACGGGGCGCGCAGGCGCTGTGAACGCGGCGAGCCGCTCACGGTTGGCCACCACAGCCAGTGGTTCGTCCCGCACGTGATCGCCCAGGTTGAAGCTGTCGAATGGCGCCACCGACACACCTCCCAGCCGCGTGGTGCAGACGGCCCGCACACCCGGCGGCACTGGCCAGTCGGGAACGATGGCGTCGGCGGCCAGCAGCATCAGGCTTCGGCGTCAGGACACGCCGAGGGCTGGGATTTCTGGAACGCTTCGAGCTTCATGCAGGCCTCGAAGGCTGCCATGGTGCGTGGAAGGCCGGTGAAGTCGGTGTTGAAGCGCTGGCCGTTGAAGATCTGCGGCACCAGGCAGCAGTCGGCCAGGGTCGGCGTGTCGCCGAAGCTGTAGGTGGACGCCGGCAACTGCGCGAGCTGGCCCTCGTACGCCTGCAAACCAGCGCGGACCCAATGGCGGTACCAGACGTTCTTCGGCTCTTCCTCCACCTTCAGCTCGCGCGTGAGGTACTTGAGGATGCGCAGGTTGTTCACCGGGTGAATTTCGCAGGCCACGATCTGCGCCAGCGCGCGCACGCGCGCCCGGTCGATCAGGTTGGCAGGCACCAGCGACGGCGTGGGGTGCACCTCGTCGAGGTACTCGATGATGGCCATCGACTGCGTCAGGCGCGTGCCGTCGTCCAGTTCGAGTACCGGCACCAGGCCTTCGACCGAGATGTCCCCGAACGCGGGCAACTTGTGATCGCCGCGCGCGATGTGCACCGGAACGTAGTCGTAAGGAATGCCCTTGAGCGCGAGCGCAATGCGCACGCGAAAAGACGCCGAGGAGCGGAAGTAGTTGTAGAGCTTCATGGGCATCAAGGATAAACCCACGCCCCGGCGTTCAGGCAGCCGTCAGTGCGGGGTAATCGGTGTAACCGTGTTCGCTGCCGCCATAGAAAGTGGTGCGGTCGGGTTCATTGAACGGCCCGCCCTGCTTGAGGCGTTGCACCAGATCCGGGTTGGCGATGAACAGCTTGCCGAAGGCGACGAGGTCGGCGCCATCCTTCAGGGACTTCTCGGACAGCGCCAGGTCGTAGCCGTTGTTGACCATCCAGGCGGCGCGCCCGCCAGCGGTGCGGTAGGTCGTTTGCAAGGCCGTGTAGTCGAAGGGCCGATCAGAAATCTCACGCGGTCCACCCGTGGCGCCTTCGATGAAGTGCACATAGGCCAGGTCCATGGGCGCGAGCTCGCGCATCACCAGGTCGAACAGCGGCTGGGGGTCAGCGTCCAGCGCGTCGTTGGCCGGCGTTACCGGCGAGAGGCGAATGCCGGTGCGTTCCCCGCCGATGGCGCTCACGACCGACTGGGTGACTTCCAGCAGCAGACGAGCGCGGTTCTCGATGGAACCACCATAGGCATCGGTGCGCTGGTTGCTGCCGGTCTTGAGGAACTGGTCGATCAGGTAGCCGTTGGCGGCGTGGATTTCGACGCCATCGAAACCGGCCTCGATGGCCGCCAGCGCAGCGCGGCGGTAGTCGTCCACGATGCCAGGCAACTCGTCCAGCGCGAGCGCGCGGGGTTCGGACGTTTCCACGAACGTGGGCACGCCGTCCTTGATCAGCACGGTCTTGGTCTTGGCGCGAATGGCCGACGGTGCCACGGGCGCGCCTCCGCCTGGTTGCAGTTCGGTGTGCGAGACACGACCGACGTGCCAGAGCTGCACCACAATCTTGCCGCCGGCATCGTGCACGGCACGGGTAACGCGTTTCCAGCCTTCGATCTGCTCGGGCGCATACAGGCCCGGCACATCGGCATACCCCTGCCCCTGGTGGCTGATGGCGGTGGCCTCGGTGATGAGCAGGCCGGCGCTGGCGCGCTGCTGGTAATAGGTGGCCATGAGCGGCGTGGGCACGGCGTTGGGCGCGCGGTTGCGCGTGAGCGGCGCCATGACGATGCGGTTGGCGAGCGAGAGCTTTCCGGCAGTGAAGGGTGAAAACAGCGAGGTGGTGGTCATGCGAGCGGTGCAGTCCGTGGAAGGTGCAAAGGGAAAACCCGAGTATTCCCCCATCTCCGGGCGCTTGCCCCGGGCATTGCCTCATAACCCGCCAACCGCACGGCCATTCAAACGCACACGCACGCTGACCCCGCACGCGTGGCAAACCTCGGACCGCTCAGTTGCCACCGATGTGCATGCGGTATGCCGCGCCGTTGGAAAACGTGCAGGTCCCCGCGCCCTGGTAGGGCGTGTTAGGCAGGAGTCGTTGAAGACTCCTTTGCCGGTCATCATGTTGGTGGCCGAGTCTCCTGGTAGCAAACGGGGGTCACGCCCCCGCCCGACCAATCCAGGGCGCGATTCGCACCCGGCGTTGAGCAACCTCAACGCAGCGGCTGTCTACCGGATGCCCTGCAGCGCGGCCACGACCTGGGGAACGATGCTCACGGCGTTGGAGGCATGCGGGATGCAGTCGGTGCTCCAGATTTCACCCACACCCGAACTGCGCACCAGTTGTACCGAGCCCTGGGCAAACAGCGCATGCGTCACGGCCACGTCGACCGAGACCGCGCCCGCCGCGCGCAGCTTCATGGCCGCACGCGCCAGCGTGTGGCCGGAGCTTGCCACATCGTCCATGAGCACCACCGCCCGGCCCGCCACCGGCAGTTCGGGCAGTTCGATGCCCACGTCCCGGTCGCCATGGCGCGTCTTGCGGCACACCGCATGGTCCCAGCCATGCTGCGCGGCGGCCAGGGCCACCCACTGCAGCGCTTCTTCGTCCGGCCCCATCAGCAGCGGGTTCTGGCGCTGGGTGGCGATGTGGTCGGCCAGCAGCGGCGCGCCGCTGAGCACGATCGCATCTTTCACCGGCACGGCTTCATGCAGTGTGGCCACGCGGTGCAGGTGCGGGTCCACCGTGATGATGGCGTCGAACAACCCGGCCAGGAAAGCGCCCACGATGCGCTGGCTGATCGCCTCCCCGGGGTTGAAGGCGATGTCCTGCCGCATATAGGCCAGATACGGCGAGACCAGCGTGAGTTGCTGTGCACCCAGCGTGCGCGCGGTCTGCGCGGCGAGCAACACCTCCACCAGTTTTTCGTTGGGCTGTTGCAGACCGCGCCACAGCACCACGCGCGCGGGCAGCTCGGCTGGCAGGCGCAGGCGCGTCTCTCCGTCGGGGAACCGGTGGCGCTCCACCACGGCCAGGGCCATGCCGAGTGCGCTGGCGGCCTGACCGGCCAGCGAGGTTTCGTCCTCGAAACACAGCACACAACCGGCAGCGGTTTTGCTTGAGAGAGACATCAGAACTCCACAAAGACATGGGGCACCTGGGCGGCGGTGCCCACGCTGAAACCGGAGGCGCGCTCGCTGGCCTGGCGCGCGAACTCCAGATCGGCCGGGTAGCTGGCGTACACGCTGTAGAGCACGTCACCAGCAGCCACCTGTTGGCCGAGTTTGACGCACAGATCCACACCCGCACCCTGCACCTTGGGAGCACCTGCCAGGCGGGCAATCTGCGCGATCTGCAGGTTGTCGATGCCGATGACCACACCGGCGGCGGGCGCCCTCACCGCCTGTGTGAGCGCGCCCAATGCCGGGTGGTGGTGGTCAAAACTGCGGTCGCCTTGTGCCCGCACAATCGCCCGCATCTGCGCCAGCGCGCGGCCCGAATCGAGGATGTCGCGCGCGATGCGAAAGCCTTCGCCGCCGCGCACATCAGGGCTGCACTCGATCAGCCGCCCGGCCAGCCGCAACGATTTCTGCCTCAGATCGTCCGGCGCGCGCGGGTCGTTTTCCAGCACCTGCATCACGTCACGGGCCTCCAGCACCGGCCCCACCCCACGGCCCACGGGCTGGCGGCCATCGGTGATCACCACATCGAGCGATAGGTGCATGCGCTGCGCCACGTATTCAAACAAGCGGCGCAGCCGCTGGGCCTCTGGCATGGAGCGCACCTTGGCCGTGGGGCCGATGGGGATGTCGAGCACCAGGTGCGTGGCGCCGGCGGCGATCTTCTTCGACAGGATGGAGGCCACCATCTGGCCGGGTGAGTCGATGGACAGCGGACGCTCTACCGAAATCAGCACGTCATCGGCCGGCGAAAGCTGGGCCGTACCGCCCCAGGCCAGACAGCCATGGTGCTGGCGCACGATCCCGGTGAGCTGTTCGAACGGCAGCTCCACGTTGGCCAGCACGGCCATGGAGTCCGCCGTGCCGGCGGGCGAGGTGATGGCACGCGACGAGGTCTTGGGGAACACCAGGCCATGGGCCGCCACGATGGGCACGACCAGCATCGAGGTGCGGTTGCCCGGAATGCCGCCGATGCAGTGCTTGTCCACCACCAGGGTTTCGTTCCAGTCGAGCCGCCGGCCGCTGGCCACCATGGCTTCGGTCAGGAAATAGACCTCCTCGCGGTCGAGCTCGCTGCGGTTGCAGGCCACCACAAAGGCGGTGAGTTCGATCTTGGAATAGCGCAACTCGGCGATGTCGCGAATGATGTGGCGGAAGTCGTCGCGCCCCAGTCGCTCACCATTGATCTTGCGAAACAGCGCGGGGATGGACTCGGGCGGCTCGGCCGGCGACACCGAGGCGGGGTGGCCACCAGCCACTTCAAGCCGGGCAAAGGCATCCTCGGACACGCCGATCTCGTGGCAGCCCACGATAGCCTGGTCGTCCACCACGTTGAGCGTGGCCAGGATGCGCCGTCCGTTGGCCCGCACCTCCACCTTGGACAGCGCCTGGAAGCCTTCGGCCCGCACCACGGCGCAGTCGCGGTGCAGATAGGCCACGTTCTCATGGTAGGTGTCGATGGCCACGCGCCGCAGCGTGAGGCCGGTCGGGGCAGCGAGCTCGTTGGTGGGCGACATGCCCGGGACGATACACCGGCCGGGTGCTCACCCCACCACGAGTCGGATGGCGGGCAAGACGCGTTCAGAGTCCGTGCGGCGCTCCAGAGCGAGGCGCATGTTCATTTGCGCGACCTCGGTGTGCTCGACCGCAAGTGCCTGCGCCCGGGCGCTTTCACCGCGCAGCAGCGCGTCGACCAGCATGTGGTGCTGGCGGTGCGCGTAAAGCATCCAGTCGCGGTCCATCGTCAAGGTGCCCTGCATGGGCAGCATCGCCGAAGCGGGCGCAAACGGCAGCTTGTCGTTGAGCGCCACGGCGCGCTGCAGGGCCCGGTTGCCGCATGCCTCGAGCAGCAAGGCATGAAAGCGATCGTTCATTACCGAGTAGGCGGCGTAGCTTTCGATGGTGAGCGGGTTGTCGGCCAGCAGCCGATCGCCTTCCTCGAGGCACGCCTGCAATTGACCCTGCAACTGTCGCGACACACCGTGCTCAGCCACCAGCCGAGCGGCCATGCCTTCGAGGTGCCCGCGCACGGCGATGGCGTCGGTCACTTCCTGTGCGGTGAACTGGCGCACAAGGTACTTGCCGGTGTCGTTCGCCTCCACCAGGCCTTCCTGCTCCAGCGTGACCAGCGCGGCGCGCACCGGCGTGCGCGAGGCGCCCAGGCGTTCGGCCAGTTGCTGCTCGGCCAGCCGCTGGCCGGGCTCGAACCCACCGCTCAGGATCAGGTCGCGCAACTGCATCAAAACGGTGTCTTGCAAGCTCATGCGGCAAACTGTACACTGAATTTACGAAACGGTATACCGTTTGAACGTTCCCGCATTGGAGCCTGCACATGAAAGCCGAACTCAATCAACGACTCACCCAGGTGGGACCGGGCACACCGGGGGGTGAACTGTTGCGCCGCTACTGGCAGCCCGTGGCCTTGCTCGACGAGTTCGACCCGGCGCTGGACCCGCGCATGGCCGTGCGCCCGGTGAAGCCGGTGCGCCTGCTGGGGCAGAACTTCGTGTTGTTCCGCGATGCACAAGGCCAATACGGTCTGCTCGACCGCGACTGCCCGCACCGAGGCGCCGATCTCGCCTTCGGCCGCAACGAAGGCGATGGCCTGCGCTGCCCTTTCCACGGCTGGAAGTTCGACACCACAGGCCAATGCATCGAGACGCCAGCCGAGCCCGCGGGCAGCACGCTGTGCAACCGAATTCGCCAGCGCAGCTACCCGCTGCAAACTGCCAGCGGCGTGCTGTTTGCCTGGCTCGGCCCAGAAGGCCAGACACCGCCACCGCTCCCGGCGCTGGACTGCTTTGCCGCACCGGCCTCCCACACCTTCGCTTTCAAGGGCCTGTGGCACTGCAACTGGCTGCAGTCGTTCGAAGTGGGCATTGACCCGGCGCATGCTTCCTACCTGCACCGCTTCTTCAACGACGCCTCGCTGGAAGACAGCTATGGCAAACAGTTTCGCGGCGCCAGCGCGGGCGATGTGGGTGGCGAGCGCTGGCCCATGACGCGTGTGATGCGCGAGTTCGGCCAGCCGCAGATTTCGTTCGAGGCCAAACCGTATGGCCTGCAGCTCACCGCCCTGCGTCCCATGACGGAAGACCTCACCCACGTGCGCATCACCAACGCCGTGTTCCCGCAGACTTTCGTGATTCCGCTGTCGGAAACCATGACCATCACGCAGATGCATGTGCCGGTGGACGACACGCACAACTACTGGTACGCCTTTTTCACCAGCTTCGGCGGCCCGGTGGACAAGGAAGCGATGCGCAACCAGCGCCTGTCCGCCGTCACCCTGCCCGACTACATCCCGAAGTCAGGCCGCCAGAACCAGTGGGGCTTCAGCGCCGAAGAACAGCAGACCAGCACCTACCTCGGCATGGGCGAGGACGACATCAACGTGCACGACCAGTGGGCCTGCGAAAGCATGGGCGCCATACAGGACCGCACGCGCGAACACCTGGGCACCACCGACCGCGTGATCATGGCCAACCGGCGCCTGCTGCAACAGGCGATCGACACGGTGGAGCAAGGCGGCACACCACCGGGCATCGCCGATGCCGCGCTGCACGGTGCGATCCATGGCCCCGACACCGTGGACGGCATCGCGCCCGCAAAGGACTGGCAAACCTGGTGGCAGGACGGCGTGCGCGCCAAGCGCGAAAACGCTCCCTGGTACACGGGACACTCCGAAACAGCGGGCGCCAAATGACCCATTTCGCCGAACGCTGCGGCAATCACACCGCAGTTCGCGAAATAGCCTGCCTGCGCACCGCCCGCCTGATCGAAGCCAGCGGGATCGAGCTGGTGCGTTTCGGCTGGTGCGACACGCACGGCATGCTGCGCGGCAAGACGCTCACCGCCGCCGCCGCGGTGCGCGCCCTGCGCGACGGTGTGGGCATGGTGGGCACGCTCATGCTCAAGGACACCGCCGACCGCACCGCCTGGAAGGTGTTTGAGCCCGGCGCTGCCGACGATCTGCCTGGCTTTGCCGGCGCGGCCAACCTCATGCTGCTGCCCGACCCGGATAGCTTTACCACCCTGCCCTGGCTCGAACGCACGGGCTGGCTGCGCTGCCAGCCCTGGTTCGCCGACGGCACGCCGGTGCCACTCGACACGCGACGCGTGCTGCAGTCGGCGCTGGATCGGTTGGCCAAGGTGGGCTACGGTCTGAAAACGGGGCTCGAGGTCGAATTTCACATCTACCGCATCACCGACACCCGACCTCAGCTCGACCCCGACCTGGCCGCATGGCCGGGGCTGCCACCGAGCGTGGAGATGATCCACCCCGGCTACAACCTGCAAGCCGAGGCCATGGCCGATCTGGCCGATGAACCGCTGCGCATCGTGCAGCGCACCGCGCAGGCGCTGGGCCTGCCATTGCAATCGCTGGAGATCGAGCTCGGGCCCAGCCAGGTGGAAGCCGTTTTCGACGCCACCGACGCGCTCACCGCCGCTGACCAGATGGTGCTGTTCCGCAACGGCGTGCGCCAGGCGCTGCGCCGCGCTGGTTACCACGCCACCTTCATGTGCCGCCCACCGTTTCCAAACATCATGTCCAGCGGCTGGCACCTGCACCAGTCGCTGGTAGACTTCAAGACGGGCGGCAACGCCTTTGTCCGCGACGCCTCGGCCGGCGGCACCACGAAAGCCGATGCCACACACACGCTCTCGGACACGGGCGCACGCTGGCTTGCGGGCTTGCTGGCGCATGCGCGCGGCATGACCGTGTTGTGCACACCCACCATCAACGGCTTTGCCCGCTTCCGGCCCAATGCGTTGGCGCCGCAGGCCGTGCTGTGGGGCCAGGACAACCGGGGCGCCATGCTGCGCGTGGTGGGTGCTGCCGGCGACAACGCCACCCGCATCGAAAACCGGGTGGGTGAGCCCGCCGCCAATCCCTACCTCTACATGGCCGCGCAGATCCACGCCGGGCTCGACGGCATCGCGCGCGGCCTGAACCCACCGGCCGCTTCTGAAACACCGTATGCCGAGGGGGGTGAGAAGATTCCCACTTCGCTGGCAGAAGGCATTGCGGCGCTGCAAGCGGACGCCGCTCTTTGCGAGGGCCTGGGCGATGGTTTTGTTCGCTACTTCAGCCGGATCAAGCAGAGCGAGATCGATCGCCACGCACAGGCCGAGGACAAGACCGATTTTGAACGCCGCGAGTACTTCAGCCGAACCTGAACCCACACCATGATCAAGATCCGATTCATCTACGCCGACGAGCGCGTGCAGGACATCCAGGCCGAGCCTGGCCAGAGCCTCATGAAAGCCGCGGTGGACGCCAACGTGGCTGGCATCGAGGCCGATTGCGGTGGCTCGCTGACCTGTGCCACCTGCCATGTGATCGTGGATCCAACGTGGGCGAGCCGGCTTCCACCGCCAGTAGCGGACGAGGTCGACATGCTGGACTTCGCATCGAGTCCGGTGGAGCCTGAGAGCCGGCTTTCGTGCCAGATTCGGTTGCTGCCTGAACTGGATGGCCTGGTGGTTCGGCTGCCCGCCACGCAACACTGAGTACACTGAATTCCCCGTTTCGCTTCCCCTGTTCTTCCCGCCACACCCACATGACCGAACCCACCTACGCCTTTGCCCCTCCCGCCGTCGTCAGCGTGCCCGTGCTGGGGCGCGCCGAGCGTTTCGCCGTGCACCGCATCTACTGCGTGGGCCGCAACTACGAAGAACACGCGAAAGAAATGGGCTTCACCGGCCGCGAGCCGCCTTTCTTCTTCCTCAAGCCGGCCGATGCCATTGTGGTGGCCGAGACCGGCCAGACCGCCACCATCCCCTACCCCACGCTCACGTCCAACCTGCACCACGAAATCGAGCTGGTGGTGGCCATCGGAACCGGCGGCAAAAACATCAAGGCCGCTGATGCCGCCAAGCACATCTACGGCTATGCCGTGGGCCTGGACATGACGCGACGCGACCTGCAGACCGACATGAAAAAGCAAGGCCGCCCCTGGTGCATTGGCAAAGCCTACGACCAGTCCGCCCCCATCGGACCCATCACGCTGGCCGCGCAGGCGGGCGACGTGAACAACGCCGCTATCTGGGTGCAGGTGAATGGCACAGACCGCCAGCGCAGCAACGTGGCCAAGCTGATCTGGAATGTGGCCGAGACCATCGAAGCCTTGTCGCAGGCCTGGGAACTGCAGCCCGGCGACCTGATCTACACCGGCACCCCGGAGGGCGTGGCTGCGGTGGTGCGCGGCGACACCATGAACGGTGGCGTCGACGGCCTCACACCCATCTCGGTGAAGGTTGTCTGACTTCGTTGAGCCTCCCACTGAGGGTTAGACCTCTCAGCAATCCCCGCGCCCCGGCGTATGCTTGCGCCACTTTTTTCATAGCACCCAGGAGAACTCCACCATGATCCAACGCAGAACCCTGCTCCAGTCCGGCGCCGCCGTGGCCCTTGGCGCGCCCGCCTTCGCCAGCCTGGCGCAGCAAAGCGTCACGCTCAAGTTCCACACCTTCATGGCCCCGCAATCCAATGTGTGGCTCAACATGCACAAGGCGTGGATGGACAAGGTCGAGAAAGACTCGGGTGGTCGCATCAAGTTTGAAGGCTACCCCGCCATGCAACTCGGTGGATCGCCAGCCCAGTTGTACGACCAGGCGCGCGATGGCGTGGTCGACATTGTGTGGACTCTGCCGGGCAACACGCCAGGCCGCTTCCCCCGCATCGAAGCCTTCGAGCTGCCTTTCATGATGAACAACGCCGAAGCCACCTCCAGGGCCTATTGGGAATATGTGCAGACCGTCGCCCAGGACGAGTTCAAGGACACGCACCCCATTGCCCTGCAGGTGCACGGCCCGGGCATGTTCCACATGCGCAGCAAGCAGATCAAGACCGCCGAAGACCTGCGTGGCTCCAAGGTGCGCGGCCCCACCCGCCAGATCACCAAGATGCTCGGCTACCTGGGCGCCACGCCCGTGGGCATGCCGCTGCCGCAGATTCCCGATGCGCTCTCCAAGGGCGTGATCGATGGCTGCGTGATTCCCTGGGAAGTGGTGCCTTCGGTGAAGGTGCACGAACTCACCAAGTTCCACAGCGAGTTCGATCCCGCTGGCGGCGCGCTCTACACCACCACTTTCGTGATGGCGATGAACCGCAACAAATACGCTTCGCTGCCCGCCGATCTCAAGGCCGTGATCGACAAGAATTCCGGTATCGAGACCTCCGGCTGGCTGGGCAAGGTTCAGCAGGCCGGCGACGGCCCGGGCCGCGAGCAGGCCGTGAAGCAAGGCAACACCATCTACACCATCCCCGCCGCTGAAGCGCAGGAATTCCGCCGCAAGGCGCGTCTGGTGGAAGTGGAGTGGGTGCAGGACATGGACAAGCGGGGCTTCAACGGCAAACAGCTGCTGGAGACCGCCAAGTCACTCATCGCCAAACACGGCAAGAAGGCGTAAGGGCATAAAGCCTTCTCCCTCGAAAAGCCGGGCCTCGAGCCCGGCTTTTTTCTGAGCCCGTAAACTGCCACGATGCTTCGCACACCCGCCAAACACTGCCGCAACTGCGGAGCCGCCGTTCAACTCAGGCTGCCCGACGATGGCGACACGCGGCCCCGCGCCGTGTGCCCGGCCTGCATGACCGTGCATTACGACAACCCGCTCAATGTGGTGGGCACGGTGCCGGTGTGGGGTGACGAGGGGGAATACGTGCTGCTTTGCAAGCGGAACATCGAACCCCGATGGGGCAAATGGACCTTACCGGCGGGTTTCATGGAACTGGGAGAAACCACCGCGGAAGGAGCATCGCGCGAAACCGATGAAGAAGCCGGCGCGCAGTTCGAGCTGGGCGATATCTTCACGCTCATGAACGTGGCTCGCGTGGGCCAGGTTCACATTTACTACCGCGCCCGCCTGCTCAGCGAACGCTTTAACCCGGGCCACGAAACGATCGAGGCCCGACTGTTCACCGAAGACCAGATTCCCTGGGACGACATCGCATTCCGCACCGTCAAGGAAACGCTGGAGCACTACTTCGCAGACCGGCGACGCGGTGCATTCGGCTTTCACACCTTCGACATCGGCTGAACACCCGTTCCTTCACTTGCCATGAGCGACACCCGCCAATGGCCACTTGTGCTGCGGCTGGGCAGTGCCCAGACCCTGGCCTGGGCTTCTTCCTACTACCTGCCCGCCCTGCTCGCGTGGCCCATGGCTCAGGAGCTCGGCATCCCGGTCACCCAGGTCTGGACGGCGTTCAGCGTCGCCTTGCTGCTCTCGGCGGCACTCGGCCCTTTCGCGGGACGCGCCATCGACCGCTGGGGTGGACGCCCCTTGCTCATGGGCACCAGCCTTCTGTTTGCGGCCGGCCTCGCCGGCATGTCGCAGGCACAAGGGCCCATCAGTCTGGGGCTGGCGTGGTTGCTGATGGGCGTGGCCATGGGCGGAGGCCTCTACGAAGCGGCCTTTGCCGCACTGGTGCGCCTGAGAGGCACCGACGCCCGGGCCTCCATCACTGGCATCACGTTGCTGGCAGGCTTTGCGAGCACGGTGGGCTGGCCCCTGAGCGGCTGGTGGGAAGCCGAATGGGGATGGCGCGGCGCCTGCCTGATGTGGGCCGGGCTGCACCTGCTGGTGGGCCTGCCGCTCAATGCGAGCATCCCGCGCGCCATTGCGCTGCCCGTACCCCAGGCCGTGCGGCTGGACGGCGACACCGCCTTCGACACCCCTGCCGAGCCCGCGCCCCGGTACGCCGCCTGGGTGCTGGCCTACGTTTTCGCCGTCACCTGGTTTGTGAGCACCGCCATGGCCACGCACCTGCCACAACTGCTGGTGGCCAGTGGCGCCACGCTGGCGGGCGCGGTGGCCATCGGCGCACTGGTTGGCCCGGCGCAGGTGGCGGGCCGGTTGCTGGAGTTCGGGTTCCTGCGCCGCCTGCACCCCTTGCTGGCCGCGCGCGCGGCTGCCCTGGGTCATCCCCTGGGTGTGGCCTGCTGGATGCTGTTCGGGCCGGTGGCGGGACCGGTGTTCGCGGTGTTGCACGGGGCGGGCAATGGCATCCTCACCATCGCCAAGGGCACGCTGCCGCTGGTGCTGTTCGGGCCCAGGGGCTATGGCCGACGGCAGGGCCTGATCACCGCGCCTTCCCGCGTGGCGCAGGCGTTCGCACCGTTGGTGTTCGGCGCCTGCATAGAGCGCTGGGGAGCGGGAGCGTTGTGGATTTCAAGCGCGCTCGGCCTGAGCGCAGTGGGCGCGTTGATGTGGCTGCGCACCGGGGTGAAGCGCTGATCAGCCGGCTCAGTCGAGCGCCGGCGCCGGTGCTGGCCAGTTCAACAACTCGGCAAGGCGCGTGATCACCCAGGTGGATTCGGCATCACTCACCACCGCCGGCTCCACCCGCAATCCCAGCAGGCAGCGCGTGAGGACGTCGGTTTCCGTGATGCCCAGGCTGAACTCCATCTGCCGCGCGGTTTCGGTCAGCATCTGCGCCATGTCCTCGCAAAGTTCGTAGCGCTCCGCCAGCTCGGCGCGCGGCAGCGACGGCTTCTGTCGTCCGGGCGCGAGATACAGCTCAAGGAAGGAAGGCGGAATTTCGATCTGGGATTCGTCGGACATGCCGAACTGTATTGCAGCGGCCGGTGCCTTCGGGCAACATGCGGCGCTTTCACCCCACACAAGGCGCCCATCATGGCCATCTGGTTGGAACTCGGCATTTTCATCGTCGTGCTGGCCATTGGCGTCTGGCAGTTGTGGGACGTGAAGAAAGCTCAGGCCGAACGCATTGCCCGGGAAGCCCGGAAGCCCTCTGATCAGGACGCCTGAGGAGCGTCCAGCACCTTCGCCAGCCACTGGGGTGGCGCGCTGGCGTCTCGCCAGACGAGAGATCGCGCACCTGCTGCAGGTGTGCGGCTTCATGAAGGTCGGCGTTGACGAACTCGGCCTGCTCCGGAATCAGGCCAGCAACCACGGCAGATGCGTACAGGGTCGACTTGCCGGCGCCATTGGGACCGGCCCAGCAGGTAAAAGACGGGCCGTGTCACGCGGCGCGGCGGCTGCCAGATGCCTTGCTGCGCTGTTCCTTCACGCTCTGCCGCACCGCCTCGGCCAGAACCCCGCTGGACTCGGCAGCGAGAAAACGGGCTTCGATCGCCTCAACCGAATCGGTCGCCAGGGCCTGCCGGGCGGCAGCGTCGTAGCGGGAAATGGCCTCGCGGGCTTCCTGCACCGTGAGGCCGGTCTCTTCTGCGATGCGGCCGAGCGTGGCCCAGTACTCGATCTGCCCGGCAACCGACCGGCGTTGTGGCTGGGCCGCATCACGGGCTTGCTGGACCAGCCCCGCGGGCAGCTTGACCGAGGAAAATGCACTGCTGGAGGACGACATGGGAAAACTCCTGTTTGGCGCATTTTGCGCCATTCGGGATACCATGGCAAGCGCTGGCCTATTGCCACATTCGTTGAAACCTTTCCTACACCGCCATGAGAAAACAGGGAACCGTGGTGCGCTGGGACCGCGAGCGCGCGTTTGGATTCATTCGCAGCCCGCAAACCGCCGCCGACATCTTTTTTCACACCCGCGACTTCAGCGGCCACAACCCGCCCGCCGAAGGCATGGAAGTGAGCTTCGACGAGATTCACGTGGGTGGAAAGGGGCCGCGAGCCCTTTCGGTGGAGCCGGTGCGCAACTTGGTGGCCTCGCCACTGGATGCCGCGCCACTGCCCTTGCCTGCTGAGGCCGAGATTCTGCCCAAGGCAGCGCCTGCGCGGCGATCGCGCACGCCGCGCGAGAAGCGCCGCGAAGAATTGCCGTTGTGGATCGGGCTGGGCCTGATCGCGCTGTGGCTGCTGCTCTGGCTCATCGGCATCGGGTTCGGCCGCTTTCCCTGGGTGGTACTCACCGCCGTGGTCATCCTCAACCTCGCCACCTTCTACATGTACTGGCGAGACAAGGACGCGGCCATCACCGAAAGCCCGCGCGTGCCGGAAGACTGGCTGCATGGCCTCGACGTGGCGGGTGGCTGGCCCGGCGGCTGGTTCGCCCAGCACATCCTGAGGCACAAAACCGCCAAATCCCGCTTCCAGCTGATGTACTGGGGCACGGTGGCACTGAACTTTGCGGCGTTGCTGGCCTGGATCTGCTGGCCGTTGCTCATGGGCTCTCCACCCGAGGCTTGAACCCTGCTTCAGCCGGGCTTGCGCTTGCCCGCACCCACCGGTGAACCGGGTCGGGCCGCGCTACCGGTGACGCGGGGCGGCAGCCCGGTGTGCTGCGTGAGCAGGCGCCCCTTCGACGGCGCCGCACCCACCGGCGTGCTGTTCTTGCGGCGCGCGCTCTGGTAGCTGCCATCGGTGAGCGGCTGGAACGTGGGGATGAGGTGGTGCTTGCCGTTGCCAATCAGGTCGGCACGACCCATGGCCTTGAGCGCCTCACGCAGCAGCGGCCAGTTGTTCGAGTCGTGGTAGCGCAGAAAGGCCTTGTGCAGGCGACGGCGCTTGTCGCCGCGCACGATGTCCACGCGTTCGGCGCGCTCGTCGCGGTGAATGCCCTTGAGCGGGTTCAGGTTGGTGTGGTACATGGCCGTGGCGGTGGCCATGGGGCTGGGGTAGAAGGTCTGCACCTGGTCGGCGCGAAAGCCGTTTTTCTTCAGCCACACGGCCAGGTTCATCATGTCCTCGTCGCTCGTGCCCGGGTGGGCAGCGATGAAATACGGAATGAGGTACTGCTTCTTCCCGGCCTCTTCGCTGAACTTCTCGAACAGCTGCTTGAACTTGTCGTAGCTGCCGATGCCGGGCTTCATCATCTTCGACAGTGGCCCGCCTTCAGTGTGTTCGGGCGCGATCTTCAAATACCCACCCACGTGGTGCTGCACCAGCTCCTTCACGTACTCGGGGCTCTTGATGGCGAGGTCGTAGCGCAAGCCAGAACCGATCAGGACCTTCTTGATGCCGCGCAACTCCCGCGCCCGCTTGTAAATCTTGATCAGCGGACCGTGGTCGGTGTGCAGGTTGGAACAGATGCCCGGGTACACACAGCTCGGCTTGCGGCAGGCCGCTTCGATCTCGGGCGTCTTGCAGCCCAGGCGGTACATGTTGGCCGTGGGGCCGCCAAGGTCGGACACCACACCGGTGAAGCCTTCCACCTTGTCGCGGATGTCTTCCACTTCCTTGATGATCGATTCTTCGGAGCGGCTCTGAATGATGCGGCCCTCGTGCTCGGTGATCGAGCAGAACGTGCAGCCGCCAAAGCAGCCGCGCATGATGTTCACGCTGAAGCGGATCATTTCCCAGGCCGGGATCTTCGTGGCGCCATCGTGCTTGCCGTGTTCGTCGGCGTAGGCGGGGTGCGGACTGCGCGCGTACGGCAGGTCGAACACATGGTCCATCTCCGCCGTGGTGAGTGGAATCGGCGGCGGGTTGATCCACACGTCGCGCGCCGTGGCGCCTTCGCCGTGGGCCTGCACCAGCGCGCGCGCGTTGCCGGGGTTGGCTTCGACATGCAGCACGCGGTTGGCGTGCGCGTAGAGCACGGGGTCACTCTTGACTTGTTCGTAGCTGGGCAGGCGAATCACCGACCGGTCGCGCGCGGGCGGTTTGCGTTTGCTTTGCAAGGCCGGGTTGGGCACGAACTTCAGCGTCTGAATGGCGGGGTTGACCTCGGCCAACGGTGCGTCGTCATCTTCCTTCGAACAACTCTGCCCTTGCGCCTGCGCCTGCTCGCTCGTCGTCAGGTAAGGATTGATGTGGCTCTCGATGCGCCCAGGCGCATCCACCTCGCTCGAGTCGATCTCGATCCAGCCCGCAGCGGTCGGATCGCCCGGCCGCCGCACGAATGCGGTGCCACGCACATCGGTGATCTGCTCGATCGGCTCGCGCGCGGCAATGCGGTGCGCCACCTCGACCAGCGCGCGTTCGGCATTGCCGTACAGAAGGATGTCGCACTTGCTGTCCACCACCACGCTGCGGCGCACCTTGTCGCTCCAGTAATCGTAGTGGGCGATGCGGCGCAGGCTGCCTTCGATGCCGCCCAGCACGATGGGCACCTCCTTGAAGGCTTCCCGGCAGCGCTGGCTGTAGACAATGGCCGCGCGGTCGGGGCGCTTGCCACCCACGTCACCGGGCGTGTAGGCGTCGTCGCTGCGGATCTTGCGGTCCGCCGTGTAGCGGTTGATCATGGAATCCATGTTCCCGGCCGTCACGCCCCAGAACAGGTTGGGCTTGCCCAAGGCCTTGAACGCTTCGGCGCTGGTCCAGTCGGGCTGGGCAATGATGCCCACACGAAAGCCCTGCGCCTCGAGCACCCGGCCCACCACCGCCATGCCGAAGCTGGGGTGGTCCACGTAGGCATCGCCGGTGACCAGAACGATGTCGCAACTGTCCCAACCCAGCTGCTCCATTTCGGCGCGGGTCATCGGCAGGAACGGCGCCACGCCGAACCGCTTGGCCCAATACGGCCGGTAGCTTGTGATCGGCTTGGCGGCGCGTGCGAAGAAGGAGACGTCGATGGGGGCGTTCATGGGGCTGGCACAGACCCGGAGCGCGGGTGGGTGGAAAACCGCTGATTTTACCGGGCCACCCCGTTTTCATGGGGGATCAGGGCTACCGCGCCCCAGCAGCAGTCACTTGGGGCGAAGTTGCCAGTCCGGCACGGACTCAGGGGCTTTGCGCACCACGCGCCGCTGATCAAGCTTCTGGGCCGCCAGGCGAGCCGTGAATTCGAGCTTCTTAAGGTCTTCCGGATCGGGCTTGCCCTGAGCATGAAAGCTGAAGCAGCACAGCGTGCCGTAGATGTCTCCGTTCTGCAGCACGATGGGCGTGCTGATGTGGGTACCAATCGGAAAGGGTACTTCCTTGAGCAGGGCCGCCGAGGCCGGCAGGGCTCTTGCATCGGCAATGAACCTCGGCAAGCGCCCGTCCACCACGCGCTGGCACCAGCTCGCCTCCAGCGGCGCCGCATCGCCTGGCTTCACCACCGGCGGATCGCCTGCTGCCACCTGCCGCATCACGCGCTGACCATCGGTGAATTCAGAGACAAACACCACGTCCATCTTCATTCGTTCGCGCAGCAGGCGAAGCACCTGCGAGACAGACTGGTCGACGAGTTCGTCGGACGCATCGGCCGTGGCCACCAGCAGTTCGGTTACCTGCACGGTGAGGTCATCGGGCTTGTAGCCCAGATCGTTCAAGGGATTCATGCACGTTTTATAAACGGATCGCTCTCATTCATCGACCTCCTGGCGCTGTGAATGGGCCACCAGACGGTCAAAAAATGTTTCAAGCTGTCGCTGTTCGCCGGGGGAAAGACACCCAAAGATGTCTTGGTTGCGCCTTGCAATGAGCCGCATGACGCGCTTCCACAGCAGTTTCCCACTGCGCGTGGGCGTGAGCACCACGCCGCGCGCGTCGGTGTCACTGGCCGTCTTCTGCACCAGTTCACGCTCCACCAGCATTTGCGCCGCGCGACTGGCTTGTCCCTTGTCCAGATTGGCGCGCATGGCGAGATCGTTCACCGACAGGGGTGCGAACTGCCCGATGGCTGCAAGACAGCGCGCCTCGCCCACCCCAAGGCCCAGTTCGCTCGCGTAGGCTGCGCTGCTGTGTCGATCGGTGAGTTTGTTGAGTCGGTGCAGGCGGTAGGTCAGGAAGTCCTGCAGTGAAGGCAGTTCGGTGCTCATGCGGGGCCCGCATCGCTTTGTGCCAGCGCGTTCGCAATCAGCGGCAGCACCTCGTCGGCGCGATCAAACCGGCTCATGAGCGAAAGACACAGCATGGACAGAAACATGGGGGCACCGGCCTCCCCCACATGCGCCAGGGCCTCGCACACGGCGCTGTAACTCTGGTCAAGATCGGCATCGGTCATGCGAACACTCCCACGTGGTTCAAAGCTGCGCACAGCGGCGCGGGGTCCAGGCCGTGCCAGCGGCCCATCACATAGCCATCGGGCCGCACCAGCACCAGGGCGGGCTCGTCTGGCTGGTGCAGGCCGAAGCGCTGCCAGGCCTGGCCAACCGCATCCATGGTCGGGTTGATGGACAGCACCTCCACCTCGGGTTGATCCATCACCAGATTGCCACCGAACACCAGCACCACGAACCGGTGGCCGAAGCGGCTGCTCAAGTGGAACGGGCCGTCGGCGGCATGCAGCAGCGCCTCGGGCGCGGGCGCGCCAGGCGCGGCCTGCTCGTTGGCCCAGACACCCGCCTGCGGGGCGTTCAGGGGAGAGTCCACGTAAGTGATGGGCGAAGACTGGCGCGGATTGATCAGTGAGCGCACTTGCGCGTCGCTCACCGCCAGCCGCAGGGTGGCTTCGCGCATGAGCTGGTAAGCGAAGTTGGGGGGCGCCATGAACTCGGTGCTCTTGGCACCGTAGGCGATGTTCTCTTGCGCAGCGTGAACGCGTTCGACGGAATACGAGTCGAGCAACGCCTCGGGCGACCGGCCCTGAACGACCCGGGCAAGCTTCCAGGCCAGGTTGGCCGCGTCGTCCAGCCCGGAATTGAGCCCGCGCACGCCAAAGATCGGCACCAGATGTGCGGCGTCGCCGGCAAAGCACACGCGGCCGTGGCGGTAGCTCGGCAGCGTGAGGCATTTGGCGTTGTAGATCGATATCCACAGCGGCTCCCAGGGTTCGGTTTCACCGATCATGTCCAGGTGGCTCTGCACGCGTGGCAACACGTTCTCGGGCTTCACCGCCTCCAGCGGGTCCTCGTCGTCGCGGATCTGGTAGTCGATGCGCCACACGTCGTCGGGCTGGCGGTGCATGAGGATGGTCGAGCCGGGGTTGGACGGTGGGTCGAACCACGCCAGGCGCTCGACTTCGCGCCGCGTTTTCTGCACGATGTCGACGATGACATACCGGCCTTCGTACTGCGTGCCCTCCAGTTGCAAACCGAGCTGTTCGCGCACCGTGCTGCGGCCACCGTCACAGGCCACCACCCAATCGGCGTTCACGGTCTGCGTGCCTTGCGGCGTCTCCACGTCGACCGCCACACCATCGGCGCGCGGCCGGACTGCAGCCACCCGGCTGGCCCAGTTCACCTGGGCGCCAGCGCCCTGTGCAATGGCCGCCTTGTGGGCAAACTCCTCCACATAGAACTGCTGGATGTTCACCATCGGAGCGAAGCGCTGTGTGGGTTCACTGGGCATCTGGAAGTGAAGCACCTCGGTGTTCCGCCAGTGGCTTCGCCCGCCCACCCAGCTCAAGCCTTTTTCCTCCAGCGGCCGGTCGGCGCCCACCCACCCCAGAATCTCCAGCGAACGGCGCGACATGCAGATGGCGCGACTGCCGCTGCAGTAGCTTTCGTCGGCTTCGATGACCAGGTTGGTGACGCCCTGGCTGGACAACAATGCCGAGAGAGTCAGGCCGACGGGACCGCCGCCAGCAATGAGCACCGGTACGGATTCAGGCAGAGTTTTTTTCATGTCATGCTATTTAGTTGCGTGCGCAACTATAGTGCAATCTGATCATTCCACCAAAGGAGACCTTCATGCCACACTTCAGCACGCTGCGCATCGAACCGGACGCCACCAACCCGCGCGTCGCGCGATTGCTGCTCAACCGACCCGAGCGCCTGAACGCCATCAACGACGAAATGCCACGCGAAATCCGTGCGGCGGTGGAATGGGCCAATGCCGAAGACAAGGTGCACGTGATCGTGGTCGAAGGTGCAGGCAAGGGCTTCTGCGGCGGCTACGACCTGTCGATGTTCGGCGAGGGTGAGATTGACCACCCTTGCCAGCAGGAACGACACCCCTGGGACCCGATGGACGACTACGCTTTCATGAAGCGCAACACCGAGGACTTCATGGCGCTCTGGCGCAGTGCGAAACCGACCATCGCGAAAGTGCATGGCGCGGCGGTGGCCGGCGGCAGCGACATTGCGCTGTGCTGCGATCTGCTGGTCATGGCCGAAGACGCCCGCATCGGCTACATGCCTACCCGGGTGTGGGGCTGCCCCACCACCGCCATGTGGACCTACCGGCTGGGTGCCGCGCGCGCCAAGCAGATGATGTTCACCGGCAACGTGATCGACGGCCGCACTGCCGCCGCCTGGGGCCTGGCCAACGAGGCCGTGCCTGCGGCACAACTGGAAGACGCCGTGATGGCACTGGCCAACCGCATTGCGGGTGTGCCGCGCTCTCATCTGGCCATGCACAAGCTGGTCGTCAACCAGGTCATGCTCACCATGGGCCTGGAGCAGGCACAGACCATGGCCACACTGTTCGACGGCATCACCCGGCACAACCCCGAAGGCCTCTGGTTCCGGCGCCACGCGCAGGAGGCCGGCTTCAAGGACGCGGTGCAGTGGAGAGACAGCGGTCGCCCGATTCCGGAGGGCGAAGAGGCTCGTGCGCTGGTGCGCGAAATCGAAAAGCGCAAGAGGGATGCTGCGGAAAAATGAAACCGCATGTACGGTTCATCTCGTTACCCCTCTTACGGTACCTGTCTGAATGTAAGCTGCGCCCCGCATAGCATGGCCGCTTCACTTTTTGAAGGAGCTGGCATGGCACTGCATTTTGGTAAACGCGAAACCGAACAACCCAAATCCCTCAACACCGGCATGGCCACGCAACGGTATGGCCAACCCGGCACCAGCCCGTCGAGTGCCCAGGCACCGACCCCCGCGCAGCCGAGCGCCGCCGCCACGCCGGATCTGGACCTGCCCCTCTCGTCCCCCGAAAGCACCAAAATGCCCGAAGGCGGCAGCAAGCTCACCGTCGGCCCCAACATCAAGCTCAAGGGTGTCGAGATTACCGATTGCGACACCCTGGTGGTCGAAGGCCTGGTGGAAGCCACCATGGATTCGCGCGTGATCCAGATCGCCGAGCAAGGCGCCTTCAAGGGCTCGGTGGAAATCGACATCGCCGAAATCCGTGGCACTTTCGACGGCAACCTCACCGTGCGCCAGAAGCTGGTGATCTACGCCACCGGCAAGGTCACTGGCAAGATCCGCTACGGCAAGGTCGTGATCGAGGAAGGCGGCCAGCTCTCCGGCGACATCGAGTGCACCGTGACCTCGTCCAGCAAGACGCAGACGAACAAGCAACACGCCATGGCGCTGGCGGCCTGATCCGCGCCTCCGGCACGCCGGAGCGGTCGCACCCTGACCGCCCGGCGTTGCCCGCCCCAGAGCGCACCGTTATGCTCGGGGGCATGTACGCCGAATTCTTCGGGTTGAAGCAAGACCCGTTCTCCATTGCACCGGACCCGCGCTACCTCTTCATGAGCGAGCGTCACCGCGAGGCATTGGCGCACCTGCTTTACGGTATTCGGGGTGGCGGTGGCTTCGTGCTGCTCAGCGGCGAAATTGGCGCTGGCAAGACCACCATCTGCCGCTGCTTCCTGGAGCAGATCCCGGAGCGCTGCCGGGTGGCTTACATCTTCAACCCGAAACTCACCGTCGGCGATCTCCTCAAGACCATCTGCCACGAGTTCAATATCGAGGTGCGTCACGAAGGCATCGGGCCAGCCACCATCAAGGACTACCTCGACCCGCTCAACGAGTACCTGCTCAAGAGCCACGCCGAAGGCGAACGCAACGTGCTCATCATCGATGAAGCACAGAACCTCACGCCCCATGTGCTGGAGCAATTGCGCCTGCTGACCAATCTGGAAACCAGCGAGCGCAAGCTGCTGCAGATCATCCTGATCGGTCAGCCTGAGCTGCGCACGGTCATCGCGCGGCCCGAGCTGGAACAGCTCGCCCAGCGGGTGATTGCGCGTTTTCACCTCGGTGCGCTCAACGAAGCCGAGACCCGCCAGTACATCCAGCACCGCATGCAGGTCGCCGGCCTGCGCGGTCCGCTGCCGTTTTCCAGCCAGGCCATCCAGCGCGTTCACGAACTCGCGCGCGGTGTGCCGCGGCGCATCAACCTGTTGTGCGATCGCGCGCTGCTCGGCGCCTACGCCACGAACCAGCCCCGTGTGGACCGCGCGGTGGTGGACAAGGCGGCGCGAGAGGTCTTTGAATCCGATGCCCCAGCGCCGGTGGCCCGCCGTCGCGCCGCGCGCGCCCAGACGCGCACCTCGTCCCTGCGGGTGCTGGGTGCCGGCGTGCTGGCGGGTGTGCTGGTCGCGGGCGCCGCTTTCTGGTTGTGGAACCTGCAACACAGCCGCGCCGGCGTCGCCACGCCGAGCGAGACGCCCGCGTTGGCCCAAGCGAAACCTGCGGCCCCGGCGGCCAGCCAGCCCGCCACCGCGCTGGTGCCTGCAGACTCTGCGAGCGCGCCGGCTCCCACCGCACCCGTGCTGCCCAGCGGGCCGCCGCCGGCTACCAGTCTGCACAGCACCGAGGTCGCCGCGCTGCGTGAACTAGGTCCCTTGTGGGGGCAGGCGCTGGAGGCGGGGGAACCCTGTGCCACCGCCCAGCGCGCCGAGCTGCAGTGCTACCGAACCGACCGCCTCACCCTCAGTGGCATGCGCCAGCTTGATCGCCCCGGCATCGTCACCCTGAGGCTGCCTGAAGGGACTGGCCTCGCGCTCGTCACCGCCCTCGCCGGCGACACCATCACCCTGCAGGCCCAGGGTCAGCGCTGGGCCATGCCGCTGGCTGCGCTGGCCGACATCTGGCGCGGCGACTTCGCCACGCTCTGGCGCACGCCGCCTGGCCAGAAGGGCCGTCTGGTGGACGGGCGCACTGGCCCCGCTGGCGAATGGCTGGGCAGCCGCATCGCCGGCCTGCAGGCCATCGGCAAGGTGCCGCCCACGGCCAACAACCTCACCGCCCGCATTCAGGCTTTCCAGCGTGTCAACGGCATCGATCCAGCCGGGCTGGCCGGCCCCATCACTTTCATGCAGGTGAACCTGGCGAGCGGCGTCGACGAGCCTCGCCTGTCCGTGCCCGGCTCCTGAGCCCGAACACCCGAGCCCGCCATGTCCTACATTCTTGACGCCCTCCAGCGCGCCGACGCAGAACGCGAACGCGGCCACGTGCCAGGCCTCAACAGCCAGCGGGTGCCACCGGCCAGCCGCAAGCCAGTACAGGCTCGGCGCTTGCGCCCCTGGCATGTGGTGCTGGCAGCGGCCCTGGGCTTGTGCGTGGTGCTGGCGCTCTGGTGGTGGCAGCCTCCATCCCTGCAGTCCACCTCCACGCCTGCCACTGAGCGCCCTGCCCCCACCATGCGCGAGGCACCGCCTCCTGCGCAGACGGCGGCCCAGCCGGAACCGGTGCTGCCGATCCTCGCCCCGCCGCGCCCCGAACCCGCCGCACCCGCCAGACCCGCAACAGCCACCGCAACGGCCAGCAAGAAAGCGCCCGCCCCTTCCGCCAGCGCACCGGCGTCGGCGCCCTCGGTCACGCCGGCAGCTGCCGAGGTTTCACCCGCTGGCGCGGTGCGCAGTTTCGCCGAGTTGTCGCCCGAAGTGCGCGCCCAACTGCCCGCCGTCAGCGTGAGCGGTGCCACCTACTCCAAGGACGCCGCGGTGCGCATGCTGATCGTCAACGGCAAGGTGGTGCAGGAAGGCCAGGAGATAGCGCCCGGGCTCAAGCTGGAAACCATTGGCCAGCGCAGTGCCGTGCTCAACCACCAGGGCTTGCGCTACTCCATCGGCTATTGATGTGAACGCCGATCCCATCGATCCCGTGCTGCAGGTGAAGGGCCTGCGCTTTGGCTGGCCCGGCCGACCCCTGTTCCACGATCTGTCGTTCGATCTGCCACCGGGCGTGAGCCTGGTGCGCGGCGATGACGGCAGTGGCAAGAGCAGCCTGCTGGGTCTGATCGCCGGCGCGCTGCTGCCCGAGGCAGGCACGCTGAGCATTCAAGGCGTTCGTCTGCACGAACAGCACGATGCCTACCGCCACCGCGTGTTCTGGATCGACCCACAGACCGAAGCCCACGACGCGCTTGCCGCAGGCGGCTACCTGGAAAGCCTCAGCCGCCACTACCCCCGGTTCGACAACGACACCTTCAACGAGCTCGTGGACGGCTTCGGCCTGAGGCCACACCTGGGCAAGCCGATGTACATGCTCTCCACCGGCAGCCGGCGCAAGGTGTGGCTCACCGCTGCGTTTTCGGCGGGCACTCCGCTCACGCTGATCGACCAGCCTTTCGCGGCGCTGGACGCGCCTTCCGCTCGCTTCCTTCGGGAGCTGCTCCAGGACGCCAGCAGCCACACCAGCCGCGCCTGGCTGCTGGCAGACCACGAAGCGCCAGAGGGCGTGTTGCTCACGAGAAAGATCGAGATCTGACGACTTTTCTGTAAGAAGTTGCGACTGCGCCCGACCACTGCACAGGTGGTCGCGCCCCGCTCCACCGCACTCTTTACGCAAAGGTCGCTCACGATGAAACCCCTGCTTCTTGCCGCTGCCGCATCTGCCGCTCTGGGCAGTTCGCTACTTTCCCCAGTCGCCATCGCCCAGGCATCACCTGCCGAAGCGCAGGTCAATGCGCTCGAAGGTCTGGCCGGCCCGCAGCCCGGCTTCCGGCGCTCGGGCGCCAAAGGCATTTGCGCCAGCGGCCATTTCGTGGGCAATGCCGCCGGTCGCGAACTGTCTCGCGCCAGCGTCTTCAAGGGCGAAAAAGTGCCGGTGGTGGCGCGCTTCTCGGTCGGCGGTGGCAGCCCCAAGGCCAGCGACAAGAGCAAGTCCGTGCGCGGGCTCGCACTGCAGTTCCAGTTGCCTGGTGGCGAGCAATGGCAGATGGCCAACATCTCTGCACCGGTTTTCTTCGTGAGCAAGCCCGAGCAGTTCGCGCCATTCGTACAGGCCCGCACGGCAGACCCGGCCACCGGCAAGCCCGATGCAGAAAAGCTCAAGGCCTTCAACGCCGCCAACCCGGACACGTTGCGACAGGCGGCCTACCTCGCGCAGGCCCCCGTCCCTGCCAGCTACGGTGCGGTGAATTACTGGGGTGTGAACGCGTTCGAGTTCGAGGCCGCGCCCGGCAAAAGCCGCTTTGCACGTTGGCAGTTTGTGCCTGATGCTGGCACCCTGGGCCTGACCGAGGATCAGCTTAAAAGCATGGGTGACGAGTTCCTGGCGGGCGAGCTGCGCGAGCGTGTGGCGAAAGCGCCGGTGAGTTTCGACTTCCGTCTTCAACTCGCTGAAGCCGGCGACAACCTGACGGATCCCACCCTGACCTGGCCCGACGCGCGGCGGGTGGTGTCGGCCGGCAAGCTGGTGATCGACAAGGTGGCCGACGGCATGGGCGGAGCCTGCGATGCCATGACCTTCAACCCGGTGGTGCTGCCGGCCGGCATCAAGCCTTCGGCCGACCCGGTGCTGAACGCACGTGCAGCGCCCTATGCGCTTTCCCTCGGTCGCCGTCTGGGCGAAGCTGCGAAGAAGTAAACCTTGCAGGTGATGGGCGGCCGGTCACCGGCTGCCCATGCCCATGCTCCGCGAGATCACCTCTTTCATGATCTCGTTGGTGCCGCCGTAAATGCGCTGAACGCGCGCATCGGCGTAGGCCCGGGTGATCGGGTATTCCCACATGTAGCCGTAGCCGCCGTGCAGCTGCAGGCACTCGTCCATCACCTTGCACTGCAGGTCCGAGCACCAGTACTTGGCCATGCTCGCGGTTGCCGTGTCGAGCTTTCCGTCCGCAATCAGTTCGCAGCATTTGTCCACAAACACGCGCGCCACCTGCACCTCGGTCTGAAGCTCGGCCAGCTTGTAGCGCGTGTTCTGGAAGGCGGCCACCGCCTGGCCGAACACCTTGCGGTCTTTCGTGTACTGCACGGTCCAGTCGATGGCGGCCTGGGCGGAGGCCACCGCCCCGATGGCAATCTGCAAGCGCTCCCAGGGCAGTTGTTCCATGAGGCAGATGAAGCCACGGCCCTCCATGGCCGGGCCACCCAGCAGGTTCTCAGCGGGCACCACCACGTTGTCGAAAAAGAGCTCGGAGGTGTCCTGCGCCTTCATGCCCAGTTTCTTCAGGCGCTTTCCTTTTTCAAAGCCTGGCATGCCGCGCTCGACCAGCAGCAAGCTGGTGCCCTTCGCACCCGCGCCGGGGTCGGTCTTGGCCACCACGATCACCAGGTCGGCGTGCCAGCCATTGGTGATGAAGGTCTTGCTGCCGTTGAGCAGGTAGCTGCCATCGGGCTGCCTGATGGCCGTGGACTTCACGCCTTGCAGATCGCTGCCAGCGGCCGGCTCGCTCATCGCGATCGCGCCCACCATGGCACCGCTGGCCATGAGCGGCAGGTACTTCTGCTTCTGCGCTTCGGTCCCGTAGTGAAGGATGTAGGGTGCCACGATTTCGCTGTGCAGGCCGAAGCCGATGCCGCTGAAACCAGTGCGCGCAATCTCTTCCATCTGCAGCACCGAATACAACTTGTCGGCGCCGGACCCACCGTAGGCCTCGGGCAGCGTCATGCACAGGAACCCGTTTTCGCCCGCCTTGTTCCACACAGCCCGGTCCACAAAACCCTGCTCCTCCCAGGCCTCGTGATGAGGGGCGATTTCCTTCTCCACGAACTTGCGGAAGCTGTCGCCAAAAGCGGCGTGGTCGGGGTTGAAAAGTGTGCGGTCGATCATGGCGGTGTCACCTATCAGACTGTGTCGGGGAATATCACAAAGCAGATGCTTGGCGAAAGTCTATACTCGTTCGCGGCATCCGCATTCCCCCAGGAGACACCATGAGCGAAGCCTTCGTTTTCGATGCCGTGCGCACGCCGCGCGGCAAGGGCAAGAAAGACGGCAGCCTGCACGAGGTCAAGCCGGTCGACCTGCTCGCCGGCGTGTTGACCCGCCTGCAGCAGCGCAACGGCTTCGACACCGGCGCGGTGGACGATGTGGTCATGGGCGTGGTCTCGCCCGTGGGTGAGCAAGGCTCGGTGATCGCCAAGGTGGCCGCGCTCAAGGCCGGCTGGGACTGGCGCTGCTCCGGCGTGCAGCTCAACCGCTTCTGCGCCTCCGGCCTGGAGGCGGTGAACCTGGCGGCCATGAAGGTGAAGAGCGGCTGGGAAGATCTCGTGGTCGCTGGCGGCGTGGAAAGCATGAGCCGCGTGCCCATCGGGTCGGACGGCGGGGCCTGGGCACAGGACCCGCAGACCAACAGCGATACGCTGTTTGTGCCGCAAGGCATCGGCGCAGACTTGATCGCCACACTCGAAGGATTCAGCCGGGAAGACGTGGACGCTTTCGCCCTCGAATCGCAGAAGCGCGCTGCGGCGGCGCGGGCCGCCGGCCACTTCAAGAGCTCGGTGGTGCCGGTGACCGATTTTCTCGGCCAGACCATCCTCGAAGAAGACGAGTTCATCAAGCCGCACACCACGATGGAAGGGCTCGGCTCGCTCAAGCCAGCTTTCGATCAGCTCGGTGGCATGGGCTTCGATGCGGTGGCCCTGCAGCGCTACCCGCAGGTTGAACGCATCCACCACGTCCACCACGCGGGCAACTCCTCGGGCATCGTGGACGGCGCCACCGCCATGCTGATCGGCAGCGAGTCCGCCGGCAAGACGCACGGCCTCACGCCGCGTGCACGCATTGTCTCGGTGGCGCTCTCCGGCGCCGACCCCACCATCATGCTCACGGGGCCGATGCCGGCGGCGCGCAAGGCGCTGGCCAAAGCCGGCCTCACCATCGATCAGATCGATCTGTTCGAGGTGAACGAAGCCTTCGCCGCCGTGCCCATGAAGTTCATGAAGGAGCTGGGCGTGCCGCATGAGAAAGTGAATGTGAACGGCGGCGCCATCGCGCTTGGCCATCCCCTGGGCGCCACCGGCGCCATGATTCTTGGCACGCTGGTGGACGAGCTGCATCGCCGGCAGTTGCGTTACGGGCTGGCCACCTTGTGTGTGGGCGGCGGCATGGGCATCGCGACGATTGTGGAACGCATCTGAGGCGGAGTTCAAAGACAACATGAAAACCATCCGATACGAACTCGCCAACGGCATCGCCACCCTCACCTTCGACGAACCCGATTCACCGGTGAACACCATGTGTGCCGACTGGCAGCTCGACCTGTCCGAGGCCACGAGGCAGGTGATGAGCGATGCCGCCAACATCAAGGGCATCGTCCTGGCCTCGGCCAAATCCACGTTCTTCGCAGGTGCCGATCTCAAGGGCACCATGCGCCTGAAGACCAGTGATGCACCACGCGTGTTCAAGGAGGTCGAGCAGACCAAGAAGAACTTCCGCACGCTTGAAACGCTGGGCGTTCCGGTGGTGAGCTGCATCAACGGTGCGGCGCTGGGCGGTGGCTGGGAAGTGGCGCTGGTGGGTCATTACCGCGTGTCGGTCGACAACCCGAAGATCCAGCTGGGCCTGCCGGAGATCACGCTCGGCCTGATCCCTGGCGCCACGGGCATCACCAAGATGACGCGCCTGCTCGGCATCGTCGGTGCCCAGCCCTACATCCTGGAGAGCAAGCTGTTCAACCCGCGCGAGGCGCTCGACCTCGGCCTCGTGCACGAGCTGGTTTCCGCAGAGGGCGACGTGCGGGCGGCATTGCGCACCGCCGCGCTGGTGTGGATCGCCGCGAACCCGCGGCCGCGCCATCCGTGGGATGAGAAGGACTACAAGATGCCCGGCGGCACGCCGGCCAACCCGAAGATCGCCGGCATGCTGGCCGTGGCGCCAGCCATGCTCAAGCAGAAAACGCGCGGCCTGTATCCCGCACCGGAGGCCGCGCTGGCCGCCATGGTCGAAGGCGCGCTGGTGGACTTCGATACCGCGCTTCGCATCGAGAGCCGGTACCTGGCGCGGCTGATCGTGAGCCCGGTGGCGAAGAACATGATCAACACGTTCTTCTTCAACATGAACGCGATCCGTGGTGGACATTCGCGGCCCAAGGGCATTCAGCGCTACGTCCCCCGCCGCGTCGGCATTCTGGGCGCCGGCATGATGGGCGCGGGCATTGCCTACATGCAGGCCAGCCGCGGCATCACCACCGTGCTGGAAGACGTGAGCCTGGAGAACGCACAGCGCGGCAAGGCCTATAGCCTGAAGATCACCGACCCGCGTGTGGAAAAGGGCCAGATGAGCCCGTTTGATCAGAAGGCGCTGCTCGACCGCATCACGGCCACCGAGTTCGTTGCTGACCTCAAGGGTTGCGACCTGATCATCGAAGCCGTGTTCGAGGACCGGGAGCTCAAGTCCGCCGTGACCCGCGAGGCCGAACCCATGCTGGGCGCCGGCGGCTTCTTTGCCAGCAACACCTCCACGCTGCCCATTTCCGGGCTGGCCAAAGCCAGCAACAAGCCGCAGCGTTTTGTGGGCATCCACTTCTTCAGCCCGGTCGACAAGATGAAGCTGGTGGAGATCATCCGAGGCAAGCTGACCGACGATGAAACCGTGGCCCGCGCCTACGACTACGTTCAGGCACTGGGCAAGTTGCCGATCGTGGTGAACGACTCGCGCGGCTTCTACACGAGCCGAACCTTCGGCACCTTCGTGATGGAGGGCGCAGCCATGCTGGGCGAAGGCATTCCGGCGCCGGTGATCGAGAACGCGGCCATGCAGATCGGTATGCCGGTGGGGCCGCTGGCGGTGCTCGACGAAACCGCGCTGTCGCTTTCGGTGCATGTGCTGGACCAGACACGCACTGATTTCTCGCGCGAGGGTCGGACCTACGAAGCCTCGCCCGGCGAACGGCTGGTGGAGCGCATGGTCAAGGAATTCAAGCGCCCGGGCCGGGCCGGCGGTGGCGGCTTCTACGATTACCCCAGCGGTCAGAAAAAACACCTCTGGCCCGAACTCAAGGCCCGCTTCGAGAAACCCACGCTCACGTGGAACCTGCAGGACATCAAGGACCGGCTGCTCTATCGGCAGTCGGTGGAGACCGCGCGTTGCCTGGCCGAAGGCGTGCTCACCAGCGTGCACGACGCCAACATTGGCTCGCTCTTCGGCATCGGCTTCCCCGCCTGGACGGGCGGTGCCATGCAGTTCATCTATGGCACCGGCATCGAGGCCTTCGAACAGCGGTGTGCGAGTCTGGCCGCTTTGTATGGCAAGGGCTTTGAACTCAATCAGGCGGAGAAAGACGCCATCCGCATGCACCAACCCGCCTATTGAAACTGAAACGAGAACATGAAACGACTCGAAGGAAAAGTCAGCCTCATTACGGGCGCCGCACAAGGCATCGGCCTGGCCACCGCGCTCAAGTTCGCTCAGGAAGGCTCCACCGTCATCGTCTGCGACGTGAAGCAGGCGGGCGTGGACGACGCCGTGAAGCAGTGTGAAGCCCTCGGCGTTCAGGCGCTGGGCTTCGTGATGGATGTGACGCAGCGCGACATGGTGGACGCGGTGGTGGCACAGGTGCAGCAGCGTCTGGGCCGCATCGACGTGCTGGTGAACAACGCCGGCATCACGCAGGACGCGCGCCTGCAGAAGATGACGCTGGAGCAGTTCGACCGGGTGATCGACGTGAATCTGCGCGGCGTGTTTCACTGCGCGCAGGCGGTGGCCGACGGCATGACGGCGCAAGGCAGTGGCGTGATCCTCAATGCGTCGTCGGTGGTCGGCATTTACGGCAACTTCGGCCAGACCAACTACGCAGCCAGCAAGTTTGGTGTGATCGGTTTCACCAAGACCTGGAGCCGCGAACTCGGGCCCAAGGGTGTGCGCGTGAATGCGGTGGCACCGGGGTTCATCACCACGCCCATTCTTTCCACCATTCCAGACAAGGTGATCAGCGAGATGGAGCACCGCGTGCCCCTGCGCCGGCTGGGCCGCCCGGAAGAGATCGCCAACGTCTATGCCTTCCTGGCCAGCGACGAGGCCAGCTACGTGAACGGCGCTGTGATCGAAGTTTCGGGCGGCATGTCGGTCTGAGGCCATTAATTGCCTTGGTCCTCAAAACAGTTGCCAAAAGAAACTTCTTTGAAGACAATCCCGGGCATGAATCTGCCCGAAACCCCAGCCCAGGTTGACCCACTGCAAGTTCGCGCGCTGCGCGCCTTCAACCGCTTCTACACCCAGCGCACGGGCCTGCTCGACCCTTATCTCGACAGCGATTTCTCGCTGACCGAAGTTCGGGTGCTGTACGAACTGGCACACCACGCGCCGTGCACCGCCAGCGATCTCAAGCGCCGTTTGCTGCTGGACGCTGGCTACCTCAGCCGCATCATGCGACGCTTCGGCGCGGCCGGCTGGGTGACGCGATCGCGCTCCACCGTCGATGCGCGTCAACTCGCGCTGAGCCTCACGCCCGAAGGTCGCGCTGTGTTCGAGCCGCTGCAGCAGCGTTCGCGCGATGAAGCCGCCCGCCTGTTGGCCCCATTGCCGGCGGCGCAGCGCGACCTGCTGGTAACGGCCCTGGCAAGAGCCCAGAGCTTGCTGGAATCGCCAGGCACACCGACCTCGCACACCGCCGTGCTGCGTGATCCGCGGCCCGGCGACATGGGTTGGGTGGTGCAGCAACATGGCGAGCTTTACGCACGCGAATACGGCTGGAACAGCGAGTTCGAGGCGCTGGTGGCCGAGATCGTGGCCGGCATGATCCGCCAGCACGATCCGGTGCACGAACGGGGCTGGATCGCCGAGCTCAATGGCGAACGCGTGGGTTCGGTCTTTGTGGTGCGCAAGAGCGAGACCGAGGCGCAGCTGCGCCTGCTCATCCTCAGCCCCGCCGCACGCGGCCTGGGCCTGGGCGCGCGCCTCACCGACGAGTGCCTGGCCTTCGCGCGCGCCAAGGGCTACCGCCGCATGGTGCTGTGGACCAACAGCAACCTGACGGCCGCCCGCGCCATCTACGCCCAGCGCGGCTTTGTGCTTGAGCACAGCGAGCCGTACCGGGGCTACGGCCAGGACCTGGTCGGGGAAACCTGGGCACTCAAGCTCTGAACGGCGGGGCTGTCGGGTCGAACCGATAATCAGCGCCACCATGCCCGCGCCCCCGCAAAACCCGCCCCTGGAACTCCATCAACCCCATTCAAAGACCGATCTGTTCGTGTCCTTCACCTGGCTGGCGCTGCAAGGCTTTGGCGGCGTGCTGGCGGTGGTGCAGCGGGAGCTGGTGGAGAAAAAGCGCTGGATGACGCGCGAGCAGTTCGTGGAAGACTGGGCCGTGGCGCAGATCATGCCGGGCCCCAATGTGGTCAATCTTTCCATGATGATCGGCGGGCGCTACTTCGGCCTGCCAGGCGCACTCGCCGCGCTTGCCGGCATGCTGTGCGCGCCCATGGTCGTGGTCCTTTTGCTGGCCGTGCTGTACGGCAACGTAGCAGACAACCCGATCGCCCAGAACGCGCTGCGCGGCATGGGCGCCGTGGCCGCGGGCCTGATCACCGCCACCGGCATCAAACTCATCAGCGCACTCGACAAGAACGCCATGGGCCTGGGTGTGTGCATTGCCCTGGCCGCCCTCACCTTCGTGGCCATTGCGCTGCTGCGCTGGCCGCTGCTGTGGGTGCTGCTGGGCATTGGGGGCTGCGCCTGTGTGTGGGCCTACCGCGTGCTGTCTGACGGGGACGCCGACCGCCAGAAGGACGCACAGCCATGATGGCACCCACGCCCGAGAACTGGCTCGACCTGTTCACCCACTTCGCTTCACTCTCCCTGCTGGGCGTGGGCGGTGCCATCACCACCGCGCCCGACATGCACCGCTACCTCGTGTACCAGAACGGATGGCTCAGCGAATCGCAGTTCACGTCGTCCATTGCGCTCTCGCAGGCTGCACCCGGGCCTAACGTGCTTTTCGTCGCCCTGCTGGGCTGGAACGTGGGCCTCAACGCCGGCGGTGGACCTGGCGCAGGTGGCATCGCCTGGGCGCTCGCCTTCCTGGGCGTGCTGGTGACCATGGTGGCCATCCTGCTGCCTTCCTCGGTGCTCACCTACACCGCCACGCGCTGGGCGCACCAGAACCGCGAACTGCGCGCCGTGCGCGCGTTCAAGACTGGCATGGCGCCCATCGTGATTGCCCTGCTGATCGCCACCGGGTGGCTGCTCACCGGTTCGCACGAACACCCGGCGCGCGACTGGCGGCTGTGGCTGCTCACGGCGGTGGCCACCGTGCTGGTGTGGCGCACGAAGCTGCACCTGCTGTGGATGATCGGTGCCGGCGCAGTGCTCGGCGCCCTGGGACTGGTCTGAGAAACTTCGCCCGCTATTGATTGGCCTGCAGCATGGCCGCCATCTTCTGGTGGATCAGGTTGATCGCCTTGAGGGGGCGGATCATCACCTTGAATTCGACGATCTGGCCTTCATCGTTCCAGCGGATCATGTCCACGCCATTGACGGTGATGCCGTCGATTTCGACCTGGAATTCCAGCACCGCGTCGCGTGGCCCCACCACCTCCCGTACATAACGGAAAGAGGCGTTGAAGAACACCTGGAACGCCGCCCCCAGGTACTGCGTGGTCACCGCCCTGCCAGGCTGCGGCGTGTGCACCACCGGGGAATGGAAAACCACATCCTCGGCGAGCAGGTCTCTCAGACCTCGCACGTTGCGGGTGTTGACCAGTTCATGCCAGATCGCCAGGGTTTCCATCGTCATGTGATCTCCCGTTGGGGCTTCAGCTTCTCTGCCGCAGCGCCTCATAAAGGCACACGCCGCTGGCCACCGACACGTTCAGGCTCTCGACCGCCCCCGCCATGGGAATGCTCACCAGCTCGTCGCAGGTCTTGCGCGTGAGCTGGCGCATGCCCGCGCCCTCGGCGCCCAGCACCATCGCCACCGGGCCTTTCAGATCGACCTGGTACAGCGTCTTTGGCGCGTCGTCGCTGGTGCCGATGATCCAGATGTTGCGTTCCTTGAGCTCACCCAGCGTGCGCGCCAGGTTGGTGACCATGAAGTAGGGCACGGTCTCGGCCGCGCCGCTCGCCACCTTGGCCACCGTGGCGTTGATGCCAGCCGCGTGGTCCTTGGGCGCAATCACGGCATGCGCACCCGCGCCATCGGCCACTCGCAGGCATGCGCCGAGGTTGTGCGGGTCGGTGATGCCATCAAGCACCAGCAACAAGGGCGGCACGCCGGTGGGTTCCAGCTGCTCCAGCAGGTCGTCCAGCGAGCGCACCTGCGCAACTTCTTCCACCCGCGCGGCCACGCCCTGGTGACCATGGCTGCCCGCCAGTTTGGCGATGCGCAAGCCGTCGGCCTCGATCAGCCGCACGTTGGCCTCTCGCGCTTTCTCCAGAAATTGACGCATGCGAGCGTCGCGCCGGGTGGGTTCAAAATAGATTTCGATGATGGATTGCGGCGCGGTCTTGAGGCGCACGCCCACGGCATGGAAGCCGAACAGCACTTTGGGGGATGACATCCGGGGATTATCGATGCTCAGAGACCGTGGGCCAGCTCACCCAGGCGGCGCACCGCGCCATCGAAGCGCGCATCGCCCGGATGCCCGACGTTCAAGCGAAGGTGGTGGGTGAAGCGGCGGTCGGCGGAAAACAGCACACCGGGTGCGGTGCTGATGGCGCATGCCCGCGCTTTGTGGTGCAGGGCGAGCGTGTCCACCCCGGTTGGCAATTCCAGCCACAGAAAGTAGCCGCCCAGCGGCCGCGTGACGCGCGTGCCGGCGGGGAAGTGCCGCTCCACCAATCGCAATGCGCGCTGCTGTTGCGCGGCGAGCGCTTCACGCAGGCCGCGCAGGTGGCGGTCGTAGCCACCCTGCGCTAGGTACTCGGCCACGGCGAGCTGGGGCGGCAGCGCTGTGGCCAGCGAACTCATCATCTTCAGCCGCTCCACCGCAGGCGCAAAACGCCCGGCGGCTGCCCAGCCGACGCGGTAGCCCGGCGCCAGGCATTTGGAAAAAGACGAGCAGTGCAGCACCCAGCCTTCGCGGTCGAAGGCTTTTGCCGGCGGCGGGCGGCGCGCTCCGGCATGCAGCTCGCCATAGACGTCGTCTTCGATGAGCGGCACGCGGTGGCGCGTCAGGAGTTCCACGAGGGCCTGCTTGCGGGCAGGTGGCATGAGCGCGCCCAGCGGGTTCTGGAAACTGGGCATGAACCAGCAGGCGGCCACCTTCTGGCGCGCAAGCAATTCGGCCAACGCCTCCAGATCCACGCCGTCGCGCGGGTCGGTCGCCACCTCCACCGCTTGCAAGTGCAGCCGCTCCAGCGCATGCAGTGCGGCATAAAAAGTGGGCGACTCCACCACCACCAGATCGCCGGGTTTTGTCACCGCCTGCAGGCACAGGTTGAGCGCCTCCATGGCGCCGTTCGTGATGATGGGCTCGTTGTCGGCCAGGGGCACACCATGCAGGGCGTAGCGCCGGCGCAGCGCATGGCGCAGGCCCTCGTCGCCCGCCGTGAGAGCGCCGGTGATGCGCGCTGCGGGCAACCGGCGCATGGCCCGCGCGCCGCTGCGTGCGAGTGCCTCGAACGGAAACAGGTGCGACGCCGGAAATGCGGAGCCGAGCGGGACCACGTCGGCATCGCGGGTGGAATCCAGCAGCGCGTAGACCAGCTCGCTCACGGCCACTGGCGTGGCCTCGGTACGCGGCTGTGCTGCCTGCGGCACCGCGCGCGGCAGCCGGCGGCTTGCGCGAACGTAGAAGCCCGAGCGCGCGCGTGCTTCCACCAGACCCTGGGACTCCAGCTGCCCATAAGCCTGGAACACCGTGGACGGGCTCATGCCGCGCTGCAGGCAGGTCTGGCGCACCGAGGGCAGGCGCTCGCCCGGGCGCAGTGCCCCGGCGCGGATGCCTTCGGCCAGCTCTTCCGCGAGCTGTTGGTAACGGGTGATCTGCGCTTGCTGCATGTCATCTGATCTGGTTGCTTTTCAATATATCTGAACATTGCACATCAGATGGGTCTTTGCGATGATCGATGCACCATGAAATTCCGCTTTCCGTTGCCTGTGTGGCGTGTGTGGGTCCTCGCCATTGGCTGGGCATTGACCCCGCTGGCGATACCTGCCCCTTTTGAAGACACCCTCGCGCAGCGTCTGGTGGCCTGCACAGCCTGCCACGGTCCGCAAGGTCGCGCCGCGCCCGACGGCTACTACCCGCGCCTGGCGGGCAAGCCGGCGGGCTACCTCTACAACCAGTTGCTGAACTTCCGCGACGGCCAGCGCCAGTACCGGCTCATGTCGCAAATGGTCGAGCCGCTGAGCGAGGCCTACTTGCTGGAAATCGCCGAGCACTTTGCGGCGATGGAGGTGCCCTACCCCGCCCCTGCTCCGGTTCAGGCCACGGCCGGGCAGCGCCAGCGCGGCGAGCAGCTCGCGCTGCGCGGCGATGCTTCGCGCCAGCTGCCGGCCTGCGCCAGCTGCCACGGTGCAGCGCTCACCGGCGTGTTGCCCGCCACGCCAGGCTTGCTCGGTCTGCCGCGCGACTATTTGAACGCCCAGCTCGGCGCGTGGCGCACGGGCCTGCGAAAGGCACACGCGCCGGACTGCATGGCCGAGGTCGCTCGCCGTCTGGCGCCTGAGGACATTGCCGCTGTGAGCGCGTGGCTGGCTTCGCAGACGGTACCAGCACAGGCGCATGCCGTGGTGGCTTCAGCCGCGACGCTGCCGATGCGCTGTGGCAGCGCCGTCCCGCCGGGAGCAAGACCATGAGCCCGCGCTTGCTGAAGTTCACCGCAGCTTTCACGCTGCTCCTGGTGGCGGTGCTGGGCTGGATGAGCTGGCCCACGGCGCCGATTGCGGTAACACCCTCAGCCACCACCCCCGCAGACGTGGGAACGATCGAGCGTGGTCGCTACCTCGCTGTGCAAGGCAATTGCCAGGGTTGCCACACGGTGCGCGGCGGCGCGCCGTTTGCGGGCGGTCGCGCCGTGGGCACGCCATTCGGCACGGTGTTTGGCAGCAACCTCACGCCCAGCGCCACAGGGCTGGGCGAATGGACCGCCGACGATTTCTGGCGCGCCCTGCACCACGGTCAGTCGCGCGACGGCCGCTGGCTCAACCCGGTTTTTCCCTTCAACAACACCACGCAGATCGCCCGCGCCGACAGCGACGCGCTGTTCGCCTACCTGCGCAGCCTGCCGCCGTCTGACGCGGCCGTGCCAGCGCACGACTTACGCTGGCCCTACAACACACAGGGCGCGCTGAAGGTGTGGCGCGCGCTCTATTTCGTGGAAGGTGACGCCACCGCCTCTGCCAAAGACGCCAGCGCAGTGGACGAGGTGCGGCGTGGCGCCTACCTGGTGAATGGCCTGGGCCACTGCAGTGCCTGCCACGTGACGCGCAATGCACTGAGCGGCAACGCCGACATGCTGGGTCTCGCGGGTGGCCTGATCCCTTTGCAGAACTGGTACGCGCCTTCGCTGCTTGATCCCGCAGAAGCCGGCGTGCAGGAGTGGTCTCTCGAAGAGATCGTGGCGCTGTTCCGGGATGGCCGCACGCCAGGCGCCAGCGTGAGTGGGCCGATGGCCGAGGTGGTGCAACACAGCACGCAGCACTGGCAGCCTGAAGATCTGCGTGCCATGGCCAGTTACCTCCGGCAACTGCCCAAGGTCCAGATCGCGACCCCATCCACGGTGAAAGCGCCAGAAGACCGCGCGCTGCGCATCGGCGCTGAACGCTACGAACAGCACTGCGCGCAGTGCCACGGAAAACAGGGCGAGGGCGTGGCCGTCTATCCACCGCTGGCGGGCAACCGGGCCGTGCTCATGGCCTCACCTGCCAACGCACTTCAGACGGTGCTCAATGGCGGCTTCGGTCCTTCCACGGCGGCTCATCCCCGGCCCTTCGGCATGCCGCCTTTCGTGCTGGAACTCAGCGAGCAGGACATTGCCGATGTGCTCACCTACGTGCGCACCCAATGGGGGAACCAGGCCGCGCCGGTGACCGCACTGGACGTTCGACAGCTGCGCGGATCGCGCTGACCGCCCTTCAGACCAGCGCTTCGGCCACCACCTGGCCGGCTTCGATGGTGATGCGGCGCTCGCAGCGCTGCGCAATCGCGCGGTCGTGTGTCACCAGCACCAGCGTGGTGCCTTGCTCGCGGTTGAGGTCGAACATCAGTTCCATGATCTTGCCGCCGGTGGCGAAGTCCAGGCTGCCGGTGGGCTCGTCGGCCAGCAGCACCGCTGGCTGCACCACGAAGGCTCGCGCCAGCGCCACGCGCTGCTGCTCACCGCCCGAGAGCACCTTGGGGTAGCTGGAAAGGCGCTCCCCGAGGCCCACGCGCTGCAGCATCTGCGTGGCGGTGGCCCTCGCATCGCGCCGCCCTGCCAGCTCCAGCGGCAGCATCACGTTTTCCAGCGCGGTCAGGTTGCCCAGCAACTGGAAGCTCTGGAACACGAAGCCGACCTTCTGCGATCGCAGCGCGGCACGCTGGTCTTCGTCCATGGCGAACAGATCGACACCATCGATTTGAACCGTTCCGCTGCTGGGCGTGTCCAACCCCGCAATGATCGACAGCAGCGTGCTCTTGCCGGACCCGGATGCGCCCACGATGGCGGCCGTTTCCCCTTTGTTCAGGGTGAAATCGATATCACGCAGAATGGTCAGGGAACCGGTGGAGTCGGTCACCGTCTTGAACACATGCTGAACCGCAATCATCGAATCGGACATGGAAGGAATTCTCAAGTTGAAACGTCGTCACTTTAACGTGCTGGCCCTTGTCGGGCTGGCAGCTCCGGCCATTGCCCAGACCCAGGCGCCTGTGATTCTGGTGGTCGGCGACTCCCTGAGCGCCGAATACGGACTCAAGCGGGGTACCGGCTGGGTGGCGCTGCTGGATGAGCGCCTGAAGAAGGAAAAAGTTCAGGCACGCATCGTGAACGCGAGCATCAGCGGTGACACCACCTCGGGAGGCCGGTCGCGCATAGCGGCGCTGCTCAAGCAGCACAAGCCGGCCGTGGTGGTGATCGAGCTGGGTGGCAACGACGCCCTGCGAGGCCTGCCGAACAACATGACCCGCGAGAACCTGGCCACCATGGCCCGACTCTCCAGGGAAGCGGGAGCCAAGGTTCTGTTGCTGGGCATGGAAATGCCGCCCAACTACGGCGCCCGATATGCCCAGGAGTTTCGCGAGGCGTACGTCGCCGTGGCCAAGGCCGAGAAGACCGCGCTCGTACCGTTCTTCCTGAAGAACGTGGCCGATATCAAGGATCCCACTGCGCTGTTCCAGTCCGACCGCATCCACCCCAACGAAAGTGCCCAGGCGCTCATGCTCGACAACGTCTGGCCCGAGCTTCGCAAACTGCTGCCGCGCGGATAATCGCGGCACCATGCCCGTCCACACCCTGAACGCCACGCTCGCACCTGCCCGCCTGGCCGAGTTCGACACCATCATCGACGCGCGCACCGAAGACGAATACGCGCTCGATCACGTACCGGGCGCTGTCAACTGGCCCACACTCAACAACGCCGAGCGCATCGAGATCGGGACCCTCTACAAGCAGGTGAATCCGTTCGAGGCCAGAAAACGCGGCGCGGCCATGTCGGCGCGCAACATCGCCGCCCACATCGAGCGCGAGGTGCTCGACAAGCCGCGCGACTGGAAGCCGCTGCTGTACTGCTGGCGTGGCGGCAACCGCAGCGGCGCACTGGCCACCATCCTGAGCGCCATCGGTTTTCATGTCACCCTCATCGAAGGTGGCTACAAATCATGGCGCGCGGCGCTGGTGGATGCGGTTCCGGAACTGGCGCGCGGCCTGTCCT
The DNA here is from genome assembly GCF_002127265.1 of Hydrogenophaga sp. IBVHS1. Taxonomy (GTDB): domain Bacteria; phylum Pseudomonadota; class Gammaproteobacteria; order Burkholderiales; family Burkholderiaceae_C; genus Hydrogenophaga. The sequence goes on along the minus strand of NZ_NFUU01000001.1, from coordinate 1,472,345 downwards.
ACCGCGTGGTCTGCGGCCCCACGGGCAGTGGCAAGACGCGCCTGCTTCACGCACTGGCCGCGCAAGGCGCCCAGGTGCTCGACCTGGAAGCGCTGGCGTGTCACCGAAGTTCGGTGCTGGGTCATATTCCGGGTCTGGCACAACCGAGCCAGAAGCGTTTTGATTCGTTGATCTGGGACGCGCTGCGCGGCTTCGACCCCGCGCGCGTGGTCTATGTGGAGAGCGAAAGCAAGAAGGTGGGCAATGTGCGGGTGCCCGATGCGCTGATGGACGCCATGCGGGCCAGCCCATGCATCGACCTGCGGCTTAGTGACGAGCAGCGCGTTTCATTGCTGCTCGAAGACTACGACTTCTATGTGAAGGATCCGGCGATTTTCTGCGAACGGCTCCAGGCGTTGACCGAACTGCGCGGCAAAGCCACGGTGTCGGACTGGGTAGCTCGGGTACAGGCGGGGCAGACACCGGCGGTGGTGCTGGAGCTGTTGACGCTCCACTACGATCCGATGTACAGCCAGTCGATCGACCGCAATTTCAACCAGTTTGCAAGCGCTCTGCCCTGCGAACTGCGCGATCGCTCAGCCCAGGCGCTCGCGGAAGCGGCGAGCATGTTGATCGGCAGCGAAACGCCCGCAAACGCGCACGCCTGAGGCGTGTTTGCAGAGCGCGCCGAGCGGGACTAACTCAGTCCGCGCTGCCAGTGCCCTCGCCAGCGGCGGGCGCATCCCCGGGCACATCGGGCGAATCAGCGCCATCCCCCTGCGGAGAGTCGCTGTCTTCAGGCCGACGACCGGCGGACTTGGCCTTGAGCTTCTCCTCCTTCTTTTTCTTCTTGGCAAGCTCGCGCTGGCGTTTTTCGTATCCGTAGTTGGGAGTAGCCAAATCGATCTTTCGGGTCTGTGGTGAGGAAAGGGGTCAGGTCTTCAGCGCATCCATCGCCTGCGCCAGATCGGCGCGCAGGTCGTGCACGGATTCCAGCCCCACGGCAAAGCGTACCAGACCGCCAGTATGTGGCCAGGCCAGTTTTCGCGAGAAAGCCATGCGGTAAGGCGCACAGAGGCTGATGGGGCCGGCCCAGCTCCAGCCGAGGCGGAACAAGCGCAAGGCGTCGCAGAAGGCATCGATGCGGGCCTGCTCGATGGCAGGATCGAACACCGCACTGAACAGGCAGGCGGCCGCGGTGGCATCGCGTTGCCACACGGCGTGGCCCGGGGAGCCGTGGAGCGCGGGATGCAGCACCTGCACCACGCCCGGCTGCGCCTGCATCCAGGCGGCGAGTTCGCGGGTGCTGGAGTCCTGAGCTGCGTAGCGCAGCGCCATGCTGGGCAATCCTCGCAGCACGAGTTCAGCGTCGTTGGCACCAACGCCCAGGCCCAGACGCATTCGGGTCAGCAGGATCTTGCGGTGCAACGCGAGATCGCGCGTGATCACTGAGCCCATGAGCACGTCTGCGCCACCACTGGGGTATTTGGTGAGCGCCTGCACGGAAACGTCTGCGCCGAGCTCGAACGCATTGAACGCGATGCCCGCACCCCACGTGTTGTCGATGGCGGTGACGATGGCTTGTGAAGGATCGCGCACCGCGTTGGCCTGGCGCACGCGATCGACCAGGGCCGGAATATCCGGAAACTCCAGCGTGATCGAGCCCGCCGCTTCCAGCCAGACCAGCCGCGTGGCGGGACCGATCTTGCGCGCCAGATCATCGGGATCCATGGCGTCGTAAAAACGGTGCGTGATGCCCCATGCCGCGAGTTCCACGCTGGCAAACACCTTGCCCGGGTCGTAGGCGTTGTCGGGAATCAGCAATTCGTCGCCGGCGCGCAGCAGGGCCATGTCCACCAGCGTCATCGCAGCCAGGCCGCTGGGCGCGAGCATGCAGTGCGCGCCGCCTTCCAGCGTGGCCAGGCGCTCTTCCAGCGTGAAGGTGGTGGGCGTGCCGTGCAGGCCGTAGGTGTAGCCGCTCTTGTCTTTCCAGTCGTAAGTGCGGAGCGCCTGGACGTTGGGAAAAATGACGGTAGACGCCTTGTGCACCCCCGGCGCCACGGCCTCGAAGCCCTCGGGGGGCTTGTACGGGTGGTGGATGAGGCGGGTGGACAGGTCGTCGTTCATGAATGTGTTGCCGCCGGGCCGCCCCAAGGCGACACGCGTCCCCTTGGGGGGCAGCGACACGCGCAGCGGCGGAGCGTGGGGGCCACTTGGACTAGAGTTTCCACTTTTCAAGCAACTGCGCGGGCCGCATGCTGTCGTAGCCTTCGAAGGGCTGGTGAATCCATGGATTGGTGGGCAGGAATTCCACCGAGTAGTCGGGAGTGAAGGACGACAACTGCTTGGTCCAGATCACCGCGCTGCGCATTTCGGTGATGGGCTTGTAGTTGTTTCGGAGCAGGTCGATGACGGCCTTGAGCGTGTGGCCCGAGTCGGCCAGATCGTCCACCAGCAGCACGCGGCCAGCGATCTCGCCCTTGGGGGTGGTGATGTAACGCGCGATGTCGAGATTGCCCTGCTCTGTGCCGGCAGCGGCGCGGTAGGAGCTGGTCGACATGATGGCCAGCGGTTTGTCGAAAATGCGCGAAAGGATGTCACCGGGGCGCATGCCTCCACGCGCCAGACACAGGATGGTGTCGAACTCCCAGCCCGACTGGTAGACCTTGAGCGCGAGCTTTTCGATCAGGTTGTGGTACTCGTCGTAAGAAACGTAGAGGTGTTTACCGTCTTCGGTCAGCATGCGGACTCCGGGTGTGGGGCGTGGGGTGGATTTTGCACGAACGCGGGGTCCGGTACGGGAGCGAAACGCTCAGCCATGGTAGGGGTTGACGAGCAGGATGGTGTGATCGCGGTCGGGGCTGGTGGAGACAACGTGGATCGGCACGCCGGTCGTTTCCTCGATGCGCTGCAGGTAGCGTTGCGCATTCACCGGCAGATCTTCGTGGCGCGTCACGCCCACCGAGGTCTCGCTCCACCCCGGCAAGGTTTCGTAGATGGGTTCGCAGCGAGCGATGTCCTCGGCCCCCATGGGCAGGATGTCAATCACCTCGCCATCAAGCCGGTATCCGGTGCAGAGCTTCAGTTCTTTCAGGCCATCGAGCACATCCAGCTTGGTGATGCACAGACCAGTCAGGCCGTTGACCTGCGCCGAGCGCTTGAGCAACGCGGCATCGAACCAGCCACAGCGGCGGCTGCGGCCAGTGGTCACGCCCTTTTCGGCGCCCACGGTCGCCATGTGCCAGCCGGGCGTGCCTTCTTTTTCCCATTCGAGTTCGGTGGGAAAAGGACCGCCACCCACTCTCGTGCAGTACGCCTTGGTGATGCCCAGCACGTAGTGCAACAGGCCAGGACCGACGCCAGAACCCGCCGCGGCGTTGCCCGCCACGCAGTTGCTGGAGGTGACGAAGGGGTAGGTGCCATGGTCGATGTCGAGCAGCGTGCCTTGCGCGCCCTCAAACAGCAGATTGGCGCCTGCGCGGTGGGCTTCGTTGAGTTCGCGCGAGACGTCGGCGATCATGGGCTTGAGCAGCTCGGCTTGCTGCATGGCCTCAGCGTAGACGGGCTCGAACTGGATCGCGCCGTCCTTCATGTAGGCGGCGATCTTCTCGTCCCAGGCGAGATCGGCCGAATGCAACCAGGTGGTGAGCAGGTGGTTGTGCAAATCGAGCAGCTCGCGAAGCTTGGTGGCGAAACGCTCGGGGTACTTCAGATCCTGCACCCGCAGCGCTCGGCGAGCGATCTTGTCTTCGTAAGCCGGGCCGATGCCACGACCGGTGGTGCCGATCTTCTCGGTGCCGGCCTTCACCTTGGCGGCCTCGCGCGCGATGTCGATGGCGGCGTGGAACGGCAGGATGAGCGGGCAACCTTCGCTGACGCGCAGGCGCGAGCGCACCTCGACCCCGGCTTTCTCGAGCCCTGCGATTTCCTCGAACAGCTTGCCCACGGACAGCACCACGCCATTGCCGATGTAGCACTTCACACCCGCACGCATGATGCCGCTGGGAATGAGGTGCAACGCGGTCTTGACGCCATTGATGACCAGTGTGTGCCCGGCGTTGTGACCGCCCTGGAAACGCACCACGCCGGTGGCCGATTCGGTGAGCCAGTCAACCAGCTTGCCCTTGCCTTCGTCACCCCACTGGGTGCCCACCACCACCACATTGCGCCCTGGGGTCACGGCGCTGTTGCTGTTCGTCATTTGCTGGTTTCCGTTTGAATGGGTTGCACTGTCCATTGCCCGCTTCGGAGCGCATCGGCGACCAGTTCGCGGTCGCAGTGGAATTCGTCGACTTCGTGTTCATGTCCCGGCAGCACGCACACCACGGTGTGGCCTTCGCTGCGCAACCGGGCGATGGTTTCGCGCAGGCCAGCATCCATGCCCCAGGGCGCGCGAATGGCGGCCTTGAGCGGACGCGGCGCCACGGCGGCCACCAGTTCCTTGAGATCCAGGCTGAAACCCACGGCGGGGCGGTTGCGACCGAACACCGCGCCCACTTCGTCGTAGCGCCCGCCCCGGGCGAGTTCGAGCGACTGCCCTGCCCCGCTCCCGACCTCTTGGGCGAACAGCGCGAAACGCATGCCCGTGTAGTAGGCGTAGCCACGCAGATCCGCCAGATCGATCGACACGCGCAAGTCTGCGGCGTGCGAAGCCAGCCAGCGAAGGCCTTGCAATGCGGCATGCAATTCTGCGGAGGGCTGCAGGATGCGTTGCGCCTCGTCGAGCACTTCCACGCCACCAAAAAGACGGGGCAGCGCACAGAGGTCATGGCGCACGCGGTCGGGCAGCTCACGCGCCAGCGCGTCCAGGCCGGCCACATCCTTGGCGTTGAGCGCAGCGTGGATGCGGGCCTCGTCAGCGGCGGTGAGCTTCACCGGAGCGAGAACGGCGTCAATCACGCGCACATCGGCCATGTCGAGCTGCAGGCTCTGCACACCCGCACTGCGCAGGCAGGCCTCTGCCAGTTCAATCACTTCGAGATCGGCCTCCTGCGCGGCATGGCCGTAGATTTCAGCACCGAACTGCAGCGGCTCCCGGCTGGCAAAAGGCCGATCGGTCCGGGTGTGCACCACGGGACCGCAGTAACACAGGCGTGCCACACCCTGGCGGTTGAGCAGGTGCGCGTCGATGCGAGCGACCTGCGGCGTGCTGTCCGCACGCAGCCCGAGGGTGCGCCCGGAGAGCTGGTCAACCAGTTTGAAAGTCTGCAGATCCAGTGCCCCGCCGGTGCCGGTGAGCAAGGATTCCAGGTGCTCCACCAGCGGCGGCATCACCAGCTCGTAGCCGTAGCCTCGGGCGGTGTCGAGCAAACTCCTGCGTAATTCTTCGATGTGGCGCGCCTCGGAAGGCAGGACATCGGCGATGTGATCCGGGAGGACCCAGGCAGACATGGGCATTTTCAGGAGCTGTTAAAACCGTGATTTTACCGGCCCCTGTACCGGGGCCCGGCGTGGATTCAGCCGAGCAGCCACCAGAGCAGCGCGCCGCCGATGATGCTCATGAGGCCGAAGAATCTAAGCTGCCCGTCGCGCAGGCGAAGCATTTCCGAAAACATGCGACGCCAAAGGCCCGGTGCCAGCAGCGGAAGCAGGCCTTCGACAATCAGCACCAGGGCCAGCACCGGCCAGAACAGTTCGGACATGTCATGCCCCTGTGGATCCTGGACACCGCGCGGAAGCGGTGCCCTGTGCCCCTCGCCCTCAGCGGCCGGCGGGTGCGAGGTTGCTGCTGCGCAAGGCCTTGAAGAAGTCAGACGAAGGATCCACCACCAGCACGTCGCCCTTGCTGGCAAAGCTGGCTTTGTAGGCATCGAGGCTGCGGTAGAACTGGGCGAAAGCCGGGTCGCGACCGAAGGCATCGTTGAATGACGCGGCTGCTTTGGCGTCGCCCTCGCCCTTGATGAGCTGAGCGGCGCGGTAGGCTTCAGAAACAATCACTTCGCGCTGGCGGTCTGCATCGGCGCGGATCTTCTCGCCTTCGGCGAAGCCGGTGGAGCGCAACTCGTTGGCCACGCGCTTGCGTTCGGCTTCCATCCGCTGGTAGACCGAGGCGGTGATGCTCTCGGCATAGTCCACGCGGGTGATGCGCACATCCACCACATCCATGCCCCAGGGCTTGTCGGCACCGCGCACAGCGGCCAGAACTTCGCGTTTCACATCGGCCATGAGCTGTTCGCGCCGGGTGGAAAGCAGCTCGTTCACGGTGCGCTTGTTCACTTCCTGCTGGAACGAGTTGCGAACCACGCGGTTGAGTTGCAGAGCACCTGCGCGCTCGGTGATGCCGACGTTGCGGATGTACTCCTGCGGCTCGCTGATGCGCCAGCGCACGTACCAGTCGATCACCACGCGCTGCTTTTCGGCGGTCAGCGTGGGCTCGGTATCGGTGCTCTCCAGGGTAAGCAGGCGCTTGTCGATGTACGAAACATTCTGGAAAGGCGGCGGCAGCTTGAAGTTCAGGCCCGGTTCGGTGACCACCTGCTTGATCTGTCCGAGCTGGAAGACCACGCCGAACTGGCGCTGGTCGACCACGAACAGCATGGAACTGGCGATCGCCAGGGCCACGATGAGTGAAGTGAGGATGAAACCCAGTTTGTTCATGTGATTGCTCTCGGGTCGCGTGGGGCGGCTCAGCGGACTTCGCGCTCACGCGAACGTGCGGCGTTGTCGATGCTGCGGCTGGCAGGCGTGGACGTGGTCCCTGTGGCGGACACCGGAGCGCTTGGCGAAGCCGCTGCCGCTGCCCCGGTCTGGGCGGTCATCTGCATGATCTTGTCCAGCGGCAGGTACAACAGGTTGGAGCCCGACTTGGAATCCACAAGCACCTTGGTCACATTGGAGTAGATCTCCTGCATGGCATCCGTGTACATGCGCTCGCGCGTCACTTGCGGTGCCTTCTGGTACTCGGTCAGCACCGAACGGAAGCGTTGCGAATCACCCTCGGCCTGCGCGACGATGCGCGCACGGTAGCCTTCGGCTTCTTCGGTCAGGCGCGAAGCAGCACCACGGGCGCGCGGCACCACGTCGTTCGCGTAGGCCTGCGCCTCGTTCTTCGCCCGCTCGCGTTCCTGGCCAGCCTTGAGCACGTCGTCGAAGGACGCCTGCACCTGCTCAGGCGGCCGCACGCCGCCCTGCTGCAGGTTGATCCCGACGACTTCAATACCCACCTTGTAGCGGTCAAGGATGTTCTGCATGAGCGCTCGAACGCGCGGAGCGATCTGATCACGCTCCTCGGCCAGCGCGGCATCCATCTTCATCTTGCCGACCACTTCGCGCACCGCGGTTTCGGCCACCTTGACCACCGATGCATCGGGGTCGCGGCTCTCGAAGAGGAAGGCACGCGCATCGTTCAAGCGGTACTGCACCGCGAACTTGATCTCAACAATGTTTTCGTCTTCCGTGAGCATGGCCGATTCGCGCAGGCCCGTGGCAGGCACGACGTTGTCGCGCCCCACATCGACCGAGCGGATCTGCGTCACGAAAACAGTTTCATGGCGCTGAATGGGATAGGGCAAGCGCCAGTTGAAACCAGCGCCTACCGAGCTGTGGTATTTGCCGAACTGAGTGATGACCGCCTGCTGGCCTTCCTGCACGATGAAAAAGCCAGTGCCCAACCAGATCAGTGCGGCCACGCCAACGATCAGGCCGGCGCCGATGCCGGTGGTCTTCGGGCTCGGCGTGAAGCCGGGCATGCCGCCACCCGAACCGTTGCCACCGCCCGTGCCACCACCGCGACCGCCCTTGTTGCCCAGCAGGCCACCCAGCTTGCGATTGAAGTCGCGCCAGAGTTCGTCGAGGTCGGGCGGGCCCTGGTTGGGGCCCTGGCCGCGAGGCGGGCGCTGCGGCGGACGCGGATCTTCATTGCGATCGGGCTCCTGCCCATCCTTCGAGCCTTCATTCCGGGATGCATCGTCACCGCGACCCCAGCGAGGGTCGTTCAGGTTGAACATGCCCAGCAAGCCGCGCCAACCCCGGCGGCGGGAGGGCTGCGAAGGGGTCTTGGCGCCGGGTGCGGGGGATTGCAGATTCACATCCATGTGTTGCCAACTTTTTTCGGTGCAAAGAACAAAACAGTCACATTGTGCCCAATCACGAGACCGGGTTGCCTATTTCAGGTGTAGGCCCGGGGGACATCTCCCCCTGGCCTGCTTTCAGGGCCAGTACGCGTTCGGCCAGCATGGCGCGCAACGCGGGTATGCCTTCGCCCGTGTGTGCGCTGACGTGGATTCGAGGGACCGACTGCCCCTCCAGTTCCATGGAGTCGCTCAGAACGCGTGGAACATTGGCAATATCCATCGCATCAAGCTTGTTGAACACCAGGATCTGGGGCACCTGGTCAGCCCCGATGTCCTTGAGCACGCCCATCACTGACGCGATCTGCTCCGGGTGCGCAGGATTCGACGCATCGACCACATGAAGCAGCAGATCGGCGTCGGCCGCTTCCTGAAGCGTGGCGGCAAAGGCATCGACCAGGCCGTGCGGCAGGTCACGAATGAATCCGACGGTGTCTGACAAGGAGACTGAGCGTTCCGCTTCGCCCAGATAGAGCTGGCGTGTGGTCGTGTCCAACGTGGCGAAAAGTTGGTCGGCCGCGTAAGCGCGAGCCTTGACGAGGCTGTTGAATATGGACGACTTGCCCGCGTTCGTATAGCCCACGAGCGAGATGGAGTAAGTGTCCCGGCGCTCGCGCTGGCGGCGCTGGGTGGCGCGCTGCTTCTTGACCTTCTCCAGGCGATCTTTGGTGCGCTTGATGGCCTCGCCGATCATGCGGCGGTCGAGCTCGATCTGAGTCTCTCCTGGCCCCCCGCGCATCCCGATACCGCCACTCTGGCGCTCCAGGTGCGACCAGCGCCGCACCAAGCGGGTGGAGAGGTACTGCAGGCGAGCGAGCTCTACTTGCAGCTTGCCTTCATGGCTCCGAGCGCGCTGAGCGAAAATTTCCAGAATCAGCAGCGTGCGATCGTTCACCGGCAGGCCAAGATGGCGCTCCAGGTTGCGCTGCTGTGCGGGGCTCAACGACTGGTCGAACAGCACCTCGGCCGCACCGGTGGACTGGGCCAGCATTTTGATTTCTTCGGCCTTGCCCGAGCCAACGAACAGCGCCGGATCGGGAGCGCGACGCTTGCAGGTCACGCGGTCGGCCACCGAATAGCCTGCGGTTTGTGCCAGCAGGCCGAGTTCTTCCAGGCCTGCGTCGAAATGAGGAACACCAAAATCCACCCCCACCAGAATGACCGATGGCGTGGACGTTGGGGAGGGCAAAACGGGGTTCAAAGCGAGCGGGCGGCAACGCACAAGGCGTCGCAAGCCCGACAGTCGCACTGCACGGGCTTACTGTGATTCAAGGTATGAATCAGGGGGCGGGGTCGTCCGCGCCGACCGCCGAGAACTGAACGGGGCGACCCGGAACGATGGTGGAGATGGCGTGCTTGTAGACCATCTGCGTGACCGTGTTGCGCAGGAGCACCACGTATTGGTCGAATGATTCAATCTGACCCTGCAACTTGATGCCGTTGACCAGATAAATCGACACGGGCACATGCTCCCGGCGAAGCTGGTTCAGGAAAGGGTCTTGCAAGAGCTGGCCTTTGTTATTGCTCACGATATGCTCCGTGTTCAACGAAAGTTAATGAAGAATGGACCATACCACAGCACCGGCGGCACGCCTTGGGTAACCAGAAATTCCTATTCCTTGAAGGGATTGGCTGAGGTCTTGAACTCGATCCGCAGGGGCGTGCCCACCAGATCGAAGGCCTTGCGGAAGCGTCCTTCGAGGAAGCGCCGGTAGGCGTCGGGCACGTGCTCCAGGGAGTTGCCGTGAATGACGATCACCGGCGGATTCATCCCCCCCTGGTGGGCATATCGCATCTTGGGCCTGAACATGCCGCTGCGCGTGGGTGCCTGGAAAGCCACCGCTTCAAGCAGCAGGCGCGTGAGCACCGGCGTGGACATTTTGCGCATGGCCGAGGCATGCGCCAGGCCGATGGATTTCCAGACAGGGCCGAGGCCCTGGCGTTTCTTCGCCGAAATGAGGTGCATCGAGGCAAACTTGAGAAAGGCCAGCCGGGTTTCGACCTGCCTTTCGATCTGCTCGCGCTGGTAGGCGTCAATGGCGTCCCACTTGTTGATGGCCAGAACGACGGCTCGGCCACTTTCGAGGATATAGCCAGCAATGTGCGCATCCTGGTCGGTCACACCCTGGGTGGCATCGAGCAACAGCAAGACGACGTGCGCGTTCTCGATCGCCTGCAGTGTCTTGACCACCGAGAACTTCTCGATCGCTTCGAAGACCTTGCCCTTGCGACGAATGCCGGCGGTGTCGATGAGTTCGAACTTCTGACCACCATGCTCGAAAGGCACGGAAATGGCATCGCGCGTGGTGCCGGGCAGATCGAAGGCCACCAGACGCTCTTCGCCCAGCCACGCATTGATGAGCGTGGATTTCCCGACGTTGGGCCGACCAGCCACCGCAAGGCGGATCACGCCAGTCTCGGCTTCCGGTTCTTCCTCGTCCTCGGGCGGCAGACCGGGAATGCTCTCCAGCGCCGTCTCCAGCAGGGTTCGGATGCCCTGCCCGTGAGCGCTGGAAGCTGGCAGCACTTCACCCAGGCCCAGCTCGTAGAACTCCACCAGCTGCAGGCCCTGCGTCATGCCCTCGGCTTTGTTGGCCACGAGCACCGTGGGCTTGCCCAGGCGGCGAAGGTATTGGGCAATTTCGTGGTCTTGAGCGCTGATGCCGGCGCGCGCATCCACCACGAAGATCACCACGTCGGACTCGGCCACAGCCTGCCGGGTCTGCTTGGCCATCTCCTTGTAGATGCCCTCGATGGCTTCGGGCTCGAAGCCGCCGGTATCGATGACGATGTATTCGCGGCGACCGACCTTGCCGTTGCCGTAGTGGCGATCACGGGTAAGGCCGGCAAAGTCGGCCACGATGGCGTCGCGCGTGCCCGTCAAACGGTTGAACAGGGTGGACTTGCCCACATTGGGCCGGCCGACCAGAGCGATGACTGGCTTCACTGGGGGCGCCAGGCGTAGACGCCGCCGTTGCGGGTCTGCACCACCAGCGCATCACCCGCCAGCACCGGTGCCGACAGGATGGGTGATCCGTCGGTCGAGAGACGCGTCATCTCGCTGCCATCCTCGCGCGAGATGAGGTGCACCAGACCGGCGCCATCACCAACGGCCACCACGCGGCCCAGGGCCAGTGGAGCACTCAGGTCGCGGTACTTGAGGCGATCCAGGGTCCAGGCGGGCTCGCCCGTGCCGCGCTGCCAGGCCAGAAACTTGCCGTCGGTTTCAGCGCCAAACACCAGCCGGTCATCGCCGTGAAGGCCCGCAGTACCCCTTGCAGGGCGGGTCCAGATTGTGGTGCCGCGTGTCGTGTCAACGCAGCCCACCGCCGCACCATAGGCGCGCACGCAGACGCTGCTGCCGATGCGGCTGGCAGGGCCCACGATGTCGACCAGCCGTTCGACCTCGTTGGTGCCGCGCGAGGTGGCCACAGGCGCGTCCCAGCGGACCACGCCGTTTTGCGGGTTCAAGCCGACCAGGCGGCCGGCGAGTCCTGCCACCAGCATGTCACCCACGGCGAGCAGTACGCCACTCTGGCTGAGCACCAGTGGCTCGGCGGGGCGGGTCTGACTCCAGAGCCGCGCGCCGTTGGATCCATCGAAGGCGATCACGGTGCGATCTGCCGTGAGAACGAAGACGCGCTTGCCAGCGACAAGGGGTGCGGTGAAAGCGCGCGCGGGAAGGCGCACACGCCAGAGCTCGCGCCCATCGGCGATGGCGATCAGTTCGTTTTCGCGCGTGACGACGGCAGCGGTTTCTCCGTCGGAGCCCACGCCCGCTGCAATGCGAGCCTTGAGGTCCAGGCGCCAGACGTCTTTTCCATTGCTGGCGTTGAGCGCCGCGACCGTACCAGCCTCGCTGGCCACGAAAACGCGCCCGGCCGCCACTTGAGGCACCAGAGAAGCGTGGCCAGCGCCCACCTGCGCCGACCAGGCGACGCTGGTTCCCATGAGAGCGGCCACTGGCGCCAGTTCCGCAGGCTTGGGCTTCTCGGGGCCCGAGGAACAGGCCGCCAGCAAAACGGTGAAAGTGAGACCCAGCACGGCCAGCGTGCGGCGCCCGGGGTGGGGATGGAAGGCAGAGATCAGGCAGGTCGGCATGGCATTCAGGGCGCGGTGGGAGTCAGGCTGGTGACGTTCACGCCCAGGGCGGCGAGCTTCACCTCAACCAGGCGGCGGTATTCAGTGCGCTGGCCCAGCGCCTTCCAGGCGGCCTGGTATTGCGCGCGGGCTTCGTCAGGCTTGCCCTGGGCCATGTAGATGTCACCGCGTCGATCGGCCACCAGCGGTTCAAAAGATTTCGGCACCGGCGCTTCGAGCGTCTTCAGCGCCTGATCGAAAGCCTTCGCTTCCAGGTCAAGGGCAGCCAGGCGCAGGCGCGCCACAGCTTTGTAGGAAGCATCGCCGGATTTCTCGGCCGCCCAAGCCAGCGCGGCGCGCGCCTTTTCCGCTTGCCCGGCATCGAACAAGGTTTTGCTGGCCAGCAGCGCAGCCTGGCTGGCGAAGGTGGTGCTGCCAAAGTTGGCCTGCATGTCTGCCAGCGCGCGCTCCATGCGCTGCGCATCCTTGGCCACGGCTGCGCGATCGACCTCGTCGTACAGCGCTGCCGCTTTCACAGCCTGGTTGCGCTGCCACCAGTTCCAGCCATTCCAGGCCGCGAACGCACCGAAAACGACAATCAACACCCAGCTGATGAGGTTGCCGTAGCGGGTCCAGAAGTGTTTGATCTGGTCGAGCTGTTCCTGCTCTTCGAGGTCGAGGTGTTTGGCCATGATGGGTGTTGAACTGCGGGTCGTGCGCTGCGTGCGCAACAGGGGATTGTAGGCGGGTGGGCGAGCCGCCCGGGGCGGCGCTCAGACCTGGCGAAGGCGTGCCGCCCATTCCGCCACCGCCGCCAGCGGCAGCAGGCTCTGCACCGCCTCAGGCGAAGCGCCCTGCCCTGGCGCGCGCGGCCCCCGCAAGGCCTTGAGGGCCACACTGCCCTGCTGCATTTCCTGCTCGCCGAAGATGAGCGCATGGCGTGCACCACTGGCATCGGCTTTCTTGAACTGTGACTTCATGCTGCCCATGCCTTCAGCTCCGCCCGCATGCATCTGCACGCTCACCCCATGGCGGCGCAGCGCGCGCAGCACCGGCATCACCTCAGGCACCCGCGCCGCGTCGGGCACAACGGCATAGGCGTCTGGCACCGGCTGGTCGGGCAGCTTGCCTTGTTCCTTGAGCAGCTCAAGGATGCGCTCCATGCCGAGCGCCCAACCCACAGCGGGTGCCGCCTTGCCGCCGATCTGCTCGAAAAGACCGTCGTAGCGGCCGCCCGCGCACACCGTGCCCTGCGAGCCCAGTTGCGTGGTGACGAACTCGAACACGGACAGGTTGTAGTAGTCCATGCCACGCACCAGGCGTGGGTTGATGCGGTAAGCGATGCCGTGCGCGTCCAGCAGGCCGCGCAAGCGATTGAAGTGATCCAGCGACTCGGCCCCGAGGTGGTCCATGAGCCGAGGTGCGGCGTTGACCAGCGCCTGCATGGACGGATTCTTGGTGTCGAGGATGCGCAGCGGGTTGCTGTGCAGGCGCCGTCTGGCTTCTTCATCCAGCTGGTCGCTGTGGGCTTCGAGGTAGGCGATGAGTGCATGCCGGTGCGCGAGCCGCTCGGGCGGCTGACCTAGGCTGTTGATTTCAAGCTCGATACCTTCCAGGCCCAGCTCGGCCCAGAGGTCGCAGGCCAGCACGATGAGTTCTGCGTCCACATCCGGCCCCACAAAACCCAGGGCCTCGGCACCAAACTGGTGGAACTGGCGGTAGCGACCGCGCTGCGGCCGCTCGTGCCGGAACATCGGGCCCATGTAGTACAGGCGCTTGGGCCCGTCGTAGAGCATCGAATGCTCCAGGGCGGCTCGCACAACACCCGCCGTGTTCTCTGGGCGAAGCGTGAGCTGTTCGCCATTGAGCCGGTCTTCAAAGGAGTACATCTCCTTCTCGACGATGTCGGTCACCTCGCCCAGGCCGCGCACGAACAGCGCCGTGGGCTCCACGATGGGCGTGCGCAGATTGCGGTAGCCGTAGCGGCGCATGAGGCTCCGAAGCGTGTCCTCGAGCCACTCCCAGTGCGCGGACGCGGGAGGGGCGATGTCGTTCATGCCTTTGACGGCGCTCAGTTTCTCTGCCATGGGCGGTGGGGGCGATTCAGGCGGGCGTGCCGAACCGCTTCTCGATGTAGTTTTCGACGATGGTCTGGAATTCCTGCGCGATGCCTGCACCGCGCAGCGTCATGGCCTTTTTGCCGTCGATGAAGATCGGCGCGGCCGGCGCCTCACCGGTGCCCGGCAGGCTGATGCCGATGTCGGCGTGCTTGCTCTCCCCCGGGCCATTGACGATGCAGCCCATCACCGCCACCTTGAGGCTTTCCACGCCGGGATAGCGGGCGCGCCACACCGGCATGGACGCACGAAGATAGTCGTCGATCTGTTTGGCCAGCTCCTGGAAAGTGGTGCTGGTGGTTCGGCCGCAGCCGGGGCAGGCGGTGACCGAAGGCACAAAGGCACGCATGCCCAGGGCCTGAAGAATCTCCAGCGCGATCACCACCTCTTGGGTGCGCGCCTCGCCAGGCTGCGGCGTGAGCGAGACGCGGATCGTGTCGCCAATACCTTGTTGCAGCAGCACTGAAAGTGCGGCGGTGGAGGCCACCGCACCTTTGGTGCCCATTCCGGCCTCGGTCAAGCCCAGATGCAGTGCGTAGTCGCAACGCTGAGCCAGCGCCTGGTACACGGCGATGAGGTCCTGCACGGCGCTGACCTTGCAGGAAAGAAAGATGTTGTTGCCATCGAGGCCAATGTGCTCTGCCCGTTTCGCGGATTCCACGGCCGATGTGATCAGCGCCTCGTACATCACCTGACGCGCGTCCCAAGGTTCGGTGCGGCCAGCGTTCTCGTCCATCAGGCGCGCCAGCAGGTCCTGATCCAGGCTGCCCCAGTTCACGCCGATGCGCACCGCCTTGTTGTGCCGGGCGGCGATCTCGATCATCTGCGCGAACTGGCGGTCGCCCTTGTCTCCACGGCCCACATTGCCCGGGTTGATGCGGTATTTGGACAGCGCCTCGGCACAGGCCGGGTGGTCCGTCAGCAGCCGGTGACCGTTGTAGTGAAAGTCGCCAATCAGCGGCACGTCCACACCCATGCGGTCGAGCTGTTCGCGGATGTAAGGCACGGCCTTGGCGGCTTCGTCGTTGTTCACCGTGATCCGCACCAGCTCGGAGCCGGCAAGCGCCAGTTCCTTGACCTGAATGGCGGTGCCCACGGCGTCTGCGGTGTCGGTGTTGGTCATGGACTGCACGCGCACCGGCGCGCCGCCCCCCACTGTCACACGATGGCCGCCCCAGGCCACCACGCCCTGTCGTGTGCGGCGCGGCCGTGCCAACGACAGCGGAATGGGTTCGCAGGACCTGGCAGATCGCACGACATCGTCCATGGTCACTTCACCTCGAATCGCGCCACGTTGTTGCGGGCAATGGCATTCACGTCGAAAGGCCGTCCGCGCACGGTCACCTGAGCCGATTCGGCGCGGCCCAGCACCACGGTGTAAGGCGGAGAAGTAGAGAAATCGACCGCATCGCCAGGTTTGAGCATCCGCTGGACGACGACACTGCCGGTGCCGTTGGTGACCTCCACCCACGATTC
This sequence comes from Hydrogenophaga sp. IBVHS1, assembly GCF_002127265.1. GTDB lineage: Bacteria > Pseudomonadota > Gammaproteobacteria > Burkholderiales > Burkholderiaceae_C > Hydrogenophaga. The sequence continues at coordinate 1,456,624 of NZ_NFUU01000001.1, read as the reverse complement.
CCCGGTGGCGGAAATCGTCAGCAGACTGCCGGGCGTGGGAGTGGGTGTGGACACGAGCGTGGGCGTGGACGCCGGCGTCGCTGCCGCATTCGGGGTGGTTGCCGGCGGAGCCGTGGGAACGGGCGCTGCTTCAGGCATCGGCGCGACAGGCGTTGCCACCGCCGGAACGCTGGGGTTCGATGACACGCCGGCCGCATCCACCGGCACGGGCGCAGAACCGGGCTCCACAGCGGCAACGGGCTCCACCGGCGTAACAACGGTGTCGCCCCCTGAGACGGCCGGCGGCTCCTGTGCACGCGGCAGAAACACGATCACCAGCGCACCCAGCAGCAGCACGATCGCTGCGAGCATGGCGGGTCGCGAGAGCCACGACAGCGGATTGACCGGGGCGGGGTCGCTGGCCGGCTTGAACGGTGCATTGATGGCCTGACGCGAGCCGCCCAGCTCGGGCGCCACGCCGATCGGAATCTGCTGCAGGATGGGCGCCGGATCGACCTTGAGATGGCGACAGGCGCTGGAGGCCAGCGCGCGCGCGAAGGTCAGGTCGGGCAATTCGTTGTACCGACCCGCTTCCAGCGCCTCAAGCTTGCGCACCGGCACTTTCAACGCGGCCGCAAGGGCAGCGATGTGCAGGCCGGCCGCCTCCCGGGCGACGCGAAGCAGCACAGGGCGGCTGACCTCCTCCACCGCGTTCTGAGCGTCACTCATCGAAGGCCCCTCGCTGATAGGACGCCCACTCTCGGGAATCAGGGTAGCGGCGGCCCAGCTGTTGGGCGAGCTGGCGCATGGCTTCGGTGTTGCCCACCTTGCGCTCGACCTTGATGCCAAGCCAGAGCGTCTCTGCGTTGGCCAGATCCGAATTGTTCAGACGACGGATCGTGAACTGCGCTTTCTCGTTTTCGCCACGCCGAAACTGCAGCGCGGCCAGGTTGTAGGCGGTGATGGGGTTGCCAGCGTCGAGCTCGTACGAACGCGCCAGGCTGCCTTCGGCCTCGGCAAACTGACCGGCCCGCACCTGGCAAACGCCTTTGGCCATCAGCGTCTTGGCCTGACCGCCATAGACCGGGCTGGCCATCGCTTGCTGGAACAGTTCGACGGCCTGCGCGTACCGCCCTTGCTGGCACGCGAACAGGCCATAGTGGTGCAGCACGTCGGGATCGCGTGGGTTGAGCTGCTGGGCGCGGCGGAAGCTTTCCTCCGCCAGCGGAAGCTCATTCATTCGCGAATACACCAGGCCGCGCAACATGTACGCCGATGCATAGGTCGGGTCAGCGGCCAGCGAGAGTTTGATCTCGTCGAGCGCCACCGTGGTCTGTCCTTGCTCAAAGTACCCTGCCGCGAGCTCCAGGCGAATTCGAGCCCGCTTGCGGGCCTCGGGTTCATCGGATTCGGTGACCGGCTCGGCAGTACGGCCCACGCCGGCCCCCGTGTTCGAGCCTGCGCCGGGGTTCTGTGCGCAACCGGCAAACAAAGCCATCAAGGAAAGCGCTAGGAGCAACGAAAAAGGCAAGGGCAGCCAGGGTCTGGAACTCGGGTCGGAGATGCGGAGCGCTTGGGTCATGCCTGCCTTTCCTTGCGGACGATGTGAATCGGTCTTGCGGTAGCTTGTCGGCGCTGAGCCAGCCGGCTGGCCGCATTGGTGCGGTCCAGCACGTCACCGGCGAGCTGCCCGCAAGCGGCGTCGATGTCGTCGCCCCGCGTCTTGCGCACGGTGGTCACCACGCCGCCCTCGTTGAGAATCTGCCCGAAACGCAGCACCACAGAGCGCGGCGAACAGGTCAGACCCGAATCGGGGAACGGATTAAAAGGAATCAGGTTGATTTTGCACGGAACACCACGGGCGCCATGCCCCTTGAGCAGCGCGAGCAACTGCCGCGCGTGTTCAGGCTGGTCGTTCACGCCGTCGAGCATGCAGTACTCGAAAGTGACGAAATCGCGCGGCGCGGCGGGCAGATAGGCCAGGCAGGCGTCGAGCAGTTCGGCGATGGGGTACTTGCGGTTGAGCGGAACAAGGTCGTCGCGCAAGGCGTCGTTGGGTGCGTGCAGCGAAACCGCCAGCGCCACCGGGCAGTCCTGCGCCAGCCGCTCGATCATGGGCACCACGCCGGAAGTGGACACAGTCACCCTGCGACGAGAGAGCCCGTAACCGTGGTCATCGAGCATGACGCGCAGCGCGGGCACCAGCGCGCTGTAGTTCTGCAAGGGTTCACCCATGCCCATCATGACCACGTTGGTGATCACGCGTTCCCCGGTCTTGAGGTGGCGGCGCAGGAAATGTTCGGCGTGCCAGAGTTGGGCGACGATCTCGCCGGTGCTGAGGTTGCGCGAGAAGCCCTGATGGCCGGTGGAGCAGAAGCGGCAGCCAACGGCGCAGCCGGCCTGGGAAGAAATGCACAGTGTGCCGCGGTCGTCTTCAGGGATGAAAACGGTTTCGACCGCATTGCCGTCGCCGACGTCGAACAACCATTTGATGGTGCCGTCGGTGGAGTCCTGGCGAGAGAGCACAGGCAGATCGGCGACCGTGCAGACCCCGGGCAGCTTCTCACGCAGGCTGCGGGCGAGATCGGTCATGTCGGCGAAGTCCGCCGCACCCTTCTGATGAATCCAGCGGAACAACTGGACGGCGCGGAAGCGCTTCTCGCCCAGCTGCTCGCAAAAGGCGGCCAAACCCTCGAGATCGAAGTCGAGCAGATTGGCCGTCATGACATGATCAACGCGAGTAAACGTTGAGACCGGCAAAGAAGAAAGCCACTTCGGCAGCGGCGGTCTCGGGAGCGTCGGAACCGTGCACTGCGTTGGCGTCGATGCTGTCGGCGAAGTCAGCGCGGATGGTGCCAGCGGCAGCCTTCTTGGGATCCGTGGCGCCCATCAGGTCGCGGTTCTTGGCAATGGCGCCTTCGCCTTCGAGCGCCTGAATCATCACAGGGCCGGAGATCATGAAGTCGACCAGATCCTTGAAGAAGGGGCGGGCCTTGTGCACAGCGTAGAAGGCCTCGGCCTCGCCACGCGAGAGGTGCGCCATGCGGGCTGCCACGACCTTCAGGCCGGCGGCTTCAAAGCGGGCGTAAATCTGGCCAATGACGTTCTTGGCGACGGCGTCGGGCTTGATGATCGAGAGGGTGCGTTCGATGGCCATGGAAATCCTGAAGTTGTTGGGTCAATCAACCGAGGCTTTGAGACACCTCGCAAAGCCCATGATTCTACATCGGTCGAGCCATTCACCCCGGGTGTGCCGGGGTTCAGCGCCCTCCCGGACGGCCGCCCCCACTCCCGCCTCCGCCCCCGCCTCCACGGCGACGGCCGCCAGCGGGCGGACCCCCGCGGCCGGCATTCTGCTCGCGAACGCGCTGCAGGGCATCCTGACCGATGTAGCCAAAGGACGTTTTCATGGGATCGGGCTGAGCCTGTCCGGTTCCGGGCCCTTTGCCAGCTCCCTTGCCGCCTCGCCCCTTGCCCTTGCCAGCCGCACCCGATGGTGCTCCTCCCATGCCGTAGCCGCCGGCACGGCGGTCGTCAAACCCCGGGCCCTCGGCGCGACTGCCTGGCGGCTTGCCCTGGCCTCGAACTGCCTGACCACGCCGCATGGGTTGCTGGGTCGGATGGCGTCCGGGTGCCCGTGCTCGATTCACGCCACTGTCATCAACGCCAGCAGCCGGCATGCCGGCGGCGGCGGTCAATCGACCGATGTCCCGCTCGTCAAGCTCGACCCAGGCGCCGCGCTTGAGGCCTCGCGGCAGCATCATGGCGCCGTAACGGATCCGGATCAGGCGGCTGACCGCGTGGCCCACGGCCTCGAACATGCGGCGCACTTCGCGATTGCGGCCTTCGCCGATGGTGACGCGGTACCAGCAGTTGGCGCCCTCGCCTCCGCCGTCTTCGATGGAAGCGAACTGGGCCATTCCGTCATCGAGGCGAACGCCATCGAGCAGGCGCTGCTTTTCCTCGTTGGACAACGCGCCGAGCACGCGCACGGCGTACTCGCGCTGGAGACCAAAACGCGGGTGCATGAGGCGGTTGGCCAGCTCGCCGGAACTGGTGAGCAACAGCAGACCTTCGGTGTTGATGTCCAGCCGTCCGACCGACTGCCATTTGCCCTGCATCAAGCGTGGCAGCCGCCGGAAAACCGTCGGCCGGTTCTGCGGGTCGTCGTGCGAAACCACTTCGCCCGCGGGCTTGTGGTAGGCCAGCACGCGCGGCGGCGGTGGCGTCATGCGCACGCGCACGGGCTTGCCGTTGACCTTGATCGTGTCGCCGAACTGGATGCGCTGGCCGATGTGGGCGGGCTCCCCGTTGACGGAGATGCGCCCCTCAAGGATGAGTTGCTCCATCTCCAGGCGCGAACCCATGCCGGCCTGCGCCAGCACCTTGTGCAGCTTGGGCGACTCGGGTTGGGCGCTGAGCACCCGCTTCGTGGGCAGCGGCAGATCCTGCTCCTGCTCCGCATCGAACGCACCACTGACCACATCGTCGAAACGCAAGGCCTCGAGTTCGGCGGACGGGCTGGCACCAGGGGCTGAAGCCACGGGCATCACCACCTCCGGGAGCGCTGGCGGCTTTGGTTCGCCGGCGGCCTCATGCCCCGCCTCAGCGTCGGGATCAGATGGCGTGGGAGGGTGGTTCGCCGGGTTCATGGGGTTCCTGTGTAGAGGTTTCCAGTGCCGGCGGATCGCCGGCATGGGTTGCGGCGTCGCCGGAGGTGTCCGCTGGCTCGGACGTGTCGTTGGGCTCCGGCTGCAGGCTGGCCGACAGCGAATCGAAATCCAGGCGATCCAGGGCAGACTCCTGCACGTCGCTGCCTTCCAGCGGGGGGAGCTGGTCCAGCGATGAGAGGCCGAGGTCGTCCAGAAACTGGCGGGTGGTGGCAAACAGCGCGGGGCGGCCCACCGTCTCGCGATGCCCGATGACCTCGATCCAGCCTCTGTCCTCCAGCTGTTTGATGATGAGTGAATTGATGGTCACACCGCGAATGTCTTCCATGTCGCCGCGCGTGACGGGTTGGCGGTAGGCAATGATGGCCAGCGTCTCCATGGCGGCGCGGCTGTAGCGCGGCGGCTTCTCGGGATGCAGGCGATCAAGGAAGGGACGCAGTTCGGGCCGACTCTGAAAACGCCAGCCTGTGGCCACCTTCACCAGCTCCACGCCGCGCCCGGTCCATTCCAGTTGCAGATCGGCCAGCAGCGACTTGAGCGTGTCGGCAGAAACTTCGTCCTCGAACAGCGTGCCGAGTTCGCGCACCGACAGCGGCTGGGGTGCGCAGATCAAGGCCGTCTCGAGGACGCGCTTGGCATCCGTGGTGTTCATGGTGTCGGTAGGTCAAAAACCAGCTTGCAGCCGGGACGGTACGGAAAGGCATCGGGCCCGCCACAACCCTGCCGGCTGCGTTGACCGGAAAAGGGATCGAAGGGGTTCAACCGGTTGCCATGGCGGGCAACGTCAAGAGATTTGGGGGTCCAGAAAGGCGCTGGCCACCCGGGCGTGATTGTAACGGAGGCCGCATTCGGCCATGGCGGCCTGCATGTCGGGTGGTGGGGCACTCTCGAAGTCGAGTTCCTTACCGGTGGTGGGGTGCCGCAGGCGCAGGCGCGCCGCGTGCAGCGCCTGCCGAACCATGCCCCATTGGACTCGTCCGCCGTAGAGGGTGTCGCCCACCAGGGGATGCCCCATCCACGCCATGTGCACGCGGATCTGGTGGGTTCGACCGGTGTGCAGCTTGCAGGCCACCAGACAGGCCTGGTCCAGTCCGTCGATCAGTCGCACCGTGGTCTGCGCCGGCTTGCCGTTGCCGTTTTCAGCCCGCACCACCGACATGCGCAGCCGGTTGTGCACGTCTCGCCCGATCGGCTGGTCAACGCCCCGCTCCACCGGGCCCTGCCAGCGGCCGTGTGCGAGCGCAAGGTACTGCCGATTCACCTCGCGGGCGGCGATGGCACGCACCAGCGCCTCCATGGCCTGCCGGCTCTTTCCCACGAGCATCAGGCCCGAGGTGTCCTTGTCGAGCCGGTGAACGATACCGGCGCGCGGCAGACTGCTGGCTCCGGGGTGGTAAGCCAACAGGCCGTTCAGCAAGGTCCCGCGCCAGTTGCCGGCCGCGGGATGCACCACCATGCCGGCCGGCTTGTGAATCACCAGAAGCTCGGCGTCTTCATGAACCACGTCCAGCGCCATCGGCTCGGCCACGAAGGCTTGCGCCTGCTGCGTTGGGCGCAACTCCACCGTCAACCGGTCGCCCGCCGCGATGCGCGCTGAAGGCTTGCGAAGCGGGATATCCCTGAGCACGACGGCGCCATCGGCCATCAGCTGCTGCAGGTAGGAGCGGGAGAATTCGGGAATCAGCGCGGCCAGCGCCCGGTCGATGCGCCAGCCGTGCATCTCGGCGGGTACATTGCAAACCCGGGTTTCAGCCTCCGCGGCGAGCTCGTCGACAAGCCCTGGCGGTGAACCTTCTGACACATCCCCCGTCGATATAATTTGCGTTGCCAAACCCATTGTCCCGTTGTAAAGGTGCATCCTTGATGCTTAGTCTCAGATTATCGGCTGTGTCCTCCTTTGTGCTGGCAACGGCACTGGTGTTGACCGCTTGCAGCACCAAGCCCGTGGATGAGACGGCTGGCTGGAGCCCGAACCGCATCTACAGCGAAGCCACGGAAGAGCGTTCGGCCGGCAACTTCGAGAAGGCGGTGACGCTGCTGGAAAAGCTCGAAGGGCGCGCAGCGGGTACGCCGCTGGCTCAACAAGCCCAGCTCGACAAGGCTTACACGCACTACAAGGCCAGTGAGCAGGCCCAGGCGCTGGCCGCGATCGACCGCTTCCAGAAGCTGCACCCGGCGAGCCCCGCCATGGATTACGCGCTTTACCTCAAGGGCCTGATCAACTTCAACGACAACCTTGGTCTGTTCGGGTCGTTGGCGCGGCAAGACCTCTCGGAGCGCGATCAGAAGGCCGCCAAGGAATCGTTCGAGGCGTTTCGCGAGCTCGTGAGCCGTTTCCCGGACTCCCGCTACAGCCCCGACGCGCGCCTGCGCATGACCTACATCGTCAATTCGCTGGCGCAATACGAGGTGCACGTGGCGCGCTACTACCACAGCCGTGGCGCATATGTGGCCGCCATCAACCGCGCGCAATCCGCCCTCACCGACTACACCGACGCACCCGCGCTGGAAGAAGCCCTTTTCATCATCGTGCAGTCTTACGACGCGCTCGGCATGACCCAGTTGCGCGACGACGCCAGGCGTGTGATGCAGGCCAGCTATCCCCGTAGCGAGTACCTGAGCAAGGGATTCAAGTCGGTCGATAGCCCGTGGTGGAAGCTCTGGTAAGCACCAGCGCATCGAGCGCTTTGGCCATCTCGGCCTCGTCCTCCAGCCGGCGCATGGGCGGCAGGGCAGCCAGCAGGCGGTTGCCGTAAGAGCGGCTGATAAGCCGACGGTCGCCGATCACCAGAATGCCGCGGTCCGACTCCGAGCGGATCAGCCGGCCAGCGCCTTGCTTGAGGGCCATGGCGGCTTCCGGCAGGAATCCGTCGGTGAACGCATTCATTCCTTTCGCCTCGAGCTGCCGCGCCCGCGCTTCCATCAGGGGGTCGTCGGGCGGTGGAAACGGCAGCTTGTCGATAACGAGCAGTTGCAGCGCATCACCAGGCAGATCCACCCCTTCCCAGAACGACGCTGAAGCGACGAGCACCGAAGCCTCGGTCGCTACCCGAAACCGGTCGAGCAAAGCACGCCGGGAGCCCCGCCCCTGAGCAAGCACCTCCAGCGGACCGCAGCGGCCCAGTGCGATCAGTTCAACGAGGCGCGCCGCCAGGCGGTCGGCCGCGCGCAAGGTGGTGGTGAGCACGAGGGTGCGCCCACCCAGCCGCGATGCCCAGCGCGCCACGGATTCGGCAAGCGCCGGTGTGTGCGACTCCTCACCGGGATCGGGCAGATCCTCCGGCACGTAAAGCGAGGCCTGCGCGGCATGGTCGAACGCGCTGGGGACCTGCAGGGAGCGCAGGCCCGGCAGGTCGCTGAGTCCCAAGCCGCGGGAAAACCACTCCAGCTCCGGCTCATGGCCAAGGGTGGCCGACGAGAAAATCCAGCTTCGTTCTCTGGGTGCATCCGGACCCAGCAGCGCTCGAAACAAGGCAGAACTGTCGGGCGGCGAGCGCAGCGCGCGCCAGGATCGACCCTCTTTCCACTCCACCCAACGCACACCTTCGCCGGCTGTCTGCCCAGTGCAGATTTCGCGCCAGAGCAAGCGCATGGATTGCACGCGCTGGAAAAGCCGCTCCAGATCGACGCTGGCCTGGGCAGTGGCGTGCAGCGCCTGTGCCGCCGCAGTGAGGGCATTCTCCAGACCGGCCACCGCATCGGTCCACCGGCCGGCGTCCACCCCCTGCGGCACAGCGTCTGGCCAACGGCTGCGCTGCGCGCCTGGTCGCGGCATGGTCAGAAATGCCCTTCCCGCCTGCTCCAGACTGAGGGCGATATGGGCCCAGGGCCGCTGGCCGCGGGCCCACTGCGGTCCCTCCATCGCCAGATCGTGCGCGAGTGCGCGCACCGGGCCCGACCCAATGGACTGGCCCAGGAAACCAATGCCTGTGTCGTTGAGCTGGTGCGCTTCATCAAAAACGACCACACCGGCGGTGGGCAGCAGAGCGGCAGCGCCGGTTTCGCGCACGAGTTGATCGGCAAAAAAAAGATGGTGATTGATCACAACCCAGTCGGCCTGCAAGGCTTCGCCGCGCGCACGGTAGACATGGCAGGCATCGTGGCGTGGGCAGGCGGAGCCCAGGCAGTTTTCGCCTGTTGACGTGATCAGCGGCCGCAGCGGTGAACGTTCGTCCAGACCATCGAGTTCAGCCAGATCGCCACGGCGCGATTGCCGGGCCCAGTGCATCACCCTGAACAAGCCTGCTGCCAATGCAGGATCGCGCAGCCCCTTCGACGCGGGTCCATGCAGGGCCTGTTCCAGCCGGTACAGACACACATAGCTGGATCGCCCCTTGAGCAACGCCACGCGCACCGGCACACCCAGCGCGCTCACCACCGCCGGTATGTCGCGCGCAAAGAGCTGGTCCTGCAAGGACTGAGTGGCAGTGGACAGCAAGGCACGCCGGCCGCTGAGCAGCAACGGCACCAGATAGGCGAAAGTCTTGCCAACACCGGTGCCCGCCTCCACCGCCAGACTCTCGTTCGCTTCGATGGCGCGGGAAACGGCCTGAGCCATAACAAGCTGGCCGGGCCTTTCTCGCATCCCTGGCCGAGCGCGCGCAAGAGGCCCGTCGGCGGAAAACGCCGCCGCGACCCCGGATTCCAGTGTGTTCAGAGTGCCTCCGTCAGCATCGCGCATCGTCCACGGTGGACAAAGTCACAGGCGGCGCTCTGGCGCCGTCCAGCGGCGCCAGATATCGCGCGTTTGATGATAGGCTGATCGAGCCATGGCCCAAGCTTGGCGCCCACAGGCTTCAACCGCACGATTTTTCCGACGGCTTTCATTCAGACATGTCCAAAGGCTACCGCATCCAGGCATCCACCGGCATCCACCGGGGCGACCGAGACTACCAGCAGGATCAGGTTTGCCTGCTCCACCATCCCCGCCATGGCAGTTGCATGCTGGCCGTGCTGGCCGACGGTATGGGTGGTCGAAGTGGGGGGCGAAAGGCCTCGGACCAGGTGATGCTGACGGCGCGGCAGCTGTTCGAGCGTTACGACCCCGAAACCGACGATGCCGGCTCTCTGCTGCGCCAGATCGTCGAAGAGTCGCACCTGGTGATCAAGTTGACCGCCGTGTCGGCCGAACAGGAACCGCACAGCACCATCGCTGCTTTCCTCATCAATCCCGGTGGCGACAGCCATTGGGTGCATGCTGGCGACTCGCGCATCTACCATTTCCGCAATGGCAAGATGATCTTCCGCACCATGGACCACTCCTACGTGCAGACGCTGGTGAACCAGGGCGAAATCAGCGAAGAAGAAGCGCTGGACCACCCGCACGCCAACATCCTCATGGGCTGCCTGGGCACCGAGAACGATCCACCGGTGGACATTCACGTGGTGCCGCAGCTGCACCCTGGCGACGCGCTGATGGCCTGCAGCGACGGCGTGTGGCACTACTTCACCCCGGAAGAACTCTCCAGCACCATTGCCATGCTCTCGCCGCGCGAGGCCTGTGAGTTCCTGATCCAGAAGGCGCGCACGCGTGCCAAGGGCATGGGCGACAACCTCTCGCTCATCATCGTGAAACTCGACCCCTTGGGCTGATCAGGCCTTTGCTCAGGTCAGCCCGGTGTCCACCAGCCGGTGCTCGAGGGCCAGAAACTCCGCCGATTGCATCTCGTTCAAGCGCGAAACCGTGCGGGGGAATTCGTGCGCCATGGGGCCTTCCAGATAGAGCTCCTCCGGTGGCACTGCAGCCGACATCACGAACTTGACGCGCCGGTCATAGAGCACATCCACCAGCCAGGTGAAACGCCGCGCTTCTGAAGCCTGCCGTACTGACATCTGTGGCACGTTGGACAGCATCAGGGTGTGGAACTGCGTGGCGACTTCCAGGTAGTCGTTCTGCGATCGCGGGCCGCCGCACAGCGTGCGGAAGTCAAACCAGATCACGCCACCCGCGCGCCGCAAGGCATGGATCTGTCGTGCCTCGATGTGCATGACCGCTTCCTTTTCGCCCACCTCGGCCAGTTGCTCGAAGGTGGCCTCCATGGCTGCATCGGCTTCAGGCCCGAGCGGGCAATGGTAGAGCTGGATGTGCGTGAGGGTGCGCTGGCGGTAGTCGGTCCCGTTGTCCACGCTGAGGACTTCCAGCCGGTCCTTGAGCAACGCTATCGCAGGAAGAACGCGCTCACGGTGCAGTCCGTCGGGGTAAAGATTGTCGGGGTGGAAATTGGAGGTGGTGACAAAGCCCACACCCGCCTTGAACAGCGTGTCCAGCAGACGGTGAAGGATCAAGGCATCGGTCACGTCGGCCACGTGAAACTCGTCGAAGCAGATCAGCTTGTAGCGCTTGGCGATGCGAGCGCCAAGCTCGTCCAGCGGGTTCACGGTGCCCTGCAGCTCGCGAAGTTCGCGGTGAACCTCGCGCATGAATTCGTGGAAGTGCAGGCGCGTCTTGCGTTTGAGCGGAACAGCTTCGAAGAAGCACTCCATCAGGAAGCTCTTGCCGCGCCCTACGCCGCCGTGCATGTAGACGCCGCGCGGAATCTCCGGGTTGACGAAGAGCTTCTTGAGGGAGTTGGAGCGCTTCTGCTTGTAGGCCGCCCACTCGTTTGCGCAGCGCTCCAGCGCATCAATGGCGCGCTCCTGCGCCGGATCGGACGTGTAGCCGCGCTCCTTGAGCGCGGCCTCGTAGGTGCTGCGAACGCTCAAGATCGCCGTGTCAGAAGTTCAGCGTGCGCTTGTCCACCGCCAGCGCGGCTTCCTTGGTCGCCTCCGAGAGCGAGGGATGGGCGTGGCAGATGCGAGCGATGTCCTCGGCACTGGCCTTGAACTCCATGGCCACCACCGCTTCGGCGATCAGCTCGGAGGCCATGGGGCCCACGATGTGAACACCCAGGATTTCGTCGGTGGTGGCGTCGGCCAGAAACTTCACCATGCCGGTGGTGTCGCCCAGCGCCCGCGCACGGCCATTGGCCAGAAACGGGAACGTGCCCGCCTTGTAGGCCACACCGTCGGCCTTGAGCTGCTGCTCTGTGCGGCCCACCCAGGCAATCTCGGGACTGGTGTAGATCACCCACGGTACGGTGTTGAAGTTGACGTGTCCGTGCTGCCCGGCGATGCGTTCTGCCACGGCCACGCCCTCTTCCTCGGCCTTGTGCGCCAGCATGGGGCCACGCACCACGTCGCCCACCGCCCACACGCCCTTCAGACTGGTGCGGCATTCGTCGTCGACCACGATGGCGCCGCGCTCGTCCAGCTTCAAGCCGACAGCTTCGGCGTTGAGGCCAATGGTGTTGGGCACGCGGCCGATGGAGACGATGAGCTTGTCGGCATCGATGGACTGGTCTTCGCCCTTGGCGTTGGTGTAGGCCACGCTCACGCCCTTCTTGCTGGTCTTGACTTCCCCGACCTTCACGCCGAGCTCGATTTTCAGACCTTGCTTGTCGAACGCCTTCTTGGCTTCCTTGGCAATCTGCTGATCCACCGCGCCGAGGAAGGTGGGCAGGCCTTCGAGAATGGTCACGTCCGAACCCAGGCGACGCCACACCGAACCCATCTCCAGCCCGATCACGCCGGAGCCGATCAGCACCAGCTTCTTCGGCACGGCACCGACGCGCAACGCGCCGTCGTTGGACAGCACGGTCTCTTCATCGAACGGCACGCCCGGCAACGCCCGCGCGTTCGAGCCGGTTGCCACGATGACCTGTTGACCCGTGAGGAGCTCTTCATTGGCACCCGTCACCTGAATCTCGTAGCCCGCTTCCACCGCCTTCACGAAAGAGCCCCGGCCGTGGAAGAACGTGATCTTGTTCTTCTTGAACAGGTAGAGGATGCCGTCGTTGTTCTGCTTGACGACGGCGTCCTTGCGGGCGAGCATTTTTGTGACGTCGATCTTGACGTTGGTCGCACTGATGCCGTGGTCGGCGAAGTGGTGGTTGGCGTGGTCAAAGTGCTCGGACGACTGCAGCAAAGCCTTGCTGGGGATGCAGCCCACGTTGGTGCAGGTGCCACCCGGAGCGGGTCCGCCAGCGGCGTTCTTCCACTCGTCGATGCAGGCGACCTTGTAGCCGAGCTGCGCTGCGCGGATGGCAGCGATGTAGCCGCCGGGGCCGCCACCGATCACGACGACGTCAAATGCTTGGGACATGTTGTTTTCCTGAATTCAAAGGGCCAACGCCCCTGGCGGGGCGTTGGCGGGAGAGGTCGCTGGTCAGATATCGAACAGGATTCTGGCGGGATCTTCAAGCGCCTCTTTCATGGCGACCAGACCCAGCACAGCTTCGCGGCCATCGATGATGCGGTGGTCGTAGGACATGGCCAGGTAGTTGATCGGGCGGATCACGATCTGGCCGTTTTCCACCACCGGCCGGTCCTTGGTGGCGTGCACACCCAGGATGGCCGATTGCGGTGGGTTGATGATGGGCGTGGACAACATCGAACCGAAGGTGCCGCCGTTGGAGATGGAGAAGGTGCCGCCCGAAAGGTCGTCCAGGCCGATCTTGCCGTCCTTGGCCTTCTGGCCGAATTCAGCAATCTTCTTTTCGATATCGGCAAAGCTCATCTGGTCGGCGTTGCGCAGGATGGGCACCACCAGACCACGCGGAGAGCCCACCGCAATACCGATGTCAAAGTAGCCGTGGTAGACGATGTCGTTGCCATCGACCGACGCGTTGATGATCGGGTACTTCTTGAGCGCATGCACCGCCGCCTTGACGAAGAAGCTCATGAACCCGAGCTTCACGCCGTGTTCCTTCTCGAACTTCTCCTGGAACTTCTTGCGCATCTCCATCACCGGCGCCATGTTCACTTCGTTGAACGTGGTCAAGATGGCGTTGGTCGACTGCGATTGCAGCAGGCGTTCGGCCACGCGGGCGCGAAGGCGGGTCATGGCCACGCGCTCTTCCGGACGGTCACCCAGGTCGGGTGCGACCACCGGTACCTGCGGCAGCACTTTGGCGGGCGCGCCGGTGGGAATGGCCACTGGCGCAGCCACGGCTTTGGGCGCCGAAGCCGCAGGAGCGGCAGCGCCGCCAGCCACGGCCGAGAGCACGTCGCCCTTGGTGACGCGACCATCCTTGCCCGTGCCCGGCACCGAGCCTGATGCCAGGCTGTTGTCGGCCATGAGCTTGGCAGCTGCGGGCATGGCCACGCCGGCCTTTGACTGCGATGCCGGGGCAGCGGCGGCGGCTGCGGGAGCGGTCGCGACTGCCGAAGACGCCGGTGCGGCGGCCGGCGCCGCTGCGCCCGCCACAGCTTCGGTGTCGATGCGCGCGATCAGTTGCTCGGCCGCGACGGTCGCGCCGTCGGCCTGCACCAGTTCGACCAGCACACCGGCGGCAGGCGCGGGCACTTCCAGCACCACCTTGTCGGTTTCGATCTCGATCAGGATCTCGTCGATTGCGACGGATTCACCGGCCTTTTTCTTCCACGTCAACAAGGTGGCTTCGGCCACCGATTCAGAGAGTTGCGGGACTTTGACTTCTACGATTGCCATTGTTTTTCCTGCGCTATGCGTTTTGCGTTGTGCGTCACTTGGTGAGGATGAAGCCCTTGAGCTTGCCGAAGGCGGCTTCGATCAGGGTCTTCTGCTGCTCCTGGTGCAGATGGGCGTAGCCCACTGCGGGAGAAGCCGACGCTGCTCGCCCGGCGTAGCCCAGCTTCTGGCCTTCGAGCATGTTCTCGTGGATGTAGTGCTGCACGAAGAACCAGGCGCCCTGGTTCTGCGGTTCGTCCTGGCACCAGACCACATCGGTGGCGTTGGGGTACTTGCGCATCTCCGCGCCAAACACCTTGTGCGGGAACGGATAGAGCTGTTCCACACGCAGAATGGCGACGTCGTCCGAGCCGCGCTCCTCGCGCTTCTTCACGAGGTCGTAGTACACCTTGCCCGAGCAGCAGATGACACGCTTGACCTTCTCGGCCTTCTTCACCACATCGGCGTCGTGCTCGGGAATGACGGTCTGGAAGCCACCCTTCGTGAACTCGGACAACGGCGAGGTGGCGTCCTTGTTTCGCAACAGCGACTTGGGCGTGAAGATGATCAGCGGCTTGCGCAGCCCCCGGATCATCTGGCGGCGCAGCACATGGAAGATCTGGCTCGCCGTCGTCGGCTGCACCACCTGCATGTTGGTGTCGGCCGCCAGCTGCATGAAGCGTTCCAGGCGGGCAGAGCTGTGTTCCGGACCCTGACCCTCATAGCCGTGCGGCAGCATCAGCGTGATGCCGTTGACGCGGCCCCATTTCACTTCGCCAGAGGCGATGAACTGGTCGATCACGACCTGCGCGCCATTAACGAAGTCGCCAAACTGCGCTTCCCAGATCACCAGCGTGTTGGGGTCGTTCGACGCGTAGCCGTACTCGAACCCCAACACCGCCTCTTCCGACAGGATGGAGTCGATCACCATGAACGGCGCCTGGTTGTCGGCCACGTTCTGCAGCGGCACGTAGGTGCCCTCGTCGTACTTCTCGCGGTTCTGGTCGTGAATCACGGCGTGGCGGTGCGTGAACGTGCCACGGCCACAGTCTTCACCTGACAGGCGCACAGGGAAGCCGCTGGCCACCAGCGAGGCAAACGCCATGTGCTCACCCATGCCCCAGTCCACGGGAATCTCGCCACGGCCCATGGCTGCGCGGTCTGCATAGACCTTCTTGACGAGCTGGTGCGGGGTCACGCTACCAGGGATCGTGGTGAGGCGGTCCGACAGGCGCTTCCACTCGGCCATGGGAATGGCGGAATCCGCGTTGTCGGTCCACTTCTTGCCCAGATACGGGCTCCAGTCGACCGCGAATTTGCTCTTGAAGTTGGTCAGGACCGGGTCTACCGTGTGGCGCCCGGCATCGAGCGCAGCGCGGTAGGACTTCACCATGTCGTCGCCGAGCGTGTCGCCCAGGCCTTGCGCGGCCAGCTTGTCGGCGTACAGCTTGCGCGTGCCGGGGTGGGCTGCGATCTTCTTGTACATCAGCGGCTGAGTCAGGCTGGGGGTGTCCTGCTCGTTGTGACCCAGCTTGCGGAAACACACGATGTCGACCACCACGTCCTTCTGGAACGCCATGCGGAAGTCCAGCGCCAGCTGGGTCGCGAACACCACGGCCTCGGGGTCGTCGCCGTTCACGTGCAGCACCGGCGCCTCGATCATCTTCACCACGTCCGAGCAGTACAGCGTGGAGCGGCTGTCTCGCGGGTCGGAGGTGGTGAAACCGATCTGGTTGTTGATAACCAGATGCACCGTACCGCCGGTGGAATAACCCCGGGTCTCGGCCAGCGCCAGAGTTTCCATCACCACGCCCTGCCCGGCGAAAGCGGCGTCGCCGTGCACGAGCACCGGCAACACCTGCTTGCCCAGCGGGTCGCCACGGCGGTCCATGCGGGCGCGCACCGAGCCCTCCACCACCGGGTTCACGATCTCCAGGTGGGAAGGGTTGAAGGCGAGCGAGAGGTGAACCGGCCCACCGGGGGTGGTCACATCCGAGCTGAAGCCCTGGTGGTATTTCACGTCGCCCGAAGGCAGCTCTTCGGGAGCCGTGTGGTCGAACTCGGCAAACAGGTCCTTGGGCATCTTGCCCAGGGTGTTGACCAGCACGTTGAGGCGGCCACGGTGGGCCATGCCGATCACAATCTCCTGGATGCCGACCTGTCCAGCCTGGCGAATGAGTTCGTCCATCGATGCGATGAAGCTCTCGCCGCCCTCGAGAGAGAAGCGCTTCTGCCCGACATACTTGGTGTGCAGGAAGCGCTCGAGGCCCTCGGCCGCAGTGAGGCGGTCCAGGATGTGCTTTTTCTTCTCGGCATTGAATGCAGGCTTGGTGCGGCTGGCTTCCAGGCGCTCCTGCCACCAGCGCTTCTGGCCCTGGTCGGTGATGTACATGTACTCGGCACCGATGGAGCCGCAGTAGGTTTCGCGCAGCGCATTCAGCAGCTCCCGCAAGGACATGGTTTCCTTGCCGAAGAACGTGTTGCTGGTGTTGAACACGGTTTCCAGGTCAGCGTCGGCAAAACCATAGAACGACAGTTCAAGCTCTGGAATGTGGTCGCGCTCCGCGCGCTTCAGCGGATCAAGGTCGGCCCATCGGGCTCCGACGTTGCGATAAGCGGCGATGAGCTGCTGGACTGCAACTCGCTTGCGGCCGAGTTCAGAATCTGCACCGGTGGCCACCACCACCTTGGTGCCGCCCTGCTTGGCGCGCTCGGCGAAGGCATTGATGACGGGCTGGTGCGGAACGTCGCGGGCGTCGGAGCCGTCGCCTGCGGGAACGTGTTGCAACGCGTCAAAGTAGCCGCGCCAGTTTTCGGGCACGCTGCCCGGATTTTCGAGGTAGTTCTCGTACATCTCTTCCACGTACGGCGCGTTGCCGCCGAAGAGATACGAGTTGCCCTTGTAGGCAACGTAGACGTTGCCTCCGTTCGATGAGGAATCGCTCATGAATCCGCTGACCTCCGTTTCCCTTCGGGAAACATTAGCTGGTTAAGAAAAACCTCCCGCGGCACGGCTGAACCGTTAGGCGGATGCGACAGTGACTGTGGAAGGACCTGACTGCAGCCCCAGATTGTGCCAGCTTGAGGCGCGTCAGGGGAGAAGAATGCGCTTTCAGTGTTTCAGATGTGCGTCAGGATGCAACACGGGGCGACAGTCGCTCTGACGCGGGCACCGAGCTGGGCTCGTCCATTTCGATCGCAATCTGGGTGCACACGGTGCGGCAAAGCATCACGGCCTTCTCGCTCTGCACCCGGTAGATCACCTGGGTACCCTCCTTGCGCTTGGCCAGCACACCCGCCCGATACAGCAGGTTCAGGTGCTGCGACAGGTTCGGTTGGGTGGTGTCGATCTCCTGCAACAGTTGCGAGACCGACTTTTCGCGATCGCACAGGGCACTGAGGATGCGAAGGCGCATGGGCGTGGCAAGCACGCCGAACAACTCAGCAGCCAGCTCGAACACACGCACCTTTTCTACCTGCCCCGGGGTCTCGATCATTTGGTCCATGGCGATCTTCGGTAGTGACTATATAAGCATGAATGATACTTATAAAGACCTCAGGTGACCACCTCTGGTGGCCTGTCGACCGCCTTCAGGCCAGCAAATCCCGGATCTGCTGCAAGGCCGCGGGGTCGTCCATGGTGGTCAGGTCACCCGGGTCGCGGCCTTCACAGACCGCCTGAATGGCGCGGCGCAAGAGCTTGCCGCTGCGCGTCTTGGGCAACACGTTCACGAAGCGAACACGGGCCGGCCGGGCCACGGCGCCGAGCTGCTCGTCCACCACCTTCATGATCTCGCCCTCCAGTTTGAGTCGGGCGGCATCGGTGGTGAGCGCGGAAACATCCCTGGCCACCACGAAGGCCATGGCCACCTGGCCTTTGAGCTGGTCGGCAACGCCCACCACGGCCACCTCGGCCACGTTGGCGTGGCTGGAAATGCTTTCCTCGATCTCGCGGGTGCCCAGGCGGTGGCCGGCGACGTTGATCACGTCGTCGGTGCGGCCCAGTATGTAGAAGTAGCCATCCTTGTCACGCACGCCCCAGTCGAAAGTGCTGTAGACCAGCTTGCCCGGAATGCTCTTCCAGTAGGTGTTGACGAAGCGCGCATCGTCGCGCCAGACGGTCTGCATGAAACCCGGAGGAGTGGGACCCTCGATCACCACCACACCCTTTTCGTCCGACCCGGTGAGCTCTTCGCCGGTGTTCTCGTGCAGCAGCTTCACGTTGTAGCCGTACATCGGCACGCCGGGGCTGCCGAATTTGCTGGGTTTGCGCTCCACGCCGTTGGCAACCGTCAAGATCGGCCACCCGCTCTCGGTCTGCCAGTAGTTGTCGATGATGGGCACACCCAGGCCGTCGCTGATCCAGCGGGCAGTGGGCTCGTCCAGCGGCTCGCCAGCGAGAAACAACGCCTTCAGGCTCGAAAGATCGTATTTCTTCAGGTAGGCCGGGTCTTGCTTCTTCAGCACCCGAACTGCCGTCGGCGCACTGAACATCACCGAAACCTTGTATTTTTCAATCAGGCTCCACCAGATGCCACCATCCGGGCGGATGGGCAGGCCCTCATACATGATGGTGGCCATGCCGGCGATGAGCGGACCATAAATGATGTAACTGTGCCCCACGACCCAGCCGATGTCGCTGGTGGAGAAGTAGGTTTCTCCGGGCTCGCACATGAAGATGTGCTTCATGCTCGCGGCCAGCGCTACGGCATAGCCGCCGGTGTCGCGCTGCACGCCCTTGGGTTTGCCCGTGGTACCGCTGGTGTAGATGGTGTAGCTGATGTCGGTGGCGTCAAGCCACTCGCAGGGAACCTGAGCGCCAAGGTGCTGTTCGCGCAACGCGGCGTAATCGTGATCGCGCCCGGGCACGAGACTCATGGCAGCGAGCCCCCGGTTGACAAGAACAACGGAGGTGGGCTTGTGGCTCGACAGGCGGATGGCCTCGTCCAGCAGGGGCTTGTATTCCACCACTTTGCCTCCGCGCGAACCGGCATCGGCGCTGACGATCGCCACCGGCGATGCGTCTTCGATCCGATTGGCCAGCGAGTGGCTGGCGAAGCCACCGAACACCACGGAGTGAATGGCGCCAATGCGCGCGCAGGCCAGCATGGCAAAAGCCGCCTCGGGAATCATGGGCATGTAGATCAAGACCCGATCGCCCTTCTTCACGCCCTGATCCAGCAGCACAGCAGCCATGTGCTGCACTTCGGCATGCAGCTCCCGGAAGCTGTAGGTGCGCTCGACGTCGGTCTCGGTGGAGACAAAGATCAGTGCGTTCTGGTCCGCCCGATCTTTGAGATGCCGGTCCACAGCGTTGTGGCAGAGATTGATCTGGCCGCCCTCGAACCAGCGCGCGAACGGCGGGTTGTCGTTGTTGCAGACGCGATCGAAGGGTTTTTTCCAGTCGACCAGGGCGGCCTGTTCAGTCCAGAACGCGTCCCGGTCCTCCATGGAACGGCGGTAGAACTCGGTGTAGCCCTGAGCTTGCTTCATGGATGTCTCCTGCGAAATGGATGCGGGTGAAACGAATCTGAATTCTTAATTATGAGAGTCAGTCTTGCGAGAGGCTGACGCGACGGGATCTTCCGTAGCGCGCCAGACTTCCTTTACTTGATCAAGGCCTGCACGTCGCGAAAGGCCGGGTGTTCCGCGCTGCGAAGCCACTCGAAAGCCACCATTTCTGTCGTGACCAGTTCGGCGCCAGCGCCGGCCAGGCGGTCGAAGGCCGCATCGCGATTTCGTTCGGTGCGCGAGCTGCAGGCATCGGTCACGACCCAGACGTCGAACTCCTGTTCAATCAGTTCCAGGGCGGTCTGCAGCAGACAGACATGGGCCTCACAACCCGCTATCACGATGGTCGGCCGCTCAATCTCTGCCGCTGCAGCGGGTTTCTGCAGGTGTTTTGGCATGCTGCGGGCATTGCCGCCACCCGATCGGGCTGGCGGCCGAAGCCAGTCGGCCAGCCCGTCGCTCAACGCGCCGAAGCTCATCTTGGGCAAGGTCTTGCGGCAAAGCTCGCGCAGTTCGGACGCATTGGGGCCCAGCTTCTCCGGGTTCTGCTCGGTGCCGAACGCAGGCACATCGAGCAGCTTTGCCATGCGCGCCAGTCGCAGGGCATTGGCCAACACCTCTGGGCCCTCGAAGATGACGGGCATCAGGCGCGTTTGGTAGTCCACGAGCACCAGTTGGGATTCGGAAGCGTCCAGCAGCATCTTGTCTTTCTTTCTGATCGGGGTTGGTGCCGCATTCTCGCAGCGGTGGCGCTGCCCTTCGTCAGCCGTTTCACACCACCGGGCCGGTCAATACCGGGGAAAACGCCCAAAATACAAATCAAATCAATGGCTTGCTTGAATTTCCTCACTTGACTTCGACCGCCATGCCGGCTACGCTGCGCCCCATGACCCGCTGGCTCCCCGTCCTGATCCTGAGCTGCTCGACCGTGGCGCATGCCTCGCCGGGCGGCACCAGCTTCAATGACATCGACGGCCTGCTGGTCGAAAAGGGCTTGATGTCCCGCATGGGCGAACAATTTCAGCAGACGCGCGACACGGTGAGTGAACAGGCATCCAGCCTGGTGATCAACGCCCTCGCCTTCCTCGACATTCCCTACCGCTATGGCGGCAACAACACACAAACCGGTTTTGATTGCAGCGGTTTTGTGCGCGCTGTGTACGAGCAGTCGGTGGGCAAGGTGCTGCCTCGGCGTTCCGATGAGCAAGCGGCGGCCACACAAGAAATCGACCGCAGCGATCTCAAACCGGGTGACCTGGTGTTCTTCAACACCATGAAGCGGGCTTTCAGCCATGTGGGCATCTACATGGGGGAAGGCAAGTTCATCCACTCGCCGCGTGCGGGCGCGCAGGTTCGGGTGGAAGACATGCGCCTGGCTTATTGGAGCAAGCGCTTCAATGGCGCGCGACGCGTGCCCTTGGCCTCTTCAGATCAGCGCTGAAAGTGCGCTGCGCCAGAAACAAACCCGGCTGAGGCCGGGTTTGTCATTGGTGGCTTGAGCGCGCTACTTGCGCTGAGGTGGCACGTCGGTGCAACTTCCGTGCGCGATTTCAGCCGCCATGCCGATGCTCTCGCCCAGCGTAGGGTGCGGGTGGATGGTCTTGCCGATGTCCACTGCGTCTGCGCCCATCTCGATGGCCAGAGCGATCTCACCGATCATGTCGCCCGCATGGGTGCCCACCATGCCGCCGCCCAGAATCTTGCCGTGCCCATGGGCCTCAGGCGAGTCGTCGAACAGCAGCTTGGTCACCCCTTCGTCGCGCCCGTTGGCAATGGCGCGGCCAGAGGCGTTCCAGGGGAACAAGCCCTTCTTCACCTTGATGCCTTGCGCCTTGGCCTGGTCTTCGGTGAGGCCCACCCAGGCCACCTCGGGGTCGGTGTAAGCCACGCTGGGAATCACGCGCGCATTGAAGGCGGCACTGGCCAGCTCCTTGTTGCCCTGCAGCTCGCCCGCAATCACTTCGGCCGCCACATGCGCCTCGTGCACCGCCTTGTGCGCCAGCATGGGCTGACCCACGATGTCGCCGATGGCAAAGATGTGCGGCATGTTGGTGCGCATCTGAATATCGACATTGATGAAGCCGCGATCGGTCACGGCCACACCAGCCTTGTCGGCCGCGATCTTCTTGCCGTTGGGGCTGCGGCCCACGGCCTGAAGCACCAGATCGTAAGTTTGAGGCGCAGGGGCCGTGCCGCCCTCTTCCGCCGCAGCAAACGTCACTTCAATACCTTCGGGCGTGGCTTTGGCCGACACCGTCTTGGTCTTGAGCATGATGTTGTCGAAGCGTTTGGCGTTCATCTTCTGCCAGATCTTCACCAGGTCGCGATCGGCGCCCTGCATCAGTCCGTCGAGCATTTCCACCACGTCCAGGCGCGCGCCGAGCGTGCTGTAGACCGTGCCCATCTCCAGGCCGATGATGCCGCCGCCCAGAATCAGCATGCGCTTGGGCACCTCCTTGAGTGCGAGCGCGCCAGTACTGTCGACCACTCGCGGATCTTCGGGCATGAAGGGCAGGCGCACGGCCTGGCTACCGGCCGCGATGATGGCCTTCTTGAAGGCGATCACCTGCTTCTTGCCGGTTTTCTCCTGCGCCGCGCCCGTGGTCTCCTCCACTTCCAGGTGGTTGGCCCCCACGAAGGCGCCGTAGCCGCGCACGGTGGTGACCTTGCGCATCTTGGCCATGGCCGCCAGGCCGCCGGTGAGCTTGCCGATGACCTTTTCCTTGTGGCCGCGCAACTTGTCGATGTCGAGCTCCGGCTTGCCGAAGGCCACGCCGAGGTCGGCCATGTGACTCACTTCGTCCATCACCGCAGCGACGTGCAGCAAGGCCTTGGAAGGAATGCAGCCCACGTTCAGGCACACGCCGCCCAGCGATGCGTAGCGCTCCACCAGAACGACCTTGAGACCAAGGTCGGCAGCGCGGAAAGCCGCACTGTAGCCGCCGGGGCCACCACCGAGCACGAGCACGTCGCACTCGAGGTCGGCACTGCCACCAAAGCTGGCCGCCGCAGGTGCAGCAGCGGCAGGCTCACCCGCTTTTCCGCTCGCCGCCGCGGGTTGAGGTGAGGGCGCTGCCGGCGAAGCAGCGGGCGTCGGCGCGGAAGTCGCGCCCTCGGCCGCTTCCAGCGTCAACACCACACTGCCCTGCTTGACCTTGTCGCCGAGCTGGACCTTGAGCTCCTTGACCACGCCTGCGTGCGAAGACGGTATTTCCATCGACGCCTTGTCGGATTCCACCGTGATAAGCGACTGCTCCGCCTTGACGGTGTCGCCGGGCTTGACCAGCAGCTCGATCACCGCAACTTCGTCGAAGTCCCCGATGTCCGGAACCTGAATTTCAATCAGTGCCATCGCCATGCCTTAAAGAAGAACGCGACGGAAGTCGCCGAGGATCTGGCCCAGGTAGGCGTTGAAGCGCGCGGCGGCCGCGCCATCGATCACCCGGTGGTCCCAGGTCAACGAGAGCGGCAGCATCAGGCGCGGCTGGAAAGCCTTGCCGTCCCACACGGGTTCCATCTGGCTCTTGCACACGCCCAGAATGGCCACCTCGGGCGCGTTGATGATGGGCGTGAAGTAACGCCCACCAATGCCGCCGAGGCTGGAGATGGTGAACGTGGCGCCGCTCATTTCGGCCGGACTCAGCTTGCCTTCCCGCGCCTTCTTCGCCAGTTCACCCATTTCCTGGCTGATCTGCAGCACGCCCTTCTTGTCGGCGTCCTTGATCACGGGGACCATCAGGCCATTGGGCGTGTCGGCCGCGAAGCCGATGTGCCAGTACTGTTTGTAGATCAGCGCGTCGCCGTCGATGGAGCTGTTGAACTCAGGGAATTTCTTGAGCGAGGCCACGCAGGCTTTGATGAGGAAGGCGAGCATGGTGACCTTGACACCGCTCTTCTCGTTTTCCTTGTTGGTGGAAACGCGAAACGCTTCGAGATCGGTGATGTCGGCATCGTCGTGGTTGGTGACCGCCGGGATCATGATCGCGTTGCGCAGCAAGTTGGCGCCGCTGATCTTCTTGATCCGGCCCATCTCCTTGCGTTCGATCGGTCCGAACTTCGCGAAGTCCACTTTCGGCCAGGGAATCAGGCCCAGACCAGCACCTTCAGCACCGCCGGACGAGGCCTTGGCAGCCTGCGCCTTCGTTTGCGTGGAACCTGTCATGACGGCCTTGGTGAAGCCGAGCACGTCTTCCTGCGTGATGCGCCCTTTGGGACCGCTGCCCTTGATTTCATCGAGCGGCACCCCTAGTTCGCGCGCGAACTTGCGCACGGAAGGCGAGGCGTGAGGCAGGCCCACGGTGGTGGTGGCGGTCGGGTTGTGTTCGGCAGCGGCAGGCGCCACTTCCGTTCGCCCTGAGCCTGTCGAAGGGCTCGCCTGCACCTTGGCAGGGGCTTCGACGGGCTCAGCCCGAACGGGTGCAGAAGACGCCGCCACGGCGCCTTCGAGCACCGCCAGCAGATCACCGATGTTGACCGTGTCTCCGACCTTGACCTTGAGTTCCTTCAGCACGCCAGCGGCAGAAGAAGGAATCTCCATCGACGCCTTGTCGGATTCGACGGTGATCAGGCTTTGCTCGACCGCAATCTTGTCGCCGGGCTTGACCAGCACTTCAATGACGGCGACGTCCTTGAAGTCGCCAATATCGGGCACGCGCACCTCGACCGGGCCACTGGCGGCCGGCGCAGCGGCCGGCGCAGCGGCCGGAGTCGCTGGGGCCGGAGCCGCCGCAGGAGCAGCAACCTGAGCTGGCGCCGCTGGAGCTGCTGGCGCCGGTGCGGCAGCGGCTTCACCCGCCGCCTCGACCACGAGCACCACCGAGCCCTGCTTCACCTTGTCGCCCAGCGCGACCTTGAGCTCCTTCACCACACCTGCTGTGCTGGACGGAATCTCCATGGAAGCCTTGTCCGACTCCACAGTGATCAGCGACTGCTCCGCCTTGACGGAGTCGCCCACCTTCACCAGCAGCTCGATCACCGCCACCTCATCAAAATCCCCAATGTCCGGGACCTTCACTTCAATCAGTGCCATGTTCTTTGTCTCCGGGTTAGGCGTAGAGGGGGTTCACTTTGTCGACCTGAATGCCGTATTTCTTGATGGCCTCGGCCACCTTGGCCACTGGCACTTTGCCCTCTTCGCTCAACGCCTTGAGCGCAGCCACCACGACGTAATGGCGGTTGATCTCGAAGTGTTCGCGCAGCTTGCTGCGGAAATCGCTGCGGCCAAAGCCGTCGGTGCCCAGCACCTTGTAGGTGCGGTCTTTCGGAATGAAGGGGCGGATCTGCTCCGCGTAGTTCTTCATGTAGTCGGTGGAAGCGATCACCGGGCCCGTGGTTGCGCTCAATTGCTGCGCCACGAAAGGCACGCGGGGTGTCTCGGTGGGATGCAACAGGTTCCAGCGATCGGCATCCTGCCCATCGCGAGCCAGCTCGTTGAAGCTCGGGCAGCTCCACACACCAGCACTCACGCCCCAGTCTTTTTCAAGTAACTCCTGCGCAGCAATGCTCTCGCGCAGGATGGTGCCGCTGCCCAGCAGTTGAACGCTCGGCGCGGTCTTCTTGAGCGCTGGCGCCTGCTTGCAGTAATACATGCCCTTGATGATCTGCTCTTCCGTGCCGGGCTGCAGGCCGGGCATGGCGTAGTTCTCGTTGAGCAGCGTGAGGTAGAAGTAAACGTTGTCCTGCTTCTCCACCATGCGCTTCAAGCCGTGGTGCAGGATCACGCCGACCTCGTGCGCAAAGGTCGGGTCGTAGCTGATGCAGTTCGGAATGGTGCCGGCCAGGATGTGGCTGTGGCCGTCTTCGTGCTGCAGGCCTTCGCCGTTGAGCGTGGTGCGCCCGGAGGTGCCGCCCAGCAAGAAGCCGCGCGCCTGCATGTCGCCCGCCGCCCAGGCGAGATCGCCAATGCGCTGAAAACCGAACATGGAGTAGTACACGTAGAACGGCACCATGATGCGGTTGCTGGTGCTGTAGCTGGTGGCTGCGGCGATCCAGCTGCTCATGCCACCGGCTTCGTTGATGCCTTCCTGCAGGATCTGGCCAGCCTTGTCTTCCTTGTAGTACATCACCTGGTCTTTATCGACAGGTGTGTACTGCTGGCCGGCCGGGTTGTAGATGCCCACCTGCCGGAACAGGCCTTCCATGCCGAAGGTCCGTGCCTCGTCGACCAGAATGGGCACCACGCGCGGACCCAGTGCCTGGTCACGCAGCAACTGCGTCAGAAAGCGCACATAGGCCTGGGTGGTGGAAATCTCGCGACCTTCGGCGGTGGGCTCCAGCACGGCCTTGAAGGTCTCAAGCGAAGGCACCGTGAAGCTCTCATCGGCCTTCACCCGGCGCTTGGGCAAATACCCGCCCAGTGCTTTGCGACGCTCGTGCAGGTAGCGCATCTCCGGCGTGTCGTCGGCCGGCTTGTAAAACGGAATCTTGGAGAGTTCGCTGTCCGGGATCGGCAGATTGAAACGGTCGCGGAAGATCTTGATGTCTTCGTCGGTGAGCTTCTTGGTCTGGTGAACCGTGTTCTTGCCCTCGCCCGACTTGCCCATGCCGAAGCCCTTGACCGTTTTGATCAGCAGCACGGTGGGCTGGCCCTTGTGGT
This sequence comes from Hydrogenophaga sp. IBVHS1, assembly GCF_002127265.1. Lineage (GTDB taxonomy): Bacteria > Pseudomonadota > Gammaproteobacteria > Burkholderiales > Burkholderiaceae_C > Hydrogenophaga. The sequence continues at coordinate 1,430,403 of NZ_NFUU01000001.1, read as the reverse complement.
TCACCGCCTTGTGGTACGCGGCGTAGACCTTTTGCGGGTCGTGACCACCGCGCTTCAGGTTCCAGATGTCGTTGTCGCTGAGGTGGGCCACCATCTCCAGCGTCTTGGGGTCGCGGCCGAAGAAATGCTTGCGCACGTAGGCACCGTCGTTGGCCTTGAAGGCCTGGTAGTCGCCGTCGACCGTGTCCATCATGATCTTGCGAAGCGCGCCGTCCTTGTCGCGCGCCAGCAGCGAATCCCACTCGCTGCCCCACAGCAGCTTGATCACGTTCCAGCCGGAACCACGGAACTCGCCTTCGAGCTCCTGGATGATCTTGCCGTTGCCGCGCACCGGGCCATCCAGACGCTGCAGGTTGCAGTTCACCACGAAGATCAGGTTGTCGAGGTTTTCGCGCGCCGCCAGGCTGATGGCGCCCAGCGATTCGACTTCGTCCATCTCGCCGTCACCGCAGAACACCCAGACCTTGCGGTTCTCGGTGTTGGCGATGCCGCGCGCGTGCAGGTACTTCAGGAAACGCGCCTGGTAGATCGCCATCAGTGGACCCAGGCCCATGGAGACGGTGGGAAACTGCCAGAACTCGGGCATGAGCTTGGGGTGCGGATAGCTCGACAAACCCTTGCCATCCACTTCCTGGCGGAAGTTGAGCAGCTGCTCTTCGGTCAGGCGGCCTTCCAGGTAAGCGCGGGCGTACACGCCGGGCGACACGTGACCCTGAATGTAGAGGCAGTCGCCACCATGGTTCTCGCTCTCGGCGTGCCAGAAATGGTTGAAGCCGGCGCCAAACATGTGCGCCAGCGAGGCAAAGGAACCGATGTGACCGCCCAGGTCACCGCCGTCTTCGGGGTTGTGCCGATTGGCCTTGACGACCATGGCCATTGCGTTCCAGCGCATGTAGGCGCGCAGGCGCTCTTCAATCTCGATGTTGCCGGGGCAACGCTCTTCCTGGTTGGGCTCGATGGTGTTCACATAGCCGGTGGTGGCCGAGAAAGGAAGGTCGATGCTGTGCTGGCGAGCTTCTTCCAGAAGTTGCTCAAGCAGAAAGTGCGCCCGTTCGGGGCCCTCGCGCTCAATCACGGCGGCCAGGGCCTGCATCCACTCGCGGGTTTCCTGGGCGTCCACATCCCCGGCAACCTGGCCTTTGAGAGCGTCGTTCGCTGACATTCTTGTCTCCTGTTGGTTTGAATCGAGCTTACGGAGGTCTATCCGCAGTGTCACGGATTTTTCCACAAATGGTTTTCAATTTCAATATGTGCGTAAAGATTTCATATTACGAGATCATACGGATGCCAGCCTAGGGTATTCGGGCTGCTCTCACGTAGACTTCGGGCATTCATGATCCCGCTGCCGTCCCCGACCCCATCGAACCGGCCGCCCGCACAGGCAGCGTGGTGGAAACGCTGGTGGCGCCGCCTCCCCCCCTCTCGACAGGACCGCTTCGCCACGCTCGCGCCTTTGCTGGCGGTGCTGCTGTTCCTCTCGGCCATCGTGGTGGCCATCACTTACCTGCGTTATGAGGAACTGGAGCGTGAACAGGAAGCCGTGACGCGGGATGTGGAGTACGCCCAGCAGCGGCTTCGGCTGCGGCTGCTGGAACGGCAGGAGCAGCTCATGCGTCTGGCGCGCGAGGTGAGCAACAAGGAAATCGAGAGCGAAGAGTTCAAATTCCAGGTCGAGTCGCTGGTCAGCCAGTTTCCCGAGATGCTGGCGATCAGCTGGATTGATGGCCGGCGCAATGTGCAGGCGAGCTACGCCTCGCCCAGCGCGCCCGTGGCCTTGACTCGCGCGGTGGGCAGCACCCTTTCCCCGGGCGAGACCGACGGCACATTTGAACTGGCGCGCGACCTGCGCCAGCCCGTGTACTCCCGCCCCTTTGGTGAAGATGCCCGCAACGCCACGCTGATGTTGCACGTGCCGCTGAGCGAGCAGGGACGTTTCTCCGGCACGATCATGGGCGAGTATTCCATCGACGGACTCATGCGGTTTGGCATCCCGCCGGAGATCATGGCGCGCTACGCCGTGGCTCTGGTGGACGACCGCGATCGCGTGCTCGCCGGCAGCCTGCAAGCGCCCGAATCGGTTTTGCGCCTGTTGCCCTGGTCCAACCCGCCTCTGGAGCACGAAGTGCCGGTGTCCCCGGTGGGCAACGGACTGATTCTCAAGGCGCAGGGTTATCGCACCTCGCAGGACATCGTGGGCAGCGGTTTCTTCTGGGTGATCGGCGCCCTGAGTGCCCTTACCGTGTGGATGCTGCTGGGCACCTGGCGCCACACCCGGCGACGCGTGCAGGCCCAGCAAGCCCTCATGGCCGAAACCAACTTCCGGCGCGCCATGGAAAACTCCATGCTCACGGGCATGCGTGCGCTGGACATGCAGGGGCGCATCACCTACGTGAACCCGGCCTTTTGCTCCATGACGGGCTGGACCGAAGGCGAGCTGGTGGGTCGCACGGCGCCCTTTCCCTACTGGCCCGAAGAAGACCACGACCAGCTCGCCGCACGGCTTGAAGACGAGCTTCGCGGGCGCTCCACGCCGGGCGGCTTCGAAGTGCGCGTGCGCCGGCGAGACGGCAGCATCTTCGATGCGCGCATGTACGTCTCGCCGCTGATCGACCCCAAAGGCCATCAGACCGGCTGGATGACCTCGATGACTGACATCACCGAGCCCAAGCGCATTCGCGAGGAACTCTCGGCCTCCTACGAGCGCTTCACCACCGTGCTGGAATCGCTGGACTCCGCGGTGTCGGTGGCGCCCCTTGGCAGCGACGAGATGCTGTTCGCCAACAAGATGTACCGGCTGTGGTTTGGCACGCGCGGCCTGGGCCACCGTCATCTGGTCGACCTCGCGGGCAACCAGCCCTCGCCCAGCCCGGACGACGGCGATGCCGTGGACGCCTTTGCAGGCATGCCCACCGAGACGCTGACCGATGCGGGCGCGGAGAACGCCGAGGTGTTCGTGGAAGAGCTCGACCGCTGGCTGGAGGTGCGCACGCGTTATCTGACCTGGGTCGACGGACGCCTGGCGCAGATGGTGATCGCCAGCGACATCACGCCCCGACGCTTCGCGGAAGAACAGGCATCCCGCCAGGCCGAGCGTGCCCAGACCGCGAGCCGCCTCATCACCATGGGCGAAATGGCTTCCAGTGTGGCCCACGAGCTGAATCAACCGCTCACCGCCATCACCAACTATTGCAACGGCATGATCTCCCGCCTTCAGGAGCAGCGGATCACCCCGGACGAACTGCTGGGCGCGCTGGAAAAAACCTCCCGGCAGGCCCAGCGCGCCGGGCAGATCATCCAGCGCATCCGCGCCTTCGTGAAGCGCAGCGAGCCCAACCCCACGCTGTCCGACGTTGCCCAGATGGTGAACAACGCCATCGAGCTGGCAGACATCGAGTTGCGCCGCCACCAGGTTCGCCTCTCGCCCTACGTGGCCGCCCGGCTGCCCAATCTCATGGTCGATCCCATCCTGATCGAGCAGGTGCTGATCAACCTGCTCAAAAACGCGGGTGAGGCGATCGCGCAGGCGGGTCGTCTGCCGGGCGAGCGTTACGTGGAACTTCGCGTCGGCCCCCGGCATCTGGACGATCAGGATGTGGTTGAGTTTTCCGTGCGTGATTCGGGCAATGGTGTTCCCGATGAAATGATCGAGCGAATTTACGAGGCCTTCTACAGCACGAAGAGCGAGGGTATGGGCATTGGTCTCAAACTGTGCCGCAGCATCGTCGAATCGCACCATGGGAGGATGCAGGTGCAGAACATCTACAATGGCGAAGAGGTGGTGGGCTGCTGCTTCAGCTTCTGGATCCCCGTGGTCTCGCGGCTGCAGAACCACAGCACCGCGGCTGGGCCCGCCACAGAGCCGCTGACGGACACAGAAAGAGCGAGATGAGTTTGATCCCCAAAAAAGGCAGTGTCTACGTGGTCGATGACGACGAGGCGGTGCGCGACTCACTTCAGTGGCTGCTCGAAGGCAAGGACTTTCGGGTGCGCTGCTTCGAATCTGCAGAAGCCTTCCTGAGCCGCTACGACGCTCGCGAAGTGGCCTGCCTGATTGCCGATATCCGCATGGGTGGCATGACCGGCATGGAACTGCAGGACCGCCTCATCGAACGCCAGTCACCCCTTCCCATCGTCTTCATCACGGGTCATGGCGACGTGCCCATGGCGGTGGAGTCCATGAAGAAGGGCGCGCTCGACTTCATTCAGAAACCATTCAAGGAAGACCAGCTTGTGGCCCTGGTCGAGCGCATGCTCGAACACGCCCGAGAGGCCTTCGCCACGCACCAGCAAGCCGTCAGCCGGGACGCCCTGCTCTCCAAGCTCACCAGCCGCGAAGCGCAGGTGCTCGAACGCATCGTGGCGGGTCGGCTGAACAAGCAGATCGCCGACGACCTGGGCATCAGCATCAAGACGGTGGAAGCCCATCGCGCCAACATCATGGAAAAGCTGGGTGCCAACACCGTTGCGGATCTGCTCAAGATTGCGTTGGGACAAACGCCCGCCAAAGCCTGATCACACGCTGAAATTCTTCTTCACAACGCCCGCCACTTTTCCGGCGGGCGTTTCTGTTTTCAACCTCTTCTGATTCTTCAACATGACCGCTCAACTGATCGATGGCAATGCGCTTTCCAGGAAGATCCGCGCCGAAGTGGCCGGCCGCACCGCCGCGCTCAGGGCAAAAGGCGTCGTGCCCGCCCTCTCCATCATCCTCGTGGGTGAAGATCCGGCGAGCCAGGTGTACACCAAGCACAAGGTCAACGACAGCACCGAAACCGGCCTGCAGGCCACGCTGGAGCGCTACCCCGCCAGCATGACCGAGGGCGAATTGCTCGCCCGCATCGAGGCGCTGAACCTCGACCCGGCGGTACACGGCATCCTGGTGCAACTGCCGCTGCCCCGGCACATGGATGCCAGCAAGGTCATTGAAACCATCGCGCCGGCCAAGGACGTGGATGGGTTTCACATCTCCAGCGCCGGTGCGCTGATGGTCGGGCAACCCGGCTTCTGGCCCTGCACGCCGTACGGCTGCATGAAGATGCTCGAGGACATCGGCTACGACCTCAAAGGCAAACACGCGGTGGTGATCGGCCGCAGCAACATCGTCGGCAAGCCCATGGCGCTGATGCTTCTGCAAAAGAACGCCACCGTGACCATATGCCACAGTGCGACGCAAGACCTGAAGGCCATGACGCTGCAGGCCGACGTGGTGGTTGCCGCCGTAGGCAAGCGCAACGTGCTCACCGCCGACATGGTCAAACCCGGCGCGGTGGTGATCGACGTCGGCATGAACCGCAACGACGAAGGCAAGCTTTGCGGCGACGTGGACTTTGAAGGGGTGAAGGAAGTGGCCGGCTGGATCACACCGGTGCCCGGTGGCGTGGGCCCCATGACACGCGCCATGCTGCTCGTCAACACCTTGCAGGCGGCGGAGCGGCAGCTGGCTTGAGAGGATTTGTGGAGGCGCGATCCGGAGTCGAACCGGACTAACCGGATTTGCAATCCGGGGCATAACCGCTTTGCTATCGCGCCATCAGGCTCGGCGCGTGGAGCGCTGAGCTGAAACTCTGACAAAAAAGGGAAGCAGAGCTTCCCTTTTTAAATCTGGAGCGGGAAACGAGACTCGAACTCGCGACCTCAACCTTGGCAAGGTTGCGCTCTACCAACTGAGCTATTCCCGCATTCTTTCTCGGCTCACATTGCGTTGATTCAGTGCTTGCCGGAAACCGAAATTATAGCGTAAAAAACCGGCCTCTTTCAAGCCCGGTTTCATTTTCTGAATCAGTGCTTGACCGCATCTGGATGCGGCGCCGGCGTGCGGACGGAAGCAGCCGCAATCTGCGCAGCAACCTCCTCTTCGGTCAGTGGCACAGGCAGTCGCTCCAGCGCAATGGCAAGCACCTTGTCGATCCATTTCACCGGCACGATCTCCAGGCCCTGCTTCACGTTGTCGGGGATCTCGGCCAGGTCCTTCACGTTCTCTTCCGGAATGATCACGGTCTTGATGCCACCGCGAAGTGCCGCCAGCAGCTTCTCTTTCAGGCCACCGATGGCCGTGACCTCGCCTCGCAGCGTGATCTCGCCGGTCATGGCCACATCGGCCCGCACCGGTATGCCGGTGATCGCCGAAACCAGCGCCGTGGTCATGGCGGCGCCGGCACTGGGGCCGTCCTTCGGCGTGGCGCCATCGGGCACGTGAATGTGGATGTCGCGCTTGTCGAACTGCTCGTCCTTGATGCCCAGCATATGGGCCCGGCTGCGCACCACAGTGCGTGCCGCTTCAACCGACTCTTTCATCACATCACCGAGCGAACCGGTGCGGGTGATGACACCCTTGCCCGGCATGATGGCAACTTCGATGGTGAGCAAATCGCCGCCCACTTCGGTCCAGGCCAGACCCACGACCTGACCCACCTGGTTCTGTGCTTCGGCGCGACCATAGTTGTACTTGCGCACACCCAGGAATTCGCTGAGGTTGTCGGCGTTCACCACCACGGTGGGCGTGTACTTCTTGAGCAGCAGACCCTTGACCACCTTGCGGCAGATCTTGGAGAGATCTCGCTCAAGCGAACGCACGCCAGCTTCGCGCGTGTAGTAGCGCACGACGTCGCGCACGGCTTCCTCGCACACTTCAAGCTCGCCTTCTTTCAGCCCGTTGTTCTTCAGCTGCTTGGGCAGCAGGTAACGCATGGCAATGTTGACTTTCTCGTCTTCGGTGTAACCCGAGAGGCGGATCACTTCCATGCGGTCCAGCAAGGCCGGTGGAATGTTCATGGAGTTTGAAGTCGCCACGAACATCACGTCGGAAAGGTCAAAGTCCACTTCGACGTAGTGATCGCCGAAGGTGTGGTTCTGCTCAGGGTCCAGAACTTCCAGCAGAGCGCTCGAGGGATCGCCACGGAAGTCGGTCCCCAGCTTGTCGATCTCGTCGAGCAGGAACAGCGGGTTGCGCGTGCCCACCTTGGACAGGCTCTGCAGCACCTTGCCAGGCATCGCGCCGATGTAGGTGCGGCGGTGCCCGCGGATTTCCGCTTCGTCACGCATGCCGCCGAGCGCCATGCGCACATACTTGCGACCAGTGGCCTTGGCCACCGACTGCCCCAGCGAAGTCTTGCCCACACCGGGTGGGCCGACCAAGCAAAGAATGGGCGCCTTGACCTTGTCCACGCGCTGCTGCACTGCAAGATATTCAAGGATGCGGTCCTTGACCTTTTCCAGACCGTAGTGGTCTTCGTTCAGCACGGCCTCGGCGTGCGCCAGATCGTGCTTGATCTTGGTCTTCTTGCTCCAGGGCAACGCCACCAGCGCATCGATGTAGTTGCGCACCACGGTGGCCTCGGCCGACATGGGTGACATCAACTTGAGCTTCTTGAACTCGGCATCGGCCTTCTTGCGGGCCTCTGCGGGCATCTTGGCGGCCTTGATCTTCTTCTCGATCTCTTCGATGTCGGCGCCCTCTTCGCCTTCACCCAGCTCCTTCTGGATCGCCTTGACCTGTTCGTTCAGGTAGAAATCGCGCTGGTTCTTCTCCATCTGGCGCTTCACGCGGCCACGGATCTTCTTGTCGACGTTGAGGATGTCGACCTCGCGCTCGAGTTGTTCAAACAGGTTTTCCAGCCGCTTGTTGACCGGGTCGAGATCGAGCACGACCTGCTTGGACTCCAGCTTGAGCGGCAGGTGGGCCGCAATGGTGTCGGCCAGACGACCCGGATCGTCGATGCTGGAGATGGACGTGAGGATCTCGGAAGGGATCTTCTTGTTCAGCTTGACGTACTGGTCGAACTGCTGCATCACGGCGCGACGCAGGGCTTCGAGTTCGTTGGACGGCGTTTCCGGCTTGTCGGCACCTGCATTGACCGGGCTGACACTGGCCACGAAGTGGGTTTCACCATCGCGGATGTCGAGCACCTTGGCGCGCTGCACACCCTCGACCAGCACTTTCACGGTGCCATCGGGCAGCTTGAGCATCTGCAGGATGGTGGCCACGCAGCCCATCTCGAACATATCGTCGGTGGAAGGCTCGTCCTTGGCGGCGGCCTTCTGCGCCACCAGCATGATGCGGCGCTCGGATTCCATCGCGGCTTCGAGCGCCTTGATGCTTTTGGGGCGACCCACGAACAGGGGAATCACCATGTGCGGGAAGACCACCACGTCGCGCAGGGGCAGCAACGGGAGTTCAACCGGCGAACTGGGCAAAGGGGTTTGTCCGGACATTGCAACCTCGACTAAAACGGGTAAATGGGGTGGGTGCGCGCGATCTCAACCGGACGGACGCATCAACCAGCTCGGCGCGCTTTCAGGGCGCGCGCCGCTGAACCATTCAGGCCTGCCTGGCCGCTTCGCGGTACACCAGCAGGGGCGGCTTGTTCTCATCGATGGTGGACTCATCGACCACCACCTTCTCTACATTGCTCATGCCCGGCAGATCGAACATGGTGTCGATCAGCGCGTTTTCCAGTATCGACCGCAATCCACGTGCGCCGGTCTTGCGCGCGAGCGCCTTTCGGGCAATCGCCTTGAGCGCTGTGGGGCGCACTTCCAGCTCGGCGCCTTCCATGGCCAGCAGGCGCGAAAACTGCTTGACGACGGCGTTCTTGGGCTCGGTCAGGATTTCGACCAGCGCATCCTCGCTGAGTTCCGAAAGCGCGGCAATCACGGGGACGCGGCCGACCAGCTCGGGGATCAGGCCGAACTTGATCAGGTCTTCCGGCTCGATTTCCTTGAAGGCATCGGTCACGCTGCGTTGTTGCTTGCTCTTGACGGTGGCGCCAAAACCGATGCCGGAAGCCTCGGTGCGGTTGTCAATGATCTTCTCCAGCCCGGCGAACGCGCCGCCGCAGATGAAGAGGATGTTGGTGGTGTCCACCTGCAGGAAGTCCTGGTTCGGGTGCTTGCGGCCACCCTGCGGCGGCACCGAGGCCATGGTGCCTTCGATAAGCTTGAGCAAGGCCTGCTGGACACCCTCACCTGAAACATCGCGGGTGATCGATGGGTTGTCGGACTTCCGCGTGATCTTGTCGATCTCGTCGATGTACACAATGCCTTGTTGCGCCCGCTCGACGTCGTAGTTGCAGCTCTGGAGCAGCTTGGCCACGATGTTTTCCACGTCTTCGCCCACGTAGCCGGCTTCGGTCAGCGTTGTCGCATCCGCCATGACGAACGGCACATTGAGCATGCGCGCCATGGTCTGGGCGAGCAGCGTCTTGCCGGATCCTGTGGGGCCAATGAGCAGGATGTTGCTCTTGGCCAGCTCCACGTCGTCCTTGCGAGCGGTCTGCTTGTGGCGCAGACGCTTGTAGTGGTTGTAGACGGCCACCGCCAGCGCGCGCTTGGCGGGTTGCTGACCGATGACGTAGTTGTCCAGGTTGGCCTTGATCTGGGCGGGCGTGGGCACGTCGTCGCCCGAGGCTTTGACCGACTCGAGACCGGGCAACTCATCGCGAATGATGTCGTTGCAGAGGTCGATGCACTCGTCGCAGATGAACACCGAGGGGCCGGCGATCAGCTTCTTCACCTCGTGCTGGCTCTTGCCGCAAAAGGAGCAGTAGAGCGCTTTTTCACTGGAGGCGGCTTTTTTGTCTGCCATAGGTTGGGGAGCTCGGATGACGCGATGTCAACAATGATAGTTCAAGGGTGAGCGGCGACAAACGGGGGAAAAGCGCCGGAATTGGCACCAAGTCCCCCATTTACACCTTCAAAAAGGCCAAATAGCCTGCCGCGAGGCTTCAGGTCGTGCCAGGGCGCTTCTCGATGACCTTGTCGATCAGGCCGTATTCCTGGGCTTCCGAGGCCGTGAGGAAGTAGTCGCGCTCGGTGTCGTGCCGGATCTTCTCCAGCGGCTGACCGGTGCGCTCAGCGAGGATACGGTTCATCTGATCCTTGGTGCGAAGGATGTCGCGGGCATGGATCTCGATGTCGGTGGCCTGGCCACGTGCGCCACCCAGCACCTGGTGGATCATGACTTTGGAGTTCGGCAACGAGAAGCGCTTGCCTTTGGCGCCAGCGGCCAGAAGGAATGCGCCCATGCTGGCGGCAAAGCCACAGCACAGCGTGGACACATCGGGCTTGATGAAATTCATCGTGTCGAAGATCGCCATGCCGGCGGTCACGCTGCCGCCTGGAGAGTTGATGTAGAACGAAATGTCCTTGTCGGGGTTCTCGCTCTCCAGGAACAACAGTTGCGCCACGACCAGGTTGGCGGTCTGGTCGTTCACCTCACCCACCAGAAAGATCACGCGTTCCTTGAGGAGTCGCGAGTAGATGTCGTAAGAGCGCTCGCCGCGGCCTGACTGCTCGATGACCATGGGCACCATGCCCAAACCTTGAATGTCCATTGCGCTCATGCGTTTCTCCATGTGTTGATGCTTGCCATGTCACTACTGTAACCAACCCGCCGTGGCCGCCTGCCCGCCCGGTGCAAGACCGGAGCGCCTGCAGGGGTGGACCGCCGACAACGGCAGATGGGGGACGAACTGAAAAAAGAAAGGGCGGATCGCTCCGCCCTGTTCCATTGGCCGCTCAGTCGGATCAGGACTGGGCCATCAGCTCGTCAAAGCTGACCGGCTTCTCGGTCACTTGCGCTTTGGCCAGCACGAATTCCGTGACGTTGTTTTCGATCACGATGGCTTCGACTTCGGCCATGCGGCGGTTGTCGCTCTGGTACCAGCGCACCACATCGCCCGGCTTCTCGTAAGAAGCAGACAGTTCTTCGATGTGGGCCTTGATCTGCTCGGGCTTGGCGTGCAGCTCGTTCGCGCGCACCAGCTCGGCCACCACCAGACCCAGGCGCACACGGCGCTCGGCCTGCGGGCGGAACAGCTCTTCGGGAATCGGCGCCTTGTCGGCATCCTTCACGCCGCGCTGCTTCAGGTCGGCACGGGCACCTTCCACCAGGCGGTCCAGCTCGGACTGCACCACCGACTTCGGCAGGTCCAGCTCGGCCTTGGAAATCAGTGCGTCCATCACGGCCTGCTTGTTGCGGGCCTGCAGGCGGAACTTCACCTCGCGTTCCAGGTTCTTGCGGATGTCGGCGCGCAGGCCTTCCACGGTGCCTTCAGCAATGCCGAGCGACTTGGCCAGAGCTTCGTCAACTTCGGGCAGGTGGGCGGCTTCAAGCTTGTTGACAGTGACGAGGAAGTCGGCCGTCTTGCCAGCCACGTCCTTGCCGTGGTAATCGGCCGGGAAAGCCAGCGGGAAGGTCTTGGATTCGCCAATCTTCATGCCGCGCACGGCATCTTCGAATTCCTTCAGCATCTGGCCATCGCCCACGATGAACTGGAAGGCCTCGGCCTTGCCGCCCTCAAAGGGTTCGCCATCGATCTTGCCGCTGAAGTCGATGGTGGCGCGGTCGCCGTCCTGTGCGGCCTGGTCCTGCGCGCGTTGCGCGAAGGTGCGACGCTGCTTGCGCAGGATGTCGAGCGTGCGGTCGATGGCGGCATCGTCCACTTCGGCGGACACCTTCTCCACCGTGGCGGTGGCCAGGTCGCCGATCTTCACTTCGGGATAGACCTCGAACACGGCGTCGAAGGTCAGCTGGCCTTCGGGCGCGCCTTCCTTCTCGGTGATCTTTGGCTGGCCGGCCACGCGCAGTTGCGCTTCGTTGGCAGCGCTGGCAAAAGCCTCGCCCACCTTGTCGTTCATCACTTCGTAGTGCACCGAGTAGCCATAGCGCTGGGCCACCACGTTCATGGGCACCTTGCCGGGCCGGAAGCCATCCATCTTCACGTCGCGAGCAATGCGCTTGAGGCGGTTGGACACTTCGTTCTGGATCACATTGGCTGGCAGCGTCAGCGTGATCTTGCGCTCCAGCTTTTCCAGGGTTTCAACGGTCACGGTCATGGTTTTCTCCAAAAGGGTGTGGTCAACCAGCCTGTCTGGCCGACCCGGGGAAATGTCTTTGTCTGTGGTGTGGTGCGCGGGGGGGGACTCGAACCCCCACACCATTGCTGGCGTCAGGACCTAAACCTGGTGCGTCTACCAATTTCGCCACCCGCGCGCCTCGTAGGGGGTTTTCCGACGCAGCGCAAGGGGTTCGCTGAGCGGCCGGTTGTCCACTTCACGGCAACCCTAGATTGTAGCCGCTGCGCTTCTCCCCGCCTTGCCCGTTCAGGCGCCCAGCCGCTGGCGCAACACCCGCACCGCGCTGCCGGGCGTGGTGAGCACGGGAAGGCCCGTGGCCTTGTGTATGGCGCGCTGGGCGCGTGCCATGCTGAACTGGGCCACGGCGATCAGATCGCAGCCCTGGCCTGCGAGCCAGTGCGCGGCTTCCACCACGCGCGCGTCGTGACCGGCGTCATCGCCCCGGTTCAACGCATCCATGGCGCCTTCGGCCAGGCAGGTGACGAGCTCGGTGCCGGGCGGGAACTCCGGCGGCATGGAGACCAGCGTGGGCGCGAACGAGGCCACCAGCCCAATGCGGCCACCGCGCGCCACCGCTTCGGCCACCATGGCCTCGTTGGGCTTGAGCACCGGCATGTGCGGCCGGCGCGCGGCCACCGCCTCGATGCACGGACCAAAAGCCGAGCAGGTGAACAGGATCGCGTCCGCACCGGTGCCCTCGGCGTAAGCCGCAAGGGCTTCGAAGCGGCGGTGCATGGCGCCGTCAAGCCCCTTGCCGCTGTTCGCCAGATCGGCCGAAAGGCTGTCGTCCTGCAGGTTCATGCGCACAGCCTCGGGCCACGCGCGTTCCATCTCTTCGTTGATGGGAGCCACCGAATGAGACAGGGCGTGGATGAGAGCGATGCGCATGTCAGGCGGCTTGAGCCAGCGGCACGGGTCGCATGCGGCGACCCTGGGTCCACCACACCAGCAGCACCAGCACCAGCGCGGGCAGGTAGAACCAGTGTGGCGTGGGCCGGTCGGTCGGCACCTGCACACCCGTCACATCCCAACCCTGCTCGAAGCCGGACTTGGCGGCGCGCGTACCAAACTTCACCTGCCCGATCTGCACCGCGTCACCCAGCGGCATGAGCTGCAGCCCAGCGTCAGACAGGCGCTTGCGGCCATCCGGCCCCTGGTCGCCCAGTTGCAGGGCCACCGTCTTTTTCACCTCATCGCCTTCGATGGTCAGACCCTGTATGACCATGACCACGCGGTCATCGGTGAGCACATCGCGCGCCACGTCGTACACCTGCGCCGCCGGCACCAGGCGGTACTCGGGTTCGATGCGGTCCATGAAAAAGTCGGGGCGGAACAGCAGCACCACGGCCACGGAGAGCAGCAAGGTTTCCCACCAGCGGCTCTTCACGCGAAACCAGTTCATGGTGACGGCAGCAAAAATCAATGTGGCCAAGGTGCAGGCGAGCACGAGGCGAATGAGTTCGCCCCAGCCGTGCACGTTGATCAGCAGCAGCTGCGGGTTGAATATCCAGATGAAAGGGAGGATGACCGTGCGCAGCGCGTACACCGCACCCTGCACACCCGTCTCGATGGCGTCCTCACCCGAGATGGCGGCCGCCGCGAAGGTGGCCAGCCCTACCGGCGGTGTGATGTCACCCATGATCCCGTAATAGAAGACGAACAGGTGAACCGCGATGAGCGGAATGATCAGGCCGGACTGCGCGCCCAGTTCCACCACCACGGGCGCCATCAGCGTGGCCACCAGCACGTAGTTGGCGGTGGTGGGCACGCCCAGGCCCAGCACCAGGCACACGAAGGCGATGAAGAGCAGCATCACCATCACATTGCCCTGCGCCACGAACTCCACAAACTCCGTCATGCGCAGGCCCAGGCCGGTGAGCGTGATGGCGCCGACGATGACGCCTGCCGTGGCCGTGGCCACGCCAATTCCGATCATGTTGCGCGAGCCGTCGTTGAAACCGCCCACCACCGAATTCCAGCCCGCCAGCCAGGTGCCGGCCGTGCTGGCGCGGCGAAACATGGCGATCAGCGGGCGCTGCGTGAGCATGAGCACCACCAGCGTGGTCACGGCCCAGAAGGCGGAGAGCGATGGCGACATCTCTTCGACCATCAGGCACCAGATCAGCATGGCGATCGGCATGAGGTAGTGCAGACCTGCGCGGACCGTGGGCCAGGTCTCCAGCGCCTTGGGATGTTCGATGTCGATGTCGTCCGGCAGATCGGGACAACCCGCCGCCTGCTTCACCGAGAACAGGTACAGCGCCAGCACCACGGCGGACACAGCGTAAGGCGCCACGGGGCCCATCACCGCCTTGATGGCCTGCAGCAGGTAATAGATGGCGCACACCACGGCGATGCTCCCCGCGATGCCGATCGCATTGCGCAGCACGCGAATGCGCCAAGGCTTGGGCGTGGTCTTGATGATCGGCTGCATGCCCATCTTCAACGCTTCGAGGTGAACGATGTAGAGCAGTCCGATGTATGACAGCGTGGCCGGCAGAAAAGCGTGCTTGACGATGTCGGCGTACGGAATGCCGACGTACTCCACCATCAGGAAGGCGGCAGCGCCCATCACCGGCGGCATGATCTGGCCGTTGACCGAGGCCATGGTCTCGATGGCGCCGGCTTTGACGCCACCATAGCCCGCCTTCTTCATGAGCGGGATGGTGAAGATGCCGCCAGAAACCACGTTGGACACCGACGAGCCGGAAATCATGCCGTTGAGGGCAGACGACACCACCGCCACCTTGGCGGGCCCGCCGCGCAAGTGGCCCAGGGCCGCGAAGCTCACCTGCATCATGTAGTTGCCGCCGCCCGCGCGATCCAGCAAGGCGCCGAACAGCACATAGACAAAGATGGTGCCAGCCGACACACCGAGCGCGATGCCGTACACGCCTTCGGTGGTGAGCCACATGTGCGAGATCAACCGGTTGACCGAAGCACCCTTGTGCGAAAGCACCTCGGGCAGGTGCGGGCCGAGCAGGCAGTAAGCCAGAAAGATCACCGCCAGGGCGGCCATGGGCCAGCCCACCGCGCGGCGCGTGGCTTCGAGCAGCAGCAGCACACCTGCAGATCCAACCACGATGTCCATGGTGTTCGGCTGGCCCGGCCGCGTGGCCAGCTCGGCGTAGAACAGCATGATGTACGCGCCGCAAAACGCGGCCACCAGCGCCAGCAGCCAGTCCACCACCGGCACGCGATTGCGTGGCGAGCGCTTGAAGGCGGGCCAGGCCAGGAAAGCCAGGAACAAGGCAAAACCAAGGTGAATGGCGCGTGCTTCGGTGTCGTTGAGGATGCCGAACCCGAGTGCGAAAGGCAGCGGCGAGGCGTACCAGTACTGGAACAACGCCCAGAGCATCGCGACCGCGAACACCACGCCCGCCGTAATGCCTGTGGGTTTTCGCCCGCCGGTGTCGCTGTCGGCGACGAGTTGCTGCAAGGCTTCCGGCGCTTTTTCTAGGTCTGTGGTCATGGCGTCAGGTTCGCTGGAGAAGGCTAAAAAAAATGGCGAAGATCACTTCGCCATGGGGTTCAAACCGGGCCTGCCCGCAGGCCCGTGGGGATCACTTGATCCAGCCCTTTTCCTTGTAGTACTTCACCGCACCTTCGTGCAGCGGAGCGCTCAGGCCGTCCTTGATCATGTTCTCGGGATTCAGGTTGCCAAGGGCGGGGTGCAGCTTCTTGAACTCGTCGAAGTTCTCGAACACCGACTTCACCACGGCATACACCGTGTCCGTCGGCGTCTTGCTGGAAGCCACCACGGTGGCGATCACACCGTAGGTGTTGGTCGGCTGTGGGTTGTTGGGGTACAGGCCGCCTGGCAGCGTGACCTTGGCGTAGTACGGCTTTTCGGCCACCAGCTTGTCGACCGCCGGGCCGGTGATGGACACCAGCTTGGCGCCGCAAGACGTGGTCGGGTCCTGGATGTTGGCGCTGGGGTGTCCAACGGCGTAGTAGAAGCCGTCGATCTTGCCATCGCACAGTGCCGGGCCATGTTCATCGGCCTTGAGTTCGGAAGCCAGCGAGAAGTCGCCCAGCTTCCAGCCCATGGCGCCCAGCAGCTCTTCCATGGAGGAACGCGTGCCCGAGCCAGGGTTGCCGACGTTGAAGCGCTTGCCCTTGAAGTCTTCAAACTTGGTGACGCCAGCTTCCTTGCGGGCCAGCACGGTGAAGGGCTCGGGGTGCACGGCAAACACCGCGCGCAGGTCGCCATAAGCGCCCGCGTCCTTGAACTGGCCCACGCCCTTGAGTGAGTTGAACTGCACGTCGGACTGGGTGAAACCCAGGTCAAGCTCACCGGCCTTAATGGTGTTCACGTTGAACACGGAACCCCCGGTGGATTCCACCGAGCAGCGGATGCCGTGCTTGGCGCGGTCCTTGTTGACCAGGCGGCAGATCGCGCCGCCAGCGGCGTAATAAACGCCCGTGACACCCCCGGTGCCGATGGTCATGAACTTCTGCTGGGCCTGGGCGGGAGCCGTGGGTGCCATCAGGGCGGCGGCCGCGGCCATGGCGCTCAGACAAAGTTGGATTTTTTTCATGGTGGTAGCTCCTGCAGTTTTCTGCGTGGTTGAACAATCGTGGTACCCCTGAAGGGCCGGTCCCCGATGCCTTTGAATCCTAAGGCAAGCATCGTGCCGACCTTGGGCTGCGGACTTAGTGTTTACCCCAGAAGGGTATGCAAATGCGTCATGAAGTCAGTTGGGTGTCAGCCTGCGCAATCGCAAGGTCGATGGCGCCAGCCAGCCGCTCCACGATCTGCTCCAGCTCGCCAGGCGTGCTGATGAAGGGCGGCGCCAGCAGCACGTGGTCACCGCAGCGGCCATCCACCGTGCCCCCCATGGGATACACCAGTACCCCATTGGCCATTGCCTTGCTCTTGATGCTGGCGTGCAGCTTGTGCGAGGGATCGAACCACTGCTTGCTCTCGCGCTCGGCCACCACCTCGATGCCCCAGAAAAGACCGCGCCCCCGGATGTCGCCCACATGCGGATGCTCGCCAAAGGCCCGCTGCAGCAAAGCGTGCAGCTGTGCACCACGTTCGCGCACCTGGGCCAGAAGACCATCGCGTTCAATGACACGCTGCACCGCCAGCGCCGCCGCGCAGGCCACGGCATGGCCCAGGTAGGTGTGGCCATGCTGAAAGAGCCCGCTGCCGCGTCGAAACGCCTCTACCAGCTTGCCCTGCGCCAGCACGGCGCCAATGGGCTGGTAGCCACCACCCAGACCCTTGGCGATGGTGAGCAGGTCGGGCACGACGCCGTCCTGCTCGCAGGCGTGCAGCGTGCCGGTGCGGCCCATGCCGCACATCACCTCGTCCAGGATCAGCAGGATGCCGTGTCGGTCGCACAGTTCGCGCACGCCCTTGAAGTAGCCCGGCACCGGTACCAGCACCCCTGCGGTGGCGCCGCCCACGGTCTCGGCCACGAAAGCCATCACCGTATCGGGCCCAAGCCGCTCAATGGTTTGTTCCAGCTCGGCCACCAGCCGCTGCCCGTATTGCTCAGGCGTTTCTTCGTCGCGCTTCTCGCGGTATTCGTAGCAGGGCGACACATGCGTCACGTCGATCAGCAGAGGTTTGAACTGCTCGCGCCGCCAGGCGTTGCCGCCCACAGCCAGCGCACCCAGCGTGTTGCCGTGGTAACTCTGCCGCCGCGCAATGAAGTGGCGCCGCTGCGGCTGGCCAATCTCCACAAAATACTGGCGCGCCATCTTCAGCGCCGCCTCCACCGCCTCCGAGCCACCGCTGACGAAATAGGCGTGGCTCATGCCCGCCGGCGCGGAGTCGATCAACACGCTGGCCAGCTCCTCGGCCACTTCGGTTGTGAAGAAGCTGGTGTGCGCATAGGCAAGGCGGTCGATCTGCGCGTGCATGGCCGCCAGCACATCCGGATGGCCATGGCCCAGGCAGGAAACGGCCGCACCGCCAGAGGCATCGAGGTAGCTCTTGCCCTGAGCGTCGGTGAGGGTGATGCCCTGCCCGCTCACCGCCACAGGCAGGTCGTGGCGCAACTGGCGGTGGAAGACTCGGGTGGAATTCATTCGGTGATGCAGCATGTTGGGGCGACGGTCGCAGTGTAAGTAGCACCCCCACCGTTTGAGAATGCTTTTTTGTCGCCCATCCATGCCCGGGGTTTATGGCGGCGCGGCCGTCACACGGCCCATGAGTTCAGGGCATGGGCCGTGTGGCGAACGGCATTTTCCAGAATGTCGGCGTCTGCTTACAGTGCGGTTTCATGAACACCACCACCACCCCGCGTCTGCAAGTTTGTGTGCTGGGCGCTGGCATTGTCGGCCTGGCCACCGCCTGGCAACTGCAACGCGATGGCCACGAGGTGACGGTGGTGGACAGCGCGCAGACCGGTGCCGGCGCCAGCGGTGCCAACGGCGCGCAACTCAGCTATTCGTATGTGCAGCCACTGGCAGACCCTTCGCTTTGGCTGCAGTTGCCCAAGCTGCTGCTCGCGCCCGATTCGCCGCTGAAGTTCCGACCGCAGCTCGACCCGCACCAGTGGGCCTGGGGCCTGCGCTTTCTGGCCGCCTGCCGCGCCAGCGTCTCGCGCCGCACCACGGCCAGCCTGCTCGCGCTGGCGTCTGAGAGCCGAGCAGGGTTCGAGCACCTGATGGCGCAGGAACCGCTGGACTGCGATTTCTCGGCCACCGGCAAGCTGGTGCTCTACCCCGACCCAAGCTCCTTTGCCGCCGCACGCCGTCAGATGGAACTGCAACGCAGCCTGGGCACGGTGCAGCACGCCATCTCGCCGGCCGAAGCGGTGGCCATCGAGTCCGCGCTGGCGCAGCACGCGCCAAACTTTGCCGGCGCCATTCACACCCCCAGTGAGTGCGCGGCAGACTGCTTCAAGGTCTGCCAGGCGTTGCAGCGCTCGCTGGAAGCGCGCGGCGTGCGCTTTCTGTTCCAGACCGAAGTCACCGGCCTGATCCGCCAGGGCGACCGCATCGTGGCGGCCCAGACTCGCGATGGCCGAATCGAAGCCGATGCCTTCGTGGTGTCGCTCGGCACCGGTTCACGCCGTCTGGCCGCGCCCCTGGGGCTGGACGTGCCGGTCTATCCCATCAAGGGCTACAGCATCACGGTGGAGGCCAGCCAGGCTGCAGGCGCGGCCCCGCTGGTGAATGTGACCGATGCAGCTCGCAAGGTGGTGTTCGCACGCATCGGAAACCGCCTGCGTGTGGCCGGCATGGCCGAGCTGGTGGGCCACGATCGAGCGATCCCGGCCGAGCGCATCGCGTCGCTGGTGACCAGCACCCGCGAGGTGTTTCCCGAAGCCGGCAATTTTGATGACGTGCAGCCTTGGGCGGGTTTGCGTCCGGCCACGCCCACAGGGTTCCCGGTGCTGGGCCGGCTGCGCGGCTCGCCCCACAACCTGTTGTTCAACACGGGACACGGCGCCCTGGGTTTTACGCTCGCCTTTGGCAGTGCGCAGCGCGTGGCACGCGCGCTGAATGAAAGCGTCAGGCCAGTTGCTGCAAGGCTTGTTGCATGCAGCGCGTGAATGCGCGGGTGGTGAGCGAATTGGGCCGCGCGGTCGGGCGCAACATGCGCACGGTGGTTGCCAGTTCGGGTTCCAGCGCGAGAACGTCGACCCGCTCCAGATCCGCCGACGCTGCCGTGCAACCCTCCACCATGGCCACGCCCACCCCATGGTGCGCCAGCGCCAGCGCCACGTGGTAGGTCTGCACGGTCATGACTTCCTGCAACCCGGCACCACTGTCTCGCACGGCATGAGCCAGCAAGGTGCCCAGCGGGTCCTGGCCGTCGAGCGCAATCACAGGCAGTTTTGAAAGCTGGGCCAGGGTGATGGTGCCGGCCTTGACCTGTTTCACCGGCAGCAAGCCTTTGGGCACCACACACACCACGCGCCGCTGCGCCAGTTGTTCCTGCGCCAGCGCGGGGTGCGACACGGCGCTGAACACGTAACCCACATCGGCCTCCTGCAGCACCAGCGAAGCCACAATCTGTGGCGAGTGCAGCGCCTCATGGTGCACAACCACCGAGGGATGTTTTTCGCGAAACAGCCGCATGGCGCGCGGAAAAACTTCGTAGCTCAGCGCGAGCACGGTGAGCACACGAAGCTCCCCCTTGCCACGCCCGGCCTTGAGGCTTGCAGAAAGACGCTGCACTTCATCCAGCTGGGTGAACAACCGTTCGATGTGCGGGTACAAAACCTGCGCCTCCACCGTGGGCTTGAGCCTGCCGCCGACGCGTTGAAAAAGCTGGAAACCCAGCTGGAGTTCCGCGTGCTGCAGCGTGCGACTCACGGCCGGCTGCGTCACGTTGATCATGCGGGCGGCAGCGCTCACGCTGCCGGTGAGCATGACGGCGTTGAAGACTTCGATGTGGCGTAGGCGCATGCCTTGTATTGTTTCCTTTTTTCTCGGGTGGGTACGGTCATCGGCAACCGGGGTGATCGGCTCCGCGAATGTCCCCCGGGTCGGCTTCGCCGCCCCTCCTCCTTTATTTCGCTGCGCCGCTCACCCCGGCTGCCGATGACCTCTTTGCGCGCGAATAGTGGAGCGCCACCAGCGTTGGAAGCTCATGGATCTCAGGTGCTCTGTGGAGCGAAATAAAGGAGGAGACGGCCGAAGGCCGTCGGGGGACATTCGCGGAACAGAGCGCCTGAGGTCCATGAGCCAGCGAGGTGGAGTCCTTACGAGTCCTTGGGCTCCCTTTGCACCCGGAACCACGCCGCATACATGGCAGGCAACGCCAGCAAGGTCAACACCGTGGCAACCACCAGCCCCCCCATGATCGCCACCGCCATCGGACCCCAGAACACGCTGCGCGAGAGCGGAATCATGGCGAGCACCGCAGCGGCAGCCGTCAACACGATGGGCCGCATCCGCCGCACGGCCGCTTCCACGATCGCGTCCCAGGCTGGCACGCCGCGCGCACGGTCCTGCTCGATCTGGTCGATCAGGATCACCGAGTTGCGCTGGATCATGCCCATCAGCGCAATCACGCCGAGCAGCGCCACAAAGCCGAACGGCCGGTTCAGCAACAGCAGCGCACCGGCCACGCCCGCCATGCCCAGCGGCCCGGTGAGAAACACCAGCAAGGATCGGCTAAAACTCTGCAATTGCAGCATGAGCAAAGTGAACACGATGAACAGCATCAGTGGAACGCCCGCCACGATCGACGACGACCCCTTGCTGCTTTCTTCCACCGCGCCCGCCACCTCGATGCGGTAGGCGTTAAGACCCCGCTCGGCCCAGCTGTCGCTGATTTTCTTCAGCGCCGGCTGCAACTCCGCCGTCACCGTGGCACCTTGCAGGCCTTCGACCACGTCGCTCTGCACCGTGATCGCGTAGTCGCGGTTCTCGCGCCACAGCACGCCCGGCTCCCAGTCGAACACCGGCGTTGCAATCTGCAGCAGCGGAATCGCCTGGCCGCTCGCCGTGGGCAGGTAGGCATTGGCCAGGCTGCTGATGGCATCGCGCTCCTGCAGCGGCTGGCGCAGCACGATGTCGATCAGCTTGTCGCCCTCGCGGTACTGGCCCACCGTGCTGCCACTGAGCAGCGTGCGGGAAGCCTGCGCGATCGACTGGCTCGACACGCCCAGCGCACGCGCCTTGGCCTGATCCACCTCCAGCCGCAGCCGCTTCACCGACTCGTTCCAGTTGTCGTTCACGCCACGCGTGTTCGGATTCGCGCGCAGGGCCACGGTCACCTCGTCGGCCAGGCCGCGCAGCACCGCCGGGTCGGTGCCCACCACGCGGAATTGCACCGGATACGGCACGGGCGGTCCATTGGGCAGCAGCTTCACGCGACCACGCACCTCGGGGAACTCGGTGGCCAGCAAGGCGGGCAGCGCCTTGCGCATGACCTCGCGCGTCTTCAGGTCCTTGGGCAGCACGATCATCTGCGCCACGTTGGTCTGCGGAAAGATCTGGTCCAGCGGCAGGTAGAAACGCGGCACGCCCGTGCCCACCCAGGTGCTCACGCTGCGCACGCCAGGCTCTGCCGCCAAGCGCTTTTCCACCCGCTTTGTCACCTCGTCCATCGCCTGCATGCTGCTGCCCTCGGGCAACCAGATGTCCACCAGAATTTCGGGCCGGCTTGAGTCGGGGAAGAACTGCTGCTGCACCGAACCCATTCCCACGATGCCGAGCACAAAGGTGAGGATGGTCGCGCCGATGGTGATCCAGCGGTACTGAACGCACCAGTCCACCACGGCGCGAAAGCGCACATAGAACGGGCCGTCGAAAACCTCGTGCACGTCGCCGGCGTGGGGCTTCACCTTCAACAGTTTCACGCCCAGGTAAGGCACGAACATCACCGCCACCACCCACGAGATCACCAGCGCGAGGACCGTCACCGCAAAAATGGCAAACGTGTATTCACCCGTGGTGGAGTTGGCCAGGCCGATCGGCAGGAAGCCGGCTGCAGTGATGAGCGTCCCGGTGAGCATGGGCATTGCCGTGGCCTCCCAGGTGAAGGTGGCTGCGCGCACCATGCTGTAGCCCTCCTCCAGCTTGCGCACCATCATCTCCACCGCAATGATGGCGTCGTCCACCAGCAGGCCGAGCGCGATGATCAGCGAGCCCAGCGAAATCTTGTGCAGGCCGATGCCCCAGTAGTTCATGGCCAGGAAGGTGATGGCCAGCACCAGCGGAATGGTGATGAACACCACCAGGCCGGGGCGAATGTCCAGCGTGTAGCGGCGCAGGCCCTTGCCGCCTTCGCGCCGGTGCAGACCCAGCGCGAGGAAGCTCACCGCCAGCACGATCACCACCGCCTCGATCAGCACCTTCACGAACTCGTTCACAGAGTTCGTCACGGCCGAGGGCTGATCCTGCACCTGCGCCAGCGACATGCCGGCGGGCAGGCGCGCCTCGATGCCGGCCACGGTGGTCTTGAGCGCCTTGCCGAGCGCAATGATGTCGCCGCCCTTTGCCATGGATATGCCCAAGGCGATGCTGTCTTTTCCGTTGTGGCGCACCAGCACCGCCGGGGGGTCTTCGTAGCCGAGACCGATGTCGGCGATGTCACCCAGGCGGATCTGCGTGCCATTGCCGGCGCGGATCGGCATGGCGCGCAGCTGCTCGACCGAGTTGAAGGCACCGGCCACACGCACCTGCACCACATCGTGCGGCGACTGCACGGCGCCTGCGGACTCCACCGCGTTCTGCTGGCCCAGCGCGTCGAGCACTTGCTGCAGGTTCAGGCCGAGCACCGCCAGGCGTTTCTGCGAGATCTCGATGTAGAGCTTCTCGTCCTGCACGCCAAAGAGTTCGACCTTGCTCACATCGGGCACGCGCAGCAATTGCTGGCGCACGTCGTCGGCCACCGTCTTTCGTTCAGCGAGCGAAAAACCATCGCCCTGCAGCGCGTAGATCACGCCGTACACGTCACCGAATTCGTCGTTGAAAAACGGACCGATCACGCCTTGTGGCAGCGTGCCGCGCATGTCGCCCACCTTCTTGCGCACGGCGTACCAGACCTGCGGCACCTCGCCCGGCGGCGCAGAGTCCTTGAGCTGAAAAATGATGAGGGCCTCGCCCGGCTTGGAATAGCTGCGGATCTTGTCCGCGTACGGCACTTCCTGCAGCGTTTTCTCGATGCGGTCGGTCACCTGCTCGGCCACCTGCTCGGCGGTGGCGCCGGGCCAGACCACACTGACCACCATGGCGCGAAAGGTGAAGGGCGGGTCTTCGTCCTGGCCGAGCTGAAAGTACGCCGCCACACCGAGCAGCATCAGCACGATCATGAGGTAGCGGGTGAAGGCCTGGTGGTCCAGCGCCCACTGCGAAAGGTTGAAGCGCGAGACCCAGTTGCTGGTCGGCGCGGGGGGGTGGGCAGAGTCGCTCATTCGGCGCTCACTGCGTGGACGTGGTGGCGAAGCGCGTGACCTTCTGGCCCGGCGCGAGCACATGCACACCCGCGGCCACCACCTCGTCGCCCGGCTTCAGGCCTGCTGCAATCACCATGTCGTTGCCATCGGCACCGGCCACCACCACCGGGCGCGGTTGCACCGTGCCGGCGGTGGCGTCGTACACCCACACCGCAGTACCCGAACGGTCACCCTCGGTGGAGCGCATCAGGGCGCTCGTGGGCAGCTTGATCACCGGGCCGGCCGCGAGCTGGCTGGCCGAAGGTGCCAGGGTTACGTAGGCGGTGGCGCCCAGCGGCGCGGTGGCGTCGTCGGGCAGCGCGAGCTTGACCTGGTAGGTGCGCGTGGCGGCGTCTGCGCTGGCCGCCACTTCGCGAACCACGGCGGCCAGCGGAGCGGGCGTCGCGCCTGCACCTGCCGCACCGGCCCACAGCCTCACCTGCGCGCTGGTGCCCACCTTGATCTGGCCCACGCGGTCTTCGGGCACCGCAATCACGACATCGCGCGCGCCATCTCGCGCCAGCCGCACCACGGGCGTCCCGGGGGAAACCACCTGCCCCACCTCGGCCTCCACCGCCAATACCACACCGGCGCCGTCGGCCAGCAGCCGCGCGTAAGCCGCCTGGTTGCCCTGCACCGCGCCCTGCGCCTTCGCCTGGCGCAGCGTGGCATCGGCCGATTGCAGCGTGGCCTGCCGGCGCTCGATTTCGGCGCCGCTCACGAAACCACGGGACAGCAGATCCTGGTAGCGCTTGAGGTCGGCCGCCGCAAGGTCGCGCTGGGTTTGCGCTGCGCTCACCTGGGCCTGCGCGGCCTGGCTGGACAGCGCCAGGTCCTGCGCATCGAGTTGCGCCAGCAACTGGCCCGGCTTCACCCGCTGACCCACTTCGGCCGGCCGCTGCACCAGCTTGCCGCCGACCCGAAAACCCAGCCTCGATTCGGTGCGCGCACGCACCTCGCCAGCGTATTCGGCTCGGGCGTTCACGCTGCCCGAGCCCACGGTGAGCAGCTTCACAGAGCGGATCGGTTCCTGCGGCGCCTCCGGCCGGGAGCAGGCGGCCAGCGCAACGGCGGCGGTGAGCACGAGCAGAACGTGAGGTGTTTTCATGGCGGTACGGGCTTGCGCCAAGGGGTCGGGTAGGTTGAAAAATTTGGTCAGATCATTAATGACTGACCGGTTAGTAATCAAAATTGTAGTGTAAATTCCACTCCCTTCTTCAAGATTTCCACGATGTCGTCGTCCCCCGAAAATCCATCTGCACCCGCCAAAGCCGTGCCTTCGCACGCCGCGCCGCTGGGCGGTTCGGTCGGGCACTACGAGAACTTTCCCGTGGCCTCCTGGCTGTGCCCGGCGCCGCTGCGGCCAACCGTGGCGGCCATCTACCACTTCGCCCGCACCGCCGACGACATCGCCGATGAAGGCGACGCCACGGCGGCAGAGCGCCTGGCCGATCTCGCGGCATACCGCGCCGAACTGGTGCAATGTCTGCCGGGTGTTGTCACCGCCGAAGTGCCCACGCCGCGCTGGCCCCAGGTGTTTGGCCCGCTGGCCCGGGCGGTGCGCCGGCACGTCCTGCCGACTGAACCCCTGCACGACCTCATCAGCGCCTTCGAGCAAGACGTGCGCCACACCGAAAACGCGCACCCCTATGCCAACATGGGCGAGCTGCTGGCCTACTGCCGCCTTTCGGCCCAACCGGTGGGTCGCCTGCTGTTGCACCTTTATGGCGTGCGCGACGAGGCTTCGCTCAAACAAAGCGACCAGATCTGCAGCGCGCTGCAACTCATCAATTTCTGGCAGGACCTGAGCGTGGACCTGCCGCGCCAGCGTGTGTACCTGCCCGCCGATGTGCTGCAACGCCACGGTGCCAGCGTGGCCGACTTCATGCCCCCTTCAAGCGCTGAACCCGGCGCTTCCATTGCGCGCCAGCAGGCCGTGGTGGCCGAGCTTTGCGGCTTCGCGCGCGGCCTCATGCAGCAGGGCGCGCCGCTGGTGCGCAGCGTGCCGGGGCGTGCGGGTTGGGAGCTGCGCCTGGTGGTTCAGGGCGGCCTCGCCGTGCTCGACGAGATTGCCGCCATCCAGCACCGCAGCTGGCAAACGCGCGTGAAGCTGGAACGTGGCGATGTGCCTCGCCTCGCGTGGCGCGCATTGTGGATGTGAAGCCCTTGCGGCTGCACTGAGTCGCCTAAAAGACACGGGTTTCAGTACAAGCCCTCGGGGTGAAACCGGGGTGCCATGCCATACTGATTTCCCATATGGCACAGGCATTCCCTTTCTCGGCAATCGTGGGGCAGGATGAGATGAAGACGGCGATCCTGATCGCCGCCATCGACCCCGGCATTGGTGGCGTTCTGGTTCTCGGAGACCGTGGCACAGGCAAGTCCACCGCCGTGCGCGCGCTGGCCGCGTTGTTGCCGAAAATGCGCGCCGTGGTGGGTTGCCGCTACGGCTGCGACCCGGCCGAATCGGCGAGCCATTGCGATGAATGCGCCGCGCTGCACGGCGCGGCCAAATCCCACCTCATTCCCGTCCCCGTGGTCGACCTGCCGCTGGGCGCGACCGAAGACCGCGTGGTCGGCGCGCTCGACCTGGAACGCGCGCTCTCGCAAGGCGTGAAGGCCTTCGAGCCCGGCCTGCTGGCGCAGGCGCACCGGGGCTTTCTCTACATCGACGAGGTCAACCTGCTTGAAGACCACCTGGTGGATCTGCTGATCGACGTGGCCGCATCGGGCGAAAACGTGGTGGAGCGCGAAGGCCTGTCGGTGCGCCACCCCGCGCGCTTCGTGCTGGTGGGCAGTGGCAACCCGGAAGAAGGCGAACTGCGCCCCCAGCTGCTCGACCGCTTCGGCCTATCGGTGGAGGTAAAAACGCCCGAAGCCCTGGCGGACCGCGTGGAAGTGGTGCGCCGCCGCGACGCCTTCGAGCAGGACCGCGCTGCGTTCATCGAACGCTGGCAAAAGGACGACGAGCGCATCCGCAAGCAGATCACCGCCGCGCGCAAGCGCTTGCCAGAGGTCGCCATTACCGACGCGGTTCGGGAACGCATCAGCGCGCTGTGTGCGGCACTCGGCACAGACGGCCTGCGTGGCGACCTCACGCTCTTGCGCGCTGCCCGTGCGCTGGCTGCGCTCGATGGCGACAAGACCGTGGGCAACGCGCACATCCGCCGTGTGGCCGCGCCCGCATTGCGCCACCGCCTGCGCCGAAATCCGCTGGACAACGCGGGTTCCAGCGCGCGTGTGGAACGCGCCGTGGCCGAACTGCTCGCGTAGCGGTTCGGGCTGAGCCTGCCATAGCCCAGCGCACGCCCATGTTTGAACTCGCCCCCCCCAAGCTTCGCGCCGATGCAGCCTTCGCCGCCGCCCTGTGCGCGGTGGACCCTGTGGGCCTCGGTGGCGTCGCCTTGCGCGCCAGCGCGAGCCCCCTGCGCGCTGCCTGGCTGAACCTGCTCAAGACCTTGCAGCCCGCCGGCACACCCTGGCTGCGCCTGCCCCATCACGCCACCGACGCGGCCCTGCTCGGCGGGCTCGACCTCGCCGCAACGCTGCACGCGGGCCGGCCCGTGGCCCAGCGTGGTCTGCTGGCGCGGGCCGATGGCGGCTGGCTGCTGCTGGCCATGGCCGAACGGTGTGGCCCCAACGTGGCCGCGCACCTGAGTGCCGCGCTCGACCTGCATGAAGTGCGCTTGCAACGCGAAGGTCTCGCGCACACCGCGCCCGCACGCTTCGGCCTGGTTGCGCTGGACGAAGGCCAGGGCGATGACGAACGCCTGCCCGCCACCCTGCTGGACCGGCTGGCCTTTCAGCTCGTGCTGGAACCTGCCAGCGCCGCAGACGACACCCCAGCGTTCACACCACACGACATTGAGCAGGCGCGCGCCGCGTTGCCCGCCGTGCGCGTGCCCGACGAACTGGTGCAGGCCCTGTGTGGTGCTGCGCTGGCGTGGGGCGTTGCATCGCTGCGCGCACCCCTCATGGCGTTGCGCGCCGTGCGGGCCGCCGCCGCGCTGGCCGGGCTCGAGGAGGCCGATGAATCGCACGCCGCGCTGGCGGCGCGCCTGGTGCTGGCCCCCCGCGCCACGCGCGTGCCCGCGCCGCCGGAGCCGCAAGAGGCTGAAGCCGAGGAACCCCCTCCGCCCAGCGAAGACCGCACCGAAGAAACTCAGGCCGACGAAGACAACGAAAGCTCACCCGCCGACCCGCAGGCGCTGGAAGACCAGCTCATCGAGGCAATGCAGTCCGCGTTGCCGCCCGGCCTGCTGGCCGCGCTGCAGGCGGGCCAGCAGCGCCAGGCGCAAGCCCGGGCCGCCGGCACCGCGGGCGCGCTGCAGAAGCACGCCCACCGGGGCCGCCCTGTTGGCACGCGCCGGGGTGAACCGCGCGCCGGGGCCCGCCTGCATGTGCTCGACACCCTTCGCGCCGCCGCACCCTGGCAGCGCCTGCGCCAGCGCGATGCCACGCCCCACCCGCGCAAACGCATCGAGGTGCGACGCGAAGACTTTCACGTGGTGCGCCACCGCCAGCACCGCCCCACCACCACTGTGTTTGTGGTCGATGCCTCCGGCTCGGCGGCACTGCACCGCCTGGCCGAGGCCAAGGGCGCGGTGGAGTTGCTGCTGGCAGAGTGTTATGTGCGGCGCGACAAGGTGGCCGTGCTGGCGTTCCGCGGCGCAGGGGCCGATCTGCTGCTGCCGCCCACCCGCTCGCTGGCCAGGGCCAAACGCGCGCTGGCCGCGCTGCCCGGCGGCGGTGGCACGCCGCTGGCCAACGCCATCAGCGCGGCGCTTGAACTCGCACAGCAGATCGCACGAGCCGGCGACACACCGGTCACCGTGTTCCTGACCGACGGCCGCGCCAACATCGATCGCCATGGTGCGCCCGGCCGCGCGCAGGCCACGCAAGACGCGAAGGCTGCCGCAGAAGCGTTTGCAGTCACCGGCCTGAATGCGTTGCTCATCGACACCTCGCCGCAGCCCGCAGATGCCGCGCGCGAGTTGTCGCAGGCCATGGGGGCGACCTACATCCCGCTGCCCTACGCGGGCGCCGCCGGGCTGACACAGGCTGTGCTGCTGGCACAGCCCGCCGGCTGAACGCCAACCATGGACTGGCAGCGCGACAGCAAGGACTGGCCCCACCGCGAGCGCAGCCGCTTCACGCAGGCCGGCGGCCTCACCTGGCATGTGCAGGTGTTCGATGGCCCATCCGCACAAGCTCCTGTGGCCTTGCTGCTGCACGGCACCGGCGCCTCCACCCATTCGTGGCGCGAGGTGGCGCCGCTGCTGGTGCAAAGGGGATACACGGTCATCGCCCCCGACCTGCCGGGCCATGCCTTCACGGGCATGCCACCGGGCGGAGCAGGCTCACCGCAGCTCGGGCTGCCTGGCATGGCGCGCGCGCTGCACGCGCTGCTGCAGGCGCTGCACGCCACCCCCGCCATGGCGATCGGCCACTCCGCCGGCGCGGCCATCGCCATCCGCATGGCGCTCGACGGCCTCATCCATCCGCAACGCATCGTCGGCATCAACGCCGCCGTGCTGCCGCTGGGCGGGCTCGCGGGGCCGCTGTTCTCACCCGTGGCCAAGCTCATGGCCGCCGCGCCGGTGGTGCCCCGCCTGTTCGCCTGGCGAGCGCGCGACCCCGCCGTGCTCGAGCGCCTGCTGGCCGGCACGGGTTCGACGCTCGACGCCACAGGCAATGCCCTGTACCACCGGCTTGTGAGCAACCCCGAGCACGCCGCCGGCGCGCTCGCCATGATGGCCAACTGGAACCTGCCGCAACTGGCGCGCGACCTGCCTCACCTGCACACGCCGCTGGACCTGCTGGTCGGCGAAAACGACCGCACCGTGCCGCCCGCCCATGGCGCCCTCATCCACGACCGGCTCGCGCCCGTCGCACGCGGCAGGCTGGTGCGTCTGCAGGGCCTCGGCCATCTGGCTCACGAGGAAGCGCCGGCGCGGCTTGTGGCGCAGATCTTCGGGTAAGGCCCGCGCCGGGCATGCCCCAGGGGGTACGGGCATAATCGTCCGGCTACACGGGGTGCAACGCCCCACTTTCCGCAACCCTCGACCCTTCCCCAGGAGACTCATTCAATGGATCGTCGTTCCGTCATCAAGAACGCTGGCATCGCCGGTGTTCTGGCCGCAGGCATCGCGCCCGCCGTGCATGCCCAGGCCGCTGTTCGCTGGCGCCTTGCCAGCAGCTTCCCCAAATCGCTGCCCACCATCTTCGGCTCTGCCGAGAAGTTCTCCGAGACCGTCAAGGCCCTGTCTGGCGGCAAGTTCGAAGTGTCGGTGCACCCCGCCGGCGACCTGGTCCCCGCCTTCGGCGTGGTCGATGCAATCCAGGACAGCACCATCGAGATGGCTCAGACCGCCTCGTATTACTTCACCGGCAAGGACCCCATTTTTGCCTTCGGCTGCGCCGTGCCCTTCGGCCTGACCGCGCGCCACATGGACGCCTGGATGGAACACGGCAACGGCCGCAAGTTCATGGACGAGTTCTACGCCAAGTTCAACATCGTCTCGATGAGTGCGGGCAACACCGGCACCCAGATGGGTGGCTGGTACCGCAAGGAAATCAAGACCGTGGCCGACCTCAAGGGCCTGAAGATGCGCCTGGGTGGCGGTCTGTTCGGTGAGACCATGGCCAAGCTCGGTGTGGTGGCACAGAACATGCCTGCTGGCGAGGTGTACCAGGCGCTGGAAAAGGGCTCGCTGGACGCCACCGAATTCGTCGGCCCGTTCGACGACGAGCGCCTGGGCTTCCAGAAGGTTGCACCGTATTACTACTACCCCGGCTGGTGGGAAGGTGGCGCCGAGCTGGAGTTCTTCATCAACAAGAAGGCCTTCGACGCCCTGTCGCCCGAGAACAAGGCCATCGTGCGCGCTGCGGGTGCCGTGGCTGCGCGCGACATGACCGCCAAGTACGACGCCCAGAACCCGATCGCCCTGAAGCGCCTGGTGGCCGCAGGCACCAAGCTCATGCCGTTCTCGAAGGCGCTGATGGACGCCGGCTTCAAGGCCTCGCAGGAAGTATTTGCTGCGCACGAAGCCAAGTCGCCCGAGTTCAAGAAGATCCACCAGGACATGCGCGCCTTCCAGCGCGACCAGATCCTGTGGAGCCGCTTCTCTGAATGGCGCTACGACAGCTACATCACGGGCGTCAAACTCTGACCTCCGTCGACATGACTGTCTGACCCAGGAGCCCGCCACGAACGTGACGGGCTCTTTTTTTTGGAGACGCCCCCATGACCACCACCCAGTTTCAGATCCGCAAGAACGCCTTGGACACGACCCGCCTGGTGACGCTGCCCGATGCGCCGCTGGCCGAGGGCGAGGTGCGCGTGCGCGTGGATCAGTTCGCCTACACCGCCAACAACATCACCTACGCCGCGTTCGGCGAGGCCATGAGCTACTGGCAGTTCTTCCCCGTGTTGAACGATGCGGAAGGTCTGTGGGGCATCGTGCCGGTGTGGGGCTTCGGCGTGGTGGAGCAATCGCGCTGCGAAGGCGTGGCAGTGGGCGAGCGCCTGTACGGCTACTGGCCCATGGCCACGCACGCGGTGCTGCAGCCGGTGCGTGTTTCGCCCGAAGGATTTCTGGACGGCGCTGCACACCGCGCCGCGCTGCACACCATCT
Source organism: Hydrogenophaga sp. IBVHS1 (assembly GCF_002127265.1). Taxonomy (GTDB): domain Bacteria; phylum Pseudomonadota; class Gammaproteobacteria; order Burkholderiales; family Burkholderiaceae_C; genus Hydrogenophaga. Next base: position 1,399,058 of record NZ_NFUU01000001.1, on the reverse strand, counting down.
ACAACCAGTACATTCGCTGCGCGGCCGACCCGTTGCACAACCCCGCCACCGAAGCCTTGCAGGCGCTTCTCAGGCCGCTGTTTCTCACCGCGTGGCTGATCGACGATTTTCTGGCCGACAACGCCTTCTTCGGCACCTGCGAGGGTGGCCAGCGCGGCGTCATGCTGCTCTCTTCGGCCAGCAGCAAGACCGCCTTTGCCACAGCGGCTCAACTCGCGAAGCGGCCCGAGGTGGAGGTGGTGGGGCTGACCTCCGCCGCCAACGTGGCGTTTTGCGAAAGCCTGGGCGTCTACAGCCGCGTGCTCACCTACGACCAGCTCGACGCCCTGGCGAGTGACACGCCCTGCGTGTACGTGGACTTCGCGGGCAACGGCAGGCTTCGAAAGCACATCCACAGCCGCTTCGACAAACTGGCCTACAGCTGCTCCATCGGCGGCACGCATGTGGACCAGTTGTCGGGCGCGCGAGAACTGCCCGGGCCGCGCCCGGTGCTGTTCTTCGCCCCCGCGCAGGCGAAGAAACGCCATGGCGACTGGGGCGGTGCCGAATTCAACCAGCGCATGGCGCGCGCCTGGCACGGGTTCATCGAACAGGTGAACGAACCTGCTGCGCCTTGGGTGAAGGTGCAGCACCACCACGGACCCGAGGCGGTGACGGCCGCCCATGCGCTGGTGCTGGCAGGGCGCGGGGACCCGCGCCTCGGTCACATGCTTTCGATGGCGGGCGATTAGAGCCTAAGGCACGACGCCAGCCACCAGCACGCGCAAGCCCTGTTCGCTGTTGGCGATGGCGCCCGTGCGGCCCACCAGATCGCCGGCCTTCGGCATGGCATCGCCCGAGCGGCTGATGCGCGCTTCCACCACCACCTGCGCGTGATCGGAAATGCGGTGGTCAGGCGCCATGGCCTGGTCGTCGCTCAAGGTGAATGCCACGGGTTCGGCCGACGCGCTCAGCCGCAGCACCGCCAGCGGCAGGCGCGGGCCCTGCGGCGGGCGGGCCGTGATGTAGAGCGTGTCGCCCGGCTGCAGGCGCGAGCGAAGTTCGGGTGCGATCTCGACGCGTCCGGAGATGCCCGTGGTCGGCGTGGCGGCGGGCGCCTGCGCGGCGGCCAGCGCCAGCGCTTTAGGGTGACGCGGATCGATCTTCAAAGCCCGCTGCACCAGCCGCTCGGCTTCGGCGGCGCCGCCGGGGCCGTTGATCAGCCGCAGCAGATCGGCGCGGTCGGCCAGGCGCTGGGCGTCGTTGGGGTCGAGCTCGATGGCGCGGGCGTAGCTCTCGGCCGCTTGCCCATAGCGCTGCATGCTGGCCTGTGCGCGGGCCAGCATGTCCCACGCGGGCGCATCGGCGGCGTTGCCCGCCGGGCGGGCGCGCAGGGCTTGCTCCATCTGCCTCACCATGCCGTCCACATCGGCCATGGTGGGCGCCGCGTTGGCGGGCTGCACCAGAGACCCTGGCTGGCCGAGCACGCTGTAGAGCGCCAGCGCCGGCACGGTGAGCACCAGCGCGCCCAACGTGAGCTGACGCACGCTGTACGCACCCGTCTCGGTGGTTGAGGCGCTCACAGCGGGCGTATCGGTGCGCTCGCCGGCATCGAAGCCGCCCGCAGCGCGCCGACGCAGATGCCGCACCAGCGCAACGCCACCCAGCAACAGCAGCGCAAACGGCCCGAGCCACAGCATCACGGTGCTGGTTTTCAGTGGTGGTCGGTACAGCACAAAGTCGCCATAGCGCTGCGACATGAAGGCGAGGATCTCGGCCTCGCTGCGGCCGGCGCGCAGTTGCTCGCGAATCTGTCCGCGCAGATCCACCGCCAGTTCGGCGTTCGACGCGGCCACGGTTTCGTTCTGGCAGACCAGGCAGCGAAGCTCTGCGCCGATGCTCATCACACGCGCTTCCAGCGCGGGGTCGGCCACGGCGGGCTTGGCGTTGCCGCGATCCTGCGCCCAGGCCTGCGAGAACAGCACACACGCGATCAGAAAAAGCACCTGGCGCAACGACATGGTTTCAACCCTCTAGTTGCCGCAGCAAAGGCAGCAGTTGCTTCTGCATCACGTCGCGGGTGAGTTCACCGGTGTGCTTGTGGCGGATCACCCCATCGCGGTCGATCACATAGGTCTCCGGCACGCCGTAGACGCCAAAATCCAGCCCCACGCGGCCCTGCGTGTCCGACAGCGTGGCCGCGTACGGATTGCCGTGGCGCGCCAGCCAGCCCAGCGCCAGATCGCGCTTGTCCTTGTAGTTCAAGCCGATCAGCGTGACCTGCCCCGTTTTCGCCATTTCCACCAGCAGCGGGTGCTCGGCCTGGCAGGCCACGCACCAGGAGGCCCACACGTTGAGCACCCACACCTGGCCGCGCAACTGTTCGGGGCCGAGCGTGCGCTCGGGCGCGGCCAGCGTGGGCAACACGAAGGCGGGAACGCGTTGGCCAATCAGCGGCGAAGGCACCTCGCGCGGGTTGAGCTGCAGGCCGGCGCCCAGCACACCCACCAGCGCGATGAACGCCACCAGCGGCCATAGAAAGCGCAGGCCGCGCGGCGCTGGCTTGTCCATCGCTTCGTTCACGGGTTCGTTCATGGCTGCACCTTCTGCGCCACCACCAGCGGCGCCACGGGCATGGGGGTCGCCGTGCGTTCATCGCGGCGGCTGCGTGCCACGCGGTAGCGACGGTCTGCCATGGCGAGCAAGCCGCCGAGGCCCATCATCAGGCAGCCACCCCAGATCCAGTTCACCAGCGGCTTGTGGTGCAGGCGAACGCTCCACGCCGTCTCGCTCACCGGCTCACCCAGCGCCACGTACAGGTCGCGCATCACGCTGCGGTCGATGGCCACTTCGGTCATGGGCATGCGGCTCACCGCGTAGAGCCTGCGCTCGGGTCGCAGCAGCGCCACGGGCTCGCCGTCGGCTGTGGTCACGCGCATCTGCGCCTGAGCCGAGGTGTAGTTGGGTCCCTGCACCACGCCCATGCTTTCCAGCGTGAAGCGGTAGCCGCCCACCTCGGCGTGCTGGCCAGCCTCCATGCGCACATCGTTCTCGGTGCTGAAGCTGCTGACCACGCTGACCCCCGCCACGAACACCGCCACACCCAGGTGCGCGAGCAACATGCCGAGCCATGCGCCGGGCTGCGCTGCAAGGCCGCCCAAGAAACCAGCTGGATGCGCGCGCAGGCGTTGCAGCGCACCCGCCAGCGTGCTCACCGCAACCCACGCCGCCAGCAGCAGGCCCAGGCCGGTCAGCGGCGCGCTGGCCTGCCACCACACTGCGGCCAGCAAGGCGGCTGCCGCGCTCACGGCGGCGGCCCACCGCAGGCGCTTCACCAGATCGCCCGCATGCGCCTGGCGCCATTTCGCCAGCGGCCCCACACCCATGAGGAACAGCGCCGGCGCCATCAGCGGCACGAACACGGCGTTGAAGTACGGCGGCCCCACCGAGAGCTTGCCCATGCCGAACGCGTCGATCACCAGCGGGTACAGCGTGCCCAGCATCACCGCCGCCGTGGCCACCAGCAGCAGCAGGTTGTTGGCCAGCAGGAAGCTCTCGCGCGAGAGCACGCCGAAGCGCTCGCCCTCGCCCACACTGGGCGCACGCCACGCATACAGCGCCAGCGAACCACCCACCACCAGCAGCAGGAAAACAAGAATGAACACGCCGCGCGCCGGGTCGGTGGCGAAGGCGTGCACCGAACTCAGCACGCCAGACCGCACGATGAAGGTGCCCAGAAGCGAAAGCGAAAACGCAAGAATGGCGAGCAGCACGGTCCAGCGCCGGAAGGCGCCGCGTTTCTCGGTGACCATGAGCGAATGGATGAGTGCCGTGCCCACCAGCCACGGCATGAAGGACGCGTTTTCCACCGGGTCCCAGAACCACCAGCCGCCCCAGCCGAGTTCGTAGTAGGCCCAGAAGCTGCCCAGCGCAATGCCCACCGTGAGAAAGCTCCAGGCCGCCAGCGTCCACGGCCGCGAGGCGCGCGCCCAGGCGTCGTCGAGCCGCCCGCCGAGCAAGGCGGCCACCGCAAACGCAAAGGCCACCACGAAACCGACGTAGCCCATGTAGAGCATGGGCGGGTGGATCGCCATGCCCGGGTCCTGCAGCAGGGGGTTGAGGTCGTTCCCATCGGGCGGTGCGGGAAACACGCGCTCGAAGGGGTTGGAGGTGAGCAGCGTGAACAGCAAAAAGCCCACGCTGATGAGGCCCATCACGCCCAGCACACGCGCCTTCATGGGCAGGTCGATGCCGCGCGAAAACACCGTGACCGCGAGCGTCCACCCACCGAGGATCAACGCCCACAGCAGGATCGAGCCTTCGTGGTTGCCCCACACGGCGCTGAGCCGGTAGATGAGCGGCAGCGCGCTGTGCGAATGGTTGGCCGCGAGCAGCACGGTGAAATCGTGCGTGACGAAAGCGTGCGTGAGGCAGACATAAGACACCAGCAACAACCCGAACTGCGCGCGCGCCGCCGGCACGGCCAGCGCCATCCACGCCACATGGCCACGCTGCGCGCCCCAGATCGGCAGCACGCCCTGCACCAGCGCCACGCACAGCGCCATCACCAGCGCAAAGTGACCGAGCTCGGCGATCATTTCGCGCTGCCTTCCACCAGGCTGCCCTGCCCCGTGCGGGCGCGGGCCAGCGCATCGGCAGCTTCAGGCGCCATGTAGTTCTCGTCGTGCTTGGCGAGCACCTGGTCGGCACGAAAAACCCCATCGGCCCCGAGCCGGCCCTGTGCCACCACACCCTTGCCTTCCTGGAACAGATCGGGCAGCAGACCGGTGTAGGTGACCGGAATGGCGCGTGCCGTGTCGGTCACCTGAAACTGGATCGTGAGACTCTTGCCGTCGCGCCGCACGCTGCCCTCTTCCACCAGCCCACCGATGCGAAAGGCGCGGTCGCGCGGCGCCTCTTTGGCCTGCACCTGCGTGGGGCTGTAGAAAAACACCAGGTTGCTGCGAAATGCGTTGAGCACCAGCGCACTGGCCGCACCCACCGTGAGCAGGCCCACCGCCAGCGCCACCGCGCGCCGCGTGCGCGGCTTCATGCGACGCGCTCCCCGATGGCTTCGGTGTCGCTCGCCTCGCGCACCAGCAGCCGGCGGCGCAGGCGCAGCATCAGCAGCTCGGCCACCACCACGGCGGCGGTCATGCCCAGGGAACCCCACACATATAGGCCGTAGCCGCCCATGTCCAGAAAATCGCGCAGGTCGGTCCAGTTCATCGTGCGGCCTCCAGGGTCTGGTGCGCCCAGCCAGTGTGGCGTTCGCGCTCGAGCATGATCACGCGCACCCGGGCCAGCGCCACGGCGATGCAGTACATCCAGCAGGCCAGCGCCATCACCAGCATGCCGAGCAACATGGGCGTGGCCATGCTGGGCGCTTTCGACAGGCTCACCGATGCGCCCTGGTGCAGCGTGTTCCACCACTGCACCGAGAAATAGATGATGGGCAGATTGACCACACCCACGATCGCGAGCAGGCCGGCGGCGCGGTCGGCGCGGCGGGTGTCGTCGATGGCGTTGTGCAGTGCGATGAAGCCGATGTAGAGGAACAGCAGCACCAGCTCGGAGGTCAGCCGCGCGTCCCAAACCCACCAGGTGCCCCAGGTCGGCTTGCCCCAGAGCGCGCCAGTCCACAGCGCGAGAAACGTCATGAGCGCGCCGGTGGGCGCGAGCGCGCAGGCCATCATGCTGGAGAGGCGCGAGTTGAAGATGAGGCCGATGGCGGCCCACATTGCCATGGCGAGGTACACCACCATCGATGCCCACGCCGTGGGCACGTGCACGAAGATGATGCGGTAGGCCTCGCCTTGCTGCGCATCGGTGGGCGCGAGCCAGAAACCGATGTAGAGGCCGATGGCCGTGAGCACCAGCGCCAGCGCACCGAACCACGGAATCAGCTTGCCCGCCAGCGGGTAGAAGCGCTGCGGTGCGGCGTAGTGGAACCAGTCGATGCGTCGCGAGGTGTTCATGGTGTGTTCACTCCATCGAAATGCGCAGGGCCGCGCTGGTCACCAGCGGGGCGGCCAGAAGCGAGAGCAGCAACATGGCGCCGAGCAGAGAAAAATGGCCGCCCACGTCCAGCCCGGCGCTGTGCGCCTGCACCGCGCCCGCTCCAAAGATGAGCACCGGCATGAGCAGCGGCAGCACCAGCAGCGACATGAGCACGCCCGCGCCGCGCAGGCCCAGCGTGAGCGCTGCGCCAATCGCACCCACCAGGCTCAGCACCGGCGTGCCCAGCAACAGCGAGAACAGCAGCACGCCGGTGGCCGAGGCCGACAGATCGAACTGCAGCGCCAGCAGCGGCGAAACCAGCACCAGCGGCAGCACCGAGCTGCACCAGTGCGCGGCCACCTTGCCCAGCACCAGCAGCGGCAACGGGTGCGCACCGATCAGCAACTGCTCGAGCGTGCCGTCCTGGTGGTCGTCTGCAAACAGCCGCGCCAGCGGCAGCGTGCACGCCAGCAGCGCCGCCACCCACACCACGCCGGGTGCCATGGTGCGCAGCAGCGCGGGCTCGGGGCCCACGCCCAGCGGGAACAGGCTGACCACCATCACGAAGAACAACAGGGCACCCAGCGCATCGGTGCGCCGGCGCGCGGCGATGCGCAGGTCGCGCAGGAAGATGCAGCGCAGGCCAGCCAGCCAGCCGGGCGCGGTGGCCTCGGCGCTGGGAGCTGCGTCGACCACGGCGGTGTTCACAGCGCCAGCTCCTGGTGGGGTACATCGTCCAGCGCCACGCCCTGGTGGCTGGTGAGCACCACCGAGCCACCGCGGCGCAACTGCGTTCGCACCAGGCCTTCGAGCCACGCCGTGGCTGCTGTGTCGAGCGCGTTGAAGGGTTCGTCCAGCACCCACAGCGGCGCATGGCGCGCCAGCACCAGGCGTGCCAGCCCGCAGCGCTTGCGCTGCCCCTGGGAGAGATGCCGCACCGGCGTGCGCTCGAAACCGCGCAGGCCGGCATCGACCAGGGCCTGCAGCGCCTCGGTGCGCACTGCATCGTGCCCACCCAGTGTGCTGGCGGTGCGCAGGTTGTCCAGCGGCGAAAGATCGTCTTTCAGCGCGGCGGCGTGGCCCAGGTACACAAGCTCACGACCCCAGCGTTCGCGCTGTGCGGCAAGCGGCTCACCGCGCCAGCGCACTTCGCCCTCGCTGGGCAGCAACAGCCCGCACATCAGGCGGAGCAGGCTGGTCTTGCCGGCGCCGTTGGCACCCGCCACCCGCAGCAACTGGCCAGCACCCAATTGAAGATTCAGGCCGCTGAACAGGGTTCGTCCACCGCGCACGCAGGCCACCCGGTCCAGCGCCAGGCCGGCGTTCATCCCGCCATCCCGTCGGTGCGCAGCAGGGGGCTGATGCGGTTGGTCAAGGTCTTCACCGGCTCGTCTCGAATGTCATTGTCAACTTAATGTGACACTTATATCATCGGTCGATGGTTGACACAAACGCAGAAACCCCGAAACCCGTCTGGCGCGCCCCGCCCTTGCCAGATGCGCCCGCCCGGCATTTCTGCACCGACTGCGGCCTCTCCCGCACAGAGAACCCACGCCGGTGCGGCCAGGCCTGCCAGTTCATCCAGCCCGACTATCCCGCCCTCGAACAGCGGGTGCACGGCCGCAGCCGCGCCCTGCCCGGCCCCGGCGACACCGGCAGCGACGAGCTTTTCTTCGGACCCCACCGCCAGATGCTGCAAGCGCGGCTGGCGCATCCCCTGCCCGGCGCGCAATGGACCGGCATCACCACCCGCATCGCCGAGAAGCTGCTGCGCGCCGGCGAGGTGGACGCGGTGATCGCCATGGCGCCACATCCCGACGACGCCTGGCGGCCCATGCCGGTGCTGGTGACGCGGCCGGAAGACATGGCGCAATGCCGGGGCATGCGCATGGGCTATGCGCCCTTGATCGCGCTGGTGGAGCCCGCGCTGCGCCAGGGCTTCAAGCGCCTGGCCGTCATCGGCATTCCCTGCCAGGTGTACGCGCTGCGCGCCATCCAGCCCGAACTGGAGCGCGAGCTCGGGCTCGAAAAACTGTTCGTCATCGGCACGCCCTGCTCGGACAACACCACCACCGAGCGCTTCCACCATTTCCTCTCGCTGATCTCACCGCGCCCCGAAGACATCACCTACCTGGAATTCCGCGCCGACTACCACGTGGAGATCCGCATGAAGGGTGGCGAAGTGCGCACCATTCCCTTTCTGCAACTGCCGCTGTCCACCCTGCCGCCGGACTTTTTTCCCACCACCTGCCGCACCTGTGTGGACTACACCAACGCGCTGTCGGACATCACCGTGGGCTACATGGGTGGCCAGGGCGAACAGTGGCTGCTGGTGCGCAATGAGCGCGGCCAGGCCCTGCTGGAGTTGCTGGGCAAGGAAGTGGTGACGCAGGCGCCGGGCAGCGCGGGCAAGCGCGCTGGCGCGGTGCGCGGCTTCCTGAAAAACGTGGAGCTCGCGGCCGGCGGCCTGCCGCTGCGGCGCATGCCCGACTGGCTGCGCCCGATCGTGGGCTGGCTGATGCCACGCATCGGGCCACGCGGGCTGGAATTCGCCCGCGCCAGGGTGGAAATGAAAGCCATCGAAACGCTGCTCCACCTGCAACGCGAAGCCCCGGCCCGCATCAAGACCATGGTGCCCGAGCATGTGGTGCACCTGGTGCGGCCCTATGGGCTGGCGCGCGAGCCCGCACCACCCAAGCCCTGACCTGCGTTCCCTTCTGCGCGGGTTTTGGTTGCAGTGCACAACCAAATAGCCTTTGACATGTTGAAGTGTCATGTTAGATTGACACTACTTGATGTCACATCTTGATGACACCAAGTCACTCGGACGAGGGGCCCATGGACATGATGTCACGCATCCAGCAAGCACTAGACAGGCAACTGACTCAGGCTTGCAGCCCCAGCTCCCCACCCCGGTTGATGGCCGCCATGCGGCACGCGGTGTTTCCCGGCGGTGCCCGGATCCGCCCCCAGCTCTGCCTCGCTGTGGCGCGAGCCTGCGGTGAAGACGCACCCGAACTCACCGACGCGGCCGCCGTGGCCATCGAGCTGCTGCACTGCGCCTCGCTGGTACACGACGACATGCCCTGCTTCGACGACGCCGACACCCGGCGCGGCCAGCCCACCGTGCACAAGGTGTACGGCGAACCGCTCGCGCTGCTCACGGGCGACGCGCTGATCGTGATGGCCTACCAGGCACTCGCCCGAGCCGGCGTGAAGCACCCCATGCGGTTGGCGGGCCTGCTGCAGACCGTGTGCGATGGCACCGGTGCACCCGACGGCATCGTGGCCGGGCAGGCCTGGGAATGCGAAAGCCGTGTGGACCTGGGCCAGTACCAGCGCGCCAAGACCGGCGCGCTTTTTGTGGCCTCCACCTGCGCCGGCGCACAGGCCGCCGGTGCCGACCCGGCCGGCTGGCGCGCCCTGGGCGAATGCCTGGGCGAGGCCTACCAGGTGGCCGACGACATTCGCGACGTGATGCTGCAGGCCGATCAGCTCGGCAAACCCTGCGGCCAGGACGCGCACCACGGGCGCCCCAGCGCCGCAGCCGATCTGGGCCTGCTCGGCGCCATCGACCATTTCCGCGGCCTCATGAAATCCGCTGTGGATTCACTGCCCGAGTGCCCGAGCCGCGGCGCCATGCGCCACCTGGTGCTGCAGGAATCCGAGCGGCTGATTCCGCAAAGTACCTGTGATCGCATCGAGCGCGAACACCACGTCATGACGCTGGCGAGCCTCTGAGCCATGACCACACTGCGCGCCACCGAACCACCGCTCTCCGGCGAGCCACCGCCATCCTGGCGCGACCGACTCGCCGCGCGCGCCGACCGCTGGATGACCAGCCCCGCACTGAATCGCTGGGCCAGTGCCAGCCCGCTCACACGCTGGCTGGTGCGCCGGCGCTCGGCGCAGCTGTTCGAACTCATGGCCGGCTTCGTGCACACGCAGGTGCTGCTGGGCTGCGTGCGGCTGCGGGTGCTGGAGCATGTGCTTGCAGCGCCGTGCACCCTCGACGAACTCGCGCGCCTCACGCGGACCCCGGCCGCATCGCTCCAGCGCCTGCTGGATTCCGCCGTGGCGCTGCGCCTGCTGGAACGCCGGGGCGAGGCGCGCTATGGCCTGGGCAGTCTGGGCGCGCCGGTGCTGGCGCACGCCGGCATCCGGGACATGATCGAACACAACGCCGTGCTGTTCGACGACCTGCGCGACCCGCTGGCGCTGCTGCGCGACCCCGCGCAGGCGCGCATGCACCGCTACTGGCCCTACACCGAAGAAGGCGGCCTGCCCGCGCCACAGGAGCAATGCGCGCGCTACTCGGCGCTGATGGCGAGTTCGCAGCGCTTCGTCATCGACGAGTTGCTGGCGGCCTACGCGTTTCAGGAACACCGCGTGGTGCTCGACGTGGGGGGCGGCATGGGCGGCTGGGTGAGCGCGCTGGCCCAGGCCCACCCCGCCCTGCAATTGCAGCTGTTTGATCTGCCGCCCGTGGCCGCGCTGGCGCAGGACCACATTCAACGCCTGGGCCTGGCCAACCGCATCACCACCCACGGCGGCAGCTTCACGCAAGACCCGCTGCCGCGAGGCGCCGATCTCGTCACCCTGGTGCGCGTGGCGCACGACCACGCCGATGCCACGGTGCTGAAGCTGCTGCGCGCCATCTTCGAGGCCCTGCCCCTGGGCGGCGCCCTGCTGCTGGCCGAGCCCATGGCCGAAGCCGGCGGCACGCCACAGCCGAGCGACCCGTATTTCCACTTCTATCTGCTCGCCATGGGCGCCGGCCGGCTGCGCACGCCGGAGCAGCTGATGGTGCTGATGCGGGAAGCCGGCTTCTCGCACATCGAACGCGTGCCCAACCGCCAGCCGCTCCATGCCCAGCTGCTGCTCGCACGCAAGGCTAGGTGTTTACCCGCAATTGACGCTGATAGCGTCAATTCAGATTGACACTTTGAACTGTCACTCATTAAATACATCACATGACAGCCGACGCCATCGTTTTCCAGAGTCCATGCAACCTGTCGGTGCGTTCGCTGGATCTTCGCAGCCTTGCGGACGGTGACGTGGAAGTGGAAGTTTCGTACAGCGGCATCAGCACCGGCACCGAGCGCTTGCTGTGGGACGGCAGCATGCCGCCCTTCCCCGGCATGGGCTACCCGCTGGTCCCCGGTTATGAAACGGTGGGCCGCGTGGTGCGCACCCAGGGCGAATGCGGCCTGGCCGTGGGCGACCACGTGTTCGTGCCCGGCTCCTACAGCTTTGAAGGCGTGCACAACCTCTTCGGCGGCGCCGGCTCGCGGCTCGTGGTGCAGGCCAGCCGCGCAGTGCGCCTGGACGCTGCCCCCACCGCCGATATGGTGCTGCTGGCCCTGGCCGCCACCGCGTACCACACGGTGAGCTACGGCGGCACTCGCGCCCCCGATACCCCGCCCGACCTGATCGTGGGCCACGGCGTGATGGGCCGCCTGCTGGCGCGCCTTACGGTGGCTGCGGGCGCAGCCGCCCCGGTGGTGTGGGAAACGCAGGCACAGCGCCACGAAGGCGCCGAGGGCTACAGCGTGGTGCACCCCGACGAAGACGACCGCAAGAACTACCGCGCGATCTACGACGTGAGCGGCGACGCCGACATCCTGCACCGCGTGATTCCGCGCCTGGACAAGGGCGGCGAGGTGGTGCTGGCCGGCTTCTACAAGCAGAACATTTCCTTCGCGTACGCACCGGCCTTCATGCGCGAAGCGCAGATCCGCGTGGCCGCCGAATGGAAGCGGGCCGACCTGCTCGCCGTGACCGAACTGGTGCAGACCGGCCGCCTCTCGCTCGAAGGCCTGCTCACCCACACCGATACGCCTGCGCATGCCAGCGCCGCCTATGCGACCGCCTTCGGCGACCCGCAATGTTTGAAGATGGTCCTGGACTGGAGACACTGATGAATTCACTGCCTGTCAACGTGCAACCCGCTCGCTTCATGGAAGCCCTGCGCGAGGAAGCCGCCATCGAGCCCGAACCGGTGCACACCGGCGAGGTGAAGAAGGAAACGCAGATCATCGCGATCTACGGCAAGGGCGGCATCGGCAAGAGCTTCACGCTCGCCAACCTTTCTTACATGATGGCGCAGCAGGGCAAGAAGGTGCTGCTGATCGGCTGCGATCCCAAGAGCGACACCACCAGCCTGCTGTTCGGCGGCCGGGCCTGCCCCACCATCATCGAAACCTCGTCGAAGAAAAAGCTGGCCGGCGAAGCGGTGCAGATCGGCGACGTGTGCTTCAAGCGCGACGGCGTCTACGCCATGGAGCTGGGCGGCCCCGAAGTGGGTCGCGGCTGCGGCGGGCGCGGCATCATCCACGGCTTCGAGCTGCTGGAGAAGCTGGGCTTCCACGAATGGGGTTTCGACTACGTGCTGCTCGACTTCCTGGGCGACGTGGTGTGCGGCGGCTTCGGACTGCCGATCGCCCGCGACATGTGCCAGAAGGTCATCGTGGTGGCCTCGAACGACCTGCAGTCGCTCTACGTGGCCAACAACGTGTGCAGCGCCGTGGAGTACTTCCGCAAGCTCGGCGGCAACGTCGGTGTGGCCGGCATGGTGATCAACCGCGACGACGGCACTGGCGAGGCGATGGCGTTTGCCGAACAGGTCGGCATCCCGGTGCTGTCGGTGATTCCGGCCGACGACGACATCCGCCGCAAGAGCGCGAGCTACGAAATCATTGGCCGCCCGGAATCGGTGTGGGGCCCCCTGTTTGCCGAGCTGGCCGAGAACGTGGGGACCTCCACGCCCATGCGGCCAAAACCCATGTCTCAAGACGGCCTGCTCGGCCTTTTCTCCGCCGCCTCGGTGGGACGCGATGTGGTGCTGGAACCGGCCACGGTGTTCGACATGTGCGGCAAGTCCGAAACCGTCAAGCCCACGCTTGAAGTGGTTTACGACGAAGTCTGAACGCCATGAGCCAGCCCGTCATCCCCATCGTCCCCTTGAAGGCCACCACCGCCATCGAGGGCGATGGCATGGGCTGCCACGCGGGCGGTGAAACGCTGCTCGCCGCCGCGAAATCGGCCGGCAAGAGCGAGGTGCTGGCGCAGTACGCCAAGGACTACCCCAAGCGCGAGAACGCCGGCCCGCACGACCAGCCGCAGAGCATGTGCCCGGCCTTCGGCTCGCTGCGCGTGGGCCTGCGCATGCGCCGCACCGCCACCATCCTCAGCGGCTCGGCCTGCTGCGTGTACGGCCTCACCTTCACCAGCCACTTCTACGGCGCGCGCCGCAGCGTGGGTTATGTGCCGTTCAACAGCGAATCGCTGGTCACCGGCAAGCTGTTTGAAGACATACGCGAGGCGGTGCACGCCCAGGCCGATCCCGCCAAGCTCGACGCCATCGTCATCATCAACCTGTGTGTGCCCACCGCCAGCGGCGTGCCGCTGCAGATCCTGCCCAAGGCCATCAACGGCGTGCGCATCATCGGCATCGACGTGCCCGGCTTCGGCGTGCCGACCCATGCCGAAGCCAAGGACGTGCTGACCGGCGCCATGCTGCGCTACGCCCGCGACGAAATCATGGCCGGCCCGGTGGCCGCACCGCGCCAGGGCCGCCAGGCGCTGCCCACGCTCACGCTGCTGGGCGAAATGTTCCCGGCCGACCCCATGGGCATCGCGCAGATGATTGCGCCCATGGGAATTGCGGTGGGTACCGTGGCACCCACGCGCGAATGGCGCGAGCTGTACGCCGCGCTCGACGGCGCCGCCGTGGCCGCCATCCACCCGTTCTATACCGCCAGCATTCGCGAGTTCGAAGCCGCTGGCCGGCCCATCGTCGGCTCCGCGCCCGTGGGCGTGGACGGCACGCACGACTGGCTCGGGGCGGTGGGCCAGGCCATGGGTGTATCGCCGGCGCTGGTCGATGCCGCTCGCAACCAGTCGCTCGGTGCGATTCGCGGCGTGCTGTCGCAACAGAAGATCAACGGCCGCATCACCCTGAGCGGCTACGAAGGTTCCGAGCTGCTGGTGGGTCGCCTGCTGGTGGAATGCGGCGCCGACCTGCGCTACGTGGGCTCGGCCTGCCCGGCCACACCCTGGAACAGGCACGACGCCGAGTGGTTGAAGTCCAAAGGCGTGCAGGTGCAGTTCCGTGCCTCGCTGGAGAACGATCTCGACGCGCTGCACGAATACCAGCCGCAGCTGGCCATTGGCACCACGCCGGTGGTGCAGGCCGCCAAGGAAGCCTGCGTGCCTTCGCTCTATTTCACCAACCTTATTTCGGCCCGTCCCCTCATGGGCGTGGCCGGTGCGGGCTCGCTGATCCAGGTGGTGAACGCCGCCATGGGCAACAAGGCGCGCTTCGACGACATGAAGGCCTTCTTCGGCGGCGTGGGCCAGGGCGACGAAGCCGGCGTGTGGGAAGAAGTGCCCCGCCCGTTCCCGGATTTCCGCAAGGAGAACCGGCGCCAGAACGAGAAGCAGGCCAAGAAGCGCAAAGCCGAGGAGATGTCATGAGCACCACAACGAAAGCGCAGGCCTGACATGCTCGTTCTCGACCACGATCGCGCAGGAGGATACTGGGGGGCGGTGTATGTCTTTACCGCCATCAAGGGCCTGCAGGTCGTGATCGATGGTCCGGTGGGTTGCGAGAACCTGCCCGTGACTTCGGTGCTGCACTACACCGACGCGCTGCCGCCGCACGAGTTGCCCATCGTGGTGACCGGCCTGGCCGAAGAACAGCTTGGCCGCGAAGGCACCGAGGGCTCCATGAAGCGCGCCCACGCGGTGCTCGACCCTGAGCTGCCCGCCGTGGTGGTCACCGGTTCCATTGCCGAGATGATCGGTGGCGGCGTGACGCCCGAGGGCACCAACCTCATGCGCTTCCTGCCGCGCACCATCGACGAAGACCAGTGGCAGTGCGCCAACCGCGCGATGTTCTGGCTCTGGAGCGAGTACGGCATGAAGAAGGTGCCGGCGCGCAAACCCTTCAGCGAGCGCCCCGCCGGCGAGAAGCCGCGCGTGAACATCATCGGCCCCTGCTACGGCACCTTCAACAGCCCCAGCGACCTGGCCGAGATCCGCCGCCTGGTGCAGGGCATCGGCGCGGAGATCAACCTGGTGTTCCCGCTCGGCAGCCACCTGTCCGAAGTCTCGCGTCTGGTCGAGGCCGACGTGAACATCTGCATGTACCGCGAGTTCGGCCGCATGCTCTGCGAGGCGCTGGACCGCCCCTACCTGCAGGCACCGATCGGCCTGCACAGCACCACGAAATTCCTGCGCAAGCTGGGCGAGTTGCTGGGCCTGGACCCGGAGCCGTTCATCCAGCGCGAAAAGCACACCACCATCAAACCGGTGTGGGACCTGTGGCGCTCGGTCACTCAAGATTTCTTCGCCACCGCGAGCTTCGCCGTGGTGGCGAACGAAACCTACACACGCGGCTTGCAGCATTTCCTGGAAACGGAAATGGGTCTGCCCTGCCGCTTTGCGGTGCCGCGCATCCCTGGCGCCAAGACCGACAACGCCGCCGTGCGCGAACTGGTGCGCACCAAAACACCGCTGATCCTTTTCGGCAGCTTCAACGAACGCATGTACCTGGCCGAAGCCGGTGCCAGCGGCCCGATGCGCGCGGCCTTCATTCCGGCTTCCTTCCCCGGCGCGATCATCCGCCGCCACACGGGCACGCCTTTCATGGGCTACAGCGGCGCCACTTACCTCATTCAGGAGGTGTGCAACGCGCTGTTCGATGCGCTGTTCCACATCCTCCCGCTCGGCACCGACATGGACAAGGTCGACCCCACGCTCGCGCGCGGCGAAGTGGCTGGCCTCTCGACCCCGTGGAACGACCAGGCCCAGGCCCGTCTGCACGCACTCGTTTCCATCCAGCCGGTGCTGGTGCAGATCTCGGCGGCCAAGCGCCTGCGCGACGAGGCCGAACGCCGCGCCCGCGAAAACGGCGATGCGGCCGTGACCGAAGGCCACGTGAACACCGCCGGACAAGAGCTCGGCATGGGAGAGACGGCATGACGTCTTTTCTGAAACCCATTCGATCTGTGCCCAAGGGCCAGGTCACCCCCACGTTGTGGCATTCCGCCACGGCTGCCCAGGTTGCGCGGGTCGGGCGCATCGCAGGCCACGAGGCCTTACCAAGAAGGAGCATCACATGTCACAACGGACATCCATATCCGGCCTGACGGACGAGGAAGCTCAGGAGTTCCACCAGTACTACATCCAGGGTTTCATCGGGTTCACGGCCATCGCCGTGGTGGCCCACATCCTGGTGTGGTTCTGGCGGCCCTGGCTCTAGGTCCGACCCATTGTCATGAAAAGGAAGACTGCCATGAACGATATGTCTTATGAGGCTCATAAGCCATCCAGCCGAGGCGACAAGTTGTCGTTCGTGCTGATCTTTGCTCCCTGCTTCGTGCTGTTGTTGTCGCTTGCGTTGCTGGGCCAGCTGGTCGGCATGCATTGGCAGCTCTGGCTGCCAGGCGCGGAGCACAAGGCCAGCATCTTCTCGGGCGTGCATGCCGCCGTCTACACCCTCATGTCTCACATCATTTAGAAAAGGAATTCACATCATGTGGAGAATTTGGCGATTGTTCGACCCGGTCAGGGTCATGGTGGTGCAAGGCGTATTTCTGTTCGCCGTGGCCGTGATGATTCACCTCATCCTGCTCAGCACCAACAAGTTCAACTGGCTCGACGGCCCCAAGGCCGCACCAGCAAAAACGGCGTTGATCGCTCCGGCCGTTGTGCCGGCGGCCACGCCTGCCGTGAAGTCCTGAGCTTCACCCCAGGTGTGCAGATGCTGTTACTTCGCACGGGCCAGCACAGCATCTGCACCACCCATTTCTGAACAATAAAAACGCATTCCATCCACCTGAGACAGGAGGGCCGATCCATGGCCATGCTGAATTTTGAAAAGAAGTACCGGGTCCGAGGCGGGACACTGGTCGGCGGCGACCTGTTCGACTTCTGGGTGGGTCCGTTCTACGTCGGCTTCTTCGGTGTCACCACCATCTTTTTCGCCTTCCTGGGCACGGCCATGATTCTCTGGGGGGCCTCGCAAGGGCCGACCTGGAACCTGTGGCAGATCAGCATCGCGCCTCCCGACCTCTCCTACGGCCTGCGCTTCGCGCCGCTCATGGAAGGCGGCCTGTGGCAGCTCATCACCGTGTGTGCGATCGGCTCGTTTGTTTCCTGGGCGCTGCGCGAAGTGGAGATCTGCCGAAAACTCGGCATGGGTTACCACGTGCCCGCCGCCTTCGCGGTGGCCATCCTGGCGTATGTCACGCTGGTGGTGATTCGGCCGGTGCTGCTCGGTGCCTGGGGCCACGGTTTCCCCTACGGCATCTTCAGCCACCTCGACTGGGTGTCCAACGTGGGCTACCAGTACCTGCACTTCCACTACAACCCCGCGCACATGATCGCGGTGAGTTTCTTCTTTGCCACCACCTTCGCGCTCTCGCTGCACGGCTCGCTGATTCTTTCGGCGACCAACCCGAAAGCCGGCGAAACGGTGAAGACACCCGAGCACGAAGACACGTTCTTCCGCGACACCATCGGTTACTCCATCGGCACGCTGGGCATCCACCGCCTGGGCCTGTTTCTCGCGCTGGCCGCCGTGCTGTTCAGCGCGCTTTGCATCGTGATCAGCGGACCGTTCTGGAGCCGAGGCTGGCCCGAATGGTGGGGCTGGTGGCTGAACATGCCCATCTGGAGCTGAGGAGAACACCATGTCGCAATACCAGAACCTCTTCACCACCGTGCAGGCCGTTGGCCCGCTGCACCACGGCGTGCCCCTTCCTCACGGCGACAGCCCGCGCACCGGCAAGCTGCCGGCTTCGTGGCACTGGCTCGGCCGGCTCGGCAACGCGCAGATCGGCCCCATCTACCTCGGCGGGCTCGGCCTCGCTTCGCTGATCTTCGGCGTGCTGGCGATCAACATCATGGGCATGAACATGCTCGCCTCGGTCAACTACGACCCGGTGCAGTTTGTGCGGCAACTTTTCTGGCTCTCGCTCGAACCCCCGGGACCGCAGCACGGCCTGGGCCTGGCGCCGCTGAACCAGGGCGGCTGGTGGCAGATAGCCGGCCTGTTCCTCACCATCTCGGTGATGCTCTGGTGGGCGCGCACCTACCGCCGGGCTCGCGTGCTGGGCATGGGGACACACGTGGCCTGGGCCTTTGCAGCGGCCATCTGGCTGTTCCTGGTGCTGGGCCTCATCCGCCCGGTGCTCATGGGTTCGTGGAGCGAGGCCGTGCCCTTCGGCATCTTCCCCCACCTCGACTGGACGGCCGCCTTCTCGCTGCGCTACGGCAACCTGTTCTACAACCCGTTCCACGCCCTCTCCATCGCCTTCCTCTATGGCGCCACGCTGCTGTTTGCCATGCACGGTGCCACCATCCTCGCGGTGAGCCGCTTCGGTGGTGAGCGCGAGATCGAACAGATCGTGGACCGTGGCACGGCCAGCGAGCGCGCCGCCTTGTTCTGGCGCTGGACCATGGGCTTCAACGCCACCATGGAATCCATTCACCGCTGGGCCTGGTGGTTCGCCGTGCTGTGCCCGCTGGTGGGCGGCATCGGCATCCTGCTCACGGGCACGGTGGTCGACAACTGGTACCTATGGGCCATCAAGCATGGCGTGGCACCGCCCTACCCCGACGTGTTCCCCGCCGTGATGGATCCGGCGCTCACTCCAGGAGCCAAGTGATGAACCACGCAACTTCAAACACACGCCCCTGGCTGCGCCTGATCGCGCTCGGTTCTCTCGTGCTGCTGGCCGCCTGCGAGCGCCCGCCCATGGAGACCAAGCAACAGGGCTACCGTGGCACCGGCATGGTCCAGATCGTCAACCCGCGCCTGCAGGGCGATGTGGCGGCGGCGAACCAGATCCCGGTGTCGATTCCCCCCGCCAGCGCCGAAGGCCCCAAGGCCGGGCAGGTGTACCAGAACGTGAAGGTGCTGGGCGATCTGAGCGTGGGTGAGTTCACACGGCTGATGGTCAACATGACGGCCTGGGTGTCGCCCGAACAGGGCTGCAACTACTGCCACAACCCGGCCAACCTGGCCGACGACAGCCTCTACACCAAAGTGGTGGCGCGCCGCATGGTGCAGATGACGCAGCACATCAACACCGACTGGAAGCCCCACGTGGCCGAGACCGGCGTGACCTGCTACACCTGCCACCGCGGCCAGCCGGTGCCCAGCAACGTGTGGTTCACCGCCGATGCGCAACCCTACGGCTCGAACTTCATGGGTGACAAGGCGGGCCAGAACTCGCCCACGGTGGATGTGAAGCTGGGATCGCTGCCTTACGACCCGCTCAATGGCTACCTTGCCGGCACCCCGCAGGCCATTCGCGTGGGCGGCACCACCGCCCTGCCCACCGGCAAGGGCGCGAGTATCCAGCAGACCGAGAAGACCTACGCGCTCATGACGCACATGTCGAGCGCGCTGGGCCAGAACTGCACCTTCTGCCACAACACCCAGAACTTCAGCAAATGGGAAGGCACACCACCGCAGCGCGTGACGGCGTGGCACGGCATCCAGATGACGCGTGATCTGAACCTGGCCTACATGGAGCCGCTGACCAGCGTGTTCCCCGCCAACCGCAAGGGCGAGCTGGGTGACGTGGCCAAGGCCAATTGCGCCACCTGCCACCAGGGCGTGAACAAACCCCTGGCCGGCGTGCCCATGCTGAAGGACCACCCCGAGCTCGCGGCCTACCGGCCCTACACGGCGCCCGCCCCTGCGGCACCGGCGCCTGCACCGACCACGGCGCCTGGCCCGTCGCAGTAGGCCTGAAACCCACCCGCAGGCCCGCCGGCGACCACCATGCAAGTGATCCTGGCCCAGCCGCGCGGTTTCTGTGCCGGGGTTACCCGCGCGATCGACATCGTCGATCGCGCGCTTGCGCTTCATGGCGCACCGGTGCATGTGTTTCACGAGATCGTGCACAACCAGTGGGTGGTGGACGACCTGCGCTCACGCGGTGCGGTGTTTGTGAACTCGCTCGACGACGTGCCCGCCAACGCCGTGGTGGTGTTCAGCGCGCACGGCGTTTCACGCCAGGTGGTGGACCACGCCAAAGCGCGGGGCCTGCACACCATCGACGCCACCTGCCCGCTGGTGGCCAAGGTGCACCAGCAAGCCCAGCGCTTCGTGCGCCAGGGCCGCACGCTGCTGATGATTGGCCACGCAGGCCACGAGGAAGTGGTGGGCACCATGGGCCAGGTGGATGCTCCGGTGCACCTGGTGAGCCGCGCCGCCGATGTGCAGGCGCTGGACCTGCCCGAAGGTGCCGAACTGGCCTACGTGACCCAGACCACGCTCAGCCTGGACGATACGCGCGAGATCATTGCGGCGCTGCAGGCGCGTTTTCCCGGCATCGTCGGCCCCGAAGTGGACGACATCTGCTACGCCACGCAGAACCGCCAGGTGGCGGTGCGCGCGCTGGCCGCGCGGGTCGACCTGGTGCTGGTGGTCGGCGCACGCAACAGCTCCAACTCGAACCGACTGCGCGAAGTGGCCGAGCGCTCGGGTGTGCCAGCCCGCCTGGTACAGGACGAGCACGAGATCGATCCGGCTTGGCTGCGCTCCGCGCCGCGCGTGGGCGTCACATCGGGCGCATCCACACCCGAACTGCTGGTGCAGCGCGTGGTGGCCACCCTGGGCATGCTGAACCCCGACCCCCGTGCTTCGGTGGTGCAGCTGGCGGGCGTGCGCGAGGAAGTGAGCTTCCGGCTGCCAGCCGAGTTGGCCTTGCCATGACAGAGACACCACCCGACGTCATCACCCTTTCCGGGGTGGTGGTGGTGGTGCTGGTCAACTATTTGCGCGAGCACCAGGCCTGGGGCTGGATGCGCATGGTGCAGGGCCCATCCGCCATCAAGGACACGCCGGGCCTGTGTTTCGCGAAGGTGATGGGCAGCGGGCATGGCGGCGGCTTCGGCCTGCGCCCCAGCGCAAGCCACCAGGGTTTGATTGCGATGTTCGACCACGCCGAACAGGCACACGCCTTTCTGGGCGGTGCGCATGTAAGGGCCATGCACGAACGCGCGAGCGATTTCTGGAGCGGCATGCTCGAAGTGCTTTCGGCGCGCGGCCAGTGGGATGGTCAGGCCTGGGGCGCCACACCCGGCACGCAGCTCGGCACCTGGGTGCGCGCTGCCAACGACGAAGAGGCCCCGCGCCCGCTGGCCGCGCTCACACGCGCCAGCATCCGGCCCGCCAAAGCCATGGCCTTCTGGCGCAACGCGCCGGCCGCGCAGAACGCGCTGCACACCGCACCCGGCTGCACGCTGGCCATGGGCCTGGGCGAAGCACCGCTGGTGCGCCAGTGCACCTTCAGCCTGTGGAAAGACACCCCCTCCATGCTGGCCTACGCGCACCAGGGCGCCCACCAGCAGGCCATCGAGGCGGCCTACCGCCACGGCTACTTTTCCGAATCGCTGTTTGTGCGCATGCGCCTGCTCACACACCACGGCCACTGGCCCGCGCCCATGGCCCCCCCAGAGGCGGTGGAAGACCCGCCGCCGCCGAGCGACCGCACCGAGCAGCGAGCGCATGTCTGAACACAAGGTGGTCGTGGTGGGTGCCGGCATCGGCGGGCTGGTGAGCGCCTTGCGACTGGCCCACCAGGGCCTGGACGTGACGGTGGTGGAAGCCGCTGAAGGCCCGGGCGGCAAGCTGCGCCAGCTGGTGGTGGACGGCGCGCCCATCGACAGCGGCCCCACCGTGTTCACACTGCGCTGGGTGTTCGACGAACTGCTGGCTTCGGTGGGCACCAGCCTCGAAGCCGAGTTGCGCATTCGCAAGCTGCCGGTGCTGGCGCGCCACTGGTGGGAAGACGGCGGCACGCTCGATTTGCATGCCGACCCGGCGCGTTCATTCGACGCGGTGGCGAGCTTCGCAGGCGCGGCCGAGGCCCGGCGCTTCCAGGGATTTTGCGCGCAGGCGCAGGCGCTGTACCGCACGCTGGAGCGCCCCTACATGCGCACCGCCGCACCCAGCATGGCCGGCCTCTCCATGGGGCTGGGCCTGCGCGGCATGGGTGTGCTCGCGTCCATCGGCCCACTGCACAGCCTGTGGCGCAGCCTGGGCCGCCATTTCACCGATCCGCGCCTGCGGCAACTGTTTGCGCGCTACGCCACCTACACAGGCTCATCGCCCTGGCAGGCGCCGGCCACGCTCATGCTGATTGCGCAGGTGGAGCTCGATGGCGTGTGGAGCATCGACGGTGGCATGCACGCGCTGGCGCGCTGCCTGGAGCGGCTGGCGCGCGAGCGCGGTGCCACGTTCCGATACCGCAGCGCCTGCGAACGCATCGACGTGCGCGCTGGCCGCGTGCGCGGCGTCACCTTGGCCAGCGGCGAAACGCTGCAGGCCGACAGCGTGGTCTTCAACGGCGACGCCGCAGCGCTGCGCCACGGCCTGCTGGGCGAAGGCGTGCGCCGCGCCGTGCCACGCCGCTCGCCACCGCGCTCGCTCTCGGCCATCACCTGGTCCGTCCACGCGCCCACGCGCGGTATCGAACTCGACCGGCACAACGTGTTCTTCCGCGCCGACTACGCCAGCGAATTCACCGACATCTTCCAGCGCGGCCGCCTGCCGCAAGCGCCCACGGTGTACGTGTGCGCGCAGGATCGTGGCGCGGGCGAACCCGCTCCAGAGGGCAGCGAACGCCTGCTGTGCCTCGTCAACGCGCCCGCTGCCGGCGACACCCCGAACTCGCAGGAGCTCACCCCGGAGGCCATCGAACAATGCGAAACCACCAGCTTTTCCCTGCTGCGCCGTTGTGGCCTGAAGATCACTGCCTCGCACCCGCCGGCCATCCGCACCACGCCGCAGGACTTCCATCGCCTGTTTCCGGCCACGGGGGGCGCGCTGTACGGCCAGGCCACCCACGGCTGGACGGCAGCCTTCTCTCGACCTGGCGCCAGCACACCGGTGGCGGGACTTTTCCTGGCGGGGGGGAGCGTGCACCCGGGTCCGGGGGTTCCCATGGCGGCCCTCTCGGGCCTGCGGGCGGCCGAGGCGCTGATGGCGAGCCCCGCTTTGACCAGGTGGTGCCCTCCGGTGGCTACCTCTGGTGGTACATCGACGCCCTGAGCGACGACGGCCAGCACGGCCTCTCCATCATCGCCTTCGTGGGCAGCGTGTTCTCGCCCTACTACGCCTGGGCGCGAAGGCGCGGCAACAACACCAACCCCGACAACTTCTGCGCACTCAACGTGGCGCTGTACAGCCGGCAGGCCCGGCGCTGGAGCATGACCGAGCGCGGCGCCGCGCACAACCACCGCGACCGCACCCGCTTCGTCATCGGCCCCAGCCAGCTGCACTGGAACGGGCAATCGCTCTGCATCGAAATCGACGAAGTGGGCGTGCCCCTGCCCCGCCGCATTCGCGGCACTGTCACCGTGCACCCGCAGCAGCTCTTCAACTTCAGCACCCCGCTCGACGCCACAGGCCGCCACCGCTGGGGACCGCTCGCACCAAGATCCCGCGTGGAAGTGGACCTGAGCCACCCCGCCCAACGCTGGCGCGGCCACGCCTACCTCGACAGCAACGAAGGCGACGAACCCATCGAACGCGCGTTCACCGAATGGGACTGGTCACGCAGCGCCATGAAAGACGGCAGCACTGCCGTGCTGTATGACGTGGAACCCGGCCGCGCCAACGGCCGCCTGCTCGCCCTGCGCTTCGGCCGCCACGGCAGCGTGGTGCCGTTTGAAGCCCCACCGCGCCACGAACTGCCCCGCACCGCCTGGCGGCTGGCGCGGCGAATGTGCAGCGAAGCGCCTGTGCAGGTGGTGCAGCAGCTGGAAGACACACCGTTCTACCAGCGCTCGATGCTGTCCAGCCGCTTGATGGGCGAGACGGTGACGAGCTTTCACGAAACGCTGCATGTGCCACGGCTGGTGTCGCCGGTGGTGCAGGCGATGTTGCCCTGGAGGATGCCGAGGCGGGGCTAGGTGCAGGGCATCCCGATCAACGCCGCAGCACCGCTCCCGCAGCTTCACCGGCCGACTGAAAAGGCCCCAACGGATTGGTCTGGCGCTCCAACTTCTCCATGCGAGCCTCACCAGC
Organism: Hydrogenophaga sp. IBVHS1; assembly: GCF_002127265.1. GTDB lineage: Bacteria > Pseudomonadota > Gammaproteobacteria > Burkholderiales > Burkholderiaceae_C > Hydrogenophaga. The sequence goes on along the minus strand of NZ_NFUU01000001.1, from coordinate 1,375,024 downwards.
GTAGTTCCGGAACAGCACCACGCCGTCGCTCACGACCACCAGAGTCTCGAACCACCAGCCGGTTGTGTAAGTCACTCGCCGGATGTTCAGGAAATCGAGCCAGAAGCCCCCTTGACGTTTCCGGGTGGAACGATCGAAGCGGAACAGGTAGGCGCGGCAGGCAGAGCGTGCCTCGATGCAGGCGCGGATGCCCGCGTCCAGGCTGTCGATCGGCACGCCGGCATGAGGCGCCAGACGCGCCACGATTTCGGGGTAAGCGATCTGCGTCACGTTCTTGCCTTCCCTTGGGTCGAAGCCCAGAGCAGGAAGCTCGCTTTCACGCGTACGGAACGGTTCCAGGCGCTCCACCGCCGCCTGCGCCTCTGCAAAGCTTTGAAAGGGAGATGCCGTGACACTGCTGCCGCTCGGTAGCAAGCTGGTGCACCCGCTCAGAAAAAGAGACAGCACCCACCAGCCCGCGTGCCAAAGATTTGCCTTCATGCACGCACTATCGACGCGGCCTTGGCCTGCGCCCTTGACGAAGATCAACCGCCACAGCAAGCGTCCGCCTGAAATGGGGAACCGATGACAGGTCGTGTTCATATGTGCATGCTCGCGGTGGCTGCGCCAACCTATGCGGTGGGGTTGCGATCTCCCTGAATGGTTCGTGACAGCGAGGAATGTGCTGCACACTTGATGCTGGTCAATGGGCGAGGTTGCGAACAGCGGGAACATGCCGCCAGATGCTGCACACGGTCTTTCCGTCATTCGACGTGGAGGTGTGGGGTGTCACAGGAGGCAAACCCCATGGAACAACCGACATCCACGGTGGCGGTGACGGTGCCCCGCCCCGCCCTGCAAGACCGCTTTCCGAGCGCCTACACGATCCTCTTTGCGCTGACCATCCTGATGGCCATCCTCACCTGGATGTTGCCGGCGGGCCAGTACCAGCGGGTGGCCAACGAAGCTCTGGGAAAGAACGCACCGGTGCCGGGCAGCTACCAGCTCGTGGCAGCTTCTCCACAAGGCGTGCTGGATGTTCTGACAGCACCCGTAGCCGGGTTCTACGACCAGGCCACCGGCATGGCAAACGCCATCGACGTGTCGCTCTTCGTGCTGTTCATTGGGGGCTTCCTGGGCGTCGTCAACGCCACGGGCGCCATCAACACGGGCATCGAGCGCGTGATGTTGCGGTTGAAAGGACGGGAGAAATGGATGATCCCGGCCTTGATGCTGCTGTTCGCCGCAGGTGGCACCACCTACGGCATGGCAGAGGAGACACTGGCGTTCTATGTGCTGCTGATCCCGCTGATGATCGCAGTGGGGTACGACGCGCTCACCGCCGTGGCAGTGATCATGGTCGGCGCTGGCATCGGGGTGATCGGATCGACCATCAACCCTTTTTCCACCGCCATTGCATCCAACGCAGCGGGCATCCACTTCACCCAGGGCATGGCCTTGCGCCTGACCATTCTGGGGCTGGGCTGGCTGATCTGTGTGGCCTATGTGATGCGTTACGCGGAGCGCGTTAGAAAAGATCCGTCGGCCTCGCTGGTGGCTGATCTCAAGGCATCCAACGAAGCCCATTTCCTGCGCAACCGGGCAGACCATCGCAACGCGCTTCTCAGCAGGCGCCAACAGCTCATTCTGGTGATGTTCGGCGCCACCTTCGTCGCCATGGTCTGGGGCGTGGCCACTCAGGGCTGGTGGATGGCCGAGATGTCGGCCCTGTTCCTGACGGCGGCCATTGCCGTGGGTCTGGTGGCGTGGATGGGCGAGAAGCCGTTCACCAACGCATTTGTCGACGGCGCCCGTGACCTGCTCGGTGTGGCACTGGTGATTGGTGTGGCACGCGGCATCGTGGTCATCATGGACCAGGGCAAGATCACCGACACCATCCTGCACGCATTTGAAGGCTGGATCACCGGCATGTCGGACGTAGCCTTCGTGAACGCCCTCTTTGCCACCGAAGGGCTTTTGAGCCTTCTGGTCCCGTCCACCTCGGGGCTGGCGGTCTTGAGCATGCCCATCCTGGCTCCGCTGTCGGACTTTGCGGGCGTATCGCGCGATCTCGCGGTCACGGCGTTCCAGACCGCGATCGGCATCACCAACCTCGTCACCCCCACCTATGCGGTGGTGGTGGGTGCGCTCGCCATCGGCAAGGTGCCCTACCAGCGCTGGGTGCGCTTCATCTGGCCGTTGATGCTGATGCTGGCGTTGCTGAGCATGGCCTCCCTGAGCGTGGCGGTCATGCTGTGAGCGCGGCCCCGGCATCGAACGCAGACACCAGCCGCCTGGGCGTGCATTCCGAAGTGGGCCGGCTGCGGCGCGTGCTGGTCGGCTCGCCCGGCCTTGCCCATGAGCGCCTCACCCCTGCCAACTGCGACGCGATGCTGTTTGACGATGTGTTCTGGGTTCAGCAGGCACGCACCGACCATTTCGACTTTGTTTCCAAGATGCAGGACCGCGGCGTCGAGGTGCTCGAGATGGGTCAATTGCTTGGCGAGACCCTGGCCATTCCCGAAGCGCGCGACTGGGTCCTGCAACGCCGGGCCACGCCCGACCATGTGGGTGTCGGCATGCTCGATGAGCTCAAGGGCTGGCTTTGGGAGCTGCCGCCCGACGTGCTGGCACGTTACCTGGTGGGTGGCGTGGCGGTGCACGACCTACCGTTCAAGCCGCACGGCATGTTCGGCCCCTACCTGGGACCCGACGGCTTTGTGCTGCCGCCCCTGCCGAATCTGATGTTCACCCGCGACACCAGCGCCTGGATCTATGGCGGCGTCACCCTCAACCCGATGCACTGGCCCGCACGCCGCCAGGAGACGCTCCTGACGGCCGCCGTGTATCGCTTCCATCCGCTCTTTGCAACGGCCGGGTTTCCGGTGTGGTGGGGCGACCCCGATGCAGATCACGGACCGGCCACGCTGGAAGGCGGGGACATCATGCCGATCGGCAATGGCGTGGTGCTGATCGGCATGGGTGAGCGCAGCACGCCGCAGGCGGTGGGGCAACTCGCGCAGGCTCTCTTTGCGGGCGGGGCCGTCCGGCGCGTGGTGGCCTGCCAGATGCCGCCATCCCGGGCTGCCATGCACCTGGACACCGTGTTCTCGTTCTGCGACCGCGACACCGTCACCAGCTTCGTCGCTGTGGCCGAACAGATCGTCTGTCACAGCCTCTATCCCCAGGACCGTGGCGGCATCGAACACCGGCGAGAAAGCCGGCCCCTGTTCGAGGTGGTGGCCGAGTGTCTGGGCCTGAAACAGCTGCGCGTGATCCCGACCGGTGGCGACAGCTATGAACAGGCGCGGGAGCAGTGGGACGACGGCAACAACGTGGTCGCCCTGGCACCCGGGGTGGTGATCGGCTACGACCGGAACACCCACACCAACACGCTGCTGCGCAAGGCGGGGATCGAGGTCATCACCATCCGTGGCAGCGAGCTGGGCAGAGGCCGGGGCGGAGCTCACTGCATGACGTGCCCGCTGTGGCGCGAGGCATGAGGCACTTGCACGACCGACCAACCGACCGACCGACCGAATCAGGACTCCACATGGCATTCAACCTGCATCAGCGCAGCTTTCTTAAGTTGCGCGACTTCTCCGCAGATGAAATCGGCTTTTTGCTCAGGCTCGCCGCCGACCTCAAGACCGCCAAGTACACCGGCACGGAGCAACCCCGTTTACAAGGCAAGGAAATTGCACTGATCTTCGAGAAGGATTCCACCCGCACACGGGTGGGCTTCGAGGTGGCCGCGCACGACCAGGGCGCCACCGTGACCTACCTGGGCCCTTCCGGGAGTCACATCGGGCACAAGGAGTCGATCAAGGACACGGCGCGGGTGCTCGGCCGCGTGTACGACGCGATCGAATACCGGGGCTTTGGCCAGGAGGTGGTGGAGACGCTGGCCAGGTGGTCGGGCGTGCCGGTGTACAACGGCCTCACCGATCAGTTTCATCCGACGCAGGTACTGGCCGACCTGCTCACCATGCGTGAACACTGCGACAAGCCCTATCGGGAAATGGCCTTCTGCTTCCTGGGCGATACCGGCAACAACATGGGGGACTCGCTGTTGATCGGCGCGGCCAAGCTGGGCATGGACGTGCGCCTGTGCGGGCCGGCCTCGCTGTGGCCTGAGCCAGCCATCGTCGATGAAGCGTCGGCACTTGCGCGGGCGAGCGGCGCACGCATCCTGCTGACCGAAGACGTGGCCGTCGGCGTGAAGGGCTGCGACTTCCTCTACACCGATGTCTGGGTCTCCATGGGTGAGCCCGAAACGAAGTGGGCCGATCGCATCGGTCTGCTGCTGCCCTACCAGGTCAATGCCCAGGTGATGGAATTGACCGGAAATCCCCGCGTTCGATTCATGCATTGCCTGCCAGCTTTTCACAACACGGAGACTGAAGTGGGCGCGCAGATCGCCAGGCTACATGGCATCACCGCCATGGAAGTAACCGACGAGGTGTTCGAGAGTCCGGCATCCATCGTGTTCGATCAGGCCGAGAACCGCATGCACACGATCAAGGCCGTTCTCGTGGCCACGCTGGGCGGCTGACATGGGCCGCGTCGTCGTGGCTCTGGGCGGCAATGCGCTCCTGCGGCGCGGCGAGCCGGTGAGCGCCGCCACGCAGCGTGACAACATCCGGCGCGCTGCGCAGGCATTGGCGCTGCTCATGGCCGAAGGACACCTGCTGGTCATCACCCACGGCAATGGGCCGCAGGTAGGCATGCTGGCGCTGCAGGGCGAAGCGGCCGGCCAGGGCGCGTTTCCGCTCGACGTGCTCGGGGCGGAGACGGAGGGCATGATCGGCTACGTCTTGCAGCAGGAACTGGACAACGCCTTCGCTGGCCCAGCGCGTTTCGCCACTCTGCTCACCCAGGTGGAGGTGGACCCTCGCGACGTCGCGTTCCAGTCACCGAGCAAGCCCGTGGGCCCGGTGTATGCCGAGGCCGAAGCGAGGCGGCTTGCCGGGCAGCGCGGATGGGCCATCGCGCGCGACGGTGACGCCTGGCGCCGCGTCGTGGCATCGCCCCACCCGGTGCGCATTCTCGAAATCGAGGTCATCCGTCTGCTGGTGGCTCAAGGGGTCACGGTGATCTGCGCGGGCGGAGGTGGCATCCCTGTGGTTATGCGTCCTGATGGCACCTGCATCGGCGTCGAAGCCGTCATCGACAAGGACCATGCCAGCGGTTTGCTGGCCGTCGAACTGAAGGCCGATGCCTTCCTGATGCTGACCGACGTGCCGGCGGTGTACACCGACTGGGGCACTCCAGAAAAGCGCGCACTGGGTGATGTGACGCCGGACGAACTCGCAAAGCTCAATTTCGCTGCGGGCTCCATGGGCCCCAAGGTTCATGCGGCCTGCGATTTTGTGACGCGCATGGGTGGCCTGGCCGGCATCGGCGCTCTCGAGGACGCGTCCTCCATCCTGGCGCGACGGGCGGGCACCCGGGTGGTACCTGCTTCATCACCATAAACTCTGCCTTTCATGCCTGCCGGTATTCCCTCCTCCCAGGCATCGCAATCGACCCTCGAAAACCTGTTGACCCTGACGGCGTCGGACAGCACCAACGGGCTGGGCTCGGTCGATGCCCACGAACGCCTTGCTCGACTCGGACCCAATGCGCTGGTGGCCGCACAGCCGCTTGCGGCGTGGCGCGGTTTTGTGGACCAGTTTCGGGATCCACTGGTTTATCTCCTGCTCGTGGCGGCGGCCGTCACATTCTTCGCCTGGTGGTCCGAGGAGGGCCATGGCTGGCCGGTCGACGGCATCGTGATCCTGTCCATCGTGATGCTGAACGCGGTGCTGGGGTTCACGCAGGTGACCCGGTCGCAGCGCGCGGTCGCGGCGCTGGCCAAGCTGGCTGGCGCCACCTCAGGCGTCCTGCGAGACGGCACGGTGCTTCGCGTTCCCGGCACGGATCTGGTGGTCGGCGACATCCTGCTGCTCGCCGAGGGTGACCGGGTGGGTGCGGACGCTCGATTGCTGGACGCCCACGCCTTGCTGGTGCAGCAGGCATCACTCACCGGTGAGAGCGACGCCGTTCTCAAGCAGGCCAGTGACCTCTCCACCGAGCAGTCGCTGGGCGAGCGCTACAACATGGTGTTCAAAGGAACGGCGGTGGTCCAGGGCAACGGCCGGGCACTGGTCACGGCCACCGGCATGCAAACGGAAATGGGCTCGATTGCCCACTTGCTCGCCACCACGCCTGAGGAAGCAACGCCCTTGCAAAAGGAGGTGCGCCACATCGGACGGCTTCTGGGAGTGGGGGTCATGGTCATCGCCACCATCGTCATCCTGACGGTGCTCTGGACCGCCGACATTCGCAACTGGACCGACGCCGTCCCAGTCTTGTTGCTGGGGGTTTCCCTCGCCGTGGCAGCGGTGCCCGAAGGACTGCCGGCCATTCTTTCCCTGGTGCTGGCCCTGGGCGTGCAACGCATGGCGGCCCACAACGCGATCGTCAAGAAGCTGTCTTCGGTGGAGACGCTGGGATCGGCCTCCGTCATCTGCACCGACAAGACGGGAACATTGACCCACTCGGAGATGACCATTCAGCAAGTGGTGACCGCTTCTGGCACCACGCGCGCGGACGGCGTGGGCTACTCGCCCGAAGGCGGCATGTACCACCAGGACCAACCGCTGGGCCCTGGTGCACTGCGAGCCGAGGTGGTGGCGGTGGTGAGTGGCGGCAGCCTTGCCGGCAACGCCAGCCTGCGAAAAGATGCCGATGGAAACTGGGTAATTCAGGGCGACCCCACAGAGGCCGCTTTTCTGGTGGCCGAGCGAAAGCTGGACGCGCACGAGCGGCGCGCCGAACGCTTTGAGCGGATCGCCGAAGTGCCCTTCACCTCCGATCGAAAGATGATGTCGGTGGTGGCGATCGACCATGAACTTGCCGACGCACATGTGTTGATCAGCAAGGGGGCTCCGGACGTGCTGCTCGACCACTGCAACCGCGCGCGCGTGGGCATGGACGTTCTGCCGTTGACGGCAGAGATGAGGGCCCGGGTACTGATGGAGGTCGAACAGCTGTCCAACGCTGCGTTGCGCACGCTTTCGGTCGCCTATCGAACCCTTGAGAAAGGCGAAGACACACACGCCGGCGAGGCTCTGGAAAATGACCTGGTGTTCCTGGGCACCGTGGGCATCATGGATCCACCGCGCACCGAGGTGGCACCGGCCATCCAGGCGGCGCAGGCGGCTGGCATTCGCATCATCATGATCACGGGGGACCATCCCCGCACCGCCGACCGCATCGCCGAAGACCTCGGCATCATCCAGGCGGGCGCCATAGCGCTCACCGGCCCCGACATCGATCAGCTGGACGACACGGCATTGGCCAACGCCGTTCGATCGGTCTCGGTGTTCGCCCGTGTGGCACCGGCACACAAGCTGAGGATCGTGGACGCGCTGCAGGCACAGGGACACGTGGTGGCCATGACCGGCGATGGCGTGAACGACGCGCCAGCACTCAAGTCAGCGGACATCGGGGTGGCCATGGGAGGGACCGGAACGGAGGTGACGAAGGAAGCCAGCAAGATGATTCTTGCCGATGACAACTTCGCCACGATCGTCGCTGCGGTGCGCGAGGGGCGTGGCATTCTGGACAACATCCGAAAGTTCCTGCGCTACCTGCTCTCGTCCAACATGGGCGAGCTGCTCACCGTGTTCCTCGGCATCGTCCTGGCACGATCGCTCGGGTTGCAGGACGCCGCCGGTGCGGCCGTGCTCCCCCTGCTGGCCACGCAGATTCTGTGGATCAATCTGATCACCGACACAGGCCCTGCCCTGGCGATGGGGGTCGATCCACGCGCGAGCGATGTCATGACCCGAAAGCCACGCAGGCCTGACGAACGCGTGATCGACAAGCGAATGTGGCTCACCGTGGGACTGACGGGCATGACCATGGCCGCAGTCACCTTGCTTACGCTGGACATTTTTCTGCCGGGCGGCTGGATCCATGGCGAACACAGCATCGAGACCGCCCGGACGGCGGCATTCACGGTGTTGGTACTGGCCCAACTCTTCAACGCTTTCAATTCGCGATCGGACACATTCAGCGCATTCGTGGACCCGTTCTCCAACGGTTGGCTCTGGGCGGCCGTGGCGCTGGGCGCTGCGCTGCAGTGGGTGGTGGTGCACTGGAGCGTGCTGAATCTGGCTTTCGGCACAACGCCGCTCTCGGCGGGCCAGTGGGCGCTGTGTGCATCACTCGCCAGCGTGGTTCTCTGGGTGAGCGAGCTTCAAAAGTGGTGGACTCGCCGCTCAGCCCTAACCGCAGGACGCTTGCCAGGCTGACACCAGGCGCGAGCCTGGGCTGCGACTTTGCGCTGGATCAAGATCGCGCGACGATTCGTGCCGTAAGGTGGTCGACGTGCACCAGATCTGCTGTTGATCCATGCGCTGCACCCTTACCGTTTTCAGAGGAATCCCATGACATTCACCCATGCTGTGATCTGGCTGGATCACCACAAAGCTCTGGTCATCGAGTTCGATCCAGAAACCATGCGCGAACGCCGCCTGGAGGCCAGCTCCCATCCAACCGCTCAACATCGCAGCGAGGTTCGAAGCGAGCACGAGTTTTTCGCCAAAGTGTGTGACGCGGTGGCGGGTATGGATTCCATCCTGGTGACCGGCAGTCACACCGCACAGGCCGACTTCCGTCATTACATCGACAAGCATCGACCGACCTTGACGGACCGGATCAGCGGATGGGAAACCGTGGACCATCGAACATCCGCGCAATTGGTGGCACTGGCGCGGCAACGGCAGCAGGAATCTGCAAAGGGTCTGGCACCTCGGCCCTGAACCGCGCGGCTGCTTGATCCAGCGCAATGCGCCCGGGCTCTGCACCGGGTAAGTTGGAGCTTTCCAAGCTTCCCGCGCTGGAAGGAGTGTTCATGTCTTCTCCCCAATCCATCCTGCTCCAGGTCGACAGCTCTTCGCGCACGACGGAGCGCATCCGGCTGGCGCGCCAGCTGGCCGACGAATTCAATGCCGAAGTCATTGCACAGCCCTGCATGCTGAGTTCGATCGCACGCCACCCCATGGCACTGGAAGGGTCGTCTTCAGCCATCGCACTGATGCAGGAATTCGACGAAGCGTGCCTCCAGAAGGCGCACGCAACTTTCATGAAGGCGGCTGCAGGCTCCAGCCGCCTCCACTGGGCCAAACCCCTGGTGGAGGGGCCGTGGGGCTTTGCCCATCGTGCGCTGTACGCCGACCTGATGATCCTCGGCCAACGCGATGCGGACGATCCTGCCGCAGGGGAACTGCCGGCGGATTTCTTGCCCGGGGCGCTGGTGCAAAGCGGGCGACCTGCGCTCGTGCTGCCCCACACCGGCTCCATCCCTCCGGTGGGCCGCCAGGTGCTGGTGGCCTGGAAGGAGACGCGGGAATCGGCTCGCGCAGTAACGGCCGCACTGCCCTGGCTGCAGCGTGCCCGCAAAGTCCATGTGCTGTCTTACGGTGAAGAGGCCGGCGCCTCCCTGCGAGCGCTCGAACGGTACCTGCAACCCCATGGCGTCTCGGTCATCTGCCACGACGGCGGCCCTGAGCACGCCGAAGCCGGCGACCAGGTGCTGTCGAGGGCGGCAGATCTGGGTGCTGACCTGCTCGTCATGGGCTGCTATGGCCACAGCCGGGCTCGCGAATGGGTCCTGGGCGGTTTCACGCGCACCATCCTGCGGTCGATGACGCTCCCCGTGCTGATGGTTCATTGAACAGCAGAGCATTTGTTCGACTGGTTCTTGACGTCTTGAACGTGCCCCCTGAAGAAAGCGCTGCAACCCTCTCTGCTTCAACGCACCTGCTCCAGTGGTCACACCACGCTTGGCTTATCCGGAGTGAGCGCCCAGATTCTTCTGACGCGCGCTGACCCGACTTGAAAGAGCTTTCCATGAACCCCCTCCCCTTATTGCGCCATGGCTTGCTGGCGCTGTCACTCAGCCTGGCCGCGCTGCCCGTGCTGGCCGACGATGACTGCGATGCGCCGCTGAGTCGCTGGCAGTCACGCGATGCCGTGCGGCAGATGGCTGCCGCTCAGGGCTGGCAGATACAACGGCTGAAGATCGATGACGGCTGCTACGAAGTGCGGGGCACAGATGCCCTGGGCCGCACCTTCAAGGCCAGGATCGACCCGGAAACCCTGAAGGTGTTGAAGCTGAAGCAGGACGACCACCAACGAGACCGCGATCGCGATCGTGATCGCAATTCCGAATAACCACGACCCCCACCGGAGCATCACCATGTCCAGACCCCTTTTGACTCTTCTGACAGCCGCTTGTGCGACCGCCCTCCCCGCTCTTGCACACAGCCGTCCACTCACGCTGACCGCCCAGCTCAAGAACTACGGCGGCGACGGCGCCTACCTGGCGGCGTACCTGACCGATGCCAAGGGCGCCTATGTGCGAACGCTGTGGGTCGCTGGCGGCAAGGCCAAGTACCACAAGCACTTGTCCGACTGGAGCCGACTCTCGGCCGGTGACACCAAGCGGCTGGACGGCGTCACCGGCGCCAGCGTGGGCGCAGGGCGAACACTCAAGGTCACCGCCGATCTGGCCGATGCGCTGATCGACGCAGGCTATGAGATCCGCATTGACGCCGCGGCAGAAGACATGCGCGACAGCCCCTCGGAGGTCCGCATACCACTGTCCACCGCCAACGTCGGCAAGCCACAGACCGGCAAGCAGTACATCCAGTCCGCGACCTTCGAGCTCAAGTGAAGGGTGAAAGGTCTCGCGTGACCTGGAAAGCCATCCACCGCTGGCTGGGTCTGACGGTGGGCAGCCTGGCCGTGCTGCTGGGCGTCACCGGTGCCGTACTGGCAATCGATCCGGTGCAGCAGGCGTGGCAGGCACCCGCCGCACCGGGCGATCTGCCGGTGGCCACGCTGGTGGAACGCGTCACACGCACCATAGCCGGCGCAGAGGAAATTCGGCACCTGCCCTCGGGCGCCATCGTGGTGTTCAGCTTTGCGGGTGACCAGCCGCAGGCGACTTACGTGGACCCGGCCGATGGCCGGGTGCTGGGTGCCTGGCAAGCCTCGGTGCTGCCGCGCTGGGTGAAGAACCTGCACCGCTCGCTGCTGTTGGGCGACGCCGGGCGCTGGGGTGCAGCGGGCATTGCGCTGGCCATGGCCCTGGTGTGCGTTTCTGCCCTGGTGCTGCTGCTGCGCCGAATGGGCGGCTGGCGGCGGTTGGCGGCGCGGGTGCGCGGCTCGCTGGCGCAACGCATCCATGTGGTCACGGGTCGCGTGGTGCTCGCCGTTTTGTGCCTGACGTCGCTCACGGCGCTGACCATGAGCGCATCGACACTGGGGCTGGTGGTTCTCGATTCCCGAACCGAACCTGATGTGCTCTCGGTGGTTTCCGGCCAGCCGGCCTTGCCTGGTGCGCAGCTGGTCACGCTGCAAAACCTGGCCGTGAAGGATCTGCGCAAGCTGAATTTTCCCGGAACCACCGACCCGGAGGACACATGGAAGGTCGCCACCGCCCAAGGTCAAGGCTGGATCGACCGGTATTCGGGGCAGATGCTGGTGTGGCAGGACGCCACCGTGGCGCAGCGCGCTTACGACCTGGCGGTGGTGCTGCACACGGGGGAAGCGGCCTGGCCCTGGGCCGTGGTGCTCGGGTGCGTGGGTGCCAGCGTGCTGCTTTTCTGGCTGTCAGGCGTGGTGATCTGGTGGCAGGCCCGCCGCCAGGCGCCGCACGTCACGGGCAGCGCCCCGCTGGCACAGGCCGGAGTGCTCATCTTCGTGGCCAGCGAAGGCGGCAGCACCTGGGGCTTTGCCCAAACGCTGCAAGACGCGCTGAGCCAGGTGGGCCACCGCGTGCACACCAGCGCGCTGGAGAACTTCCAAACCACGGCCGCCACGCGGCAGGTGTTCATGCTGGTCGCCACCTATGGCGAGGGCCAGGCCCCGGCCCATGCCAGCCACACCCTGGAGCACATCGGCAAGCTCAAGGCCAACGCCGTGCCGGTGACGGTGCTGGGCTTTGGCGACCGGCAGTTCCCGGCCTTCTGCGCCTTTGCGCAGGCGCTGGACCAGACGCTGCGCAAGCAGGGCTGGCTCTCGCTGCTGCCGCTCGAATGCATCCACCAACAGTCCGGCCAACAGTTCGCGCGCTGGGGCGTTGCCCTGGCGCAGGCGCTGGGCGAACCCTTGGTGCTGGAGCATGTGCCGCGAGTGCCTACCACCACCGCACTCACGCTCATTGCGCGCCAGGATTACAACGGTGCTGAGGGGCCGGCCACGGCAGTCCTGCGCTTTGCGTGGCCTGCACAGAGCCTGGGCGCACGCCTGCGCGGGCACGGCCTGGCGCGGTTTGCGGCGGGCGACCTCGTGGGCGTCGTGCCGCCGGGATCGGCCGTGCCGCGTTACTACTCACTGGCATCGGGCCAGAAAGACGGCTTTCTGGAAATCTGCGTGCGTCAGATGGCGGGCGGTCTGTGCTCCACGCACTTGCTGAACCTGAAGATGGGAGACCGCATCACCGCCTTCATCCGGTCCAACCCTGGCTTTGCATTGCCGCGAACACGTCGGCCGGTGCTGTTGATCGGGGCGGGCACTGGCGTGGCGCCACTGGCGGGCTTCATCCGCCGCAACGACCGGCACAGCCCCATGCACCTGTACTTTGGCGGGCGCGATCCGGCACGCGACTTCTACTTCGGCCCCGACATCCAGCGCTGGCTTGTTGAAGGGCGCCTGGCGACGTTGCACACGGCCTTCTCTCGCGTGCCCGAGGGCGGCGGCTACGTGCAGGACGCCCTGCGCCGGGATGCCGAGAACCTGCGCGTATGGGTGATGCGGGGCGCCCTCGTGCGCGTCTGCGGCGGCCGCGCCATGGCGCAGGGCGTGGCCGAGGCGATGGACGCGGTGCTGGCGCCCCTGCAACTGAGCGTGGCAAAGCTCAAAGCCAGCGCGCGCTATGCCGAAGATGTCTTCTGAAACTGCCTTGAGCTGCCAGCGCACCACGCTGCACGGTCCGACCATGGGCACGCGTTGGTCCGCCACGGTCGACGCCAACACCTCCTTGGACCTGGAAGCCTTGCGCCAGGACCTCGCCACGGCGGCAGAGCAGGTGGACGAGCAGATGTCGCCCTGGAAAATGGGCAGCGACCTCATGCGCCTGAACCGGGCGCCCGTGGACACCTGGGTGCATCTGTCCGCTGACATCCTGGAGGTGCTGGCCTGTGCGCTCGATATCCAGCGCCTGAGTGCAGGTTCATTCGATCCGTGCCTTGGGGAACTGGTCGATGCCTGGGGCTTCGGCGCAGTGCGCGACACACCCGACGCGAAAGCGATCCTCGCCGCGCGCCAACCCGCAGCGCACGCCGTGCCCGGGAGCATCGAGCTGGAAAGGCCCTCGGGGCGTGCCCGCAAACGCATGCCGTTGCAGCTTGACCTGTGCGGCATTGCCAAGGGCTACGCGGTGGACCGCATGGTCACGGTGCTGCAACAACACGGTGTGCGGCACGCACTGGCCGCGCTGGACGGCGAGCTTCGCGCCGTAGGTCGCCAGGCCAGCGGTGCGCCCTGGGCCGTGGCACTCGAGCGCCCCGAAGCGGGGTTGCGCGCGGTACAGGGTGTGCTCGAACTGGAAGACCTGGCCGTGGCCACCTCGGGCGACTACCGACGCTGCTTGCAAGTGGGCGATGCGCGCCTGGCCCACACCATGGACGCGCGCCGCCGTGCACCAGTGAACAACGCCGTGGCGTCGGTCACCGTGCTGGCGCGCACCTGCATGCACGCAGACGCCTGGGCCACGGCTCTGCTGGTGGCAGGCCCCGACGAAGGTCTGGCCATGGCACAGCGCATGGGCCTGGATGTGTTGTTCCTGCTGCGCCGTGCAGGAGGTCTGGTGGAGCTGGGCCTGGGCCGGTTTGGCAGGGCCGCCGCCCTCTCAAATTGAAGGCCGTCTGCGGGCCCACTTGATGCCTTCAAACCACAGCACGCTCAGCAAACCCAGACCGCAGGCAGCGGCCAGCTCGTGCATGGGCAGGGGCGCGAAGCGCAGCACCTCCACCGCCCAGGGAACGTAGAGCGCAGCCAGCAACAGCGCGCTGGCCAACCCCAGCACTCCCCACAGCGTGCGGTTCGGCGTGCGCAGCGTGGCCCACAGCGAGCGGGTGGTCGAACGGTTGGAAAGGATCAGTGCCAGGTTGCCCACGACCAGGGTGGCAAACGCAAAGGCACGCGCCTCGGGTTCGGGGATGCGCGCACTGGCCCATGCGAACGAGGCCATGACAACAGCCAGCACACCCACACCCTGAACCAGCGCCAGGAGCAGCGTGGTGCCGCCAAACAGGGGGGCGGTCGCATCGCGCGGCGGGCGCTGCATCACATCGTCTTCTGCCGGCTCGTTCTCGAATGCCACCGAGCAGGCCGGATCGATGATGAGCTCGAGCAAGGCAATGTGCATCGGGTACAGCAAGGCCGGCCAACCGAGCAGCACCGGCAACATCGCCATGCCGGCGATGGGAACATGCACCGCCAGGATGTACGACATGGCCTTGCGCAGGTTGTCGAAGATCCTGCGTCCCAGCCGAACCGACGCGACGATGGCCGCGAAGTTGTCGTCGACCAGCACCAGCGAAGCCGACTCGCGGGCCACGTCGGTGCCGCGCTTGCCCATGGCCACACCCACGTGCGCCGCGCGCAGCGCCGGGGCATCGTTCACGCCGTCGCCCGTCATCGCGACGATATCGCCCGGCGCCTTCAGCGCCTGGACGATGCGCAACTTCTGCTCGGGTGCGATGCGTGCGCAAACGCTGACAGTGGCCATGCGTTCACGCAGTGCCCCATCGTCCAGCCCGGCGATTTCGTCGCCGGTGAGCACGTCACCGTCGAGCCCGGCCAACCCAGCCTGATGGGCGATGGCCCGTGCCGTGGCCGGATAGTCGCCGGTGATCATGACCACGCGAATGCCAGCGGCGCGGCACTCGGCCACGGCGGCGGGCACTTCTGCGCGCACCGGATCGGCCAGCCCGAGCAACCCGATGAACTCGAAATCGAAACCGTGCTCGTCCGTTGGCCAGTCCTGGCCTTCAAACGATCCACTCGCCACAGCCAGCACGCGCAGCCCCTGGGCCGCCAGCTTCTCCACCGCGCTACCGACATGGGCCCTCTGCGCATCGTCGAGGTGGCACAGGTCCATCACCGCCTCCGGCGCACCCTTGGCAGAGACGGTCTGGACACCATCACCCGGCGCTGCCCACACGTGCGACATCGCCCGCAGCGCCGGGCTGAGCGCGTAGGTGCGCACCAGACGCCAGTTTCGGTGCAGGTGTTCGGTGTCCGTGAGGAAGCGCTGACCGAGTTGATGGAAGGCCTTTTCCATCGGGTCGAACGGGTCGATCACGCTGGCCAGGATCGCGTGCTCCACCAGCGCGTGGAAGGCCTCGGGCAACCGGTCTTCGGTTCGTGCATCCAGCGCGAGGCTTTCGCTCAGTTCGACACCACCGGTGACCAGGTTCGTCACCGTCATGCGGTTCTCCGTCAGCGTGCCCGTCTTGTCGCTGCAGAGCACGGTGGTGGCGCCCAGCGTTTCGATGGCGTTGATGCGCCGGGTGAGCACACCTTCCCGGGACAGCCTGCGTGCGCCGAGCGCGGGAAACACCGTCAGCACCACCGGGTACTCCTCTGGCAACAAGGCCATGGCCAGGGCAATGCCTGCCAGCAGGGCTTGCAGCCAGTCGCCCCCGATCAACCCGTGCGTCAGGATCAGCAGCAGGCTGAGCGTCAGCGCCAGCAAGGCGAGGTTGCGCACCAGCCGAGCAGTCTGCTTTTGCAGCGGCGAACGCTCGTTCTCCACGGTGCTCAGCGAGGTACCAATGCGGCCGATCTCGCTGCGCTGGCCGGTGGCGGTCACGCAGGCCAGCGCGGTGCCCTGCACGATCAGCGTGCCCGCGTACACCCAAGGTAGATCGTCACCGCCCGGTGCCTGGCGCGTGGCTCCGGACGCCTCACCCGATGCAGCCCGTTCATCGGCCTTGGCCACCCGCTTCCCCACCGGAACAGCCTCACCCGTCAGCAGTGATTCATCCGCCCTTACGCCGTCAGCAGAAACCAGCAGCGCATCGGCCGCAATACGGTCGCCTTCGCTCAGCTTGAGCAGGTCGCCGCGAACCACGTCGCGCCCGGCAATTCGCTGAGGCTGTCCGTCGCGAATGACCAGCGCGCGCGGGCTCGTGAGGTCACGCAACGCTTCGATGGCCCGCTCGGTCTTACCCTCCTGGTACAGCGTGAGCCCCACGGTGACCGCCACGAACCCGAAGAGCGTCAGCCCCTCCTGCAGGTCCCCGAAGGCGAGGTACAGGGTGCCTGCCGCGAGCAGCAAAAGGAACATCGGCTCCCGCACGGTTCCCAAAGCGATGGACAGCAGGGAGCGGCGCTGTCCACCGGGCAGCGCGTTGGGGCCATCTTCCCTCAGGCGCTGCGCAGCCAGGTTGGTGGTAAGACCCGATTCAAGGATGGCCGCATCGGCGGACGTCTCAATGGGGGACGCCGCGCCGGGTTCGTCCAGATCAGCTTGGGTCGCAGTCATGTCAGGGCCGGATCGCCGGCCACCTCCTTGGCCACAAGCTTACGTGCACCTGCGCTGTTCCGCGAGCAGTCGGTTACTTCACATCAATGTCGATGTAGACCTCGGTGTCGGATACGCGCACACCGTTGGTGGCGGTCTTCATGAAAGTGTTGTTGACCGGGTTGCCCGTTCCGAACAAAGACGTCGGATCCAGCTTGAAGGTCACGCGGTACTTGCCTGCGGATGAGCCTGAGGTAGCGGGATCCCACACGAACCCATAGGTGAAGTTACCGGACACAGGGATTTCACCAGACAGCTTGTTGAGACCGTCGGGGAATGCAGGATCAAACAGGGCCTGGTCCACCACCAAAGCACCGGTGGGCAGGCCGCCCGCGTCCAGCTTCTGGAGCGTCAGTCGGGCATTGGTCGCGAAGACAAAGGCGGTGGTGGCGGTGGCGGCCACCCCAGTGGTTCCCTGCAACTCGTTGGTTCCCGAACCCGACAGCAGCAGCATCGGGTAGATCGTCATGGGGGTTGCGGTCACGTCCTTGCTCAGCACCATTTCGATCCTGATCTTGGCAGACGAACTGAGGCTGGCGCTGGACAGGTTGTCGCCCCACTTGGCATTGACTTCCTGGTCCACCCCGCTGGCCTTGGCCCATTCACCCTGCCAGGTGTTGATGGACTTTTGCTCGTAATACAGAGGGTTGATCCTGGAAGCCCGAGGCAGATACGGCAGCGCGGTCTGGCCAAGACCCTGCATGGCTGTCACTTCAGCGGTCAAGGGGCGCAGGCCGGTGTTGTAGTCGATCACCGTCAAGTCGGTGGTCCAGACTTTTGCCGGGTCGAGGGCCATGTTGGTGATGCCAATGTCGTCCGCAAAGATCAGGGCCGCTGAGAAGTTGTTGCCATAGGTGGCTGGCACAGGCGGCCCCGTCACGGAGTCGCTGGCGACCGCAGATGCTGTCTCGCCACCCGCATTCTTGGCGGTGACCACGTAGTAGTACGTGGCGTTGGCCCCTGGCAAGCCGATGTCGGTGTGGCTGTAGGGCGTTGTCTGTGCCGCGACCGCTGGTATCGAGGTGACGAAGTTGGTCGGGGACACCACCGTGGTGGCGCTGGTGGTGGCGGTGGTGGTGCGGTAGATCTCGAAACTGCCTGGCAGGCCGGTGCTGGCCGAGACGGCTGGAGGTGACCACACCAGAGTTGCCACGTTCTCGCCACCGGTCACGGTCAAGGCGGTGGGCGCTCCAGGCGCAGCAACAGTCACCGGTGTCGGCAAGTCGGATGAGCCCCCGCAGCCCGAGAAAGACAGGGCCGCAAAAGATGCCAGCGCCAATGTGGCGACACGCGTCACCAGGCGATACCAGCGAGACGGGTCGGTTCTGGTCGGCTTCATGAAAAGTTCCTTTGTGAAACAAGGTTGAGAAATTGTCCGGAGAACGCCCGGCCCTTCGCGACCGGATGTTCTGCACAGTGCCCACTGAAACGGATTGCTCCTTGGTCCGCTTCTCGGGCAATGAAGACAAGCTCCACTTTCGGGCGCTGAAGCTGGACTCCCATTGACTGGACGCAATGCCTTGCAGAAAAAGTTTGCGGCAGGGTGGTCTGTGCTGCTGATCGGAGCGGGTGCCACCAGCACCTCGCTTTGCGTTGAGCGCACTCAACGTGCAGCGGGCTCCTCATGCAGACACTGAATGGCGCAGCTCCGAACGGCGCACATCAACGAATCTGACTTGCACGACGACTCAACTTTCAACTTTTAGGACATCCCCATGAACAAGCCCTTGCCCGCGTTCTTTGCCACTATTGCCCTCGCCGCTTCTATGGCGGCACCCGCCTGGTCCGCCGGCGGCGCCGGCTCCGGGAGTGGTGCTGGTGGCTCTGGTGGAGCCGCATCGGGCGCCATGAACGCCCAGCAAAACCGCATTCATACCCAGACGCAACTCAAGACCCAGGACCAGTTGTTGCTGCGCACGCGCGAACAGCTTAAAACTCAGGACCGCCTGCTCAGCGCCACGCGTGACCAGCTCAAGACACAGGACCGTCTGCTCACGCAGACCCGCGACCAGCTCAAGACTCAAGACCAGACACGCGATCGAGAACAACTGCAGACGCAGGAAAAACTCCACCAGCAGTCGCTCGACCAGTTGAAATTGCAGGAACAGGCGCAGCTGAAAACACGCGACCAGCTCAAGGCACAGGAGGAACTGCATCTCCACCTGAGGGACGAACTAAAGAACCGCTGATCGACCTGAATGCGCGCAGATCGCGATCGAGCCTGGACCGCACACAAAGACGCTCGTTCCTGATCGGGAGTAACCCGTCGCAAACGTACCTGCGGGGACCTTCCAATCTCCTCGCGGACTCCGCTACCCGCGACTGGTGTGACGACCCTGAACGTGGAGTACCACGCCACTGATCAGGCGCTCCAGACCGAACGCGAATGTCCGCCGAGGATCGGTGGCCGCGCCATAGGCTTCACCTGCGGCCGCACCCACTCTGACCGCAAGTGGAAACTGATCGGGTGTCACGAATCGAGCCAGGTGCTGGGCGTGCGCCTCCCACCAGCCGCGATCTGAGAGGCCGGTAGCATCAGAGGCGCTGGCCGCCTCGATGGCGCTGCGCGCGCTGCCGCGCACGAAGTCGGAAACGGTGGCGATCACCAGGTCCATTTCGACGTCTGGCAACCCGGCAGGTTCGATCGACTTCAGCTCCCGCTCGTACTTTCGGATGGCGTGAGGACCGAGCGATGGGCGTTGCACAGAAATCTGCAGCATCCAGGGATGCGCCCGGTACAGGTTCCAGGCATCGGTCGCGACGATGCGAAGTTGTTCGGGCCATGCGGCACGCAAGGGCAAGTCATCAGGCAGCTTTGCGTACGCGGCTTCCAGGACCAGTTCCAGCAGGACGTCCTTGGTGGGCACATAGCGGTAAAGCGCCATCGCCGCCACGCCGAGTCGGGCGCCGAGATTGCGCATGGAAAGCGCTGTCAGACCGCCCTGATCGGCCAATTCAAGCGCCGCATCACCCACTGCCCTGGTGGACAGGCTGCGCCGCGGCCCGCGACGCGTTTCGGGCGTGTTGCCCCAAAGCAGGTCGAGCGTAGAGCGAGGGTCCCCATGGCCGACGAAACTGACGGGTGCTCCGGTTTTTGGCTTCATTTGTTGACAGTGTACGCTTTTAATGTTTATGCTTACACCGTACACTTTTTAAGGGAACACCCTGTGGAACACAAGCAATCGCATGGCCAGACCCGGCGCATGGGCGCAGTGAGCGGGCTCGTCTCGCAGATCGACCGACTCATCGATCTTGGTATTCATTCTGCGATCGGACTATCGCCCGAAGCGTTCCGCCAGTCATTGCTACCGCTGGGGGTGCATGTGCAGGGTGAAGCAGGCGAACCGGACATGGAGGCCGGAACTGCAGATGCGGTCATCGTCATCAATACGCCGCGGCTCCCCATCGGCGACATGTGGTCCAGAGTGCACCGCGCAGGAAAGCCAGCCATGGAGCGCCTCTTTCCGAGAAAGCCCGAGGACTTCCGACCCACGGAGAGCCTGGATCTACCGGCCGGGGAAGCCTATCTGCTTTTGGGCCTCGACCGGGGGAACGCAACCCTGAACGCCGTGCCGACGGAGGCATCGCCGCGCATCGCCGCACAAGGACGTTCGCCGATCACGGTGGAGGAAGGCACCAGCGTACTCCTGCAGTGGCCTCTCTTCTTGAAGCCGAACCACTGCTTCATGATGCTGGGATCGCGCTGCGGTGACCGACGCGTTCCAGCCTGGTGGCTGAGCAACCGCGCTCCCCGGCTGGGCTGGTGCTGGGAAGGCAACCCGCATACGTGGCTCGGGTTCGCTTCATGCCTTGGCCGCAGCCCCGCCATCGACTTCGGCCGAGTGGAAGCAGATCGAGACGCCAAGCCATGCGATCAAGCGCCATCGCGACCCGAATACTCAACCTTCGATCGCGGTGCGTCGGGCACGTGCATGAAAGGAAAATAGATGTCTGTCCTGTTCTGGCGACGCACTGATCTCCACGGCCTGGAACGAATGACTCTGGCCGTGAAGCCGGATTGCATCACCGCGATGTCCACCGTGATCAGCGTCGAAGGTAGCGGCCTTCGCCTGGACCACCGATGGGTGCTCACGCCCGACTGGCGTGCGCAATCGGTGGAGATCGAGCGATGGGATGCGGAGGGCCACGAAGCGCTGCGACTGGCCCGTGTGGGAGCCACGGCATGGGAAGTCAATGGCGTGACGCGGCCGGACCTGGACGGCGCTGAAGAGCCTGATCTGTCGGTCACCCCGTTCTGCAACACGTTCCCGATCCGCCGCGTGCCGCACGCTGCGGGCGAAAGCCTCACGCTGGACACCGCCTTCATCGACGGCGAAACACTCACCGTCACACGATCGCGGCAGCGCTATGAGCGACAGGGTCCTGGTCGCCTGCGCTTCATCGACCTTGGGCTCTTCAGCGGCTTTACGGCCGACCTCACCGTGGATGCAGACGGACTGGTGACGGCCTACGAAGGCCTGTTCGAGCGGGTCTAGGGTGCAAGGAGCACCAGGTGTTCAGATTTGCGCGGCCACTCTGAAAAGCTAGGATGCGCACTGCACCTTTTCTCAAACCTTCCGAAAAGACATGTCTAAAACCATCGCTTGCGTCGCCCTGACGTCGCTCCTGCTGGCCGGCTGCACATCCACAGCCCCACTTCCAACGGCCACCTACACCGCTCCCGCGCACACATCTGCCGCCGTCTTGTATGTTTTTCGTGGACATACGATGCCGACAAAGGCCAACGTGGATATCCAGATTGACGGCAATGGCGTGGGTTACCTTGCACCCGGCACGTTCACCTGGATCCTGGTGCAGCCTGGCAAGCGCGTGATTGGGGTCGGCTATCCATCTTTTCCCAACATGCGCCCGGAACTGGAGATGGAGTTCGTGCCTGGACAAAAGTATCTGGTGGAGTACGACAGCAAGTTCGGGCGCGAGTTTTCCTGGTTCGGTACCCGAGAAGCGGCCCAACCCGGTGTGAGGTGGGATGGCAAGGGCGGGTACACGCGGATACGCAATTTGCCAATCAGTGGGTTAAACAATGTTGTAGGTGAGTACCGCTACGTCAGCAATTCACCCTGAGAGCCCTTGCAGGCGCACGTCCAGGTGCATCTCCACCCGAATACTCATCCTTCGATCGTGGTGCGTCGGGCAGTTGTTCGTCCAGCGACTGCCGATCCTCCAGCCGAAAAGTGCAGTGACGGGTGCGCAACGCGTTCTGGCAAGCGCGAGACACTCATTCTGTCGACGAAACCACACGGCCTTGCTGAGAACTTTCCTTTACTGAGGCGAGCAATGTGGTCATGCGTTGAAGCCCGGGAACGCGAGCCTGCCTGAGCCTGGACTGAAGCGCTTCCCATGCCGGGTCTGCGTGGTGGTGGAAACGCGTGAACAGGCCGGTGTAAGCCTCCAGCCGCGAGCGCCGCAGCCAGTCCTGGAGTTCCGCGTGTTGCGACCAGGCGGCCTGGTTGCGCGCGGTCTGCAGGTGCATGAGCAGCCAGTCAAGGGGCACCGTTGGCACCAGCACGGGTTCGCTCAACGCGTTCTTGACCTCGTCGTCTTCGATGGTGGCTTCCAGGTGGGCGATGAAGGCGGCGCTGAAGCTGGGCGAGCAACGGCGCAGGTATTGCGGAACGATGCGATGCCCCTGAAAGACGGGTTGCACCGGTCCGCGTGGCAGGCCGCCGGCGCTGCAGTGGATGTGCACATGCTTGGGGGAAGTGGGCACCTTGCCCTGATCCAGCACGATGCGATCGAGTTCGATGCCCTTCACGTGGCCCAGACGCACAACGTTCCTGATGCGGCGCAGCTGCATCAGCTCGGCGTTGCTCACCACCGCGCATCGGTACATCGTCGGCGTCACGGACGGGTCGATGCGTTGCAGCAGCTGCATGCCTTCCAGCCGGGCAAACAGATCCGGCAGAGAAGTGGCATCACGTGCGGCCTCGAATTCCGCCACCATCGCGGCCATCGTCTGGTGCGCGAACGGAGCGGTGGGCTGCACGTTGGCGCGGTTGAGCAGCCAGGCTTCGCGTGGGCGGATCCAGGTGATCGAATCGGCGTCGACGCCCTGCTCCAGCAACCACAAGGCGGTGTCCATGGCCGTCTTGCCGCCGCCCACGATCACGTGGCCGGCGACGGGTCGATCCCACTGCGTGAGTTCGGTCGGCGTGAGGCAGGTCACCCCATCAGCCACGGCAAACTTTGGCCCGTGGGTCGCGGGCACCTGGGTGTCAGCCTGGGTGGCGTCCACCCAGCGCCGGCGCGCCACCAGTCGCACGCGCTGACCGTTCACGAGCGAAGTGGCCACACCGGTTTCATCGACGTCGTGCATGGGCAGCCAGCTCACGCGACCGCTGGTCAACAGCTGCTGCATCACGCGGTCGTAGTAGGCGCAGATCTCCGCACCACTGGCCAGTTCATTGAGGCCGGCATTCAGGCCTGTCGTGTCGATCTGGCCCCGCCCCAGCGGCAGCGAGTTCACGCCGTAAGTGACCGAAGGACCATGCAGCCGAACGAAGGGATACGCGTCGTTCCAGTGGCCACCCGGCCTGGCGCGGCGGTCGACGATGGCCACCGTGGCCGAGGTCTCAGCCGTCAGCGTGTCGGCCATCGCCATGCCGACCGCGCCTGCGCCGACGATGACGTAGTCGACTTCCCGGATGGTTTCGCTCATGGTGCGCTCCTGGCTGCTGATCATTGTTCCGCCGCGGCGCTGCGCTGCAGGGCCCACTGGCCGATGCGCTGGCCCATGGCCACGCCCACCTCGGTGGAGTTGCGGTAGTGCACGCCGCCGTAAATGCGCGCCTGCGCCACTTCGCTGGCGAACTCGTCGGGCGTGTTCCAGCGGCGCACCACGCCAGGCAAGGTGGCGCTGGTCGTGCTGAGCACCGGCAGCGGCCCCTTGCTGCCCTCAGCCTTCAGCACCGTGGCCACGGTACTGGCCAGGATGCAGTGCGCGCAAGGGTATTCCGGGTGCATGGGCGTCTCGATGAGGGGCGTCCAGCTCGCGTCGCGCTCGGTGGCGTCCTGACCGTCCACGTCGCCGTTGCGAATGGCGGTGACGGGGCGCCAGAAGTTGTATTGGTACTTCGCATCCATCACGGCGATCAGCGCGTCGTCCATGGACTGGGCCACCAGCGCAAACAGACGCGCGTTGGCCACCGCGTCACGGCCCGGCTGCAGCGCCACCGAGCGCACCACCCCGTGGTAGATGGCGGGCATCGAGTAATCCCAGAAGCGACCGATTTCGGTTTGTTCCGTGCTGCGCTGCTTGCTGTCGCGTGCGCCCACCACCTTCATTTCATTGAAGTCCGTTGCCCAGCGTGCGCTGGTGAGTGCGGGTGGCGGTCCTGGTCGGAACTGGTCGGCACGCTGCAGCAACCACGGCTTGCGTTGTGGCCAGGCGAGCGCGGCGAGCGTGGTGGTGGGCACATAGGCGCCTGCGGTGGTGTGGGGCCGGTAGCTGTCCGCGCTGTTCGGCATCTCACCGCTACGTGCGGCCAGCACACGCTGTGCTGCGCGCTCGCCGGCCGCCAGATGCGTGGCACGTGAAGCGTCGTCGGGCACGGCAGAAAGCGCGGACTGCACAGCGGCTTCAATGCCGGCGCGTTGCGCAGGCAGCAACTGCGTGAGCGCCGCGCGGTGGGCGCCTGCCACCGCCACGTCCACCGCGTGAGATGGTGCCGCAGGTGCGCGGGCCGCTTCCCGCGCGGCTTCGTACACGGCGGTCTGCACCAGTGCCATCACACGCACGGCAGGTGGCGTGCCAATGCGCGCGTCGCCGACGATCTGGGCAGATCGCTGGTTCCAGTCGGTGATGACATCGGCGCTCGCGGGTGATGCGGTGATCGTGATCAGGGCGCCAGCGATTGGCACGGCGAAACCTGTCATCCACGGAGTTGTTTTCATGATGGTTCTTTCAATTTGAGAATCTGGGATGCCTGCCGCGGACAGCGATCAGGCGGGAACAAAAAACCGGTAATCGGCGCGGTAGCCCACGCGCGTCTGCCGCCCGATCGATGCAGCGTTGCAGCCCTCTGCCGGCGCGATGCCGCCTTCGGTGTTCACACGCTGAATGAAGCTGACGGCGCTCAACACGCCAGGTGCACCGGCACTGTGGGTGCTGATCAGCAGCCACGGAATGGCACCACGTGCCGGCGCGTCGGCACGGGCTCGCACACTGCCCACTACCCGGCTGCCGTCCAGGCCCATCCAGTAGGGGCCGGCGCCATGGCTGCCCATGGAGCGGCCACGTTCGTCGAACAACTGAGCCTCTGGCGCCACGAAGACCCAGGCGGGCGCGGTGCTGCCGCTCGGGCTGCGGCATTCGTAGATCTGTACGCCGGTGGCCGAGACCGTGGTCAACGCGCGCACCGAGCGCCCTGGCTCCAGCGCCGCAGGCACGATGACATCGGGTGTCGGTGCACCGGCGCAAGCCGCGAGAGCGGCGAGGCAGGCGCCCGCCAGCAGGGCAGTCAGCGGCCTCAGAGAGTTCCTTGTTTGCATGTCGTTCTACCTTGCTGTTTCAGTGCTTGGTCACCACGATTTCGAGGTATTCGCTCGGGACCACCATCGAACCAGGACCCGCCACGTTCAGTTCCTCCAGCAGGGCCGTGATGCCGCGCTCCAGCGATTGCGCACCGGCGGCGTCGAGTGCCGCGAAGGCCTTGTGGGTCGGGCCGTAGAAATCCCGGAACACTTCGATGAAGTGCGCTGCCGACCGGTAGCGGAAGTTGAAGTGCCGACGCAGGCATTCAATGTGCGAAGCCTGTGCGCCGAAGAGTTCGACGATGTGCGGCTCCGTGCCCCACAGCGCAGGTGGCTGCACGCCGGCCGGGGGCGGCACGTGCGCGCCAATCACCTTGAACAGACGGCCGATGAAGCCAGCAGGTGTCCAGTTCGCCAGAGCAATGCGGCCGCCGGGACGCGCGACGCGCAGCATCTCGCTGGCCGCGCGGTGGTGGTCGGGCGTGAACATGACGCCGAAGGTGGACAGCACCACGTCAAAACTGGCGTTGGCAAAGGGCAGTGCCTCAGCGTCCGCAAGCTGGAACTGCATGGGCAGGTGCTCGGCCTGTGCGCGGTTGCGCCCTTTGTCCAGCAGCGCTTGCACGTAATCGGTAGACGTGACCTTGGCGTAGCGGCGTGCGGCTGCCAGCGACGCGTTGCCGTTGCCGGCCGCCACGTCCAGAACCATCTCATCGGCGCAGACGTTGGCGGCTTCTGCCAGCGATTCGCCCACAATCTGCAGGGTGGTGCCGACGGTGGAGTAGTCGCCACTGGCCCAGGTGGCCTGCTGACGCTGCTTGATGGCGGTGAGATCCGGGGCGGGTTTGTCGATGACGGTGTTCATGGCTTCTAAGCTCCTGAGGTTGGGTGTGAGAGAGGTGCATCGGCGCCATCTGCGCCAATGGATGAATTCTCGAAAACCAACGCCATTGACGCTTCACCTTGCGTTCGGCATATTTGCTCGTGCGTCCGCCATTGGCAGCGCGGAGCGCCGGGACCTTGCCGTGCGTCCGCGCGGATTGACCGAAACTCCGGACAAAGCCAAAAGCCATGAGTCACGATCCGTTGTCCGACGTGTTGCGCAGCGTTCGCCTGCGCGGCGCGATCTTTTATTACGTGAGCTTCGACGGCGAATGGGCCGCCGAAACACCACCCTCCCCCATGCTCGCCGGTGCACTCATGCCCGGCGCGGACCACGTGCTCGCCTACCACCTGATGGCCAAGGGAGAAGGCTGGGCCGCATCCGACGGGCAGGCCCCTGTGCGGCTGGCCACCGGAGACATCATCATGTTTCCCCGCGGCGACGGCCACGTGATTTCCAGTGCGCCCGGCATGCACGCCATGGCCGATGAAAGCAGCTGGCGCTTCGAGACGCGCAACGATCCCAAGCCCATTCCCGTGGCTTACCACCGAGGCGTGCTGCGTCCTGGCTTGCCGGGGCCTGCCGACGACGCCCGCTCGGTGGTCGTGTGTGGCTTCGTGGCCTGCGACATGAGGCCCTTCAACCCGCTGATCAACGCGCTTCCCCCGCAGTTGCATCTGCGCGCCGGCGCCCTGGGCGCGTGGACGATGCAGCTGCTCGACCAGGCGGTGTCGGAATCGCGCGAACGCCGCGCCGGCAGCGCCGCTGTGCTGGAGCGGGCCAGTGAATTCGTGTTCGTGGATGCGGCGCGGCGCTACCTGGAATCGCTGCCGCCGGGATCGTCGGGATGGCTGGGTGCCCTGCGCGACCGGCACGTCGGCCAGGCCATTTCGCTGCTTCATGAACGACCGGCGGAACCATGGAGCGTGGAAGAGCTGGGTCGGCAGGTCGGGCTCTCGCGCTCGGCCCTGCACGATCGCTTCGTTGAACTGACTGGACAGGCGCCGATGCAATACCTGACCAACTGGCGCATGCAACTGGGTGCGGGCTTGCTGCGCAAAGGCCACGCCAAAGTGGCCACGGTGGCGCAGGAGGTGGGTTACGACTCCGAAGCCGCTTTTGCGAGGGCTTTCAAGCGACTCGTGGGCCAGCCGCCAGCGGCGTGGCGGCGCTCCCAGACAGGATGAGCCTCCGCCTGTCTTGGGCCAGGGCTGCCAGACATCGCACCTGCCATTCGAACTCGGGTTCGAACGACCCTCGCTCGACCACTGCCCCGTAGCCTCCTGCACCGTAGACCATGGCATAGGCGGCGTAGTCGGCCGCCTGAAGTGCCTTGCCCGCCAGCGCGTTGGCGACCGCGTAGGTGGCCGACACCGCCGCGTGGCCGCAGCCATCGATCGACTTCGAGCCCGGATGCTGGTTGGCCAGACGGGAAGCCTCGGCCGCTAGCCGCTGGCGACCTTCTACGCTCAGCTCGCCTTCAAGATAACGGCCTAGCCCATTCAGGCACTCGATGGCGGCCGGCTCCTCAAGCAGGTGCCGTACCCGAAGCGCGCAAGCATGGCCAAACGCCAGTCGCAGACGCTCGTGGGTCGGTGCATTCAATTCAAGCCTGCGGGCAAGCAGATCCAGGTTGTCGTTCACATTCAACTCTTCAAGTGGGTTGGGTATTGGCCACTGATTGCCCGTGTGCACGTCGCCAGGTCGCGGGCGGTAGCCCGGTAGCGCGCTTGAAAGCACGCGAGAACGCTGCCTCCGAGTCGTAGCCCACATCGAGGGCCACAGCGGCCACGCTGGTATGGCCTTCGCGCAGCAGGCGCGCACCGCACTGCATGCGCCAGTTGGCCAGGTATTGCATGGGAGCAAATCCGGTCAGCAAGACAAACCGGTCGTGCAGGGCTGAGCGCGACAGCCCCACGCGAAGGCTGAGTTCTTCAAGCGTCCAGGGCTCGGCGGGGTCGCCGTGCATCAGGGTGATGGCGCGACCCACCTGGCGGTCGCGCAGAGCGCCCAGCCATCCCTGCGCTTCAGCCGGCAAGGAGTCGAGGTACCGCCGCGCGCCATCGACAAACACCATCTCGCTCACGCGTTGCAACAGGGCCGCACTGCCTGCGCGTCGGGCCTTGGTTTCGGCGGCGGCGTGCTCAAGCATCGGTGCCACCCAGGCGTCCATGCCACTGGCAGGAAGGTGCAGCAGCCTGGGCAAGGTGTTGACCAATGGGTTGAATGGCTTCACGTCGCAGGCGATGAAGCCGCAGACCACCACCGTGCTGGCCTGCTCTCGCAGCAGGCCAGACCCCACGATGCAGGCGCCTCCGCTGTAGGTGATGGGGATGGCGCGCTCACCGTCAAGCACCCGACCGAGCATGCCTTCATTGTCCTTCTCGATCGGCGCGAGGCCCGGCATGCTGGAGACAACGTGCGCGTCGCCGTGCGGGAGCATCACGATGTCGCCTTCATGCATGCGAAGCGGCGGCTCACCATCTACCCCAACCCACCCCCCGCCTTTCACAAACATGTGGTACTCGATGACGTGCTCGGCACCCGGCATTACCGCTGGTCCGATGGTGCGCCCGCCAGGTGCCTGAACGGACCAGTCATCCCGGCAAGTCAAGTGAAAGAAAACCGAGCCGCGCAAGCGCACGCTGCGCAGTACGTCGGAAAGTGGGTCAATAAGAGCGTTCAATTTCGACTCCCTCAAAAGGTGACCGTCACGCGGATTTTGAGGATATTCAGTCAGTGCGTAAAATGAATTTCTCGAACCGATTACTGCACTTTGCTGATGAAACTCGACGTCCTCGGGATGCAGGCCTTTGTGGCCATAGCGACGCTAGGAAGCTTTGCGCGCGCAGCTGACAGCCTGTCCGTGACATCGCCAGCCTTGACACGCCGTCTGAGCAATCTCGAGTCACAACTTGGCGTGCAGCTTCTGGAACGAACCACGCGTTCGGTCGCACTTACGCCCACCGGGACCAGCTTTCTGCCCCGTGCGCGCAATCTGCTGGACGAGCTTTCCATCGCCATTCGCGAGATCAGTGCCAGCGGTCAGGCGCAGCGTGGTACGGTGACGATTGCATGCGTACCCACAGTTGGGGTTCGGTTTTTGCCTTCGATCCTTGGCGCGTACAGCTGCCGCCACCCCGACAACCACATCCGCATTCTTGACCACACCTCTTATGGCGTAGCGGAGGCCGTGCAGAGGCGGGAAGCGGAGTTCGGGATCAACATGGCGAATGCCCAGTTCTCGGACCTCGAGAGCATCCCGGTTCTCACTGATCGATTCGGACTGATCTGCAGGCGCGATCACCCGCTGGCCCGCAGGCGCACGCTGAAATGGCATCAATTGCAGGGCCATGCGCTCATCGTCCCGGGAAGCGGAAGCAGCAATCGGCCCCTCCTTGACACGGTGTTGGGTCCTTTGAACATCCAGTTGCCTGCAACCTACGAAGTGGAACGCAGCTCCACAGCGGTAGGTCTGGTCGCCCAGGGGCTGGGGGCTGCAATCGTTCCTCAGTTGTCGATCCCACCCGGAGCGTACCCCCAACTCAAGCTCGTCGCGCTGGCGGACCCCTGTGTGGAGCGCACGTTTGTCCTGCTGCGACGTAAAGGAGCTGTGCTCTCCCCACCTGCCCAGGCACTGTTCGAGTTGATTCGTGCGCAGGCAGCTCATGAGCCCAGGGTCCCTACCTGACATGTAGGTGCTTCCTGCGCAAAAGTGGCAAGGCCATTGCAAGCAGCACGAAACCCATGGCAAGCCACTGCATGGAATGAATCGGTTCCGCCAACCACCAGGCGGACAAAGCGAAGGCCGACAAAGGCAGAAATGCAGTGGCCAGGGCCGCTCCGGCGGCTGAGGTTCTTGCAGCGCCGGCGTACCACAGCACAAAGCCGCCCACGGTACCCACCCACGCGTAATACAAGACACCCGCCATGGCGGTGCTTTGCCAGAGCACACCACCGTCTGGCCAGCGCACAGCTGCAGGAACCGCGCACAAAACCAATCCGCCCGCACTCATCAAGATGGACATCTGCAACGGCGTGAGGGCACTTTTCAGGCGACCCTGGCCCAGGATGAAAACGGCCTCGCAAGCGACGGCGCCGAGCACCAGCGACATGCCCAGGAAGCGGTGTTCTGATGGGACAGCGGTGCCGGCATCGGGGCTGGCCAGCGCGAGAAGTACCACACCCAGCGTGGCCAGACCAATAGAGGCAACTGTGCGAAGCCGGGGGCGCTCACCCAGAAACACGAAGGACAACAGCGCCGCTACCGCAGGCAGCGTGCCGGTCACCACACTGGCATCCGCTGCGCTGGCCATCTGCACGCCCAGAATCAACAACACCGTGTAGCCCACGCTGCCCGCGGCAGCCTGCAGCAACAGCACGATCTGGTCATGCCGACAGAGCCTGGGCCACGCGGTTGATTGCCACAGCAGCCCGATCAGCAGCACGGGCAAGGCTGCTGCATGGCGCAGAGCCGTAGCCACGAAGGGATCCATGGTCTGGCCAATCAGTTTGCTGGCTGGCACTGTGGAGCCCACCAGAACCATGGCCAGCACACACAGCAACTGACCGTTGCGCTGTTCTTTTGGGTGGTCCCTGATGGTTTGTTCCATGTGCGCCCTCCGGGTAAATGAGGGCCCACTGTGAACAGCTTCAGGCGTTTAGTCTTGAACGCGGTTGCAGCACGCGCTGGCTGGCGCCAGGCGCATAGCCGAGCAATGCCCGGAAGGTGCGGGTCATGTGGCTCTGGTCGGCAAAGCCGCTCTCTGCAGCAGTAGCGGCCAGAGGCACGCCCTGCGCGATCAGCGCGCGAGCTCGCTCCAGTCGGTAGGCTCGCAGCCATGCGTGGGGAGGGAGGCCATACACCTCGGTGAAGCGGCGCAACAACTGGTAGCGGCTCAGGCCGAGTGGCGCCGACAAGGCTTGCAGCGATGGGGGGTTGAGCACTTCGGCCGCCAGCATGTCGCGCACCTTGCCGATGGATGCCGGTGCGTTCGAAGGCAGGCGGGCCGTGGTGTGATGCGTGAGCACGTGGGTGCACAGAAGCGTCAAGGCCGATTCGTCAGCCAGCCGCGTCAGGCCGTCAGCCGCTTCGCGGGCGCCGCGGTGCGCCCACGCCTTGAACAGCTGCTGCAGCTGAACCACCAACAGTGGGTCCTGCAACACCGGACGGGTGAATTCCACGTCGGCGTCGCTGCTGGCGTCGGTCTGGCCGCCGAGTGAACGCATGAGCTTCACGTCAACATGCAGCATGACCCAGCGGCGGCCTTCTCTCTGGAGGGGAGCGCCGTCATGGACCTCACCAGGGTTGTGCGTCAGCACACTGCCCGCCAGCACATCCACCGGCCCCCGGCCGCTGGCCGAGCGATGGCCGCCTTGCTCCATCACACCAAATCCGAACGTGCTGTGCCAGTGTTTGCCAAATGACCGAGTCGAACTGATCCGGATGGCATGGACACCGGGCAACGAGCTCTGCAAGAGTTCGGCATGCATGGGCGAGGTTGCGCTCGTACTGGACATGTGCTGGTTGCTGCGATCGTTCACCATAACTCTGAAATCCTACATTGCAGAAACACTGCTTGATGCCGACAGTGGCTTCTCGCTCAGTCGATGGTCAGCACGTGACCCAGCATGCCCACGGTCAGCGCGCCTTGCAGCGTGACGCTGATGGTGCGTGGCCAGTTGCAACAAATGAGTTCATCAATCACTTCCGTGTCCTTGCCACCAATCTCCAGATGAGCGTGGCGCGGAGTTTCCACGGCCATCGCAACGAGAAGTCCCACCACGCCCAATGCAATGTTCGCGGCGTGCATCCACTCCGGCATGCCCGGGCCGAATACGGCCAAGGGGATCGGAAACAGAAAGCACGCAAAGCCCGGGGCGGCCATTGCCAGCGAAGCGCGCAATGCATAGAACCGGTGATAGCAGATGTAATCCGTCTCGCCGACACGCTGGAACAAGGGATACAGCACAACCTGTGCGAGCCATACCTGCCCGACAGCCCAGAAGCAGATCCCCGTCCACCCCAGCAGCATGGCTTCTCTCATGCGCGTCCAGCGGACAACGCCGCCGCTTTCTCCAGGCTGATGGCCGTGACCAAGGGGTCGGCATGCCGGTGAGCCAGTGCCCAGTGGCCACCCTCGCGCCGAAACACCAGGGTCACCCGCAGCGCCCAGGGCTGAGCGGTCAGACCTCCCACTTCAGCCACGGTGCGTTCAATGGCGACGAGCACCACCAGGTCGGTTGAGGGATAGGCCTGCACGAGCTCCAGCGTGGAGTCACGCCCGCTATTGAAGAATCGGCCAATCGCTTTCCAGCGCTCGGGAGAAAGCAACGAGCCATGGGTCGGAGGGCCGCCGAAAGGGGCCATCAAGGTGAAGTCAGGGCTGATCCGGATGTGGCTGAAATAGCGGTCAAGGTCGCCCTGCATCAGTGCAGCGTGCGCCTGCGTGGCGCTGTCCAAAAGGGGCGCGAGGATGTCGTCTGAGGTGGCGCTGCGTGGCGTCTCCGCCAGGGCGAGCGTAGGGAGGGCTGCGGCCAGCACGGTGCGGCGAGTGGTGCTCATGATGGAAATCCTTTGATGAGGCTCTGTGCCTCTCGTAGTTGATGGAGGCGCGTAGGATCTGCCCTTCGTCGAGATGCATCAAGCGATATGATTTCAGGAATATGCTGAATGAAATTGATCTGTCGCGTGTCGATCTCAATCTGATGGTGCTGTTTGAGGCCGTCATGCGCGAGCGGCATGTGGGTCGCGCTGCGGAGCGGCTTCACCTCACGCCTTCGGCCGTGAGCCACGGCATCGGGCGGCTGAGACGCCTGCTCAACGATCCCTTGTTCCTGAAGACGCCCAAGGGCGTCACCCCCACGGCCCGAGCAAGCCAGCTCGCTTCGCCAATCACCGAATTGCTGGCACGTACACGCAGCGTGCTGTCGTCCGCAACGCCTTTCGACCCGGCATCGACCACGCGACGGTTCACGATCGGCGCACCCGATGGTTCGTCGGCGGTGTTGTTGTTGCCGCTGCTGGACACATTGAAGACAACGGCGCCCGGCATCGAGATCTCCGTACGGCAACTGATGCCAGTGGCCGGAGAAGTTTCACCAGAAAAGGCATGGCGCACGGCCTGGAGCGAGCTCGACGCTAGGGAAATGGACCTCGCGATCGTCCCGACGGACAGCACACCACTGCGCTTCTCAAGGCACCTGCTTTACGACGAAGACTTCGTGCTCGTGGTGCGCGCTGGAAATCCACTGGCCCGCAAGCCGAGCCTGAAACGGTACCTCGAGGCCCGGCATCTGGTGGTTTCGATAACAGGTGAGCCTCACGGCTTCGTTGACGCCGTGCTGGCCTCCGAAGGACATTCCCGCCGCGTTGCGTGCACCGTGCCGAATTTCATGTTTGCGCTGGCCGTCGTGGCAGAAAGCGATCTGGTCTGCGCCGTCCCTCGCCGCTTCGCACATACGCACGGAGCCCGTTTCGGTCTGAAAGTGATCGAGCCTCCGCTGCCGCTGGGCGGCTTCCACATGAACCTCGTCTTACCCGAAATCGCGATGATGGATGGGGGCGTGGCCTGGCTGGTCGAGCTGCTGCTGACGCAACACAAGTCATAGACCTCGATCGCCCAGGGGCCCCTACACCGGACAAAAAAAAAGCGCCCCGCACGAACGGGGCGCTCTTCCGTCAGTGCTTTGTTACTTGGGCATGATCACCGTGTCGATCACGTGAATGACGCCGTTGTCCGCCGCGATGTCGGTCTTCACCACATTCGCAGCGTCCACCTTGACGCCACCGGTGGTCGACACCGTGAAAGAGCCGCCCTGAACGGTCTTGACCGGGCCAGCCTTCACGTCCTTGGCCATCACCTTGCCAGGAACCACGTGGTACGTGAGCACCTTGGTGAGTGCTGCCTTGTCTTTCAGCAGCGCGTCCAGGGTGGCCTTGGGGATTTTGGCAAACGCTTCGTCCGTCGGGGCGAACACCGTGAACGGGCCAGGGCCCTTCAAGGTGTCAACCAGACCGGCAGCCTGTACCGCCGTCACGAGTGTCTTGAACGAGCCGGCTGCAACGGCGGTGTCCACGATGTCTGCGGCCTGGGCCGAGCCCAGCGAAGCAAACGCCACGAGCGAAGAAATGATCAGTTTTTTCATCGGTAAGTCCTTGAAGAGGGTTGAGGAAGTAGTCGACTGCGCTTTCAAGCGCCTCGTCGCGGTCGAATACTAAACTGCAAAGTCTCTACATAGACTACTTAGTCTGTAAAGATACTTTTCTGTATGGTTATTGGGTGCAAGACGCCGTCCACCGTCCGGCAGGCGGTCCGAGTAACGAACCTCAAACTGCCTGCTCCTCTCAGTAAAAACACCTAGCAATTTTCTGAGGTACGTACCTCAGAATGCCGGCATGGACCCCCGGACACCCCTCAAGGCACGCGCCACGCTGGAAGACGTGGCGCTGGATGCGCAGGTCAGCCTGGCCACGGCGGACCGGGTGGTGAACAAGCGGCCCGGGGTGCGGGAAGCTACGGTGGCGCGGGTGAATGCCGCCGTGCGCCGGCTGGGTTACCGGCCCGACCCTTCTGCTGCCAAGCTGGCGCGCTCGCGCCTTAGACGGGTGGCGTTCCTGCTGCCGGCGGGCAACAACCGGTTCGTGGATTTGCTGGGTGAGCAGATCGAGGCCAATGCCGAATGGATGCGCGACCAGCGCATCGATTCCGAGGTGCTGTCGGTCAACGTGTTCAACCCCGGCGAGCTGGCCAAGGCGTTGCTCGCGCAAGAGGGCCAGCGCGATGCCGTGGTGGTGATGGCGCTCGATCACCCGGTGGTGCGCTCGGCCATCGACCAGCTCACACAAGCCGGCACGGTGGTGATCACGCTGGTGTCGGATGTGCCCTCCTCCACGCGCCAGCATTACGTGGGCATCGACAACACGGCGGCGGGCCGCACGGCCGCCACGCTCATTGGGCGTTTCGTGGGCTCGCGCAAGGCGCAGGTGGCCATCATCCTCGGCAGCCTTTCGCTGCGCGACCACGCCGAGCGGTATTTTGGTTTCAACCAGGTGATGGCGCAGGAGCACCCGCACCTCACGGTGTTGCCGCCGCTCGAAGGGCAGGACGACGCGGGGCGCAACCAGTCGCTGGCTGTGCAGTTGCTGGCCGATCACCCGGATCTGGCCGCCATCTACAGCGTGGGCGCGGGCAATGCCGGCATCTGCCAGGCGCTGCGCGGCGCGGGGCGCGACCAGAACACGGTCTTCGTGGGCCACGAGCTCACCAGCGTGTCGCGCGCGGAGTTGCTCAACGGCACGATGGACGCGGTGATCAACCAGGACGCGGGCCACGAGATCCGCTCTGCCCTGCGCGTCGCCCTGGCGCAGTGGTCGCAGGAGCCGGTGCTGGCGGACCAGGAACGCATCCGCATCGATATCTACCTGAAGGACAACCTGCCGTGATCACCCTCGGCCTGGACCTCGGCACCTCCGGCGTGAAAGCCCTGCTGCTGGACGGCGACAACACGCTGGCCACTGCCACGGCGCCGCTCACCGTGCAGCGGCCGCAGCCGGGGTGGTCTGAGCAGGACCCTGCCGACTGGTGGCGCGCCACCGAGAGCTGCCTGGACGAACTGGCCGCTGCACATCCCCGCGCTTTGGCGGCGGTGAAGGGCATTGGCTTGTCTGGCCAGATGCATGGCGCCACGCTGCTCGACGCCGGGAACAACGTGCTGCGTCCCTGCATCTTGTGGAACGACGCGCGCAGCGGCGCGCAGTGCGCAGAACTGGAAGCGCCGGCCCTGAACCTGCGCCGCCTCACCGGCAACCCGGCCATGGCGGGCTTCACGGCGCCCAAGCTGCTGTGGGTGCGCGAGCACGAGCCGGAGATCTTCGCGCGCATTGCGCGTGTGCTGCTGCCCAAGGCCTGGCTGCGCTGGAAGCTCTGCGGCGAATTCATCGAAGACATGTCCGACGCTTCGGGCACGCTCTGGCTGGATGTGGCGCAGCGTCGCTGGTCGCCCTCGTTGCTGGCGGCTTGCGGCTTGTCTGAAGCGCAGATGCCGCGCCTGGTGGAAGGCTCCGAGCCGGCGGGCCAGTTGCGTGCCGAATGGGTGAAGCGGTGGAAGTTTGATCAGGTTCCGGTGATCGCAGGAGGTGCGGGCGACAACGCGGCGGGTGCCGTGGGCGTGGGCGCGGTGAACGCGGGCGATGCGTTTGTGTCGCTCGGCACATCGGGTGTGCTGTGGGCCACTACCGCCGGCTTCGCGCCCGCGGCCAGCCAGGGCGTGCACGCTTTCTGCCACGCCCTGCCCGACCTGTGGCACCAGATGGGCGTGCAGCTCTCGGCCGCCGCTTCGCTGGCGTGGTGGGCGCGCACCACGGGTGTGAACGAAGCGCGCCTGCTCGATGAGCTGGACCACGCCGACCCCGGCCCCGCGCCCTGCTGGTTCCTGCCCTACCTGAATGGCGACCGCACGCCGCACAACGACAGCACGGTGCGCGGCGGTTTCCTGCAGCTCTCGGCCGACACCGAGCGAACCGACATGACGCAGGCGGTGCTCGAAGGCGTGGCGTTTGCGTTTCGCGATGCGCGCGATGCGCTGGCCACCGCTGGCACGCAACTCACCGAGGCCGACCTGCTCGGCGGCGGCGCCCGCTCGGCGCGCTGGAGTCAGGTGCTGGCCGATGTGCTGGGCATGCCGCTGCACCAGATCGAAGGTGGCGAACACGGCTGCGCGCTGGGCGCGGCGCGGCTGGCGCGCGCAGCGGCCGGTGGCGGCAGCACATTCGGCAAGCCACGCCGGTTGCGCAGCTTTGAACCCGACCGCGAACGTGCCGCCCTTTACGAAGAGGCTCATCTGCGCTGGCAGGCGCTGTATGGCCTGGCGCGACAGGTGGCTTCGCCCCTGCAGACCATTCCATCGGCCATGCCTGCATGAGCCTTTCATTTCCACTGCCCAACACGCTCACAGCGCCATCACCATGACACAGACCCTCGCTCCCGAACCCGTGGCCGCCACCGCCCAGCACAAGGGCTACTTCAGCTTCCGCGAGCCCATTGCCTTCCGGGGCGAAGGCTTCAAGCCCACACCATCCGAACCGCTGGCCTACCAGTACTACGACAAGAACCGCCTGGTGCTGGGCAAGCGCATGGAAGACCAGCTGCGCTTTGCCACCTGCTACTGGCACAGCTTCGGCTGGGGTGGCACCGATCCCTTCGGTGAACCCACCTTCCAGCGCCCCTGGCACGGCGCGGGCGATCCGATGGCGCAGGCGATCCAAAAGGCCGACGTGGCCTTTGATCTCTTCCGCCTGATCGACTCGCCCTTCTTCACCTTCCACGACCGCGATGTGGCCCCTGAGGGCGCCACGCTGCGCGAATCGAACGAGCACCTGAAGCGCATTGAAGGCGTGTTTGAACGCAAGATGGACGAGACCGGCGTCAAGCTGCTCTGGGGCACGGCCAATCTGTTCTCCAACCGCCGCTACCTCGCAGGCGCCGCCACCAACCCCGACCCGGACGTGTTCGCCTACGCCGCCGCGCAGGTGAAGAACGTGATGGAAATGACGCACCGCCTGAAGGGCCAGAACTATGTGCTTTGGGGTGGGCGCGAAGGCTACGAGACGCTGCTCAACACCGACCTGAAACGCGAGCTGGCGCAGCTCGGCCGCTTCCTGAACCTGGTGGTGGAGCACAAGCACAAGATCGGATTCACCGGCCAGATCCTCATCGAGCCCAAGCCGGCCGAACCCACCAAGCACCAGTACGACTACGACGTGGGCACGGTGTTCGGCTTCCTGAAGGCGCATGGGCTGGAGAACGAAGTGAAGGTGAACCTGGAGCAGAACCACGCACTGCTGGCCGGCCACACGTTTGAACACGAAATTGCGCTGGCCGGCGCACTTGGCATCTTCGGCTCGCTCGACATGAACCGCGGCGACGAGATGCTGGGCTGGGACACCGACCAGTTCCCCAACAACCTGCCGCAGGTGGCGATGACGATGTACGAAGTGCTCCGGGCCGGCGGCATTGGCCAGGGCGGCCTGAACTTCGACGCCAAGCTGCGCCGCCAGTCGATCGACGCCGACGACCTGGTGTGGGCCCACGCCACCGCCATGGACCTCTGCGCACGCGCGCTGCTGGTGGCCGAAAAGATGATTCAGGACGGCGCGCTGCAGCGCCATGTGGAGAGCCGTTACCAGGGCTGGGATTCGCCACGCGGCCGCGCCATTCTGAACGGCGAACGCTCGCTGGACGCACTGGCGCGCGAAGTGGAGGCCGATGGCCTGGAACCGCAGCCGCGCTCGGCGCAGCAGGAGCGGCTGGAGCACCTGGTCAACAGCTACCTCTGAACATCGCCGCTCAACAGAACACCGCAAGACAAGGAGACATCACTCATGGCCACCAACATCAAAGGCCCCGGCATCTACCTCGCGCAGTTCGCCAGCGACACCGCGCCGTTCGACTCATGGGCGTCCATCACCCAATGGGCCGGCGGCCTGGGTTTCGAGGGCGTGCAGATCCCGTCGTGGGACAAGCGAATTTTCGACATGGACAAGGCCGCTGAATCGCAGACCTACTGCGACGAAATCGCAGGCGTGGCACGCGAGAACGGCGTGGCCATCACCGAACTCGGCACGCACCTGCAGGGCCAGCTGGTGGCCGTGCACCCGGCTTACGACGAAGCCTTCGACGGCTTCGCACCCGAGGCGTTTCGCAAGAACCCCAAGGCGCGCCAGGCCTGGGCGGTGGAGCAGATGAAGCTCTCGGCCAAGGCCTCGCAGCGCCTGGGCCTGAAGAGCAACGTGAGTTTTCCCGGTGCGCTGGCCTGGCCGTTCCTGTACCCGTGGCCACAGCGCCCGGCAGGTTTGATCGACGCCGCCTTCGACGAACTCGCCAAGCGCTGGAAGCCGATCTTCGATGCGTTTGAAGACGCCGACTGCAATGTGTGCTTCGAGCTGCACCCCGGTGAAGACCTGTTCGACGGCACCACCTTCGAGATGTTCCTGGAGCGCGTGAACAACCACCCGCGCTGCTGCATCAACTACGACCCTTCGCACTTCCTGCTGCAGCAGCTCGACTATCTGGAGTTCATCGACATCTACCACGAGCGCATCAAAGCGCTGCACATCAAGGACGCCGAGTTCCGCCCCACCGGCCGACAGGGTGTGTACTCCGGTTACCAGCCGTGGGTGGAGCGTGCCGGGCGCTTCCGCTCGCTGGGTGATGGGCAGGTGGACTTTGGCGCCATCTTCTCCAAGATGGCGCAGTACAACTACGACAGCTGGGCGGTGCTCGAATGGGAGTGCTGCCTGAAACACCCGGAGGCTGGTGCGGCCGAAGGCGCGGAGTTCATTCGCAAGCACATCATCCGTGTCACAGAAAAAGCCTTCGACGATTTCGCGGGTGGCGATACCGACCCTGCGCAATTGCGCCGCATGCTCGGCCTGCAGGAGGCCGGCCAATGACGATCGAAGCCGGTTCCACAGCGGAAGGCGCAGGCCGCCGCATCCGCCTGGGCATGGTGGGCGGTGGCGAAGGTGCTTTCATTGGCGCGGTTCACCGCATCGCCGCGCGGCTGGACGATCACTACGAGCTGGTGGCCGGTGCGCTTTCTTCCACGCCCGAGAAGGCCCTGCGCTCGGCGCAGGCGCTGGGTCTTGCGCGTGCGTACCCTGATTTCCGCACCATGGCGCGTGAGGAAGCGGCGCGCGGAGCGGATGGCATCGAGGCCGTGGCCATCGTCACACCCAACGATCAGCACGCGCCCGCGGCCGAAGCGTTCCTGGAGGCCGGCATCCACGTGATCTGCGACAAGCCAGTGACCACGACGCTGGCCGAAGCGCAGCGCCTGCGTGAACTGGCCAAGGCCAAAGGCCGCCTGCTGGCCGTGACCTACAACTACAGCGGGTACCCCATGGTGCGGCACGCTCGCCGGCTGGTGCGCGAGGGTGCCCTGGGCCAGATCCGAGTGGTGCAGGTGGAGTACGCGCAAGACTGGTTGACCGAACCGCTCGAATCCAGCGGGCAGAAGCAGGCCGCCTGGCGCACCGACCCGGCCCGTGCGGGCGCAGGCGGCTGCATTGGCGATATCGGCACGCACGCCTACCAGCTGGCGGCCTTTGTGAGCGGCTTGCACACGCAATCGCTCTGCGCGGAACTCAGCGCCTTCGTACCCGGCCGCGTGCTGGACGACAACGTGCAGGTGATGCTGCGCTTTGCGGGTGGCGCGCGCGGCTCGCTGTGGGCCAGCCAGGTGGCGCCGGGCAACGAGAACGGCCTGCGCCTGCGCATCTACGGCGACAAGGCCGGACTCGAATGGCGGCAGGAACACCCGAACCAGCTGCACTGGTCGCCGTTCGGCCAGGCCACACAGATCATTTCGCGCGGCACGGGGGCGGCCAACGCCGACGCAGCCCGCGTCTCGCGCCTGCCCTCTGGCCACCCGGAGGGTTACCTCGAAGGCTTCGCCACGGTCTACGCTGAAATTGCGCAGGCCCTGCGCGCCGCGCGCGACGGCTCGGCGCTGTCGCCCGAGGTGGTGTTCCCCACCATCGAAGACGGCGTGCACGGCATGGCCTTCATTGAAGCTGCGGTGCGATCGTCGTCGAAGGGTGGGCAATGGGTGGAGGTGGCTGCGTGAGCCTTAGCGTGCGCTTCAACGACGTCGTAAAGGACTTCGGGCCGGTGCGCGTGCTGCACGGCGTGAGCTTCGAGCTTGCGCCCGGGCGCATGGTGGGCCTGCTGGGCGAGAACGGCGCGGGCAAGTCCACGCTGATGAAGATCCTCTCGGGCTACGAATCGCTGTCCGGCGGCAGCCTGGAGGTGGATGGCGTGGTGCGGCATTTCGCCAGCTCGCGTGACGCGGAAGAAGCCGGCATCGTGCTGATTCACCAGGAGTTCAACCTGGCCGACGACCTGACCGTGGCGCAGAACATCTTTCTGGGCCGGGAGCTGCGGCGCGGCTGGCTGCTGGACGAAGCGGGCATGCGAAGCGCCGCACGCAAGGTGCTGCAGCAGGTGGGGCTGGACATCGACCCCGACACCCGCGCACGCGATCTCATCGTGGCGGAGAAACAGCTGGTGGAAATTGCCAAGGCGCTCTCGCGCAACGCGCGCCTGCTGGTGATGGACGAACCCACCGCCACGCTCACGCCTTCGGAAACGCAGCGCCTGTTTGCGCTCATTGCGCAGTTGCGGGCCCAGGGCGTCACGGTGATCTACATCTCGCACAAGCTCGACGAGGTGGAGCGCGTGACGGATGAGATTGTGGTGATGCGCGACGGCCGCTTCGTGGCGCGCGGCCCCACGGCCGAGCACACGCGGCACCAGATGGCCAACCTGATGGTGGGCCGCGAACTCTCCGACATGTTTCCGCCGCGCGTGGCACCGCCGGCCGGCGAGCCATTGCTCTCGGTGAAGAACGTGACCGTGCCCGGTTGGGCAAAGAACGTGAGCTTCGACGTGCGCCCCGGCGAGATTCTGGGCTTTGCGGGGTTGGTGGGCGCCGGTCGTACGGAACTCTTTGAAGGCCTGCTGGGCCTGCGCCCGCGCACTGGCGGCGAAATGCTGCTGGCCGGCCGCCCCGTGCATTTCAGGAATCCCCGCGAAGCCGCTCACGAGGGGCTGACTTACCTCAGCGAAGACCGCAAGGGCTGCGGCCTGCACATCCGCATGTCGCTGCAGGAGAACCTGACGCTCATGGACCTGGACCGCCATGCGAAGCCGATGCTCGACCCGCGCTCCGAACGCCGCGCGCTGGAAAAAGCCGTGGCCGATTTCGGCATCCGCACCGGCTCGCTGGATGCGCCGGCGGGCTCGCTCTCTGGCGGCAACCAGCAAAAGCTGGCCATGGCCAAGGTGCTGCAGCCCGACCCGCGTGTGGTGGTGCTCGACGAACCCACGCGCGGGGTGGACGTGGGCGCCAAGCGCGACATCTATTTTCTGGTCCAGCGCCTTGCGGCCGAAGGGCGCGGCGTGGTCGTGATCTCTTCCGAACTCATGGAGCTGATCGGCCTGTGCCACCGCGTGGTGGTGATGCGCGCCGGCGCCGTGCAGACCACGCTGGACGCCGACCACCTGACCGAAGAGGCGCTGATCGCGCATGCCACCGGAACACACTGAAATGAACCAGAACGCCGTTCAAGCTGTCGAAGCCCCGCCCACCCAAGGCCGCCAACCTTTGCGGCAATTCCTGCGCGACGCCGGCCCCATCGTTGGCCTGGTGTTGCTGTGCATCGCCGGCACCTTGCTCAACCCCGATTTCGCGACCTGGGACAACGCGATGAACGTGCTCACACGCACCGCCTTCATCGGCATCATCGCGGTGGGCATGTGCTTCGTCATCATCTCCGGAGGCATCGACCTCTCGGTGGGCTCCATGGCCGCGCTCATTGCGGGCTGCATGATCATGGTGATGAACTGGGTCGCGCCGATGGTGGGCAGCCCGGTGGCTGCCGTGCTGGTGGGCATGGCGATTGCACTCATCCTCGGAGCCGCGTTTGGCCTCGCGCACGGGGTGCTCATCACCAAGGGGCGCATCGAGCCCTTCATCGTCACGCTGGGCACGCTCGGCATCTTTCGCGCCTACCTCACCTACTTCTCGAACGGCGGCGCGCTCACGCTCGACAACGAACTGGGCGACACCTACGGCCCGGTGTACTACGGTGCCTGGCTGGGCATCCCCATTCCCATCTGGGTGTTCCTGGGTGTGGCGCTGGCCGGCGCCCTGCTGCTCAACCGCACTCGCTATGGCCGCTACGTGCAGGCCATCGGCTCCAACGAACAGGTGGCGCGCTACGCCGCCGTGGCGGTGGACCGCATCAAGATCCTCACCTACGTGCTGCTTGGCGTGTGCGTGGGCATTGCCACCCTGCTCTACGTGCCGCGCCTGGGCTCGGCATCGCCCTCCACCGGCCTGCTCTGGGAGCTCGAAGCCATCGCGGCTGTGATAGTGGGCGGCACCGCGCTCAAGGGCGGCCAGGGCCGCATCGTGGGCACCGTGGTGGGTGCCGTGCTGCTCTCCGTGATCGGCAACATCCTCAACCTCACCAGCATCATCAGCGTGTACCTGAACGCGGCGGTGCAGGGTTTCGTGATCATCGTCGTGGCCTTCCTCCAAAGAGGGCGACGATGAATTCCCCGGCAACGCAGCCATTCGGCCGGCGAGCCATTTCAGCCTCGAGAACCTAGCAAGGAGACATCATGAACAGACGCCTTTTTTCTGCCATTTCACTGGCCATCGCCACCCTCGTCACCGCCCCTTCAGCTTTCGCCCAGAACAAGATGGTGATGGGCGTGTCTATTCCCGCCGCCACCCACGGCTGGACCGGCGGCGTCGTCTATTGGGCCAACCGCACCAAGGCCGAACTCGAGAAGCAGTACCCCGGCTCTTCCGTCATCGTGAAGACCGCAGGCTCTGCCGCCGAGCAGGCCAACCAGGTGCAGGATCTGCAGACCGTCAACAAGATCGACACGCTGGTGATCCTGCCGTTTGAGTCCGCACCGCTCACCAAGCCGGTGGGCCAGGTCAAGAGCAAGGGCGTGTTCGTGACGGTGGTGGACCGTGGCCTCACCGACCCCACCGCGCAAAACGCGTATGTGGCCGGTGACAACCCCGGCTTCGGCAAGGTGGCCGGCGAGTACATGGCCAAGGCCATGGGCGGCAAGGGCAACGTGGTGATCCTGCGTGGCATTCCCACCGTGATCGACAACCAGCGCGTGGACGCGTTCAACGCGGTGATGAAGGCGAATCCGAACATCAAGGTGCTGGACGCCAAGCACGGCAACTGGAACCGCGACGACGCCTTCAAGGTGATGCAGGACTACCTGACCCGCTTCAAGCAGATCGACGCCGTGTGGGCTTCAGACGACGACATGGCGGTAGGCGTGCAGAAAGCGATTGAACAGGCCAAGCGCACCGACGTGAAGCTGGTGCTGGGCGGCGCGGGCTCCAAGGACTACATCAAGAAGGTGATGGATGGCGACAAGGTCGTCACCGCCGATGTGACCTACTCGCCCAGCATGATCGCCGACGCCATGAAGCTCACCGCCGAGTCGCGCGTGAAGGGCACCGCCATGCCCGCCACCACCACCATTCCTTCGGTACTCATCACCAAGGAAAACGCGTCGAAGTACTACTTCCCCGACTCGCCGTTCTAAGCCGGCCCTGACCCTGCCACCCGCATCGCGAGTTGCCACAGCGCAACCCGGTGCGCGGCGGCCAGGGCATCGGGCGAGGCATCGCTCAGGTCCACCTTGAAATCAGCGGCACCCAGTACGGGTGCGGCAGCGCCAGCGCCTACGCTGGTCAACCCCCAGCGCGCCTGAAGGCGCAGCGTGCGCTGCG
Source organism: Hydrogenophaga sp. IBVHS1 (assembly GCF_002127265.1). Taxonomy (GTDB): domain Bacteria; phylum Pseudomonadota; class Gammaproteobacteria; order Burkholderiales; family Burkholderiaceae_C; genus Hydrogenophaga. The sequence continues at coordinate 1,330,745 of NZ_NFUU01000001.1, read as the reverse complement.
CGGCATCGGCCATCAGCGTCACGATCTCCACACGCAGCATTCGGCCCACCGCCACACCCCCCGGTGCAGGTGCGCGCCACACCAGGCCTTCACCGCGCAGCAGCGCCAGATCAGAAGCCAGCAGGCGTGGAATGCTGTCGCGCAGCGGCTCGGCCCAGCGGTGGCCGGTGAGCGGCTGCAAGCCTGCAGCTCCGCTCGCCACCATCAGGGTGTCGCGGTCCAGCGAGCCCGGCATGTCGACCGCGCTGGCCACTTCCCACACCGCCCCATCGCCGGGGCGCGGCGCGGGCCGTGGTGCCGGCGGCTCGCTGCGGAGTTCGTACCAGCGGGTGGAAGGTGCGGGGTTGCCGGCGCAGGCCGCCAGCAAAAGCGTCGAGGCGCAAACGCCTCCCAGGATCAATCTTCTCTTCATTCGGGAACCCTCCGGCCACGCAGCAGTGAATCAGGTTGTTGTTCGAGCGCTTCGGCGAGGTCGCGCAAGGCGCGCGCGGCGCGAGACAGATCGCCCAGTGCCTGGTCGGCGCCGGTCATGAGGCGCGAGTCGCCCGAGGTGGCTTGTCGAAGCGCCGTGGCGGTGCGTGCCACCTCGTCGGCCGCGCGCTGCAGGTTGGTCACCAGCGGCGCGTTGGGCGCCAGCAGTTCAGAAACCTGATTGGAGGTTTTGCCCAGCCCCGTTGCGGTGTTGTTCACCGATTGCGCGGCCTGCCCCATGCCGTCCATGGCCTTGCGGGTTGACTCCAGCGAACGCTGCAGCTCATTCGCCAGCGGATCGATGCGTTTGTCCAGGCGATCCGAGATGCGCTTGAAGGTGGACGTGATGGCGGCCAGGTCGTCCATCGCCTGCTTGAGCTGCGGGCCGCCCACCACTGCGCGCGCCGACGACGCAATGGCGGAAATGTCTTCAGCAATGCGGCGGAAGTCCATGCCGTCGAACTGCTCGCGCAGGTTCTGGATGGCGGTGGCCGTGGTGGGAATCTCGATCTCGGCGCGGCGGTTGCTTCCGCGCAACTTGCCCTCCAGCTTGGGGCGCAAGTCCAGGTCGACGTACAGCAGGCCGGTGAGCAGGCTCTGCATGGACAACTGCGCGCTCAAACCCCGCTCCACCAGCGCGGGCAGCGCCGGCTCCGAGCCACGCTTGCCGTCGAGCCCGCTCACCGCGTTGCTGTCGAGCACGGCCACCACGGGAATGGCGTAGCTGTCGTTCTTGCGGTCGTAGAAGATGTCGATGGATTCCACGCTGCCGACCCTCACGCCCCGAAACACCACCGGTGCACCGACCTGCAGGCCATACACCGACCCGCTGAAGTACATGACGGTGCGCTCCTTGCGCGTGAACAGGTTGTTGCCTGCGAGGGCGATGATGGCGATGGCAATCAAAGCGATGCCGGCCACCACGAAAGTGCCGATCAGCGTGGCGCTGGCCTTGCGTTTCATGTCGAGGTCTCCTGAGGAATCGGTGCGCCGCGCCGCAGGAAATTCTGCACGCCTTCGGGGCCGCTGCGCCGCAGTTCTTTGGGTGGGCCAAGTGCGGTCATGGTCTTGGTTTCGGCGTCGAGGAACAGCAGCCGATCGGCCACGGTGAAGATGCTTTCGAGTTCGTGGCTGACCATCACCACGGTGGTGTGCAGGTCGTTGCGAAGGTGCAGGATGAGCTCGTCCAGGTTGGCCGAGGCCAGTGGGTCCAGCCCGGCAGAAGGCTCGTCGAGAAACACCAGCGGCGGATTCAGCGCCAGCGCACGGGCAATGGCCGCGCGCTTCTTCATGCCGCCGCTGAGGGTGGCGGGCTCGGCATCGAAGCTGCCACCCAGCCCTACCAGCGCCAGCTTGAAGCGCGCTTCGTGTTCGCACTGCTCGGGCGCCATGTCGGTGAAGAGCTGCATGGGCAACATCACGTTTTCACCCACGGTCATGCTGCTCCACAGCGCACCGGCCTGAAACGTGACGCCGAAAGTCTGCATGAGCTTGCGCTGCTCGGCCGCATCGGCCGCGTAAAGATCACGGTCGCCATAGATCACCTGCCCCGTTGCGGGCGCCTGCAAGCCGATGAGGTGGCGCAGCAGCGTGCTCTTGCCGCACCCGCTGCCACCGGCAATGGCGAGCACCTCGCCGGGCAGGATGTCGAAGTCGAGGTCGCGCTGAATCACCTTCGGGCCAAAGGCCATGGTGAGGTTTCTCACGCTCACCAGAGGCTCTGCCGAAGCAGGCGCGGCGGCAGAGGCAACTGTGGGTTCCTGAAGTGTTTCCATCTAGAAATCGAGCCTTTGAAACACGACCGTGAGCGCCGAAGCGGCCACCACGATCCAGACGATGGCTTGCACCACCGACGCGGTGGTGGCATCGCCCACGGCCTGCGCGCTGCGCCCGGCAGAGAGGCCTTGCAGGCAACCCGCCAGCGCCACCAGAACTGAATACACCGTGCCCTTGATCAACCCCACCAGCACATGCGGCAGGGTGAGCGCCTCCACGCTGGAATACACGTACTCCAGCGGCGTGACACCGTAGATGCCCACAGCCACCAGCCAGCCCACCGCCATGCCCACCAGCGCACCGAACGCGGTGAGCATGGGGCCGACAATGAGGAGTGCGAGCACGCGTGGAAGCACCAGGAAATCCACCGGGTTCACGCCCATGGTGGCGAGTGCGTCCACCTCTTCGTTGGCGCGCATGCTGCCGATCTGCGCCGCAAAGGCTGCGCCCACGCGCCCAGCCAGCACGATGCCCACCAGCAAAGCCGCCACTTCACGCACCACGCCCACGGTGACCAGGTCGGCGATGTAGGTCTGCGCGCCAAAACGCTGGAGTTGCGCCGCGCCCATGTAGGCCACGATCAGCCCCACCAGGAAGCTCACGAGGGCGATGATGGGCAGGCTGCGCGGCCCTGTCTGTTCGATCTGCCACAGAAGGTCTGATCCCCGCATGTCGCACTTGCCGCGAAACAGGCGGCCGACGGAGAGCAACACTTCGCCGAAGAAGGTCAGCGCCTTGCGTTTGTCGACCCACCACGCGGCGGTGCGCGTGCCCAGGCGAGTGACTCGGCCTGGCGGGTCGGCAGGGACTGCCGCGGCCAGCGGCGGCGTGCCGTTCAACGCCAGCGAAACAATCTCCTGCAAGCCTTCGGGCAGGTCGCGAAGATCGACCGACACGTCTCGTTGCGCAAGCGGTTCGAGCTGCATCCAGAGCCGAGACGCCAGTGCGGCATCCCACGCGCCCAGACCAGCCGCGTCGATGCGCACCGATTGCATGTCGGTCGCGGGAAGTTCGGGAAATGTGGGGGCAGAGGCCGTCCAGTTGCCAGCCAGACGCAGCACCCACGCATCGCCCTGCGCGTCCCAATGAGCCTCGGGGGCCTGCGCCGTGTCACGCACCTCCATGGCGGGTGAAGAGGTATTTCCAGCGGGGGCATGGTGCACGGAGGAATCCATTCATGCTCGGAGTGTGGATTCTATCGACGGGCCCGTCTGTAGGACATCGCGCACAAGGATCGCGGCCTGCGCCTACGCCACGCTCGTGCGAACGCGCATACCCTGAAGCCACATGAACACTCCCGTGAGACGCCTCAGGACCCGACACGTGCTGATCGGCACGGCGGCCGCGCTTGTGTTGGGCGTGGTGGCGCTGGAAATCGCCGGCTGGCCTTTCCTGCGCCAACCGGTCGAGCGCGCGATGGCGCGCGCCACCGCTGTGCCCACCACCTTGCAGGGGCCTTTCAAGCTTCACCTGTTCTGGCGCCCCAGGCTGGAGGTGGATCACCTGAACATCGGCTCAGACCCGCGTTACGAGGTGCCGCACCTGCTGGATGCACGCAACGTGGTGCTGGCCTGGCGCTGGGGTGACGTGTGGCGCTGGCGCCAGGGCGAGGCACTGCGCGTGCATGCGCTGAAGGCCGACACGCTCGATGCCCACCTGCGACGCACACCGGAAGGGCAAGCCAACTGGCAACTGGGCGACCAGAGCAAGCCGAAAGACCCGCAGGCCAGAGGCTTCGACCTGCCTCGCTTCGGCACCCTCATGGTCGGCCGCGGGCAGATCGACTGGCGCGACGCGGTGCAGGATGTGGACCTGGACATTGCCGTGCGCGGCAGCGAAGGCGAGGCGGTCAGCCAGCAAGGCGCGGGCTACGAGGCCACGGTGACGGGTCGTTACCAGGCCATGCCGATGAAGCTGGCCGTGAAGGCGGGTGGCACCCTCCCCTTGTTGCAGGACCCCGATGCATCGGCGCAAGCGCCCTGGGTGCCCGTGCGGGTGGAAGGCAGCGTGGCGTCCTCCCGCTTGCTGTTCGATGGCGAAGCAGCCGCGCTGCTGGGCACGCCGCGGTTGCGTGGTGCGCTCGAATTCAAGGGCCCGTCGCTCGCCGCCGTGGGCGAGCCGCTGGGCATCACGCTGCCCACCACGCCCCCGTTCGACCTGAAGGGCAACCTGCAGCACGAAGGCGGGCAGTGGCGCTTGCAGGCGTCGCGCGCCCACATCGGCAGCAGCCGCCTGGCCGGCGATCTGCTGTTCGATCAGACCGTGCGCCCGGCTCGACTCAGTGGCGAGTTGAATGGCTCGCGGCTTGCCTTCGCCGATCTCGGCCCTGCCGTGGGCGCCAATGGCGCAGGTGACAAACCCGCGCAGAGCCAAGCCGATGGCCGCGTGTTGCCGCAGCGCAAGTTCGACCTGCCCTCGCTCAAGGCCATGGATGCCGACGTGCGCATGAAGTTCGAGGAGCTCGACTTCGGCACGGCGTCGATGGCGCCTTTGCGCCAACTTCAAACGCGGCTGCGGCTCGACGGTGGCGTGCTGCGCCTCGAATCGCTGCAGACCGTGGTGGCTGGCGGCTCGCTCAAAGGCATGACCCAGCTCGACGCCAACGCCAGCCCCGCGAAATGGGAAGCGAATCTGGATTTCGCCGGCATCGATGTGGCGGGCTGGCTGCGCGGCCTGCAGAAGGATGGCGCCACCGAAAAGCCCCCGGCAGCCACCGCCACCACCGCGCTCAAGCGCGAACGCAACGAAGCCCGCCAGGGTGGTGACCAGCCCGTGCAGTCTTACCTGACGGGCGCACTCTCCGGCAACGTGAAGGTCACAGGCGCCGGCAACTCCACCGCCGCCATCCTGGGCAGCCTCAATGGCCCGATGCAGATCAACCTGCGCGACGGCACGGTGTCGTATCTCATCACAGAAGCCCTGGGGCTCGACGTGGCGCAGGCGCTGGGTGTCGTCGTCAGCGGCGACAAGCCCCTGCCGCTGCGCTGCGCCCGCTTCGACCTGATGGCCAGCAAAGGCGTGATCGAACCCCGGCTCGCGGTGGCCGACAACGCCGACAGCACCATCTGGGTGACTGGCCCCATCAACCTGAAGAACGAAACGCTGGACCTGCGGGTAGTGACCCGCCCGAAGGACTGGTCGCCGCTGTCCCTGCGCACGCCCATTACCGTGGGTGGCACGCTCGGCAACCCCGATGTGGGCATCGAGGCGCAGGGCCTGGTGGGGCGTGTGCTGGGCGCGCTGGCACTGGGCGCCACCGTGGGGCCGCTGGCGGCGTTGATTCCCTTGATCGAGCAAGGCAGCAAGGAAGGCGCAGACCCCTGCAACCCCGTGCTGGCCAGCGCGCCCGCGAAAAAGCCCTGAACGGTGTGACCGGGTTGGTCAGTGCACCGTCACCACGGGCTCTGCGTGGCGGTTGCGCCGCCAGGTGGCGGGCGGCACGCCGTACTCGCGCCTGAAGGCGCGGATGAAGGCGGTGTCGGTCTGGTAGCCCACATCCTGCGCAATTTGCGCGAGCGGCGCCTTGCTCCGGCACAGCAGATTGGCCGCCAGCATCATGCGCCACTGGGTGAGGTACTGCATGGGCGAGCTACCCACCAGCAACTGGAAGCGCTCGGCCAGCACCGAGCGCGAGGTGCCGGCCGAGCGCGCGAGCTCGTCCAGCGTCCAGGCGTGCGCGGGCTTGTGGTGCAGCGCGTTCAGCGAAGCGCCCACGATGCGGTCACCCAGGCCCGCGAGCCAGCCGGTGCGGCCCGCGCTCTGCTCGTGGATGTAGAGCCGCAGCACCTCGATGAACAGCACCTCGGCCAGCTTGGCGAGCACGCCCGCGCCACCCGCGCGCGGTGACCGTGCCTCGGCCAGCGCGTAGCGCACCGAGGCTTCGAGCCACACGCCCGCGTTCGAGCCGCGCACGTTCACACGCACCAGCGGCGGCAGGCCGGCGAGCAGCAGCCGGGCCAGCCGGGCATCGCAGGCCAGATAGCCACACAGCAGCCGCGTGGTGGCGCCACCGCCACCGTAGTTCAGCTGGCGCGGCCGGCGCTGCAGCAGCTCCTTGAGCGGTGTGCCTGCAGCAGGCGGCAACCCCGGCGCAGATGACATGCGGTGCGCATCGCCCTGCGGAAACAGGATCACGTCACCCGCCGTGAGGCGCATGGGTTCTTCGCCCTCCAGTTCCACATGGCATTCGCCCTCGGTGATGAGGTGAAAGATGATCACGCGTTCTGCGCCGGGCTCCAGCAGCGGCGCGGCTGCGTCGGCTGGGGGCGACTGGTAACACCACGGCGCGGTGAAGCGCGCCTGCAGAAAAATGGCGCCCACCAGTTGCACCACGCGCAGGGTTTCGGAAAGCGCATCCATGGTGAGCTACGCAGTTTCCACGCGGATGGTCAGCGGCAGTGCGCTGCGCACCAGAGAGGGGATCGGAGAACTGCCCAGCGCGGTCTCCACGAAAGCGCGAAGCCGGTCGGGTGACTCGGCTGGCGCAACGATGCGCACGGTCAGACTCACTTCAAGCGGCCCGGCGGGGACCTGCCGGCCGTCCGCATCCGTCATGGCGAACATGCCGCGCGCATCAGATCGGCTCTCGGCCCGAACTTCCAGCGCCTCGATGGGCAAGCCCTGCAGGGCAGCCGCCATGGTGATCGAAGTGGTTGCGCACGAAGCCAGGCCGGCGCGGAAAAACCACCCCGGCGTGACCTCGTCACCGGCACCGCCGAATTCGGTCGGCATGTCGGAAGGCAGCGCCGTGCCGTTGGCGTGCCGAACCACCACGCGCATGCCGTTCGTCCACTGCGCAGTGGCCGGCGTATCGTCGTGCAAGCCCGCCTCGGGGCGGCGGGAGAAAACCGACTGAACGCGTTGCAAGGCCTGGGTGATGGGAGTCTGCGACACGGTGTTTTCCTTCAGTGGAGGACAGGAACTCAGCGGCGGATTATGAGCGGACCAGGTGCTCGCTGGGGTGGCTTCGGACGCGTGGTCAGCTTTCCCGGACGTCGAGTCAAGGCCAGCGCGATGGGGGGCCAGTTGCGGACGATCGGACAGACCTGCCAGCCGCTCGAACAGGACAGCGATGGCCCACCGGCGTTCCACTGCATGCCGGGCCAACCGCTCCATGGCGGTCACCCCGCCCTTGCCAGCCAACCCACCAGGAGAGAACACCATGAACGCATCCAACGACCTCATTGCCCTCAAGGCTCGCCAGCAGACCGCCTGGGCCAGCGGCGACTACGCCGTGATTGGCACCACCTTGCAGATCGTCGGCGAATCGCTGGCCGAAGCCTGCGACCTGCGCTGGGACGAGCGCGTGCTCGACGTGGCCGCCGGCAACGGCAACGCCACCTTGGCCGCCGCGCGGCGCGGCTGCCAGGTCACCTCCACCGACTACGTGGGCGGCCTGCTTGAACGCGGCGCCGAGCGCGCGCGCGCCGAACGCTTCGACGTGAAGTTTCAGGAAGCCGACGTGGAAGAACTGCCGTTCGCACACGCCAGTTTCGACGCCGTGCTCTCCACCTTCGGCGTGATGTTCGCGCCCGACCATGCACGCTCGGCTTCGGAGATGCTGCGCGTGTGCCGCCCAGGCGGCCGCATCGGCATGGCCAACTGGACACCAGCCGGCTTCATCGGCCAGCTCTTCAAGACACTGGGCAAACAACTGCCGCCACCTGCCGGCCTGCAACCCCCTTCGCTCTGGGGCATGGAAGCGCACCTGCGCGAACTGTTTGGTGCGGGTGCTGCAAAGATCGGGGTGACGCCTCGCATTTTCAACTTCCGCTACCGCTCGGCCGCGCACTTCATCGACGTGTTCCGGACCTGGTACGGCCCGGTGCACAAGGCCTTTGCAGCCCTGCCCGCCGACAAGGCCCAGGCGCTCGAAGCCGACCTCACGGCCCTGCTCAACGGCCTGAACCAGGCCGGGCCCGGCTCGCTCGTGGTGCCCAGCGAGTACCTTGAAATCGTCATCACACGCAGCTGAAGCCCCATGGAACCCCGCCTGCAACGCCGCGTGCAACGCTACGGCTGGGACCTGGCCGCCGATGACTACGAGCCGCTGTGGCAGGCGCAGCTGGCGCCCGCGCAGGCCGAGCTGCTGGCGCAGGTGGCGCTGGCGCCGGGCGAGCGCGTGCTCGACGTGGCCTGCGGCACCGGTCTTGTGACCCTGCCGGCGGCGAGGGCGGTGGGGCCGCACGGCCGGGTGCTGGGTGTGGACATCTCCGAGCGCATGGTGCAGACCACGCTGCACCGTGCGCGGGCAGAGCAGTTGCATCAAGTCGATGCGGCGCGCATGGACGCCGAGCAACTGGCTCTGCCCGATGCGGGCTTCGACGTGGCGCTGTGCGCCTTCGGTCTGATGTACCTGCCAGAACCGGAGCAGGCATTGCGCGAACTGCGGCGCGTGCTGCGCCCGGGCGGCCGCCTCGGCCTGGCGATCTGGGGTGAACGCGCTCGCTGTGGGTGGTCGGCACTGTTTCCCATCGTCGATGCCGAAGTGACCAGCGAGGTCTGCCCGTTGTTCTTCCGCCTCGGCCAGGCCGACACGTTGGTGCGTCTGTGCGCACAAGCTGGCTTCAACGATATGCAAACCATGCGCATCAGCACCACCCTGCGCTACACCCATGCCGACGACGCCTGTCGGGCCGCCTTCGTGGGTGGGCCGGTGGCGCTGGCCTGGTCGCGCATGGACGAGGCGGCCCGAGAGCGCGTCAGCGCGGCCTACCTGCAGGCCATCGACGGGTGGCGCACCGGTGCTGGCTACGCGGTGCCCGCCGAGTTCCTCATTTCCACCGCCACTTCGCCTTCCTGACGCTGACGCGGCAGGCACTGCGGGTACTCGCGCTGGATGAAGTCGATGAGCTGTTCGCGCACATGGCAGCGCAGGTCCCACGCGGCACCGGCGGACGCTGCCGTGACAAGGCAGCGCAACTGCAGAGCCTGCTCACCCGCTTCGGTCACCTGCAGCAGGGCGAAGCGCTTGTCCCAGTGCGGGCTGCTTTCCACCGCCCGCTGCAGCGATTCGCGCAGTGGCGCAAGCGGCATGCGGTAGTCCACCCAGAGAAACACGGTGCCGATGAGTTCGGAGGTCTGGCGCGTCCAGTTCTGGAACGGCTTTTCGATCCAGTACTGCAGCGGAACCACGAGCCGGCGCTGGTCCCAGATGCGCACCACCACGTAGGTGCCCGTGATTTCCTCGATCACGCCCCATTCGTTCTCGACGATCACCACGTCGTCGATGCGGATCGGCTGGCTCAGGCCGATCTGCAAACCCGCAATGAGGTTGCCGAGCACCGGTCTCGCCGCGAAGCCCGCCACGATGCCCACCACGCCCGCCGAGGCGAGCAGGCTGGCCCCGACCTGTCGCACGGCTGGAAAGGTCATGAGCATCAGCGCGCCGCCGATCAGGATGATGAGGCCCTGCACAGTGCGCGAGAGCACCAGGGTCTGCGTCTGGATGCGGCGCGCCACCAGGTTGTCGGCCACGGCCAGCGGGTTCGCAGCCGCCACGCCATTGGCCGCCCCCTGCACGGTGCGGGTCAGCAGCCAGGTGATCACGCCGATGAGCAGCAATGTGGTGAGGCGCTCGGCCCAGGTGAGCCAGCCCATGCCCTGCGGCGCCTGCTGCCACGCGATGTTGAGCGCGAGCAACTGCAGCAGCAGGTGAGCAGGCGCCTCGATCGCCCGACCCACGGAAATGATCATGGGCGAATCGCGCCCGGCGCGTTGCACGATGCGCCGGCCCACGCGGTACACCAGCTCGGCCAGCAGCATGAGCAGCACCGCCACCAGCAGCGCGGGCAGCCATTCGACGAGAAACGGAGGGAAATTTTCGGGGAGCCAGTTCGACACGTTCATGCCACAGCATAGCCAGAACCGTGCCATCCACGCTTTTGGCATGGGCACACGCGTGGACTACAGTGGTGCCCATGAAAACACGCATCGTGATCGTCGGTGGCGGCGCTGGTGGTCTGGAGCTGGCCAGCAAGCTCGGCCGCCAGCTCGGCGCAGAACAGGTGACGCTGGTCGACCAGCAGTTGTTCCACATCTGGAAACCGTCACTGCACGAAGTGGCTGCGGGCACGCTGGACATTCACCAGGAAGGCCTGTCGTACGAAATGCTTGCGCACGACAACCGCTTTACCTTCTGCTTTGGCGCCATGACCGACCTTGACCTGGAAGCACACGCCGTGCAGGTGGCGCCCGTGCTCGACGAACACGGTGAAGAGCTGGTGCCTGCGCGCACCGTGCCCTACGACCAGCTGGTGATTGCCGTGGGGAGCACCGCCAACCACTACAACGTACCGGGTGCGGCCGAACACACCCTGTCGCTCAACCGGCCCGCCGACGCCGAGCAGTTCCGCCTGCGCATGCTCAAGCTGCTCACGGCCGCCGAGCTGCGCAAGAGCGCGGGCAACGAGGGCCAGGTGCGCATCGTCATCATCGGGGGCGGCGCCACTGGCGTGGAGCTGGCGGCCGAGCTGCGCGAAGCCAGCGTGGTGCACTCGCGCTACGGCTTTCGCCGGCTCGACCCGCAGCGCGACGTGCAGCTGACGCTGCTCGAAGGCGCCGACCGCATCCTGGCGCCGCTGCCGGAAAAAGTGTCCAGCGCCGCCGCCAAACTGCTCCAGCAACGGCACGTCGCCATCGAGACGAAATGCCGTGTGGCGCGCATCACGCCCACGCAGGTGGAAGACGCCACCGGCCGCGTGTTCCAGGCCGACCTGGTGGTGTGGGCCGCCGGCATCAAGGCGCCCGATGTGCTGAGCACGCTGGGCCTGCCCACCAACCGCACCGGCCAACTGGAGGTGGACGATCACCTGCTCGTAAAGGGCCACGCGAACATCCACGCCCTGGGCGACTGCGCCGCCTGCCCCACCGCAGAGGGCGGCTGGGTGCCCCCACGCGCACAGGCCGCCCACCAGCAGGCCAGCTACCTGCACGATCTGCTGTTGCGCCACGCCATGGACAAGCCGGCGCAGAAGCGCCCCTACGTCTACAGAGACCACGGATCGCTGGTGTCGCTGGGTACACAGACCTCGGTGGGCAGCCTCATGGGCAACCTGTTCAAGTCCACCTGGTATGTGCAGGGCCTGCTCGCCCGCACCATGTACGTGAGCCTGCACCTGATGCACCACCAGGCGGTGCTGGGCACGCTGCGCACCGGTGTGCTGGCGGTGGCGCGGTTCCTGGTGAAGCGGGCGACGCCGCTGGTGAAGCTGCACTGAACTCCGCCTGGCGCGCGGCCAGCTCAAGAAATCCGGGAAGCCGCCGATACGGAGGCATCAACCCTCCTTCCCGGACCCCATGGACGCCCCACACCACCCCTCTGCCGGCGCGGCTTCGCGCCACCCGTCTCCTGCGCTCGCCGCCGCTGGTGAATTCTTGAGCTTTCGCCTCGGTGCGGAGGAATACGGCATCGACATCCTGCACGTGCAGGAGATCCGCTCTTACGAAGAGCCCACCCGCATCGCGAATGCGCCGGCGTTCATCAAGGGCGTGGTGAATCTGCGCGGTGTGATCGTGCCGGTGGTGGACATGCGCATCAAGCTCAATTGCGAAAAGGTGGAATACAACGGCTTCACCGTCACCATCGTCATCAGCGTGCACGACCACGTGATCGGCCTGGTGGTGGATTCGGTGAGCGATGTGATCGAGCTCACCCAGGATCAGATTCGGCCCGTGCCGCAAATCAGCACCTCGCTGGACGCCGACTTCATCACCGGCATCGCCAATGTGGGCGAACGCATGCTCATCCTGGCCGACATCGGCGCCCTGGTCGGCAGCGCCGAACTTGGCCTGGTGAACGCGCCCTCCGCTCTTCAGTAAACCTTCCCCCTTTCGTCATGAACCTTTTCCGACATCTCTCCGTCGGCGCCAGGCTGTGGGCCGGCGTCATTGCCATCATCGTGGCGCTGTTCGTGGTGGTGGCCACCGCAGGCTCGCGCTCTTCCAGCCTCAATGAAGAGTCCGAACGCGTGCTCTCGGCCCTGGCCGCCAAGACCACCATCGCCACCGAATGGGCCGGCCTGACCGAAACCAACGTGACGCGCGTGCAGGCCTCCATTGCCAGCACCGACCCGGCCATTGCCGAGATGTACAAGGACCTGATTCCTGCGGGCGTGGCCTCCATTTCCGAACTGCAGAAGCAACTGCAGGCGATGGACATGAGTGCACCCGAGAAGGCCCAGCTGGAAAAGATTGCCGGGCTGCGCAAGGCGGTGCTGGATTCGCTGGCGAAGGCCAACGAAATGAAGAAGGCCGGCGATGCTGCGGGCGCCGCGCAGGAAATCTCGTCGCGCTTCAATGGCGCCGTCACGCCCTACCTGGCCGCGCTGCGCGAGTTCGCCCGCATGCAGACCGACATCCGCCAGCAGGCGCAGGCCGAGTTCACCGAGCGCCGTTCCACCAGCCTCACCATTGCCACTTTCCAGGTCGGAATCCTCATTGCCGGCATCGTGGCTGGGGCGTTCTTCCTCATCCGCAACATCCGCAATCCGCTGCGCGAAGCCATGGGTTTTGCCGAGCAGATCGCCAGCGGCGACCTGACCGCGCAGATCAGCAATCACCGCAAGGACGAGTTCGGCGCCATGAGCGCGGCGCTGCTCAGCATGCGCGACCGCCTGGTGAACGTGGTGGCCGACGTGAAGCGCGGCACCGAGAACATCAACGTGGCCGCGCGCGAGATTGCCACCGGCAACAACGACCTCTCGGCCCGCACGGAGCAGACCGCCTCCAACCTGCAGCAGACCGCTGCGAGCATGGAGGAGATGTCGGGCGCCATTCGCCAGTCCGCCGACTCGGCGCGCGTGGCCAACCAGCTGGCCGACGTGGCGGGCCAGAGCGCGCAAAAGGGTGGAGAAGTGGTGAGCCAGGTGGTGGCCACCATGGAAGAGATCAACCAGGCCTCACGCAAGATCAGCGACATCATCGGCGTGATCGACGGCATTGCGTTCCAGACCAACATTCTGGCGCTGAACGCTGCCGTGGAAGCGGCCCGTGCCGGTGAGCAGGGCCGTGGTTTTGCGGTGGTGGCGGGCGAGGTGCGCAACCTGGCGCAACGCAGCGCGCAGGCCGCCAAGGAGATCAAGGTGCTCATCAGCGCCAGCGTGGACAGGGTCACCACCGGCACCGAGCTGGTGAACCAGGCCGGTCAGACCATGGGCGAGATCGTGGCCAACGTGGTGCGCGTGCGCGACATGATCGGCGAGATCGCCAGCGCCTCGGGCGAACAGGCCGACGGCGTGAACCAGATCAACTCGGCCGTGGCCAACCTCGACCAGCTCACGCAGCAGAACGCCGCGCTGGTGGAAGAAAGCGCGGCCGCCGCGTCCAGCATGAACGACCAGGCCGACCGCCTGGCCCAGGTGGTGCAGGTGTTCCGCGTGGACGCCCACGCCGCCACGCAGAGCGCCATCACGCAGTTGCGCCCCGCCGAGCCGCGCAAGCTGCCGGCAGCCAAGCCGGCGCCGAAGGTGGTCGCCACAGCCAAGGCCGCTCCGCGCGCCGAAGCCAAACCAGCCACACCGCCCACGCTGAAGACCAGGGTGGCGGTGGCGGAGAAGGCCAGCTCGAACAACGAAGAGTGGGAGTCCTTCTGAAGCCAGAACCCCGCTGAAGCTCAGCGGGGCCTCGACAGCCCCGGGAAAATCCGCAGAATGGCGCGATGACCCAACAGTACTGGCTGATGAAATCCGAGCCCGAAGAATGCTCGATCGACGACGCGCTGAACGCCCCCAAGGCCACCGTGCCCTGGACCGGCGTGCGCAACTACCAGGCCCGCAACTTCATGCGCGACCAGATGAAGGTCGGCGACGGCGTGCTGTTCTACCACTCCAGTTGCCCCGAACCGGGCATCGCCGGCATTGCCAAAGTGGCATCGGGCACCCGGCCCGACCCCACCCAATTCGACAAGAAATCCCCCTACTTCGACCCGGCCTCCAAACCCGAGGAACCGCGCTGGCTGCTGCTGGACGTGAAGGCCGTGAAGAAGACGCGCCTGATGGGACTGGCCGAACTGCGCGAGATGCCCGCGCTTGCCGACATGGTGGTGTTGAAGCGCGGGAACCGGCTGTCGATCACACCGGTGAGTGAGGCGCACTGGAAGGTGATCAACAAGAAGCTGGCGGACGATTGAACGCGTTCGCTCACGCAAAAAAAGCCCCGACGCGTCACCGCATCGGGGCTTTTTCATTCAAGTGCCGCTTTCAGGGAGGGCAGGCAGGCGCCAGCGGGCGGAACGCGGATGCGGCGCTGCCGGTGTCGTCCACGCCCAGCGTGCTGTCGGTGAACGTGCAGCCGTAGGCCGCGTTGGCCACGGTGGCTGGCGTCATCACGTCGTCGCCGGCGGGTTTCACGCCGGTCTGCTCCCAGGTCACCATGTCTTCAAACGCTCTCACCTGCTCGGCCGTGGTGAAGTCGCAATGGCTGGCGCCGCGGATGGCGCGCTGCACCAGCCAGCCGGCATTGCCCTTGGCGGCTGCGCGCTGCTGGTACACCTGCTGCATGCTGAAAGGCACGAACAGATCACCCAGCGTGTGGATGGACACCACCGGGATGCTGAACTCGCCGTTGATGGCGGGGACCCAGCGCAGGCCATCCCTTCTCAGGCGGTTGGCGTCGGGTGCGGCGGTGAGCTTCTGCACGCTGTTGTTGAGCGCGGTCGAGCCCGGCACATCGCCTGCAATCAGGTAGGTGAATGCGTTGGTGTCCAGGATGTTTCGGTTCAGGATGCCGGTCACGGTGCCGTCGCTGCCGAAGGTGCCGTAGGCCGACTGAAAGCTGCGGCCGTACAGCACGCCTTCGTCGAACATCGGGCGCTCGCCACCGGTGAGGTTCTCCACCACCGACAGGTACTTGACGCCTTGCGCGGTGGGCACGATGTTGGCCGCGGTGAAGGTGGAGAACAGCGAGCTGGTGACCAGTCCCACGATCTCCGACCATTTGTCGGTGGGGTAGCTGGGCACGCCAGCCAGCGCCTGGGCGGTGACCTGCATGCCGGCGAACCGGTTGAAGAGCTCGGCATCACCCATCACACCGCACATGGGCACCGCGCCGTGGTAGCTCACCTTGTTCTTCGCGGTGGCCATGGCCTCTTGCTCGATGGCCGCGCCCGTGACGTGGCCGCCCATGGAATGCCCGGTGATGTAGATGCGATCGGGCGCGGCGAGCGCCCGGCCATTGGTCGCGGCGATTCTGGTGAAGGCCAGCGCGAGCGCGTTGGTGTCTTCCACGCCGGTGCGCACGTCGTAGTAGTTGGTGGAATAGCTGGATGCCGCCCAGGCATAGCCGTTCTCGATGAGATAGCGACGGATGCTGGGGTTGGACACCGTGAGCACGGAACCCTCACCACGGAAGCCGTGCGCATACATCACCAGCTTGCCGTTCCAGCCGGTGGCGGGCACCTCCACGCGGTAGGCCGCCCCGTTGAGCACACCGGCCCACCGATCGGTCCCCGCGACCACGCCCGCCATGGCGGCAAACGTGGTGGCACTCGGGTCTTGCGGCGTGAAAGTGCGGCTGTCCTGGGCGCGCGTTTCCTCTGGCACCACGGGTGGTGGAGGCGCAACGACCACCGGGTCGTCGCCGCCACCACCGCAGGCGGCGAGCAAGGCTGCGCCCGCCAGAATCGCCAGGCGAAATCTGTTTGCTGTTTTCAAGGTTGTCTCCAAATCGTTGTAGGTCAATCAATGGTTGTTCACGCGAAAGCGCACACAACCCGTCGGTTATGCGGTGACGGATACAACGGCAGGAGCGGGATTACCCGAAAAAAGTCGCACAGGCGACGCGCATTGTTTCCCACGAAGCGGGCATGTCGTTTGCCCTTCCGGTCGCACCTGGGGATGAGGCCAATGTCGCTGGGTACAGTGCAGCCTTACCCTGGCGGGGTGGTGGTGCTTGAATATAGGCTGACGTAATCTCACCGTTGGCAAACCAGGAGACACCCATCGCCACGATTGAAAACCCCCTGCCCGGTCTTCGCCTTCGCCCGTTCGCAGGCGACAGCGACTTTCCCGCGATGGCCGAGGTTGCCAACGCCGTGTTTGCCGCAGACGTGATGGGGTGGGTGCGCACCCCCGAGCACATCCGGCGCGACTACGCCAGCTTCACCCATTTCGACGCGAGCAAGGACCTCGCCATGGCGGAGGTGGATGGCCGGCTGGTGGGCTATGTGCGCACGGTGCAGTGGATCGACGAGAAAGGGATCCTGGTGCAGGGACAGGTCGGCTTCGTGCATCCGGCGTTCAGGCGCCGGGGGGTGGGCGACGAGCTGTTGCGCTGGGTCGAGGCGCGGCAGCGCGAAGTGGCACAGCTGCAAGGCGCTGCGGATTCCGTGCACCATGTGTTCGTGACCGAGGGCGAGACCGATCGTGCCGCCCTGTTGCACCGCGCAGGTTATGTTCCCATCCGCCACTTTCTGCGCATGGAGCGGGCGACGCTCGACGACATCCCGGACTTCCCGCTGCCCGAAGGCTTCGAGCTGCGCAGCGTGCAGCCCGAGCACCTGCGGCCCATCTTCGACGCGCACATGGAAGCACTGCAGGACCACTGGGGCGTGGCGCCCGCCAGACCGGGCGACTTCGAACGCTGGACCACCCTGCCCACCTTCCAGCCCCACCTGTGGCAAGTGGCGTGGCACCGCGAGACGGACCAGGTCGCCGGACAAGTGAAACCCTTCATCAACGAAGAGCAGAACCTGACGCAGAACCGCCGGCGCGGCGAGACCGAGTTCATCAGCGTCGGCGCGCCCTGGCGAAGGCGCGGCCTGGCACGCGCGCTCATCGTGCGCGCCCTGCAGGCGCAGCGCGACGCCGGCATGAACGAATCCGTGCTGGGTGTGGACGCTGACAACCCGCACGAGGCCGCCAGGCTCTATGAGCTCTGCGGATTTCGCGTCACGCAGCGGAACATGGTGGTGCGCAAGAACGTCAAGGGACGGTGATCAGAGCCCCCACGTCCACAGGCTCCATCTCCAGGCTGGAGAGCTTCAACTTATAGTGCTAGCGGTCAGCGGGCAGGCCATGCCATCAAGGCAGGGATTTTTTTGATGCCCTATCCAGGAGAAGCGGTTTGCAAGAATCAGAGACATCCCTGCCGCTGCCTCAGCGGCTGCTGGCGGCGGCCGTGGTTGTCACCGCGCTCTACTTTGGGCGGGATCTGCTGATTCCGCTGGCGTTGGCCACTTTGCTGGCGTTCGTGCTGGCGCCACTGTCCGAACGCATCCGGCGTGTGGGCATTCCGCGTGCCGTGGCGGTGATGGCGGTGGTGCTCGTCACGCTCGGGGCGCTGGTGGGCATGAGTCTGTTCATGGCCGGACAGGTTCGCGAGCTGGGCAAGGAACTGCCCACCTACCAGAGCAACATCGCGACCAAGTTCGACCGGCTCCGGGCGCACCTGCGCGCACCCGGCATCTTCAGCGAAGCCAGCCGTGTGATCGATGCGGTGGAATCGGAAATCGCTCAGACCCAGGGGGAGCTGGAGAAAGGTTCCGCACCTGCGCAGCGCCGCCCGGCCCGAGTCGAAGTGGTTCCCGTGACGCCCGGCGCGTATGCCACCGTCGGCCTCTGGCTGGAGCGATTCGGCCCGCCCGTTGCGGTTTTTGCCACCACGCTCATCTATCTCGTGCTGGTGCTGTTGAATCCAGGCGACCTGCGCGATCGACTGGTGAGGCTGCTGGGCGGCAGCGTGCACCGCACCACCGACGCGCTGAACGACGCAGGCCAGCGCGTCACCCGCTACCTGACGATGCAATTGGTCGTGAACCTTTGTTACGCCATTCCCATGGCGGCCGGGCTGTGGTTGATCGGCATTCCCGGCGCGCTGCTGTGGGGGCTGGTGTCTGCGGTGCTGCGCTTCATCCCTTACGTGGGCGCGCTGGTGGGTGCCATTTTCCCGCTGCTGCTGGCCGTGGCGGTTGATCCGGGCTGGTCGATGCTCCTGTGGGCTGTGGCACTGATCGCGGTGCTCGAGCTGATCAGCAACAACATCATCGAACCCTGGCTCTACGGCGCGAGCACGGGTCTGTCGGCCATGTCGTTGATCGTCGCCGCGACGTTCTGGACGGCGCTGTGGGGACCGGTGGGTCTTGCCCTGTCGACGCCGCTGACGGTGTGCCTGATGGTGTTCGGCAGGCATCTGCCTCAACTCGCGTTCCTGGACGTGCTGCTGGGGAGTCGGCCTGCTCTGGAGCCCTCCGCCCGCCTGTACCAGCGGCTGCTGGCCGGCAACAGCGCCGATGCCATCGAACTGGCAGACGATTCGGTGGAGACGTCGAGCCCACGCCAGTTCTACGAGGATGTCGGCATCCCGGTGCTGCGCATGGCCACCGTGGACCACCGGCTGCAGGAGGCCTCTGCGGAACACCGCCACCGTGTCGTGAGCGGCATGGGGGCGGTGATTGAAGAGTTGCGCACACGCTACCCCACCGATCGACCTGATGGACCGCTGGAAGCACTTTGCATTGGCAGCCGCTGGACGGTGGACACACTGGGGGCCAGCATGGCGGCGCACGCGCTGGCGCTGGACGGGGTGGCTGCTTCAGCCGCGCCCATGGCGGCGGGTGCGGTCACAGGGGAGCTGATTGCCTCGCTCGGTTCCGAAGGAGCCAAGGTATTCGTGTTGTCCTACTTCAGCCCCAAGCCGCAGGAGCACGCGCAATATTTCGCCCGCCGGCTCAAGCGGCGCTGGCCGGAATCGAAAGTGGTGCTGGCGCTGTGGAACGTGGAGGGCGCAGAGATTGCGGCATGGCCGCTTGCCGACTGGGGCGTGGACGCGGCAGTCGGCTCGATCAATTCCCTGGTGACCGAGGTGTCTGCCCGGCTCGACCGCGTCGGTGCGGCGGGCTGGACACCGGCGCAATTCGGGGACGAGGACGAAGAGCGCGTGCGTGCGCTGCGCGAGAGCGGCGTGCTCGACGCATCGCTGCGCGGCACCTTCGACAGCGCCGCGCGACGCGCCGCAGACATCTTCGACATGCCCACAGCCTTGATCACGCTGATCGACGACCAGTGGCAGTACAACCATGGCGACTCGACCAAGTCGGGTCGCATCGGCACCGGGGATCCGGAACGCGGGCCTGAGCGAAGCGTGTCGATGTGCGGCCACGTGGTGGCAGGCGGCGCGGTGATGGTGGTGCCGGACGTGCAGCGCGACCCGCGCTTTGGGGGCAACCCCGTGCTGATCGAGAGCGAGATCCGCTTTTACGCCGGTGCGCCGCTGCGCGATGCAGATGGGCACATTCTGGGCACACTGTGCCTGCACGACACAGAACCCCGCACCATGAGCCTGCGCGACGCCAGGCTGCTGGAATCCCTGGCCGAAGAAATCATGGCACCACTGCGCAAGCGCACCGTATCGCCCGCGCCTTCGATTGGCACGGACGCTCAGGTGAAAGCGGTCGATCCGGAGCGGGCTTGAAGTCAAGTGCCGCTGGTGCGGCTCACTCGATCTTCGCGCTGGAGCGCAGCACCTGAAGCTGCACGTCCAGGGTTCTTTCAGCGATCACGCGGCCTACTTGCGGACGGATGGCGTCGAAGCTCGGTGGCACCAGGGGGCGCGAAGCCTCCAGCTTGAGCACATGCCAGCCGGCCGGGCTGCGCACCGGCTTGAGCGCTGTAGCGCCGGGTTGCAGGTCGTCCATGGCCTGGGCCAGCGACGCGTGCAACTGACCGCGCGGCACCCAGCCGGCCAGGCCGCCGGTGGTGCGCGTGCCGGTGTCGGTGGAATGCGCCACCACCAGACTCGCCATCGGCGTGCCCTTCTGGATCTGCCGGATGAGGCGGCGCGCCGTGCCTTCGTCGGCCACCAGCAGGTGCCTCAACTGGTATTCGACAGTGCCCAGACCTGCCACCTGCCGCAGGTATTCGGCCTGCAGGTCTTCGTCGCTGGCGGGGTTGAGCGCCACCACGCGTTGTTGCCACATCTTCACCAGCGCAGCCTGCGTGGCCAGCTCGATCTGTGCGGCGGCCAGCGTGGCGCGGTCGAGCCCCACGGCGCGCGCGGCCTGCGCCATCAGCGCCCGGTTGATCAGCGTGTCGCGAATGCTGGTGCGCAGCGTCGGGCCGTCGCTGGCACCCTGCCCCGTCTGCTCGCGCGCCAGGATGTCGGCATGGATGTTGGGAATGGCCTGGCCGTTGACGGTGACGAAGGTCTGCAGCATGGCGCCGCTGTCGCGCACGTCTTCGAGGGGTGGGGCTTGCTGTGCCTGGGCGGTGGTGCCCGCGGTGGCGAGCAGGCACAGGAGCAGGGCCAGGTGTTGGCGAGCAGTCATGTGGAGGTCCTCCAAGATGGAAGGCCCACTGTAGTCTCCCCAGACTCAATGAAAATCCCGGCTCACCGTAGACAGGCCCTGCAGCATCGGCGTGAGGTCTTCCAGGTGGCCGGCGATGAGGTTGGTGACTTCGCCTTCGCGTTGCCAGACGCCGCGCACAGCGAGCAGGCGTGAGTTGGCGAGCACGCTGCGCTGGCGTTCGCGCAGGTGGCGCCACACGATGACCTGCACCACGCCGGTTTCGTCTTCCAAAGTGACGAACACCACGCCCGAAGCGGTGCCGGGTTGCTGGCGCAGGGTGACGATGCCGCAGTGGCGCACCAGGCGTCCGTTGGGCGCGTCCTTGAGTTGCTCAGCGCTCATCAATTTTCGTTTCGCGAGTTCGGCCCGCAGCAACGCCAGCGGATGGCGGCGCAGCGTGAGGCCGGTGGCGGCGTAGTCCCACACGATGGCTTCGCCTTCGGGGGCTTCGGGCAGGGCCAGCGGGGTTTCTTCAATGGGGGCGCCTCTGAGCAACGCGGGCGGTGCCTGCAGCGCGGCGGCATCCCACACTTGCTGGCGGCGGTGGCCGCTCAGGCCGGCCAGGGCGTCGGCGGCGGCGAGGTGTTTCATCTGCAACTGGTCGAGGTTCGCGCGGCGGGCGAGGTCCTGGGCGTTGCGCAAGGGTTGCTGGGCGCGCGTCTGGACGATGCGCTCGGCGGCGTCTTTTCGGATGCCGTTGACGAGGTGCAGGCCCAGGCGCACGCCATCGCCTTCGATGGTGCTGTCCCATGGGCTGTGCAAGACGTCGATCGGGCGCACTTCCACACCGTGCCGTTTCGCGTCCTGCACGAGCTGGCTCGGCGTGTAGAAGCCCATGGGCTGGCTGTTGAGCAGGGCCACCAGAAATTCCGCCGGGTAATGGCATTTGATCCACGCACTCACATAGACCAGCAGCGCGAAGCTGGCGGCGTGGCTTTCGGGGAAGCCGTAGCTGGAGAAACCCTTGATCTGTTCGTACACGCTCTGCGCGAATTCGGCGGTGTAGCCGCGATCGGTCATGCCCTTGACGAGGCGCTCTTCGTATTTCTGCAGGTTGCCGTGGCGCTTCCACGCGGCCATGGCGCGGCGCAGGCCGTCGGCCTCGCCGGGGGTGAAGCCGGCGGCGAGCACGGCGATCTGCATGCACTGCTCCTGAAAGATGGGGACACCCAGCGTTCGCCCCAGCGCCGCTTTCAACTCCGGGCCCGGATAGCTCACCGGCACCTTGCCCTGCCGCCGGTTCAGGTAGGGATGCACCGCGCCACCCTGGATCGGCCCCGGCCGCACCAGCGCCACTTCGATCACCAGGTCGTAGTATTCGCGCGGCCTCAGGCGCGGCAGCATGCTCATCTGCGCGCGGCTCTCGATCTGGAACACGCCCACGGTGTCGGCAGCGCAGATCATGTCGTAGGTGGGTGTGTCGCCTTCGGTCGCGTCCTGCATGGTGAAGGTGCGGCCTTCTTTCTCGCTGATCAGGGCCATGGCCTTGCGCAAGGCGGTGAGCATGCCGAGCGCGAGCACGTCCACCTTGAGCAGGCCCAGCGCGTCGAGATCGTCCTTGTCCCACTCGATCACGGTGCGGTCTTTCATGGTGGCGTTCTCGATCGGCACCAGGCGTGAGAGCGGCATCTGCGTGAGCACAAAGCCGCCGGTGTGCTGCGAGAGGTGGCGCGGAAAACCCATGAGATCGGCGGTGATGTCGAGCAACTGCCGCACCTGCAGGCTGTCGGGGTCCAGCCCGGCCTCGCGCAGGCGCTCGGGCGCGATCTCGCGGCCATTCCACCAGCGCGACTGTTTCGCCAGCGCATCGAGCAGACCTTCTTCAAAACCCAGGGCCTTGCCGACGTCGCGCAGGGCGCTGCGCGGCCGGTAGCTGATGACGGCGGCGGTGAGCGCGGCGCGTTCGCGGCCGTATTTGGCGTAGAGGTACTGGATCACCTCTTCGCGCCGCTCGTGCTCGAAATCCACATCGATGTCGGGGGGCTCATTGCGCTCTCTGGAAATGAAGCGCTCGAACAGCACGGTGGCCCGGTCGGGATCGACTTCGGTGATGCCGAGGCAGTAGCAGACCACGCTGTTGGCGGCCGAGCCACGGCCCTGGCACAGGATTTTTTGCCCACGCGCGAAGGCCACGATGTCGTGCACGGTGAGGAAGTAGTGCTCGTACTTCATGTCGGTGATGAGTTCGAGTTCGTGCTCGATCTGCTTCACCCACTTCCCGGGGATGCCTTGCGGCCACCGTTTTCGGGCGCCCTCCTCGGTCAGGCGGCGCAGGTAGCTGGTGGGCGTCTCGCCTTCGGGAATCACCTCGCTCGGGTACTGGTAGCGCAACTCGTCGAGAGAAAAATCGCAGCGCGCGGCCACCGCGAGCGTTTCGGCCAGCAGCTCGGGGGGATAGAGGTTGCCCAGTGTGGAGCGCAGGCGCAGGCGCTGTTCGGCGCTGGGTTCCAGCGCGAAGCCGCATTCGGTGAGCGGCTTGCCGATGCGCGTGGCGGTGAGCACGTCCTGCAGGCGCTTGCGCGAACGCACATGCATGTGCACGTCGCCCACGGCCACCAGCGGCACCGCGGTCAGCTCGCTGCTCTGGCGCAGGCGGTGCAGGCACCTCTCGTCGTCGACTCGGCGCAGCTGCTCCACGCCCAGCCAGC
Source organism: Hydrogenophaga sp. IBVHS1 (assembly GCF_002127265.1). Taxonomy (GTDB): domain Bacteria; phylum Pseudomonadota; class Gammaproteobacteria; order Burkholderiales; family Burkholderiaceae_C; genus Hydrogenophaga. The sequence continues at coordinate 1,307,570 of NZ_NFUU01000001.1, read as the reverse complement.
AGCGGCCGGTGAAGTGCTGCAGCAACCAGCGCGCCACGGTGTCCAGGGCGTCCTGGTCGTTGTTCCGATCGGGCACGGCGACTACCACGCAGTCGGCCAGCGCGGTGGCATCGATGCCGTCCAGCGTGAGGCGGTAGCTGCCCTTGGGCGATGCGCGGCGCAGGCCCGTGATGAACTCGCACAGGTTGCCGTAGCCATTGAGGTTGCAGGCCAGCACGATCAGGGTGAAAGGCGCGTCGCACCGCACCTGGAACTGGCTGCCGATCAACAGTTTCAACCGGTGTTCTTTCGCGGCCACATGGGCACGCACCACGCCGGCCAGAGAACATTCGTCCACCATCGCCAGCGCCTGGTAGCCCAGCTTTTTCGCGCGCTCGACCAGTTCTTCCGGGTGGCTGGCGCCGCGCAGGAAACTGAAGTTGGAGAGACAACGCAGCTCGGCGTAGTCGGGCAAAGTGGGTGGGTTCATCGCAGCGCCTCAAGCAAAGTGCCCATGCAGAAACCAGCAGGCTGATTCATCCAGCCGCGTCTGGAACACCCACACCACACCCGCCTGCGGCGACAGCGCCACCCAGTAATCGCGCACCACGTTGCGCATGCGGTCTTCATCGCCCACGCGGTCCCACCACCCGCCTTCCACGCGCTGCGGCCCGAGCAGCAGCACCAGTTCGCCCTGGTAGAGCGGCCGGTGCTCGCGCACGAGCAGGCGCAGCGGCACGGGCAGCAGAAAGGCCGGCTGGGGCAGACCGGTGGTGGGTGCGCCGTGGCGCGGCAGGGGCAGCGCCGCCAGCTGCCAGCGGCACATCCATTCGGGGCGGTGGTCTTCGCACAGCACCGGGCGCAGCACGCGCTGCGGCCCCAGGCGAGCAGACAGCCGCTCCAGCACCAGACCCAGCTTTTCGCCCTGTCGCACGGCATCGGGCAGCAGCGATGCACTCACCTCGTGCAGGGGCTGCACTTCGGTGGCCACCAGCACCAGATCGCCCACGGGGGCGAGCAGTTGCACGCGCGCAAGATGCTCGGCCAGCAGCCGGCACAAATGCTCGATGTCGCGCGTGGGCTCGGCCGTGCCGATGGTGATCTCGCCGCCCTCGCCCGCCGCGCGCGCGCGCATCGCGTCGTGCGCCCATTTCAGCGTAAAGGCTGTAACGCCCGCGCGCCGCGCCGCCAGCCAGCCACTGAGCACGAGCAGCAGGCGCCGCGCGCCGAACAGCAGGGCCGGCGCCTGCTCCACGCGTGCCATGAGTTCGAGCCGCTCTTCAAAATGCTCGGGCAGCGTCACCCATTCGTGCACTTCGGGCGCGAGGCCATAGGCCTGGTCGAGCGCCTTGAGCAGGTGCTGATCGAACCGCCGCGCCATGCCACCACGCGGCAGCGCACGCACGTCGCCCAGCGTGCGGCAGCCGATGTGTTCGAGCGTGAGGCGGTGCGGATGCGTGGCGCTCAGCGTGGCCATGGGCAGGGTGTCCAGCAGGGCATCGAGCTCTCGCTTGAAACCGTTCTCGATGCCGGCGCGCGCCAGCGCCAGCGCGGCCAGGCCGTTGGGCGCCCAGGCGAGTTGCGCCACACCCACTTCACGCCCCTCGCCCAGCACGCGGTCGCGCAGCGCGCGTTTGCCGCCGAACAGCCGCACGCTGGCCTGCACTTCCATGAGCACGGCTTCATCCACCAGCGCCACGCGGGGTGTGAACTGCAGGGCCCAGGTCGCCAGCGCGCGCTGCGCGGCCTCAGTGCGCGGGGCTGGGCTGTGGGCTGGGCTGGGCAGGAGTGCGGACCACAACATGGTCGACCTCTTCTTCGCGGGGCGTCCACCGGCTGGGCTGGCGCAGCCGGGGGGTGATGAAGGCTTGCAGGCCGCCGGGCACCGAGGCCAGGCGCAGGGTGTCATCGAGCGGCGGGCCCTTGCGCTTGGCAATGCGCACGTGCAGTTCCCAATCAGGCCCCACGCGCACCTGCAGCCGCAGCGGCGCCGCCGACGATTCGCCGAGCGCCCGGCTGGGCCGGCACACGAACACCGGCGATTCGAAGCTGGCGGCCAGCACCTGCAGCCGGCGGATCTGCGCGGGGCGCGCCTGCGGCAGCCACACCACGAGCGCACCGCAGGCCTGCGCCTTGACGAGCTGTTCGGCCGACCACAGGCGCTCGGGCGCCGAATCGGCCTGCACCCAGACCAGCCGGCGTTCGTCGATGCCTTCAAAGCGCAAACCCGGCAGGTGCGGCGCCAGCGGCGGGCCCACCACCACCACCGGTTGCCCGGCGGCACACACCTGGCGCAGCGCCGGCCCGAGCAGGCGCCATTCCAGCGTGCCGCTGTGCGGTGTGAGGATTTCGGTCAGCCCATGGCCGGGCCAGCCACCGCCGGGCAACTGCGCGTCCAGCACGGGGAACCCGCTGGGCCACACGGCAGACACCGGCGTGCCGAGCTGATCCCCACGCCACAAGGCCGAGGCCACGGCGGCCGACCACCCACCAGCGGGATGCGCCGGGCGGGAAGGCGGAGAAACGGCAGGGGAAGACGGATCTTCCTCCTGCCAGTTGAGGGCGGGCTGCATGGCGTGGGGTGGTGGGAAATCAAACGAACCTGAAACTGTATGAACGTACAGTATCTGAAAGCCATCCCACTGTCCATCGACAAGATGCAGCGCTGGGCGGTCATCAAGAATCCCTCACCAAAAACTTGATATTTTTATCAAATAAATCTACTATCCAACAAATTATTGATCTATTTATCAAATGCAAACGCTTCAGGAACTGGGTCACACAGTGGCAATGCGCCGCAAGGCATTGGGCTTGCGCCAACAGGTCGTGGCCGAGCAAGCCGGCATCACGGCTGAATCCCTGTCCCGCTTCGAGCGCGGACGCAGCGCCGAATTTGGATCGCGAAAGCTGCTGGCCGTGCTGGCGGTTCTCGGCATGGAACTGAATGTGGTGCCCACTGGTCAGGCAGGCACGCTGGATGAGCTGCGCCGGGAGCGCAACCAGGCATGAAACTGTCGGTTTACGTGATGGGCCGCAATGTGGCCACGCTGGAACAGTCGGGCGACTTCAGGAGCGTGCTCGCCTACAACGCCAATACCGCGCCCGATGATTTCGTCTCGCTCACCATGCCGGTGCGCACCGAAAGCTACGTGTGGGACGACACGCTTCCCCCCACTCTGCAAATGAACCTGCCCGAGGGCTACCTGCTTCAAGTGCTGCAGGAACAGTTCGGCCCGCACATCGGCGCGAGCCCGGTCGCCTTGTTGTCGGTCATCGGGCGCAACATGGTGGGCCGTGTGCAGGTGGCTTCGGCAGGCGCCGAACTCAGCGAACCCACATCCTTCCTTGAAGTCGCCTCGCTGCTGAAGGGAGACAACTCCGAAGCGGCTTTTGCCGCACTGGTGCGCGAACATGCCACCAGTGGGGTATCGGGTGTCGTGCCCAAATTCCTGGACGCGCAGGCCGCCCCTGGCTCACCCCTGGGCCTGCACAAGAAGACCAGCCTGATCACGCGCCGTCACATCATCAAGGGCTCCAGTGCGCGGCTGCCTTTCGTCGCGCTGAACGAACACCTGTGCATGGAGGTGACCCGCCGCGTCATGCCTGCTGCACGGACCGAAGTGTCCGACGACGGCCAGGCGCTGGTGGTGCATCGCTTCGATGTGGACGAACAGGGCCAGCCCCACTGGGGCATGGAAGACTTCTGCAGCCTGCTGGGCTTGCGGCCCGCCGCGAAGTACGACACCACCTGGGAGCGCATCGCCAAAGCCGTGCGAGACCACGTGCCGGGCCCGCAGCGGCTGGAGACCTGCCGCCAGCTCGCCGCCATCTTGCTGCTCACCTACGCCCTGCGCAATGCCGACTGCCATGCCAAGAATCTGGCACTGCTCTATACCAGCCGTGCCGATGTGCATCTGACACCGGCGTACGACATGCTGACGACCAGCGTGTACGCGGGCTTTGAACACAACCCGCCCGCCATCGAATTCATGGGCAGGAAAACATGGACGCCGGGCAAGAGCCTGCAAAAATTCATTGCAGCCATCCTGGGCATTCAACCCAGGGAGCAGCAACAGATGGTGCAAGCCATCAGCGATGCAGTGGCTGATGTGGGACCGTTGGTGCGCCAGGCAATGGCGCAACATCCCGGCTTTGAAGCAATCGGCAAACGCATGCTCGTGGCCTGGGCCGAAGGCGTGCAAGGTCTGCGCGATGAGCGCGTCTATGCGGCAGGCGATTGGGCAGCGGGTGAAGCCTTCACAGGCTTCTCGCCACCGCCCAACAGAATCAACGCTCCCAGTCGCGCTCGGGCTTCGCGCCGCGTGCCTTGACAGCGGCGATGTACTGCGACAGCAGCGCCTTGGCCTGCGTGCCGCGCGCTTCGTTGTTCTTCACCCATTCCTGCGAGAGCGCGGGAAGCTGATCGATCCACTTGCGGCGATCGGCTTCAGACATCGGCGTCACGGTCACGGGTGGGTTCTGCGTCTTGCCCACTTCGACCATGCGGGCGATGGCGCTCTCGTGGCGCTGCACCAGGTCTTCACCGTGGCGGCGCGAATACTCGGCGCCGGCTTCGCGCATGGCCACCTGCACCTCGGGCGGCAGCTTGTTCCAGGTGTCCTTGTTGATGGCCAGGCCACCCGAGAACACCACGCCCATGTTCACCTTGGTGATATAGGGCGCCACTTCGTAGATCTTGGTCGGCAGGATGCCGGTGGCCAGCGAGACCACGCCGTCGGACACGCCGGTCTGGATGTCGGTGTAGAAGGTGGTGAGCGCGCCGTCGACCGGTGTGGCGCCCACGCCGCGCAGCCACTGGCCCAGGATGCCGGGGGCCGAAATCTTCTTGCCGCGCAAGTCCTCGATCGACTTCACCGGGAACTTGGTGAAGATGTCGTAGGTGTCGGAACCGGTGGCGCCGAGGAAGACCAGGTTGTACTTGTCCCACTCGTTCTTGAAGGCCGGGTTCTTCTCGATCAGTTCGTTCATGGCGCCAAGCACGATGCGCGTGTCGCTGGTGACGAAGGGCGTGTGCACGCTGAGCTGGCTGATCGGCATCTTGGCCGGCTCCAGGTAGCTGAACACCCAGCCAAGGTCGGTGATGCCCTGCTCCACCGAAGTCAGCGTGGCATTGGCCTTGTAGAGCTGGCCACCGAAGGCTTCTTTCCACTGGATCTTGTACTTGCCACCCGCGGCCAGGCGCTTGTCCACCTCGGGCATGAACACCTGCGGAATGAAGCCGACCCACGGAATGGTGGTGGGGTGGCTGGAAGCCACGGTGAGGTTGATCACCTGCTGGGCCGAGGCGGCCATGGGCAGGCTCATCGCAACGGCTGCCGAAGCAGCCAGGCGGACGAAGGTCGAACGTTTCATGCTTGTCTCCTGTTGTGGGTCTGGGTATGGGTATGCGAACGCGAAAAAACTCAATCGACCTGCGCGCCGGACTGGCGCACCAGCGCGGCCCATTTGGTGACCTCTGCACGGCCGAACTCGGCCATGGCATCGGGTCCCAGCGGGCGCTGCTCCACGCCTTGCGCAGCGAGCTTGGGCGCCACCTCGGGGCTGGCCAGCGCGGTGGCGGCGGCCTGGCGCAGGCGGGCCAGCACCGGGGCCGGCGTGGCCGCTGGCGCGTACAACATGAACCAGGCCACGAGGTCAAAGTCCGCGTTGATCTGCTCGGCGATGGTGGGCACGTCTTTCGCAGCGGCGCTGCGCTGCACGCTGGAGGCACCGAGCGCACGCAGGCGACCACCCTGAATGTGCGGCAGCACGGCGGCCGGGTGGTAGAACATGAAGTCGGCGCGGCCACCCATCACATCGTTCATGGCCATGCCGCCTTCCTTGTACGGCACGTGCAGCATCTGGCCACCCAGGCGCGCTTTCAGCAACTCGCCCGCGAGGTGGCCCGAGGTGCCGTTGCCGGCGGATGCAAAACTCACGCCCTGCCCCTGCGCAGCGCGCGCCTTCAGATCGGCGAGGGTCTTGAGCGGGCCCTGGGCTGAAACCACCAGCAGCGTGGGCGTGTAGCCCACCAGCGCAATCGGCGCAAAGTCTTTCAGCGGGTCGTATGGCAGGCTGCGGAACAGCGTGGCGTTGATGGCGTGCGTGCCCACCGTGCCCATGACGATCTGGTAGCCATCGGCCGCGCCCCGCGCCACCTGCTGCGAACCCACCGAGCCACCCGCACCGGCGCGGTTTTCCACCACCAGGGGCTGGCCGAGCTCGCGCGACATGCCATCGCCCACCACGCGCGAAATGATGTCGGTGGTGGTGCCGGGCCCAAACGGCACGATCATGCGCACCGGTTTGTCCGGGTAGGCCTGCGCAAAGGCACTCAGTGGCAGCGTCAGGCCTGCGGCCGTGGCGCCGAGGCCGATCAGGGCTTCGCGTCGGCTGGGCTGGCGTTGAAAACGGGTCATACGGTCTCCTTCTTTTTGCTCAGGTCTTGGGTAGCGGTGTCGGGCCAGCCGCGCGCGTACAGCGCGTTGTGCTCGCCCAGGGTGGGTGGTGGGCTCACGTCCAGGCTGCGCTGGCCATCGAAACTGAGCGGTGAGCGCACGGTGCGCGAAGCGCCCATCACCGGGTGGTGGGTGTCCACGAACAGTTGCAGGTGCTTGGCCTGCGCGTCTTCGGGCACTTCGTCGGTGCGGTACATGGGGGCATGCGGCACGTCCTGCGCCACCAGGCGGGCGCACCAGTCGTCGCGCGTGCGCTCCTTGAAGATACCGCCCAGCAGATCAATCAGCGCATCCTGGTTGGCAATGCGGCCGGGCCGGCTGGCGAAGCGCTCGTCCTCAAAGATGTCGGGCCGCTCCATGGCGTTGGCCAGGCCCTGCCAGAATTTTTCGGGCGAAGACATGTGCAGCGCAATCCAGCCGCCGCACGCGCATTCGAGCACGTAAGACTGCGACACGCTGGGCCGGCTGTAGGGACCCATGACTTCACCCACCGAGAACAGGTGCGTGAAGGCGTCGAGGTTGAAATGCGCCATGGCCTCGAACATCGAGACCTCCACCTTGCGGCCCTGCCCGCTCTGCTGCCGCTCGAACAACGCGCCCAGAATGCCGAAGGCGGCGTAGTAGCCGGTCATGGCGTCGGCAATGGCCGGCCCCACCACGCGCGGGTTGGCCGGGTTCACCAGCAGGCGCAGGTAGCCACTGGCGGCCTGGGCCACGGTGTCGTAGCTTGGCCGACCTGCCGCCGGTCCGTCCTGGCCGAAGCCACTGATGGCGCAGTAAATCAGGCGCTCGTTGAGCGCACGCAAGCGCGCTTCTCCGGCATGGATCTGTTCGGCGAAGCCGGGGCGGAAGTTCTGGATGTAGACATCCGCCCCTTCGATGAGTCGATCGAAGGTCTCGCGGTCTTCCGGCTTGCGCGTGTCCAGTGCCACGCTGTGCTTGTTGCGGTTGTAGGTCTGGTAGTGCGGGCTGTAGAGCCCACCCTTGAAGGCACGGAAGGGGTCGCCCGTGCCGGGCAGCTCCACCTTAACCACTTCGGCGCCCATGTCGGCCAGCATCATCGAGGCCGCCGGCCCGGTGATGAAGGTGCCGTGTTCCACCACGCGAAGGCCTTTGAGTACCTGGGTCATTTTGTTGCCTTCAAAGCTTCTGGTCGGGCACGAAGCCCTCGGGCACGGAGCCGGTGTAGCGCAGCTCACGCGTGGCCTGGTAAGACAGCGCAAAGCCGATCGGCGTCTCCAGCTCCTCGCTCATGTGGGCAATCAGGCCAGCGCAGCGCGCCAGCATGGGCACGCCCTTGAGCGCATTGAGCGGGAAGCCCACGCCCAGCAGCACCGCCGGTATGGCCGCGGACACATTGAGCTTGAGGTCCTTGCCAATCACCTCGGGCAGCACGGCTTCCACCGCTTCGGCGATCTGCACAAAACGTTGTCCACCTCCCGCCATTTTCGACACGCGAAACAGGGCGTCCACACGCGGATCGCGTGCCTTGTGCAACGGGTGGCCGTAGCCGGGTACGGCCTGCTTGCGCGCACGCCACTCGCCCACCACGGCGCGAGCCGCGGCATTCAAATCTCCACCGTGCGCGGGCGCGGCCTGGTCGATCTCGTCGAACAGGCGGCCTGCGGTTTCGGACGCGCCCAGGATCACCGAGCCACAACCCAGAATGCCCGCGGCCACCGCACCCTGGAGCGCGTCGGGCGCGGCCGCCAGCGTCATGCGGGCAGCCTGCACGCTGGGCACCAGCCCGTGTTCGGCAATGGCGACCAGCGTGGCGTTGAGCACCGCGCTGGCCGGTGAATCGGGCTTGCGGCCGGTGAGCAGCAGGTAGAAATAGTCTGCGAAATTCACCTGGCCGATCAAATCCTGGCACAGGTCTTCGCCACGCACCACGATGGTGTCGGGGTTCGAGGCACAAATGGCGGACTCGGGCACTGTGGCCTTGCCGATTTTCAAAAGAGGTCTCCGTTGCGGTGAAGGTGGGGATGAATGACAGCGCGCTCAGGCGGCAGGCACCAGGCGGAAGTCGTAAGTGGCGCTGTGGTACGGCACGTTCATGCTGCGCCCGTCGGGCGCGGTCCCCGGCGGATGCTGGTCGAACGGCACGATGAGGCTGTCGCGCACGCCGAACACGGCGTCCGAATCGAGGTAGGGGCTGTCGGCCACGAAGAGGTGCGTGGTGACCGTCTGGTGGCCGGGTGCGTACACCTTCATGTGAATGTGCCCGGGCCTGTTGGGGTGCCGGCCCATGCGGCGCAGCATGTCGCCCACCGGGCCGTCATCGGGCACCGGGTAGAACGAAGGCTTGATCGACCAGAAACGGTAGCGGCCCTTCGCATCGGTGCGGAAGCGCGCACGAAGGCGCATGCCGGTGTCATCGCCCATCTGCATGTCGTACACGCCGTCGCCGTCGCCCGACCACACATCGAGGCAGCAGCCGGCAATGGGGTTGCCCTGGGTGTCGGTCACGGTGCCGTGGTAGTAAGCCGGCTCGCCCGGCATCTGCTCGCCGATGTCGCTGCCCAGCTCCAGTTCGGGCGAACCTTCCCAGTAAAACGGGCCCTGCACGGTGGCCTCGGTGGGTGTGCTCGTGCCGCCACCGGCGGCCTGGAAGGCGCGCGCGGCCTTGAGCTGGTTGATGGCCACCACCAGCATCGAGATGCCCAGCGTGTCCGAGAGCAGGATGAATTCCTGGCGTTTGTCGTCACAGGTCTTGCCGGTTTCGGTCAGGAAACCGATGGCCGATATCCATTCCGCCTCGCTCAGTTCAACTTCGCGCACGAAGGCATGGGCGTGGCGCACCAGGGCGCTCATGACCTGCTTGAATCGGGGATCGGTGCAGTCGGCGAGGCGATCGATCACAGCCTGCGTGATGTCGCCGGCTTCGAGTTGGGCCATGTCTTGTCTCCTTTATGGCGTGAGTCTAGGGGTGGGTTTATGACGATGGAAGTGATGATTTTCGACCGCTACCATCGATGACATCGATACATGAAACCTGGAGCTTGCGATGGAACTCAGGCACCTGCGCTACTTCGATGCCGTGGCCGAAACTCAGAACTTCACCCGCGCTGCCGAGCGCCTGCACGTCACGCAGTCGACGCTTTCGCACCAGATACGGCAACTGGAAGAAGAGCTTGGGCTGGTGCTGTTCGACCGGGGCCACAAGCGTGTGGCCCTGACTGAAGCCGGCGAGATGCTGCGCAGCCACCTCATGCCGGCGCTGCAGCAGATCGACCGGGGTCTGCAATCGCTCAAGCACGCACCTGAAACCCTGGCGGGGGAACTGCGCATTGGCGCCACGCACAGTTTCAACACGCGGCTGGTGCCGCTGTGCGTGTCGGCGTTCCTGGGCCACCACCCCGGCATCAAGGTGAGCGTGGAAGAACTCTCCGCCGAACTGATCGCCCGGCGACTGGTCAGCGGCCACCTGGACCTGGGCGTGTCGTACCGGCCCGACGACCGCACCGAGCTGTGGTTCGAGCCGCTCTACAACGAGGAGCTGAAGCTGGTGGTGGCCGCATCGCACCCGCTGGCGAGGCGCAGGCGCGTGCGCATGGTGGAGCTCCACCACTGCCGCATGGTGCTGCTGCCGTCGCAGTTCTCCACCCGCAAGCTGCTGGACGATTGCTTCGAAGCGGCTGGCGCGCAGCCACTGGTCATCGCCGAGCTGAACTCCATCGCACCCATGATCGAACTCATTCGCCAGACCGATCTGGCCGGCATCATTGCCGAGACGGCGGTCATGCCGGCGGCTGATTTGCGCGTGGTGCCCATCGAAGACCCGACACCGATCCGCACGCCCGGGCTGCTGTGGAAGAAGGGCGCGAACCGCTCTCCCATCGTCAAACACATGGCCTCCGTGATTCGCCGTGCCGCGGGCTAACTCATCAAAGAATCTGGCAAGCCTGCTCGAAGCTCAAACGCGGGTTGCGGTCGAACAGTTTGCTGTCGTCGCCCTGGCCGAGGTTGATGAGGAAGTTGGCGCGCCAGCGGCCGTCGGGGAAAAACTCGGCGTTCACCTTGTTCAGGTCCACGCCGCTCATCGGCCCGCAGTCCAGCCCGAGAGCACGCGCCGCGATGATGAAGTAGGCGCCGCCCAGCGTGCCGTTGCGCGTGGCGGTGGCTTCGCTCAGGGCCGGGTTGCTCTCGAAGTTTTCCTTGGCGCCTTCGCGGTGCCACACCTGGGGCATGAACTCGAAGAACTTCGTGTCGGTGGCCACGATCACGGTAACCGGGGCATCGCGGGTCTTGTCGAGGTTGCCGGGCGTGAGCGCTGGCAGCAGGCGCGCGCGCGACTCGGGCGAGTTCAGGAACACGTAGCGCGTGGGCTGCGTGTTCATCGAGGTCGGCCCCATGCGGGCGATGTCGTACACCTGCCGCAGCAGGGACTCCGGCACCGGATCGCTGGTGAAGCCGTTGGCGGTGCGCGCCTTCAGAAAGATCAGGTCCAGGGCTTTGGCGTCGATGGTCATGGATGGGTTCTGCTTGGGGTGGGTTGAAATTCAGGAGGCTTCAAAATCGACCTGGTGTCGCGCAATGCGCAGACCTTCCAGCTCGCGCCGCACGCGCAGGTGCTCGGGGTGATTTGTATAAGCGGCCAGCGCCTGGCGCGATTCGAACTCCGAGTACAGCACCACGTCGCAGGCGTAGTCGACCCGGCTCTCATCGACACCGATCTCCATCCGGAGCAGGCCCGGTATGCGTTCGCGTATGCCCTCGAACGCCGCCTTGAGCCGGCTCACGTTGCCAGCCTTTTCATCCTCGGTGCTGCCCAGGATGTTCCACATGACGATGTGTTTGATCATGCTCGGTCGCATCAGGTGGAGGGAAAACCGGCCTTCTGGGGCCAGAGGTTGGCGAAAGCGTGCACGGTGCTGCCTGCGTAGACGCCGGCCTGCGTGAAAGGCTCCCGGGCCAGCCAGGCCCGGGCGGCTTCCCGGTCCGGGAAATCGATGGCCAGCAGACTGCCCACCATGGTTTGCCCGTCGTCGGCCAGCAAGGGGCCTGCAAAGGCGATGCGGTCGGCCACCGCACCGAGGTAGTCCTTGTGCAGCGGGCGAATGCGTTGGCGCAATTCGCTGGCGCCAGGTTTGTCGAGCAGGTGAAAGATGTAGATCATGGCGTCACCTTCATTGCATGCGCGCCAGCCAGGTCGACAGGCCCGGGAAGATGGCGAGAACCACCAGCACGGCGATCATCGCCAGCACGAAGGGGAAGGCGCCTGCAAAGATGTCGCGGATGGTGATGCGAGGATCGTTGAGCGCGGATTTCACCGTGTACACCGACACGCCGAACGGCGGCGTCAGCAGGCCGACCTCCACCGCCACCACCGTCAGCACACCGAACCAGATCAGGTCCATGTTGAACGCCGTGGCAATGGGCAGCACGATGGGCAGCATGATCAGCATGATGGACACCGAATCGATGATGCAGCCCAGCGCGATGACGATGGCGAGGTAGGCGATCAGGAAGCCCCAGGGTCCGAGGCCCATGTCGGTGATGGCGCTGGTGATGCCGGCTGGCATGCCGGTGAGCGCCAGCATGCGGCTGTACAGCGATGCCGCGATGATGAGGAACAGCACCGACACCGAGACATAGCCGGTCTCCGTGAGCACGTTCCACAACTTGCGCCAGGTCAGGCGGCGGCGCACCAGGGCAATGACAAAGGCGCCAGCAGCGCCCACGGCGCCGGCCTCGGTGGGCGTGAAGAACCCGCTGTAGAGGCCACCCAGCACCAGCACCACCAGCGCCAGGATGGGGAAGAACTTCACGGCCGCACTCGCCCAGGTTTCCGTGTCAGCCTGTTCCGCCGTTTGCGGTGCGCCACTGGCGTAGATCTTGTGTGGCCAGAAGTAGGCCATCGCCAGAATCAGGCCGGCAAACGCACCCGCCATGATCAAGCCCGGGAGGATGCCCGCCAGAAACATGCGCCCGATCGATTCCTCGGCCAGCACGCCGTAAATGATCATCAGCAGCGAAGGCGGAATCAACATGCCCAGCACCGAGGAGCCGGCCACCACGCCCACGGCAAAGCGTGGGGTGTAGCCATGGCGAATCATCTCGGGCGTGGCCACTTTGGTGAACACCGAGGCCGAAGCGATGGAGATGCCGGTGATGGCGGCGAACACCGCGTTGGCACCCACGGTGGCCAGGCCCAGGCCGCCGCGCAGCCGCCGAAGCAGCCACTGGAACACATCGAAGGTGTCGCGCCCCACCCCGGAAACGCTCACGAACATGCCCATGAGCACGAACAGCGGCACCACGCCGAAAAGGTAATCGCGGATCGAATCGTTGGCCGCGGCCCCCACAAAGCGCGCCGCGATCTCGGGCGACTTGAGCAGCCACACGCTGAGGAACGACGTGACGATGAGCGCCACGCCAATGTGCATGCCGATGACGATGGCCACCAGCATCAGGCCGATGGCCAGAAAACCGATCATCAGTTCACTCATGGCCGCCTCCGCCGCGAACCGGTGCAGTGCCGCTGTCGCGCAGGTCGTGCCAGGCGAGCAAGGCATATTGCACGGCGGCGAGCGCGCCACCCATCGTCACCACCAGGGCCATGGGCCAGGTGGGAAAGGTGAACACACCCTCGATGCCGATGAACTCGTTGTTGTTCCAGGCCTTCACCAGCAGCGGCCGCGTGGCGTACGCAATGACGCCACAGGCAAAGATGCCGAAGATCGAGAACAGCGCCCGCAAGCGCAGACCGGCGCGCGGCCGCTTGACAAGAAACGGATCAATGAACAGATCAGCCCGGCTCATGCGCCCATGCCTCAACGTGCTGGGCAACTGGAGGAACACGATGACGATGATGGACGCGGCCACCAGCTCGGCCACGCCGTCGATGGGCTTGTTGAATGCGTTGCGCAGGAACACATCGGCGCACATCAGCACCATGACCATGCCGATCACGATGGAACCGAGGCCGTTGAGCCCGTCGACCAGGTGGCCGAACGGGCTGCTGGGCGCCGACGGGGCCGGTGCCTCGTCGAGATTGGTGTTGGCTTCGTAACTCATGGGGGATCAGAGGCCCTTGTCCCAGTCGCGCAGGGGCTTGGCACCGCGCTTGCGCAGCTCTTCCATGTAGGTCTTCACGATCAGCGCCGAAGGGCCACGCGAGGCGTTGGACTTCACCCAGTCGGCGGCAATGTTGGGCATGGTGCTGGCCCACTTCTCGCGCTCGCCAGGGGCCATGGGCGCCACCTTCACGGGCACGCTCTGCGTGGCACCCTGCGTCTGGATGGACTTGAGCGCGGCTTCGTAGCGCTGCATCAGCGTGTTGCCCAGCGTCTTCGAGTACTCCAGCCCCACGTCCTTGATGATCTTCTGCACCTCGGGCGGCATCTTGCTGAAGCTGTCCTTGTTCATGGCCATGCCGCCGTTGTAGAGCGCGCCGATGTCCACGGTGGTCACGTAGGGCGCCACTTCGTAGATCTTGTTCGGCAGGATGCCGGTGGAAATGGAGATGGTGCCTTCGCTCACGCCGGTCTGGATGTCGGTGTAGTAGCTGGTGAGCGAGCCATCGACCGCCACCGCACCCGAGCCGCGCAGCCAGGTGCCCACCGCACCCGGGGCAGAGATCTTCTTGCCATTCAGATCGGCATAGGTGCTGATCGGCATCTTGGTGAACAGGTGGTAGGTGTCCACCCCCGACGCGCCGAGGAACACCAGGTTGTTGCGGTCCCACTCGGCCTTGAGGGCGGGCACCTTCTCGTTCATCTCGTTGGCCACCTCCAGCAGCATGCGCACATCGCCGGTGGCGAATGGCGTCACCGTGGCGTACTGCGTGAGCGGCATCTTGGCCGATTCGAGGTTGGCGAACACCCAGCCGATGTCGGCAATGCCCTCGCCCACGCTGGAGAGCGTGGCGTTCATCTTGTAAAGCTGGCCGCCGTAGGCCTCTTTCCATTCGATCTTGTAACCCTTTCCCAGCGCCTCCACGCGCTTGTTGACTTCGGGGACAAAGAGCGTACTCATGAGGCCGACCCAGGGCAGCGTGGTCGGGTGGCTGGAAGCAATGGTGAGCCTGAAGGTCTGCTGCGCGTGCACGGGCCCGAGGCCCGCGGTGAGCAGCGTGGCCCCGATGGCCGTGGCCAGGGCGGTGCGGTGAAAGATGCGCTTGTTCATATTCATCATGGTTTTGTCTCCTGCGGGTTGGCTTAATTTTTCACGGGGTTGAGCACGAAATCGAAATCCAGGGTGGTCGAGCCATCGGGCTGCCGCACCCACTCGGCCACCAGCGACTGGCGCACGCCGAAGACCGCATCCGAATCGAGGTAAGGGTCGCCAGCGCGGAACACATGGGTCACCAGCGTCTCGTAACCGGGTGCGCGGATCATGAAATGCAGATGGGCCGGCCGCCAGGGATGGCGTTTGGTGGCGCGCAACATGTCGCCCACGGGACCATCGTCGGGAATCGGATAGGGCTCGGCCACCACGCTCTGAAAATGGAAGCTGCCATCAGGCGCGCTTTGCAGCACCGCCCTGCCCTGCGCCTGCGACAGGCCTTCGCGCTGCACGTCGTAAAGCCCGTCGGCGTCGGCCTGCCAGACATCGATCTCGGCATCGGCCACGGCTTCCCCGCCCAGGCCGCGCACGCTCCCGCGCACCAGGCAGGGTTCTCCCGGGGCGCCGTTGGCCACGTCTGCGCCATGCTCTACCCGGGGCGCGCCCTCTACATGGAAAGGACCGAACACCGTGGCTTCGGTGCAGCCGGCGGGTTTGTCGTTGTTCATGGCCACCGTCAGCATGGAAAGCCCCAGCGTGTCCGAGAGAAGGATGAACTCCTGCCGCTGGTCGTCGCACTTCTGGCCGGTGGCGGTGAGGAACTGGATGCCCTGCATCCACTCCGCCTCGGTGAGCTTGACCTCGCGCGCAAAGGCGTGCAGGTGCTGCACCAGGCTGGTCATGATCTCCTTCAGGCGAGCGTCGGGTGTCTGCGACAGCCGCGCGAGCACGGCCTGGGTGATGTTGTACTGATCGAGGTTTCTCAAACGCATGTCTCCAGATCGCCTGCGGTTGGCCCGCAGTGCCGTCACAATGTAGAGCGTTGGGGGAGACAGACCAATGCCTGCGGCAAAAATGACTTTTTCTTCAGGCGCAACAAAGAGCAGACCATGGACCGCTGGACCGAGATCGAATTGTTCGTGCAAGTGGCCGAAACTGGCAGCCTGAGCCGGGCCGCCGAGTTGCTGGACCTCTCCAACGCCAGCGCCAGCCGCCACCTGGCGGCCCTCGAAGAACGCCTGGGCGTGCGCCTGGTGGAGCGCAACACTCGCCGCCTCTACCTCACCGACACCGGGCAGGAATTCTTTCAGCGCGCCCGCACCATCCTGGCCGACCTGCGCGACGCCGAGTCCACCGTGAACGCCGCCGCGCTCAACCCCACCGGCGTTCTGCGCGTTACGGCGTCACTGTCGTTTTCCATGCACCACATCGCGCCCTTGCTGCGCGAGTACACCGACCGCTACCCCAATGTCACGGTGCACGTGGAAGCCGCCAACCGGTACCTGGACATCATCGACAACAACATCGACGTGGCGATTCGCAACCGCGAGTACGAACCCGACTCCAACATCACCATCCGCCGGCTGGCCGAGACGCGGCGCATTCTGGTGGCCTCACCCGGCTACCTGGCCCGCCACGGCGTGCCGCAGGCGCTGGACGACCTGCAGCGCCACAAGCTGCTGATCTACACCCACGCCAACAACCCCTACGAGCTGCGCTTCTCGCGCGCGGACGAGCACCGCACCGTGAGCGTGAAGGGCTTGCTGGAAAGCAACGACGGCCAGATATTGCGCGCTGCGGCGCTCGACGGCATGGGCATTCTGGTGCAGCCCAGCTACATCGTGTACGACGACGTGGTGGCCGGCCGACTGGTGCCGATGCTCGACGACTGGGACCTGCCGCGCCTGACGATCAACCTGGCCTACCCGAGCCGCAAGCACCTCAGTGCCAAGGTGCGCACCTTTATCGACTTCATGGCGGCGCACTTCAAGAAGATGGACTACGAGCGCAAGTGGACCGGCCAGTTCACGGTGTACTGACCTTGAAACCCAGGTGCCGCATGGCTGGCGCCAGCGACACGGCCGCCTTGTCGTAGCCCTCCCACGGCGAGTTGCCCTTGCGAAGGCGCTGGTCCACGGTCTGCACGGTCCAGTGCGCACCGCTCTTGAGGCCCGAGAGCTCGGACCACGCCACCGGCACCGAAATGCCCAGACCCGGCCGCGAGCGGGCCGACCACGCGCTCACGGTGGTCGCGCCGCGCCCATTGCGCAAATAGTCGGCAAAGATCTTTCCCACCCGGTTGCGCGGGCCGCTTTTGGCCACGAAGCGCTCGGGTATCGTCTGCGCCAGGTGCTGCACCACCGCTTGAGAAAACCCCTTCACCGCATCCCAGCCGTGCAGCCGCTTGATGGGCACCACCACATGCAGGCCTTTGCCCCCGCTGGTCTTGAGGAACGCCGGCAGGCCCAGTTCCTTCAGCAACACATGCACCAGTTCTGCCGCTTCCTGCACCTGCGCCCAGGCCACGCCTTCGCCGGGGTCCAGGTCAAAGGTCATGCGGTCCGGGCGTTCGATGCGGTCCTTGCGCGCGTTCCAGGTGTGAAACTCCACCACGTTCATCTGAGCCGCCGAGAGCAGGCCCTGGGGTCGGGCCACTTCGATCAAGGGATCGTGCCCTTCGTCCAGCGCGGGGTCGAGCAGCGCCACGCCGTCCATGCGGGTCTTGTCCAGGTGCTTCTGAAAAAACAGCTCACCCTCGGTGCCATCGGGCGCACGCACCAGCGCCACGGGCCTGCCCTTGAGGTGCTCCATCATGAAAGGCGCCACCGTTTCGTAGTAGCGCACCAGGTCCATCTTGGTGAGCCCGCTTTCGGGGTCGATGACACGTTCGGGGTTGGAGACTTTCATGGTGGTCACCGCTTTAGGTTCTTCACGGGCAATGGCCACGGCCGGCTTGTCGCCGCGCAGCCCTAGAAACACGCCATGGCGCACGCGCCCCTCCTGCGTCCAGCCGGCAAAAGACACCTCCGCCAGCAGGCTGGGCTTCACCCAGTGGGGCCTGCCTTCAATCTTGCCGGCGCCGGCAAAAGGGCTTTTGTTCGCAGTGAGCTTTTTCAGCGTGCCGTGCAGCGATTGCAGGGTGCGCTCATTGAAGCCCGATCCCACATGACCCGCGAACTTCAGTGCGCCGTCTTCATCGTGCACACCCAGCAGCAGCGCGCCAATGCCGGTGCGCGAGCCCTTGGGATCGGTGTAGCCGCCGACCACGAACTCCTGTCGCTGGCCACACTTCAGCTTGATCCAGTCGGTGTTGCGTCGGGAAGCGTAGGGCGCCGCCTTGCGCTTGCCGATCAGCCCTTCAAACCCGAGCTGGCAGGCAGAAGCGAGCAGATCGGCCGATGGCGCGTCGAAGCTTTCGCTGAAGCGCAGCAGATCGCTGGCGTGCCCCTCCATCAGCGCGCGCAGGCGCTCTCGCCGCTCTTGCACCGGCAGGGGGCGCAGATCCAGACTATCGGCGAACGGCAGGTCGAACAGCACGTACACCAGATGTTTCGTCTCCACCGCGTCGAACGCGTTCTGCAAGGCCTGGAAATTGGGCACGCCCTCCTCGTCCACCACCATCACCTCACCATCGAGCCAGCCCGATTTCAGGGGCAGCGCCGCCACCTCTTTGGCCAGCGTGGGAATGCGGCCCGTCCAGTCGTGGCCATTGCGGGTGAACAGCCGAACGGTCTTGCCCTGTTTGCGCGCCAGCAGGCGGTAACCATCGAACTTCAGCTCCCAGAGCCAGTCCGCCACCTCGGTGGGCGGCGCCTTGGCCAGGGTGGCCAGCTGCGGGGAGAGTTGGTCAGGGAGAGCAGCCTTTTTCGGCGTGGCCGTCTGCAGACTGCTCACGCTGTCGGGCAGTTCCTCGACCACGTTGAATTCGTCGGCGGGTCGTTCGTGCTCGTCGTGTTCCTTGATGAGCAGCCACGGCGGACCCTTGCCACCCGCGTCGGCCCGCATGCGCACCAGCGTCCAGTGGCCTTTCAGCTTGTGGCCGTGCAGTTCGAACTTGAGCTTGCCTTCCTCATAGCCCTTCGCCGCATCGCCGATGGGCGTCCAGTGGCCCTTGTCCCAGACAATCACCTTGCCCGCGCCATACTGACCCGGCGGAATCTGGCCTTCAAACGTGTTGTAGGCAATGGGGTGGTCTTCCACCTGCACCGCCATGCGCTTGTCCTTCGGATCGAAGCTCGGCCCCTTCGGCACGGCCCAGCTTTTCATGGTACCGGCGAGCTCCAGGCGCAGGTCGTAATGCAGGTGGCTGGCCCAGTGTTTCTGGATCACGTAGCGCAGCGCCCCGGTGCTGGCCTCACCCCCTTCGGCCGGCTCGGGCGTGCGGGCGAAGTTTCGCTTCTTGCGGTAGAGCGCCAGCGCATCTGCCATGCCCCACCTCTCAGGCTGCGCGACGCACCGGCTTCTTCGCAGGCGCCTTGCTCGCGGGGGTGGCCTTCTTCGTCGCTGGCTTTTTCTTCGCCGCCGCCTTGCGCGCCGGCGCGGCCTTTGCTGTGGGCAATTCGGTCACGGAAGCGGGCTGGTCCCGGGGGCTGCGCGCGGCACCCAGGCTGCGCTTGAGCAGCGCGGTGAGGTCCAGCACGTTCGCGCCAGAAGGCGCTCCCTCCGCCTTGTCCACCTTGGCCACCTCGGCCAGCTCACCCTTGGTGGCCTTGGTCTCCACCAGTTTGTTGATTTCGTCGGCGAACGAATTGCGAAACTCGTCTGCCTTCCACGGCTGCGTCATGTCTTCGATCAGCTGCATCGCCATGGTCATCTCGGCGTCCTTGATGCCCGCCGCCTTCACCCCCAGCGGTGGCAGGTCGAGCTGTTCAAAGGACCGGATCTCACCGCCCCAGCGCAGCAGATTCAGGATGAGCGCACGACCGCAGGGAATGAGCACCGCCAGGTGCTGCTTGGTCTGGATCACCACCTTGGCCAGCCCCACCTTGTTGCTCTTGGTGAGCGCTTCGCGCAGCAAGGCATACACCTTCTCGCCACGCTTGAGCGGCGCGGTGTAGTAGGGGCGCTCCAGGTACACAAAAGGAATCTCGTCGGCGTCGACGAAGGTCTCGATCTCGATGGTCTGCGTGACCTTGGGGAAGGCCGCGGCGATCTCTTCGGGCGAGAGCAGAACATAGCGACCATCTTCGTACTCGACACCCTTGACGATGTCGGCGCTGGACACTTCCTTGCCAGTCACCTTGTTGATGCGCTTGTAGCCCACCGGGTCCATCGACCGGCGATCGAGCCAGTCGAAATCGATACCCGAGCTCATGGTGGCCGAGTAAAGGCCCACCGGAATGTGCACCAGCCCGAAGCTGATCGCACCCTTCCAGATCGTGCGCGTGGAGGTGGGCGCCTGGCCTTCGTCCGCCGCCTCCGCGCGGGGTGGTTTCTTGCTGCGTGCAGCCATGGCGGATTTCCCTTTCATACGAGAAAAGAAAATTAGCACCAGCAAACGCCGTCCGGTGTAGGACAGCACCCCGTTGCGCCCGGGTGGATACTCGCGCCCACATGACATCCATCCAGCCCTGCCCGCTGCCCGAAGAGGCCTTGCTCAGAAAGTACCTCGAAGGGGGATCGTTCACCGACTGCTACGCCGTGAACGTGCCCGGCACCGTATCGCAGGCGGCGTACGTCGCGGCGTTCTACAGCTCGGGTGTCTTCAAGGTGGAGAGGCGCCTGCTGGGCTGGTTCGCCTCGCGGCCCGCCACCGATGAACAGGCCCACGCGCTCGGCGCCGGGCAGATTGACACCTTCTCGGCCTGGTCCGTCGAGAGCCGCAAAGCCAACCAGTTGCTCCTGCGCGATTTCCAGGGCCGCACGCGGTCCTGGCTGATGTCCTCACCCGCAGACGTGAACGGCGCTCCGGGCACCCGCCTCTATTTCGGCTCGGCCGTGGTGCCGGTGATTGACAGGCGCACGGGTGAGGCCAGAATGGGCTTCGCGTTTCGCGTGCTGCTGGGATTTCACAAGATTTACTCTCGCGTTCTGCTGCGTGCAGCGGTTTCTCGCTTGGCTTGACCAGCACACAGCGGCGACATCAACCCGGTCTGACGCCCTCGAACGCATCCTGCAGCAACGCGCGGATTGCCCCCCTCTCCAGCGGCCTCGGGTTCGGGTACTGGTTGCTCATGGCGATGTCGCAGGCTTTGTCGAGGTCTTCGGCTTTCATGCCGATGTCCTTCAGGGCCACGGGTGCGCCATTGTGTTTGGCCAGGTCGTACACGGCCTGCGCGGCGCTCACGCCCGCCAGGGCACGGCGAATGCGCTCCATGGCTTGCGGTGCAGCAGCCGCGTTGTAAGCCAGCGCATGCGGCAGCACGATGGTGTGCGTCTCGGCATGGGGCAGATTGAAACTGCCGCCCAGCGTGTGGCACAGCTTGTGGTGCAGGGCCATGCCCACGGTGCCGAGCACGATGCCGCAGAGCCATGCGCCGTAGAGCGCGTCGGAACGGGCTTCGGGGTCGCCCGCGTTGGCGCGAATGCGCGGCAGGGCACGGCCGAGGGCCGCAATGCCTTCTTCGGCCATGAGGTCGATCACCGGGTTGCCTTCTACCGAATACAGGCCTTCGGCGGCGTGGGCAATGGCGTTGATGCCGCTGGTGACACTCAGGCCCACGGGCAGCGTCATGGAGAGTTCGGGGTCGTAGATCACGGTGCGGGGCAGCACGCGCATGTCCTTGCCGGTTTTCTTCAGGCCCGCTTCGGTGATGCCGTAGATGGGCGTCATCTCGGAGCCGGCGTAGGTGGTGGGAATGGCGAGGATGGGCAGGCCGGAATCGAGTGCGATGGCCTTGCCCAGGCCGGTGGTGGAGCCGCCGCCGATGGCCACGGCGCAGTCGGCGCCCAGCCGGCGCGCTTCCTCACGGGCCTCGCGCGCGGTCTCGATGGGCACATGCATCACCGCGCGGTCGAAGATGCCGGCGGAGCGCGAGCCCAGCAATGCGGCGACGCGCTCGGCCGAGTCGCGCTGTTCGGGCGTACACAGCACCAGCGCACGCTGCGCCTTGAGCGCATCCATCTCGGCAGGGAGCGAAGCGAGAGACCCGGCGCCGAACACCACGCGCGAAGGCAGGCCCTGGTAGACGAAGTTCTTCATCGATCCAGCCCTGCGCTGCGTTCGAGCACCCGGATGATGGCCGCGTAGTCCAGATCGGCATCCCCCTGCGCCTGCGCCGAGGCCATGAGCTGGCGCGTGGCGGCGGTTTGCGGCACCGGGGCCTGGCAGGCCGCGGCTTCGGCGAGGATGAGATCGAGGTCCTTGTTCATCTGGGTCACGGTGAAGGTGGGCGCATAGTCGCGCCTTGAAAGTTGGGCCGCCTTGGCCTTGAGGATGGGCGATGCCACGGCGCTGGCGCCGAGCACGGCCCACATGTCGGCCCACTCCAGCCCGCCCTTCTGCCCGAGCGTGAGGCCTTCGGCCAGCATGGCGCTGGTCTGCGCAATGAGCAGATTCACCACCAGTTTCATGAGGCGGGCCTGCTCGCCGCTGCCCAGGTAGAAATGGTTCGGTCCCCAGCAGCGCAGCAGCGGGAGCAGGCGTTCGTGAACCGCGCGAGGGCCGGATGCCATCACCGTGAGCTGCGCTGCTTCGGCCATGTGGTTGTTGCCCGACACCGTGATGCGCAAGTACTCCACACCAGCGCGCGCACAGGCTTCGGCCACCTCGGCCGAGACGTGCTGCGACACGGTGCTGGTGTCGAGGTACACCGCGCCCTGCGGCAGCGCAGCTGCCACCGCCATGCCCACGCTGCGCAAGGCCTGGTCGTGGGGCAGCGAAGACATCACCACCTCCGCGCCGGCCAGCGCCTCCATGGTGCCGGAGGCGAGGCCGCGATCGGCCGCCAGCGCCAGGCGCGCGGGGTCGGGGTCGCTCACGGTAACGGTGTGGCCGGCTGCCTGCAGGTGGCTGGCCATGGGCAGGCCCATCTTGCCCACGCCGATGAAATGAATGCTCATGCTCATGTTTTCTTCCTGTCGGGCGTGGACATCACAGACCCATGGCCTGCGTGATCTTGCGGCCCGACTGCTGCAAGCTTGCCAGCAGCGAGCCAATGTCGGCATCGAGTACCCGCCCGCCGCGCTTGCGCCACTGCCCGGCGATCATCACGCTCTCAATGTTGGCCAGCGAAGCCTGCATCACCACCGCGCTCACCGGGTCGTGCACGGGCTGCATGTTCAGCGTGTCCGCGCGAATCACCACCAGGTCGGCCTGTTTGCCCGGCGCCAGGCTGCCGATGCGATCCTGCTGGCCGAGCATGCGTGCGCCCTCCACCGTGACCCACGCCAGCGCCTCGCGCGTGGTGATGGTGGACGTGGGCGGAATGCTGCCGTGCGCTTCTCGGTAAGCAAAGTTGTCCAGGCTGCGCTGGATGCCCAGTGCAATGCGCGCCTGGCTGAGCATGTCGCCGCTCATCACGCTCTCCAGATCCACGCCCAGCGAGGGTGCGCGGCCCAGGGCGCGCAGCCGGCCGGTGAGCGGATGGCCGTGGCCCTGCGACATCTCGCTCTCGGCCGCCGCTGAAAAGCTCATGCCCAGTTCGCAGAACCGCGCCAGTTGCGCTTCGGTCAGCGCGTGGCCGTGCACGATGTTGATGTGCGGGCCCAGCAAGCCCGCTTCTTCAAGCCGCTCCCAGCCATCGGGTGTGCGCGCGGGCCCTCCGCCCTGGTGCAGCGAGGCAATGAGGCCGAGTTCCTTGGCCATGCGGAAGTCGTGCATGGCGACATCGAGCGTGGAGTAATGCGGCCCGAGCACGGCGGCATGAATGCTCAGCAGCGGTTCGCCACGGTGCTCGTTCAGCAGCCGCTCCACCTCGGCGCGCGGGTGCGGTTGCTCCCAGAATGGTGTTTCACCCGGCTTGGGATCGGGCTTGGGTGTGCCGTGGAAAAAGGCCGCGCGAATGCCGGACTGCAGCAGCGCGGCCACCGCCGCGTCGTTGTGCGCCGGCGTGGGGTTGTTGTGGCACCAGTCCACCAGCGTGGTGGTGCCGCAGTTGATCTGGTTGAGCGCCCCCACGAGCGTGGCGATGTGCAGATCGCCCGGCGTGAACACGGTGGCCAGACCGGAGTGCATGTTCTTGAAATATTGCAGCAGCGTCCAGTTGGCGGCCACGCCGCGCAATGCGGTCTGCCAAGTGTGCATGTGGGCGTTGACGAGACCCGGGATGACGATGCAGCCGGTCGCATCGACCACCTGTGCGCCCTCGGCCGCAATCCCCGGCTCGATGGCCGTGATGGTGTCGCCGGTGACGAGCACGTCACCCCGCAGCAGGTCGCCCTGCGCGTCCATGGTGATGACGGTGCCACCGCGAAGCAGGGTGCGGGCTGCAGCCATGGCCGGGCGCCTCAGCTGCTCAGGCCGTCGCTGACGTCGACGTCCAGCGGCTGGATCTGCAGCCCGGCATCGGCGGCGGTCTCGCGCAGCAGCACGGCGAAGTCGATGTCCTCGTAGCCCCGGCCCACCATGCGCGCAATGCTCTCGCGCGTGGCCGCCGCTGCGGGCATGGCCACGCCGTGGGCCTTGGCCGCACCCAGGCCCAGGTCCATGTCCTTCAGCAGCAGCTTGGGCGTGAAGGTCACCTGATCAAAATTGAGCTTGGTGAGCACGGGCGTCTTGTAGCGCGTGTACATGGAGCCCAGCACCGAGTCGTTGATGCTCTCCAGGAACACATCGCGCGTAATGCCGGCTTTCTCGGCCAGCACCGTGATCTCGCACAGGTTCTGAATGATCACGCCGAACATGGTGTTGTGCGCGATTTTCCACACGCGGGCCAGCTCGCCCTCGCCTACCCACATGGCCTTGCGCGACATGGCGGCCAGATACGGCTCGGCTTCGTCGTAGATATTCCTGGGGCCGGAGGCCACCACCAGCAGTTTGCCGGCCTTGGCCACCTTGGCGTTGCCCGAAACCGGGGCGCACAGGTAGGCAATGCCCAGGGCTTCGAGCTTCGTGCGGATTTCGGCCGATCCCTCCTGCGAGATGGAAGAGCTGTCGATCACCACGCGCGGTCGCTTGTCGCCGGCCACCAGGCCACCTTCGCCGAACAGCACTTCCTTCAGGTCGTTGGTGGTGGAGACCATGGTGAACACCGTGTCGCAGGTGGAGAGGTCTTGCTTGCTGCTCACCACCACCGCGCCGTACTCGGCCAGGGGTTCGGCTTTGCTGCGGGTTCGGTTCCACACCTCTACCGTGTGGCCGGCCTTGGTCAGCCGCTTCACCATGGCTTCGCCCATGCGGCCGAGGCCGATCCATCCAATTCGCTTGCTCACGCTTGTCTCCGTGTCTTTGTGGTCAATGGCCGCTGAGTGTGTCGCCCGACCCGGCCCGGTGCAACGGACGAGGTGAAAATCAGTTTTCCGGCTCGGGAAAAGCCCACGCGGCGCGCGGCAGCCAAAGGCGTTGAAAATCGCCCAGGCTTCCCACATCAGCAGGAGACATCGACTTGATCAACAAGATCGCCCAATCGATCGCCGACGCGCTCACCGGCATCGCCGACGGTGCCACCGTGCTCATCGGTGGCTTCGGCACCGCCGGCATCCCCGGCGAACTCATCGAAGGCCTCATCGACCAGGGGGCGCGAGACCTCACGGTGGTGAACAACAATGCCGGCAACGGCGACACGGGTCTGGCCGCGCTGCTCAAGACCGGGCGCGTGCGCAAGGTGATCTGCAGCTTCCCGCGCCAGGCCGACAGCCATGTGTTCGACGCGCTCTACCGCAGCGGACAACTGGAACTGGAGCTGGTGCCGCAGGGCAACCTGGCCGAGCGCCTGCGCGCCGCAGGCGCTGGCATCGGCGCCTTCTTCACGCCCACGGGCTTCGGCACCGAGCTGGCGAAAAACGCCGATGGCAGCGAGAAGGAAACCCGCGTCATCAACGGCAAAGCCTTTGTGCTGGAGTACCCCATCTTCGGCGACGTGGCGCTCATCAAGGCCGAGCGCGGCGACCGCTGGGGCAACCTCACCTACCGCAAGGCCGCGCGCAACTTCGGGCCGGTGATGGCCACTGCGGCAAAACGCACCATCGCCAGCGTGTATGAAATCGCCGAACTCGGCAGCTTCGACCCCGAAGCCGTGGTCACCCCCGGCATCCACGTGAGCGCCATCGTGCAGATACCCCGCGTGGCCACGCAGGCCGGTGGATTCAAGGACGCAGCATGACCTACACGAGAAGAACCAAAGAAGAACTCGCGCGCCGTGTGGCGCAGGACATCCACGACGGCGCCTACGTGAATCTCGGCATCGGCCAGCCCACGCTCGTGGCCAACCACCTGCCCGAGGGCATCGAAGTGGTGTTGCACAGCGAAAACGGCATTCTGGGCATGGGCCCGGCACCTGCCAAAGGCGAAGAAGACTACGACCTCATCAACGCCGGCAAACAACCGGTGACGCTGCTGCCCGGTGGCGTGTATTTCCACCACGCCGACAGCTTTGCCATGATGCGCGGCGGCCACCTCGACATCTGCGTGCTCGGCGCTTTCCAGGTTTCGGCCACCGGCGACCTGGCCAACTGGAGCACCGGCGAGGCTGGCTCCATTCCCGCGGTGGGCGGCGCCATGGACCTCGCCATTGGCGCCAAGCAGACCTGGGTGATGATGGATCTGCTCACCAAGCAAGGCGCGAGCAAAGTGGTGGCCGAGTGCAGCTACCCGCTCACTGGCATCGGCTGCGTCAAGCGCATCTACAGCGACCTGGCCACGCTGGACTGCACGCCCCAAGGCTTGCAGCTCATCGACAAGGTGGACGGGCTCGAACACGCCGAGCTGGAGAAGCTGGTCGGGCTGCCGATCGCACCTTGAAGCCCTTCGAGCCGTTAGATGTTTCAGTAATTAACAACCAAAAAACCATTCGTTCCTTATCCGTGGAGATGGCGGGATCATTCCTTCCATTCCATCAACAACGGATTCCGAAGGAACGCCATGACCACCCGCCGCCAGCTCATCCAGGCCCTTGCCGCCACCGCACTGTCTGCCAGCGCCATTTCGGCCTACGCACAACCCGCCCCGGTGACCCTGCTCAACGTGTCGTACGACCCGACGCGTGAGCTTTATGTGGAATACAACGCAGCCTTCACCAGGTACTGGAAGACCAAGACCGGCCAGGACGTGACGATCAAGCAGAGCCATGGCGGCTCGGGCAAGCAGGCCCGCTCCATCATCGATGGCCTGGACGCCGACGTGGCCACACTTGCTCTGGCCGGTGACACCGACGCACTGCACACGAACGGCGGCTGGATCCCCAAGGACTGGCAAAAGCGCCTGCCCCTCAACAGCTCTCCTTACACATCCACCATCGTGCTGGTCACCCGCGCGGGCAACCCCAAGAACATCAAGGACTGGGATGACCTGATCCGCCCGGACGTGAAGGTCATTACCCCCAATCCCAAGACCTCGGGCGGCGCGCGCTGGAACTACCTGGCCGCCTGGGAATTCGCCAAGCGCAAATACGGCAGCGAAGACAAAGCCAAGGATTTCGTGGCCAGGCTCTACGCCAACGTGCCGGTGCTCGACACCGGCGCACGCGGCTCGTCCATCACCTTCGCGCAGCGCAACCAGGGCGACGTGTTCATCTCCTGGGAAAACGAGGCCTACCTGCTGGAGAAGGAATTCGGCAACAAGGTCGATTTCGTCTACCCGTCGCTCTCCATCCTGGCCGAGCCCGCCGTGACGGTGGTGGACAAGAACGTGGACAAGAAAGGCACGCGCGCTGTCGCCGAGGAATACCTGAAGTTCCTCTACACCGAAGAAGCGCAGGACATCATCGGCAAGCACTTCTACCGCCCCACTTCCGCCAAGGCCCAGGCCAAGTACGCCAAGCAGTTGCCCAAGCTCAACCTCTTCAAGATCGAGGACGCGTTTGGTAGCTGGGACAACGCGGCCAAGGTGCACTTTGCCGACAACGGCACCTTCGACCAGATCTACACCAGGAAGTAGTCAGCGGCGCTCAGGCTCAAGCGGGCGGCAGGTGGCAAACTCGGCAGCTTCAGCTCCACTCTTCAACCGCCTGAACCAAGGAAGCGACATGCCCAAGGCCTACTGGATTTCCACCTACCGTTCCGTCAGCGACCCGGCCGCACTGGCCGAATACGCCAAGCTCGCGGGCCCTGCACTTCAGGCAGCGGGCGGTCGTTTTCTGGCGCGTGGCATGCCCGCGCAGGTGTATGAATCCGGCGTGCAGCAGCGGGCGGTGCTGATCGAGTTCGACAGCGTGGAGCAGGCACTCGCGGCACACGACAGCCCGGACTATGCGCGAGCGCTGGAAGCCTTGAGCAACGGGGCCGACCGGGACATCCGCATCGTCGAAGCCGTGGCCTGACCGCCGAAGTTGGCTAGGCCTTTGAGTTCAACCACGCGCTGGTCAACCTATTTCGGCACCACCCGCAGCACCCGCCCGGCAGGGCTGTCGGTCAGCAGGTAGATGGCACCGTCCGACCCGGCGCGCACGTCGCGGATGCGTTCGCCGAGTTCAAGGAACAGCACCTCCTGCGGCCCGGGCGTGCCGCCCGCCAAGGGAACGCGGCGCACGCTGCGCTCCTTCAGCGCCGCCACGAAGAGGCTGCCGCGCCATGCCGGGAACAACGCGCCGTCGTACCAGGCAAGCCCCGCAGGTGCAATCGAAGGCGTCCACTCCACCAGCGGCGGCTGGATGCCCGGCAGGCGTTGGTAGGGCGTGATGCGGGCGTAGGTGTAATCGATGCCACCGGTGGTCACGGGCCAGCCGTAGTTGGCCCCGGGCTGGATGCGGTTGAGTTCGTCGCCACCGCGCGAGCCATGTTCGTGCGCGTACGGCACTCCGTTGACGACCACCATGCCCTGCGGATTGCGGTGCCCGTAGCTGTAAATCTCAGGCTGCGCGTCCTTGCGAGACACGAAGGGGTTGTCGTTGGGCACACCGCCATCCGCCCGGATGCGCATCAGTTTGCCCAGGTGCGTGTGCAAGCGCTGGGCGTCCGTGCGCTCAAGGTTGCCGTCGCCCATGCCGAACAGCACGCTGCCATCGGCCAGCCATGCCATGCGGCCACCGAAATGCTGGCTGTCGGTCTTGGCCGGTTGAGAAGTGAAGATGGGCTTGACCTCCTGCAGCTGCCGGCCATCGAACCGCGCGCTCACCAAGCGCAGGTGGTTGGCTTGCGGCGTGCCATGCGCGAACGACAGCAGCACCCGGCCATTGGCTTCAAACGCCGGGTCCACCACCACGTCGAACAGACCGGCCTGCCCGCGCGCCATCACCGGCGGCACACCCGGCACCGGTTCAGGCCTCAGTTGCGGCCGGCCATCGGGGCCGGGTTCGATCAGGCGGAGCCGGCCAGGGCGCTCGGTGACGAGCATGCGTCCGCCGGGCAGGAAGGCGAGCGACCAGGGATGCTCGAGCCCGGTTGCAACGGTCTCGACCCGGTAGTCGGCGGCCTGCGCGGGCATCACGGCAGCCAGGGCACCGGCAAGAAATGCGGCAAGAAAGGCGGCGAAGTAAAACATAATTTGGCGATTATGAAAGACATGAACGCCATCGAACCTCCGCGCCGCCGCTGGACCGCCCATCTCTGGCCCCTGCTGCTGGCGCTCGTGCTTGCGGCGGCCTGGGGTTCGGTGGTGCAGACGCAATGGAACCTGCAAGCCCTGGTCGGGCTGGGTCTGGAGATTCCCTTGGGCGACCGCCTGCGCACGACAGTGCAGGACCTGATCGGCTTTGCCCCGGTCTACGCCGGCATCCTTGCGGCGGGCTGGCTGCCCGCGCTGGCCGTGGCTGCCTTCCTGGCCCGCTGGTGGCCGGCTGGGCGAGGTATGCTGCTGTCGGCTGCCGCCGGAGCGGGCATGGTGGCTGCCGTTCGCGCGATCGACGCGGTAGCACCCATGCCTGTCTTCATCGACGCGACCCGTCACCTGCCCGGACTGCTGGCGATGGCCATCGGCGCGGCGATGGCCGGATGGCTCTACGCTCGACTCACGTCGCGCAGCTAACCCGCAACCAACCTATCCATCTCGGCCCAAGGCCCCAGGAGCAACCATTTGATCGAATCCACCACCCACCTGCCGCATGCGCCCCTGCCGGCCTACTACCGCGACGAGGCAGAACATGCGCAGTACGTGCGCAGGATCTTCGACGAGACCGCCGTCGACTACGACCGGATCGAGCGCGCCATGGCATTCGGATCGGGCGGCTGGTACCGGCGAGAAGCGCTGGTCCGCGCGGGGCTGGCATCGGGCGACAAGGTTGTCGACGTGGGCATCGGCACCGGTCTCCTGGCGCGCCAGGCCTGCCAACTGATCGGCGAGCAGGGCCGCCTCGTTGGCGTCGACCCGAGCCCCGGCATGCTGGCGCAGGTGGATCTGCCCAGTGTCGACCTGCGCGCCGGCCGCGCCGAGGAACTGCCTTGTGCCACCGGCGAAGCCGACTTTCTGAGCTTTGGCTATGCCTTCCGCCATGTGTCGGACGTGGACGCCGCGCTGCAGGAGTTCCACCGCGTGCTGAGGCCCGGTGGTCGCCTGCTGATTCTGGAAATCAGCCAGCCTTCGAGCCGAATTTCGCGCGCCCTGGTGAAGTTCTACATGCGCCGTGTGGTGCCGACGCTGGCGCGCATCGTTGCCCGCGAGCGCGGCAGTGTCGAGCTGTGGCGCTACTACTGGGACACCATCGAGAGCTGCATCCCGCCTGCCCAGATTCTTGAGGCGATGGAGCGTGCAGGTTTCCTGCAGGTGAAGCGCCACACCGAACTGGGCGTGTTCTCCGAATACACCGCCGTCCGGCCTTGAGCGAACTGACGCCTATTCGGCCTTCATGATGGTCTCGCCACGGAGCGTCCCCATGTCGCGGATGTTGTGGCGATGCCGTTTCCAGCCGGCATACGTGCGACGCCAGTTCGCCACCGAAACCACGTAGTAGATCAGCTTGAACATCACCAGCGACAGCCGGTAAGCCGGGCCGTGGTGGATGTCGGCCGCCAGCAGCGACATGAGACCCTGCTTGACCTTGAATCGGTTGTTCGGGTGCATGAACATGTCGCGAATGGTGGGGTTGGTGACGCGGTAGATGAACCACGAATAATCACGCGGGCCCACACGCACGCGCTTTTCGTACGCGGCGCGTGCAGCGGGCAGGCGCTCGGGCTGGTCCAGCGCCGTGGCGACCAGCTGCGCACCGTCGAATCCACTCTGCATCGCCAGGAACACGCCTGAGGAGAACATGGGATCGATGAACGTGAAGGCATCGCCCACCATCAGGTAGCGCTCTCCAGTGGCGTGCGTGCTGGAGTAGGCGAAGTTTCCGGTGGCATGCACCTGGTCGTCCACCAGCGTGGCGTCCTTCAACCGATCGTGCAGTTCCGGGCACAGGGCAATCGTGTCGAAGAAATAGTCCTTCAAGGGCTTGTCACGCGCCTTCAGGTAGTAGGCCCAGCACACCGCGCCCACACTCGTGGTGCCGTCGGCCAGCGGGATGAACCAGAACCAGCCGTGCTCGAACCAGCAGATGCTGATGTTGCCTTCTCGCTTGCCTTCCAGGCGCCGGGCGCCACGA
This sequence comes from Hydrogenophaga sp. IBVHS1, assembly GCF_002127265.1. Lineage (GTDB taxonomy): Bacteria > Pseudomonadota > Gammaproteobacteria > Burkholderiales > Burkholderiaceae_C > Hydrogenophaga. The sequence continues at coordinate 1,276,570 of NZ_NFUU01000001.1, read as the reverse complement.
AAGTGTCCGAACAGCGCTGTGCTGTTGTGGTCCTTGTTCTTTTCCTTGCACCTGAACTTGTTCGCCAGCAGAGTGTCGCGGCCCGTGGCATCGACCACGAAGCGCGCATGCCAGCGGCGCGTTTCACCACCCTCCAGCACCGCCTCGACCCGGGCGCCTTCGTCGTCGAATGCCACATCCTTCACCTTGGCGCCCTCCAGCGCCTGGGCGCCCAGGCTGGCGGCATGGCGAAACAACAGCTCGTCCATTTCGGAGCGACGCACTTGCCACGCCGATGCCATCGAGGGGTCCCAGCCCTCGGCGAAATCGACATAACTGCAGTAGTCCAGATCGGGCGGAACAAACTCGATGCCGAACTTCGGCATACCGATCTTCTCGATGTGATCCCGCACACCGAGCTTGTCGAACAACGCCACATTGCCCGGCAGGAGCGACTCGCCAATGTGGAAGCGCGGATGGTGCTCCTTTTCCAGCAGCACCACCTTGCGCCCTTCACGGGCCAGCAAGGCCGCAATGGTGGAGCCGGCAGGACCACCTCCGACCACAAGCACATCGCAATTCTCATCAGCAGGTTGCATCGATTCAATTCCCGGTTGGTGCCACGCTGGCGAAGTGCGAAAAGTAACACGACTCACAGCCACTTCCCGCTGGCCATGTCCATCAAAGGCGCTGTCGGCCCGACTGCCCTATGCTGGGCGTTCTTTCAAAGGTGCCCCTGGCGCCGAGACCGGATCGACCACACGATGAAAACCATTGACGAGATGCTGCTCCTGGCCCTGTTGACACCCGATCAGCACCACGAGATCAGCGCCTGGATTGATCAGGCGGACACGCCCGAAGACATTCTGAACATGCCCACGCCGCTGTGGAAGGCGGTCGAGCGCGCGAGCGCAGTGATGGGGATCGACGAGGATCTGGTGCGGCCGCCCTCGCTGGACGCCGATGACGCGCTGAGCGGCTGAACGAGCTCAACCGCCAGAAGCAAAAAAGCCCGGTGGAAACCGGGCTTTTTGCTGAATCAAGTGGGGTGGCTGATGGGGCTCGAACCCACGACAACAGGAATCACAATCCTGCAAAACTAGTATTTGCTTCCGTTGAGGACTGTCGATACAATCTATATAAATCAACGACTTAGTGACCCATTGGGTCATTCTGTTGTTGATTACGATTCGGCTGTTTCGGTCGAATCTGCCTACAGATTGCCTACAGATCGGAAGCCCCATGACCTCAACCAAGAGCAGAACCCGCCTGACCGCTGGCCGTGTCGAGGGCTTCACTTGCCCTCCTGGCAGGTCTCAAGCCTTCCTGTGGGACTCCGATGCACCCGGTCTACTTCTGCGGGTCACTCCGACCGGACGCAAGACTTATGCATTCGAGGGGCGGCTCAGGGGCCAGACCATCCGGCGCACCATCGGAGAGGTGAAGGCATGGGGCATCGAGCAGGCCCGGGTTGAGGCTCGACGGCTTGCAGTGGCGCTCGATGCTGGCACAGACCCGCGAGAGGTAGAACGCGAGCAGGACGCCCAGAGAGCCGCCGAACAGGTCACAGAAGCCGCTGATGCGCTCGCAGGGGGGCTAACCGTGGGTGAGGCATGGGATGCCTACCTAATCGAGCGGCAACCGCTCTGGGGCGCCCTGCACTACCGTGACCACCTCGACAAGGCGCGCCCCGGTGGAGAACAGTCCAAGCGGCGCGGAGCCAAGAAGGGAGTGAAGACGAAACCCGGCCCCCTCGCCCCGTTGATGCGCCTCAAGCTGAGCGAGATCGACAGCGCCACGATTGAGCGCTGGGCCGCCGCAGAGGGCAAGTTCCGCGCATCATCTGCACGACTCGCATGGCGCCTGCTCACCGTGTTTCTCACTTGGTGCGGCGAGCACCCCCAATACGCCGCCATCCTGCCCCAGCAGAATCCCGCCAAAACGCGCAAAACCCGCGAGGCGCTGGGCCGGCCGGGGGTGAAGTCCGATGTGCTGACCCGCGAGCAGTTGCCCGCATGGTTCGTGCAGGTCAGCAAGATTCAGAACCCGTGCATTGCCGCCGCGCTGCAGGTGATGCTCCTCACCGGCGCACGACCCGGCGAAGTTCTTTCGATGCGATGGGAAGACGTGAACCTCCAATGGAAAGGCATCAGCATCCGGGACAAGATCGAAGGGACGCGAGAGATACCGCTCACCCCCTACGTCGAGCACCTACTCTGCGCCCTGCCCCGTCGCAATGAGTGGGTTTTTTCGAGCGCCTACGCCCTCGACATGAGCGAGCACAACATCAAGCGAAGGGCCGCGAAGAGCGCTCGTAAGGGCGAGGCCACCACGCCGGCCGCTGTAATCAACCGCAGCGCCGATGGGCGAATCTCGGAGCCCAACACGCCGCACACCCGGGCCTGCAAAGCGGCAGGCCTTGAAGGTCTCACGCTGCACGGGCTGCGCCGCTCGTTCGCCAGCCTCACCGAGTGGCTCGAAATTCCCGCTGGGGTCGTTGCACAGATTCAAGGTCACAAGCCCAGTGCGACGGCAGAAAAGCACTACAAGCGCCGCCCACTCGACCTGCTGCGCCTGCACCATGAACGGATCGAAACATGGGTGGTTGCGCAAGCTGGGGTGAAGTTCGAGCCAAAGGCGAAGACAGAACCCGCAACCCTTCAACTGGTGGCCTGAAATGAAATCCAACCTAACACCAGTTCAATTTGAAGCAATGGCCGAACATCATTCGGAGCGCAGCAAACTTCGACCCGGCGGGTTCTTTGAGGCCTTGAACGCGCGCCTGGCGACTCATGAGTCCGCTGGATTTGTGGCCATGCAAGATGCTGCCACAAGACTTAGCGACGGGGATGACAGCAAGCAGAAGGCATATCACCTCAGAATGTGTGAAGCATGGGCAACCGGGACATTGGCCGCCTACGATGGAGCCACACGGCTCCCAATTGAAGCGCCAACCTCCGAAGAGCGACAACGGCTGAAAGGATCGGAAGCATTTGGACCCAGCGGAATGCGCCAACGCCTCGACCGGAACCGGCAGGTGCGCGACCTTGATTTGGTGAAGGTTTCAGAACTCGACGCATGGCTGATGCCGGGCGGGTTCACCTACTCTCAGAAGGTGCGCGGGCTTACGTCCTCATCCCCAGCCCCGAAAGCGCTCAACGCAGAACAAATCGCAGAAGGCAAGCGCATGCTCAGCGAGGGGTGTACTCAGGTGGCGGTTGCAGAACACTTGGGAGTGTCCCGGCGAACCGTCCAAAAGAGGTGCGTCACAGCAGCAATTAGGTCCCCTTGGCCAAGTGCTAAGTGAAGGTGCTACCTTGCGACGAGTAGCACCCTCGCGCGTGAATAGCAGGCCATGCCTGAGGCCTCGCCACTAACTTCCCCTGCTACTGGTAGCACCCACACATTGAGGTCTTGTTCCTCAATCACAAAGGGTGCCACCCAATGAAGACCGATACACAGTTCCAACCTCTTGAACAGATCACACGACCTGCTGTGGACACTGCTGCCGCAGCCCACTACCTGAACCGCCGGCCGCAGACTCTTCGAGAGTGGGCATGTCGGGAGCATGGTCCAGTGCGCCCGATCCGCGTGAATGGTCGCCTCGCTTGGCCTGTGGCCGACCTGCGCCGCGTCTTGGGGGTCGTGCAATGACCGACCATCGACGAACAGGCCCCGCAAAAGCGAACGGCCCGGGTGCAACCGGGCCGAGCGCAGATACCAAAGCACCAAACACCCTCAATGTGCCACATTGGAACCCCTCTGTAAACCGCGAGCCCGACTGCCCAGGCGTGCATGCGTCGCCAGCGGAGTGGGCAGTATGGGATGCGTTCAAAAGGGCCGAGCGCCATGCTGAGCTTGAGCGCGAACTGCGCGGCACGAGGTCCCGCACTGCCATTCAACGCCTTGCCTCGCATTGCCTCAAAAAGACAGAACGCAGAGGGCAACGCTGCTACACGAGCCCTGGTGCCAACCGATTCCGAGATCGCTTGGAGCGCATGGCGTTTGAATTGACAACTGTTCAAAGCAGGCCAGGAAGGGCCTACTGGGCAACTGTGCCGGGCACCTTGGTCGGATATGCCAAGCACCACGCTTCACTGGACCGCGCCATGCAGCGCGAGCACCTGCTCGAAGAATCGGGCATCGACCGTCGCTACCTCATCGAGGGTCGCTTTCTATTGGACGGGCCGGCGGGGTGCGAGAGGGTTCTCGATCCGCGCGACATTTCAGCGCGAGAAGAGTACACCGCACGCCTCTACCTGAGCATGAGGGCTTTGGGATTCCCAAGACCAGTGGGGAGAAACGCAGAGGCGGCTATTCGGCGCCTCAGTACGCTGGTGGAAGGCGGCGAACGATGAGCACCCATTCCTCAGACTCGACAACCTCGCTGCCCCTATGGCTTTCAGGCGCCCCATTCGAGACCACACTTGCGCAACGCCTGATGCGCAATGTCCCGGAAGCGATGAGAAACGCAAAGCGCTGGCTGCTGCACCGTGCAAAAAAGCCTTTCTATGTTTCGGGTGCTCCCCGTTCCGGGACTCTCGACTCGCCAGAGGACCTAGAACACATGGGAACCTTTGAGCAGGCGATCGCAGCGCTGCAGGCGGGGAGGTTCGATGGCGTGGGCTTTGCACTGGGTGACGGATGGCAAGGAATTGACCTCGACAAGGTGGATACCAATGGATTGGCTCACCTCGTGCCCGATCTGCCCGGATATGTGGAGCGCAGCCCCAGCGGAAAGGGATGGCACGCCATCGGGCGCGGCGAACGCATCGACAACATGGGCGCGGACGGGTCAGGCGTCGAAGCCTACAGCGGGCGCCGCTTTTTCACCGTTACCGGTGATGAGGGCCACGGCGAGCCGGTATGCCTTGCCGGTTTCGTTCGCGCGCGTATCGAGCCGCTACGCCGTCGCACAAACTCGCCCGTGGTGTCGCACTCGGCGGCACGCGTTGGGATAGGCGCTGCAGACTGGAACGACCTGAGCAGTGCGCTCAGTGCCATCCCCCCATCGTGCTCCCGAGACGAATGGGTCCGCACCGGATTCGCGTTGAAGGCCCAAGGCGAAGCAACCGGACAGGTGGAACGAGCCCATGAGATGTGGCGCGCCTGGAGCGCTGGCGATCCGAGCAAGTACCCCGGCGACAAGGCAGTCGCACAGCAATGGGGCAGCTTCCAAAGTGATAAAGAGAACGCCGTGGGTCCGGCGTCAATCTTCCATCTGGCGCAGTGCTATGGCTGGACTCGGCCACCGCTTGACGTTTCGCAGATGTTCACCGCCAGCGCTGCGGCGCCGTCGAATGAACGACTACCGCATGCACTGTCGATCGTCTTCGCGGATGCCCTTCCTGAGGCCTTCCAGCCGCCCGATGAACTGATCCAAGGACTGCTGACCTTGGGGGACTCCTCCCTTTGGTACGGCGACAGCAACGCGGGAAAAACTTTCGTGCTGCTCGATGCGGCTTGTGCAGTGGCTCGCGGCGTTCCTTGGATGGGAAGACAAACGGAGCCGGGCCTCGTGGTCTATCTCGCGGCCGAGAGCCCATCATCGGTGCGCAGTCGGGTGCAGGCCTATCAGCTGCACCACGGCGTGCGGGTGCCCCATTTCGCCATCGTGCAGGACCCGATTGACCTGTTCGACGGGGACGCGGACACGGACGCCATCGTCCGAGCGGTAAGGGACCTGGAGGAACAGACTGGGCAACGATGCAGGCTCATCATCGGCGACACCCTATCGCGCCTGAGCGCTGGTGCCAACGAGAATGCGGGTCAAGACATGGGGCTGGTGGTGCGTCGAATCGACCGCATCCGAACCGAATGCGGGGCGCATGTCGCACTGATCCACCACGGCGGCAAGGATCAGAGCAAGGGCGCCCGAGGATGGTCGGGCATCCGCGCCGCTGTGGACACTGAGATTGAGGTAACGGACACGCCTGCCGGCAGATGCTTCGAGGTCACCAAGCAGCGGGACCTGCCCACCAAGGGACAGCGCTGCGGGTTCAGGCTGCAGACCCTCACGCTAGGTCAAAGCAAGTGGGGGGCGCCGGTCACCTCGTGTGTTGTGCAACCTACTGCGGCCCCAAAGAAGCAGCAAGGCAAGCCCCTGCCAGATGGAGCGCTGGCCGTGGTCAGGGTCATGCGAGGGCATCCAAACGGGATCATGAAAAAGGACCTCGTGAAGAGCTTGGAACTTGAGTTCAATCGAACGACCGTCACGCGCAGCGTCGATCGTCTCATCGATGCAGGAACGCTGACCAGCGTTGAAGGGATCATTTACCCGGGCAACCTCTTTCCCGTTTTGCAGTTCGAGAAGGCAACTGCTGCAGGTTCCACAGGCGTCTAGTCAGGTGCAAGCGGTGCATTCATGTGCATGCACTGTGCGCACAAAGGGCAAAAAAGTGTGCGTGCAGTGCACCACCCTATAGGGGGTGCACACATGCACATGCCCAGCACTAGGATTTATCAAACCCAATGGGTTACTACTTCGCGCAGATGCGACAGAACTACCATGCGCGCGCGAGGGGATGAATCAGCGGCACGACTTCAAACCGCGTCAACGTAATAGCGAAAGACCACTTTGGCTTTGCAACGGTGACATGCGAGTCCGATCTCCCGCCGGTCCTCGTGCGACTGTTGAAGGATGGACTTGGTCCGCTGATTGAAACAATTCAGGCACAGTTTCTGCGTCGCTTGAAGGTTACCTGCACGCTCATGAGGAACAGCAGCAAACACTCCATGTGCAACTTCGACAACTCCATACGCCTTTGCTTCCTCGCCCCATTCTTCGAACGCTTCGACTTGCTTCTCCAGTTCAGCGATCCGCGAGCTTTGTTGAGACATGGTCTGCTGCGCTTCGAGCGCTGCAGCGTTCGACTGCATCAGCTTGACGTTGACGTCTGAAACCGCCGCCACGATCTCGTTGTAATTCGCCAGTGAGTTCGCAGCCTTCAGAAGCGAGGTCAAGGCTTGGACGCTCTGAGACGCGACGATCAGCTCATTAAACATAGATCCTCTTTCATTTGATCCGCTGGGTAGCAAGGCATTGATCGCGGACGCTCCACACCATTCCGCTGAGCCTCGAAAAGTCAGTCTGGCTGAGTCCGAACTGCGCGGAATCGAGGCCAGGAGCAGACGTGATGATCCGAAGGTAATCCACAAACGCAACCTGTACTGGCAGGCGCTCTGCCAAACAGTGGCATTCCTCGATCCTGCCGCTTGCAATCATGCAGTCGATTTTCTTGTTTAGTGTTGCCAACCTCAAACGCATCCAGATGGTGTCTTTGTAGGTTTTGTCGGATTCGAACTCCATACGAATCTGCTCAAGCTGATGTACCGTCAACGGCTTACCTTCGTTCCGAGTTTTGTCGGTCAACGCTCGACATTCAAGGTAGTCCACAGAGTCCGCGAGATCAGCGATTTTCGGGTCTCCCTTTGGGAGAAACGCACACTCATCGGCCCGCGCGCTCGGCGAGGCCAATAAGCAGAGCAGGAGCAGTGCGAGGCTGATGGTGTTCACGTGCGATGGCTTCCTTTGTTGTCTGAAAATTTTTAGAATTTTCTGGGCCACTGGGTCTGGCAATTCAAAAATTTTTCAGGACCGGCGCGCCACCTCCTGCTCGACTTCCGTAACGCGCCGGCTGGGGCGGTACACCCCCTCTATTCGATTCTGCCGGATCGAAGCAGCCCCGGGCTCGGGAAATCTTTTCTTCTGCGGCGCGGCGGTGCGGTTTGAGCGCGTCAGTCCCGAGCAGGATGCGCGAGCACTGCACCTGCGCACCACGAGCCAGCACCCACACCTCGAAGCACCCGGAACCGGCGCGTCTGCCTACAGATTGCCTACAGGCAACACCAAAAGAAAAAGCCTGCTACCGATTCGATAGCAGGCTTCTCAGTGTTTATATGGGGTGGCTGATGGGGCTCGAACCCACGACAACAGGAATCACAATCCTGGACTCTACCAACTGAGCTACAGCCACCGCAAGAGCAGCATTATAGCCAGATCAATTCGAGCCGCTGCCGGGTCAGCGCACCGCCGTCTTCACCGCGGCAGGCTCTGGCACCAGGATGCGCACCTTGAAGCGCTCTTTCAGCGACTCCAGGTAGGCTTCGTTCTCGGCCGACGCCCACCACTGGCTGTACTGCTGCAGTTCCTGGGTCAGTTGCTGGGCGTTGCGCGTATCGCGTGGCAGCACTTTCTCCACCTTCACCACGGCGTAGCCTTCTTCACCCAGACTCACGCCGGCCCAGGCCGGCAGGGCCTTGGGGTCGGTGCTGAGCGCAGCGGTGATCACGGGCTGAACCAGCCCCTGCGGGTTTTCGCGCGAAACCACCACCGGAGCCGCGAGGCCCGTGTCGGCGCCGCCGGCCTTCCAGGCCTGCAGGCGCTTCTCGCCCTCTTCTCGCGCCAGCTCGGTCGCGCGCTGCGCCACCAGGCGCTCACGCACCTGCTCACGCACTTCGGCCAGCGGCAGCGTGCGCGCGGGCATGTGTTGCACCACGCGGGCGGCAGCCAGTTGCCCGGAGCCTGTATCCACCGCCTCGGTGTTTCGCTTCTTGTCGATGGCATCAGGTGAGAACAGCGCGCCAAGCAGGCGCTCGTTGGCCAGTGGACCGGTAGCGCCCGGGAGCGGCTGGCGCTGCACGCCCTTGGCCGTGCGCACCTCCAGCTTCAGGCGGTCGGCGGCGGGCTTGAGACTGTCGGCCTGCTCGTAAACGAGGTTGCTGAAGGTATCGGCCGCCTCGGCGTATTGCTTCTGGGCCTGCTGCTTCTTCAACTCGGTCTCGATCTCGGCGCGCATCGATTCAAAGCTGCGCTGGGGTGGCGCCTTGATGTCGCTGAGCTGGATGATGTGGAAACCGAACTCGGTTTCCACCAGATCGGAGATGTCGCCCTTCTTCAATGCGAAGACCACATCTTCAAAGGGCTTCACCATCGCACCGCGTGCGAAGAAATCGAGGTCGCCACCATTGGCAGCAGAGCTGGGGTCTTGCGACTGGGCCTTGGCCACATCGGCAAAGGTGGTAGGGGCCTTGCGCACCTGCTCCAGCAGGGCCGCGGCACGAACGCGCACGGCTTCCTTCTGTTCGGGCGTGGCGCCAGCAGGCACCGTAAGAAGAATGTGGCGCGCACGGCGTTCTTCAGTGCCCGAGAGGCGACCGGCGTTCTGGTCGTAATAGGCGCGCACATCGGCCTCGTTGAGCGCCGTGGCCTTTTGCAAGGCCGCGGAGTCGAGCACGACATACTCGATGTCGGCCTGTTCGGGCGCCTGAAACATGGCGGGGTTGGCGCTGTAAAAGGCTTCGATCTCGGCATCCGTGGGCTTCACCTGAGCGGCGAAATCGCGCGCGACAAAGCGAGCCACGCGCACTTCACGGCGCTCGAAGAAGGCATTGAGCGACACATTGGCCAGCGCGAGGGGCGTGAAGCCCGAGGCCAGAATGCCCATCGATACCTGGCGCTGCGACAGATCGGCCCGCACGCTGGCCTCGAAGGATTCGGGCGTTAGGCCCTGGCGTGAAAGCAGCTGGCGGTAGGCCTCCACATCGAGCGTGCCGTCGGGACGGCGCAGGGTGGCGATGGTCTCGTTTTGCTGCAGCTCACGCGCCAGGCGCTCGTTGCTGGTGTAGAGGTTGAGTTTGCTGGCCGCGGCAGCCAGCAGCCGCTCGCGCACCAGGCGTTCGAGCGTGGCATAGCGCGCACCTTCGCTGTCGAGCAGGGCGGCATCGATCGAGGGCATGGCCTGCCGAAGGCGTTGCGATTCCTGCTGATGCGCCACGTCCCATTCGGTCTTCTTGATGTCCTTGCCGTCCACCGTGGCCACGGCAGCGCCACCTTCGTTGAGGCTGGTGTAGCCCTCGATACCGAACAACACGAAGGACGGAATGATCAGAATCAGCAGGAAGCCCATGAGGTACTTCTTGTGATTGCGGATGGAATCGAACATGGCTTGAACCCTGCTACTTCAAAAACCGGCCACGATGACGGTGCCGGTGGAGACAACAAAAAAGGCGAACCCGGGTTCGCCTTTTCGATGGTGGTGGGTGCTGACGGGGTCGAACCGCCGACCTACGCCTTGTAAGGGCGCCGCTCTACCGACTGAGCTAAGCACCCCACCGGAAAACCGGCGATGACATCAGTTCAGCGCATCCTTGAGTGCCTTGCCCGGGCGGAACTTCGGCACTTTGGCGGCCTTGATTTTAATCTCGGCGCCGGTGCGGGGGTTGCGACCCTTGCGAGCGGGGCGCTTGGTCACGGCAAACGAACCAAACCCGACGAGCGACACCGTGCCGCCCTTCTTCAACGTGGTGCGGATGGCGGTGATGGTGGAGTCCAGCGCACGCGTTGCAGCAGCCTTGGAAATGTCGGCGTGCTTGGCGATGTGTTCGACGAGTTCTGTTTTGTTCACAAATAGCCCCTCTTGAAATGGAAAGTGTGTTTCGTGATGACGGGTTTTTTTCCGGAGACGGCGGGCGGGCCGTGGTCAAAAAACCTGATCGCTCTGGACCGCAGGACGTTGCCGCTAGGCTGACAAACGCTGAGTGATTAGACCCACTGGTCACGACCCCTGTCAATACGTTGCAGGGACGAATCCAGCCTTGGCGGCGCAAGAGGCGAGATTCTAGACGCTTTCACCGTTCACCCCGGGGCACGCAACAAAATGTCGCAATCGCGACGCGACCCGGCAGCCCGGTGATCACGAAGCGATGGCCTTTGCGATGGCGCGGCCAACGTCGGCCGTGCCGGCCTTGCCGCCCAGGTCCGCCGTGCGCGGCGCGCCGCTGCCCGGCTGCAGCACCGATTCAATGGCACGCATGATCGCGTCGTGCGCCTCCCGATGGCCCAGGAAGTCGAGCATCATGGCGCCGCACCAGATTTGTCCGATGGGGTTGGCGATGCCCTTGCCTGCAATGTCGGGCGCAGAACCATGCACCGGTTCGAACAGCGATGGATGCTGCCGCGTGGGATTGAGGTTGGCGCTGGGCGCGATGCCGATGGTGCCGGTGCACGCGGGTCCCAGGTCGCTCAGGATGTCGCCGAAGAGATTGCTGCCAACCACGACGTCAAAAAAATCAGGCCTTTGCACGAAGTGTGCGGTGAGGATGTCGATGTGAAATTTATCGACCCTCACATCAGGGTACTCCAGGGCCATCTCCGCCACGCGCTCGTCCCAATAGGGCATGGTGATGGCGATGCCGTTGGACTTGGTGGCACTGGTGAGGTGCTTCTTCGGCCGCGAACGCGCCATCTCGAACGCGTAGCGCAGCACCCGGTCCACGCCCACGCGCGACATCACGGTTTCCTGAATGACGATCTCGCGTTCGGTGCCTGCGTACATGCGCCCTCCCACGCTGGAGTACTCGCCTTCGGTGTTTTCCCGCACGATCACCATGTCGATTTCGCCAGGCGCCCGCGGGCTGCCGTCGCGCCGCACCACGGGTGCGGTCACGCCAGGCATCAGCCTGGCCGGGCGGATGTTGACGTACTGGTCGAACTCGCGGCGGAACATCAACAGTGAGCCCCAGAGCGAGATGTGGTCGGGTACCTTGTCGGGCCAGCCCACCGCACCAAAATAGATCGCGTCATGGCCCCCGATCTGCTCCTTCCAGTTGTCGGGCAGCATCTTGCCGTGGCTCTCGAAGTAGTCGCAGCTGGAAAAATCGAAGTGATCGAACTGCAGGCCAATGCCGAATTTCGTGGCGACGGTCTCCAGCACGCGAATGCCTTCGGGCATGACTTCGGTTCCGATGCCGTCTCCGGCAATAACGGCGATGCGGTGTCGGCTCATGGTTGCTCCTTGATGTCGGTCAATGCGGGATCAGCGCGCCGGGCGCACCACCAGCGCCACGCCAAAAGCGGTGAGTGCGGTGCCGAGCAACGTCGCGGCGGTGATGGGTTCGGCAAACAGCACCCACGCGATCAGCGCGGTGCAGGGTGGCACCAGGTACATGAGGCTGGTGACCGATGCCGCCGCTCCGCGCTGAATCAGCATGTAGAGCAGCGAACTGCCTCCCAGCGTGAGCCCCAGCACCGACCAGGCCATGGCACCCATGAGTTCGCCGTTCCAGTTCATGGCCTCGGCTTCGAGCAGCGTCAATGGCAGCGTGACGAGCAAGGCCGCGAGCAGCTGCACCGCGTTGGCGGTGCGCACATCGCAGGCGGCCACGAAGCGCTTCTGGTACAGCGTGCCGATGGTGATGGCAAACAGGGCCATGACGGCAAAGGAAAGATTGAGCCAGTTGGCCTGGTCGCCGGGTCCACCAGCGCCAAACTTTCGCGAGACCACCAGCACGAGGCCAGCGAAGCCGAGCACCAGGCCGAGCCACTGGCGCTTGCTCACTTTCGATCCGGTGCCCGAAAGCCAGATGGCAGTGAGCACGGGCTGCAGGCCCACGATGAGCGAGGACAGGCCCGAGCCCATGCCGGCCTTGACTGCCGCCCACACGCCGCCGAGGTACCCCGCGTGCATGAGCACACCGGTAACGGCCAGATGGAACCAATGGGCGCGGCTGGTGGGCCACTTCACGCCCGCCAGAAAAATCCAAGGCAGAAAACACAGGATGGAGAGCCCATAGCGCACCGCCAGGAACTTCATGGGGGGCGCATGTGGCATGCCGTAGCGCGCCACGATGAAACCAGTGCTCCAGATCAGCACGAACACCCAGGGCATGGCGCGCAGCCAGGCGTTGTCTTGCGCGGGCGCGTTCATGGCCTTACCTTCTCAACGCGACTTGGCGCGAATCTCGGGAATCGCCTTTTGCAGGTAGTACACCATCGACCAGACCGTCAGCACTGCCGAGATCCAGATCAGCCACGTGCCCCAGAGTTGCGTGTCGATCACGCCGAACAGCGTGCCGTGGTACAGCAGAAAAGGTATCGCCACCATCTGCACGGTGGTTTTGACCTTGCCGATCATGTGCACCGCCACGCTCTTGGTGGCACCGATGATGGCCATCCACTCGCGCAGCGAAGAAATGGCGATCTCGCGGCCGATGATGATGAGCGCGACGAACACGTCGGCACGGTCCAGGTGCACCAGCACCAGCAGGCTCGCGCACACCAGAAACTTGTCGGCCACGGGATCGAGAAACGCGCCGAAGGCCGAGGTCTGGTTCAGCTTGCGGGCCAGGTATCCATCGGCCCAGTCGGTCCAGGCAAACACCACGAACATCACCGTGGCCACCAGGTTTTGCCGCGCCGGGTTCATGTCTTCCACATAGAACACCCCCACGATCAACGGGATGGCCACGATGCGGGCCCAGGTGAGCAGGGTGGGGAGATTGAAGAACATAGTGGGCTGATTATGAACTTGGCTAGTGCAGAGCCCGGTAGATGGTGTCGGCAAGCTCAGCTGATATTCCCTCTACCGTGCACAAGTCTTCCACGCTGGCAGAAGCCACACCACGCACCCCACCGAAACGCTGCAGAAGCCGGGCGCGCTTCTTTGGTCCCACACCCGGAATGTCCTCGATCCGGCTGCCGCCGGTGCGCACCTTGGCGCGCTGGGCCCGCATGCCGGTGATGGCGAAGCGGTGCGCTTCGTCGCGGATCTGCGCCACCAGCATCAGCGCGGCCGAATCGTGGCCCAGGTAGACCTTCTCGCGGCCATCGGCAAACACCAGTTCCTCCAGCCCCACCTTGCGGCCCTCGCCCTTTTCCACGCCAACAATGAGCGAAAGGTCCAGGCCGAGCTGCTCGAACACCTCGCGCGCCATGCTCACCTGGCCCTTGCCGCCATCGATGAGCACGAGGTCGGGCATGCGGGGGCCCGCGACCGATTCGGCGGTGGGCTCCATGGCCTGGGCTTCGACAGGCTCAGCCTGAACGGTGAGGTTCGGCTCAGCGTGAGCGGCAAGATCGGGCTCAGCCGGAACGGTGAGATCGGGCGGTGGCGCGTCATCGGCGCGCATGGCCTCGGCGATGCGGCCGTAGCGCCGCAGCAGCACCTGCCGCATGGCGGCGTAGTCGTCGCCTGGCGTGATGCCTTCGATCTTGTACCTGCGGTACTGGCTGTTCTGCATCTTGTGGCCTTCAAACACCACGCACGACGCCTGCGTGGATTCGCCGGCGGTGTGGGAAATGTCGAAGCACTCGATGCGCAGCGTGTCGAGCTGGTCGTCTGGCAGGTGCAGCGCATCGGCCAGGGCGCGCGTGCGGGCCTGCTGGCTGCCCTCTTCGGCCAGCAGGCGGGCCAGCGCGATGTCGGCGTTTTTCTGTGCCATCTCCAGCCAGATGCGGCGGTGCTCACGCGGCTGGTGCACGGCGTTCACCTTGGCACCGGTCTGTTCGGTCAACGCATCCAGCAAAGGCTTGCCCACGGCATGGCTCGTCACCAGCGTGTGCGGCATCGCCACGCCCAGGTAGTGCTGTGCAATGAACGCTTCCAGCACCTGCACCGCCACGCGCTCTGCGGGGTCGACCTCCACGGGCGGCTCGTCGGAGATGGCGTGGTCGATGGCCGCAGCGTCCTCCACATGAGCGGGGAAATACGGCCGATCGCCCAGGTGTCGCCCGCCGCGGATCATGGCCAGGTTCACGCACGCCCGACCGCCCTGCACTTTCACCGCCAGCACATCCACGTCCTTGTCGGACACGTTGTCCACCGCCTGCTGGTGCAGCACGCGCGAGAGTGCCGTGATCTGGTTGCGCAACTCGGCCGCCTGCTCGAACTCCAGCTTTTCGGCGTGCGCCAGCATGCGCTGCTCCAGCGTGTCCAGCACCGCCTGCGTTTCGCCGCGCAGAAAGCGTTCGGCGTCGCGCACGTCCTGCGAATACACCTCGCTGTCGATCAGGTCCACACAGGGGCCGCTGCATCGCTTGATCTGGTACAGCAGGCAGGGCCGCGTGCGGTTGGCGAACACCGTGTCTTCACAGGTGCGCAGGCGAAACACCTTCTGCAGCAGCGTGATGGACTCCTTCACCGCCCAGGCGCTCGGATAGGGGCCGAAGTAACTGTGGCGCCGGTCCACCACGCCCCGGTAGTAGGCCATGCGCGGAAACGCCTGCGCGGGCGACGGTGCGCGAGCCAGGGGCTTGTCGCGCGTGCCGGTGATCTTGAGGTAGGGGTAACTCTTGTCGTCGCGGAACAGGATGTTGAACCGCGGATTGAGCGTCTTGATGAGGTTGTTTTCCAGCAGCAGCGCCTCGGCCTCGGAGCGCACCACGGTGGTCTCCATGCGCGCGATCTTGCCCACCATGTGGCCGATGCGCGTGCCGTCGTGGTTCTTCTGGAAATAGCTCGCCACGCGCTTCTTCAGGTTGCGCGCCTTGCCCACGTAGAGCAGCTGGCCCTGCGCGTCGAAATAGCGGTACACGCCAGGCAGCCCCGGCAGCGCGGCCACTTCGCTCAGCAGTTGATCGGAGTGCGGGTCGGACATGGGCAGGTATTGTGCGCGGCCTTGAAAGCCTTGCCCCGACAATGGCGACCATGCGCTGGGACATTTTCTGCAAGGTGATCGACAACTTCGGCGACGTGGGCGTGTGCTGGCGGCTTTCGGTCCAGCTGGCGCACCGCGGCGAGCAGGTGCGCCTGTGGCTGGACGATCCACGGGCGCTGGCGTGGCTGGCGCCGGGCGCGCTGCAGGGTGAAGTGCCAGGCATCGAGGTGTTGCACTGGACCACGCCCTTGCCCGTCGGTCTGCTGGACCCCCTGCCGCTGGCCGACGTGTGGGTCGAAGCATTCGGCTGCGACCCGCCAGCCGAGTGCGTCGAAAGACTCGGGCACGAAATGGCGGGCGGCGCCGCGGCGCCGGTGTGGATCAACCTGGAGTACCTCAGCGCCGAACCCTACGTGGAACGCTCTCACCGCCTGCCCTCACCCGTCATGAGCGGCCCGGCCTGGGGCATGACGAAATGGTTCTACTACCCCGGCTTCACCGAACGCACGGGCGGTCTGCTGCGTGAAGACGATCTCCTCGCGCGCCAGGCGGCCTTTGATGCCACCACCTGGCTGGGCGGCCTGGGCCTCCCACCCGAAGGCTCGGCAGAGTCGCTCCGCGTGAGCCTCTTCTGCTACGATCCCGGTGCGTTGGGCAGCGTGCTGCAACAGGCCGGGCAAGCCGCCACACCGAGCCATTGGCTGGTGACGCCGGGGCGGGCATGGCAAGCGGTGCAGCGTCTGCCGGGCCCGATCGACAGCGCCTGCCGTCTGCACGCCCTGCCCCTTCTCATGCAACGCGACTTCGACCACCTGCTCTGGTCGTGCGACCTCAACTTCGTGCGCGGCGAGGACTCGCTGGTGCGGGCGCTGTGGGCCGGCCAGGCCTTCGTGTGGCAAATCTACCCCCAGCATGACGACGCCCATCACGCCAAACTGGAGGCGTTTCTGGGCTGGATGCGCGCGCCCGACTCGCTGCGGGGCTTTCACCTTGCGTGGAACGGCATCGGCGACCAGCCTGCCGTCTGGCCCGACCGCGCCACGCTGGCCCAATGGCGTGAATGCGCCCACCAGGCTCGCCAGCGGCTGCTGGCCCAGCCAGACCTGACCAGCCAGCTCGCCGGCTTCGTACTGGAAAAGCGATAAAATTCGAGGCTTTGTGGAAAACCGGTCGGGTGTGCAGCCCACGCCGGAAACTGCGGCCCAACCGTTGGAACCCTTATGAAAATCGCTCAAGAACTCCGCGCCGGCAACGTCATCATGCACGGCAAGGACCCGATGATCGTCCTGAAGACCGAATACAGCCGGGGCGGCCGTGGTGCTGCCACCGTGCGCCTCAAGCTCAAGGCCCTGCTCAACAACATGGCCACCGAAGTCGTCTGCAAGGCCGACGACAAGATGGACCAGATCATTCTGGACAAGAAGGAGTGCACCTACTCCTACTTCGCCGATCCGATGTACGTGTGCATGGACGCCGACTTCAACCAGTACGAGGTGGAAGCCGAAAACATGGGTGATGCCCTGAACTACCTCGAAGACGGCATGACCGTGGAAGTGGTGTTCTACGACGGCAAGGCCATCTCGGTCGAGCTGCCCACCAGCGTCGAGCGCGAAATCACCTGGACCGAGCCGGCCGTCAAGGGCGACACCTCGGGCAAGGTGCTCAAGCCCGCCAAGATTGCGACTGGCTTTGAAGTCTCGGTGCCGTTGTTTGTGGCCCAGGGCGATCGCATTGAAATCGACACGCGCACCGGCGAGTACCGCAAGCGTGTCTGAAGGCGCGCGGACCTTGTCCCTTGTCTGAAGAGGCTCCTCCGGGAGCCTTTTCCGTTTGATCGATCCAACCCCACCGCAGCGCCTCACCGATGGACCTGATCTCCCGCATTGCGGACGTCATCATCCCTGTGTTCCTGATCGTGGCCATCGGCTACGGCTACGGCCGCCGGGCGCGGCCCGACCTCTCGACCTTCAACCGCATCGCGCTCGACGTGCTTGCGCCCATGCTGATGTACTCGGTGATGGCGTCCAAGGCTTTCGTGATCGGCGACCACCTGACCCTGCTGCTGGGTGGCGCAATCGTGATCCTGGCTGGTGGGTTGCTGGCCTGGCCACTCGCCCGGGCCTTCGGTTTGCAGGCGCGCACGCTGGTGCCGGTGGTCATGTTCAACAACTGCGGCAACATCGGCCTGCCGCTGGCGCTGCTCGCCTTCGGCGCCGACCAGTTCGGCGCCGCCGTGGCACTGTTTGCGGTGAGCAACCTCCTCCACTTTTCCGTGGGGGCTCGCATCACCAGCCGGCTCGCCCGCACGCGCGACCTCATGACGAGTCCGCTGATGATCGCCACACTGCTCGGCCTGGCGAGCGCATTGAGCGGCATCAGGCCGCCCGATGTGGTGCTGGCGGGCCTGAAGTTGCTGGGCGACGCCATCATCCCGATGATGCTCTTCGCGCTCGGCGTCCGCCTCACCTCGCTGACGCGCCAAGGGCTTGCCATGGGCATGCTGGGCGCACTGGCGCGTCCGATCATCGGCCTGGCCATCGGGCTCCCACTGGCATGGGCACTGGGGCTCGAAGGGGTTGCGCGCGCGCAACTGCTGCTGTTTGCCGCGCTACCCCCTGCTGTGATGCAGTTCATGCTGGCCGAGCGCTACCACCAGGAACCCGAGAAGGTCGGTGCCATGATCATGCTGGGCAATGCCCTTGCAGTGGTCTTCGTACCGATCGCCCTGGCCCTGGGCCTCTAAGACACTCTTCGCCATTCAAGGAGCCTTTCCATGGAAGCCACGCAACATCTCAACGAACGGCGACTGGCCGATGCCTGGGCCGAATTGCAGGCCCATTCCAACGAGGGCAATGCTCTGCAGGCGGACGCCTACCGCCTCGCCTTCGCCGACCCCGAGTTCCTGCTGCGCCGGGAAACGCGCGGCATCCGCCTCCAGCTGGAGATGCTCAAGCCCGATCTCGCGCAACGAGAGCTGGGCATTGAAAATACGGTGGTGGTGTTTGGCAGTGCCCGTTTCCGGGAAGCCAACGACGCGCGCGAACTGCTCGCCAAGGCCGAGATCACGGAGAACGAGCACGCCATCCGCGCTGCCACGTCCATGGTGCGCAACGCCCACTACTACGACCACGCGCGCGAGTTCGCGCGCACCGTTGCGCGCTACAGCAAGCAGTGCCCGCAGGCCGATCAGCTCTTCATCTGCACCGGGGGTGGCCCAGGCATCATGGAAGCTGCCAGCCGGGGCGCGCACGACGAAGGCGCGCTCAATGTGGGCCTGAACATCGCCCTGCCCCACGAGCAGTCGGCCAACCCCTACGTCTCACCCGAACTCAGCTTCAAGTTCCATTACTTCGCGCTGCGCAAGATGCATTTCATGATGCGCGCCAAGGCGCTGGTCGCGTTCCCGGGCGGCTTCGGCACGCTGGACGAGCTGTTCGAAGTGATCACGCTGGTTCAGTGCAGAAAGTCCAAGCCCGTACCGATCGTGCTGTTCGGCAGCGACTACTGGAAGCGCCTGATCAACCTCGACGTGCTGGTGGAAGAAGGCACGATCTCGCCTGAAGACCTGGACTTGTTCAAGTACGTGGACGACCCGCAAAGTGCGTGGGAACACATCGTCCAGTTCTACGACCTGAAGACCTAAGGCTGCGTCCAGCCACCGCCCAGGGCCTTGTACAAAGCCACCTGGCTCTGCTGCTGCGCCAGCCGCGTCTGCGCCAGCGCCTGCTGGGTGGCAAACAGCGAGCGCTGCGCATCGAGCACATCAAGGTAGTTGGCCACGCCGTTGCGGTAGCGCAGCTCGGCCAGACGGAAACGATCGGCCTCTGCGGTGGCCTGCACTTGCTGCGCCGCCAACTGGTCGCCCAGCGTGGCGTTGCCCGCCAGCGCATCCGCCACTTCACGGAAAGCGGTCTGAATCGATTTCTCGTACTGAGCCACCGCAATCTCGCGACCCGCTTTGGCCGAGTCGAGGTTGGCGCGGTTGCGCCCGGCGTCGAAAATCGGCAGCAGCGCCTGAGGCGCCAGCGTGAAGCCCCAGCTGCCATCCTTGAACAGGCCAGAGAGATCGGAGCTGGCGGTGCCCGCGCTGGCGGTGAGCGAGATGCGCGGAAAGAAAGCGGCGCGCGCGGCGCCGATGTTGGCGTTGGCCGCAATCAGCAGTTGCTCGGCCTGGCGGATGTCGGCGCGGCGCGTGAGCAGGTCTGAGGGCAGGCCAGCCGGCACGTCGCGCAGCATGGACGCGCCCATCGCAGGCGCGGAGGGCACGGCGACGCTGCCATCACCAGCGGTGGTCGATGAAGGCGCGGGGGCCGCTGTGGGCAACAGCCCCACGGGCGGAGCCTGCCCCACCAGCAAAGTCAGCGCGTTCACATCCAGCGCCCGCAGGCGCCGCTGCTGCGCGAGCGAAACCCGCGCAGAGGCGCTGAGCGACTCGGCCTGGCGCAGGTCCAGCGCGGAGGACGCGCCATTGTCGAAGCGCAGCTTGCTCAGACGAAGCGAGTCTTCGCGGGTGGCGAGCGTGCGCTGCGTCAGGGCCAGCAGTTCCTCGTTGGCCTGCAGGCTCAGCCAGGTGCTGGCCACCGCCGCGACCAGGCTGGTCTGTGCCGCGCGCTGCGCCTCTTCGCTGGCGAGGTACTGTGCCAACGCGGCTTCTTTCAGGCTGGCGATGCGGCCGAAAAAGTCGATCTCCCAGCTGCTGAGCGCCAGGCCCACGCTGTAGACGCTGCTGATGCCACCGCTGCCGTCGGCCGCCGGCTGACGGTTGCCGCTGGCAGCGAGGTTGACGGTAGGGAACTGGTCGGCGCTGCGAATCTGGTACTGCGCGCGCACCTGCTCGATGTTGAGCGTGGCCACACGCAGGTCCCGGTTGTTGGCGAGCGAGAGGGCAATGAGTTCGCGCAAGCGGGCATCGCCGACGAAATCGCTCCAGGCGATGTCGGCCGCAGGCGTGGCATTGGCCGCAGCTGCAGGCGTTGCCACCGGCCACTCGGGCGCCACCGGCATCGCCGGCCGTTCGTAGGTCGGCATCATCGAGCAGCCGGCCAGCACGGCAGAGGCCACCAGCGTGAGCGTGGTGCGCGTCAAAGAGAGGTGTGTTTCAAACATTGACTAGGCTCCATGTCCATGGTGTCGGGCCTGCTCGGCATCGTGCATTTGCTGGCGCTTGCTGCCTTTGAAGAGCGTGCGGACCACGACGAAGAAGATGGGCACGAAAATCACCGCGAGCACCGTGCCGGTGATCATGCCGCCGATCACCCCGGTGCCAATCGCGCGCTGGCTCGCCGAGCCCGCGCCAGAGGCCAGCGCCAGCGGCAGCACACCCAGGGTGAACGCCATTGAGGTCATGATGATGGGGCGGAACCGGATGTGGGCAGCACCCAGCGCCGCCTCGATCGCGCTCTTGCCCTGCGCCTGCAGGTCTTTGGCGAACTCGATGATCAGAATCGCGTTCTTCGCCGTGAGTCCGATGATGGTGATCAACCCCACCTGGAAGTACACGTCGTTCGAGTAGTTGCGCAACAAGGTCGCCAGCAGTACACCGAGTACGCCCAGCGGCACCACCAGAATCACCGAGAGCGGGATGGTCCAGCTCTCGTACAACGCGGCCAGGCACAGGAACACCGCGAGGATGGCGAAGCCGTAGAGCACCAGTGCCTGGGCGCCCGCGAGTTTTTCTTCGCGTGTCTGGCCGGTCCACTCGTAGCCGAAACCTTGCGGCAGCTGGCTCGCGAGCTTCTCCATCTCGGCAATGGCCGCACCGGTGCTGGAACCAGGCGCGGCGCTGCCGCTGATGCGCATCGACGGGTAGCCGTTGTAGCGCACCGTCTGCATCGGGCCCGTGATCCAGCGCGTGCTGGCGAACGCCGACATCGGCACCGCCTGCCCTTTGTTGTTCACCACGTTCAAGCGCAACAGGTCATCGGGCTGCATGCGGGCGGGCGCATCGGCCTGCACCACCACGCGTTGCAGACGGCCCGCGTTGGGGAAGTCGTTCACATAGCTCGAACCGAGGGCAGTGCCGATGGCCGCATTGATCGAATCGAAACCCACACCCAGCGCGTTGGCCTTGTCGCGGTCGATGTCGATCTGCAACTGCGGCGCGTCTTCCAGCCCATCGGGGCGCACCTGCGTGATGACTTTGCTCTGAGAAGCCAGGCCCAGCAACTGGTTGCGCGCCGCCAGCAGCGCCTCGCGGCCCTGGCCGGAGCGGTCCTGCAGGCGGAAGCTGAAGCCGGACGATGCGCCGAGTTCGGGGATGGGTGGCGGGCTGAGCGGGAAGATGAACGCGTCGCGAATGCCGGAGAGTGCACCGAAGGCCCGGCCCGCAATGTCGGATGCCGAGCTGCCGGCCGCGGTGCGTTCAGACCAGTCCTTGAGCGTGATGAAAGCCAGCGCGGCGTTTTGCCCCTGTCCCGAGAAGCTGAAGCCCAGCACGCTGACCATGCCCTGCACTTCCGGCTGCTTGAGGATGAAGCCTTCCACTTGCTTCATCACGTCCAGCGTGCGCTCCTGCGTGGCGCCCGGCGGCAGCTGCACATTCACGAGCATGGTGCCCTGGTCTTCGTTGGGGAGGAACGAAGTCGGCAAACGCATGTAGACCACACCGGCCACGGCGACGATCGCCGCGTAGATGATGAGTGTGCGACCGGCGCGCGGCAGCAGCGCGGCCACGCCGCCTTCGTATCGCTTGGCGGTGCGCCTGAAGCCGCGGTTGAACCAGCCGAAGAAGCCCTTCTTCTCGTGGTTGTGCCCGGCTTCCACCTGCTTGAGCAGGGTGGCGCACAAGGCCGGCGTGAGCGAGAGCGCCATGAAGGCCGAGAAGGCGATGGACACGCCCATCACGGCCGCGAACTGGCGGTAGATGTTGCCCACCGATCCGCTGAAGAAGGCCAGTGGCACGAACACCGAGATCAGCACCACCGTCACGCCGATGATGGCGCCGGAAATCTGGCCCATGGCCTTGCGTGTGGCCTCCAGCGGTGGCAGGCCTTCCTCGCTCATGATGCGCTCGACGTTCTCCACCACCACGATGGCATCGTCCACCACGATGCCGATCACCAGCACCATGCCGAACATGGTGAGCACGTTGATGGAGAAACCCATGGCCAGCAGCGTGGCGAAGGTGCCCAGCAACGCCACCGGCACCACGATGGTGGGGATGATGGTGTAGCGGAAGTTCTGAAGGAACAGGAACATCACCAGGAACACTAGCAGCATGGCCTCGCCCAGCGTCACCGCCACCTGCTGGATGGAAATCTTCACGAAGCGCGAGCTGTCGTAGGGAATCGACCAGCTCATGCCCGGCGGAAAGAACTGCTCAAGCTCGGTCATCTTGGCGCGCACGGCATCGGCCGTGGCCAGTGCGTTGCCACTCGGCGAGAGTTGCACGCCGATACCGACCGCTGGCTGGCCGTTCAGGCGCGCCGATGTGGCATAGGCCTGGGCGCCCAGCTCGATACGGGCCACGTCCTTCAGTCGCACGGTGGCGCCGTCGGGGGTGGCGCGCAGCACGATGTTGCCGAACTGTTCGATATTGGCGAGCTGACCGTTGACCACCACGGTGGCCGAAATGCTCTGACCGCCCACGTTGGGCAGCGCACCGATTTCACCTGCCGACACCTGGGCGTTCTGCGCCCGGATGGCGGCGGTCACGTCGGTGGCGCTCATGTTGAAGCCCAGCAGCTTGGCCGGGTCGATCCAGATGCGCATGGCACGCTCGGTGCCGAAGAGCTGCGCCTGGCCGACGCCTGTCACACGCTGCAGTTCGGGCACCACGCTGCGAGAGGCGTAGTCGCCCAGCGCGACGGGATTCCATGCAGGGTCGTCGCTCGACAACATGGTGAACAGCAGGAAGTTGCTGCGCGACTTGTCCACTCGCACACCTTGCTGCGTCACCGCCGAAGGCAGGCGCGGTGAAGCGCGCGAGAGCCGGTTCTGCACGTCCACCTGCGCCAGATCGGCGTTGGTGCCGGTCTGGAAACTCAGCGTGATGCTGCCGGTGCCGTTGGCCTGCGCCACCGACTCCATGTAGATCAGGCCGGGAGAGCCATTCATTTCCTGCTCGATCACCGAGAGCACGCTGTCTTCCAGCGTGGCCGCCGATGCGCCCGGGTAGGTGGCGTTGATGACGATGGCGGGAGGCGCCACCGGTGGATATTGCGCAATCGGCAACTGGGTGATGGCCACACCGCCCATCACCATGATGAAGAGCGCGATCACCCAGGCAAAGATCGGCCTGTCAATGAAGAATTTCGCCATGTCGGGGCGCTCCTCAGCTCGATGCGGCAGGGGCCGGCGCGGGGGCTGGGGCGGCGCTGCCCGGGGCTTGCCACGGCACTGCCTTCACCGGTGTGCCGGGCGGCATCATCTGCAGCTTCTGGAAGCCATCGACCATCACCTGCTCGCCCGCCTTGAGCCCATCGACGATGACCCACTTGCCGTTCTGCTCGCCACCCACCTTCACCTTGCGCGGTGCCACCTTGCCATCGGCACCGACCACCGACACCGTGTCACCTTGCGCCGAGCGCGTCACCGCCTGCTGCGGCAGCGTGATGGCGTTGCCGGCCGTGGCCTGCTCGAGGCGCACACGCACATAGAGACCCGGCAACAGCGTGCCCTTGGGGTTGGGCACTTCGGCGCGCAAGGTGATCTGGCCCGTGGTGCTGTCGACCGTGAGGTCGGAGAACAGCAGGCGGCCGGGCCGCTCATACACGCTGCCGTCTTCGAGCACCACCTGAACGCTGGCAGCATCCGCACCAGCGCCCTTGAGCCGGCCGCTCTCCATGGCCTTGCGCAATTGGTAAACCTCGGCGGCCGACTGGGTGAAGTTCACATACATCGGATTGATCTGCTGGATCACCGCCAGTTGCGTGGCCTCGCCCTGCCCGACCAGCGCACCTTCGGTCACCAGCGCGCGGCCAATGCGGCCGGAGATAGGCGCCGTGACACGGGCATAACCGAGCGTGATGCTGGCGCTCTGCACCGAGGCCCGGCCAGCAGCCACGTCGGCCTCGGCCTGCTTCTGCGCTGCCACGGCGCTGGCAAATTCCTGCTGGCTCACGGCGTTTTCCTTCACCAGTGGCGCATAGCGCTCAGCCAGCGCGGTCGCCTGCGTGAGGTTGGCCTGCGAACGCGCCAGACTCGCCTGGGCGCTTTGCAGCGCGGCCGTGTAAGGAGCGGCATCGATGCGGAACAGAGCCTGCCCGGCCTTGACCTCGCTGCCTTCGCGGAACAGGCGTTCCTGCAGGATGCCAGCGGCCCGGGCCCTCACCTGGGCCACGCGCGAGGCTTCCAGCCGGCCTGGCAGCTCGGTCATCAGCCCCACATCGCCCGGGGCCACCGTGACCACGCCCACCTCTGGCGCGGGCATGCCACCACCCGGTGCAGCCGCAGCCGCTGGCGCTTCGGACTTGCCGCACGCGCTCAGCAGCACCGCCAGCGACAACACGGCCAGACCGCGCGAGACGCGAGCCGGAGGGACAGAGAAAAAGCGGGGGCGCACGGAAGGCTCGGGCTTGACTTGGCTCAAGGCGGACATGGATATCCTTGGGTGAAGATGGGGTTGCGCAGAGGGGGCCAACGTGACGATGGGGCAGCTGCCGCAAAGCCGTGCAGTATACATACATACAAGAATGTATGTATAGTGCAGCACTTGGGCCCAGACTGGCGAGGGTCTTGATGGGCTTGCCGACAGGAGACACACATTATGGTTCGACGAACCAAAACCGAGGCGCTGGAAACGCGCAACAGCCTGCTGGACGCGGCCGAGCACCTCTTTCAGGCGCGAGGCGTTTCGCGCACCTCGCTCAACGACATTGCCACCGAGGCCGGCACCACGCGCGGCGCCATTTACTGGCACTTCAAGGACAAGGCCGACCTGTTCAACGCCATGATGGAACGCGTGACCATGCCACTGGAGTGTTCGCTGGCGAACACCGTGCAAGCCACCGCCGACCCCCTGCTCGCCCTGCGCGACGCCATGTTGAGCGCCTTGCGGCAGACCGCCACCGACGAACAGACCCGGCGGGTCTTCGAGGTGGCGACCCACAAGGTGGAGTACGTCACCGAGATGCAGGCCGTGCGAGACCGCCACCTGCGCGTCCGCAATGAGTGCATGACCATGACCAAAGAGGCACTGGGACAGGCCGTGAAGCGCGAGCACCTTGCACTCCCCATGCCCTTGTCGACCGCCGCGCTGGGGCTGCACGTGATGATGGACGGGCTGATCCAGAACTGGCTGCTCGACCCGCAAGCTTTCGATCTCGTTCAGAGTGGTCGCGACACCGTCGATGCCTACCTGGCGGGTCTGGGTTTCGAGCTGAGCTCACGCTACACACTGGCTGAACCCACGCCAGCCTGAATGCGGCTCAGGGGTCGTGGCGTTGCGGGGCTTCGGGCGCCGAGGTGCGCAGCGTCCAGGCCAGCGGTGAACCCATTCCCACCACGCCGCCGACCAGCCAGAACACCGCGCCCACCCCCACCAGCGCGCCGGCCGACCCGAACAGCAGTGGCATGACCACGCTCGACCCATTGATGGCCATGGCACGCAGGCCGAGCGCCTCGCCGTGGCGGTGGTGCGGGGTCATCTGGTGCAGCGAGCTCATGATCATGGGCTGCACCGAGCCCAGCGCGAAACCCAGCAGTACGGACAGTGCGCCCATGGCCCAGGCGGCGTGCACCAGCGGGTAGATCGCGAACAACACGGCCGTGGCCGCCATGGCCGCGCCGATCACCACCGATTCGCGCAGGTGCGAGGCCAGCCACGGCATGAGCACGCGGATGGCCGTGGCGGCCAGCGCAAACGCGCCAAGGATGGTGCCGATCACCGTGGCGCTCAGGCCGCGCTCGTGGCCCAGCACCGGCACCAGAAAGGTGTGGACGTCCCAGCACGAA
Source organism: Hydrogenophaga sp. IBVHS1 (assembly GCF_002127265.1). Taxonomy (GTDB): domain Bacteria; phylum Pseudomonadota; class Gammaproteobacteria; order Burkholderiales; family Burkholderiaceae_C; genus Hydrogenophaga. Next base: position 1,250,323 of record NZ_NFUU01000001.1, on the reverse strand, counting down.
GACAGCATCCAGTTGATCGCCATCAGCTTCCGGAAGCCCTTGTCCTTCAGCAGGTTCCAGGACGAGCCGCTGGCCTGCCGCAGTTCGGGTGCCACGGGTTCGTGTTCCACGGTGTGGCGTACCCAGAACCAGGCCATGGAAGGGAACAAGGCCAGCAGCAGGAACGCCGCGCGAAAACCGAAGCTGTCGATCATCACCCCGGCCAGAAAGGGCCCCAGGAAGTTGGAGATCGACGGGCCGATGGACATCCAGCTGAAGACCTGCCGCAGTTCGGTGGCGCCGTTGGCGAGCCGACCCACGTGGCGTTGCAACGCGATCATCGCCAGGCCAGTGGCTGCACCGCACGTGAGTGCGGTCAGGCACAGCACCAGAAAAAAGGGGAAGGCCACTGCCAGCGCCGCGCCGGCGGTGGCCACGCCCACCGAGATGGCCACCGGCTTGCGCAGACCGCGACGGTCGGCATAACGCCCGGCCGGCAGGGCCATGAAGACCGGTGCCAGGGCAAAAAGGGCCAGCAACACGCCCACCGCCACGGGGCTGTAGCCCTCGCGAAGTGCCATGAGCGGTGCCGCGAGGCGAAAGCCGGTCATGCACGCATGCAGGCTGATCTGGGCTGCGATCAGGCGCGCGAGGTCGGTGCGCAGATTCGGGTTCAAGCGTCTGCGTTGTCGGAAGGGTCCAGTGGCAACAGCGCGCTGGCCTGGTCCTGCGGCAAGGCCTCCACGGTCTTCAGCGCCTTGCCCATCGCCCGGCTGCGCGTCTCGGCGTTTTCCAGCGTGTTGAGCACGGTCTGCGTCTGGCTCTTCACGCGCGCGAGCACGTCGCCGAATTTGCCGAACTCGGTCTTCACCGCGCCCAGCACCTGCCAGACTTCGCTCGAGCGCTTCTCCAGCGCGAGCGTGCGAAAGCCCATCTGCAGGGAATTGAGCATGGCCATGAGCGTGGTCGGCCCGGCGAGCGTCACACGGTATTCGCGCTGCAGCACTTCCATGAGCCCGGGCCGGCGCAAGACCTCGGCGTACAGGCCTTCGGTGGGCAGAAAGAGAATGGCGAAATCGGTCGTGTGCGGAGGCTGCAGGTACTTGTCGGCCATGGATTTCGCCTCCAGGCGGATGCGCTGTTCCAGCCCTCGTGCGGCCACTTCGGCGCCTTCCACATCCGCGCGCTGTTGCGCGTCGAGCAGACGCTCGTAGTCTTCGTTCGGGAACTTGGCATCGATCGGCAGCCAGCACGGCGCGCCATCGTCGCCGCGCCCCGGCAGCTTGATGGCGAAGTCCACCGCGTTGCGGCTGCCGGGGCGCGTGGTCACCTGCGTGGCGTACTGATCGGGGGCGAACACCTGTTCCAGCAAGGCACCGAGCTGGGCCTCGCCGAACATGCCGCGCGTCTTCACGTTGGTCAGCAGGTGCTTCAGGTCGCCCACGCCCTGCGCCAGCGTCTGCATCTCGCCCAGGCCTTTGTGCACCTGCTCCAGCCGATCGGCCACCTGCTTGAAGCTCTCGCCCAGGCGCGCCTGCAAGGTGCTCTGCAGTTTTTCGTCGACCGTGGCGCGCATCTCGTCGAGCTTCGCGGCATTGCCTTGCTGGAGCTGCTGCAGCTGGGCGTCGAGCGTGGTGCGGATCTCGGCCAGCCTGCGCGCATTGCCTTCGCTCATGTCCTGCAACTGCTTCGTGAGCGTGTCGCCCAGCGTGCCGCGCAACAGCACGAGCTGCTGGGCAAAGGCGTCGAGCTGGGCGTTCTGCGTGCGCGTGGTCTCAGCGGCTTGCCCCGTCAATGTTTCCTGAAACGTGGCCAGCGTCTGCTGGATTTCCTGGCGACCGCCTCGTGACGACTCGCTGATCTCGCGCCGCAGTTCGCTCTCCACCCGCTCCACACGCTGGCCCTGCTGCTGCAATTGCGCCAGCAGCAACTGGCGATGCGCCAGCGCGTCGGTGTCCACGGGCGGGCGGCGCAACAACAACCAGGCGACCAGCGCCAGATTGACCAACAGCAGGATCAGCAGCGCCCAGAGCAGCAGGTCGGCATTCATCAAACGTGCATCAAACCGGAGCGTTGATGGGCGTCACAGCACGCCCGGTGGTGAGGAATGCAATGACGTTGTCGGCGGCGAGGTTGGCCATGGCCTTGCGGGTGGCGATGGTGGCGCTGGCAATGTGCGGCGTGAGCACGACGTTGGGCACGGTGAGCAAGTCCGGATGCACCTTGGGTTCGCCCTCGTACACGTCCAGACCCGCTGCGGCGATGCGCTTCTCGCGAAGGGCCAGCGCCAGCGCGGCGTCGTCCACGATCCCGCCGCGAGCAATGTTGACCAGCGTGGCGGTGGGCTTCATCTGCGCGATTTCCGCGGCGCCGATGGCGTGATGCGATTCGGCGCTGTAGGGCAGCACGAGGATGAGGTGATCCGCCGTCTTCAGCAGCTCTGCCTTGTCGACGTAGCGGGCCTTGCATTCGGCCTCGGTCGCGGCATCGAGCCGGGAGCGGTTGTGGTAGATCACGTTCATGCCGAAGCCATGGGCACCGCGCCGCGCAATGGCCTGACCGATGCGGCCCATGCCCAGGATGCCCAGCGTGCTGCCGTGGACCTCTGCACCGGCAAACATGTCAAGCCGCCACTGGTTCCACAGGCCCGCTCTCAGAAAATGCTCGCTCTCGGTGAGGCGCCGGGCGGTGGCCATGAGCAGCGCGAAGCCGAAGTCGGCCGTGGTCTCGGTCAGCACGTCGGGCGTGTTGGTGGCCACCACGCCAGCCGCGGTCATCGCAGGCACGTCGAAGTTGTTGTAGCCCACGGCAATGTTGGCCACCACCTTCAGCTGCGGGCAGGCCGCGATCAGCGCCGCGTCCACCTTTTCACTGCCAGTGGTCAGCACGCCGGCCTTGCCCTGCAGCCGGTCCTTGAGCTCCTGCGCCGACAGAACGGCATCGCCGTCGTTGGTATCGACATCGAAGTGCTCACGCAGGCGAGCGACCACCTCCGGGAAGATGTTGCGGGCAATCAGGATCGAGGGGCGTGTGGTCATGGGCAAGGGAGATGAGGAGGTGTCAGACGAACCAGATCCAGGTAATCAGCGCGAACAGGGGCAGCAGGATGCCGATCGACCAGAGCATGTAGCCGAAGAAGCTGGGCATGCGCACCCCACGGTCCTCGGCAATGGCTTTGACCATCAGGTTGGGCGCGTTGCCGATGTAGGTGTTGGCGCCCATGAACACGGCGCCGGCCGAGATGGCGGCCAGCGTCGGTGCCAGCGCGTTCATCAGCACCTGCGGATCGCCCCCTGCGGTGTTGAAGAACACCAGGTAGGTCGGCGCGTTGTCGAGGAACGAACTCAGCACACCCGTGGCCCAGAAGTACATCGCCGGGTTGGGCGTTCCATCGGCGTTGGTCACCGCCCTGACCACCGCGCCGAAGGGTCCGTCCACGCCGGCCTTGAGCATGGCAATGACCGGGATGATGGTGAGGAAGATGGCGGCGAACAGCTTGGCCACTTCCTGCATGGGCCCCCAGGAAAACTGGTTGCTTTCATGCACGCTCGAAGGCGTGAGGCGCAGCGAGACCAGCGTGACGATGATCAGGCCAACATCGCGCAGCAGGCCGGGCAGCCCGACCTCGGTTCCCCACACATTGAAGACCACCGACGATTTCCACAAGCCGCTCATGAGGACCAGTGCCACCACCACCCCCAGCAGAAGGAAGTTCTTCGCGCCGTCAAAGCCGATGCGCGGGGTGTCGGGCGTTGGGTCGCGGGGCTGCACCTCTTCGCGGTTGCGGTAGAGCCACCAGTCGATGACGAAGAAGATCCCCAGCAGCGACACCAGCATGAACAGGGTTTCGCCCCAGATGTGGTTGAAGGTCCAGAAGAACTCGATGCCCTTGAGGAAGCCCAGGAACAGCGGCGGGTCTCCCAGCGGGGTGAGCGAGCCGCCCACGTTGGACACAATGAAGATGAAGAACACCACCACATGCACCTGGTGCTTGCGGTTGTCGTTGGCGCGGATCAGCGGGCGGATCAGCAACATGGATGCACCGGTGGTGCCCATGAAGCTGGCCAGCACGGCCCCGAGTCCGAGCAAGCCGGTGTTGAGCGCTGCGCTGCCGTGCAGGTTGCCGCGCAGGAAGATGCCGCCGGCCACCGTGAACAGTGCGGTGAGCAGGATGATGAACGGGATGTACTCGGCCACCATGGCATGCACCACGGCGGTCCAGGCCACGCTGGGCCCGGCCACCACCGCGAACGGCACCAGAAACACCAGCGCCCAGGCCGCAGACACTTTGCCGAAATGGTGGTGCCAGAAGATCGGCGCGAGCAGCGGTACCAGGGCAATCGACAGCAGGACGCCCGCGAACGGCACGCCCCACCACACCGAGAGCTGGCTGCCATCAAGATCGGCGGCCTGAGCGAGGCCGGGCAACAGCGCCAGGGTGAATGCGAACCAGCGCATGTCAGACCGCCAGCAGGTCGACCTCGAACAACAGGGTCGCGTTGGGTGGAATCACGCCACCGGCACCGCGCGCGCCATAGCCCAGAGCGGCCGGAATCACCAGCCGGCGCGTGCCGCCCACAGCCATGCCCTGCACGCCTTCGTCCCAGCCCTTGATGACGTGGCCGGCGCCGAGCGGGAATTCGAACGGCTGCCCACGGTCCTTGCTGGAATCGAACTTGGCGCCCTGCACACCGTCGTTGTAGAGCCAGCCGGTGTAGTGCACCTGCACGGGACGACCTGCCTGGGCGGTTTCGCCGTTTCCAACCACGGTGTCTTCGTACTGCAGGCCGCTTGCGGTGGTGATCATGTTGTTCTCCTGTTGTGAAATGAAGGGAAGCGCCCGATTATTCCAGCCACGTCGTGAACGACGCAGCCGGCTCGCGCGGTGTGTAGAAACTGTTGACCACCTGGTCGGGATCGGCATAGCCGAGCGACATGCCACAGACCAGCATTTCGTTCTCGCCAGCGCCGATGTGCGGCAGGATGATGCGGCCAAAGCCGTTCCAGGCCGCCTGGGGGCAGGTGTGCAGCCCATGGCCGCGCGCGGCCACCATCAGGTTCTGCATGAACATGCCGTAATCCACCAGTGAACCGCGCCCCATCACACGGTCCAGGGTGAACATCAATCCCACGGGTGCGTCGAAGAAGCGGAAATTGCGCTGGTGCTGCGCATGCATCTTGTCCTTGTCGCCCTTGGTGATGCCCAGCAATCCGTAGAGCCCCCAGCCATTCTCGCGACGCCGGTCGATGAAGGGACTGACCCATTTTTCGGGGTAGTAGTCGTAGGCTTCCTTGTACTCGGCGGCCAGTGAAGGGTCGGCTCGCAGCGCGTCGTGCGCCGCGCAGACCTTCTGCACCAGCGAATCGCGGCTGGCGCCCTGCAGCACATAGACTTTCCAGGGTTGCGTGTTGGTGCCTGAGGGCGCGCGGCTGGCCAGTGTCAGCAGGTGTTCAATCGTCGCCCGCGGCACGGGTGTGGGCAGAAACGCGCGAACAGACATCCGGCTGGTGATGGCGGCGTCGACGCTGGCGGCATCGATGGCGCCCGTGGCGGCCTGGGGATTGAGGGTCATCGAAGGGTCTCCAGGGTGCGTTTCAGCGGTTCAGGAAGCGGCACGGGGCGGCGGGTCTCGCGATCCACGTAAACATGCACGAAATGTCCGCAGGCTGCGGCCAGATCCACCCCATCGGCGAACAGGCCCACTTCATAACGCACGCTGGAACTTCCCAGATGCGCCACGCGCAGACCCGCCGACACGGTTTGCGGAAAAGCCAGGGGTGCGAAGTAGTTGCACTGCGTCTCGATCACCAGCCCGATCACCGGGCCTGCATGGATGTCCAGCGCGCCTTGTTCGATGAGATAGGCATTCACCGCCGTGTCGAACCAGCTGTAGTACACCACGTTGTTCACGTGACCATAAACATCGTTGTCGCTCCAGCGCGTGCCGATGGTGCGGAACACGCGGTAGGCGCTGCGCGGCAGGGCCTGGGCACGCTCGATGGGTGAACGGGTGGCGGTATTCATGCCGCGGCATTGTGCCAGTGGCCGACGTACTCCATCGCCGTGCGGTAGGTGTTGATCTGAACCTGCACTGTGTCGTCGAGGTCGGTGCCGTAGCCACCGCCCATGGCAAAGGCCAGTGGCAGGCGGCGCTGCCACGCCCAATCCATCACGCGTCGGTCGCGAGCTTCCAGGCCGTCGAACGTGAGCTTGAGGCGCCCCAGCCGATCACCTTCGTGCGGGTCCGCACCCGCGAGATAAAGCACCAGACCAGGCTCGAACCGTCGTTCGAGCTCGCCGAGCGCCTGTTCCAGCGCCTCCAGGTATTCGCTGTCGGCGCAGCCGTCGGGCAGCTCCACGTCCAGATCGCTGGGCTCCTTGCGAAAGGGAAAGTTTTTCGCACCATGCAGGGACAGCGTGAACACCGTCGGATCACTGGCAAAGATGCGTGCCGTGCCATTGCCCTGGTGCACATCAAGGTCGATGATGGCCACGCGCAGGGGTCCGCGCGCGCGATGCATGCGCGCATGCTCGGCCTGCATCAGGCGCGCCGCCACCGCGAAATCGTTGAACACACAGAAGCCGCTGCCCTTGTCGGCATAGGCATGGTGCGTGCCGCCCGCCAGGTTGGCCGCCAGACCGGCGCCCCCCATCGCGCTGCGGCAGGCCTGCAGCGTGGCGCCCACGGAGCGCCTGGCACGCTCGGCCATGGCCGGGCTCCACGGAAAACCAATCTCCCGCTGCGCGGCGGCGGACAGGCTTCCCGTGGTGATGGCATCGATGTAGGCCGGCGTGTGCACCAGCGCCAGTTCACCATCGCTCGCCGGCATGGCTTGCCCGAGCTGCACCTGGGGCAGTTCCGACGCGAGCCGCTCGCGCAAACGCGCGTACTTGGCCATGGGAAACCGGTGGCCGTTGGGCAAGGGAAGAACGAAATGGTCGGCGTAGAAGGCTTGCACGGAAAGGTCTGGAACGGGCCGACGTGGGGGTCCCACATTGTGGACGGCCAGGGAAGACGGAGCGGGTCGGGCGGTTTCTAGAACCGGGTCCCTAGAATGCTGCAGCGCAGCAAAAAGGACTTGCGCGATCGTTTCGCTTACCTATAATCGAGCCCATGTTGCAGTGCAGCAAAGTGAACGAGAACAACAGCGTCAAAGACAGCGCGGTGTTCCCAGCAGCCCTGAACTAAGCCCCTTTTTTGACAACTCCAGGAGTATTGAATATGTTGACCGCTGAACAAATCGTTGCCGCCCAGAAAGCCAACATCGAAACCATTTTCGGCCTGACCCAGAAAGCCTTCGAAGGCATGGAAAAGCTGGTCGAGCTGAACGTGCAAGCCACCAAGGCCGCCCTGTCCGAATCCGCCAACAGCGCCCAGGCCCTGCTGAGCGTGAAGGACGCGCAAGAACTGCTGACGCTGCAAGCCAACCTGATGCAGCCGCTGGCTGAGAAGACCGTGGCCTACAGCCGTCACCTGTACGACATCGCTTCGGGCACCGGCGCCGAGTTCGCCAAGGCCGCTGAAGCCCAAGGCAGCGACACCCAGAAGAAATTCCTGGCTGTTGTCGACAACGCCGCCAAGAACGCTCCCGCCGGTTCCGAAACCGCCGTGGCCGTGATGAAGAGCGCCGTGTCCGCCGCCAACAACGCCATGGAATCGGTTCAGAAGGCTGTCAAGCAAGCCACCGAAATGGCAGAAGCCAACTTCAACACCGTGACTTCTTCGGCTGTGAACGCCACGAAGTCCGCCGCCAAGAAGCGCTGAACATCGCCGCAAGGGCGCCGTTGATCGGTTGAACCGGCACGCGCCCCGGCACCCACTCTAGGATCAAACTGGTTTTTCTGGTTGTCTCCTCGGGTCCTTTTCGAAATTCGATTTCATCGGACCCCTTAAGCCCTCACTGCAAAGTGAGGGCTTTTTTTCTGGCCAGCTGGGTGCGCAACATCGGCAGTGCCGCCTGCATGGCCGCGCGCCCCGCCTCGATGGAGCGCTTGCGGGAGGCGAAGTCTGCGCTGCCCACCCCCGCCAGAGAAGGCCGCACCACCACATCGGCGCCGGAGAGTTCATGCCGGTTGATGCTCTGCCCCATGATGGCAAAGGTCTGCAGCAGCACCTGCAGGCTGCCCACCGCCAGGTTGCCTTCGGGGGAACTGGAGATGTCCACCGCCAGCACCACTTCGGCGCCCATGTCGCGCGCCTGCCGCACCGGGACCGGTGCCACCAGGCCGCCGTCCAGGTATTCGCGGCCAGAAATGGCCACCGGGGCGAACACCCCGGGCACAGCGCTGGAGGCGCGCACCGCCTGCGCGGTGTCGCCACGGCGGAACAGCACGCCCTGCCCGGTCGACAGGTCGGTGGCCAGCACGCCAAGGGGCAGCGACATGTTCTCCAGCAGCTTGCCGTCGACCTCCTTGCGCACGTAGCGTGCGAGCGCCTCACCCCTCAACAGGCCGCGCCCCATGATGGGCAGCGCCCAGTCGGTCAACGTCGCCTCCTCCATGCCCAGCGCCGCAGTTTCGAGTTGCGCGGCGGTCTTGCCACTGGCGTAGAGGGCGGCCACCAGGCTGCCGGCCGATGTGCCCACCACCACGTCGGGCCGAATGCCGTTTTGCTCCAGCACCTGAATCACGCCCACATGGGCAAAGCCGCGCGCCGCGCCACCGCCCAGAGCAAGACCCAGGCGCGGCGCGCGGGTCACCACCTCCGGCGGCACGGGCGACGGCGTCACGGTGGGAGCCTCGGGCGGGCGCGGCGGTGTGCTGGAACATCCCACCATCAGCACCACGGCAGCAATCAGGCTTCTGAGGATCAGGGTCTTATTAAGAACCATTCGCGTTTCTGTTAGCATCTTGGACTGGATTATCCCCTCGGTATACGGTCTAAAAATCGACCGTTCAAATTCCCACGCCGCTTGCAAATTCATTCAAAAAGGACAGCCATGACTTCGTTTTCCAGGTTCTCGATGCTGGCAATTGCCGCCGCAGCCGCGCTGGGTGCTCCCGCCCAGGCACAGGACAAGGTGCTCAATCTCTACTCGGCGCGGCACTACCAGACCGACGAGGCGATGTACGACACCTTCACGCGCACCACGGGCATCAAGATCAACCGCGTGGATGCAGACGACGCGGGCATTGTGGCGCGCCTGCGCGCGGAAGGTGCCGCCTCCCCGGCCGACGTGATCCTGCTCGTGGACGCTGCCCGCCTGGCTTCCGCCGACGCTCAAGGCCTGTTTCAGCCGATCAAGTCGGCCAAGCTCGACGCCGCCATTCCCGCCAACCTGCGCGCCACGGCCACCGCCGAGGGCGTGACCTGGACCGGATTTTCCACCCGCGCACGTGTGATCGTGTACGACCCGGCCCGTGTGAAGGCCGAAGACGTGGCCACCTACGAGCAGCTGGCCGACCCCAAGCTCAAGGGCATGGTGTGCACGCGTTCGGGCTCGCACCCCTACAACCTTTCCCTGTTCGCCACCGTGGTGGAACGCCTGGGCGACCAGAAGGGTGAGGCCTGGCTCAAGGGTGTGGTGGACAACATGGCCCGCGCACCCAAGGGCGGAGATACCGATCAGATCAAGGGCGTGGCCTCGGGTGAATGCGGCGTGGCGCTGACCAACACCTACTACGTGGCGCGGATCATCAAGTCCACCAAGCCGGAAGATCAGGCCGTGATGAGCAAAGTGCGCGTGTCCTTTCCGAACCAGGGCACCAGCGGCACGCATGTGAACATCGCCGGCGCGGCCGTGGCCAGGTACGCGAAGAACCGCGACAACGCGGTTCAGTTCATGGAGTTCCTGTCGAGCCCGTTTGCACAGGACTACTTTGCCAACGGCAACAACGAGTTCCCTGCCGTGAAGGGTTTGAAGATCGACAACCCGGCCATCAAGACCATGGGTGGCGACAACTTCAAGGCCGAAACCGTGCCGCTGGGCGTGGTCGCCAAGAACATGACCAAGGTGCAGCAGATGCTGGACCGCGTGGGGTACAAGTAACACCCCCGCCGCGCTTCGTCCCCCTCAAGGGGGCAATGCCTGCGGCCTGGCGAAGCCAGTTCCGCGGCATTTCTGGATGACCAGGGCCCGCTGTTGCGGGCCCTGGTTTTTGCGTCTCAATAGACTTGCGGTACGTGGATTTCGCCGGGGACTTGATGCCGGCGATAGCCTTCGTGGCGCACGCGTTCTGGAAGCGTGATCGTCGCCTTTTCCACTTCGCCGTAGGGCATCTGCTGGAGCAGGTGGTGGATGCAGTTCAGCCTGGCCTTTTTCTTGTCGTCGGCCTGCACCACCCACCAGGGTGATTCGGGGATGTGGGTGCGCTCCAGCATCACTTCCTTGGCCTGTGTGTAGAGCTCCCAGCGGCGCCGGCTTTCCAGGTCCATGGGGCTGAGCTTCCATTGTTTTAGCGGGTCGTGAATGCGCCCGAGGAAACGCAGGTGTTGCTCTTCGTCCGAGATGGAGAACCAGTACTTGACAAGCTGGATGCCTGAGCGCACCAGCATGCGTTCGAATTCGGGCACGGAGCGGAAGAATTCTTCGTATTGCTCATCGGTGCAGAAACCCATGACGCGTTCAACACCAGCGCGGTTGTACCAGCTGCGATCGAACAGCACCATTTCGCCGGCCGCTGGCAAGTGCGCGGCGTAGCGCTGGAAATACCACTGCGTGCGCTCGCGGTCGTTGGGTGCCGGCAGTGCCGCCACACGGCACACGCGCGGATTCAGGCGCTGGGTGATGCGCTTGATGGCGCCGCCTTTGCCCGCCGCGTCGCGGCCCTCGAACAGAATCACCACCTTGTGCCCGGTGGCCACCACCCAGTCCTGCAGCTTCACGAGTTCGGCCTGAAGGCGAAACAGCTCGCGGAAATAGACGCGGCGTGCTTCTTTTGCCTGCGACGCGTCGCCCGCATCGGTTTCACGGTCCTCCAGCTCCATCTCGAGCTCTTCGTCGAAGCCGTCCATCAGGTCGGCGTGGATGCGGCGCATCAGGTCGTCTGCGTTGTCGAGCATGGCGATTCAAATGTGAGGGCAAAGCAACGAGGCTAGAGGCCTCATGTGACAACGCCGTGACGCGCCCATGTCGCATAATCCGCGCTGAATTGACGTTTACGTCAACGTCATATCAATCCCCCTCACAGGAGCACCTCATGGACATTCAAGGCAAGGTATTCATCGTCACCGGCGGCGCGTCGGGTCTGGGCGAAGGCACGGCGCGCATGCTCGCCGCCAACGGCGGCAAGGTGGTGATTGCCGACATGCAGGCTGAAAAAGGCGAAGCGGTGGCCAGGGAAATTGGCGGCGCTTTCGTGAAGTGCGACGTGAGCAGCGAGGCCGATGGCCAGGCCGTGGTGGCCCAGGCGGTTTCCATGGGCAAGCTCATGGGCCTGGTGAACTGCGCGGGCATTGCGCCGGCCGAGAAAACCGTGGGCAAGAACGGCGCGCACAACCTCGGCGTCTACACCAAGACCATCATGGTCAACCTGGTCGGCAGCTTCAACATGATCCGCCTGGCCGCCGAAGCCATGAGCAAGAACGAACCCGAGTCCACGGGCGAGCGCGGCGTGATGATCTCCACCGCCAGTGTGGCGGCCTACGACGGCCAGATCGGCCAGGCTGCCTACGCCGCTTCCAAGGGCGGCATCGTGGGCATGACACTGCCCATTGCGCGCGACCTTTCGCGCAACGGCATCCGCAACATGACGATCGCGCCCGGCATCTTCGGTACGCCCATGCTGTTTGGCATGCCCAAAGAAGTGCAGGACGCACTGGCCGCGGGGGTGCCCTTCCCGAGCCGCCTGGGCACGCCCGAGGACTACGCCAAACTGGCCCGGCACATCTTCGAGAACGACATGCTGAATGGCGAGGTGATCCGCCTCGATGGCGCGATTCGCCTGGCCCCGAAGTAAGCGTGCCACTGCCATGAAGCGACTGGCTGCCATCGCTTCCCTGGTGTTGCTCGGCGCCTGCGCGCCGACACTTCCGCCGCCTGCGCAGCCTGAAGCTTCTTCAGGCCTCACCGCCAAACCCGGCTGGACCTTCCAGCGCCAGGCTGTGGCCGCCGCCAACCCGCTGGCCACCAAGGCCGGCGCGCGCATCTTGCGTGAAGGCGGCAGCGCCGTGGACGCGGCGATCGCGGTGCAGATGGTGTTGACGCTGGTGGAGCCGCAGTCCAGCGGCATCGGCGGCGGTGCTTTCCTGTTGCATTTTGACGGCCAGCGCGTTCAGGCTTTCGATGGCCGCGAGACGGCGCCGGCCAGCGCTTCCGAATCCCTCTTCCTCGACGCGCAGGGCCAGCCCCTGCCCTTCAACACCGCCGTCACCAGTGGGCGATCGGTCGGCGTGCCGGGAACGCTCCTGATGCTGGCGCTGGCGCATCGCCAGCATGGGCGCCTGCCCTGGGCGCGGTTGTTCCAGCCCGCCATTGAACTCGCGGAACGGGGCTTTCCTGTAAGCGCTCGTCTGCACGCCTTGCTCACGGCCGACGCAGCGCTGCGCGATGACGCCGCGGCGCGTGCCCTCTTCTACCGCGCCGATGGTTCAGCGCATCCCGTGGGCCACTTGCTGCGCAATCCGGAGCTCGCGCAGGTGCTGCGCAACGTCGCAACGATCGGCCCCATCGCCCTGCATGAAGGCCCGGTGGCGCAAGCCATCGTGGCCGCCGTGCAGCGCCCGCCACTGCCCGGCAGCCTGAATGCCGAAGACCTGAAACGCTACCAGCCGAGGGAGCGCGAAGCCCTGTGCCACGACCATCAGGCGGGCGGCCGCGCGCTGCGCATTTGCGGCTTCCCGCCACCCAGCTCGGGTGGCCTTGCAGTCGGTCAGATCCTTGGCCTGCTGGCCCGCTCACCGCAGGCCACGGCGCCGTTGCAGGCCGGTCTGCCCGCAGCGAACTGGCTGCACGCCTACACAGAGGCGTCCCGGCTGGCATTCGCCGATCGGGCCCGTTACGTGGCAGACCCCGATTTCGTCACCGCACCGGGCGGCCGCTGGAACAGCCTGCTTGAACCGCGCTATCTGGACGAGCGCGCACGGCTCATGGGCCCACGCCGTGCCGAGCAGTTGCCGGCTGGTGAGCCGGCTGGCCAGCGGGTGTCTTACGCCCCGATGCCCGCGCAACCCGAGTACGGCACCAGCCACATCAGCATCGTCGATGCCCAGGGCCGTGCGGTGGCCATGACCACCACCATCGAAGCGGGTTTTGGCGCGCGCCGCATGGTGACCACGGATCCCTCGCGCCCCGGCGGTTTTCTGCTCAACAACCAGCTCACCGATTTCAGCTTCACGCCGCGCGACGCGGGCGGGTTGTCCGTGGCCAACCGGGTCGAGCCCGGCAAGCGACCGCGCTCGTCGATGGCGCCCACGCTGGTGTTCGACCGCTCCAGCGGCGAACTGCTCATGAGCACCGGCAGCCCGGGTGGCGCACTCATCATTCACTACACGGCCAAGGCGCTGCACGGCGTGTTGCAGTGGGGTCTGCACCCGCAGGCCGCGCTGGATCTGCCGAACTTCGGGAGCCTGGGCGGGCCGCTGCTGCTCGAACAAAACAGGTTTCCCGCCGCCACGGTGCAGACATTGCGGGGGCTGGGCCACACCGTTCAGGAGATCGAGATGACGAGTGGCGCCCAAGCGCTGGTGCGCCAGGGCACCCACTGGCTCGGCGGGGCCGATCCCCGCCGCGAGGGCATCGTGTCTGGCGACTAGCTTGCCCGGCCAGACCCGGGCGTGGGTCAGAATACCCGGGTGGCGATCCCCCAGACCTTCATTCAGGAACTGCTCAACCGCGTGGACGTGGTCGACGTGGTGGGTCGCTACGTGCAGCTCAAGAAGGGCGGCGCCAACCTGATGGGCCTGTGCCCGTTCCATGGCGAAAAGTCACCCTCCTTCAGCGTCAGCCCCACGAAACAGTTCTATCACTGCTTCGGCTGTGGAGCCAATGGCAACGCCATCGGCTTCCTCATGGAGCACGCCGGCATGAGCTTCATTGAAGCCGTGAAGGACCTGGCGCAGCAGACCGGCCTGCAGGTGCCCGAGGAAGAATCCTCGCCACAGGATCGCGAGCGCGCCGCCCAGCAACGCCAGAAGCAGGTCACGCTCACCGACGTGCTGGAAAAGTCGGCGCAGGCCTACGCAAAGCAACTCAAGGTGTCGCCCCGCGCGGTGGACTACCTCAAAGGCCGTGGCCTCTCAGGGCAGATCGCCAAGACCTTTGGCCTGGGGTACGCGCCGGAGGGCTGGCGTTCTCTGGCCAGCGTGTTCCCCGACTACCAGGACCCGCTGCTGGTGGAGTCGGGCATGGTCATCGAGCACGAGGACGAGAAAGGCGCCGACGGCCTGTCGAAACGGTACGACCGCTTCCGCGATCGCATCATGTTCCCGATCCGCAATGTCAAAGGCGAGTGCATCGGCTTTGGTGGGCGGGTGCTCGACAAGGGCGAGCCCAAGTACCTCAACTCGCCTGAAACCCCGGTGTTCAGCAAGGGCCGCGAGCTCTACGGACTGTTCGAAGGTCGCACCGCCATTCGCGTGGCCGGGTACGCGCTGGTGACCGAGGGCTACATGGACGTGGTGGCGCTCGCCCAGCTGGGCTTTGCCAACGCGGTGGCCACGCTGGGCACCGCCTGCACGCCCGACCACGTGCAGAAGCTCTTTCGCTTCACCGATTCGGTGGTCTTCAGCTTCGATGGTGATGGCGCTGGCCGGCGCGCCGCGCGCAAGGCGCTCGATGCCGCCCTGCCGCTGGCCACCGACACGCGCAGCGTGAAGTTCCTCTTCCTGCCCACCGAGCACGACCCGGACAGTTTCATTCGCGCCAATGGCACGGACGCGTTCGCGAGATTTGTCCGCCAGGCAGTGCCACTGAGCGACTTCCTGGTGGAGGCGGCGGCTGAAGGATGCGACATGGCGACCATGGAGGGCCGATCCCGAATGATCGTCGGGGCAGGACCTCTGTGGAAAGCCCTGCCCGAGGGCGCACTCAAGCGCCAACTCATGAGCGTTCTGGCCGAGCGGGCGCAACTGGACGCCAGAGACCTCCCGGATCTCTGGGGACTCTCCAGCCGGGACAGCAAGACGCCTCTTCGTGGCGCGCGGGGTTCCGACTCTCGCTACAAGCAGCGTGCTTACGGCAGCGGTGCCCGACAGGTCATCAAGCCCAAATCCATCGCAATGGCCGAGCACATCGCCCTTGCCGCGCTCAGGAACTCCTCAGCCTGGGATCTGCTGGCCAACGAAGACCACCATCTGCTTTGCGAGCTCCAGTCACCCCATGGCGACCTTTTTTCATGGATCGACACCCGATTCAATGAGCACGGCGCAGAGCCCTGGGCTGTGCTGCAGATAGGTGTTGAGGGGCAACCGTTCGCAGAGCTGGCCAACCGGCTGATCGCGCTGGACAACATGCAGCCCAGCGGCCAGACCTACGACATTGAAGAACTGGGCGCGTCGGATCTGCGCCGGCTGGCGATCTCGATCCACCTGGATGCCATCGCAGCCGAAATTGCCCGGGTCAGCGCCTTGTCGTCCTCCGATCCGGAACGAATGGAGCGACTTTACGAACTCAGCCACAAGCAAAAGACCCTGCTGGATGCTCAGCGCCCCCCCGTCCAGGCTTGATTGGCTGGAAGCGTTGCGCAAGACAAAATCGGCGACCCAGCGGTATAATCCACGGTTTTGCACCGCAAGCGCGACAGCAGCACCTCCGGCATCGGCCCGGCCCCCAACGACGGGGCTACATGGACACCCTCCTGGCCACCTCAGCGACCCGCCCCGGTCCTGACGGAACCCCGCAAGGACTGCACACCAAATGTTCGCCCTCACAGCTTGCAGGCCTGCTCCTTCCGGCAAGGGGTGGGTGATGTGCCCTACAAACTCACCGGAGTGACCGTGCTGCGCGGCCTTCAGGCGATTTTTGTGTGATCTGCCGGTTCCAGTTCGACATTTTTTTGAGGTCCCCATGCCCGCGAAGAAATCCAGTACGCCCGTCGTGTCCAGCACCAAGACCGCCAAGAAGGCCAGCCCGCGCGCTGCTGCCCCGGCTTTGCCCCCCAAGAAAGCCCCTGCTGTGACCCAGAAGACCCCCGCCAAGCCCGCGACCAAGACCGCGCCTGCCAAGAAATCAGCTGCCAAGGCCGAGCCGATCGAAGAAACCACCGCGAAGAAGAAAGCCGGGCGCCCTGCCAAGGCCGAGCCGATCGAAGAAACCACCGCGAAGAAGAAAGCCGGGCGCCCTGCCAAGGCCGACGTCGCCGAGTCGCCTGCTGCCAAGCGCGGGCGCAAGCCTAAAGCCGATGCCAAGGGCAAAGGCAAGTCCGACGCCGATCTGGACGATGCCGACCTGAGCGACATCGAAGACGATCTGACCGGCGAAGTCGAGGCCGAGGTGGTGGACACCACCGCGCAGACGACCGAAAAGGTCAAGCCCCTGCGCATGAAGATCAGCAAGGCGAAAGAGCGCGCGCTGATGAAGGAATTCGGGCTGGACGAAACCGTTTTGTCCGAAGAGGAAGCGCGCAACCGCCGCGAACGCCTCAAGACCCTGATCAAGCTGGGCAAGACGCGCGGCTACCTCACGCATGGCGAAATCAACGACCACCTGCCCGACAAGCTGGTGGAAGCCGAGACGCTGGAAGTGGTGGTGTCGCTGCTCAACGACATGGGTGTGGCTGTTTACGAACAGACGCCAGACGCCGAGACCCTGCTGCTGAACAACACCGGCCCCACCGCCGCCACCGAAGAAGAGGCCGAGGAAGAAGCCGAAGCCGCGCTGTCCACCGTGGACAGCGAGTTCGGCCGCACGACCGATCCGGTGCGCATGTACATGCGCGAGATGGGTACGGTCGAACTGCTCACGCGCGAAGGCGAAATTGAAATCGCCAAGCGCATCGAGGGTGGCCTGAACGACATGATGGCGGCCATCAGCGAGAGCCCGGCCACCATTGCCGAGATCCTGGTCATGGCCGACGACATTCGCGAAGGCAAGGTCGTCATCTCCACCGTGGTCGACGGTTTCGCCGATGCCGATGCGGCCGACGACTACGTGGCCGAAGAAGATTTCGACGACTACGACGAAGCGGACGACGACGACGGCAAGGGTGGCTCCAAGGCGCTTACCCGCAAGCTGGAAGAACTCAAGCGCGAGGCGCTCACCCGTTTCGACACCATGCGCTCGCTGTTCGAGAAGCTGCACAAGACCTACGACAAGGAAGGCTACGGCACGCCCGCCTACCTCAAGACGCAGAAGTCCATCACCGAGACGCTGATGTCGATCCGCTTCACTGCCAAGGCGATCGAAAAGCTGTGCAGCACCATGCGCAACCAGGTCGATGAGGTGCGCAAGAAAGAGCGCGAGCTGCGCCGCATCATCGTGGACAAGTGCGGCATGCCGCAGGAGAAGTTCATTGCCGAGTTCCCGGCCAACCTGCTCAACCTGAAGTGGGTCGAGAAGCAGGCCGCCTCCGGCAAATCGTGGAGCGTGGTGATGGAGCGCAACATCCCGCCGATCCAGGAGCTGCAGCAGGGCCTGATGAACATCCAGAGCAGCGTGGTGGTGCCTCTGACGCATCTGAAGGACATCAACAAGCGGATGAACCAGGGTGAGTCCACCTCGCGCGATGCCAAGAAGGAAATGATCGAGGCCAACCTGCGCCTGGTGATCTCCATCGCGAAGAAATACACCAACCGTGGCCTGCAGTTCCTCGACCTGATTCAGGAGGGCAACATCGGCCTGATGAAGGCGGTGGACAAGTTCGAATACCGCCGCGGCTACAAGTTTTCGACCTACGCCACCTGGTGGATTCGCCAGGCCATCACGCGCTCCATTGCCGATCAGGCGCGCACCATCCGGATCCCGGTGCACATGATCGAAACCATCAACAAGATGAACCGCATCTCGCGCCAGCATCTGCAGGAGTTCGGTTTCGAGCCGGATGCCTCCATCCTGGCCGAGAAGATGGAGATGCCTGAGGACAAGATCCGCAAGATCATGAAGATCGCGAAAGAGCCGATCTCGATGGAAACCCCGATCGGCGACGACGACGATTCGCACCTGGGCGACTTCATTGAAGACCAGGCGAACACCGCGCCCATCGAGGCCGCGATGCAGGCCGGCCTGCGCGAAGTGGTGAAGGAAATTCTCGACAGCCTCACGCCGCGTGAAGCCAAGGTGCTGCGCATGCGCTTCGGCATCGAGATGTCCACCGACCACACGCTGGAAGAAGTGGGCAAGCAGTTCGACGTGACGCGCGAGCGCATTCGCCAGATCGAAAGCAAAGCGGTTCGCAAGCTCAAGCACCCGAGCCGTTCGGACAAGCTGCGCAGCTTCATCGACACGCTCTAACAGCGTTCAGCGCACGCCGAGCATCCAGCCTTCCAGCTCCGCCACCTCTCGCTCCATGGGCGTGAGCGGCGGCTGAAGGCAGGCTTCCAGCTCGCCGCGTGCGGCCATGTCGGCCATCCAGCGCGCCGTGGCGTAGGCATCGTGCTCTTCTGTCTCGCGTTGCTCGCGCGGGTACCGGCGGCGAAAGATCGAAGGGTGAACTTCCACGATCACCGACTTGTCCCCGGGCAACTGCCAGCCATCGAACGGCCAGAAATGCAGACGGTCGCCGACTTCGTCGCGCAGCCATTTCAGCCACGGAATGCCCGCGTGCGCGGCCTTGGCGGTGACGCCTTGAACGTCGAACGAGGAGACACTGCGGGCCGAAACGGTCCAGCGCTCTGTGAGGCGCAGTGACTCTCCCGGCGCTTGCTGTTGCGGCGACGCCCAGGCGCTGTTTCGCTGGTGCATCAATCGGCGCCTGACCGAGTCCACACCCACCCGATCCTGCTGTGTGGGCCAGTGCGCCACGAAGTTGTTGAGAAATGCGGGCCAGGCGTCCAGCTGGTGGCGCCCGAAATGCGCCACCGGCAGGGAGAAGCCGTGGTCGAGCCCTGCGAGGAAGCGCGTGCCCCGAAGCACTTCTTCCCGCAGCCGCTCAGCCAGCTCGCGACGGTTCCAGTTCACGGAATCGCTGGGGCAATCGGGGTGGCGACACGTCCAGCGCTGTGCGCCACGCAACCCCGACTGCGCTGCGTAGACCTGCAGCCCTTTCAAGCGGGTCAACGGCGTTTGCGCGCCGGAATAGCCGATACCGATGAAACAGTCGAACATGGGCCGGCTCCTACTGTGCGGAGCCCGCGCCGATGAGCTCGCGCAGCCGCCCCGCCGCCAGAAGCCGCTCGCCGGCATCCCCCAAACGAAGCACGTCGAAGATCGCCAGCATGTCGTGCAAAGCCGGGTCCTGCATGGCCGCGTAAGGGACTCCCGGATGCAAGGGTTCGATGCCCTGGCCTTGCGCAGCACCGTTGGGATGCGGCCAGACCCAGGCGCCGCGCCCCTGCGGAAGCAAACGGGCCACCGCAGGCCAGCTGTGGGCTGTGGGTACACCGGGCGAGTTGGGCAAGCGCTGGGCTGGAAACGCATACCGTGCGCCGTGCACCGCGAACTCCGTCAGGTTGGGAACGTGCACGCTCGCGGGGTTGTCGTCCATGGAGGGCGACGGTTCGCTCACCATGCCGCGGGCTGCAGCCAGCTTGCCCGGTCTTCGCGGCCGTGACCGCACGCGGTAGATCGCCGCGGGCTCTTCGAGCACGCCGGCGGAAGACAGCGTTGGCGCCCATGCCAGATGGTTTTGCAGCAGCTCGGCCTGGAGGCCGCGCTTCACACAGGCGTGCGCCTCGGAGGCGCTAAGACCGAGTTCATTCGCCATGCTGGAATAGGTCCACCGGCGACCGGTCAATGCCACCAGCTTGAGGGCGACCAGGAAATCTTGCGGCTTGAGTTGCATGCGGTTCTTCTGTATTTATTCTATATTCGTGAATTGCGAATACAGAATTTACAGAACAACCGGCAAAAGCGCAACCCCCTTCTGGGCGAAGCGAATCACGCGCCGGGCAGCGTCACCGTTACCGCCAGACCGGGCCGGGCGTTGCGCACCGCAAACGTGCCGCCGTGAGCCAGTGCCACCAGACGGCACAGATAAAGGCCCAGGCCCACGCCGCCGGCGCTGCGGGTGCGCGCGGTGTCGGGCCGGAAGAAGGGCTGGGCCAGATGGGGCAGCTGGTCTTCGGGCACACCGGGGCCGTGGTCGCGCACCTCGATCAGCACGCCCTGCCCGCCCGTTGCGTCGGGATGAATGTGCAGCTCCACTGGCTGGGGCACACCGGCGCTGTGGCGCAGCGCGTTGTCGAGCAGGTTGCGCAGCAGCAGCCGCACGCGGATGCGATCCAGCGGCAGCGTGGGCAAGCCAGGGGCCGCTTGCAGCCGGATGGTGCTGGCCGCAGACTGAGTCACGGCGAGTTCGTCGATCACTTCTCTGGCCAGTGCAAAGGGATCGGTGGGCTCCCGGTGCAGCGCCTTGTGGCGCCCCGCCAGGCGCTCGCTCTCCAGCAGGTCGCTGATGAGGCGGGCCATCTCGGCCAGGTCGCGCAGCAGCGCCTCGCGCTGGGCCGCGATGTCATCGGTCTCGGGCAGCAACTCGGTGTTGAGCCGCGCGCGGGTGAGCGGGCTGCGCAGTTCGTGGCTGATAGCCAGCAGCAGCGCGCGCTGGGCTTCGAGCATCTGGTGGATGTCGTGGCCCATGGTGTTGATGGTGGTGGCGAGCTGGCCAAGCTCATCGGGGCGCTGCGGCCGGCGCACCGGAATGGGTTGACCAAACTCGCCCGCGCCGAAGCGCTGCGCACCCTGGCGGATGTCATCGAGCGGGCGCAGCAACCGGCGCACGTACAGGTAGGCCAGCAGCGTGAGCAGCAGCAAAACACTCAGTGTGAAGCCGATCAGCTTGGGCCGGCGCTCGAAAGCGGCGTCGTTCAGGCCGAACTCGATGCGGTGTCCATCTGCCGTGGTTCGCAATAGCAGGCCGTCCCAGTCCTGGTCGTCTCCCCAAGCGGGGCCGTCCCCGTCGGCGCTGCGCGGGCGGTCGCGTTTCCAGTGCGGTTTCACCTGATCGGGATGCGACCGCCAGTTGACTTGGGGCCCCGTGATGGCAATGGTCACCGGCAGGCGCTGCGTGAGCGCCTGCGCACGCTCGACGCTGGGTGTGCCACCCACCACCACCTCGGCGCCGAGGCGATCCACATAGTCCATCAGCAACGGGCGCGCCGCCTCGCGCCAGCCCACCGAAAAGGCCTTTTGAGCGCCGCTGATGAAGGTGAAGGCCATGCCCATGGCCAGCAACAGGAACACCAGCACCAGGCGCAGCCGAAGCGAGCTGCGAAGCGCCGCAAATGCCCGGCGGTACCAGGGAAGAACGGCGGTGGTCACGGCGTCAACCGGCGCAGGGCGAGCGAGTAGCCCGCATTGCGCAGCGTCTTGATGCAGTCGAGCGGTTCGAGCTTTCTGCGGAGGCGACTGACCACGATGTCCACCGCGCGCGTGTACAGGTCTGCATCGTGCCCACGCAGCTGGTTGAGGATGTCGTCTCGGCTGAACACGCGGCCGCTTTCGCGCGCCAGCAGGTGCAGCAGTTCGAATTCGGTGCCGGTGAGTTCCACCGCTTCTCCCTGGCGCACCACGCTGCGGCGCGCGGGGTCGATGCTGAGCCCTTCAAAAGCCAGCACGCCTGGCGATGGCGAAACTGCGGAGGGGCCGTTCTGCCCGTTGCGACGGCGCAGCACGGTCTGGATGCGCGCGACCAGTTCGCGCGGCTCGAAAGGCTTGGGCAAGTAGTCGTCGGCACCGAGTTCCAGGCCCACCACGCGGTCCATCACGTCGCCGCGCGCGGTGAGCATCACGATGGGGATGTCGCTTTCCTTGCGAATGGTTCGACAGAGTTCAAAGCCATCCATCTCGGGCAGCATCACATCAAGAATGGCAACCTCGAAAGCGCCGGTGCGCAGCCGGGCCAGGCCTTCGCTGGGCCTGAGCGCGTGGGTCAGGGCCAGCTCGAAGCGCTGGAAATAGGTGGCCAGCGGGGCCCCGAGTTGTTCGTCATCGTCAATCAGCAAGACACGGTGCATGCGGCATTCTCACTCACATCACCGCGCCCGGCCCCATGTCGCTCAGCGCACGGTGGCGCAAGATGAGCCGGCGCAGGCGCTGCTGGGCCCGCGTGTCCAGGCCGTCGAAGCGGTCGGCCACCGAAAGAATGGCGGGCAGCGTGTGCACCGCCTCGGCAGGCCGCCTGCGGGAAAAACGAGCCCAGAGTCCCAGGGCATGCTCCCGGTCAAAGCGCGGCCCCCAGACCAGCGCCAGCAACTCGTCGTGTGGATCCTCCACTTCGGCCAGCAGCGCGGGACCGTGGTCGCGCAGCGGCTGGCCGATGGCTTGCAATGCCGGTGACATCGCCGTTCGTCTCGCTGCTTCAGCCGCGACCGAACCAGCCCTTGCGCTGCGCCATGCGCTCACGCACTTCGGCCTGCTGGGTGGGGTTGAGGCTGTCGTAGAAATCGGCCAGAGCGTTGATCACCTCGGGGCTGCTCACCTGCAACACGCGGGTCTTCTCGTCCAGCAGGCTCAGCGCGCGGGCGCGGTCGAACTTCTCTGCCGAGACCAGCGAACGCAACTCGGCGCGCGGGTCGGTGGTCTGCCCGATGAAGGCAGCGCGCTGGGCCTGCACCTTGTCGGCCAGGACATTCAGCTTCTGCTGCTGGGCAGCGTTCAGGTCGAGCTTGCTGGTGATGCGATCGATCACCTTGCCGCGCACCTCGGCCATTTTCTCGGCACTCATGGGGCCGCGCTCGTGGTGGCCACGCGTGCCGCAGGCAGCAAGGCCGCCAAGCGCGATGGAGATACCGGTGAAGGCCAGGAGAGAGCGTTTGATCCAGGGTTTCATGACAGGGTCCTTAGCGAACGGTTGTTGAACATGTCCGCCATGGTGCCCAGCCCGTCGCTACTTCGCATCTCGGCGCGGTTTCGATTTCTTTCGGTTTGTATCTGCGCCCACCGCGCGCACCCGCGCCAGGTACTCGATCACGTGGGTGCCCAGTCGCTCGGCCACCATGCGCGCAATGTGCGGCAGCGCCCGGCCCGCGCTCACGGCCACGCCCACCGTTTGCGCCTGCGCGCTCTTGTCCTTGAGAGGCACGAAGCACAGCTGCCCCGCCAGAATTTCCGGGCCTGCATCGAGCTCGGACGTGAGCGCCACGTGGCTGCCACTGCGCACCAGGCTTTTGACGAGCTGCAACGAGTTCGTCACGAGCGGTGGTCGGGCTTCCTGCAGCAGCCAGTTGTGGCGGCGCTCCAGGTAACGCCGGATGGTCAACGCCTTGCTCTGCGCCGCCAGAGGCCATGCCGCCACATCCTTGAACGTCACCTGCGCAAGCGACGACAGTGGATGCCCGGGCGCCACCACGCAGCCCAGCGGCAGGTCGGCCGTGGCCACGATGTGCAGATCACGCCCGGGCTTGAGGTTGAAGGCCACCGCCAGATCCACGTCGCCCGCGCGCAGGCGCTGCATGGCCTCGTCCGGGCTCACGATGTCCACCTCCAGCACGATGCCCGGATGTTCCTGCGCCACCGCCAGCACGAACTCGGGCAGCAGGCCGTTCACGTGGCTGTCCATGGCGGCCAGCCTCAGGTGGCCCTGGCTCACGCCTTGCAGCTGCTTGATGTCGGAAAGCGTGCGGTTGAGGTCGGCCTTCCAGCGCTGGGACAACGCGAGCAGCAACTCGCCAGCGGCGGTCAGGCGCATGCCGCGCGGCTGGCGCTCGAACAGCGGCAAGCCCAGGTCTTCCTCCAGCAGCAGGATGTGGCGGTCGATCGCCGAAGCCGAGATCGAAACATCGCGCGCCGCGGCCTGCACCGAGCCGAGCTGGGCCACAGCCGCCACGTAGCGCAAGGCCTTCGGGTGAAGCAGTTGGTTCAGGTTGCTCATGCGTGCTGAAAAACAGAATGGAACGTGCCCAATTATGCGATGGACAGCAATGCATGCGCGTCGCAAACTGCGCCCATCATGAGCACGCCATCCCCTGCGCCCATCCCCTGGAATGCCTTTCTGGCCATGCCGCAGAGCGACTTCTGTGCCCTGCTGGGCCCGGTGGTCGAACATTCGCCCTGGGTCGCAGAACGCGCCTGGGCAGCGCGCCCGTTTGCCGACCGGGACATGCTCTACCGCGCCATGGCGGATGTGATTCTGGGTGCGAGCGATGCGGAACAACTGGCCCTGCTGCGCCGCCACCCCGAACTGGCCGGACAGGAAGCCCGGGCGGGAACCATGACGGCGGACTCGCAGAGCGAACAGGGTCGCCTCGGTTTGACGGCTCTGGACGCCGCCACCGTGCAACGGATCGAAACCCTGAACGCTCGCTACCGCGAACGCTTTGGCTTCCCCTTCATTGCGGCGCTGCGCCTGCACGGCACGCTGGCTTCAGTGCTGCAGGCGTTCGACGAACGGCTCCGCCACGACGACGCCACCGAACGCGACGCAGCCTTGCAGCAAGTCTGCGAAGTCATGCGCGGGCGACTGACGCAGACCGTGCTGCCCCCGGCTCCCCTCCCCTCACCCCCCGTTCTCACCCACACTGGAATCCCATCATGAAAAACCCACGCCGCCACTTTCTGGCCATTGCCGCCCTGCTGTGCCTGGCCCTGCCGCAGGCCCACGCGCAAGCCTGGCCCCAGAAGCCGATCCGGATCGTCGTCACCTTCGCTCCAGGAGGCTCGTCCGACATCGTGGCGCGCCTTCTGCAGCCAGGCCTGCAGGAAAAGCTCGGCCAGATCGTGATTGTGGAGAACAAGCCTGGCGCGGGCAGCACCATCGGCGCCAACGAGGTGGCGCGCGCTGCGCCCGACGGCTACACCCTGCTGCTTTCCAACACCGCACCCATCAGCATCTCGCCTTTCATGATGGACAAGTCGCCCTACGACCCGGTGAAGAGCTTCACGCACGTGGCCTACATCGGCTCGGTGCCCAATGTGTTCGTGGTGCACCCCTCCGTGCCGGCCAAGACCATGCCCGAGCTGGTGAAGTGGATCAACGCGCAGGCCAAACCGGTGAACTACGGCTCGGGCGGCGTGGGCTCCATCGGACACATCGTGGGCGAGATGTTCAAGCAGCAGTACAAGCTGAACATGGAACACGTGCCGTACAAGGGCTCTTCACCCATGCACAACGACCTGCTCGGCGGTACGCTGCAGTTCGCGGTGGACACGCTCACGCAGAACGTGCCCTACATGAAAGACGGCAAGCTCACGGGCATTGCTGTGACCTCGCGCGGCCGGGCTGCCATGTCGCCCAGCGTGCCCAGCGTGGTGGAAGCGGGTTACCCCAAGCTGGTTGCCGAAAACTTCCTCGGCATATCGGCACCGGCGGGCATTCCGAAAGACGTGGTGGATAAGGTGCACAAGGCGGTGGCCGAGGTGGTGGCGCGGCCCGACGTTGCCAAGCGGCTGGCGGACCTGGGCGTGGAGCCCGAGGCCATGAGCACCGTGCAGTTCACGCAGTTCGTCACCGAGCAGGTGAACGAATGGGCACCGGCCGTGAAGGCGTCTGGCGCCCGCCTGAATTGAACGCCATGAGCGGCGGCATCTCGATTCATTGTGTGGACGTGGCCAGCGGCCGGTTGGCTGTGGGCCTGGGTGTGGAAGTGGTCCGCCTGGGGCCCGATGGCCTGCCCCAGGGCGCTCCGCTGGCCGAAGGGCGTGTGGGCAGCAACGGGCTGCTGCATCACCCCACCCTCATGAGCGAAGCGATCACCGCTGGCGGCTACGAAGTGCGCTTTTCGGTGGGCGACTTCTACCGCAGCCAGGGCCATGCCACGGGTGGCCCGGTGTTTCTGGAAGTGGTGCCCTACCGCTTCCACATCGCCGACCCGGTTCAGCACTACCACCTGCCGTTCAAGTTCACGGCCTGGGGCTTTTCGCTGTTTCGCGGCGGCGCCTGACGGTCAATAGCTTTCGGTGTCGACTTCGCGGTTCGCCTGCTCGTTGTAGCGGTTGCCACTCACCGTTTGCTGGTTGATCAGCGCCTCGAGCCTGGCCATCGTCGCCGCATCCAGCTTCACGTCCGCCGCGTCGATGTTGTCGCGCAGGTGGTCCTGCCGGGCGGTACCGGGAATCGGCAGGAGGTCGTCGCCCTTGTGCAGCAGCCATGCAATGGCCAGCTGCGCCGGCGTGCAACCCACTTCGCGCGCGATGGCCTCAAAAGGCGCCAGCAGCTTGAGGTTGGCGGCGTAATTTTCGGGCGAGAAGCGCGGCATGGTGCGGCGGATGTCCTTGGCATCCAGCGCGGCCAGGTCGATCTCGCCGCACAAAAACCCGCGAGCCACCGGGCTGAAGGCCACAAAACTCACGCCGAGTTCACGGCAGGCCTCAAGCACCGCTATCTCGGGGTTGCGCGTCCACAGCGAATACTCGGTCTGCACCGCCGCAATGGGGTGCACCGCGTGCGCCTTGCGCAGGGTGTCTGCCGACACTTCGGACAAACCGATGCTCTGAATCTTGCCGGCGCGCACCAGGTCGCTGAGCCCGCCCACGCTCTCTTCCACCGGCACTGCTTTGTCCCAGCGGTGCAGGTAGTAGAGATCGATCACATCGGTCTTCAGGCGCTTCAGTGCCGCTTCGCAAGTGGCGCGCAGCGTCTCGGGTCGGCCGTCGATCACACGTACCAGCTTGCCGTCGCCGGCCACGTCCACGCCCTGCATGCCGCACTTGCTCGCCAGTGTGAACTGGCTGCGGTGTTTTGATAGCGCCTTGCCCACCACCGTTTCGCTCGCACCGAAGCCGTACAGGGCTGCCGTGTCGAAGTGGGTCACGCCGAGGTCGAGCGCGGTGAGCAGGAGGCGTTCCGCGTCCGCTGCGGGAATCGGCGCGCCGTAGGCATGGCAGATATTCATGCAGCCCAGGCCGATGGCCGAGACCTTGAAGGGGCCGAGTTGTCGTTGCTGCATCGCGCTCAACCGTTCGCGTTCAGTTGTTGTTCCAGCTTGTTCAACACTTCATAACAGGCCAGCACCTGGGCCACGCTGGAATTGGGCTCGCGGCCCTCCTTGATGGCGGCGAAGAACTCGCGGTCCTGCAGCTCGATGCCGTTCATGCTCACCGCCACTTTCGACACATCGATCTTTTCTTCCTTGCCGTTGAAGAGGTCGTCGTAGCGGGCGATGTAGGTCGCCGTGTCGCCGATGTAGCGGAAAAAGGTGCCGAGCGGGCCGTCGTTGTTGAAGCTGAGACTGAGCGTGCAGATGGCGCCATTGGCGGCCTTCAGCTGGATGCTCATGTCCATGGCGATCCCCAACACCGGGTGGATCGGGCCTTGCACGGCATTGGCCTGCACGATCGGGCTGCCGCACTGGTAGGCGAACAGGTCCACGGTGTGGGCCGCGTGGTGCCACAGCAGGTGGTCGGTCCAGCTGCGGGCCTGGCCCAGCGCGTTGGTGTTGGTGCGGCGGAAGAAATACGTCTGCACATCCATCTGCTGGATGTTGAACCTGCCTGCCGTGATTTCCTGGTTGACGTACTGGTGGCTGGGGTTGAAGCGGCGCGTGTGGCCGCACATGGCCACCAGCCCGGTTTTCTTCTGCAGCGCCACCACGTCCTGCGCACCCTTGAGGCTGTCGGCCAGTGGAATCTCCACCTGCACGTGCTTGCCGGCATTCAGGCACGCGATGGTCTGCTCCGCGTGCATCTGCGTCGGCGTGCACAGGATCACGGCGTCCAGCTCCTTGAGCGCCAGGCTCTCGGAGAGCTCGGTGGTCACATGCCCGATGCCGTACCTGGCGGCCACTTCCTTCGTCTTGTCGAGCTCACGCCCGATGACCGAGATCACCTCGACGCCGTCGATGTTCTTGATGCCGTCCAGGTGCTTGACGCCGAAGGCGCCGGCGCCCGCGAGGGCGACTTTGATGGTTTTACTGGTCATGTCAGTTGTTCTCCAGAATCAGGTGGCCCACGGCGGTGTTGCTCGCGGGCACATGGTAGAAGCGGTGCGCCACCTTCGGGGGCTTGCCACCGGCCACATCGGCCATGGCACCACGCGCGATGAGCCACATCACCAGCTCGATGCCTTCGCTCCCGGCTTCACGCACGTAGTCGATGTGGGGGACTTTCGCCTGGCCCTCGGGATCGGCGATGAGCCGATCGAGGAACGCGTTGTCGAAAGTCTTGTTGATCAGGCCGGCGCGCGGGCCCTGAAGCTGGTGGCTCATGCCGCCGGTGCCCCAGATCTGCACGTTGAGGTCTTCGTCGTAACTCTCCACGGCCTTGCGGATCGCCTTGCCCAGGTTGTAGCAACGCTGGCCGCTGGGCACCGGGTACTGCACCACGTTGACCGCGAACGGGATCACCGGGCAGGGCCAGGCGCCCTTCACCGGGTCCTGTTCTCCACACATCAGCGAGAGAGGAACGGTCAGGCCATGGTCCACATCCATCTTGTTGACGATGGTGAGGTCGAAGTCCTGCTGAATGACGGACTGTGCGATGTGCGACGCGAGGTCGGGGTGACCAACCACCTTGGGCACCGGCCGCGGACCCCAGCCCTCGTCCGCTGGCTGGAACTCGGCCGCCGTGCCGATGGCGAAGGTAGGGATCATGTCCAGGCTGAAGGCCGTGGCATGGTCGTTGAACACCAGGAAGATCACGTCGGGCTTGTTCTGCTTCATCCATTGTTTGGAGAAGTCGTAGCCCTTGAAGACCGGCTGCCAATACGGTTCCTGCGTCTTGCCGAGGTCAAGCGCGGCGCCGATGGCGGGCACATGCGAGGTGTAGACGGATGCGGTTATCTTGGCCAATTCAATACTCCAATTTCTGTTCAGAGGTCCCGGTGCGCAGGACAACCGGCGCCAGGATGCCGTGGGTCATTTCTTGCCTTGGGGTTGCCGATGTGCCTGCGCATCACCGTCTTCGCCCACCACGCGATTGCCTTCGGCCGAACGGCCACCGGCGATCATCATGTTGCGGTACTCGTCCTCGGTCATGCCGGTCATGGAGCCCGCCATCTGCTGGAAGCTCTTGCCGTCGGTGGCGCCGATCTTGGCCAGAAAGTAGATGTTGCCGCCCAAGCGGATGCACCAGTTCAGGTCTCGCGCGAGCACGGCCTGCTTCTGCTCTTCGGTCATGGCCCACTCGTCAAGGTAGGCGCGCTCGTCGGCTTTGAACCGCTCGCGGTTCTCGGCCTTCATGAGGCTCATGCAGAACTGGTTGAGCCAGTAGCCCTTGCGGCTTTGCTCGGCGTCGAAGATGGTCGTGCCCGGCACGTCCAGGTAGGGTTTATCGAGTGGCATTTCAGTTTTCCTCCGGCCAGTACAGGCGCATCGGGTTGCTCACCAGCAGCTTCTTCTGCAGCTCGGGCGTTTTCGCGATGTGCGGGATGAAATCGACCAGCAGGCCATCGTCGGGCATATGGTCCTTCAGGTTGGGGTGCGGCCAGTCGGTGCCCCAGAGCACGCGGTCGGGGAAGTCCTCCACCACCTTGCGTGCAAAGGGGATCACGTCGGTGTAGGCGTTCTGTTCGCCGTTGAGCGCCTTCGGACCGGTGACGGACAGTCGCTCCGGGCAACTCACCTTGCTCCACACATTGGGGTGCTGGCGCATGAATTTCAGGAACAGCTCGAACTCCGGACCGTCCACCGGTTTGCTCACGTCGGGGCGGCCCATGTGGTCCACCACCACGGTGGTGGGCAGCGCTGTGAAGAAGTCCCACAGCTCGGGCAGGTCCACCGCCTCGAAATAGATGACCACGTGCCAGCCCAGCTTGTGGATGCGCGCAGCGATCTCCATCAACTCTTCCTTGGGGGTGAAGTCCACCAGGCGCTTGACGAAATTGAAGCGCACCCCGCGCACACCGGCAGCGTGCAGGGTCTGCAGTTCTTTATCGGTCACGCTGCGCTTGACGGTGGCCACTCCACGCGCCTTGCCGTTGGAATGCACCAGTGCGTCGACCAGCGCGCGGTTGTCGGCGCCGTGGCAAGTGGCCTGCACCACCACGTTGCGCGCGAAACCGAGGTGGTCGCGCAGCGCGAAGAGCTGCTGCTTGCTCGCGTCGCAAGGCGTGTACTTGCGCTCGGGCGCGTAGGGAAATTCGGCTCCTGGGCCGAACACGTGGCAGTGCGCGTCCACGCTGCCGGCAGGCACCTGGAAGCGGGGCTTGCTCGGGCCGCTGTACCAGTCGAGCCAGCCAGGGGTCTTGGTGAAATCACCGGATGTCGGTTTGCTCATGGCGTGCTTTCAATCGATGTACTTGAGGCCGGCAGCCGCCAGCGGCTCGCGCATCTTGTACATGTCCAACCCAAGCACGCCACTGGCCAGCTTGGCGCGCTTCTCGCCCTCGAAGCTTTCACGTTTCTGCGCGGCTTCGAGTGTGGCGGCGGCGCGCGCGGCGGGCACACACACCACGCCGTCGTCGTCTGCCACGATCACGTCACCCGGTGTCACCAGCATGCCCGCGCACACGATGGGAATGTTCACCGAGCCCAGCGTGGCCTTGATGGTGCCCTTGCTGGAAATGGCTTTGCTCCACACAGGGAAGTTCATCTTCTGCAGCTCTTTCACGTCGCGCACGCCGCCGTCGATCACCAGCGCACGCGCACCGCGCGCCTGGAACGAGGTGGCCAGCAGATCGCCGAAGAAGCCGTCGGTGCACTCGGCGGTGACGGTGGCCACCACGATGTCACCCGGCTGGATCTGCTCGGCGGCCACATGCATCATCCAGTTGTCACCGGGCTGCAGCAGCACGGTAACGGCCGTTCCGCTGACTTGCTGGCCGGGGTAGATGGGCCGCATGTACGGCTTGAGCAGACCCACGCGACCCATGGCCTCGTGCACCGTGGCCGAGCCGAGCGCTGCCAGGCCGTCGGCGGCTGCGCGGTCGGCGCGGGTGATGTTGCGGTAGACAACGCCGAGTTCGTACATGTCAGATTCCTTTGGCTTTCAGGCGCTCATCGAGGCGCGGGAACACGCGGCGCACGTTGCCTTCGTAGATCTGGTGCTTGTCGTCCGCACTCAGGATCTTCGACGCTTCGATGTAGCGCTTGGTGTCGTCGTAGTAATGGCCGGTGGTGGGGTCGATGCCCCGCACCGCACCAATCATTTCGCTGGCAAACAGCACGTTCTTCACCGGAATCACCGTGTTGAGCAGGTCGATGCCGGGCTGGTGGTAGACGCAGGTGTCGAAGAAGATGTTGTTCATCACGTGGGTGTCGAGCAAGGGCTTCTTCATTTCCTGCGCGAGACCCCGGAAACGGCCCCAGTGGTAGGGCACCGCACCGCCACCGTGCGGAATGAGGAACTTCAGCGTCGGGAAATCCTTGAACAGATCACCCTGAATGCATTGCATGAACGCGGTGGTGTCGGCGTTCAGGTAGTGCGCGCCCGTGGTGTGGAAGCACGCATTGCAGCTCGTGCTCACGTGGATCATGGCGGGCAGGTCGTACTCCACCATCTTCTCGTAGATGGGGTACCAGTGCCTGTCGGTCAGGGGCGGGCTGTTCCAGTGACCACCCGAAGGATCGGGGTTGAGGTTGATGCCAACCGCGCCGTACTCCTTGACGCACTTCTCCAGCTCGGGGATGCAGGTAGCCGGATCGACTCCGGGCGATTGCGGCAGCATGGCCACCGGCACGAAATGATCGGGAAACAGCGTGGAGACGCGATAGCACAGTTCATTGCAGATGGCGGCCCAGGTGCTCGACACATGGAGGTCGCCGATGTGGTGCGCCATGAAGCTCGCGCGCGGCGAAAACAGCGTGAGGTCGCTGCCGCGCTCCTTCATCAGCTTGAGCTGGTTGGTCTCAATGGACACGCGCAGCTCGTCGTCGCTGATCTTCAGGTCCGCCACCCTGGGCATCGTCGCCGGGTCCTTGATGCCCGCAATCTGCTGGTTGCGCCAGTTCTCCAGCGCCTTGGGGGCCGTGGTGTAGTGGCCGTGGCAATCGATGATCAGACTCATGGGTGCTCCTGGTTGTTGTGTCAGCGCGCGGGCTCCATGCCCTGGCGTTGCTTGGCTTCGTCGGCGGCGGGCGAAACCATGAAGTCGAGCAATGCCCTGACCTCTTCGGCCCGCGCGGTGCCCACGGGAATGCCGGCAGAAAAAGTGGTGACGATCTGAATGGCCGGTGGCAGTGGCCCGGCGACCGTGATGCCCTCGACGTGCAGCAGTTCGCTGAGTTGCTGAAAACCCAGTTCCACCTCGCCCCGCGCCACCAGCGTGCCCACCGGCACACCGGGCGGCGCCTGCACCATGCGGCCGGCGATCTGGTCCGCAATGCCCCAACGCTCGAAGAGCTTGCCCAGAGCAACGCCGCTCGGGCCGGTGGAGCAGCTCACACTGCGCGCGGCCAGCACGGCAGCGCGCAAAGCATCTTCGGTCGACAGATCAGGCAAGGCAGCACCGGCGCGCACCGCCACCGCCACGCCCGAGCGCACCAGGTCGACCCGACTGCCGGCGCGCAGGTGGCCGGCGGAAATGAGTTTGTCGATGGCGTCCGAAGCCAGCACCACCAGATCGAAGGCTTCGCCAGCCTGCACGCGTTTGGCCGCATCCACGCCGCCCACCGCCTCGATCGTGATCGGGCCCGCGGCGCGCGCACCGTAGGCGGCCACCAGTTCGGCCAGCACCTGGCGCGTGGCCATGGAGGAAATACCTTGGATTGGGAGTGACATGGAAGGTAAGCCGGCTTGAAGACCGGCCATTGTGGACCGGCAGAAGCCCCAAGAAAAGTCGTAGTCCCGCTAGCAGCTAGAACAAAAAAACATAACTATGATCCGAACTCCAGCCAACACCGAATTCCATGGACCTCAAGCAACTCGAGTACTTCGTGCGTGTCGCCGAACTGGGCAGCTTCACCCGGGCGGCCATGGCGCTGCACGTGGCGCAACCTGCCCTTTCGCGCCAGGTGCGCCTGCTGGAAGTGGAGTTGCGCCAGAACCTGCTGGTGCGCAACGGACGCGGCGCCGTGCCCACCGAAGCCGGCAAGCTGCTGCTGGCCCATGGGCGCGGCATCCTGCACCAGGTGGAGCGGGCGCGGGAGGAGCTGGGCCGGGTGCGCGGTGCGCTGGCCGGGCGCGTGGCCATTGGCTTGCCGCCCACGCTGGCGCGCGTACTGGCGGTGCCGCTCACCCGCGCCTTTCGCCTGCAACTGCCGCAGGCCAGCCTGTCCATCAGCGAAGGCCTCTCGGTCACCATGCAGGAATGGCTGGTGAACGGGCGGCTGGACATAGCCGTGCTTTACAACGCGCAGCCCGCACCCGAACTGGACATTCACCCGCTGTATGACGAAGACCTGATGCTGGTGGAACCGCGTCCACCCGGCCTGCCTGAAGATCCTCCACCGCCTCCGATTCCCCTGCGCGAGGTTGCCGCACTCCCGCTGGTCATCCCCAGCCGGCCCAACGCCATCCGCATGCATGTGGAGGCCGAAATGGCCAACATCGGCTGCAGACCCCTGGTGGCGCTGGAGATCGACGGCGTTTCGGCCATCCTGGACCTGGTGGCCGACGGCGCAGGTGCCGCGCTGCTTTCGCGCAACGCGGTGGCCAGCTCGATCCGACCTTCGGCCTACCGCATGCGGCAGGTAAACGAGCCGCCGCTGCGCACCCGGTTGTGCCTGGCGATCAGCGCGCAGCGTCCGGCCACTTTGACGCAGCAGAACACGCTGGATCTCATTCGTCACACGCTGGAGAAGCTGAACGCGCGTTGAGCGAACGGCTGCGCGCCCTAGAGAGGTGCCGCTATCTCATTGCTTCGGAATGCCGGCGCGTTCGATCACACGGCCCCAGCGCCGAATGTCGTTGACCAGCAGCGCCGTGGCCTGTTCGGGGGTGGACGAACGCGGGTCGATGTTGAGTTCGCGCAGCTTCTTCTGCACCTCGGTGTCGGCCACCGTGGCCGCTATCTCGCGCTGCAGACGGTCGATGACGGTCCGGGGCGTTTTCGCGGGGGCCGCCAGCGCATTCCACGAAGAGGCCTGGAACCCGCTCACGCCCGCTTCCATGGCGGTCGGCACCTCAGGCAGCACCACCGAGCGCCGCTCACCAGCCACCGCCAGCGCCTTGAGCGCACCGCCGCGAATCTGCGTGAGAACCGGCGCCAGAATCTCCACGCCCACATCAACCTGCCTCCCACGCAGCGCGCCAATGAGGTTGGGCGTGCCGTTGAAGGGGATGATCTGCGCGTCGATGTCGGCGCTGCTCTTGAACAGCTCGGCCGCCAGGTGCTGCGTGCTGCCGATGTTGATGCTGCCGATGTTGAGCTTGCCCGGGTTCGCCTTCGCATACGTCAGCAGTTCGGGGAAGCTCTTGAAGGGGGCGTCGGGGTGGGCCACCACCGCGATGTCGAAGAAGCCGAGCGTGGAAATGGGGGCGAAATCGCGAACCGTGTCGAAAGGAAGCGACTTGAACAGGCTGGCCGTGACCGCCGTGCCGTTGGACATCAGAAACAGGCTGTAGCCATCGGGCTCGGCCCGCGCCACGCTCTCAGCCGCCACCACACCACCTGCGCCCGGACGGTTCTCGACCACCACGCTCTGCGCAAGCCGCTCACCGAGCTTCGCCGCCACGATGCGCGCGGTGAGATCACCCACGCCACCGGCCGCGAATGGCACCACGATACGCAGGCCCCTGGAGGGAAACGCGGGCTGAGCCACCGCGTGAAACGGGGAGGAGACGCCAGCCACCAGCGCCAGCAGACCTCCCAGGAATGCGCGACGTCCCATGGCAACCCCCTTCTGCGTCAGCCTACGTATTGCACCAGCCAGAGCGATATCCCTGGGAACAGCAGCAACAAGGTGGTGCGCACCACGTCGCTCGCCAGGAACGGCAGCACGCCGCGGTAGCTCTCACCAATCGGCACGTCTTTGGCCATGCCGTTGACGACATACACGTTCAGCCCCACCGGCGGTGCCAGCAGCCCGAAGCCCACGGTCATGAGCACCATGATGCCGAACCAGATCGCCACCGATTCCTGCGGCATGCCGAAGTCCAGCCCGATCACCACCGGGAAGAAAATCGGGATGGTGAGCAGGATCATGGAGAGTTCGTCCATCACGGCGCCGAGCACCACGTAGAACAGCAGGATGGCGGTGACGACCAGCAGCGGCGTCACGTTCCAGCTGTTGATCACCTCGGACAGCATGGTGGTCACCTGCGTGAGCGCCAGTGCCGAGTTCATCATGTCGGCGCCAATGAAGATCATGAAGATCATGGCGCTGGCTGCCGCCGTGGAATAGAAGCACTGCTTCACCTTGGCCAGCGTCAGTTCGCGCTTGAGCAAGGCCGCCACAAAGGTACTGGCAGCGCCCACGCCGGCACCCTCGGTGGGCGTGAACAGGCCACCGTAGATGCCGCCGAAAACGATGATGAACACGATCGCGATCGGCCCCACGCCCAGCAAGGCTTCCATCGTCAGGCGGGGATGGTCGTCGTCGTGCTCGGGCGCGTGGCCCGGCACCAGGCGAACATAGATCGCAATCGCGATCATGTAGCCCAGCATGGCGATCATGCCGGGCACCATGGCAGCAGCGAACAACTTGGCGATGTTCTGCTCGGTCAGGATGGCATAGATCACCAGCGGCACCGAGGGTGGAATAAGGATGCCCAGCGTGCCGCCAGCGGCCAGCGTGCCGGTGGCCAGCCGACCGGAATAACCATGGCGCTTCATTTCAGGCAGGGCCACCGAGGTGATGGTGGCCGCCGTGGCAATGGAAGAACCGCAGATGGCGCCAAAGCCAGCGCTGGCCAGCACAGCCGCCATGGCCAGCCCGCCCTTGAACCGCGCCATGACCACGCTGGCGAACTGGAACAGCGCCTTGGAAATGCCGCCCTGCGTGGCGAAATTGCCCATCAGTATGAACAGCGGAATGACCGAGAGGTCGTAACTGGCAAAACGCGCGAACGCAGCGCCGTTCAGGTTGTTGAAGAAAGGTGGCCAGCCCACCTGGTAGATGTAGCCAAAACAACCCGCTGCGAACATGGCCACGGCGATCGGCACACGAATGGCCATCAGGCCCAGCATGATCCCGAAGATCAATCCTGCCAAAGACAAAGAACTCATTCACCCTGCTCCGGAAAATTACGCACAAAAGCCTGGTACAGGGCGATCAGTGCCGTCAAGAGAAACGGCGGCACCATGAAGCAATAGACGATCCACTCGGGAAACCCGAGCATCATGGAAGTGGTCTGCGTCTCGTAGGCGCTGATGCCTCCCACGGTGGTGCGCCAGGTCAGCAGCAGCATCAGCATGGCCAGCAGCAAGGCGCCGAACCGATCCATCAAGGCGGTGGCGCCAGAGGAGGCCTTCGATGTGAAGAAGTCCACGATGATGTTTTCGCGCTTGAGCTGGCACCAGGGCAAAAACAGCGCGATGGCAGCGCCCGCCGTGAAGGCCGTCAGTTCGTAATCGCCCACCAGCGTCAGGCCGATGGTGTTTCGGCCGATGAGGCTCACGCAGGTGATCAAGGTGATCACCGTGAGCAACACGCCCGCCAGAATCGCACTCGATCTGGCCAACAGGGAAAGCAGTTTCAACGCGGCACCTTCTTGAAACAGGCGATCCGCCCAAGCCGAGAGCGGCCGGAGCGGATCGTTCGGTTGAGAGTGCGGCACCAACGAGGCATGCCGCAGGGGTAGAGGATTATCGCTGGTACTTTGCGATGAGCGCCCGGGCTTCGGAGACCAGCTTGGCACCGTCCACGTTCTTGCCCTTCATTTCATTGACCCAGTCGGTCTCCACGGTGGCGGCCGTGCGGCGCCAGCGCTGGGTCTCTGCTGTGTCGAGCGCCACGATGTTGTTGCCCGCCTTCTCGGCGATGGCGCGCCCGGCCTTGTCGCCCTCATCCATGGCACGCCCGAACATGGCGGCCGTCTCGATGCCCGAGTTGGCGTCGATCACCTTCTTCAGGTCGGGTGGCAGCTTTTCGTACGACGCCTTGTTCATGGAGAAGGCGAAGGTCTGCGTGTACAAACCCTGACGTCCCGCGAAGGTGGTGTGGTTCTTCACCAGCTCGGTCACCTTGAGCGAAGGCGTGACTTCCCAGGGAATGGTGGTGCCGTCGATGGTGCCCTTGGAGAGTGCGTCGGTCACGGCCGGCACCGGCATGCCGACCGGGGTTGCGCCCAGTTTGGTGAGCATGTTGTTGATCACGCGCGAACCGCCGCGCACCTTCATGCCGCGCAGGCTCTCGAGGCCGGTCACGGGGGTCTTGGTGTGGAACAGGCCCGGGCCGTGGGTGTGCACGGCGATCAGCTTCACATCCTTGAATTCATCGGCGGCGTATTTGTCCACGTATTCCTGAAAGGCCCGCGAAGACTCTTCGGCCGAACCGCTCATGAAGGGCAGCTCGAACACCTCGGACTTGTTGAAGCGGCCCGGCGTGTAGCCCAGCACGGTCCAGGTGAAATCGACCACGCCATCGCGGGCCTGGTCGAACAACTGGGGAGGTGCGCCGCCGAGCTGCATGGCGTGGAAGAGCTGCACCTTGATCCTGCCGCCCGACTCGGCTTCCACCTTCTGCGCCCAGGGAACGAGCGCGCGGGCCGGTATGGTGGCTTGCGGCGGCAGCATCTGGTGCAGGCGCAGGGTCACCACCTGCTGGGCCGTGGCCTGCCCGGCCAGGCCCGCCAGGGCGACAGCGCCCAGGGCCAGCAGGGTGGTGCGGCGTTTGAGAAAGCTCATGTTTGTCTCCTGTTTCTGATGATTCCGGTGCGTGGGCGTGTGGGCGCGCCCCGATCCGGATAACTTGAAGAACGCCATGCCCACACGGTGCCAGCTACTACTCAGATTCACTCAGGCGCACTCGGCTCGCCACGCGGTGTCGAGCGTGACGCTTCCCACCACGCGCGAGACGCATGCGCAGATGCGCGTGTTTTCCCGCTTCTCGCGTTCGCTCAGGAACACGTCGCGGTGGTCGATCTGGCCGTCGAGCGAAAGAACATCCATGACGCACAGGCCGCATTCACCCCGCCGGCAGTCGCTCATGACCTCGATGCCTGCGGCCTCCAGCACTTCCAGCAGCGGCTGGTCGGGGGGCACCTCCAGCCGGGTGCCGTGGCGCGGCAGCTCCACGTAAAAGCCTTCGCTGTGCAGGCGGCCACCGCTGCCAAACGTCTCGAAGCGCAGGCTGGGCAAAGGACGGCCGGCATCCAGCCAGCGCGCACGCACCTCGTCCAGCAACGCGGCGGGCCCGCACACATAGGCCTGTGCTCCGGCAGACAAGGCGTCGATCTCACCGGTCAGATCCAGCCGCTCGCCCCGGGACGACACGCAGGTGACCAGGCCTTCGCCAAGCAACTCGCGCAGCGTCTCGCCATAGGCCAGCTCGCTTTCGCTGCGCGCTGCGTACAGCAGGCGCACCCGATGTCCGCCGCGCGCCAGCGCCTGCGCCATCGACACCATGGGTGTGATGCCGATGCCACCAGCCACCAGCAAGGTGGCGGGCGCGGCAAAGCCCAGCGGAAAATGGTTCTGCGGCGTGCCGACCTCGATCGCATCGCCCACCGCGAGCTGCCACATGGCGCGCGAGCCGCCAAGGCCATCGTCCAGCCGCTTGACCGCGATGCGGTAGCCCGGGCATTCCTCAGGCGAACCCACCAGCGAATAGTTGCGCGTGAACTCGCGGCCATCGGCCGCCAGCCGCACCTGAAGGTGCGCCCCGGGCGCCCATCGCTCGGCCACGGCATCCGCATCGGCAGGAGCCAGCACAAATTCGCGAACCGTGGGGGTGAGGTCGCGCAGCTCGGCCACGCGCGCGCCTTGCCAGGTGAGGGTGCTTTTCATCTTCGGCGAATGAGTTTGAGGGCCGGCATGGACCCGGGGGCGAGGACTCTGGCGGGACCGTTGAGCACGTCCTGCAGGTTGCGTTGCGCCAGACGAGAGTGCTCGCGCATGATCGCTTCGGCACGCGCGCCCTCCCGCTGTTCGATGGCTTCCAGCACTTGCCGGTGCTGGTCCTGCGCCACCACCAGCATGTCGCGCGCGCGGCTCGAATGCGCCTGCACCACCACGAACCCCGAGGGCGAGGCGAAGGGCAGGCTCAACACCTTTTCCAGCTGCCGCGTGATGGTCGGGCTGTCTGCCATTTCCCAGACGAGGCTGTGGAACTGGCTGTTGAGCGTCACGTAGGCGGAGAAGCCTTCGTCGTCGAGCGCTGGCGTGGCCAGCACCGCGTCGATGCGGTCCAGGCACTGGCGCGATTCGGCTAGGACCACACCGGGCGCACCGCGCTCGGCGGCGAGCCGCGCCAGCAGGCCTTCGAGGGTGCCGCGCAGCTCGATGGCGTCGGCAATGTCGCGCTCGGAGAAGGTCTGCACCACATAGCCGCCGTTGGGCAGCGCCTGCAAAAGGCCTTCCTGTTCCAGTCGCATCAGCGCAGCGCGAATGGGTGTGCGCGAAACACCCAGACGTTCGACGATGGCGAGCTCCGCAATGCGCGAGCCACCGGCCAGCTCGCCTGAGAGGATGAGTTCGCGCAACTGCAGCAGCGCGCGCACCTGGGCGCTTTCAGGGGTGGCGCCTTCGTTCACAACGGGGTTCGGGGTGAGCGTCTCCATGCTCAGCTCGCCCGACGGATGGGAATGACCGTGGAAGGTGAGCCGCCTCGCTCGGACTCCACCATGCGGTCAATCAGGCGCCGCGCCCACATTGCGCCGGCATCGATGTTGAGGTTGTAGAACTTGTGATCCGGGTGTTCCTCGATCGCTCTCTGCTGTGCCTCCAGCACCAGCTCGTCTTCGCGGAAGATGCTGGCCACGCCCTCGCGCAACTGGTGCGTGAGGCGTTGCTCCTCCAGGCAATAGTTGCGCGCGAACGCCCAGAAATACAGGCAGGTGTTACCGGTTTCTGGCGTGATGGTGTTGAGCACAAAGCCGTTCACGCCCTGGCTGCGGTCGCCTTGCGGCGCGCCACTGCCGGCGGGGGCCACGCCCACGTCGATGGCGACCGTGCACGGCGCCTCGAAGCGGATGATCTGCCAGCGGTCCACCGGGCCGCTGTAGCCGCGCGCCTGCTGGATCTGGCCGGCCCAGAACGGCGGCGCCTCGATGCCTTCCATCCAGCGTGTCACCACGGCGGTGCGCTCGCCGTGCGTGGCCACGAAGGGCGCCTCGGCCACGGCGCGGTTGCCGATGCTGCTGCCGTGCACGAATGCCTCGTGCGTGAGGTCCATGAGGTTGTCGACCACCAGCCGGTAGTCGCACTGCACGCGGATCATCTTGCCGTCGGCCGCCCAGGCCGGATCGTGGTTCCAGTGCAGGTCGGGCACCAGGGCAGGATCGGCCAGCGCCGGGTCCCCCGGCCACACCCAGATGAAGCGGTGCTTTTCCAGCACCGGAAACACGCGCACGCAGGCAGACGGGTTGAGCGTTTCCTGGCTCGGCATGTGGGTGCAGCGGCCTTCGGCGTTGTAGACCAGACCGTGATAGCCGCACACCACCTCGTCGCCTTCGAGCCGACCCATGGACAGCGGCAACAGCCGGTGCCAGCAGGCGTCTTCCAGGGCCGCCACAGCGCCGCCGGTCTGCCGGTAGAGCACCATTTTCTGGTTGCAGATGGTGCGGGCGAGCAGGCTGCGGCCGACCTCCACATCGTAGGCGGCTGCGTACCAGGCGTTGAGCGGGAAATGCGAAGGCGTGGTGTTCATGGGATACGCAATGTATACAGAACACGGGGTTTTTCAAGTAATTTTGCCAAATGCTGGGGTTTTCCATAGGTTTCTGTATTCTTCAAAGGCTGGCAAAGTGCCGCTTCACCCCCTCTGAGACGTTCAACCGGACTCCACCATGACCCTGCGCAAGCACCCCCCTTTCCGTGCCGACCACGTTGGCAGCTTTCTCCGACCGGCCTACCTGCTCGAAGCGCGTGAGAAAAAAGCCAAGGGGGAGATCACCCCGGCCCAACTGCGCGAAGTGGAAGACCGCGCCATCACCGAGATCGTGAAGTTCCAGGCCGACGTGGGCCTCCAGTCCATCACCGACGGTGAGTTCCGCCGCACCTATTTCCACATCGATTTCCTGGAGCAGCTGGGCGGCGTGAAGACCGACATTCCGGTCACCATCCGCAAGCCCGATGGCACCGAGGAACTGGCGCCGCCGGTGATCCGCGTGATCGACAAGGTGCGCCACGTCAAAGATATCCAGCTGGCCGATTTCCAGTACCTGAAGGCGCAGGTGGAGGCGCTCGGTTTGCCAGCGGTCACGCCCAAGGTGACCATCCCTTCGCCGACCATGCTGCACTTTCGCGGCGGGCGCGCCGGCATCAGCAAGGAAGCCTACCCCGAGCTGGATCCGGTTTTTTACGACGACGTGGCCAAGGCCTACGGCGAAGAGCTGCAAAGCCTGGCCGACGCGGGCTGCACCTACGTGCAGATGGACGACACCAACATGGCCTACCTGTGCGACGAGCGCATGCGCGAGGCGGCCCGCCAGCGCGGCGACGACCCCAACGAACTGCCGCACCGCTACGCCGGCTTCATCAACAAGGTGGTGGCCCACAAGCCCGCCGGCATGACGCTGGCGATGCACCTGTGCCGAGGCAACTTCAAGAGCACGCACGCGGCAGCAGGCAACTACGAGCCGGTGGCCGAAGCGCTGCTGTCGGAAATGAAGCTCGACGCCTTCTTCCTCGAATACGACGACGACCGCAGTGGTGATTTCCGGCCGCTGCGGTATCTGTCCAAAGACAAGATCGTGGTGCTGGGCCTGGTGACCACCAAGTTCGGCCAGCTGGAAAGCAAGGACGCGCTGAAGCGCCGCATCGATGAAGCGGCCAAATACGCACCGCTCGACCAGATGTGCCTGTCACCGCAGTGCGGCTTCTCCAGCACCGTGCACGGCAACAACATCGCCATGGAAGACCAGCGCCGCAAGCTGGCGCTGGTGGTGGAGACGGCGCAGGAAGTCTGGGGTTGAAAGCAGGGGCGCCACTGGGCGCCCCTCGTCATTTTGCGTACTTGGCAATCAGCGCGCGAGCTTCCGACACCAGCTTCGCTCCATCGATGTTCTTGCCCTTCATCTCGTTGATCCAGTCGGTTTCCACCGCACCGGCCGTGCGGCGCCACCGCTGGGTTTCGGCGATGTCGAGCGCCACGATGTTGTTCTTCGCTTTCTCGGCGATCTCGCGGCCCATCTTGTCGCCCTCGTCCATCGCGCGGCCAAACAGCGCCGCGGTTTCAATGCCCGAGTTGTCGTCGATCACCTTCTTCAGGTCGGCCGGCAGCTTGTCGTAGGACCCTTTGTTCATCGAGAACGCGAACGTCTGGGTGTAGAGACCGGTCGCGCCTGCGAAGGTGGTGTGGTTCTTCACCAGCTCGGTCACCTTGAGCGAAGGCGTCACTTCCCAAGGAATGGTCGTGCCATCGATGGTGCCCTTGGAGAGTGCGTCCGTCACCGCCGGCACCGGCATGCCCACGGGGGTGGCGCCGAGTTTCACCAGCATGTTGTTGATCACGCGCGAACCGCCCCGGATCTTCATGCCACGCAGGCTTTCCAGGCCGGTCACCGGCGTCTTGGTGTGAAAGAGGCCTGGGCCGTGCGTGTGCACCGCCAGCAGCTTGACGTCCTTGAACTCGTCGGCAGCGAACTTCTCCACGTACTCCTGGAACGCGCGCGATGACTGCTCGGCCGAGCCGCTCATGAACGGCAACTCGAACACCTCGGCCTTGTTGAACCGACCCGGCGTGTAGCCGAGCACGGTCCAGGTGATGTCGGCAACGCCGTCACGCGCCTGATCGAACAACTGCGGTGGCGTGCCGCCAAGCTGCATGGCGTTGAAAATCTGCACCTTGATGCGACCGCCCGAATCGGTTTCGATCTTCTTCGCCCAGGGCGCAATGGCGCGCGAGGGAATCGGGGCCTGGCCCGGGAGGAACTGGTGCAGGCGCAGTGTGATCGTCTGCTGGGCCAGCGCGCTGCCTGAGAAGGTGGCGGCGGCCAGGCCACTGAGTGCCATCAATGCGGCGCGGCGGTTGAATCTTGTCATGGGTTGGTCTCCGGTTGGGTTGAAAAAAACAGAAGGCTGAAGTGCCTTCTCAGCTGAAACGAATGTCCACATCCACCGCCATGGCTGCAAGGCCGTGCAGCAGTCGTTCATGCAGGGCGGTATCACGCGGCCCGGGCAGTTCGATCACCGTCCGCTGGCGCCCGCCTTGTTCAAAGGCGCGCACGCTGGCGTTCATGCCCGGTGCCCAGTCGCGCAGCGCTTCCTGCAGCTTGATTTCAATGGCACGCAGGCGCAGCTCCGGCTTGAACACCTTGCCGATGGCGGTCACTGGCAGCGCAGCAAGCAGCACCACGCGCTTCGGCACCGCAGGCCGCTCGTAAACTGTGGGCGCCACCGCAGCCAGCAGTTCTTCGGGCGCTATCTGCGCACCCGGCTTGAGGGTGACAAACGCCACCGGAACCTCGCCCGCGTATGCATCGGGCTCGGCGACCACCGCACACATGGCCACCGCCGGGTGTGCCAGAAAGGCGTCTTCCACCAGGGCCGGATCGATGTTGTGCGAGCCGCGGATGATCACGTCTTTGGCGCGGCCGGTGATGTGGATTCGCCCCGCAGGGTCGATATGACCGAGGTCACCAGAGACGATCCACCCTTGCTCGAACATGCCCGCATTGCGCGCGGCATCGGTGTAGCCCGGGCTCACGTGGGGCCCGCGCAGCACCAGTACACCAGTTTCACCCGGTGCGCAGCGCTCGCCCAGCTGCGCGGCGCCGTCGCGCCAGGGCACGGCAAGCACCTCGGTGTAGGGAAGACGCAGCCCAGCCGAACCCGGGGTGCGCGGGCCGCGCAGCGGTTCGATGCTCACCAGCCCGGCGCATTCCGTCATGCCCAGGATGTTGCGCACCGGAATGCCGGTGGCTTTCTCGAAGCGCTGCGCCAGTTCGGCCGGCAGTGGCGAGCCACCGGTGTAGGCGGCGCGCACGCTCTTCACATCGGCGTCGATGGGCACGCCAAGCAAGCTGGCGAGCACGGTGGGCACACAGGCCAGGTGGGTCACGCGCTCGCGTTCACAGAACTTCCAGTAGGCCTGCACGAAGGCGGTGTTGCGCATGCCGGTGAGCGTGGGCAACACCTGGCGCGCGCCAATAGCCAGCAGCGCCAACCCATACACAAAGGCGCCCGCCACGTGGAACAGCGGGAAACCGTTGATTTCCACCGCGCGCTCGTCCATGTCGTAGAACGCGTGAGCGAACCACGCGGTGTGTGCCTCGTTGCCTTGCGTGTGCTGCGCCAGCTTGGGCGCACCGGTGGTGCCGCCGGTGTGAAACAACGCCACCACGCG
Source organism: Hydrogenophaga sp. IBVHS1 (assembly GCF_002127265.1). Taxonomy (GTDB): domain Bacteria; phylum Pseudomonadota; class Gammaproteobacteria; order Burkholderiales; family Burkholderiaceae_C; genus Hydrogenophaga. Next base: position 1,206,173 of record NZ_NFUU01000001.1, on the reverse strand, counting down.
GTCGGGGTTCAGGTCGGGGTCGAACGCGAGTTCATCGGCCATCAGCGCCATCTGGTCCTGCAGCACCGGCACGCCGGGTTCGGTGCGTGCGCTGGCGCGAATCTGCAACAACGGCACGGCATGGTGCTGCACCACGCGCTCGGCCACCGGCCACACCGCCAGCTCGTCGTTGGGGCCCAGCGCCACCAGCACCTTCGCATTGGCGGCCTTGAGCAGCGCGGCAATGTGTTCGGGCTGGAGCAGGTAGTTGATGGGGCAGACCCGGCCGGCAAGCTCCGCGCCCCAGAGCACCACATGCGCCTCGGGCGTGTTGGGCGCGAGCACGGCGACCGCGTCGTCCGGCCCCACGCCCATGGCACGAAACAGGTTGGCCGCCCGATGAATACCGGCCAGCAGCGCGCGGTAGGTGGTGCGGCGCGGGGGCGTGTCCAAACCGGCATCGGGCAGGAAGGTGAGTGCCTCACGCGCGGGGAAACGCAGCGCAGCAGCGCGAATCAGGGCATACGGGCTGCGGTGCGGGGCCACCAGGGCGCGCACGTTGCGCTCCAGGTGTTCGATGTCGGCGAGCGTGGTGAAGGCTTGCATGGCGCAGCGATCACTGCACGTCCAGGCCCAGCAGTCGCACGGCATTGCCCTTGAGGATGCCGGGCATCACCTCCGGCTTGAAGCCAGCAACCTCGAAGTCTTTCATCCAGCGCTCGGGCGTGATCAGTGGGTAGTCGCTGCCAAAAAGAATGCGGTCCTTGAGCAGCGTGTTGGCGTACTGCACCAGTTGCTTGGGGAAGTACTTCGGGCTCCAGCCCGAGAGATCGATCCACACATTGGGTTTGTGCGTCGCCACGCTCAGCGCCTCGTCCTGCCACGGGAAACTGGGGTGCGCCATGACGATCTGCATGTCGGGGAAATCGATCGCCACGTCGTCCAGGTGCATGGGGTTGCTGTACTCCAGCCGCAGGCCGCCACCGCAGCGCATGCCCGAGCCGATGCCGCTGTGGCCGGTGTGAAAAATCGTCGGCAGCTTGTGCGCGTTGATCACCTCGTAGATCGGCCAGGCCATCTTGTCGTACGGGTGGTAGCCCTGCACCGTGGGATGGAACTTGAAGCCCTTCACACCCTCTTCCCTGATCAGGCGCTCGGCCTCGCGCGCACCCATTTTTCCCTTGTGCGGATCGATGCTGGCGAAGGCAATCATCATGTCGCTGTTTTCGCGCGCGGCCTGCGCAATTTCCTCGTTGGGAATGCGCCTGCGACCCAGTTGGGCCTCGCTGTCCACGGTGAACATCACCAGGCCGATCTTGCGTTCGCGGTAGTAGGCAATGGTCTCGGCAATGGTGGGCCGGCGGTTGCTGCCAAAGTACTTGTCGGCCGCGCGGTCGTACTCCTCGCCGTAGCTGTCGAACGGGTTGCGGCAGCTCACTTCGGCGTGGGTGTGGATGTCGATCGCGATGAGGTTCTTGTGGTCCATCTTGTCTCCAGAAACCTAGGGTAAACACGGGGTCGGTTTTCGACCGGTGTGCTTGTTTTGGTTATTGTTTATAACAATAATGCAAAGCCACTTCAAGCCCAACAACCCTTGCCATGCCCATCCATTCCAACGACATCACGCTGAGCCTGCAAGGCGCTTCGTCTGAAATCGCCGTCATCACGCTGAACCGGCCCGCCAAGCGAAATGCGCTCAACGACGGCCTGATTCTCGCGCTGCGCGACATTTTCCAGGGCATGCCGCATGGCGTGCGCGCGGCCGTGATCCACGGCTCTGGCGACCACTTCTGCGCCGGCCTCGACCTCTCTGAACTGAGCGAGCGCGATGCGGGCGAGGGCCTGCACCATTCGCGCATGTGGCATGCCGCGCTGGACTGCGTGCAGTCCGGCCCGGTGCCCGTGGTGGCCGCGCTGCACGGCGCGGTGGTGGGCGGTGGCCTCGAGCTGGCAAGCGCCTGCCACATCCGCGTGGCCGACGAGTCCTCCTTCTTCGCGCTGCCCGAAGGCTCGCGCGGCATCTTCGTGGGCGGTGGCGGCTCGGTGCGCATTCCACGCCTGATCGGCGCCGCACGCATGGCCGACATGATGTTCACCGGCCGCGTCTACAAGGCCGTTGACGCCGAGCGCATCGGCCTCATGCAGTACCTGGTGCCGACCGGCACCGCGCTCGACAAGGCTCTGGAGCTGGCCACGCGCATTGCCAGCAACGCACCACTGACCAACTACGCGCTGATGCACGCGCTGCCGCGGATCGCCGAACAACCGGCCGACCAGGGCTTCTTCACCGAAGCGCTGATGGCGGCGATCGTGCAGAACGCACCCGAGGCGAAAGCCCGTGTGCGCGATTTCCTGGAAGGCCGTGCGGCCAAGGTCAGCAAGGATTGAAGCCATGACCGCAGCAAAGTACCGCCCCCTGAAGTTCGGCGTCACGCAGGCTGTGCTGCGCGATGGCCACGAAGGTGTGCACTACCTCAGTGCCGCCAAAGACCTGGGCCCGTTTCCCGAGCGCATCACCGACCGCCTGATCCACTGGGCGAAGGAGCGCCCCGACCAGACCGTGTTCGCTCGCCGGGTGAAGAACGCCGATGGCACCACGGGCGACTGGCGTCACATCACGTTTGCCCAGGCGCTCGATGCGGCGCGCCGCATTGGCCAGGGTCTGCTGAACCGTGGCCTGTCGGCCGAGCGCCCGGTGCTGATCCTGAGCGAGAACGACCTGGAACACGCGCTGCTCGCGCTGGGCTGCCTGTACGCCGGCGTGGCCTACTGTCCCACCTCGCCGCCCTACTCGCTCATCAGTCAGGATTTCGACAAGCTGCACCACGTGGTGAAGACGCTGACGCCCGGCCTCGTGTTCGCGAGCGATGCGAACCGCTACGGGCGCGCGATGCTGGCCACGCTGGACAACAGCGTGGAGCTGGTGACCACCGAAGGCACGGTGCCTGGCCGCACCACCACGCCGTTTGCCGCGCTGCTGGCGACCGAGCCCACGCCCGCGGTGGACGCCGCGCAGGCAGCCACAGGGCCGGACACCATTGCCAAGTTCCTGTTCACCTCGGGCTCCACCAAGATGCCCAAGGCGGTGATCAACACACAGCGCATGTGGTGCGCCAACCAGCAGCAGATGAGCGAATCCATGCCGGTGCTGGCCGAGGTGCCGCTGGTGCTGGTGGACTGGCTGCCCTGGAACCACACCTTTGGCGGCAACCACAACTTCGGCATGGTGATCTTCCATGGCGGCACGCTCTACATCGACGACGGCAAGCCCACGCCCGCGCTCATGGCCGAGACGCTGCGCAACCTGCGCGAGATCGCACCCACGGTGTACTTCAACGTGCCGACCGGGTTCGAGGCAATTGCCAACGCGATGAAGAACGACGAAGCCCTGCGCAAGACGCTGCTCTCGCGCGTACAGATGTTCTTCTACGCCGGCGCCGCGCTGGCGCAGCCGGTCTGGGACGCCCTGCACTCGGCGCAGGAGCAGGAGATCGGGGAACGCATCGTGATGGGCACTGGCCTGGGCATGACGGAATCCAGCCCGTTCGGCATTTTCGTCACCAGCCCCAACGTGAAGGCCGGGGACCTGGGCCTGCCCACGACGGGCCTGGTGCTCAAACTGGTCGATACCGAAGGCAAGACCGAGGTGCGCTACAAGGGACCGAACATCACGCCCGGCTACTGGCGCATGCCGGCAGAAACCGCCGATTCGTTTGACGAAGAAGGTTTCTTCAAGACCGGCGACGCGGTGAAGTGGATCGATGAGACCGACATCCACCAGGGCCTGAAGTTCGACGGCCGCATTGCCGAAGACTTCAAGCTCGCAACCGGCACCTTTGTCAGCGTGGGCCCACTGCGCGCAAAAATCATTGCCGCAGGTGCGCCCTACATCCAGGACGTGGTGCTCACCGGCCTGAACATGAAAGAGGTGGGCGCCATGGTATTCCCCACCGGCGCCGTGCGCGCACTCAGCGGCATGCCGGCCGACGCCCCGATGCACGACGTGCTCAACAGCGCACCGGTGCTCGCGCACTTCCAGCGCGTGGTCAACGAACTGGCCAAGACCGCCACCGGCAGTGCCAGCCGCATAGCGCGCCTGTGCCTGCTGGCCGACCCGCCCACCATCGACCGCGGCGAGATTACCGACAAAGGGTCGATCAACCAGCGCGCCGTGCTCACCCACCGCGCCGAAACCGTGGAGCACCTGCACGACGGCACGCTCCACGCGATCCTGAAACCTGAATAAGACACGACATGGCTTCCAGAGGATTCTTTAACGCATTCGACGACGTCTGGCTGCTCGACGGCGTGCGCACGCCCATGGTCGACTACTGCGGTGCACTCGGCCACATTTCACCCACCGATCTGGGCATCAAGGCGGCACGCGAGGCACTGGCACGCGCCGGTGTGCCGGGCGAGCACATTGGCTCGGTGGTCACCGGCAACATGGCACCGGGTGATTTCGACCAGTTCTTCCTGCCGCGCCACATCGGCCTCTACGCCGGTGTGCCAGTGGAGGTGCCGGCCCTCATGGCGCAGCGCATCTGCGGCACCGGCTTCGAGCTGTTCCGCCAGGCGGGCGAACACATTCAAGGCGGCGCGTGCGACGCTGCGCTGGTGGTGGGCACCGAGAGCATGACGCGCAACCCCATTGCCGCCTTCGACCACCGCACCGGCTTCAAGCTCGGTGCGCCCGTGGGCTTCAAAGACTACATGTGGGAAGCGCTGAAAGACCCGGCGGCCGGCATCAACATGATCCAGACCGCCGAGAACCTGGCGAAGAAATACGGCATCTCTCGCGAAGACGTGGACGCGTTCGCCTCCAGCTCGTTCGCCCGGGCGGTGGCCGCCCAGGCCAGCGGCTTCCTCGCGGGCGAGATCGTGCCGGTGATCAGCGAGAAGTTCGAGCTGGAGGGCTACAAGCCGCGCGGCATTCGCCTGCAGGGCAAGCTCACCGAGGTCGCCACCGACACACACCCGCGCATCTCGCCCGTGGAGGTGCTGGCAAAACTGAAAGCCGTGTTCGACGGCGGCGTGCAGACCGGTGGCAACAGCTCGGCGCTGGTGGACGCGGCAGCGGCTTGCGTGGTGAGTTCGGGCACCTATGCCAAAGCGCAGGGCAAACAACCGCTGGCGCGGGTGGTGGCCGCCGCCGCCGTGGGCGTACCGCCAGAGATCATGGGCATCGGCCCGGCGCCGGCCATCCGTTTGCTGCTGGAACGCACCGGCCTGAAGCTGGCCGATATCGGCCGCTTTGAAGTGAACGAAGCGCAGGGCGCACAAACCCTGGCCGTGGCGCGCGAGCTGGGTATGGATCTGGACCGACTCAACGTCAACGGCGGCGCCATTGCACTCGGCCACCCACTCGCCGCCACGGGCGTTCGTCTCACGCTCACGCTGGCGCGCGAACTGCAGCGCAGCGGCATCCGCTACGGCATCTCCAGCGCCTGCGTGGGCGGCGGCCAGGGCATCGCCCTGCTGATTGAAAACCCAGAAGCATGAACAAGGAACACACGACATGAACATTCAAGGACACGCCGCCCTCGTCACCGGTGGTGGCTCGGGTCTCGGTGAAGCCACTGCGCGCGAACTGGCCCGCCTGGGCGCGAAGGTTGCCGTGCTCGACGTGAACCTCGAGAACGCGAAGCGCGTGGCGGCCGACATCGGTGGCGCGGCCTTCGCGTGCGACATCACGAACACCGAAAGCCTCCAGGCCGCCATCGACGGCGCAGCCGCTGCCCACGGCGCGGCCCGCATCCTGATGAACATCGCCGGCATCGGCAGCGCCAAGCGCGTGGTGGGCAAGGACGGCAACGCCGCACCGCTGGAAGACTTTGCGAAAGTCATCAACGTCAACCTGATCGGCACCTACAACGCCAGCCGCCTGTTTGCCGCCGCCTGCGCGAAGCTCGATCCGCTGGAAGACGGCGAACGCGGTGTGATGATCTTCACCGCCAGCGTGGCCGCTTTCGACGGCCAGGTGGGCCAGCAGGCCTACAGTGCATCGAAGGGCGGTCTGGTGGGCATGACGCTGCCCATGGCACGCGATCTGGCGCAGCACGGCATCCGCGTGTGCACCATCGCACCGGGGCTCTTCAGCACACCCCTGATGAAACAACTGCCCGAGCCGGTGCAGGCCTCTCTGGCGGCCAGCATCCCGTTCCCGCCACGCCTGGGCAAGCCTGAAGAGTTCGCTCAACTCGCCGCGCACATCGTCACCAACACGCACCTCAACGGCGAAGTGATCCGCCTCGACGGCGCCTTGCGCATGGCACCCCGATGAGCAAGACCGTGATCTTCGAGGTGGACGTGATGTTCGGCGACTGCGACCCCGCCGGTATCGTGTTCTTCCCCAACTTCTCCAAGTGGATGGACGCTTCTTCTCTGAACTTCTTCATGCAGTGCGGCGTGCCGCCCTGGCGTGAACTGGTCAAGACGCGCGGCATCGTCGGCACGCCCTTGCTGGAGATTCACACCAAGTTCATTCGCCCCGCCACCTATGGCGAACGCCTGCAGATCCACACCAGCGTGACCGAGTGGCGCGAGAAGGTGTTCATGCACAGGCACGTGGTGAAGCGCGGCGACGACCTGCTGTGCGAAGGCACCGAGACGCGCGCGTTCGTGATTCACCCGCCGGAGGCGCCCGAACGCATCAAGGCGATCCCCGTGCCTGAAGACATCAAGGCCCTGTGTTCCTGATACCCCTTTTCCTGCCCGTTCCGTTTCTCACCACCACCCAGAAGGAGACATCCCCGTGAAAATCGTCAAGACCCTCATCGCCGCCGCCGTCACGGCGCTGGCCACCACCGCCGCGCTGGCCGACATCAACATCGGTGTGAGCCTTTCGCTCACGGGCCCGGGTTCCGGCCTGGGCATTCCCATGCAGAACCAGCTCAAGCTGTTCCCGCAAACCATCGCGGGTGAGAAGGTGAACCTCATCATCCTCGACGACGCGAGCGATCCGGGCAAGGGCGCTGCCAACGCCCGCCGCTTCGTGACCGAAGACAAGGTCGATCTGATCATCGGCTCGTGCCTGACCCCGGTGGCGGCCGCCATGACCCCGGTGGTCACCGAAGCCAAGACGGTGCAACTGGCCGCTTCGCCAGTGGGCGTGCCCCCGGGCGCAGACCACTGGATGTTCCGCCTGCCGCAGGGCAACGACGTGATGGCCTATGCCATGGTCGAGCACATGAAGAAGCAGAACATCAAGACCATCGGCTTCCTGGGCTACACCGACGCCTATGGCGAGCTCTGGCTCAAGGCGATCACGCCACTGGCCGAGAAGGCCGGCATGAAGGTGCTGGCCGCCGAGCGCTTCGCGCGCGCCGACACCAGCGTGACGCCGCAGGCCCTCAAGCTCAGCTCGGCCAACCCCGACGCGATCCTGGTGGTGGCTTCCGGCTCCGGCGCCGCCATGCCGCACAAGGCCATCGTGGAGCGCGGCTACAAGGGCAAGATCTACCAGACCCACGCGGCCGCTACGCCCGATCTGGTGCGTATTGGTGGCAAGGATGTGGAAGGTTCCTTCGTGGTCTCCGGCCCGGCCGTGATCGCCGAGCAGTTGCCAGAAAACCACCCGTCCAAGAAGCTGGCGGTGGACTTCGTCACCAACTACGAGAAGGCCATGGGCCCCGGCACGCGCAACCAGTTTGCCGGCCACAGCTACGACGCCGCCATCGCCCTGAACAAGGCCGTTCCGATCGCCCTCAAGAGCGGCAAGCCCGGCACGCCCGAGTTCCGCGCCGGCCTGCGTGACGCCTTCGAAACGATGGGCCGCACCGTGTTCTCGCACGGCGTGATGAACTGGACCAAGGATGACCACTGGGGCTACACCAATGAAACGGGTGTGATGCTGAAAGTGGTCGACGGCAAATTCAAGGTCGAGTGATTCGGAGCACCCCCCTGCGCCGCTGACGCGGCTTCCCCCTCTCTTGCGCGCCTTTGGCGCTGGGAGGGGGGACGGCATCTCGGGCCGGCGGAGCCGGACCCTTGGTGCCCCTGATCTCAAGAGCGCTTCTTCTTTTCGTTAAGGCTTTTCATGGACTTTTCGATCGCCAGCATTTTGTTGCTGGACGGCTTGACCAACGGCGCGGTGTACGCGCTGCTGGGGCTCGCCATCGTCCTGGTGTTCACTGTCACCCGGATCATCTTCATTCCCCAGGGTGAGTTCGTCGCGTACGGCGCGCTGACCCTGGCCATCTTTCAGACCGGCAAGGTGCCCGGCACTGTGTGGTTGCTGTTGCTGCTGGCCGGTGTGGCCGCGTTGATGGAGCTTGCCGAGCGCTGGCGCCACCAGCGCTCGGTGTTGCCCGCACTCAAGGCCGCAGGCCGCACCCTGGTGTTGCCCGTGCTGGTCTCGATTGTGGCCATCTGGGCCGCGCCACAACTCTTCCCGCTCTGGGTGCAGGCCGCGCTCAGCGTGGCGGTGGTCACGGTCTACGGGCCGCTGGTCTACCGTGTGGCCTACCAGTCGCTGGAGAGCGCCACACCCTTGGTGCTGCTGATCGTTTCGGTCGGCGTGCACTTCGCCATGACTGGCCTGGGCCTGCTGTTCTTCGGTGCTGAGGGCTTCCGCAATACTGCGTTCTGGGAACAGCGCTTCACCGTCGGCCCGGTCATGCTGTCGGGCCAGGCCATCATCACCTTCGCCGCCACCGTGGCGCTGATCGTCATGCTCTGGCTGTACTTCGAGCGCTCGCTGCGCGGCAAGGCGCTGCGAGCCATTGCCGTGAACCGCACCGGCGCGCGCCTCATGGGCATTTCGTCGCAGGCATCGGGCCAGCTCACCATGACCATGGCGGCGTTCATCGGCGCGCTATCCGGCCTGCTCATCGGCCCCACCACCACCGTGTTCTACGACTCCGGTTTCCTCATCGGCCTGAAAGGTTTTGTGGCCGCTGTGGCCGCAGGCCTCGCGAGCTACCCGGGCGCGCTCATCGCGGCGCTGGGCGTGGGCGTGATCGAAGCCTTCGGTTCGTTCTGGGCCAGTGCCTTCAAGGAAGTGATTGTGTTCACCCTGATTCTCCCCGTCCTGCTGTTCAGGTCCCTGCGCAGCAAGCATTCCGACGAGGACCACTGACATGCCGAAACTGCAAAACTTCGGCCTGCTGATCCTGGCGCTGGCGATCCCCCTGATCGCCGTGCTGCCGCTGCCCGATTTCTGGATCACGCAGCTCAACTACATCGGCATGTACAGCATGACCGTGCTGGGTCTGATCCTGCTCACGGGTGTGGGTGGTCTCACTTCGTTCGGGCAGGCGGCTTTCGTCGGCATCGGCGCTTACACCACGGCGTGGCTCACGCTGAACCTCGGCATGTCCCCGTGGCTCACGCTGTTCATCGGCGTGGGTCTCACCGCCGGCAGTGCGCTGGTGGTCGGCTTGATCACGCTGCGCATGTCGGGCCACTATCTGCCGCTCGCCACCATCGCCTGGGGCCTGTCGCTGTACTACCTCATGGGCAACCTCGATGCACTCGGCAAGTACGACGGGCTGCTCGGCATCAAGAGCCTGTCCATTGGCGGGTTCGACATCGGCCAGGGCCGAGCTTTCTTCGTGCTCACCTGGGTGATCCTGCTCGCCTTCGTGGCCGCCATGCTGCATCTGCTCGATTCGCGCGCGGGTCGGGCGATTCGCTCCCTCAGGAATGGTTCGCAGATGGCCGAGGCCATGGGCATCAGCACCTTCCGCTACAAAGTCACCATCTTCGTGCTGGCGGCCGTGCTCGCCTCGGTGGCGGGCTGGCTGCTCGCGCACTTCCAGCGCACGGTCAACCCCTCGGCCTTTGGCCTGAAGATGGGCATCGAGTACCTGTTCATGGCGGTGATCGGCGGCGTGGGCCATGTGTGGGGCGCCATCGTCGGTGCCGGGCTCATTCGTGTGCTCGAAGACCAGCTGCAGGTGCTGCTGCCCAAGCTCATCGGCACCAGTGGAAGCTATGAAGTGATCGTCTTCGGCATCGCGCTGGTGGTGGTGCTCAAGTACCTGCCCGATGGCCTGTGGTCGCTGGTGGGACGCCACATGCCCAAGCCGCCGCGCAAGGTCGACTGGCAGAGCGCCCCTGCCCTGCCCGCGCGCGCCCGGCCCGCCTCCGGCGAGCTGGTGCTGGACGTGCAGAAGGCACGCATGCAGTTTGGTGGACTGATCGCCGTGAACGACATCAGCTTCCAGATTCACTCGGGCCAGATCGTCGGCCTGATCGGTCCCAACGGCGCGGGCAAGTCCACCACCTTCAACCTCATCACCGGCGTGCTGCCAGCCACCAGCGGGCAGGTGATGTTCCAGGGCGGCAACGTCATCGGCAAGCCCTCGCGGGAGATTGCGCAGATGGGCATGGCGCGCACCTTTCAGCACGTGAAGATGATTCCCGACATGACGGTGCTGGAAAACGTGGCGCTCGGCGCGCACACGCGCGGCACCAAGGGCGTGCTCCCGGCCATGCTGCGCGCCAACCAGGGTGAGGAAAAGCAACTCTTCCGTGAGGCGCAACGCCAGCTCGAGCGCATCGGCATGGGCGAGTACCTGCACGAGCAGGCCGGCAACCTGGCCATGGGCCCACAGCGCCTGATGGAGATTGCGCGCGCACTCAGCGCCGATCCCACCCTGCTGCTGCTCGATGAACCTGCCGCCGGTCTGCGCTACCAGGAGAAGCAGGCCCTGGTCGGCGTGCTGCGCCAGCTCAAGAGCGAGGGCATGAGCATTCTGCTGGTGGAACACGACATGGACCTGGTGATGCAGATATGCGACCACCTGGTGGTGATGGAGTTCGGCACGCTGCTCACCCAGGGACCGCCCGCGCAGGTGCAGCAGGACCCGAAGGTGCGTGCGGCCTACCTCGGCACGGAGCATTGACATGACCACACCCATTCTTCAAGTCAAGGGCCTGCGCGCCGGCTACGGCCGCGCCGAGGTTCTGCACGGCATCGACATCGAAGCCCTGCCCGGCGGCGTGATCACCGTCATCGGCCCCAACGGCGCGGGCAAGTCCACCTTGCTCAACACGCTCATGGGCATCCTGCCCGGCCAGGGGACGATCGAATTCCGCGGGCAAGACATCACCCGGCTCACGCTCGAGGAGCGCGTGATGAACGGCATGGCGCTGGTGCCCGAGAAGCGCGAACTCTTCGGCACCATGCCGGTGGAAGACAACCTGCTGCTCGGCGGCTTTCGCCAGATGCGCATGGGCAATGCGAAATGGCGCAGCAAGCTCGACGACGTGTATGGCATCTTCCCGCGCCTGCAGGAACGCCGCGCGCAACTGGCCGGCACGCTGTCGGGCGGCGAGCGCCAGATGCTGGCCGTGGGCCGCGCCCTCATGTCCAGCCCCGACCTGCTCATGCTTGACGAGCCCAGCCTGGGCCTGGCCCCGCTGATCGTGCGCGAGATCTTCGCGATCATCGAACGCCTGCGCCAGACCGGCGTGACCATCGTGCTCGTGGAACAGAACGCGCGCGCGGCGCTGCAGGTGGCCGACCACGGCTACGTGCTGGAGATGGGCGAACTCAGCGCCCAGGGCCCCGCGCGCGAACTCGCCAGCGACCCGCGCGTGATCGAGACCTACCTTGGCACGGCGCGCCAGAGCGCCTGATATTTTGTTCGGCCCCAGAGGAGACACAACATGAAGAACCCCGCATCCGTTGCCCGCTTCGCCTTGCCTGCTGCCATGGGCCTCGCCTTGGTGGCCTGCAGTACCAGCCCCATGGTTCCCACGCCTGCGCCGTTAAGGGCTGCGGTGGGCGCCACCCTGAACCAGTGCGACGCGCTGGTGAACCAGTTCCGCTTTGAACAGACGGTGATCGATTCCGCCGTCACCGTGGCCACGGGCGGCCTCATGCTGGCCGGCCAGCCGGTGGCCGCGCACTGCCTCGTGAAAGGCCAGATGCACAAGCGCAAGGGCAGCGATGGCCGCGACTACGCGATCGGCTTTGAAATGCGCCTGCCGCAGGCCTGGAACGGCCGCTTCTACTACCAGGGCAACGGGGGGCTGGATGGCGCCGTGCGACCTGCCGAGGGCGCGCTCGGCGGTGGCCCGATCACCGGCGCGCTGGCGCAGGGTTTTGCGGTCATCAGCTCGGACGCCGGCCACACCGGCGCGCAAACGACCGTGTTCGGCCTCGAGCCGCAGGCCCGGCTGGACTACGGCTACCAGGCCGTGGCCAAGCTCACGCCCATGGCCAAGGCCTTGATCGCCAGCGCCTACGGCAAAGCGCCCGACCGCTCTTACATCGGCGGCTGCTCCAACGGCGGCCGCCACGCGATGGTGGCGGCCTCGCGAGTGGGCGACCAGTACGACGGCTACCTGATCGGCGCGCCCGGCTACCGCCTGCCCAACGCCGCACTGGCGCAGCTGTGGGGCGCGCAGCGCTGGATGCCGCAGGCCACGCCGGGTGCCGCGGTGAAACACCCGCTCAACCCCAACGCCAACATTCCGGACCTCGGCAGTGCGCTGACCGCACCAGAACGCCAGACCGTGGCGCGCGCCATTCTCGAGCGCTGCGATGCGCTGGACGGCCTGAAAGATGGGCTCGTGCAGGCCACGCAAGCATGCCAGTCCGCCTTCAACCTGGTGCGCGACGTGCCCACCTGCACCGGCGCGCGCGACGGTGCCTGCCTCACCGCGCCACAGAAGGCCACGCTGGCCGAAGTGCAGGCCGGCGGCAAGGCGGGCAACGGCCAGCCCATCTACAGCGGATTTCCCAACGACCCTGGCATTGCCGGCTCCAACTGGGCCACGTGGAAGTTCGTCAACTCGGTGGCTCTGGACCCGTTGTCGGTGGGCACCATCTTCACCGCGCCACCGGCCGCCCCGGTCAACTTCTCCAGCGCCAGCATCGACGCGTTGCTGCCCGCCATTTCGGCCACCAGCGACACCTACCGCGAATCGGGCGTCTCGCTCATGGGCCCGCCCGGTCATGAGAAACCCGACAACCTGCTGCCGCTGCGCGCGCGCGGCGCCAAGATGGTGCTTTACCACGGCGTGAGCGATGCAATCTTTTCCGCCGAGGACACGCGCCAGTGGGTCGAACGCGTGAACCGCTCGCAAGACGGCAAGGCCAACGATTTCGCGCGTTACTTCCCGGTGCCGGGCATGAACCACTGCAGCGGCGGCCCGGCCACCGACCAGTTCGATCTGCTCGGCCCGCTGGTGAAGTGGGTTGAACAAGGCGTGGCGCCTCAAGCCGTGACGGCCAGCGCACGCGGCGCCGGCAACGCGGGCGGCGTGAACGCGGAGCTGCCCGCCGACTGGTCCGCCAACCGCACCCGCCCGCTGTGCGCCTACCCGAGCGTGGCGCACTACAACGGCAGCGGACCAGTGGAAAGCGCATCCAGCTTCACGTGCCGCTGAAGCGATGAACGCTTACCAGCCCCGGCCCGAGAGCCACGCCTTCATCTTGCTGCAGGTGTTGCGGGCACCCGAGTTGCTGGCCGAGCTCCCCTTGCTGGCCGAACATGCCGAACCGGCCCTGCTCACGCAGGTGATCGAGGAGGCCGGCAAGTTTGTGGGCGAAGTGCTCGCACCGCTCAACCGCGAGGGTGACGAAGTGGGAGCGCAATGGAAGGCCGGCGCAGTGACCATGCCGCCGGGATTCCAGGAGGCCTACCAGGCGTTCTGGCAAGCCGGTTGGCCATCGCTGGCGTGTGCCGTTGAAGATGGTGGCCAGGGCCTGCCCACCGCGCTGGAGGCCGTGCTGCATGAAATGCTGAACGCCGCCAACCACGGCTGGACCATGGCACCGGGTTTGCTGCACGGCGCGTACGAGTGCCTGAAGCACCACGGCTCCGAGGACATCAAGGCGCGCTACCTGGAGAAGCTGGCCACCGGCGAGTGGCTCGCCACCATGTGCCTCACCGAGCCGCACGCTGGCAGCGATCTCGGCCTGGTGCGCACGCGGGCCACGCCCCTGCCCGACGGCCGATTTGCCCTGAGCGGCACCAAGATCTTCATCTCCGGCGGCGAGCACGACCTCTCCGACAACATCGTGCATCTGGTGCTGGCGCGTTTGCCCGATGCACCGCCCGGCCCGAAGGGGTTGTCGCTGTTCGTGGTGCCGAAGTTTCATGACGATGGCAGCCGAAGCGCGGTGCACTGCGATCGCATCGAAGAGAAGATGGGCATCCACGCCAGCCCCACCTGCGTGATGCGTTTCGACGAAGCCGCCGCCTCGCTGGTGGGCGAACCGGGCAAGGGCCTGAACGCGATGTTCGTGATGATGAACGCGGCTCGGTTGCTGGTGGGCTTGCAAGGCATCGGTCTGCTCGATGCCGCCTGGCAGAAAGCCAGCGCCTACGCGCAGGAGCGCCGCCAGATGCGCGCACCGGGCAGCGCAAGCAAGTCTGGTCAGGCAGACACCATCGCGCTGCATCCGGCCATGCAGCGCATTCTGCTGACCCAGCGCGCCTGGATCGACACCGGCCGCGTGATCGCGTACCGCACCGCACTCGAACTCGACGTGCAGAAGCACCATCCCGACGGAGCGCGGCGCGAAGCAGCGGCGCGCTGGTGCAGCCTGGTCACACCCGTGCTCAAGTCCGCCTGGACCGAGCAGGCCTTCACCGGTGCCAGCGCCTGCCTGCAGGTGTTCGGCGGCCACGGCTATGTGCGGGAATGGGGCATCGAGCAGCACGTGCGCGATGCTCGCGTGGCCATGATTTACGAAGGCACGAACGAGATTCAGGCCATCGACCTGCTGATCCGCAAGACCCTGCCCGATGGCGCGGCCGCGCTCCAGACCTTGCTGGCCGAGCTGCAGGCCGACCTGGACGGCCTGCCGCAGGCCGGGGCCGCGCGCGAAGCGCTGCAACGCTTCGCCGAGTTCCTGCGCACACAGCTGCTGCCTCGTACCGCCGCCGACGCGCCGGCCGACCGGGCCCACTGGCTGGCCGATGATTTCTTGCGCGCCGTGGCCCTGGTGCTCATGGCCTGGGCCAGCGCGCGCATCGACGCCACGCCAGACGCGGGCGAAGCACCGGCCGCCTTCTGGCGTTTTGTCTGGCCCGAATTCGACATGCGCCTGGGCCAGATGAGAACCACGCTGGGCACAGCCTGAGTTCGCCACGCTATGCTTTGACCATGCCCGAGACCTCGATTGCCAACGCCTTGCGCCGCCCACGCGGCCCCCGCAAGAAATCCGTGTCCGGGGTCGATCTCGACCTCGCCGGGGAATCGACCGGCGCGTCCGAGCCTTCGGAGGTGGACACCAGCTACCTTGAATCGCTGCTCGGCTACAACGCCAGGCGCGCGGCGCTGGCCGTTATTGCCGTGTTCCTGCGCCGCATGGAGCCCTACGGTTTGCGCCCGGTCGACTTTTCGGTGGTCTCGGTGGTGGCGCACAACCCGGGCGTGACCTCGCGCCAGATCTGCGCCGCCCTCGACATTCTTCCGCCCAACCTGGTGGGCATGGTCAAAAGCCTGCACAAACGCGGCCTGATCGTGCGCAAGCCCCATCCCACCGACCGGCGCGCCCAGGGCCTGCACCTCTCCACCGCAGGCCAGCGGCTCTACCGCGAAGCCCAGGCCACGGCCACCGAGCTGGAGCAGAAGGTCGCGGGGCGGCTGTCGGGCGAGGAGCTGCAAATGCTCATCTCGCTGCTGCACAAGGTGTACCGCCGCTGAACTCGGCGTGCGCTACGGCTTTGGAAACAACTCGCGACGCGCGGCGTCGGTAATGGCCGCCACAGCGGAATTGGAAATGCGACGCTCGATGGAAATCGCGTAGAACTCCTCCACGAGATCCGGCGCGGCACCCAGTTGCACCACGCCGAACTGAGCCTCGATCTCGTGCGCCAGGATGGCTGGCCCCGCAAACACACCGAAGCCCTGGCGGCCGAACGCTTTCGTCAATGCGCCGTCATCAAACTCTGCCACCACACTGGGCACCACGCCCTTGTCGTCCAGCCAGGCGTCCAGGCGCGGGCGCAACACCGAATCGAAATTAGGCATCAACCACGGCAACCCGTTCAGGCTGGCGGGAAACCGGGCACGGATCTGACGCAAAGTGCGCCCTTCCCGCTTGAGGAGCGCTGGCGATGCAAAGAAGCACACCCCTGTTTTGCCCAGCAGGTGAGTGAATGCCTTGACGCTCAGGCCCGCAGGCATGGGCACATCCGAGACCACCAGATCGAGCCGGTGAACCGCCAGCTCAGCCAGCAAGGGGGTCAGCTTCCCTTCCACACAGATCAACCGGCTCCGATCGGGTGCGGTCAAGGCTGGCTCCAGCACATGGCACGCGATGGACTTGGGGACTGAATTGACAATTCCGACCCGAAAACTGCCCTGCCCGGCTCCCTCCTGTCCGGTCTGAAGGGCTTCCTGCAAGGCGGCGCCCAGCGCAAAGATGTCGTCCGCGAACCTATGCACCATGCGGCCTGCATCGGTGGGCTCCACGCCCCGGCCTGCCTTGCGCAGCAAAGGTTTTCCCAGCCGCTCCTCGAGCAGTTTGATCTGGCCGCTCAGGGTCTGAGGGGTGAGGTGAAGTTGGGCGCTGGCGCGAGCGATGCTGCCCGTGCGCAACACCGTCCAGAGGTAATGGAGGTGCTTGTAGTTCATGTTGAGACATCGATTTATTCGATGTGTTTTATCTCAAAACCGAATTTCTTCCGAACCAATCGCGTTCTAAAGTGCTTTGTTGCGTCGGGGGGAAATCATGTCGGTGGATGTCGTCGTTCTTTTCTTTGCACTTGGCCTGGCCGCTCGGCTGGCGGGCAGTGAACTCAAGGTTCCCCAAGCGCTCTACGAGACGCTCTCGATCTATCTGTTGCTGGCGATCGGGCTCAAGGGCGGCGTGGAGATCAGCCGGCAACCCCTTCCGGAGCTGCTGCCCCAGGTGGTTGCCTGCGTGGCACTGAGCCTGGCGGTGCCGTTTGCGGTCGTGCCCCTGCTGCGTCGCCTGGGTTTTTCGGGTGTGGACAGCGCCAGTCTGGCGGCGCACTACGGTTCGGTCAGTGTCGTCACCTTCGCCGTGGCCACCAGCCACCTGCAGCAAAAGGGCATCGCATACGAAAGCCATGCGGCGCTCTGGGTGGCCTTGATGGAGGCGCCGGCCCTGCTGTCCGCCATCTTCCTCGCGCGGCGCGGCGGCGCAGGCCCCGTCGACTGGCGGCATTTGTCTCGCGACGTTCTGGCGGGCCCCTCGGTCATGCTGCTGGCCGGCGGGCTGGCCATCGGCGCGCTCATGGGCGAGGCTGGCACGGCGCCGCTCAAGCCGGTGTTCGTCGACCCTTTCAAAGGCGTGCTGGCCCTGTTCATGCTCGAGCTCGGTCTGGTGCTGGGGGAGCGGCTGGCCGATGTGCGTCGTTTCGGACTGCGCCTGCTGGTGCTGGGCACTGGCTTGCCGCTGTTGCTCGCGGTGGCGGGCGCGCTGGTGGGAAAGATGCTGGGCCTGAGCACGGGCGGCGTGGCG
This sequence comes from Hydrogenophaga sp. IBVHS1, assembly GCF_002127265.1. Lineage (GTDB taxonomy): Bacteria > Pseudomonadota > Gammaproteobacteria > Burkholderiales > Burkholderiaceae_C > Hydrogenophaga. The sequence continues at coordinate 1,188,796 of NZ_NFUU01000001.1, read as the reverse complement.
ATCATGGCCACACTGGCCGCGAGCGCCAGCTACATCGCGGCGCCCACCGCCATGCGCATCGGACTGCCAGAGGCCAATGCTGGACTGTCCATTGCGGCGGCCCTGGGGGTCACTTTCCCCTTCAACATCCTGGTGGGCATCCCGCTTTATCTGTGGTTCGCGGGCCGGCTGACCTGAATGCAATCCGGGTAAATCCGGATGATTGACGTTTGCGCCACATTGCTGCAGTGCACGCAGCTAGCAAACTGGTAGCACGCGGGTTTCGTCCCTATAGTGGATCGCACCATCCCGCGCCTTACGGAGCCCCCCATGACCGCCAAGGACAATGCCGCCGTGATCCAGCTTTTCGATCTGCTGGAATCCCGCTATGCCATGCGCGTGATCTGGGCCCTGAGCGACGGCCACCCCCAGACTTTCCGGCTGCTGCAGGACAGCGTGGGCGGCGTGACCCCCAACACACTGAACACCCGCCTGAAAGAGCTGCGCGCGGCCCGGCTGGTGGACCACAGTGGCCATGGCTACCGCCTTACCGCCCAGGGAACCGACCTGGCGCGCCGACTGGTGGAGGTGCAGCAGTTCGCGGGCAAGTGGTCGCAGCACCAGGCGCGCGTGGCGGCGGCGGCGCAGCCGCATTTCGCCGGGAACTAAAATCACGCCTCGGGGTGCCCGCCACCCCGCCCCCGGACACGCTGCCGCCCAATGCGCCCAGCGCCGTCCAGCGGGTGGCAAATCTGCCGCCCAATCCCTTGAATACGGACCCAAAGGCCCCAACTGACGCCTACGGCCACTCTGGCCATTGCTTCCACGACCATCACAGACCCATGAGCCAGACCCCTGCCAACCCCGACCAGCCCGATCAGAATGCGCCCGTGAGCCCTGAAGAGGCCCTGGCCGCCGAAGCCGCCAACGAGGCCGATGCCCTGGCTGCCCTGACCCAGGAGCTTTCCACCGCCAAGGCCCAGAACGCCGATCTGGCCGACCAGTTCCTGCGCGCCAAGGCCGAGGCCGAGAACGCCCGTCGCCGCGCCGAGGAGGAAGTCGCCAAGGCGCGCAAATTTGCCGTGGAGAGCTTTGCCGACAGCCTGCTGGCCGTGGCCGACAGCCTGGAGGCCGGCCTGGCCATTACCGACGCCACCCGCGACCAGTTGCGCGAAGGCACCGAAGCCACGCTCAAGCAGCTCAAGAGCGCGCTGGAGCGCCACAAGGTGCTGGAGATCAACCCAAGCGCGGCCGCGAAATTCGATCCCCATCAACACCAGGCCATCAGCGTGGTGCCGGCCGATCAGGAAGCCAACACCGTGGTGACCGTGCTGCAGAAGGGTTACCTCATCGCCGACCGCGTGCTGCGCCCGGCGCTGGTGACGGTGGCCGCACCGAAATGATGACCCGTCGGGCTTGAAATACCCACCGGTTATCCACATCTTTCCCACATCGTTTTTCACAACATTCAATTTTCCAGACGGAGTTACAACATGGGACGAATCATCGGCATTGACCTGGGCACCACCAACTCGTGCGTGTCCATCATGGAAGGCAACACCACCAAGGTGATCGAGAACGCGGAAGGTGCGCGCACCACGCCCTCGATCGTGGCTTACCAGGAAGACGGTGAAGTGCTGGTGGGTGCCTCGGCCAAGCGCCAGGCCGTCACCAACCCGCGCAACACGCTCTACGCGATCAAGCGCCTGATCGGCCGCAAGTTCACCGAAAAGGAAGTGCAGAAGGACATCAACCTGATGCCCTATTCCATCGTGGCCGCCGACAACGGCGACGCCTGGGTGGAAGTGCGCGGCAAGCAGATTTCCGCCCAGCAGGTCAGCGCCGACATTCTGCGCAAGATGAAGAAGACCGCCGAGGACTACCTGGGCGAGCCGGTCACCGAAGCGGTGATCACCGTGCCGGCTTACTTCAACGACGCCCAGCGCCAGGCCACCAAGGACGCCGGCCGCATCGCCGGTCTGGACGTGAAACGCATCATCAACGAGCCCACCGCTGCGGCCCTGGCCTTCGGCCTGGACAAGCAGGAAAAGGGCGACCGCAAGATTGCGGTGTACGACCTGGGTGGCGGCACCTTCGACGTGTCCATCATCGAAATCGCCGATGTGGATGGCGAGAAGCAGTTTGAAGTGCTGTCCACCAACGGCGACACGTTCCTGGGTGGTGAAGACTTCGACCAGCGCATCATTGACCACATCATTGGCGAGTTCAAGAAAGAGCAAGGCGTTGACCTGAGCAAAGATGTGCTCGCCCTGCAGCGCCTGAAGGAAGCCGCCGAGAAGGCGAAGATCGAGCTGTCTTCGTCCGCCGCGACCGACATCAACCTGCCCTACATCACCGCCGATGCCTCGGGTCCGAAGCACCTGAACATCAAGCTGACGCGTGCCAAGCTTGAAGCCCTGGTCGAAGAGCTCATCGAGCGCACCATTGCGCCTTGCCGCACGGCCATCAAGGACGCCGGCATCAGCGCCTCCGACATTCACGACGTGATCCTGGTCGGCGGCATGACGCGCATGCCCAAGGTGCAGGAAAAGGTGAAGGAGTTCTTCGGCAAAGAGCCGCGCAAGGACGTGAACCCCGATGAAGCTGTGGCCGTGGGCGCTGCCATTCAGGGCCAGGTGCTCAGTGGCGACCGCAAGGACGTGCTACTGCTCGACGTGACTCCGCTGTCGCTCGGCATCGAGACCATGGGTGGGGTCATGACCAAGATGATCCAGAAGAACACCACGATCCCGACCAAGTTCGCGCAGACCTTCTCGACCGCTGAAGACAACCAGCCCGCTGTGACCATCAAGGTGTTCCAGGGCGAGCGCGAGATCGCCTCAGGCAACAAGCTGCTGGGCGAGTTCAACCTGGAAGGCATCCCGGCCTCGCCGCGCGGCATGCCACAGATCGAGGTGTCGTTCGACATCGACGCCAACGGCATCCTGCACGTGGGCGCCAAGGACAAGGGCACCGGCAAGGAAAACAAGATCACCATCAAGGCGAACTCGGGCCTGTCTGAAGCCGAGATCCAGCAGATGGTGAAGGACGCCGAGCTCAACGCCGCCGACGACAAGAAGAAGGTGGAGCTGGTGCAGGCCCGCAACCAGGCTGAAGCCATGGTGCACAGCGTGAAGAAGAGCCTGGGCGAACATGGCGACAAGCTCGATGCGGCCGAAAAGGAAGCCATCGAGACCGCGCTGAAGGACGTGGAAGAAGCCGCCAAGGGCGAAGACAAGGAAGCCATCGAGAGCAAGACCGAGACGCTGATGTCAGCGAGCCAGAAACTGGGCGAGAAGGTGTATGCCGCCTCGCAGGCCGAGCAGGCCGCAGCTGCTGGCGCCAGCGAAACGCAGGGTGGCAACAGCAGCAAGCCGGCCGACGACGATGTGGTCGATGCCGAAGTGAAAGAAGTGAAGAAGTCCTGATCGACTGAGCGTTTTCGATCATCCGCCGCGTCAGGGAAACCTGCCGCGGCGTTCGTGTTTCAACCGAACCGCAACTGACCATGGCAAAACGCGATTTTTACGAAGTACTGGGCGTGCCCAAGAACGCCTCGGACGAAGAAATCAAGAAGGCGTATCGCAAGCTGGCGATGAAGCACCACCCCGACCGCAACCAGGGTGATGCGGCCAAAGCAGCCGAAGAGAAATTCAAGGAGGCCAAGGAAGCCTACGAAATGCTCTCGGATGCGCAGAAGAAGGCCGCCTACGACCAGTACGGTCACGCTGGCGTGGACCCCAATCTGCGCGGCGGCCCCGGCGGCGCCGAAGGCTTTGGTGGCTTCTCCGAATCGTTCGGCGACATCTTTGGCGACATCTTCGGTGGCGCCCGTGGCCAGCGCGCTGGCCGCCAGGTCTACCGGGGGGCCGATCTGTCTTACGCCATGGAGATCTCGCTGGAAGAAGCCGCAGGAGGCAAGGAAACGCAGATCCGCATTCCCTCGTGGGACAACTGCGAAACCTGCAGCGGCACCGGCGCCAAGCCTGGCACCAGCGTCAAGACCTGCACCACCTGCCACGGCCAGGGCTCGGTGCAGATGCGCCAGGGTTTCTTCAGCGTGCAGCAGACCTGCCCGCATTGCCACGGCAGCGGCAAGATCATTCCGGAGCCCTGCACCACCTGCAGCGGCCAGGGCAAGATCAAAAAGCAGAAGACGCTGGAGATCAAGATTCCCGCCGGCATCGATGACGGCCAGCGCATCCGCAGCACCGGCAACGGCGAACCCGGCCAGAATGGTGGCCCCTCGGGCGACCTCTACATCGAAGTTCGCCTGCGCAAGCACGACATCTTCGAGCGCGAGGGCGACGACCTGCATTGCCAGGTGCCGGTGAGCATGACGGTGGCGGCGCTGGGCGGCGAGATCGACGTGCCCACCCTGGCTGGCAAGGCCACCATCGACCTGCCCGAAGGCACCCAGAGCGGCAAGACCTTCCGTCTGCGCGGCAAAGGTGTGAAGGGCGTTCGCAGCAGCTACCCGGGCGACCTGTACTGCCACGTGGCGGTAGAAACACCCATCAAGCTCACCGAGCACCAGCGCAAGCTGCTCAAGGAGCTCGACGATTCGTTCAAGAAGGGCGGGCACAAGCACAGCCCGAACGACAAGGGCTGGTTCGAGAAAGCGAAGTCGTTCTTCAGTTGACTGGAAGCGGTGAACTATGCTCCCAGCAACCGGCGAGACAGAAGTGACTGCATGTCCCGGCGACCATCGACGATCAGATAGACGATGACCCTGCGATCCTCGATCCTGTAGATCACGCGGTAGGGTTTGAAGAATGTCTGTCGGTATTCCTTGATGCCCAGGGCCAGCAGCTCTCTTGGATAGCTGCCGCGCTCAGGGAATCGACTGAGACTTTGCGCCACGGCAATCAACTGGTCCAGGACACGGCCGGCACTCAGCAAGCTGTCGTGCTCCGCCATGTAGTCGTGAAGCGATTCGAGATCCTGCTCGGCACCCTCTGTCAACAGCACCTTGAACGGGCCAGCAGCTGGGCCGGACATCAGGATGCGTTGCGCTTGGCCCGCAGGCGGGCGACCACGTCCGCCAACGGCTTCACTTTGCCCGCCACAACTTCCTGTCGCCCGAGCGCAAGGACCTTCAGCAAGGCCAGTGTCTCCTGGGTTTCTTCATAGGATGCCAGGTCCTGCAGGATCGCCCTGGCTTCGCCGTTCTGCGTGATGACCATGGGCTCGCGGCATTCAACGAGCTCTGCCAACACGCCAGCGGCGTTCGCCTTCAGGTAACTGATCGGTTTGACTTGGGTTGAATAGCGCATGGCAGTGGTGTCGGTGGATCGGAAGAGACTGAATATAGTCCTTAAAAGGACTCTATCTCAATTGCCATCTACCATCTATCGCCTCGGCAATGTTCTTGTGCGAGGCCACGAGATTGCGCGGCAGGTGGACATGGCGTGCGCACGGCGCTCAATCCCGACAATACCCCTCACCCGCCTTCACGGTCAGGCAGTCCTTCTTCTCGCTCAACCATTTCATCCCTGTCTCTGCGCCGTTGCTGGCGCGCACCGATTCGTGCACACCGTCGCGCTCGAACTCAAGCCGATCGCCCACGGCAATGCCTGGGAAGGTGCGAGGGCCGTCAAGGTTCTGGATGGTGACTTCGTACTTGCCGCTGCCGCCAGCGAGCTGAAGGAAAGTGCCTTCCGGGCCGTTCCACTTGCCCATCCATTTGTCCGCTGCAGGCGCGGCGCCGTTGGACGCAGGAGTGGTGGCAGGGCTGGGCTGCGGCGGTTCCACCGCGCGGTCCTTGCATCCTGCGGCTGCCAGCGTGAGCACGGCGAACAGGGTGGCGAAGAAGGGAATTCGGTTCATGGTGATGTTCCAGAAAAGGTGATCAGGCGGCGCGCGCACGCCGATGGATGCGGAAGGCGAAAACACCGGTCGCGATGACGATCGCCCACAAGACGATGGACAGCAGGAGGTAGAAGAACTCGCTGCCGGCGTGGTACACGACGATGCCGTCGAAATAGTTGCCCTGCTCGTTGTACGGCATCTGGAACCGGGCGATGGTGTAGAGGGTGACGAGCAGCGCGGGGATGGCGAAGGCAAAGGCCAGCAGCCCCAGCGCCAGGGCGCCCACCCACAGTTTGCTGCTGCGTGCCATCTGGAATCAGCCCGCTCGCTGCGCTTGCAGAACGGAGGCGATGAAGGGCGACTTGGCCTCGGTGTAGGCCTCTCTGTCCTCAGGATGGCGCGCGGCCAGCGAGAGCTTTAGGTTCTCGTAGTCGCGAGCCAGCTGGCTGTTGCCGCGCAGTGCGTCTCGAAAGGCAAGGCGGTCGTGCCAAAGCGCGCTGTTCAGGGGCACCAGGTGCAGGTGGTGGGTGCGAACCTCGGGGGACGGTTTGCAGAACCAGTGCATCTGCTCGGGCTTGTAGGGGTAGTGACAGTAGCCGGCGGCCACTGCGGCGGCAATGGCCGTTCGGGATGCGTCCAGATCCTGCACCGGCGCCATGATGTCGATGACCGGTTTCGCGGACAGGCCGGGTATCGCCGTGCTGCCAATGTGCTCGATGTCGGCGACCAGCCATGGCGCGAGCGCGATCCGCAGCAAGGCGGCCTCCTGTGCGAAGCGTGCAGGCCACTCGGTGGAATACGGGACGATCTCGATCAAGGTGTGCGAGCCAGGTGGCAGTGGATGCCGAACTGTATCGCGGCAAGCGCGGCGTAAGATGGTCTGCATGAGCGTTCACATCCGATTTCTGGGCGGTGCCGGCACCGTCACCGGCTCCAAGTACCTGGTGGAGCACGACGGCCAGAGTCTGCTGGTCGACTGCGGGTTGTTCCAGGGCTACAAGCAGCTTCGACTGCGCAACCGCGATCTCTTGCCAGTGTTGCCCAACCACATCGGCGCCGTGTTGCTGACGCACGCGCATCTTGATCACAGCGGCTATCTCCCTCTGCTGATGAGAGAAGGCTTTCACGGGAAGGTCTGGTCCACGCCGGCCACTCGCGATCTGGCGCAGATTCTGTTGCCCGACAGCGGCCACATCCAGGAGGAAGATGCGGCCTATGCGAACCGCAAAGGCTTCTCGAAGCATTCGCCAGCGCTGCCGCTCTACACCGAGGACGACGCGCGGCAAAGCCTCAAACTTTTTCGCACCGTGCCCATGCACCAGGCGTTCGAGCCGCTCAAAGGATGGACAGCACATTTCTCCGGCGCAGGCCACATCCTCGGTGCCGCCAGTGTGCTGCTGGAGGTGGGTGGGCGACGCATCCTGTTCTCTGGCGACCTGGGACGACCCGACGATGCCCTCATGCTCGCGCCCGACGCACCGCCCGCAGCCGACGTGGTGGTGTGCGAATCCACCTACGGCGACCGCGAGCATCCGGATGAAGACCTGCTGGCCGAACTCGCCCCCGCGCTGCAACGCGTGGCCGCACGCGGCGGCACGGCGGTGGTGCCGGTATTTGCCGTCGGCCGCGCGCAGGCTTTGCTGCACGCCATCGCGCAGCTCAAATCCCGTGGGGAGTTGCCCCATGGGCTGCCGGTATTTCTGGACAGCCCGATGGCGATCCACAGCACGGAGCTGTTTGCCCGCCACCTGGGCGAACACCGGCTCGACGCGGAGCAATGCCGCGCCATGGGGCACGTGGCGAAGATGGTGCGCACGGCGGACGAGTCCATGGCCATTTCGCGCCAGCATGGCCCGAAGGTCATTCTGGCCGCAAGCGGCATGGCCACGGGCGGGCGCGTGCTGCACCACCTGATCCAGCACCTGGGCGACCACCGCAACATGGTGGTGCTCACGGGTTACCAGGCGCCAGGGACACGGGGCGCCACGCTGGCCCAGGGCGGCACACAGCTGCGCATGCACGGGCAGGATCTTCCTGTGCGTGCAGAAATCGTCCAGCTCGCGTCGGCATCGGCCCACGCCGACGCGGGGCAGCTCATGGCCTGGCTGCGATCGCTGCCCACACCGCCGCGGCGTGTGTTCGTGACGCATGGCGACATGGAAGCCTCCGACCGCCTGCGTCACCGCATTGAAACCGAACTTCGCTGGCAGGCGCTGGTGCCGGAGCACGGCAGCACCTGGGCAGCTTGAACGCTGGAACATTTCCTCACACCGTCCGGGCGAACCCCGCCGCCCGGCCCGACTCACATCCCGATGACCCGACAAATTCCCCTGCTCCTGGGCTCTGCCCTGCTCTCCTGCGCCGCCTGGGCGCAAAGCCCGAACCCCGAGTTCGACAGCTGCCTGAACACCCTGCGTGCGCCCGCGCGCGCCGTCGGCGTGCAGGACGCGACCTTCGCGCAATACACGCAAGGCCTCGTGCCGGACATGACGGTGATCGACAAGCTGAACTTCCAGCCCGAGTTCCGCACCGCGATCTGGGACTACATGGCCGGGCTGGTAGACGAAGAACGCGTGGAACAGGGCAAGGCCCTCATGGCGCAGCACGCCGAGACGCTGGCGCGCGTGAACGAGCGCTTTGGCGTTGACCCGGCCACGGTGGTGGCGGTGTGGGGCGTGGAGAGCAACTTCGGCCAGAGCTTCGGCAAGTCGCCACTGGTGCAGTCGCTGGGCACGCTCTCGTGCTTCGGCCGTCGGCAGGCCTACTTCCGGGGCGAGTTTTTCGCCACGCTGCGCATCCTGCAGGCGGGCCACATTGCCCCTGATCGCCTGGTGGGCTCTTGGGCCGGCGCCTTCGGCCACACGCAGTTCATGCCGAGCACCTTCGAGCGGCTGGCGGTGGATTTCGATGGCGACGGCAAGGCCGACCTGATGGACAGCACCACCGATGCACTCGCCTCCACCGCGAACTTCCTGGCCAAGGCCGGCTGGCAGACCGGCCAGCCCTGGGGCTTCGAAGTGAAGTTGCCCGAGAGCTTTTCCGTGGCGGGCGAAGGCCGGCGCAGCAAGCGCGCCATGGCCGAATGGGCCGCGCGCGGTGTGAAACGTGTGGACGGCTCGCCCCTGCCCGCCAGCGGCAGCGCCGGCCTGCTCACGCTGGCCGGACCGCAAGGCCCCGCCTTTCTGGTGATGCGCAACTTCGACGCGCTCTACAGCTACAACGCGGCCGAGAGCTATGGCCTGGCGATTGCGCACCTGTCGGACCGCCTGCGCGGTGGCGCCCCATTCGCCACGCCCTGGCCCACCGACGACCCCGGCATCTCACGCGCCGAGCGGCGCGAATTGCAGACCTTGCTGATTCAACGCGGGCACGACATCGGCGCGGTGGACGGCATGCTGGGCGACAAAAGCCGCACCGCCATCCGCGCCGAGCAGGAACGCCTGGGCCAGGAAGCCAACGGCCGCGCCGGGCAGAAGCTGCTCAAGGCGCTGCGAGGCGGCTGAGGCTGCGCGAGAGGCGCTCGCTGGCCACGCGCAGCCGCTCCTTCAACAACGGTGGCTCGATCACGTCGAAATCCACATCGAGCGCCATGAGCCAGTAGACCAGCGAATCGAGCTGATTGGCGCCGCACACCATGATGCAGCGGTGCTCGTCTACCGTTTCCAGCACGGCGGCCGATGGAGGAATGCGTTGCAGCATGACCTCGCGCGGCTGGTGCAGCATCACGCGCGCCTGTTCGGGGTATTCCACGTAGGCACGCAAATCACCGGCCGGTGCCGCGCGCGGCGCAAAGTGCGCGCCGGTTTTTGGTTCACCCTCCACACGGTCGATGCGAAAGGTGCGCCAGTCGTCGCGCGCGGGATCCCAGGCCACCAGGTACCAGCGGGTGCCGTTGTGCACCAGGCCATGCGGTTCCACGTTGCGCTGCGTGCTCTGATTCTTGCCGTCGCGGTAGGCAAAACCCAGCTGCAACTGGTCGCGGCAGGCGGCTGACAGAGTGGCCAGCACATTGGCGTCCACCGTCGGCCCCATGCGCTGGATCGGCAGAATGGCCGCGCGCAAGGCTTCAATGCGGCGACGCAGCCGGGCGGGCATCACCTGCCCCAATTTCACCAGCGCGCGCAACGAGCTTTCTTCCACGCCGCTCACGGTGCCAGCGGCGGCGATCTGCAGGGCAATCGCCACGGCCAGGGCTTCTTCGTCGTCCAGCAGCAGCGGTGGCAGCGCCTGGCCGGCGCGAAACGCGTAGCCGCCGGCCACGCCGCTGCTGGCGTGAATCGGGTACCCCAACTGGCGCAGGCGGTCGATGTCCCGGCGCAGCGTCCGGGGGTTCACTTCCAGGCGTTCGGCCAGTTCCTGGCCAGCCCAGTGGCTGCGCGTCTGCAGCAGGGAAAGCACGCGCAGCAGGCGTGAGGATGAGGTCAGCATGTTTCGCACTCTAACTCTTATCGAGGGCAGAAAATGTCCGCAATAGGCACGACATTTCACACACGGCCTCGGCGCGGTGTCGAGGCGGTCTTCAACCTTCCCAGGAGCCCATCATGTCCATCGTTCTCTACTGGCACCCCATGTCCAGCGCCACGCCCATTGCCTGTTCCCTCGCCGAACTCGACGTGCCGCACGAACGCGTGAAGATCGACATCAAGACCGGCGAACAGCGCCGCCCCGAGTTCCTCGCGCTCAACCCCAATGGCAAGGTGCCCACCCTCACTTTTGAGGGCGCGCCGATGTTCGAGGCGCTGGCGATGCAGCTCTGGCTCGGCGAGCAATTCGGTGTGGAGCGCGGCCTGTGGCCCGCCGCCGGCACACCCGAGCGGCTGCAGGCCATGTCGTGGTGCACCTGGGCTTACGTGACCTACGGCGCGCAGCTCATGCGCCAGCAGGCCGCACTCGACGCCGGCACGCCCGACGATGCGCACGGCACAGCGGCGCGAAAGGCCATGGATGAATTGCTGGGCCTGCTCGACGACCGCCTGGGCAGTCAACCCTGGATGATGGGTGAGGCCTATTCGCTGGTGGACCTCGTGGTGGGCTCGGTCATCGGCTACAGCGCGTACATCGGCGCACCGGTGGCCTCGCACTCCACCACGCTGGCATGGCTGCAGAAGGTGCAGGCACGCCCGGCGATGCAGATCGAGGGCTGATGCCTCAGCCCAGCTTCACCGCCGTGCCGCTCACACAGACCATCATCATCCCGTTGGTCTCGCCGAGCACTTCGTAGTCGAAGTCGATGCCGATCGCGCCATCGGCACCCATCTCTTTCGCAGACTCGATGAGGTCTTCCATGGCGGCGTCGCGCGCGCCCGAGAGTGCGCGCTCGTAGCCGCCGGCGCGCCCGCCCACCACGTCGCGCACCGAAGAAAACATATCGCGAAAGATGTTGGCGCCGATGATGGCCTCGCCGTGCACCACGCCCAGCATCTGCGAGCGCTGCACGCCTTCCAGCGTGGTGGTGCTGAGGAAGAAGCCTTCGTTGCCTTTGGAAAACCAGCCCATTTGAAACTCCCGCTGACGCACCACCTGGCGGGTGCGTGGGCATGGTACCGTGCCCCACGCCACCAACGAAAGCCACCCCATGCCAGGCTACCAAGTCCGGACCGAGACCTTGCACATCGGCGGTGAAGACTGGCACATCCGCCGGTTGCTCGACGACCAGCAATACACCGATACCAATCACAGTGCAGCCGACATGGGGCTACCGCCCGCCGGCTGGTCGCATTTTGGCCAGGTGTGGCCGTCATCGCGCGTGCTCGCGCTGGCCATGCTCACGCACCCACTGGAGGGCTTGCGGGTGCTCGAGATCGGCGCTGGCCTGGCGTTGGCCAGCCTCGTCATGCACCGCCGGGGCGCGGACGTGACGGTGAGCGACTGGCACCCTCTCACCGAGGAGTTCCTGCGCCACAACCTCGAGCTCAATGGCCTGGGTCCGCTGCCGTACGAATCTGGCAACTGGGAGAGCACGGCCGCCACCGACAACCCGGCACTGGGCCGTTTCGATCTCATCGTGGGCAGCGACCTGCTCTACGAACGCCAGCAGCCCGCGCAGCTCGCCGCATTCATCTTCCGGCACGCGAGCCCCAAGGCCGAAGTGCTCGTTGTCGATCCCGACCGGGGCAACCGCGCCGCTTTCGGTCGGGACATGGCCGCTATGGGCTTCACGCTCACCATGAGCGCGGCCAACCGGCAGCTGGAGGACGGCGAGGCGTACAAGGGCCGGTTTCTGACGTTTCGCCGCTGAGGGTGAAATATTGCGCCCATGCAAAAGGCCCGCTGTAGCGGGCCTTTTGCATGGAGGACCCTTCGGCCCAGCTGGGAATCAGCCGCCCTTCTTGGAGCGCTTGCCCGGGTTCTTCTTGCTGCGCGTGGCCACACCACGCTCCAGGCTCACGCGCTGGCCGCGGCCTGGCGAGGCCAGCGACACGCCGGGAACGGGCGTGGGGCGGGGGGTGCGCTTGCGGTCGGCTTCGGTGACGATTTTGTTGCCCATGACAGGATCCTGAGAGAGTTGGAAAAACCCCTATTAGGCCACAACGCCCCGGGCGTGGGCCTCAGGCGGTCGCCGCCTTGTTCCAGCCCAGGCTCGAATCGGTGGACAGCGCCTCGGGACGGTGCACCGGCATCTCCCAGCCTCGGGCAGCGTCGGTCTGCGCGGAAATGTCGATGCGTGGCGCATTCGCCTGCACACCACCGAAGATGGTGGCGAACGAGGCGTCGGCCGCGTCGCGCCCGCTGCCGATGCGCACGAAGCCCATGGGAATGGCGGTGCCCGAGGGATCGAACATGTACCAGCGGTGACCGAGATAAGCCTCCACGTAGGCGTGGAAGTCGGTGGGGCCCAGGGCGGGGTCGGCGCCGTAGTCGATGGCGGTGGTGAAGCGCGCCGGAATGTTGAGCGCGCGGCAGAAGGCAATCATGAGGTGGGCGAAATCCCGGCACACACCCTTGTGGTCGTTGAGCGTGTCCAGCGCAGAGGTCATGGAATTGCTGGTGTTCGATTCGAACTTCACCTCGCTTTGCACCCACTTCTGGATCGCCTGCACGCGCCGGTAGCCCTGCGGCAGATGGCCAAACAGCTGCGTTGCCATGGCAGTCACGCAGTCCGACTGACAGTATCGGCTGGGGTAGATGTAGGTCAGCACCTCGGGCGGCAACTGCGCCACCGGCGTTTCAAACACGCTGTCGGGATTGGCCACATGGTGCGCAATGTCCAGCGTGGCGCGGTAGCGCAGCAGCAGCGGCCCGGGAGACGCCGCCAGGCGCAGCAGGCGAGTGCGGGTCGCCGGATCGGTGTGCGACGACATGGGCACCGGCTGGCTGACGTGCAGCTCTTCCCACACCACCGTCTGCTGGGGCGCGTGCGCGGCCTGGACGTTGAAGATGAAATCGGCACCGGGCGGGTTGACCGTGTATTCGAGATCGATGGCGAGGTGAATGCGAACCATGGGGTCACCGTGAAAAAGTCAGAAAACTGGCCGGCTGGCCAGGCGGCCGCGCTGTGTGCGCGGAAAAATCGGTGAACTCCAGAAAACCGGTGGTGCATGGTACGCGGGCAAAAACCCCGCGTCTGTGCGATGAAACACTCTGGACTTGAAACCCCCCACGCTCCGCCGCTTTGCGGGTCGACGTAAGCTCCAGACCATGCGCGCGCTGCTCTCCACTTTCTCCATGCAGGAACTGCGCCACCACCCGTGGCGCAACGCTTCGGCGGTGGTCGCGGTCATGCTGGGTGTGGCGCTGGCGTTTGCGGTGCACCTCATCAACGCCTCGGCGCTGGCCGAGTTTTCCAGCGCGGTCAGCTCGGTCAACGGCCAGCCCGACCTCTCGCTGCGCGCACGCCAGGGCCTGCTGGACGACCGCTTGCTCGAACCCGCAGCGGCCCACCCGGGCGTTTCTCTCGCCAGCCCGGTGCTGGAAGCTGCGACCCAAGTCGCAGACCCACAGGGACGGCGCGTGGCGGTGAAGCTGATGGGCGTGGACGCGCTGGTGGTGGCGGGGCTCTCGCCCGCGCTCATGCCGGTGGTGGAGGGATCGGACGCTGGCCGCCTCGACCTGTTCGCGCCAGACGCCGTGTTCCTGAATCCGGCCGCCAGCCAGGCTTTGCAGGGCGCGCGCCTGCTGCCACTGCCTGGCGGCGCGCTGCGTGTGGCCGGCCGCGTGAACGCCCCGGGCACACCGCTGCTGGTGATGGACGTGGCGGCCGCCCAGGAACACTTGAAGCTGCCGGGGCAGTTGAGCCGCATCGACTTGCGCCTGGCGCCGGGTGCGCGCGCCAGCGAGGTGCTGGCCGAGCTCGCGCTGCCAGATAACGTGATCGCGCAACGCCCCGAACAGTCGGGCGAGCGCGTGAGCAACCTCTCTCGCGCCTACCGGGTCAACCTCACGGTGCTGGCGCTGGTCGCGCTTTTCACCGGCGCTTTCCTCGTGTTTTCTGTGCTGTCGCTCTCGGTGGCGAGGCGCCAGCCGCAGTTTGCGCTGCTGGGTGTGCTCGGCCTCTCGGGGCAAGAGCGGCTTCGCCTGGTGCTGGCCGAATCGGCCCTGCTCGGGCTGCTGGGCAGTGCGCTGGGCGTGGCGCTGGGCACGGCCCTGGCAGCGCTCGCCTTGCGCCTGCTGGGGGGCGACCTGGGCGGCGGCTATTTCTCCGGCGAATCCCCTCCGCTGCTGTGGAGCCCGTGGGCGGCGGTGGTGTATGGCTTGCTGGGCGTGGCGGCCTCGGTGGTGGGTGGCTGGTGGCCCGCGCGGGCCACCGCGCGCATGGCGCCGGCGCTGGCCCTCAAGGGTCTGGGTGCACCTGCGCCGCGCGGCGGGCGCCGCCACACATTGGCACTTTCGCTGATCGCGCTGGCGGCAGCGCTGGCCTGGGCGCCGCCGGTGGCAGGCATCCCGCTGGCGGCCTACGTGTCGGTGGGCTTGTTGCTGGTGGGCGGCATTGCGGCGCTGCCGTTGGGCGTGGGCTGGCTGCTGGATCGGATCGCGCCGCACGTGGCGACCCGCGCCCTGCCGCTGCTGGCGGTGGAACGCTCGCGCCGCCTGCGCGAAACCGCTGCCGTGGCCACCAGTGGCGTGGTGGCCAGTCTGGCGTTGTCGGTGGCGCTCACGGTGATGGTGGCGAGTTTTCGCGATTCGGTCACGCAGTGGCTCGACGCCGTGCTGCCTTCGCCGCTGTACGTGCGCAGCGTGGGGGGCGTGGGCGACGCCAGCCACCTGCCCGACGACTTCGTGTCGGCGGTGGCGCGCGTGCCGGGCGTGGCGCGTGCCGACCCGCTGCGCGCCACGCCGGTGCAGCTCGACCCGGCGCAGCCTGCGGTGGTGCTGCTCTCTCGGCCCCTGAGCCTGGCGCCGGGTGCCGTGCTCGGGCTGCCGCTGGTGGGCAACCCCTTGCCGACCCCCGCTGCCAGCGAGGCAGAGCGCGTGGTCCGCGTCTATGTGAGCGAAGCCATGGTGGACCTGTATGGCGCGCAACCTGGCGGCTGGCTCGATGGCCTGTCGCTGGCCTTCGCGCAGCCGCAGGTGCGCGGCACCCGCTTCTTCGTGGCGGGCGTGTGGCGCGACTACGCGCGCCAGCACGGCAGCGTGGTGATGGACCGCGCGGACTTCGTTCGGCTCACCGGCGATGCGCGCGTGAACGACCTGGCGTTGCTGCTCTCGCCCGATGCGCAGGAAGACGAGGTGCGCGAGCGCATCCGAGCCGAAGCCGAACGGCTGGGTGTGGTCGATCAGATCCAGTTTGCATCGGCCAGCCAGATCCGCGCCAGCTCGCTGCGCATCTTCGACCGCAGCTTTGCCGTCACCGTCTGGCTGCAGGCGGTGGCCATCGGCATCGGCCTGTTCGGCGTGGCGGCGAGCTTCAGCGCGCAGGTGCTGGCGCGCAAGCGCGAGTTCGGCCTGCTGGCGCACCTGGGCCTTACACGGCGGCAAATCCTCGGCGTGGTGGCGCTCGAAGGCCTAGCGTGGACACTGCTGGGCGCACTGGCCGGGCTGGCGCTGGGCCTGGCGGTGAGCCTGGTGCTGGTGCACGTGGTCAACCCGCAGAGCTTTCACTGGACCATGGATCTGGTGCTGCCCTGGGCACGGCTGCTCGCGCTGTGCGCAGCCGTGGTGGTGGCCGGCACGCTCACGGCCTGGCTGGCCGGCCAGGCCGCCGCAAGCCGCGACGCGGTGCGAGCCGTCAAGGAGGACTGGTGAACTTCGATCGACGTCAAATGCTCATCGGTGCCACCGGCGCGTGCCTGCTGCCGCCGCTTCAAGCGCAGGGCACACACCAGCCGGGCGACGTGCTGCGGCCGCGCCCGCTCGTGTTTCCGCGCGACCACGGCAGCCACAACGACACGCGCACCGAGTGGTGGTACCTCACCGGCCATGCGCGCGATGCCAGTGGGCGCGACTTCGGTTTCCAGATCACGTTCTTTCGCAGCCGGGTTGACGAAGCCCGCCACCTGAAGAGCCGGCTGGCCGCGAAACACCTGCTGTTCGCGCACGCGGCGATCACCGACGTGAAAAGCGGCGAGCTGGTGCACGACCAGCGCATCGCACGCTGGAACGGCGAGCCACCCGCGCGCAGCGGCCACGCGGTGTTTGCCAGCGTGAAAGACACCCACATCGAACTGCGCGACTGGCACCTGCTGCGCGAGCCCGCGGGCGACTACACCATGCGCGTGACCAGCGAGGCACTGCAGATCGAACTGCGTGCCCAGCCGCGCCAGGCCCACTTGCTGCAAGGCGACAAAGGCTTCTCGCGCAAGGGGCCCGACGCCGCCCAGGCGAGCTTCTACGTGAGCCAGCCGCAGCTGGCGGTGCGGGGCACGCTGGACGTGCGCGGGCAGCGCTTTGCCGTGCAGGGCAGCGGCTGGCTGGACCACGAATGGAGCGAAGCGCTGCTGCACCCCGAAGCCGTGGGCTGGGACTGGATCGGCATGAACCTGCTCGACGGCTCCAGCCTCACCGCCTTCCAGTTGCGGCGCAAGGACGGCAGCAAGGTCTGGGCCGGTGGCTCGTTCCGCGCGGCCGGCAGCGCGCAGAGCCCGACCGACATCTACGCCTTCGCGGCCGGCGAGGTGGACTGGCAACCCCGGCGCTTCTGGACCAGTCCGCGCACGCGGGCGCGCTACCCGGTGGAATGGGTGGTGCGCACGCCGGCCGATTTCTACACCATCAAGGCCGTGATCGACCCACAGGAACTCGACAGTCGGGCGAGCACTGGCACGGTGTACTGGGAAGGCCTCTCGGACCTGATCGACAGCAATGGCCGCACGGTGGGGCGCGGTTATCTGGAAATGACGGGCTACGCGCAGCGGCTCGTGCTGTGAGCACGTTGCTCGCTCAATAGCCGAGCAGATTTCGGCGCACTTGCAAGAGGTGTTCGAGGGTGAGGTCGCGCGCCCTTGCAGCGTCGCGATCGCGCAGCGCACCCACGATCTGGCGGTGCTGCACCTGGTAGGCGAGCCGGCGTTCGGGCGTCACACTCTTCTTCTTGAGCTGGCCCCAGTCGCCCTGGGCGCGCACCGTCTTCATGAGGCTGAACACGTTGCCGACGAAGCTGTTGTGCGCCGCGTCGGCGATGGCCTGGTGCAGCTCGGCGTCCCAGTGCTCGAAGGCTTCGAGGGTGTCGGCGGCTTCGGCCTCATCGCAGCATTCATCCATGCGCTGCAGGTCGGCCGCGTTGGCGTTGCGGATCGCCAGCTCGATGATGGCGGGCTCCATGGCCAGGCGCGCTTCCATGAGATCGGCCGGGCTGGTGTGCTGCGACGAATCCTGCTGCACGCGACGACCGAGGCGCGCTCCCACATGTTCTGTGACGAACGTGCCGCTGCCCACGGTCTGCTCGATCAACCCTTGCTGCTTCAGTTCGGCCAGTGCCTTGCGCACCGTGGTGCGGCTCACGCCAAAGGTGTCGGAGAGTTCGCGCTCGGTGGGCATGCGGTCGCCCGCGCGCCAGTGCCCCGACTGCAGTTGGTCAAGGATCGATTCGCGCAGCGGTCTGGACAGGCTCATGAAGTGGCAATGTACCAAAACAGACCAATGTGCCCGGGCAGCCTTTTCTAGGTGCTTTCCCCACTCCGTCGTAGACCCTCAGCACTTTAAGATTTGACGTCTGGTACCAATTGGTATTTTTTGGTATTTCTGTGGACTTTCTTGAAGGAGTTTGCGTGCGCATCGCCACCTACGTTCACCAGGGCCATCGGCAAGTTGGTCTCGTCTCGGCCGATGGACTGACCATCACACCCCTGGGCCTGAGCCCGAAAGACGCCAGGCGCGGCGCGCTGCCGCTGGTGGAAGCCGCCGCAGCTGGCCGGCCCCTGCCTGCCACTGCGGGCGCCGCACTGAAGGTGGCCGAAGTGCAGCTCGAAGCGCCGATCCCCCTGCCCCGCCGCAACCTCTGGTGCGTGGGGCGCAACTACCACGAGCACGCCAAAGAATTGCAGGGCTCGGTCTTCAAGAACAACAACACCAACCCGGCCGCCTGGCCCATCGTGTTCACCAAAGTGCCCGAATGCGTGGTGGCCAACGGCACCGACGTGCTGCTGCCCGGCGATGACATCTCGCCACAGATCGACTACGAGGCCGAACTGGCCGTGGTGATCGGCACCGGTGGCAAGAACATCGCGAAGGCCGATGCGATGAAACACGTCTACGGCTACACCATCGTCAACGATGTCACCGCCCGCGACGTGCAGATGCGCCACCAGCAATGGGACATGGGCAAGAGCTTCGACACCTTCTGCCCCATGGGCCCGTGGATCGTCACCGCCGACGAACTCGACGGCCAGCACACGCGCGTGCGTTGCTGGGTGAACGGCGAGCCGCGCCAGGACGGCCGCACCGAAGACCTGATCTTCGACATCCCCACCCTCATTGAAACCATTTCGCGTGGCATCACGCTCTACCCCGGCGACGTGATCGCCACCGGCACGCCGGCCGGCGTGGGCCTGGGCATGACACCGCCTACGTTTCTGAAGAGCGGCGATGTGGTGCGCATCGAGATCGATGGCATCGGCACGCTGCAGAACCGTTTTGTCTGACTTGTCTGACCGCCTTTCCCACTCAAGAACACACCGTCAGGAGACCCTCATGAACACGACCGCGCTCAAACTCTGCAGCCTCGCGCTGGCACTCGCCGCTACGGTGGGCATGGCCCACGCGCAGGACGCCTACCCCAGCAAACCCGTGACCATGGTGGTGCCCTTCCCGCCCGGCGGCGTGGCCGACGTGGTGGGCCGTCCGGTGGCCGAGGCCATGGCGCGCCACCTCAACCAGTCGGTGGTGGTGGTCAACCGGGCCGGCGCTGGCGGCGGCATCGGCATGGCCCAGGTGGCCAAGGCCGCGCCCGATGGCTACACGATGCTGATGGCGTTGTCGTCCATCGTCGTGCTGCCCGAAGCCGACAGGATCCTCGGCCGCCCGCCGATGTTCGAACTCTCACAACTCATCCCCATCGCCCGCATGACGGCCGACCCCACGGTGCTCGTGGTGCGCGCCGACAGCCCGTGGAAGACCTACGCCGAATTCATCGCCGCTGCCAAGGCCAACCCGGGGCGGCTGACCTTCGGCTCATCGGGCAACTACGGCACCATGCACGTGCCGATGGAACAGCTCAAGGCCGCCACCTCCAGCTACATGCTGCATGTGCCCTACACCGGCGCCGGCCCGGCCATCCTGGGCATGCTCAGTGGCCAGGTCGATGCCGTGGCCACCGGCCCCGCCAGCGCGGTGGGTCAGATCAAGGCCGGCAAGCTGCGCGCCCTCGCCCATTGGGGCGAAGGCCGCCTGGCCTTGCTGCCCGACGTGCCGAGCTTCAAGGAACTCGGCGTGCCGATCAGCTATTCGCAGTGGTCCGGCATCTTCGTGCCGGCCGGCACACCGCCTGCCGTGGTGAACAAGCTGCGCGAAGCCGCACGCATGGCCGCGCAGGACCCCAAGACCGTGCAGGTGATGACCACCGCCGGCACCTCGTTCCAGTTTCAGGACGCCGCCGAGTTCGACAAGTTCGTGCAGGACGACGCCAGCGCCATGAAATCCGTGGTGCAGAAGATCGGCAAGGTGAACTGAATCAGCGCGCCGCAGGGGGCGGTGCCACCAGGTCGATGCGGCGCTGCAGGCGCGCGGCTTCGTCGCTGGCGCCTGCGGCCTTCGCGCGTTCCCGCTGCACGCCGAGCCAGGCCAGCAGCGGGCGCCGCCAGCCCCGCGCCGAGGCGGTGTCCACCGCTTTGGTGATCACGCCGGGCGTGGCACGACCGCTGCGCAGCAGAACCCCCGCGGCCACCAGTTGCGACAGCGGATCGTCCATCGCGGCCACAGCGGCATCGGGCGCGGCGTTGCCGACCAATGCGCGATGCACCTGGGGCAGCAGTGCGGCATCGGCAGGCGTTGCGGTGCCCTGCAGGTAACGCGCGTAGGCCTGTTCAGCAGGCGCGGCGTCCTGAGCGAGCGCATCGAAGCCCGCGCACGGTTCGAACACCAGCGAGGCGACGCGCGTGGCGCAGCGCAGCAGCTCTGCGCGCGCCAGCAGATCGGCACGCCCGGTGCTCGCGATTTCGCGCCGCGCACGCCCAAACTCCAGCGCCTCGATGCGCGCATCGCCCACCAGCCAGGCTTCGGCCGCGCGCTCGGCACTGGTCTTGGCGTTCATCTGCCATTCGGGAGCGGGCGGCTTGCTGGAGCAGGCCGCCAGCGCGATGGTGCCCGCCAGGAAAAGACTGGTCTTCAGCTTCATGGGAGTTTGATCTCTGCGTCTCTGGAAAACGGCCACTTGCGGTTGATCTCGTTGATCAGCGAATCCACCTTGCGCAGGCTGGACTCGACCTCGGCTCGCAGCGTGCCGAGATCTCCCGTGGCGTCCCGCGTGTTGCTGGCCACGCCCTGCACCTCCACCAGCACCGCGTCCACCTTCTGCAGGCTGTTGCGTGCATCGGCGAGCAAGCTGTTGAGTTGCTTCACCGTGGCCTGCGCATCGCCCACCAGCCCGGTCTGCCCGGGTGCGGCGCCCTGGCCGAACACCTGGCGGTCGGCGTTGGCAGCCAGGCTGTCCAGGCGCTTGGCCAATGCGTCGGCGCGCAGCAGCAGCGCATTGGTGCGTTCGATGGTGAGCAGCAGTTTCTTCGCGTCGTCGTCGTTGCCCATCAGCACGCCCAGGCCACCGTGCGGCCCTTTCAATCGCTCAGCCGTCACCTGCACACCGCCCAGCGTGCCGGCCACGGCGCCATCGGCGGCGGTAAGGGCGGCCAGGTTCTCCAGCACCTCGCGCATGCTGGCCGCGAGCTTGGGGATTTCGGCCGCCGTGTCGCCGCGCAACACGTTGCGCTCGGCGCCATCGGGCAGCGGCGGGTCTTCCAGCACGCCGCTGTAGGCGCGCAGGCGCGTGCCACCCACCAGGCCGCGTTCCATGGTGAAGATGCTGGAGGTGCGCAGCCATTTCGCGTCCTTCTCGGGCACGTCCACCAGGATGCGCACGTTGCCGTCATCCGCCAGCTCGATGCGCGCCACGCGCCCGATGGCAAAGCCGGCGAAGGTCATGTCCATGCCCACCACCACACCTTCGGAATCGTCGGAGATCAGCACCAGCCGCTGCGTGGGCTCGAACACACCGCGTGCGAACATCACATAAGCCGCCGACCCCACCACCAGCAGCACCATCACCACCAGCAGCAGCGCGGCCTTGAACTCCAGGTTTTTCACCGGTGGTGGTTCGTCGTACGGAGGGGGTGGAGGCGTGGGCGTCATGGGGGTCTAGTAATAGTTGCCAATGAGCGAGGTGACCTCGATCAGCAGCACCACAGAAAACAGGCGTGCGAATTCGGACATGTCACTGCGGCGGGAAAAGCCGCCACGGTCATCGCTCTGCGCGCTGGCCGCCAGCGGCACCACCCCCACCGCGAGGCTGAAGAACAGCGTCTTGAGCGAGAAGATGAGCGTGACCGTGGGCGAGAACACCTGACCCACGCTGCGCGTGTAGGCGGGCAGGCCCCAGGGCGAAAAACCATAAACCGTGAGGTAGGTGAGCACCAGACACACCACACAGGCCAGCGCCGCGAGCAACAGCACGGAGAACATCGCGGCCACCGCACGCGGCAGCAGCACCGAGGCCAGCAGCGATTCCTGCGGCGCGAGGCTGCCTTCGCGGTGCGCGCGGGCAAAACGACCCCGCAAAGCCTGCGCGGCCGGCATGGCGTAGCGCGCCGCCACGAACATGGCCGAATACAGGGGGATCAGCTCCAGCACCAGAGTGCGCACCAGCACTTCCAGCGCGTATTGCGATAGACCATAGCTGTAGGCGGTGGCCACCACGATGCGGATGAGCACCAGGCTCACCAGCGCGGAAAGCACCAGAAACCAGGCCAGCAGTGGCGCCGTGGCGGTGTAGAGGTGCGCAAACACCGCGCTGCGGTGGGCGGCGCGGGTATAGATGGACGGCGTGAGCGCCAGCACCACGATCTGCGCGCCCATGTGGATCACGTGCCACCAGGCGCGCCAGGTGGCGCGGGCCTTGCGGCCCCAGTAGCCCATCAGGCTGTGGGTGGCGTTCACGGGGTTCATGCGGGCATGATAGTCGGCGGCCTCGGCGCGGCCCGCGCCACAGTCGTGAGCAAACGTGACAGCGCGCTGGTGTAAACGCGCATGGCAATGTGGCCCGATTCGATTTCAATCGGCCATCACATCCCCTTTCCAGAGATTTGAGGAGCCCTGCATGTCTTTCTCCGTTCATCCCGTGGTGCGCCGCCAGACCATTGCCGATGCGCTGCGCCGCACCGCCCTGCGCCTGCCCGCAAAGACCGCCATCGTCTGCGGCGCCACGCAGTGGACTTATGCCGAGTTCGATGCGCTGGTGAGCCGCCTGGCCGCCGGCCTGGCGCGCATCGGCGTGGCGCAGGGCGACAAGGTGGCCGTGCTGGCTCGCAACTCGCACGGCTTCGCCGCGCTGCGCTTTGCGCTGGCGCGCCGGGGTGCGGTGATGGTGCCGATCAACTTCATGCTGAAGGCCGACGAAGTGGCCTACATCCTGCGCCACGCAGGGGCAAAAACACTGGCCACCGACAGCGGCCTGGCGTCGCTCGCTCGAGAGGCCGCCGCGCTCGACACGCAAGTCGCCCAGTTCATCTGGCTGCCGTCTGAAGACCCCAGCGAACCGATCGCCGGCATGCACCGCTTCGACGAACTCGCCGCCTGCGCCGACCCCCTGCCCGACGTGACCCTGGGCAGCTTCGACCTGGCCCAGATCGTCTACACCAGCGGCACCGAGTCCACGCCCAAGGGCGCCATGCTCACGCACGACGCGGTGCTTTGGCAGTACGTGAGCTGTGTGATCAACGCCAGCATCGCCGAAGACGACCGCGCCCTGCACGCCCTGCCGCTGTACCACTGCGCCCAGCTCGACGTGTTCTTCGGCCCCGCCATCTACATTGGCAGCAGCAACGTGATCACAGCCAAGCCGGTGCCCGACAACCTGATCGCCCTGATCGAGAAGTTCGGCATCACCAGCTTCTTCGCGCCACCCACCGTGTGGATCGCACTGCTGCGCTCGCCGCTGTTCGATGCGGCCAGGCTCAAGACGCTGGCCAAGGGCTACTACGGCGCGTCCATCATGCCGGTGGAGGTGCTGAAGGAACTGGCTTTACGCCTGCCCGCCGTGCGCTTGTGGAACCTGTACGGCCAGACCGAGATTGCGCCGCTGGCCACCATGCTGCCGCCCGAAGACCAGTTGCGCAAACCCGGCTCCTGCGGCAAGGCGGTGCTGAATGTGGAGACCCGCGTGGTGGACGACGCCATGCAGGACGTGGCCGTGGGCGAAGTGGGCGAGATCGTGCACCGCTCGCCGCACCTCATGCTGGGCTACTTCAACGATCCCGAGCGCACGAAGGCGGCGTTTGAGGGCGACTGGTTCCACAGCGGCGACCTCGCGGTGATCGACGACGAGGGCTACATCACCGTGGTCGACCGCAAGAAGGACATGATCAAGACCGGCGGCGAGAACGTGGCCAGCCGCGAGGTGGAAGAAATGGTCTACCGCCTGGGCGCTGTGAGCGAGGTGGCGGTGATCGGCCTGCCCGACCCGAAATGGGTGGAGGCGGTCACGGCGGTGATTGTGGTCAAGGCTGGCCAGCAGCTCACCGAGGCCGAGGTGCTGGCCCACTGCAACCAGCACATGGCCAGTTTCAAGAGCCCGAAGCGGGTGGTGTTCACAGACAGCCTGCCCAAGAACCCGAGCGGCAAGCTGCTCAAGCGCGAACTGCGCCAGCGCTACGCGGCCTGAGACAGCGCCCAGGCCACATGCTCGCGCACCAGTTCACTGGGATGGTCGGCGCGGGTCTGCAAGGCGCTTGACACCGCGTCATCCGGAGCGGCACGCAGCGCATTGCCCAGCGCCACCGCGAGGTTGCGCAGCCAGCGTTCGTGGCCGATGCGGCGGATCGGGCTGCCCTCGGTCCGGCGCAGAAACTCTGCCTCGCTCCAAGCGAAAAGCGCCACGAGGCTTGATCCACTGAGGCCTTCGCGCGCATCGAAATCGGCAAGAGGGCTGCGCCGCGCGAACTTGTTCCAGGGGCAGACCAGCTGGCAGTCGTCGCAACCATAGATGCGGTTGCCCATGAGTGGTCGCAGCTCCATCGGAATGGCGCCCGCGTGTTCGATGGTGAGGTAACTGATGCAACGGCGTGCGTCCAGCCGCTGCGGTGCCGTGATGGCGCGCGTGGGGCAGATGTCGATGCAGGCGCTGCACGCACCGCAGTGCTCGCCGACGGCTTCGGTGGGCGGCAGCGCGAGGTCCACATAGATCTCGCCAAGGAAAAACATCGACCCACCTTCGCGGTTCAACACCAGCGTGTGCTTGCCGCGCCAGCCCTGGCCGCTGCGTTGCGCCAGCTCTACCTCGAGCACCGGGGCTGAGTCGGTGAACACGCGGTAACCCAGCGGCCCCACCGCGGCCTGGATGCGATCGGCCAGCGTCTGCAGGCGGTTGCGCAGCACCTTGTGGTAGTCCCGCCCCCGGGCGTACAACGACACCACCGCTTCACGCGGTCGATAGAGCCGCGCAAGCTCCTGTGCCTGCCAGCCCTCGGGCGTGTCGCGCGGCAGATAGTCCATGCGCGCGGTGATCACGCTCACGGTGCCCGGCACCAGCTCGGCCGGGCGCGCGCGCTTCATGCCGTGCGAGGCCATGTAGGCCATGTCGCCGTGCCATCCCGCCGACAACCAGGCCTGCAGGCCGGGCTCGGCAGAAGACAAATCCACATCGGCCACACCAATTTGCGAAAATGCGAGCTCCTGGCCCCAGGCCTGCACCTGTGAGACGAGTTGAGCAGTATCCAGAGCGATCTTCATGTGAAGCCCATTGTAGGAACCGATCCGGTGCCAGTGGCATCGGTGTCTGTTGCCATGAGCTGGCAGGGGCGCTGGGAAACTGAAGAAGACACGCAGGCGTTTGCCCGCCAGCTCGCCATGTCGCCCGCCATCGCCCACGCCACCCTGGCGCTCGATGGCGACCTCGGCGCCGGCAAGACCACCCTGGTGCGCCACCTGCTGCGTGCGCTCGGCGTGCGAGGGCGCATCAAAAGCCCGACCTACGCGGTGGTGGAACCGCACACCGCCATCGACTGCGCGGTGATGCCCGCCGGCGAACCACTGCAAATCTGGCACTTCGATTTCTACCGCTTCAGTGATCCACGCGAATGGGAAGATGCGGGCTTTCGCGAACTTTTCGCCAGCCCGGGCCTCAAGCTGGTGGAGTGGCCAGAACGCGCGGGCGACTTTCTACCCCTCGTTGATCTGCGCATTCACATTCAACCCGACGAGATGACACCTCAAGACCACATCGATCTGGATCAGGACACGCACCGCCGGGTCAGCGTCAGCGCCCTCACCCCCACGGGCCGCCTGCTTCTGGAGGCGCTGTCATGACGATTTCACGCCGCAAGCTCCTGCGCACCGGCTCCCTGGTACTACTGCTCGGCGCGCAGCAGATTGCGCGTGGCGCCAGCGTGGTGGCCGTGCGCATCTGGCCGGCAGAAGACTACACGCGGGTCACCATCGAGTCCGATGCGGTGCTGCAGGCGCGCCAGTTTTTCATCAACGAACCGCCGCGCCTGGCGGTGGACATCGAAGGCATCGACCTGCTGCCGGGCTTGCGCGAGCTGGTGGGCAAGCTCAAATCGGACGACCCGAACATCGCTGGCATCCGCGTGGCGCAGAACGCACCCAATGTGGTGCGGCTGGTGATCGATCTCAAGCAGCCGATCAAGCCGCAGGTGTTCAACCTCGAACCGGTCGCCGCCTACCAGCACCGGCTGGTGTTCGACCTGTATCCGGTCAACGCACCCGATCCGCTGGAACAGCTGATTGCGCAGCGCATGAAGGACCTGGACGAAGCCAGTGCACGCGCGGCGCGGCTGCTGGGCCTGGAAACCGAGAAGGTGACCCGGGCGGCAACACCAGCAGACGACCCGCTGGGTGCCTTGATCGCGAAGCGCGAACTCCCGCCCGGCGTGACCGGGCCCGTGGCACCGGGCAACGCACCTGCACAGCCGCCGGTGACGGGCGACGACAAGACCGTGGCTGGCGCAACGCCTGGCAAGGGAAGCCCGGCCAAACAGCCACCCGGGGGCAAGGGCAAGACCGAACGCCTGATCATCGTCGCGCTCGACCCCGGCCACGGCGGTGAAGACCCGGGCGCCATCGGTCCCGGCGGCACGCACGAGAAAAAGGTGGTGCTGCAGATCGCGCAGAAGCTGCGCGACCGCATCAACGACACGCGCGTCAACGGCAACCCCATGCGCGCCTACATGACGCGCGACAAGGACTTCTTCGTGCCCTTGCAGGTGCGCGTGCAGAAGGCCCAGAAGGTGCAGGCCGACCTGTTCATCAGCCTGCACGCCGACGCTTTCCTCACCCCCCGACCGCAGGGCGCCAGCGTGTATGCGCTGAGCACGAAAGGCGCCAGCAGCGCGGCCGCGCGCTGGATGGCCGACAAGGAAAATGCGGCCGATCTGGTGGGCGGGCTCAACGTCAAGTCGAGTTCGGACGCCCACCTGCGACGCGCGTTGCTGGACATGAGCACCACTGCGCAGATCAACGACAGCCTCAGGCTTGGCAGCGCCATGCTGGGCCACGTCAAGCGCATCGGCAAGCTGCACAAGCCGCGCGTGGAGCAAGCCAACTTCGCGGTGCTGCGCGCGCCAGACATCCCCAGCGTGCTGGTGGAGACCGCCTTCATCAGCAACCCCGATGAAGAAAAGCGCCTGAACGACCCGAAGTACCAGAACGACCTTGCCGACGCCTTGCTGCGCGGTATCGTGGCCTACTTCTCGAAGAATCCGCCGCTGGCGAGAACCCGCCAGATCTGAACCGTCGGCTTCAGCCGGCCATGTTCAGCAGCACCCGGCCATCCACGATGCGCACCGGGTAACAACGCAGCGCCTCGGTGACCGGAGCACAGGTGGGCTGCCCATCGCGCACGTTGAACTTGCCCTGGTGCAGCGGACATTCGATCTCGTGCCCGTCCAGAAAGCCATCGCAGAGGCGTGCGTGCCCGTGGGTGCAGGTGTTGTCGGTGGCAAATACCTCGCCTTCCACCTTGTAGATGGCGATGTCGCGTCCGCCGACCTGCAGACCGGTCACATCGTCGTCCGGCAACTCGTCGATCGACGTGGCGTCGGTCCAGGATTTTGGGTTCGAGCTCATGGAGGCACCTCGGGCTTCAGATGGGGTAGATGATGGAATTGGGGATCATCTCGCTGTCGTACACGCACAGGCGCGACGCGAACTTGAGACCCTGCGGCGTGCGCACGATCACGTCGATGTAGCGTCCGACGTTGAAGACCGTGGTTTCTTTCGACAGCTTGGTGCGGAAAACGGCGTAATTGGCTTCGGCTTCAAAGCGATCCGCTTCGGCCTTGTGCACCAGCGGCGCGCCAACCACATGGCGCTGGTAGTAGGGGTCGTGGAACAGCGTTTCCTTGATGCCGTACGCGCGGTCCTTGAGCATGCCCTTGCTCTCGAACGACAGCGTGGCCAGCGGGAAGCCGCGCTCGTGGTTCTCGCGAGGGATGAGCTTGTAAATGCCCTCTTCGATGAAGAACTCGGGCCACAGGTCCCAGTCGCCCGAGTCCACCGCCTGTGCGTAGTCGGCGTAGAGGCGCGTGATGGCGAGGTGGTCTTCGAAACGAAGCGCAGGTGACGCGCTCATGACTTTGCCTCCATCACTTCGCGCCAGTATTTGTACATGCCGCGAATCAGCGTTTCGGTGACCATGTGGTCGGTGTCGCCCACCTCGCGGCCCCCGAGTTCAGCCAGCGTGCGGTGGTGCGGCTTCTGCTCGAAGCCTTGCTGCGAGAACTCGATCACCTCACCATCGTCGGCCGACACGAAGCCGGCCGGGCCGAACAGGTTGGCCTGGCGCAGGCGCCGTTGCGTCATCTCGGGCGTGTCGTCCTCGAAGCCGAAATGGGTCCAGACGAAGTCGAAGGCACCGTGGCCGTCGGGCTGAATGTGGCGCGTGGAAACGCTGTTGACCTGCTGCTGCAGGATGACGCTGGGAAACAGCGTGGTCATCACCGCCGTGGGTACAGGTGCCCCCACACTCGGCGCTTCGCGCACTTCGCTGCCCCCCGAGGGGGCGTCCGACGCCTTGGGGCGGCCCGGCGTCGTCGGCCCACCCCACCAGTCCTCAGGCACGATGTCCAGGAATCGCGGGTCGTGCAGTTGCATGCTTTCCTTGAAGCTCGACACCTGCGTGACCTGATCGGCCTTGCCGGACTGACCGCGCGTGGAGATCATGGCCGCGTGGCGGTGGTGCGCGTCCATCTTGAGTTCGCTCTTGTTGTCGGCGCGCCAGAGGCCGAAGGTGACGAACCAGGTGTGCAGCAGGCCTGGGTGGTAGGGGTCCTTGATGTTCTCCTGCATCAATTTCCAGTTGCCCGGAATGCGCTGACGGTTGTAGCCCAGGATGGTGAGCTTGCGGCCGTTGAAGAGGCGGTCGAAGTAACCGAGGATGACGGGACCGAGAAAATCTTCCAGCGACTCGACACCGTGGTCGAAACTGGCAAACACCACGCCACCACGTGTGGCCACCTTGAGCTGGTTGAGGCCGTGGTCGGTGGTCTTGAAATCGGCCGGCATGCCGCCGTTGACCTTGCCGTCCTGCTTCACGCCGCGGCGAAACGGCACGCCCTGCAGATCGCCCTTCAAGGTGTAGCTCCACTGGTGGTAGGGGCAGACGAATTCCTTCCGGTTGCCGTGGCGCTCGCGGCAGAACTGCATGCCCCGGTGCGCGCACACGTTTTCCACCACGCGGATCTCGCCCTCGGCGTCGCGCACCAGAATCACCGAACGCTCGCCGATCACCGTGCGCTTGAAGTCGCCGTTGTTCGGCACTTCCGCTTCCAGGCCCACGTAGTTCCAGTGCCGGGTGTAGAAGAAGCGCTCGAGCTCTTTCTTGTGCTGCGCCGGGTCGGTGTAGGCCATGAAGGGAATGCGGCTCGTGCCATCGGACTCCCAGCGGATGCGGTCGGGAAAAGTCCCTTCGGTGGTGGTGTTCATGCGGTCTCCTGGTTGTAATGTTCAGGTGCTGCTGGCGTAGAAGGCATCGGCGTGAATGTGCTCGGGCAACACGCCCATCTGCCGGATCAGGAGCGAGGTGGCCTCCACCATGGGCGGTGCGCCACAGAGGTAAGCGCGAAAGTCGTCGAGCTTCGGCCAGTCCTGGCGGATGGCGTCGGTCACCAGGCCGGTGCGGCAGCCCGGCGCGCGGCCGGAGGCCACCACGGTGTGCACATGCAGGCCGGGGTGGCGCTTCTGCAGGTCGGCCAGCCATTCGAGCCCGTAGATGTCGCGCTCGGAACGCACACCAAAATACAGATGCACCGGGTTGCGCATGTCGGCGGCCAGTGCGCCGCGCAACACCGAAAGAATCGGAGCCAGCCCCGTGCCACCGGCCACACACAGCATGGGGCCGGTGTGTTTGCGGCGCAGGTATGCCGAGCCCAGCGGCCCACTCACCCGCACCGCGTCGCCCACCTTCAGCACCTGCGCGATGTAGCCGGTGACGCGCCCATCGGGCACGAGGCGCACGTGAAACTCCAGCTCGCCATCGGCGCACAAGCCCGCCATCGAATAGGGCCGGATGTGCTTGGGCGTGAACTGGAGTTGGGCGTACTGGCCGGGCGAGAACTCGATCGGCTTGGCCGGCTTCAGGCGCAACCGCTTGATGTCGTGGGTGGCGTCTTCGATGGCCACCACCGTGGCCTTGACGATGCGCGCGGTGTGCACCACCACTTCGTCTGGCTCCGGAATTTCCACCGTGCACGGCTCGGTGAGGAAGGTCTGGCACGCCAGCACCGAGCTCGGGTCGTCACCGGGCTGCGCGTGCCGCACTTCGTGGCCCGACTCCAGCACGTGGCCCGACACCACCTTGCACCGGCAGGTGCCACAGCGCCCCGCCATGCAGCTGTAAGAAACCGGGATGCCGTTCGCTCGCAGCACCTCCAGCAGGTTCGTGCCTGCGTTGACGCTCAGGGTGCGGTCGATCGGCCGTATGTGGATGTCCATCGGCCGATGATCGTCGGCGCCCGAAAATCAGTCAACGCAATGGCGTTAATGATCGATATCATTCAGATCAATATGGAACTTGAAGACATTGACCTCAACCTGCTGGTGGTGTTCAACCAGTTGCTCACCGAACGCAAGGTGTCCAAGGTGGCCGAGAACCTGGGCCTGGGTCAGCCGGCGGTGAGCAATGCGCTGGCTCGTCTGCGCAAGCTGTTCGACGACGAGCTGTTCCTGCGCACCGCCCATGGCATGCAGCCCACGCCATTCGCGGAGCATCTGGCCGAATCCATTGGTTATGCGCTGGGCATGATCCATGGGGCGGTGAATGCCCGCACCTCGTTCGATCCCGCCACCAGCCAGCGCAGCTTCAGCATCGGCATGACCGATATCGGTGAGATTTACTTTCTGCCGCGCCTCATGCAACGCGTGCAGGAGCTGGCGCCCTCGGTCACCATCAGCACAGTGCGCCACACCAGCCTGAACCTGAAGGACGCGATGGAAGCTGGCCAGATCGACCTGGCCATCGGCCTGCTGCCGCAACTCAAGGCGGGGTTTTTCCAGCGGCGCCTGTTCGAGCAGAAGTACGTCTGCCTGTTCCGTCAGGGGCACAAGCTCGATCAGAAGCGCCTGCGCGCGGCAGACTTTTTTGCCGCCGACCATGTGGCCATCGTCTCAGCCGGCACCGGGCACGGTCAGGTGGACGAAATTCTGGACAACCACACGCCGCAGCGGCGCGTGAAGCTCAAGGTGCCCCACTTCGTGGCCATTGGCCACATCCTGCAGAGCACCGACCTGATTGCCACCGTGCCGGAGCGCCTGGCCGAACGCATGGTGGAGCCCTTCGGGTTGCGCCACCTGCCGCACCCGGTGGACCTGCCCCGCATTGCCATCAACCAGTTCTGGCACGCGAAACACCACAAGGATCCGGCGAACCAATGGCTGCGCAACCTGCTCGTCGATCTGCATGCCGACCGCGCGCCGGCCTGAAACCAGGCCGGGTTGCCTCAGACCGGATTTCGCTTCGCCTCGCGGCTGGCCTTCCAGCCCCCATAGAGGGCGATGAGGCCGGGGATGATGATCATGGCCCAGATGATCTTGCTGAGGTTTTCCTGCACCCAGGGCAGGTTGCCGAACCAGTAACCCGCTGCCGTGAGACCCACCACCCAGATCACCGCGCCGATCACGTTGTAGGCGGTGAATTTGGTGCGGGTCATTTCGGCCACACCGGCCACAAAGGGCGCAAAGGTGCGGATGAAGGGCATGAAGCGCGCGAGGATGATGGTGATGCCGCCGTAGCGCTCGTAGAACGCGTGCGCCTGGTTGAAGGCATTGCGGTTGAACAGGCGCGAGTTCTCCCACTGGAACACCTTGGGGCCGAAGTAGCGGCCTATTGAATAGTTCACCTGGTCGCCCAGCACGGCGGCCACCACCAGCAGGCCCATGGCCAGCGGCAAGCTCATGAGGCCCGCGCCGCACAGCGTGCCCACCACGAACAGCAGCGAATCGCCCGGCAGGAACGGCATGACCACCACGCCGGTCTCGGTGAAGATGATGAGGAAGAGCAGCGCGTACACCCAGGCGCCGTAGTTCTGCACGAAGGTCTGCAGGTGCTGATCCACATGCAGGATGAAGTCGATGAGGAAGGCAATGATTTCCATGGAGGGGCATTATCCCTGCGCCCTACAATTTGCCCGTGAACGCCAGCCTTCCACCCTCCAGCACGCCGCCCCGCCGCCCCATTCGCGAGCTCCCCGATGAACTGGTGAGCCAGATCGCAGCGGGTGAGGTGGTGGAACGGCCGGCCTCGGTGGTGCGGGAACTGCTGGACAACGCGCTGGATGCGGCCGCCACCCAGATCACCGTGCGGCTGCAGGCCGGTGGCGTGCGCCTGATCAGCGTGGAAGACAACGGCGGCGGCATCCTGCGCAGTGAGCTGCCCCACGCCCTGAAACGCCACGCCACCAGCAAGATTGCCAGCCTCGCCGACCTCGAGTCGGTGGGCACCATGGGCTTTAGAGGCGAGGCACTGGCGGCCATCTGCTCGATCGCCGAGGTGTCGCTGCTGACCCGCGTGGACACCGACGAGGAACCGCACGGCTGGCTGCTCGATGGCCGAAGCGGCGAACTGCGACCCACTGCCCGGGCACCCGGCACCACCGTGGAGGTGCGCGAACTGTTCTTTGCCACGCCGGCCCGGCGCAAGTTCCTCAAGACCGACGCCACCGAACTCGCTCATTGCATCGAAGCCGTGCGCCGCCACGCGCTGGCGCGGCCCGACGTGGGCTTTGCCATCTGGCACGAAGGCAAACTGGTGTCGCAGTGGCGCGCCGTGGCCGGCGGCGGCATCGATGCGCTGCGCAAGCGCCTGGCCGACGTGCTGGGCGAAGAATTCGTGCAGCAGGCGGTGGCGGTGGACTGGCCCGTGGACCCACCCGACGACGGCCTGCAACGCCTGCGCGTGTGGGGCTTTGCCGGCGTGCCCGACGCCGCCCGCTCGCGCGCCGACTGGCAGTTTGCCTACGTGAACGGTCGCTACGTGCGCGACAAGGTCGTCATGCACGCCGCGCGCAGCGCCTACGAAGACGTGCTGCACGGGCATCGCCAGCCGGTGTATGCGCTGTTCGCCACGCTCGACCCGGCCCGCGTGGACGTGAACGTGCACCCCACCAAGATCGAGGTGCGCTTCCGGGACAGCCGCGAAGTGCACCACGCGGTGCGGCAGGCGGTGGAAACGGCGCTGGCGGTGCCGAGGTCTACCGCAGCTGCCGAAGCCCCGAGCGCGGAGCCCTTGCCGGTGTGGACACCGCCCGCGCAGCAGACCGGCCTGGCGTTTGCGCCGCGCGAGCCGGAAGTGGGGTATCGGGTGAGTGATGTCGGGGCGTTGTGGGGGAACGCTCCTGTTCCGTCCGTTCGGGCTGAGCCTGTCGAAGCTCCCGCCCAGCCACAACCCCTGCCGCAAGGCGAATGGCCGCTCGGCCGCGCCATCGCCCAGCTTCAAGGCGTCTACATCCTCGCCGAGAACACCCAGGGCCTGGTGGTGGTCGACATGCACGCCGCGCACGAGCGCATCGTCTACGAGCGCCTCAAACAGCAGCTCGACAACCAGCAGGTGGCCAGCCAGCCGCTGCTGATCCCGGCCACCTTCGCCGCCACGCCCGAAGAAGTGGCCACCGCCGAAGCCTGCGCCGAGGCGTTGTCCACGCTTGGTCTGGAGGTAAACCCGCTCTCGCCGCGCACACTGGCGGTGCGCGCCGTGCCCACCACCCTGGCCCAGGGCGACCCGGTGGAACTCGCGCGCAGCGTGCTGGCAGAGCTGGGCCAGCACGACGCCAGCACGGTGGTGCAACGCGCCCGCAACGAACTCCTGGCCACCATGGCCTGCCATGGCGCCGTGCGCGCCAATCGACGTCTCACGCTGGACGAAATGAATGGCCTGCTGCGGCAGATGGAAGTCACCGAAAGATCGGACCAGTGCAACCACGGCCGGCCCACCTGGCGGCAGGTCGGCATGAAGGAACTCGACGCGCTGTTCCTGCGAGGCCGCTGAGGCCCAGGCACCAGGCCGGGGCGTTTTGCGTCACGAAATGCGCTTTCCGCATAATCTCATGCACCAACTTGAAGCATGAGATCCATGAAATACCCTTCGGCCCACGCCTTTCTCGAACAAGTCGCGCACCGCAACCCCCACCAACCCGAATTCCTGCAAGCCGTCACCGAGGTGATGGAAAGCCTCTGGCCTTTCATCGGTGCGCACCCGCGCTACGCCGAGCAGGGCCTGCTCGATCGACTGGTTGAGCCCGAGCGCGTGGTGATGTTCCGCATCTCGTGGGTGAACGACCACGGCGACGTGCAGGTGAACCGCGGCTACCGCATTCAGCACAGCTCGGCCATCGGCCCCTTCAAGGGCGGCATGCGCTTTCACCCCTCGGTGAACCTGTCGATCCTGAAGTTTCTGGCCTTCGAGCAGACCTTCAAGAACGCGCTGACCACCCTGCCCATGGGCGGCGGCAAAGGTGGATCGGACTTCGACCCCAAGGGCAAGAGCGCGGGCGAGGTGATGCGCTTCTGCCAGGCGCTGATGAGCGAACTGTTTCGCCACATCGGTTCGGACACCGACATCCCCGCGGGCGACATCGGCGTGGGCGCGCGCGAGGTGGGCTTCATGACTGGAATGATGAAGAAGCTCAGCAACCGGGCGGACAGCGTGTTCACCGGCAAGGGCCTGAGCTTCGGCGGTTCGCTGGTGCGGCCTGAGGCCACCGGCTACGGCACGGTGTACTTCGCCGAGGAAATGCTCAAGACGAAGGGCAAGACACTGGACGGGCTGCGCGTGAGCGTGTCCGGCTCAGGCAACGTGGCGCAGTACGCGGTGGAAAAAGCCATGGCCATGGGGGCGAAGGTGGTCACGGTTTCCGACTCCAGCGGCACGGTGATCGACGAGGATGGTTTCACCCCGGCCAAGCTGGCCGAGCTGATGGAGGTGAAGAACCATCTGTACGGCCGCGTGAGCGACTACGCCGAGCGAACGAAGACGCGCTTCGAACCCGGCGTGAAGCCCTGGGGCGTGCCGGTCGATGTGGCGCTGCCCTGCGCGACGCAGAACGAGATTGCAGCGAGCGACGCAGCCCTGCTGGTGAAGAACGGCGTGTGCTGCGTGGCCGAAGGCGCCAACATGCCCACCACACTGGAAGCGGTGGACGTGCTGGAGGCCGCCGGCGTGCTCTACGCCCCCGGCAAGGCCAGCAACGCCGGCGGCGTGGCCACCTCGGGCCTCGAGATGAGCCAGAACGCCATGCGCCTCTCGTGGCCGCGCGAGGAGGTGGACGCGCGCTTGCACACCATCATGGTGGGCATCCACCAGGCCTGCCTGCAGCACGGCAAGCGCAAGGATGGCACGGTGAGCTATGTGGATGGCGCCAATATTGCCGGCTTCGTCAAGGTGGCTGACGCCATGCTCGCCCAAGGCGTGATCTAGCCCACGCAATCCCGATCTGGCGGTGCGCAGCCGTGGCATGGAACGTGCACCATGGGTAAAGGCGCTGAACTTTTCTCCGTTCAGGTGCATCCATCACCGCCATGAAGCGACTTCTCGTCACCTTGTTTGCTGCCCTGGCCATGCTGGCCGGGTGCGCTACCCTCGACGAGAAACAACGCGGCTGGATCTTCCAGCCCTCGGATCGCAGCTGGGCGGGTGGCCT
This sequence comes from Hydrogenophaga sp. IBVHS1, assembly GCF_002127265.1. Classification (GTDB taxonomy): domain Bacteria; phylum Pseudomonadota; class Gammaproteobacteria; order Burkholderiales; family Burkholderiaceae_C; genus Hydrogenophaga. The sequence goes on along the minus strand of NZ_NFUU01000001.1, from coordinate 1,153,280 downwards.
GAGCGCAGCCCAGGGCATGGAAGAGGTCTGGATCGAATTCCCTTCCCAGGTCACTGGCCACCCGGTCAAGCTGCACGGCCTCTGGGCGCAAAACGAAAACTTCACCGAGCAGAAGGATGCGCCGGTGCTGCTGTACCTCCACGGCGCACGCTTCAATGTCACCGGCTCGGCTTTCCGGGCGCGGCGCATGGAAGAGCTGGGCTTTTCGGTGCTGGCCATTGACTACCGTGGCTTTGGCAAGAGCACGAACGAGTTGCCCTCGGAATCCATGGCCTACGAAGATGCGCGCGCGGCGTGGGAATGGCTGGGCCAGAAGTACCCCGGGCGCCCTCGTTACATCTTTGGCCACTCGCTGGGCGGCGCCATTGCCATCGAGCTCGCGGCGCAGGTTAGCGACGAGGCCGGCACCGTGGTCGAGGGCACCTTCACCTCCATCCCCGATGTGGTGAGCACGTTCAAATGGGGCTGGCTGCCGGTGTCGCTGCTGATCACCCAGCGGTTCGAGGCGGTCAAGCGGGTGCCGGAGATCGGTTCTCCGCTGCTGGTGGTGCATGGGGGTGAAGACCGGCTGATCCAGCCCGCGCTGGGACGCCGGCTCTATGAGGCGGCCACCGGTCGCAAATCGTTCGTGCTGGTGGAAGGTGGCTCGCACCACAACACCAATTCGGTTGGGCAGGCGCAGTACCGCGCAGCCCTGGCCGACCTGTTCGGCCTGGGGGCCGTCAGCCCCACGGCGGACGGCGTGAACCTGGTTCGCAACTGACCCTGGCATGCCCCGCCGGGCCGGCTTGCGGGGGCGCTTCTGCTACCCTCGACCGGATGCCCTCCACGTCCGTTTCTTCTCGCATGTCACCCGGCATCATCGTGCTGGTTCTGGCTCTGCTGCTGGGCCTGCAGCCTGTCACCACCGACCTGTATCTGCCCGCCCTGCCCTCGATCACGCAGGGCTTCGGCGCGCCGATGTCGCAGGCACAGCTCACCCTGACCGCACTGTTGCTGGCCTTTGGTCTGTCGCAACTGGTGTGGGGACCGTTGTCGGACCGCTTCGGACGCCGCCCGATCCTGCTGCTGGGCATGGGGGCTTACGTGGCCGCGTCCATCGCCAGCGCCTTCTCGCCCACCATGGAGCAGCTCATCGTCTGGCGCGCCGTGCAAGGCGTGGCCATGGGCGCGGGCGTGATGTGCGCGCGCGCCATCGTGCGCGACCTGTACGCGCCGGCCGATGGCGCACGTGTGATGTCCAAGGGCCTCACTGGCCTGGGCGTGATCGCCTGCGCGAGTGCACCGGTGGGTGGTCTGCTTTCCGACCTCTTCGGATGGCGCATTTCGCTGGTGGCCCTGGCCGTGTTCGGCGCCGGCACCCTGGCGGTGCTGGCGTGGCGTTTCGAGGAAACCCTGGCGCAGAAAAACCCGGACGCCCTGCACCCGGGCAAGCTGCTGTCCACCTGGGCCCTCATTGCGCGCCACCCCACCTTCTGGGCGTTCGCGCTGCTCGCCACCGCCTCCTATGGCGGTCTCTTCACTTTCCTCGCCGGCTCGTCCTTCGTGTTCATTCAGGTGCTCGGCCTGAGCAAGACGCAGTACGGGCTGGTGATGTTCAGCATGTCGCTGAGCTACATCCTCGGCACCTTCCTGTGCCGGCAGCTGCTGCCGCGCTTCGGCATCCGTCGCACCGAAGCCATTGCCGGCGGCATGACGCTGGCTGCCGGCACCAGCATGGGGGTGATGGCCTGGGCAGGGGTGCAGGGACCCTGGGCCATCATGGTGCCGTTCTATGTGTTCATGCTGGCCCATGGCGTGCACCAACCCGTGAGCCAGACCGGCGCGGTGGGCCCGTTCCCGCAGGCTGCCGGCGCGGCTTCGGCGCTCAGCGGTTTCCTCATGATGGTGGCGGCCTTCTTCATGGGCGGCTGGCTCGGCCGCAGCCTGGCCGGCATCGCCGAGGGCACGGGCTCCGTGCTGCCATTGACCAACGGCATCTGGTTCTGGAGCGTGCTGATCGCCGCCACCGCATGGACGCTGGTGCAGCGCCACGGCGAACCGAGGCCTTCCCCCGTGCGAATGGCATGACACCCGCACCACCTCGCTGCATTGCGCTGGCGGGTCCCACGGCCAGCGGCAAGAGCGCGGCCTCAATGGCCATCGCCGAACGCTGGCCGGTGGAAATCATCAGCGTCGATTCAGCGCTGGTGTTTCGTGGCATGGACATCGGCACTGCCAAACCGAGCGCTGCCGAGCGGGCGCTCGTGCCGCACCACCTCATCGACATCCTGGACCCGCTGCAGAGCTACAGCGCCGCCGACTTCGTGCGCGACGCCAGCGTGCTGGTGGATCAGATCGCGTCACGCGGGCGCACCGCGCTGCTGGTGGGCGGCACCATGCTGTACTTCAAGGCCCTGCTCACAGGCCTGGACGACATGCCGCCGGCGGATGACGGTGTGCGCGAGGCCATCGATGCGCGCGCCCGCGAGCTCGGCTGGCCGGCCCTGCACGCCGAACTGGCGCGTGTTGACGCCGCCACCGCCGCACGCCTGCCACCCAACGACGCGCAGCGCATTCAGCGCGCCCTCGAAGTGTTCGCAGTCTCCGGCCGACCCATTTCCAGTTTCCAGAGCGGGCGGCAGAACAATCCGCTGAGCCCCCTCGCACCCGAACACCTGATCTCCCTGGAACCGGCCGAGCGGAGCTGGCTGCACGCGCGCATCGCGCAACGATTCGACGACATGCTGGCCCAGGGCTTTCTCGACGAGGTTCGCCGCCTGCGTGCACGCGGAGACCTCTCGACCGCGCTGCCTTCCATGCGTTGCGTGGGATACCGCCAGGCCTGGGAGCTGATGGATGCGCATGGTGACAAGCTGGCGCCCACACAGCAGGCCGAACTGCGCGACCTCGGCATCTTTGCCACACGCCAGCTGGCCAAGCGCCAGCTCACCTGGTTGCGCTCGATGCCGCAGCGCCAGGTGGTGACCTGCGATGCACCGGATGCGCTGGCGCAGGTGATGAGCGCAGTCGAAAAAAGGCTGGAGATCGCGCCATGACGCTGATCGTTGACCAGCTCGGCAAACGGTACGGCACCACGCCGGTCTTCAGCCACGTGAGCCTGCGCGTAGAGCCGGGCGAATTCGTGGCCATCGTGGGCGAATCGGGCGTGGGCAAATCCAGCCTGCTCAATTGCCTGGCCGCGCTGGACGACTGGAGCGAAGGCAGCATCCATCACAACGGGGTGGACCTCGGCACGCTCGGCGAGACGCAGCGCGCGCACTGGCGGCGCGAGCACCTGGGCTTCGTGTTCCAGGCCTTTCACGTGCTGCCGCACCTGGACGTGGCACAGAACGTGGGCCTGCCATTGCTGCTGCTGGGCCGGCCCGATGCGGCGCGCGTGCGCGAGATGCTGGAAGCCGTGGGCCTGGGCGAGCTCGGCACGCGGCTGCCGGCCGAACTCTCGGGCGGTCAGCTGCAGCGCGTGGCGATTGCGCGCGCCCTGGTGCACCGCCCGGGCCTCCTGCTGGCGGACGAACCCACCGGGAACCTCGACCCGACCACCGCAGCGCAAGTGATGGACGTGCTGCAACAGCAAGCACAAGACAGCGGCGCGGCGCTGATATTGGTGACGCATTCCAGCGCCGCTGCCGCGCGGGCACGGCGCGTGCTCCATCTCACGGCCGACGGCCTGCAGGCTTTCACCTTTTGACTGGGCCTTGCGGCCACATGCGGGTAAGGTGAGGGCTGATGACGCTGGCATGTAACTTAATCACCTTAGAATCCAGAAATTCAAGTAACTAAATTAGAAGCATGGTCACCTCCAACGCCCCTGCCGCCATCCCCACGTCCCCACTCGATCTGGTCATTTTCGGCGGCGCGGGCGACCTTTCCGTGCGCAAACTGCTGCCAGCGCTCTACATGGCGCACCTGCACCACAACCTCCCGCCCGCCACGCGCATTCTGGTGCTGGGTCGACAGTCCTGGGACCGGGCGGCGTTCACCGCCTTCGTGGATGAGAAAGTGCGCGGTTTCATCGACCCGGAGGCGATGGACGCCGTGGCGTGGCCAGCGTTCGTCGAGCGCCTGGCTTATGTGTGCCTCGACGCCACCGAACCCACCGACTTCGCCGGCCTGGGCGCTGCCCTGCAGAATGGCTCGGACCGCGTGTACTACCTGGCCACCGCGCCCACCCTGTTCACCGGCATCTGCGCCAACCTGGCCGGCGCCGGGCTCATCGACGCGCGCTCGCGCGTGGTGCTGGAAAAACCGCTGGGCCACGATCTGGCCTCGGCGCGCGCCATCAACGACGAGGTGGGCCGGCATTTCAGCGAGGCGCAGACCTTCCGCATCGACCACTACCTCGGCAAGGAGACGGTGCAGAACCTCATGGTCCTTCGCTTTGGCAACACCATCTTCGAGCCCCTGTGGCGCAGCCCGTTCATCAAGAGCGTGCAGATCACCGTGGCCGAGTCGGTGGGCGTGGGCAGCCGCGCCGGCTTCTACGACGGCACCGGTGCGCTGCGGGACATGCTGCAGAACCACCTGCTGCAACTGCTGTGCATCGTGGCGATGGAGCCGCCCGTTTCGCTGGACCCGGACGCGGTGCGCGATGAAAAGCTCAAGGTGCTGCGCTCGCTGCGCCCCATGACCGTGGCCGACGTGGCACGCGACACCGTGCGTGGCCAGTACACCGCGGGCTCGTCCAATGGCGAAAAAGCGGTGGGCTACCACCAGGAAGCCAACGTGCCGGCCGACAGCAACACCGAGACCTTCGTGGCTTTGCGCGCGCACATCAACAACTGGCGCTGGGCCAACGTGCCGATCTTTCTGCGCACCGGAAAACGGCTGGCAGAGCGCCATTCCGAGATCGTGATCGAGTTCGCCGACCTGCCCTACACCATCTTTCCCGACGCACCGCGTCAACCCGTCAACCGGCTCATGATTCGCCTGCAACCCGAGGAACATGTGCAGCTGCAGATGATGGCCAAGGAGCCCGGCAGCGGCATGCGACTGCGCCCGGTGAGCCTGAACCTCGATCTGGAATCGGCCTTCAGCGCGCGCCGCGCCGAGGCCTACGAGCGCCTGCTCATGGACGTGACCAAAGGCCGCCTGACGCACTTCATGCGGCGCGACGAACTCGAAGCCGCCTGGACCTGGGTCGAGCCGATCCTGGACGGGTGGAAGAACCTGAATGAAAAACCCCGACCCTACGCCGCCGGCAGTTGGGGCCCTGCAGCCTCGTCCGCCCTGATGGCGCGCGAAGGATCGGCCTGGGCCGAAGAGGTATGACGCCATGAAGGAAGACGAACCCATTCCACCGACCACCTTGCAGGTGCACCCGGCCGGCAGCGAAGCCGAGCAGGCGCAGCAGCTGGCGCGCCACATCGCGCGGCGCCTGCGCGAGGCCATTACCGTGCGGGGTCATGCGGTGATCGCGGTCTCGGGGGGCAAATCGCCGGTGGCCATGTTCGAGGAACTGCGCGAACAGCCGCTGGACTGGGCACGCGTGACCGTGCTGCTGGTGGACGAACGCTGCGTGCCGCACGACCACCCCGAGAGCAACACCGCGCTGGTGCGCACGCACCTGCTGCAGGGCGCGGCGGCGGCAGCCACCTTCGTGCCCTTCTTCGACACCTTGCCCGCCTCACTCAGCGACACCGCCCTCAACGCCATGGTCGACGCCGCCAACCACCGACTCGCCGCCCACCCCTGGCCCATGGACCTGGTGGTGCTGGGCATGGGCGAGGACGGCCACACCGCCTCGCTGTTTCCCGGCGCACCAAGGCTGCCCCAGGCGCTGCGTGGCAGCGGCCCCATCACCTGGTTGCGGCCCATCGCCGCGCCACACGCTCGCCTCACGCTCACGCTGCCGGCCCTGCTGGCCACGCGCGAGCTGGCGCTGTCCATCGCGGGCGCGGGCAAGCTCGCCACCTACCAGCAAGCGCGTCTGGCGGCAGACGAATCGCTGCCCGTCTCTCTGGTGCTGAACCAGTACCAGACTCCCGTCAGCGTCTGGCTGGCCTGAATGAAGCACACAAGATGACCACGACTCCACCCCTTCACCCCACCCTCGAACGCGTCACCCGGCGCATCGTGGAACGCAGCGCCGAGACCCGCGCCACGTACCTCGAAGCCATGGCTGCGCAGCGCAAGTCCGGCACGCAGCGCGCCGGCATGGGTTGCGCCAATATGGCCCACACCACGGCCGCGCTGCCGGCAGCCGACAAGCTCAAGATCCACGCCGAGCGCGCACCGCACCTTGGCATCGTCACCGCGTACAACGACATGCTCTCGGCCCACCAGCCGTACGAAACCTACCCACAGAAGATCCGCGACCACGCGCATGCGCTGGGTGCCACCGCGCAGGTGGCCGGTGGTGTGCCCGCCATGTGCGATGGCGTCACACAAGGCGCGGCCGGCATGGAGCTCTCGCTGTTCTCGCGCGACGTGATCGCGCTGGGCACCGCCGTGGCGCTCTCGCACAACGTGTTCGACGCCGCGCTCATGCTCGGCATCTGCGACAAGATCGTGCCCGGCCTGTTCATGGGCTCGCTGCAGTTCGGCCACCTGAGCATGGTCTTCGTGCCCGCCGGCCCCATGACCTCGGGCCTTTCCAACGACGCCAAGGCCAAGGTGCGCCAGCAGTACGCGCAGGGTCTGGTGGGCCGCAACGAGTTGCTGGAATCCGAAGCGCAGGCCTACCACAGCCCCGGCACCTGCACCTTCTACGGCACCGCCAACAGCAACCAGATGCTCATGGAAATCATGGGCATGCACCTGCCGGGTGCCTCGTTTGTGAACCCCGGCACACCACTGCGCGAGGCGTTGACGCGCGGCGCCGTGAAACGGGCTGTGGCCAACACCGGGCGCACCGGCGAGCCGGCCATCTGCATGGCCGACATCGTGACCGAGAAGACCCTGGTCAATGGCATCGTGGGCCTGCTGGCCACCGGCGGCTCGACCAACCACACCTTGCATCTGGTGGCCATGGCGCGTGCCGCCGGCGTGCTGGTGGACTGGGACGACTTCGCCGAGCTTTCGCATGTGGTGCCGCTGCTGGCGCGCGTGTACCCCAACGGCAGCGCCGACGTGAACCACTTCCACGCCGCTGGCGGCATGGGCTTCCTCATGCAGGAACTGATGGCCGCCGGCCTGCTGCACGCCGATGTGAACACCGTGATGGGCGCCGGACTCGATGCCTACATCCGCGAGCCCTGGCTGGACAACGGTCAGCTGGCCTGGCGCCCGGTGCCCGAGCGCAGTGGCGACACCACCGTGCTGCGACCCGTGGCCGACCCCTTCAGCGCCGACGGCGGCCTGCGCCTGCTGCAGGGCAACCTGGGCCGAAGCGTGGTGAAGGTCTCCGCCGTGAAGCCCGAGCACCGGGTGGTGCGCGCACAGGCCGTGGTGGTGAACGACCAGCACGAGCTGCTGGACCTGTTCAATGCCGGCAAGCTCGAACGCGATCTGGTGGCCGTGGTGCGTTACCAGGGGCCGCGAGCCAATGGCATGCCCGAGCTCCACAAGCTCACGCCACCGCTGGCGGTGCTGCAGGACAAAGGCTTCAAGGTCGCGCTGGTCACCGATGGCCGCATGTCGGGCGCCTCGGGCAAGGTGCCTGCGGCCATTCACCTCAGCCCCGAGTCGCTCGCGGGCGGGCCGATTGCACGCGTGCGCGACGGCGACTGGATCACGCTGGACTGCGAGCGCGGCGTGCTCGAACTGGAGGTGGACGCCGTCACCCTGGGCAAGCGCCGCGTGAAGCACCCCGACCTGCGCGGCAACCAGCACGGCAGCGGCCGTGAACTCTTCGGCCTGTTCCGCCAGCAAGCCAGCGCCGCCGAGATGGGTGCTTCGCCGCTGTTCGGTTGATCCTCACGCGACACGAATCCGCCACACCATGACGACCTGTTTCACTCCCCCCACATTCACCTCTCGCGTGGTCCCCGTCATCGTGCTCTCCAACGCGGCGCACGCCGTGCCGCTGGCGCACGCGCTGCTCGAAGGCGGCATCGACGTGATGGAGATCACCCTGCGCTCGGACGTGGCGCTGATGGCCATTGAGGCCGTGGCGCGCGCGGTGCCGCAGATGCACCTGGGCGCCGGCACCGTGACGCGCGTGGCCGAGGTGCAGCAGGTCATGAACGCTGGCGCCACGTTCGCGCTCTCGCCCGGCTGCACCGATGCGCTGGTCGAAGCCGTGAAAGCCGCCAGCCTGCCCTTCATTCCGGGCGTGATGACCCCGGGCGAGGTGATGCACGCGCGCGACCACGGCTTTCACCTCATGAAGCTCTTCCCGGCAGCACAAGCTGGCGGCATCGGCATGCTCAAGGCGCTTGGCTCGCCGCTGTCGGACGTGCGCTTCTGCCCCACCGGCGGCGTGGGCACGGAGAACCTGCGCGAGCTGCTGGCCTTGCCCAACGTGGCGATGGTCGGCGGCTCCTGGCTCACGCCGGCCGACGCGCTGCGACAAGGCGACTGGGCCCGCATCACCCAACTGGCCCGTGAGGCCACCCAACTGTCAAAACCCGCATGAAACTGCCCACCACCCTGCCCGCCTGGGCCCGACTTCAGGCCTTGGCCGCCACCCCCACGCCCCACTTGCGCGAACTGCTCGCAGAGCCCGGGCGCGCCACCCGATTCACCCACAGCGTGGCTGGCATCACGCTCGACGCCAGTCGCCAGCGCCTCACGCCCGACATTGAGCGCGCGCTGCTCGAGCTGGCACAGCAATCGAATGTTGCCGAGCAGCGCGAGGCGATGTTTCGGGGCGATGCCATCAACGCCACGGAGGATCGGCCTGTGCTGCACGTGGCCCTGCGCGGCGATCCGCTGCACACCGGCCCGTGGGGCAAGCAGGTACAGGCCGAGGTGCAGGCCGAGATCAACCGGGTCTGCGACTTCGCCGAGGCGCTGTCTGCCGGCGCGGTGCGCGGCCACAGCGCCGAGACCATCACCGACGTGGTCAACATCGGCATCGGCGGCTCGGACCTGGGGCCGCGCATGGCGGTGGAGGCGCTGGCGCACCTGGCGCACCCTGCCGTGCCGGGCCCCCGCGTGCACTTCGTCTCCAACCCCGATGCGTGGGCGCTGCACAGCGTGCTGCGGGGACTGAACGCGGCGCGCACGCTGCTGGTGGTCTCCAGCAAGACCTTCACCACGCAGGAAACGATGACCAACGCCGCCAGTGCGCAGCGCTGGTTGAAGGACCAGGGCTGTCCCGAAGACGCGCTTTCCACGCACCTGGTGGCCATCACCGCCAGCCCGAAACAGTCGGCGAAGCTGGGGTTTCCGGCCGAGCGCACCTTTCTCTTCTGGGACTGGGTGGGTGGCCGTTACTCGGTCTGGTCGGCCCTGGGCCTGCCGCTGGCGCTGGCGATCGGGGCGGCGAATTTCCGCGACTTTCTTGCTGGCGCGCGCGAAATGGACCAGCACTTCACTGAGGCCCCGCTGGCGCAGAACATGCCCGTGCTGATGGCGCTGCACGGTGTGTGGAACCGCAACTTTCTGCAACTGCCCACCCACCTCATCGTGCCCTACGCCTCCCGGCTGGCGCGCTTCACGCCCTTCGTGCAGCAGATGGACATGGAATCCAACGGCAAGCGCACCCACGTCGACGGTACGCCCGCCACCGTGGACACGGGCCCCATCGTCTGGGGCGGCCTGGGCATCGACGGCCAGCATGCCTACTTCCAGCTCATCCACCAGGGCCGGCACACCGTGCCGGTGGATTTCATCGGCGTGCAGAACGAAGACACTCCGCTGCCCATGGCAGCCACGCACCACGCGGTGGTGAACCTCAACCTGCGCGGCCAGGCCGAGGCCATGGCACGCGGGCGCACCCTGCAGGACACGCAGGCGCTGCTCGAGAAGGAAGGCCTGTCAAAAGCCCGGGCGGCGGCCATGGCACCGCACCGCAGCTTCGAGGGCAACATCCCCAGCCACGTGCTGTGGCTCGACCGTCTGGACCCCCAGCGTCTGGGAGCTCTCATCGCGCTCTACGAACACAAGGTCTTCACCCAGGCGGCCATCTGGCGCATCAACGCCTACGACCAGTGGGGCGTGGAACTCGGCAAGACCATGGCCAAGGCCATGGAGGCGACAGCGAAAGATGCCCCGTAGGGTATAAAATGCCGTGCCCGAAGTGGGTTGAAACTCCAAGCCCCCTGGCTTGCCCGCCCTAGGAACCATTGCATGCACAGCAGCGTCAAGACCTTTCTCAGCAGCCTGACGTCGATCCTGACGTCGAGCAACGCAGAATCGACGCCCAAAGCCCCCGACCCGCATGCGATGCTGCTGATCCAGAAGTCCATGTTGCGACTGCTGGGCCTGCGCGGTGCAGAAGTGCACCCTGAGCTGGAGCACCGCATCCGGTACGCGCCCAGCATCGAAGCCCTGTGGTTCCTGCGCGCCGATCTGGCTCAGGCCCTGTGCCTGCAGCGCGACGAAACCAGCGCACTGCAGGCGGTGTCCGACCTCACGCCGCTGTTCGAAGGCAACATCGCCAAGACGCAACTGCAGGCTTACCAGCGCGGACAGCGCCGCTGACACGCTGGCTTTTGATGCAGTTGTAACTGCCTGTTTGGCCCGGATCGGACAAGGACTACAGACCCCGCCGCATCAAGGTCCCAGCATGGTGATCCAGGGCGATGAAGCCATCGCCTCCGACATTCGGAAAGGACACACCATGAAAACATCCATACGCCAGCATCTGCGGTTCAGCCTTGCCACCGCGGCGCTCGCCATCGCTCTTCCCGCGTCGGCGGCGGGCGGCGTCGACAAGGCATCCATCGAAGCCAACTACCAGGCCGCTCGCTCGGCCTGCCAGGCCATGGCCGTGCCGGCAGACCGCACGAACTGCCTGCGAGACGCAGGCGCCGCGCGCGCACAGGCGCTGCGCACGGGGCCGTCCTCCACATCGGCCGAGCAGTTGCAGCGCAACGCCCTGCAGCGTTGCCAAGCTCACAAGTCGGCTGAAGACCAGGCCACCTGCGAACGCATGGCGCGTGGCGACGGCAACACCTCGGGCTCGGTGGAGGGCGGCGGGGTGATCCGCGAGCTCACCACGCAGGTCCCAGCGCCCATGCCGCCACGCCAGTAACCGGGCGGCTCAGGTCACGGGCGCCGGGTTGAACAGCACCAGCGCGTTGTGCAGCTTCCAGCGCTCGGCCCACGTCTGTTTGCGGCCACTGGCCACGTCGAGCATGAGCCGGAAGAGTTCCCAGCCCACGTCTTCGATGCTGGCCGTGCCATCGGCAATGGTGCCGGCGTTCAGGTCCATGAGGTCGTGCCAGCGGCGGGCCAGATCGCTGCGCGTGGCGACCTTGATGACCGGCACCGGCGCCAGGCCGTAGGGCGTGCCGCGCCCGGTGGTGAACACATGCAGGTTCATGCCGGCGGCCACCTGCAAGGTGCCACAGATGAAATCGCTGGCCGGCGTGGCCGCGTAGGTGAGCCCCTTGGCGTGCAGCTTCTCGCCCGGAGAGAGCACATTGCCGATGGGCGCGCTGCCTGACTTCACGATCGAGCCCATCGCCTTCTCGACGATGTTGGACAGGCCGCCCTTCTTGTTGCCTGGCGTGGTGTTGGCGCTGCGGTCCACGCTGCCGCGTTTCAGGTAGTCGTCGTACCAGGCCATCTCTCGCACCATGGCCTGCGCCACTTCGGGCGTGGTGGCGCGCGCGGTGAGCTGGGCAATGCCGTCCCGCACCTCGGTGGTTTCGGAAAACATCACGCTGGCGCCTGCGCGCACCAGCAGGTCGGTGCAGAAGCCCACGGCCGGGTTGGCGGTCACGCCAGAAAAAGCATCGCTGCCGCCGCACTGCACACCCACCACCAGCTCGCTGGCCGGCACGGTCTCGCGCCGGCGCGAGTCCAGCCGCTTCAGGTGCACCTCGGCCTGCCGCAGGATCGAGTCGACCATCGACATGAAGCCGACATGCGCATCGTCCTGAAGACAAACCACATCAAGCGCGGGATCTTCACCGCGTAGATCGGCGATAGGAATCGAGCCTGGCGGCAGCAGCCGCTCGGGCTGCAGCTTTTCGCAGCCCAGGCTGACCACCATCACCTCGCCACCAAAGTTGGGGTTCAGGCTGATGTGGCGCAGCGTGCGAATGGGAATGATGGCGTCGGGCGCGTCGATGGCCACACCGCAGCCGTAGCCATGCTCCAGTGCCACCACATCGTCCACATTCGGGTATCTGGGCAGCAGCTCGCTCTTGATGCGCTGCACGGCGAAGTCGGTCACGCCGGCCACGCATTGCACCGTCTGCGTGATGGCCAGGATGTTGCGCGTGCCCACCGACCCGTCCGGATTGCGGTAGCCCTCGAAGGTGTAGCCATCCAGCGGCGGCAGAGGCTCGGGTTTGAAGGTGGCCATGGGGAGGTCTTCCAGGCCGCGCGCATCGGGCATTTTCAGCAGGCGCTCGTGCACCCAGCTGCCGGCCGCAATGTCGTCTAAAGCAAACCCGATCGGCACGCCATACCTCAACACCGTGCCGCCGCGCGGCAGATCGACCAGCGCCACCTTGTGGCCCTGCGGCACCTTCTCGCGCAGCACCAGCCCGCCGGGCAATGAAGTGCCGGCGCTCAGGCCACCGTCGTTGGCGACGATGGCCACGTTGTCCCGCTCATGCATGCGAATGGTCAACGGCGATGACGCCGTCCGCGTGGCAAGGGTGTCCGACATCCGCATCTCCTATGATTCAGCGCGCAACCAGCGCGCACGGGAGCCGTTTCCGGCTACGATCGCCATCCATTTGGTACCGGTACCATTTTAAGCCGCAAATGAAAGATTCCGACAACACCCGGCGCGCGCGCCGTGGCAGCGGGGCCATCACCCTGCGCGATGTGGCGCTGCTGGCCGGCGTGGCCCCCATCACCGCCTCACGCGTGCTCAACACGCCCGAGCAGGTGTCGCCAGACGTCCGGCAGAAGGTGCTGGAAGCGGTGCAGAAGACCGGCTACGTGCCCAACCGCATGGCCGGCGGGCTGGCATCCTCGCGCAGCCGTTTGATTGCGGCCGTGGTGCCGAGCACGGTGATGTCGGTGTTCATGCCGACCATCGAGTCGCTCAACGGCACGCTCTTCGATGCGGGTTACCAGCTCATGCTGGGTCAATCGGGCTATTCCGCCAGCCGAGAGGAATCGCTGCTGGAGGCGATCATCGGCCGCAGGCCTGACGGCATTTTCCTCACCGGCATCCTGCGCCCGGGTCTCGGCCGCACGCGGCTGCTGGCCTCGGGCATTCCGGTGGTGGAAACCTGGGACCTGACACCCACACCCATCGACATGCTGGTGGGTTTTTCTCACAACGACATCGGTCGCGAGGTGGCAAGATTCCTCATGGGCAAGGGGCGCAAACGCATGGCGCTGATCCGGGCCGAAGACGAGCGTGCCGATCGGCGCGCGACCGCGTTTGCCGATGCGGTCTCGCGAGCGGGGCTGGGCCCGGTGGAGGTGGTGAACGTGGGAGCGTCGCGCTCGCTGGGCAGCGGGCGCGAGGCGCTGGGCCGGTTGCTGGCGCAGGCGCCCGATGTGGACGCGGTGTTCTGCAGTTCGGACTTGCTGGCCCTGGGTGTGCTCACTGAAGCACGGGTGAGAGGCCTCGACATTCCTGGCAGGCTGGCCATCGTGGGTTTTGGCGATGTGCCATTTGCAGCAGACATGGCGCCGGCGCTCAGTACGGTGCGCATCAATGGTGTGGACATCGGTCGCCTGGCGGCGCAGTTTCTGATCGACCGGGCCGAGGGGCGGGAAGTGGTGCACCGGGTGGTGGATGTCGGGTTTTCGATTGTTGAGCGGGAGACTTCCTGAGTTTTTCTCCGGCTAGTCCGGTCGATGCCGGATGGGGCTGACAGCTCCGCGAATGTCCCCCGGTCGGCTTCGCCGCCCTCCGCCTTTATTTCGCTGCGCTGTCAGCCCCATCCGGCATCGACCTCATTGGTGCGCGAAAGGTTGCGCGCAACCATGTCAGCAGCTCGTGAGCGCATGGCGCTCTGTGGAGCGAAATAGAGGAGGAGGCGGCCTCCCGCCGCCGGGGGACATTCGCGGAACAGAGCGCCATGCGCTCACGAGCCCGAAGAAGCAGTTGCAAGAAACGGCGTCCAAATAAAACCGATTGACGCGCCCATTTGGTACCGGTACCATTCGCCCGAACTTCATCTGGTACCGGTACCAAACGAAGCCACGCCGCCACACATTTCCAACGACAGGAGACACACCCATGAAACAACTGCTGTGCGCGCTCGGCGCGTCCATGACCCTCACCGCGGCCATGGCCTGGCCCGACAAAACCGTCACCCTCGTCGTGCCCTTCCCGCCCGGTGGTTCCACCGACGTGATCGCGCGCACGCTCCAGCCCAAGCTACAGGAAAAACTTGGCGGCACCTTCGTGGTGGAGAACAAAGCCGGCGCCACCGGCACCATCGGCGCCACGCACGTGGTGCGTTCCGCACCCGATGGCCACACCCTGTTCGTCTCGTCCCTCGGCCCCTTCGTGATTGCGCCCCACCTCTTCAAGGTGAGTTACGACGCGCCCAAGGAATTCGACTTCATTTCCGTCGCCGTGCAGGCGCCCAACGTGCTCGTGGTTCCCGCTGCGTCGGCGCACAAGAGCATGGCCGACGTGATGGCGTTCCAGAAAGCCAACCCCGGCAAGATGACCTTTGCCTCATCCGGCAACGGCAGCAGCGACCACCTGACGGCTGAGCTTTACTGGCAGCAGACCGGCACCAGCGGCGTGCACGTGCCTTACAAGGGTGGCGGCCCCGTGATGACCGATCTGCTGGGCAACCAGGTGGATTCGTCCTTCATGAACATCAACACCGCCATGCCGCAGATCGTCGCCGGCAAACTGCGCGCGCTCTCTATCACCAGCGCCCAGCGTTCGCCGTTGCTGCCCAACGTGCCCACGCTCGACGAACTCGGGATCAAGGACGCCAACGTCTACTCCTGGCAGGCCGTGGCCGGCCCCAAGGGCATGCCGGCCGATTTGAAGGCCAAACTGCACGCCGCCATTCGGGACGCGTTGAACGACCCGGCCGTGAAGCCGAAGCTGCTCGAAGTCGGCTTCGAAGTGGTGGCCAGCACGCCCGAGCAGTTCACCGCCTTCCAGGCGGCTGAATTTGCCCGCTGGCAAAAGCTGATCCAGTCGCGCAACATCAAGGCGGATTGAGGCGCCGTTCATGCTGAGTCCTGTCGCTGTGTCCGCCTCCACGCCCCGCGTCACCGATCTGCGAGCCATTCCTGTCGCGGGGCGCGACAGCATGTTGCTCAACCTGAGCGGTGCACACGCGCCATTTTTCACGCGCAACCTGCTCATCCTCACCGACAGCGCAGGGCGCACCGGGGTGGGCGAGGTGCCGGGTGGCGAGAAGATCCGCCAGACGCTGGAGGATGCGCGCGAACTGGTGGTGGGCCAGCCGATCGGCGACCACCAGCGCCTGCTGCGCGAACTGCACAGCCGTTTCGCGGATCGCGACTCGGGTGGGCGTGGGTTGCAGACCTTCGACCTGCGCACCACCATCCACGCGGTGACCGCTGTCGAAAGTGCCCTGCTCGACTTGCTGGGCCAGCACCTGGAGGTGCCGGTGGCCGCCTTGCTCGGCGAAGGCCAGCAGCGCGACGCGGTGGAGATGCTGGGTTACCTGTTCTACATCGGTGACAAAAGCAAAACGGACCTTCCCTACGCCAGCGAGCCCGATGCGCCCGACGCCTGGAGCCGCCTGCGCCACGAAGAAGCCATGTCGCCCGAGGCCGTGGTGCGCCTGGCCGAGGCCGCGCGCGAGCGCTACGGTTTCAACGACTTCAAACTGAAGGGCGGCGTGCTGCGCGGTGACGAGGAAGTGGATGCGGTCATCGCGCTGCACGAGCGTTTTCCCGATGCCCGTGTGACGCTGGACCCCAACGGCGGCTGGCTGTTGAAGGACGCGATCCGCCTCGGCCAGCGCATGCGCGGTGTGGTGGCGTACGCCGAAGACCCGTGCGGCGCCGAAGACGGCTTCTCCGGCCGCGAGGTGATGGCCGAATTCCGCCGCGCCACCGGGCTGCCCACGGCCACCAACATGATCGCCACCGACTGGCGCCAGCTCACGCACGCGCTCTCGCTTCAGTCGGTCGACATTCCCCTGGCCGACCCGCACTTCTGGACCATGGCGGGCAGCGTGCGCGTGGCGCAGACCTGCCGAGACTGGGGCCTCACCTGGGGCTCGCATTCCAACAACCATTTCGATGTATCGCTGGCCATGTTCACGCACGTCGGCGCTGCCGCGCCGGGCAAAGTCACCGCCATCGACACGCACTGGATCTGGCAGGATGGCCAGCGCCTCACCAAAGAGCCGCTTAAGATCGTCGGCGGCCATGTGCAGGTACCGCGCAAGCCTGGCCTGGGTGTCGAGCTCGACATGGCCGAGGTGGAGAAAGCCCACCAGCTCTACCTGCAGCACGGCCTGGGATCGCGCGACGATGCCACCGCCATGCAGTACCTGATGCCGAACTGGACCTTCAATCCCAAGCGCCCTGCGCTGGACCGATGAACCACAACCCTTTCACCCCATGAGACCGAACCGACTGCGACAGATCTGGGCCGCTGGCGGCGCGGTGGCCAATGGATGGCTCGCCATTCCAAACAGTTTTTCTGCCGAGACCATGGCCCACCAGGGCTGGGACTCGCTCACCATCGACCTGCAGCACGGCGTGGTCGACTACCAGGCCATGGTGGGCATGCTGCAAGCCATCTCCACCACCGACACCGTACCTGTGGTGCGCGTGCCCTGGCTGGAGCCCGGCATCCTCATGAAAACGCTGGACGCCGGTGCCTACGGCGTGATCTGCCCGATGGTGAACACGCGCGAGGACGCGCAGAAGCTGGTGGCGTACACGCACTACGCGCCGCGCGGCACACGCAGCTTCGGCCCGGTGCGCGCCCTGCTCTACAGCGGCGCCGATTACCCGAAGCACGCCAACGACACCATCGTCACCTTCGCCATGATCGAAACCGCGCAGGCGCTCGACAACCTTGAAGACATCCTCTCGGTGCCTGGGCTGGACGCGATCTATATCGGCCCATCCGATCTTTCGCTCGCGCTGGGCTGCAACCCGACCTTCGACGACCTCGACCCCAAAGCCGCTGCAGCGGTCGAACACATCCTGGCTCGCGCCAAGGCGCATGGCCTGGTGGCCGGCATCCACAACGGCTCGCCCGAAGCGGCGGCGCGCCGCATCGCCATGGGTTTCCAGTTCGTCACCATCAGCTCCGACGCACGCCTGATCGCCGCTGGCTCGCAGCAGGTGCTGGCCACGCTGCGCGCCACGCATCCGCGCACCACACCGGACGGCTACTGAACACCTCCTCTCACTTGCAAGGACATTCAATGAAGATCGGATTCATCGGCCTCGGCATCATGGGCACGCCCATGGCCCTGCACCTCGCCAACGCGGGTCACACGCTGTATGTGCACACGCGCAGCCAGGTGCCCGAGGCGATTGGCGCGGCCGGCGGAAAGCGCTGCGAGAACGCCGCCGCCGTGGCGCGCGAGGCAGAAGTGATCTTCACCATGGTGCCCGACACGCCCGACGTGGAGGCTGTGCTGTTCGGTGAGAACGGCGTGGCCTCCGGCTTGAGCAAAGGAAAAATCGTGATCGACATGAGTTCGATCTCGCCCATGGCCACCAAAGGCTTTGCCAAACGCATCAACGAACTGGGTTGCGACTACATCGATGCTCCGGTCAGCGGCGGCGAAGTGGGCGCCAAGGCCGGCTCGCTCACCATCATGTGCGGTGGCGACGAAGCGGTGTTCGAGCGCGTTCGCCCGTTGCTGGAACTCATGGGCAAGAACATCACGCTGGTGGGCGGCAATGGCGACGGCCAGACCACCAAGGTGGCCAACCAGATCATCGTGGCGCTCAACATCGCGGCGGTGAGCGAAGCCCTGGTGTTTGCCAGCAAGGCCGGCGCCGATCCGGCCAAGGTGCGTCAGGCGCTCATGGGCGGCTTTGCAGCCAGCCGCATTCTGGAGGTGCACGGCGAACGCATGATCAAGCGAACCTTCAACCCCGGCTTTCGCATCAAGCTGCACCAGAAGGATTTGAACCTGGCGCTGCAAGGTGCACGCGAGATCGGCGTGAGCCTGCCGCAAACAGCCAACGCCGCGCAGCTGATGCAGGCCTGTGCGGCGCACGGCCTGGGCGAACTGGATCACTCGGCCCTGGTGCAGGCGCTGGAGATCATGGCAGGGCATGCGGTGGCAAAAAGCTGACTGCGCCTGCCAGCGGGCGCGGGAGTGTGGATGGGCCACTACCGGGGAGAGGTCTCCTTCTCGTAGGGCCAGTTCACGATGCCGCCCCAGACAAAAACGTGCTTGTATCCATCGGCCTGCAACTTCTCGCACGCTAAGGGGGCCTTCATGCCACCGTGGCAATAGACAACGATGTACTTGTCCTTTGGCGGTGGTGCTTTCACGTCTGCGGTGACGCCGCCCGGGATGTTGATGGCCGTCGGGATATGCCCTGACGCGTATTCGGCAGGAGAACGCACATCGACGATGACAAAGCGCGGGTCTCTGCGGTCGATGATCGCTTTCAAGCCTTCAGGCGTCCGGATCTGATTACCCAGCCCGTTGGGCAAAGTGTCCGTCTGCGCCCATGCCGGTGTGCAAAGCGGCAGGGCGAGCAGCAGAGCAAGAAAGCAGGACCGTCTCTTCATCTTGAGCCCTCCGTGGCGTCCTCGTGGTGAAGCCGCAGTCGCCTTTATAAGAGGCGGTCGACATCGCCACGTTGACGCAAGTCAACCGTGCGCGCGACGATGGTCAGGGCCCGAGCGCCGTCGGACTTGAGCGGCCAATGGCGGCTTGACGGAGATCAATCGATGTACGCAAAAACCAGTCGCTCGGTGCATCAATGTTCGGCGAATTGACGAACATCAGTTGCGCGCTCCTCAGGCTTCCTAGAGTGGGTTGCAGCAGGCGCCATGGCCTGCACAACCACCACAGGAGACCCCATGTTTACCCGACGCACCACCACACTTTCGCTGCTGGCCACCGCCACAGTCGCCGCCTTTGTACTCACCACCGGCTGCGCCAGCGCGCCCCCGGTGGGCGAAAAAATGGTGTCCGACCCGATGGGCACCGTCACCACGTACCACCGTAAAAGCTCAGGCAGCCTGGGCAACTTCGATGGCAAGGTGGTTTGGACGCACGCACCCGGCACCTGGCAGGGCAAACCGATGATTGCCTTCGGCGCACCGCAGGCCGGCGTGGCACTGCACGATCCCGCCACCTTTGACGCGGTGGCTTACCTTCGGCCCGACGGTTCGCCGTTCTCGGCCTACGAGCCGCCCGTGGGCTATCGCTGGCCGCTGGAAGTGGGCAAGGCATGGACCTCCAGCCACGATGTGACGAACTTCGTCACGGGCACGAAACAGAAATCCACGATCCAGTGGAAAGTGGTTTCCTACGGCGACGTAACGGTGCCGGCCGGCACCTTCAAAGCATGGAAGTTGCAATGGGTCGACAACCTCGGCGAGGCCGAGACGCGCTGGACCGCGCCGGCCGAGGGCCTGGCAACCATCAAGCGCCACGTCGAGCGCCCGGCCTCGCACCCGCAGGGCGCGGGCGTGCTGGACGCCGAACTGCTGTCGCGCGTGCGGCCCGCGAAGTGATGCGTCCACGGACGCGCGCACGCCACTGACACAAAATGGCCGGCGCCTTGCGGGGCCGGCCTGTGCACCAGGGCGCCGCGCCTTACTTGGCGGCGCGCGCCTTCGCCACGGCCGCCTGCGTTTCTTTCCACAGGTCTTCGCCCACGTTGGTGGCAATGCCCGTGTTGACCGCCGCCAGCTTCTCGCGCATGCGATTGGCCTCGCTCGGGCTCAGCTGGTTGATCTGCATGCCCTTGCCCTTCAGATCGGCCAGCGCCTTGTCGGCCTCGGCGCGCGTGTCCTGGCGCTCGAAGTCGCGGCTCTTCTTCGCGGCGTCCATCAGCACCTTCTGCTCGTCCTTGCTGAGCTGATCCCAGTACTTCTTGCTCACGGTCACGATCCACGGGCTGTAGACGTGGTTGGTCACGGTCAGGTACTTCTGCACCTCGTAGAACTTGCTCGAGAGAATGGTGTTGTAGGGGTTCTCCTGGCCGTCCACCGTCTTGGTTTCGAGCGCGGTGAAGAGTTCGGAGAACGGCAGCGGAACGGCGTTGGCGCCAAGCGTCTTGAAGCTGTCGATGAACAC
Organism: Hydrogenophaga sp. IBVHS1; assembly: GCF_002127265.1. Taxonomy (GTDB): domain Bacteria; phylum Pseudomonadota; class Gammaproteobacteria; order Burkholderiales; family Burkholderiaceae_C; genus Hydrogenophaga. Next base: position 1,133,073 of record NZ_NFUU01000001.1, on the reverse strand, counting down.
GTTGTTCTGCATCACGCGCAGCTTGATGCCATCCATGTCTTCCAGTTTGGTCACCGCGCGCTTGTTGTTGGTGAGGTTGCGGAAGCCGTTCTCCCAGTACACCAGACCCACCAGGCCTTTTTCCTGCAACTTGTCCATCACCTTCTGGCCCACCGGGCCGTCGAGCACCACGTCGGCTTCCTTCGCGTTGTCGAACAGGAAAGGCGTGTCCCAGATCGCCATTTCCTTGGTGATGCCCACCAGCGTGGCGGTGGAGCCCACCATCATTTCCTGCGCGCCACCGATCAGCGCCTGCTGCATCTGCACGTCCGAGCCGAGCGCGGCGGCGCCGATGGCGCGGATCTTCATCTTGCCGCCGGACGCTTTCTCCACCTCGTCGGCAAACACCTTGGTGGCGCGACCCTGGTTGGACACTTCGTTGAGGCCGTAGCCGAAGCGGATGATGCGCGGCTTGATGTCTTGCGCCAGCGCAGCGAAAGGGGCGGCAAAGGCGGCCGCAGCGGTGGCGGCAATGAGGGTTCGACGGAACAGGGTCATGACAGTCTCCTTGGAGTGGGTGAAATTGAAACGTCAGCGCATCCAGGCCACGGGCGCGGTGACGATCTGCGGGAACACGATGAACAGGCCGAGAACGAAGAGATAGGCGATCAGGAACGGATTCACGCCCTTGATCACCTGGTGCATGGGCAGGCGGCCGACGCCGGCGACCACATTGAGCACGGTACCCACCGGCGGCGTGATCAGACCGATGGCCCCGTTGAGCACGAACATGAGGCCGAAATACACCGGGTCGATGCCGGCCTTGACGGCAATGGGCAGCATCACCGGCGCGATGATGAGGATGGTGGGCGTGAGGTCGAGCGCGGTGCCGATCAGCACCAGCGCGATCATCATGGCCACCATCAGCAGGCGCGGATGTTCAATGAGCGGCCCGAGCCAGCCCGACAGCGTGGACGGCAGGTCGGCCAGCGTGATCATGTAGCTGGCCACGGCGGCACCGGCGCACAGGAACATCACCACCGCCGTCGTGCTGGCCGCGCGCACGAGGGCCGCGTACAGCTCGGGCAGGCGCATTTCGCGGTGCACCAGCATGGCGATCACCAACGCATAGAACGCAGCGACCACAGCGGCTTCGGTCGGCGTGAACACCCCGCTCTTCATGCCGCCGATGATGATCACCGGCATCAGCAAAGCCCACACCGCGCGGCCGGTGAGGCGCAGTCGCTCGGCCAGTGGCGCCTTCGGGTGGCTCTTCAGCGTCATTTTGCGCAGCACCACGCGCCACGCCACGATGAGCGCCACGCCCATGATCAGACCCGGCACGATGCCCGAGATGAACAGCGCCGAAATCGAGGTGTTGGTGGTCACGCCGTAGATCACGAACGCCATTGACGGCGGAATGATCGGCCCGATGACACTGCCCGCGGCAATCAGGCCCGCCGAAGAGGCCATCGGGTAGCCGTGCTGGCGCATCATGGGCAACAGAATGGCAGACATCGCCGCCGCGTCGGCCAGCGCCGAACCCGACATGGCCGAGAGCAGCACCGCCGCGCCAATGGCCACGTAGCCCAGCCCGCCGTGCACATGGCCGACCCAGGCTTGCGCCATGTCGATAATGCGGCGGCTGATGCCGCCCGAGTTCATGAGCTCACCGGCGAGGATGAAGAACGGCACGGCCAGCAGCGGGAAGCTGTCGACACCGGCCACCATGTTCTGCGCCAGCAGTTGCGTATCCCAGAAGTCCATCACCCAGGCCATGGCGGCCCCGGTGAGCAGCAGCGCGAACGCCATGTTCATGCCCACGCCCATGAGCAGCACCATGCCGGCCATGAAGACGATGAATGCGAGTGCTTCGACGCTCATGGTTTACTCCATGTCCACCGAGTGGCCCAGGTCGAGCGGGGTGCGCCGCACGATCTCGACCAGCACCATGAAGCCGATGGCCAGCGCACACAGCAGCGCCGGCAGCGGCAACAGCGCCACCGGGTAGCCCAGCACCACGGAGTTGCTGTTCATGCCCACCACCACCTGCTGCCAGGCGCCACGGCCGAGCAGCACGCAGGCCAGCAACACCAGCAGGCGAATGACCAGGGTGACGAACGCAAACGCTTTCGGGCGGTGGCGCAGCGTGCCCACCAGGCTGGTGAAGGCCATGTGCTGGCCCGCCGGGTAAGCAGCGGTGGCGCCCAGAAACACCATCCACACGAACAGCAGGCGCGAGAGTTCTTCGGTGGCGTTCAGGCCGCTGTTGAAACCGTAGCGCAGCACCACGTTGCCGAACACGCACAGCACCATGGCCGCCAGGCAGAGCGCCAGCAAGGCCTCGGCGCTGCGTTTGAGGAAGTGGTTGAAGTTCATTGGAATGCCCTCCGTGCTGCGCACTGCGGGTGCGAGCGCCTTCGGAGCGGCCGGGCGGCGCTCATTGCACCACCTCTGAACCGCGCACCCAGCGGGCGACCTCTTCCCCCAGCGCAGCCAGCTCGCGCGTGGCGTCCAGGCGCAGCACGCCAGGCTCTTCGCGCGGGTCTTCCAGCGTTTCGAACTGGCTGGCCACCAGGCTCACCGGAAACACATGCGCGGGCCGCGCGGCCACGCGAGCGCGGGCCTGCTCTTGTGTGAGATCGAGGAACACGAAGCGCAGGCCCGGTGCGGCGGCACGCAGGCGATCGCGGTAGCGGCGGCGCAACGCGGAACAGGTGAGCACCACGCCACCGCCGTGGCTCTGCAGTTGCGCGGCCAGTGTATCGAGCCACTCCGCGCGGTCTTCATCGCTCAACGGTGAGCCGCTGCGCATCTTCAGGATGTTGCCGGCGGAATGAAAGTCGTCGCCTTCGAGCAGGGGCACGCCCAGGGCCTGGGCGCACCACTGCCCCAGGCTGGACTTGCCGCAACCCGCCACGCCCATGACGACAAGCAAGGTGTTTTCGGACCGATGGTTCATTTGGTAGCGCTGTCCCAAGAATCTAAAAAAAGGGCTGCAACAACGGCGTGGCTTCCACCTCGACACCGCGAGGTTTCATGGCAACATGCGTGGGCAGGTTCAGGGTAAATTCGGGTGTCGGATGGCTTTGGACAGCGCTATCCTAAACGCCAGTGCCGTTTTCGAAATACCGGGAAAACCCTTGGAACCCTCCGAACGCAAGCGCCGCCACAGCGGGCGCATCACCCTCACCGACGTCGCCCAGGCGGCCGAGGTCAGCCCCATCACCGCGTCTCGCGCGCTGCGCGGAGAACGCGGCGTGGCGGCTGAACTCGTGGAACGCGTCAAGGCGGCGGCTACCCAGCTTGGCTATGTGCCCGATCCGGCGGCGCGCGCGCTGGCTTCGCAGCGCAGCGCGCAGGTGCCGGTGCTGGTGCCGTTGTTGTCCAACGCCCTGTTCGTCGACGTGCTCGAATCCGTGCAGCGCACGCTGTGGCCCCACGGTTACCAGACACTCATCGGCGTAACGCACTACGAACCGCTGGAAGAAGAACAACTGCTGCGCAGCTACCTCGCGCACCGCCCGGCCGGCCTGCTGCTCACTGGCTTCGACCGCACCGAAGCCGCACGCCAGCTGATCGCCGCCAGCGGCGTGCCCTGCGTTTACCTGATGGAGCTCACGCAGGCACCCGGCGTGTATTGCGTGGGCTTTTCGCAGATAGAGGCCGGGCACGCCATCACCGAACACCTGGTGCAGCGCGGGCGCAAGCGCATCGCCTTCGTGGCCGCCCAGCTGGACCCGCGAACCATGCAGCGCGCCGAAGGTTACCGCCGCTGCCTGCGCGAGCACGGCGTGTACGACGCGCGGCTGGAGCTGCTCAGCCCGGAACCATCGTCCATGCGACTCGGTGGTGAGCTGTTCGAAGATCTCCTGCGCACCAGGCCCGACGTGGACGCCGTGTTCTTCTGCAACGACGACCTGGCCCAGGGTGGCCTGCTCACCGCGCTGCGCCTGGGCGTCGACGTGCCCGGGCGAATTGCCGTGGTGGGCTTCAACGACCTCTCGGGCAGCGACCAGATGGTGCCGCCGCTCACCACAGTGCGCACGCCCCGGCGCGCCATGGGCGAAGCCAGCGCGCAGATGCTGCTGGGGCTGATGCGGGGGGAGACGCCGGCACAGAACTCGGTGGACCTGGGCTTCGAGCCGATGATTCGGGGCAGCAGCTGAAGTCGCGCTAAGCTGTCGGACCAGTCCCAGCAGGAGGCTCCATGTCCCACGCGGCTTTCACCATCAAGGCGTTTGCGGTTTACCTCGGTGCGCTCGGCGCATCGCTGGTGCTGGCCCCCAACTTCATGCTCTCGCTGTTCGGCTTCGCGCCCACCAGCGAGGTGTGGATCCGGGTGCTGGGCGTGGTGGTGTTCAACCTCGGCTGGTATTACTGGTACGCGGCGGTGAGCGAAGCCCGACCTTTCTTCGCCGCTTCGGTGGTCACGCGCGTGTTCGCACTGCTGGCCTTCTCGGGCCTGGTCGTTTCAGGCTTTGCGCCGCCCATGCTGGCGCTGTTCGGCCTCGTCGATGCGGCGGGTGGCGCATGGACATGGCTGGCCTTGCGCAAGGACCGGCATTTTTTCCATTGATCAACTTTTCATTCAGGAGACACAGCCCATGGCCGCCTACATCTACGCCAACGTCCAGATCACCGACCCCGCCATCTACGAAAGCTACCGCAAGGAAGTGCCCGCGGTGCTCGCGGCGCATGGCGGCAAGTTCCTGGTGCGCGGCGGAGCCGTTTCCGTTCTGGAGGGCAACGGCGTCCCGCAGCGCCAAGTGATTCTGGAGTTTCCCGACATGGCGCACCTGCAGGCGTTCTACCAGTCGCCGGAGTACCAGCGACTGGTCGCCATCCGTCAGAGTGCGTCCGTCGGCACGCTGTTCGCGATCGAAGGCGCCTGAGGCGGCGGCGCGCCCATCACGCTGTACCAGTCCACCTTGCGTGTGGCGACCATGATGGCCGCAAGCACGCCGAACAGCAGCAGCGAGCCCATCATCAGCGCGTTGTCTTCCGAGACCAGGATGCCGTAGAGCACCCCGTACAGCGCCACGAGCAAACCGCTCATGAGCATGCCGGGCCGCCAGCCACCCAGCACATGGCGCAGGTAGTGAGCCAGCAAGCCGATGCAGGCCAGGCTGGCCGCCAGATAGGCCCACACAAAATCCATGTGCTCGGAGAGCGAGAGCAGCAGCAGGAAAAACAACACGAGCGCGGCGCCGATCATCAGGTACTGCATGGGATGAATGCGCCACTGCCGCACCATCTCGAGCACGAAGAAGGCCGCGAAGGTGAGCACGATGAACATCATGGCGTACTTGGTGGCGCGCTCGGTCATGCGGTAGACATCCACCGGGTTGTCCAGCGACACAGCGAAACCTTCAAGCAGCTGTGGTTTTTCGCCTTGCTGCAGGAACTGTTGCTGCGCCTGTGCCGACAGTGAGGTCACGTTCCACTGGGCCTCGAAGCCTTGTGGACCCACGCTGCGCGAGCGCGGCAGAAAGTCGCCCACGAAGCTGGGGTGCGGCCAGGCCGACTGCAGGTTCACGCTGTTCTCGTCGGCCAGCGGCACCCAACCCATGCGGCCGGTGCCGGCCAGCTCCAGTTGAAGCTCGAAGGGCAAGCCCTCGCCGGGCTTGAGCCAGCCCACCTCAATGGAGGCACCAAGCGGCAGTGGCATGCGCTGGGTGGACAGCGTTGGCCCCACCGCCAGCGCACGACCGCCCACCTTCAACTGCGGCGCGCTCAGCAGACCGCGCAAATCGCCTACGCCCATCAACACGCGCGGCTGGCCCAACGCGATCTGGCCGCCCTTCTCCTTCGGTTGCACGTCGCTCCACACGAAGCGGCCCGTGCTCTCGTGCGAGCTGGTGTAGACCGTGATGGGAAAGATGCCGCGCCAGCGCGTCTCGGTGTTCAGGCGCGCCCGCGTGTCCATGCGGGTCGGAAAGCGAATGGACACATGGTTCTGCGTCACGCGCTCTTCGCGCAGAAGGCCCGTGTCGCCCACCGGCACGGTGCGTGTGAAGGTTTCGGTGTAGGGCACGTACAGCACCGGGCCGGTGATCGTCTGGGCGCCCGCATGGGCGCGGGCCACCTCGGTGGCAGCAACCTCACGGTTCTGGCTGCGTTCGTGGATCACGTCGCGCACCATCATCAGGGGAATCGAGAGCAGCAGCATCAGCAAACCGATGATCAGCACTTTGCTCAGCAAGGGGTATTTGTTCAATTCGGGCTCCGTGTTGAGAACCCACCCAGTCTGATCACGCGGCGTGCAGCGCGTGTGCGGTGCAGCGGCTTTTTGTGAAGCCGGCGTGAAAACGGTCAGGTGGGCAGGCGCCAGCGCGCTTCGCAACCCGGCGGCGGCTCGGCGTTGCCAATGACCAGTCGCCCACCGTGCAGTTCGCTCACTTCCCGCACCAGGCACAGGCCAAGGCCGGAGCCTTTGTCCTGCCCCTCGGCGCGCGGCAGCGAATAGAACCGCTCGAAAATGCGATCCATTGCGTACGCGGGGATACCAGGCCCCTGGTCGCGCACCGACCATTCCACCTGATCGCCGTCCTGGCGCAATTGCAGCCAGAGTTCACCCTGCTGGGGTGAGAACTCGACCGCGTTGTCCAGCAGGTTCTGCAGCGCCTGGCCGATGAGGAACGGGTCGCCCTGCACCTTCATGCCCTGCCGCAGATCGTCGTGCACGCGCAGTGCCTTCAGCCGGATGCGCGGCTCCATGCGCAGCAACAACTCGCGCGTGAGAGCGCTCAGGTCCACTGGCTCGCGCGCGGCCAGACCACGCATCTGTTCCACATGCGCGAGTTCGAGCAGTTTGTCCACCAGCTGGCGCAGGCGTTCGGCCTGGCGCTGGATGTTGTCGGCGAAGCGGTGCCGGTCATTGGGAGGCAAGTCTTCCTGCAGCAACTCGGCGGCGCCGCGGATGGCCGCCAGCGGGCTCTTGAGCTCGTGCGTGAGGGTGTGCACGTAGCTCTCCACGTAGGCCTTGTCTTCCAGCTGCAAACGCATGCGTTCCAGGGCCTGCGCCAGCTCGCTGAACTCGGTGTTGCCTGACAGGCGGCCCAGCACCGGCATCACCACGCGGTCACCGCGCGCCACCGCGTTGGCGTAGCCGCGCAGGCGCGAAAGCGAACTCGCAATCCACCAGCTGAACAGCAAACCGATGGCGAGGGACAGCCCCAGCAAGGCCCAGGACCAGCGCAGGATGCGCTGCTGGCTGCGCTCGATGTAGGGTTCGAGGCGTTCGTTGGGGCGCGAGACAGAAAGCACGCCGATGATGCGATCGCCATCGCGAATGGGCGCGGCCACGTGCATGACCGTGGCGGTGTCGGGTGCATAGGGATTGGCCGGGCTCGAACGCGCGCCGTATTCACCGCGCAGGGCGCGGGCCACGTCGTTCCAGCGCGAGAAATCCTGCCCGATCGCTTCCGGCCGCGTATCGAAGCGCACGATGCCCCGGGCGTCGGTCACGGTCACTCGGTAGTCGATGCGGTCTTTCTGAAAACCCCAGATGCTGGCCTGTGGGTTCACCTCAGGCAAACCGGTCAGCGCCTGCGCAAAATTACCGCTGCCGATGGTGCCGGCCTTCATGTCGGGCGCGGCCAGGCGGGAGAGTGTGTAGGCCGCGTCCACCAGGCTGTCTTCCATGGCCTGTCGGGTGCCCGGCTTCACCTCTTCCACAAACACGCGCAGCACCACAAAGAGTGCCAGCCCGAGGATGAAAAAGAAGCCCAGCAGCAGGCGCAGACCAATGCGCATGCGTTCAGTCCGGCAGGCGGATCGAATAGCCCATGTTGCGATGGGTCTGGATCACCTCCGCCACCAGGCCGCGCTCGCGCAACTTGGCGCGCAGCAGTTTCACGTGCGCATCGACCGTGCGGTCTGCGGTGTCGGCGGCATCACCCCACACCAGATCCATCAGTTCCGAACGCGAGAAGATGCGCTCGGGCCGCCGCAGCAAAGTGGCCAGCAGCTGGAATTCGTACCGGGTGAGCGCGAGGTAGCTGCCCTGGCAGGCGATGCGCTGCGCGGCTTCGTCCAGCACCAGAGCGCCGCCCGACAGCTCGGGAGCAGCCGCTTCAACCTGCGCCGCAGTAGCGCCAGCTTGAGCACCCGGTGAAGCGCCACCTGAAGCGCTGCGGCGCAGGATGGCACGTACCCTTGCCACCACCTCGCGCGGCGAGAAGGGCTTCACCACGTAGTCATCGGCCCCCAGTTCAAGTCCGAGCACGCGGTCGATCTCCTCGTGGCGAGCGCTGAGGAACACGATGGGGAGTTCGCTGGTCTTGCGGATGGCCCGGCACACATCGAAACCGCTGCCGTCGGGCAAGCCCACGTCCAGCACGGCGAGATCGGGCGGCTCGTTCTCGAACGCCTGCAGCGCTTCACCCACCAGGCGAACATGCCGCACCTCGAAACCCTCGCTTTGCAGCGCATAGATCAGTGTGTCGGCGATGGCCTGTTCGTCTTCGAGCAGCAGGATGCGCTTGCGCATGGGTGGGAACGCGGTCGGATGGAGGGCGCCATCTTAAGCCGACACAGGTGGTTACCTTGCCGGGCTTCGCAGCGCACATTCGCTTCACACCAATCCGGGACAATTCGTCTCCATGTTTGTGCCTACCTTGCGGCGCGCGCTCCTGGGCTTCACCCTGATCGCCGCCACCCTCTCCGTGCTGCCTTCGCGTGCGTCGACCTTCGATCTGCCGCCGCTGGACCGCATCGTTAACTACCAACCCAAGCTGCCGCTGCAGGTGTTCACCGCCGACGGCGTGGAGATCGCGCAGTTCGGTACCGAGCGGCGCGAATACGTGCCGCTCACGCGCATGCCCCGGCAGCTGCAGCAGGCGGTGCTGGCAGTGGAAGACGCGCGCTTTCGCGAACACTCGGGTGTGGACCCCAAAGGCATCGCGCGCGCACTGGTGGCGGCCATCACCGGCGGGCAGCGCCAGGGGGCTTCCACCATCACGCAGCAGCTGGTGCGCACCATGCTGCTCACGCGCGAGTTCTCGGCGGAACGCAAGGCCAAGGAAATCTGGCTTGCGCTCAAGCTTGAACAGGAAATCTCCAAGGACCGCATCCTGGAGATCTACCTCAATGAAATCTTCCTGGGCCAGCGTGCCTACGGCTTCGCGGCAGCGGCGCAGATCTACTACGGCAAACCGCTGGACAAACTTTCGCTGGCCGAAACCGCCATGCTCGCGGGCCTGCCACAGAACCCCTACTACGCCAACCCGGTGGCCAACTTCGAGCGCGCCACCCAACGCCAGCGCGTGGTGCTCGCCCGCATGCGCGCGGTGGACGCCATCACCGACCAGCAGCTCGCGGCGGCTCGCGCCGAAAAGCTCGTGATCCGCCAGCCCGGGCTGCGCAGCGTGCACGCCGCGCACGTGGCTGAAATGGCGCGCCGTGCCGTGGTGGATCGTTTCGGCACCGAGGCGTATTCCAGCGGCATCAAGGTCACCACCTCGCTGCGTGCAGCAGAACAGCGCGCGGCCCACGCGGCGGTGCAACGCGGCGTACTGGCATTCGACCGGCGCGGTGCCTGGCGCGGCCCGGAAGACCTGGAGTCCCTGCCCGCGAAAGAAGGTGCCGAGCTGGAGCGCGCCGCCGCCGAGGCACTGAAAGACCACCGCGACGACGAGACGCTGCGCGTGGGCATCGTGCTGGCGGCCAGCCCCAAGGCATTGCAGGTGCAACTGACCAGCGGAGAGCGCGTCACCGTGCAAGGCGAAGGCTTGCGCTGGGCACAGCGTGGGCTCGACGCGAAGGCCAAGGCACCGCTGAAAATCCAGCGCGGCTCCATCGTGCGCGTGGTCACCACGGGCAAGAACAAGGCCGGCGCTGTGTGGGCCGTGTCGCAATGGCCAGAAGCAGAGGCCGCGCTGGTCGCCATGGACCCGCAGACCGGCCGCGTGCGCGCGCTCGTGGGCGGTTTCGACTTCACCCGCCAGCCGTTCAATCACGTCACCCAGGGCTGGCGCCAGCCCGGCTCTGCGCTGAAGCCGCTGCTGTATTCGGCCGCACTCGAAGCGCGTGTGATGCCCGCCACCATGGTCGACGATCTGCCCTTCACCGCCGCCAACGGCTGGAGCCCGAAGAACAGCAACGACCAGTTTTCCGGCCCGATCTCCGTGCGCGAGGCGATCGCGCGATCGAGCAACCTGGCCAGCGTGCGCGTGTTGCAGCACACCGGCACCCAGGCCGCACGCGACTGGACCGGCCGCTTCGGGCTGGACCCGGCACGCCAGCCCGACAACCTCACGCTGGCACTGGGCACCGGCAGCGCCACACCGATGCAGATGGCGCAGGCTTACGCCACGATTGCCAACGGTGGCTGGCGGGTGGCGCCGGTGGTGATCGAGAAGATCACCGATTCACAAGGCAAGGTGCTGTTCGAGGAACCACCGCCTGTGACGCTGACGGAAGAGAACCGCGCCATCCCCGCACGCAACGCATTTGTGATTTCCAGCCTGCTCAACGACGTGGCGCGCACCGGCACCGCCGCGCGCGCGCAGGCCACGCTCAAGCGGCCCGACCTCTATGGAAAGACCGGCACCACCAACGACGCGGTGGACGCCTGGTTTGCGGGCTATCAACCCTCGCTGGCCACCGCAGTGTGGATCGGCTACGACCAGCCGCGCGGCCTGGGTGGCGCGGAGTCCGGCGGGCGGCTTGCGCTGCCGATCTGGATCGACTTCATGGGCGTGGCACTGAAGGGCACGCCTGTGGCGCCGCAGCCCTCACCGCCGGCTGGGCTGGTGCGCGAAGGCGACGACTGGCTCTACGCCGAGTGGGCCGAAGGCGGCTGGGTGTCGGCCATATCCGACCAAGGGGGCGTGGAGTACGCCCGCACCTTCGCGGGCGACCTCGGCAAGATCTTCGACTCCCTGGGCAACTGGTTCAGGAGCGGGCCAAGGCCCTGACCCGTGTTCAGCCCGCGCAGATGCGGGCTTTGGCTTCGGCGTATTCGCGCTTGAAGCGCGCCACCATCTCGGCAGCGGGCATCACCTCACGGATGGCGCCAATGCCTTGTCCGCATCCCCAGATGTCGCGCCAGGCCTTGGCGGCGTTGGCGCCTTCTCCGGTCGAGAAGTTCATCTTGCTCGGGTCGCTCTGCGGCAGGTTGTCCGGGTCCATTCCGGCGTTCCTGATGCTGCCCTTCAGGTAGTTGCCGTGGATGCCGGTGTAGAAGTTGCTGTAGACGATGTCGTCTGAATTGGAGCTGGTGATCATCTGTTTGTAGCCGTCCACCGCGCGCGCTTCTTCGGTGGCAATGAACGCCGAGCCGATGTAGGCGAGGTCGGCACCCATGGCCTGCGCGGCCAGGATGGCACCGCCAGAAGCGATGGCGCCCGACAGCGCAATCGGGCCACCAAACCATTCGCGAATTTCCTGCACCATGGCGAAGGGGCTCTTCACGCTGGCGTGACCACCCGCACCGGCCGCCACAGGAATCAGGCCATCAGCGCCCTTCTCGATCGCCTTGTGCGCAAACACGTTGTTGATCACGTCGTGCAGCACGATGCCGCCCCAGCTGTGCACACCCTGGTTCACATCTTCGCGAGCGCCCAGGCTGGTGATGATGATCGGCACCTTGTACTTGGCGCACAACGCCATGTCCTGCTCCAGCCGGTCGTTGCTCTTGTGCACGATCTGGTTGATGGCGAAGGGCGCCGCCTTGTTGTCCGGGTTGGCTTTGTCGTGCGCCGCCAGGGCCTCGGTGATCTCGGCCAGCCACTCGTCCAGCTGCGATGCCGGGCGCGCGTTCAGCGCCGGCATGGCCCCGATCACCCCCGCCTTGCATTGGGCAATGACGAGCTTGGGGTTGCTGATGATGAACAGCGGCGAGCCGATCACCGGGAATTTCAGGTTCTTCAGGACGGGCGGAAGGCTGCGGGCGGGTGCGGTCATGAGGTCTCCGGATGAAGGGTCGGGTCAGAAAGCTTCTGCGCTCAGCGCGGTCACGGCCTCGGCGCCGTCCACGATCGCATCGCGAACGCCAGGGACGCGGCTGAGGATGTGGTCTGCGTAGAAACGCGCGGTGGTGATCTTGGTCTGCATGAATGCCACGTCCTGTCCCTTGGCGGACAGTTCCTCGGCCACCAGCAGCGCGCGTGCCATCTGCCAGCCCGCCATGAGATTGCCGGCCAGCATGAGATAGGGCACGCTGCCTGCAAAGGCCGCGTTGGGGTTGCTGCGCGTGTTCGCTGCAATGAACTCCACCACGTCCACAAAGGCCTGGCGCGCCGCCGTGAGGCGCTTGCCCACCGCCTGTGCCTGCGCGCTGCCGGCAGCCAGTGCCTTTTCGGTCTGCTCGATCTGCGCAGCAATGGCCTTGGCCGCCGTGCCGCCATCGCGCGAGGTCTTGCGGCCCACCAGGTCGTTGGCCTGGATCGCCGTGGTGCCTTCGTAAATGGTGAGGATCTTCGCGTCACGGTAGTACTGCGCCGCGCCGGTTTCCTCGATGAAGCCCATGCCACCGTGCACCTGCACGCCCAGGCTGGTCACTTCCAGGCTCATCTCGGTGCTGTAGCCCTTCACCAACGGCACGAGGAATTCGTAGAAGGTGGCGTTCTGCTTGCGCACCTCGGCATCCGGGTGGTGGTGCGACGCGTCGTAGGCGGCAGCGGCCACGGTGGCCATGGCGCGGCAGCCTTCGGTGGAGGCGCGCATGGTCATCAGCATGCGCTTCACATCGGGGTGGTGAATGATGGGCGCGGCCGCGCTCAGCGAACCGTCCACCGGGCGGCTCTGCACGCGGTCGCGCGCGTAGGCCACGGCCTTCTGGTAGGCCCGCTCCGCAATGGCGATGCCCTGCACGCCCACGGCGTAGCGTGCCGCGTTCATCATGATGAACATGTATTCCAGGCCGCGGTTCTCCTGGCCCACGATGTAGCCGACCGCACCACCATGGTCGCCGTACTGCAGCACGGCGGTGGGGCTGGCCTTGATGCCCATCTTGTGCTCGATGCTCACGCAGTGCACGTCGTTGCGCGCGCCCAGCGAGCCGTCCTTGTTCACCATGAACTTCGGCACCACGAACAGGCTGATGCCCTTCACGCCTTCGGGCGCACCTGTCACACGGGCAAGCACGAGGTGCACGATGTTCTCGGCCATGTCGTGCTCACCGTAGGTGATGAAAATCTTGGTGCCGAACACTTTGTAGCTGCCATCGGGCTGTGGCTCGGCGCGGCTGCGCACCGCCGCCAGGTCTGAACCCGCCTGCGGCTCGGTGAGGTTCATGGTGCCGGTCCACTGGCCGCTCACCAGCTTCTCCAGGTAGATCGCCTTGAGTTCATCGCTGCCGGCGGTGATCAGCGCTTCGATGGCGCCATCGGTGAGCAGCGGGCACAGCGCAAAGCTCATGTTGGCGCTGTTGAGAATCTCGCCGCAGGCCGCACCAATCGTCTTGGGCAGACCCTGGCCGCCAAAGTCGGTGGGGTGCTGCAAGCCTTGCCAGCCGCCCTCGGCGTACTGCCTGAACGCCTCCTTGAAGCCAGGCGTGGTGGTGACCACACCGTCCTTGAACGACGACGGGTTCTTGTCGCCCTCCCAGTTCAGCGGTGCGATCACATCCTGGTTGAGCCGGGCGCACTCCTCCAGCACCGCCTGCGCCGTTTCCAGGCCGGCGTCTTCAAAGCCTGGCATCTGCGCCACCTGGTCGATGCGCGCCAGGTGCTCGATGTCGAACAGCATGTCCTTCAGGGGTGCGATGTAGCTCATGGGGTTGTCTCCACAGGATTCACGGATGCAGATGCGACAAGGGCATCGCGAACGATGCCCTTGTGTTGTTCAGAGGGCTCAGAGTGCCTTGATCAGTTCGGGCACGGCCGCGAAGAGATCGGCCTCCAGGCCGTAGTCGGCCACCGAGAAGATCGGCGCCTCGGGGTCCTTGTTGATCGCGACGATCACCTTGGAATCCTTCATGCCGGCCAGGTGCTGAATGGCCCCGGAGATACCGGCTGCAATGTAGAGCTGCGGCGCCACGATCTTGCCGGTCTGACCCACCTGCCAGTCGTTGGGCGCGTAGCCTGCGTCCACCGCCGCGCGGCTCGCGCCGAGCGCTGCGCCCAGCTTGTCGGCCAGGGGCGTCATCACCTCGTTGAACTTCTCGGCGCTGCCCAGCGCGCGGCCACCGGAAACGATGATCTTGGCGGCCGTGAGTTCGGGGCGGTCGCTCTTGGCGATCTCGCTGCCCATGAACTTGCTCTTGCCGTCGTCGGCCGCAGCCGTGGCGGTCTCCACCGCTGCGCTGCCACCCGTGGCCGCTGCCGGGTCGAAGCCGGTGGTGCGCACGGTGATGACCTTGGTGGCGTCCTGCGCCTGCACGGTGGCGATCGCGTTGCCGGCGTAGATCGGGCGCTCGAACGTATCAGCGCTGATGACCTTGGTGATGTCGGAAACCTGGGCCACGTCCAGCGCAGCGGCCACGCGGGGCGCCACGTTCTTGCCGCTGGCGGTGGCGGGGAACAGGATGTGGCTGTAGTTGGAGGCCATGCCCAGCACCTGTGCGGCCACGTTCTCGGCCAGGCCGTGTTCGAAGCCTGGCGCGTCGGCGTGGATCACCTTGGCCACGCCAGCGATCTGCGCGGCGGCGGCGGCCGCAGCACCCGCGTTGTGTCCTGCGATGAGCACATGCACGTCACCCCCACATTGAGCGGCGGCGGCAACCGTGTTGAGAGTCGCGCCCTTGACGGAGGCGTTGTCGTGTTCGGCAATAACGAGTGCGGTCATTTGTCGGTTCCTCAGATCACTTTGGCTTCGTTCTTCAGCTTGTCCACCAGGGCGGCCACATCGGCCACCTTGATGCCGGCGCCGCGCTTGGGCGGCTCGCTGACCTTCAGGGTCTTGATGCGCGGCGTCACGTCCACGCCGAGGTCTTCGGGCTTGAGGATGTCGAGCTGCTTCTTCTTGGCCTTCATGATGTTGGGCAAGGTCACATAACGCGGTTCGTTCAGACGCAAGTCGGTGGTGATGACCGCCGGCAGCGTGATCGACAGCGTCTCCAGACCCCCATCCACCTCGCGCGTGACGCTGGCTTTGCCATCGGCCACTTCGACCTTGCTGGCAAACGTGGCCTGCGGCAGGCCGGCGAGTGCGGCCAGCATCTGGCCGGTCTGGTTGCAGTCGTCGTCGATCGCCTGCTTGCCCAGGATCACGAGTCCAGGTTGTTCCTTGTCGACCAGCGCCTTGAGCAGCTTGGCCACGGCCAGCGGCTGCAGTTCCACGGTGGTCTCCACCAGGATGGCGCGGTCGGCGCCGATGGCCATGGCGGTGCGCAGGGTCTCCTGGCACTGCGTGACGCCGCAGGACACGGCGATCACTTCGGTGACCACGCCCTTCTCCTTCAACCGCACGGCTTCTTCCACTGCGATTTCGTCAAACGGGTTCATGCTCATCTTGACGTTGGCGATGTCCACGCCAGTGCCGTCGCTCTTGACCCGCACCTTGACGTTGTAATCCACCACGCGCTTGACGGGGACGATGACCTTCATGCTGCTTTGCTCCTGATGATTGGGGAAACGCTCGCCTCGAATTGACGTGCACGTCAACGAGGCATTGTATGCGGGCCATCCGGCCTGACTCGCTGGCACCTTCCTTGAGAGGGGGGTATCCAGACACAAGCGAACGACCGTGCTTTTTCTGCATTGTAGTGGCTTGTGATTGCACCCCCTCACTGTCGCCACGACGACCATTAACCAACCACGCGGTCGGCGAATCCGGGTAAGTCTGGAGGCGACAAACGCGGGTGCTCGCCTATAGTGGGACATGCTCAACTGCTTATGTTGAGTAATCAACGATCCCACCCAGGAGACTCTGCATGAAACTTCGCTTGCTTGTGGCTGCGGCCCTTTCGTCCTCCGCGTTTTTGAGCGGCGCGGCTTCAGCCCAGACGGTGTTTTCCGTTTCCAGCTGGGTCGGCCCAGCGCACACCCTGAGCATGGCGCAGAAGACCTGGTGCGACCAGCTGGAGAAAGACAGCGCCGGCCGCATGAAGTGCAACATCCTGCCCAAGGCCGTGGCTGCTGCGCCCGGCACATTCGACGCAGTGCGCGATGGTCTGGCAGACATTTCCTTCACGGTCGACGGCTACACGCCGGGCCGCTTCATCAACACGCAGGTGGCCGAGTTCCCCTTTCTGGGCAACAGCGCCACCGCGACCTCGGTGGCCTACTGGCGCATCTACAACAAACACTTCGCGCCGCTGGGCGAGCACCGCGGCGTGAAGGTGCTGTCGGTGTTCACGCACGGCCCCGGCATCATCTTCAACGCCAAACAGCCGGTCACATCCGCAGCGGACGCCGCGAAGCTCAAGTTCCGCATTGGCGGCGGCAACATCAATGAACTCTCGAAGGCCATGGGCTGGAACACCACGCTCAAGCCGGCGCCCGAGTCGTTCGAGCTGCTCTCCACCGGCGTGATGGACGGCACGTTCTTCCCCGATGAGTCCATTGCCTCGTTCAAGCTGAGCATGATCAAGCACGCCACCACGTTCCCGGGTGGCCTCTACAACACCAGCTTCGTTTTCATGATGAATCCGGCGAAGTACGACGCGCTCTCGGCGCAGGACAAGGCCGTGGTGGACAAGCTCTCTGGCGAAACCGCAGCCCGCACCTTCGGCGAGGGCTGGGACAAGGTGGACGCGGCCAGCCGCGAGCTTCAGAAAACCCAGGGTGTCGTGCGCGTTCAGGCCGACGATGCTTTCGTGAAGGCCGTGGCCGCCAAGCAAGGTGAGCTGGAAGACAAGTGGGCCGCGGCCGCCTCGGCCAAAGGCCTGAAGGATCCGAAGGCGGTGCTGGCCGAATTCCGCGCCGAGATCGCCAAGGCGAAGTAAGCTCGCGCTTCTCGAGGCCTGCCCTTCAAGGCCGGCGGAGCACCTTGCCCGCCGGCCTTTTCACATCAGGACATCAACATCATGCTCAAGACGCTGGAGCGCATGCTGCGCTGGTCTGCCGGGCTCATGGCCGCCATGGCCCTGTTTGCCATCATGTGGCTCACGCTCGTGGACGTGACCGGCCGCCGCTTTTTCAACCACTCGGTTCCCGGCGGGCTCGAGATCACCGAGATCCTCATGGTCATCGTGATCTTTGGCGCCCTGCCCATGGTGTCGTGGCGCAGTGAGCATGTGGTGTTCGATTCGCTCGACGCCTTTCTCCCTGACTGGGCGCGCGCCATCCAGGCGCGCCTGGTCAACCTGGTCTGCGCAGCAGCGTTTGGGTTCCTGGCCTACCTCATGACCACGCGCGCGGCGCGCTTCGCCGAATATGGGGACACCACCGTGCACCTGCAGCTCGCCATTGCGCCCGTGGCCTGGTTGATGGCGCTCTTCCTGTTGCTCACCGCGCTGGTTCACCTGCTGTTCGTGTTCGTCGTGGTGCCCGTTGCTTCACCCCACCATCCCGCACCCGCCGTCGTCGAAGGAAGCTCCACATGATCGAAGCACTGGTGGGCTTCCTGGCCGTCTTCGCGATGGCCTTCCTCCGTATTCCACTGGCCGTGGCCATGGCCATTGCCGGCATGGTCGGCATGGGTCTGCTGCGGGGCTGGCAGCCGGCGTTCGCCAGCACCAGCCAGGTCATTTTCGAAACCGGCTTTCACTACGTGCTGTCGGTGATTCCGCTGTTCGTGCTCATGGGCAACCTGGTGGCACGTGCGGGCATGGCGCGCGAACTCTTCACCGCCGCCAATGCGTTTGTCGGCCACCGCAAGGGCGGCCTGGCCATGGCCAGCATCATTGCCTCCGGCGGTTTCGGCTCCATCTGCGGCTCCTCCATCGCCACCGCGGCCACGATGGCGCGCGTGGCGTATCCGGAGATGAAGGCGCACGGCTACAAAGACACGCTCGCCACTGGCGCCATCGCCTCCGGCGGCACACTGGGCATCCTCATCCCACCGTCCACCATCCTGGTGATCTACGGGATCATCACCGAGACCGACATCGGCAAGCTCTTCGTGGCCGGCATCCTGCCGGGCCTGGTGGCCATCACCTGCCTTTGCCTAGGGGTGGTCTATGTGACCTGGCGCGATCCGTCAGCCGGTCCGCGCGCGGACAAGTTCACCTGGGCACAACGCTTCGCGGCCATCCGGGGCATCTGGGGCGTGGTGGTGCTGTTCGCGCTGGTGATCGGCGGCATCTACGGCGGCGTGTTCACAGCCACGGAAGGGGCCGGTGTGGGTGCAGCAGGCGCGTTTTTCTTTGCACTGCTGCGCGGCACTCTCACGCCAAGGGTGCTGATGGACATCCTGGTCGAAAGCACGCGCACCACGGCGATGCTCTTCACGATCCTGATCGCCGCGATGATCTTCACCAACTTCATCAACTTCACCACCATGCCGGGCGACCTGCGCGACTTCGTGCTGCAGTTCAGCCCTCACCCGGTGATGGTGGTCGTGGTGATGATGGGCATCTACCTCGCGCTGGGCATGGTGATGGAAGAACTGGCCATTGTGCTGCTGACCATACCGGTGTTCTTCCCCGTGATCACGGGCCTCGGGTTCGACCCCGTGTGGTTCGGCATCCTGATCGTCACCATCGTCGAGATCGGCATGATTTCGCCGCCGGTCGGGCTGAACCTTTTCGTCATCAACTCGCTGTTGCCCGGCGTCAAGCTGGGCACCATTTACCGCGGTGTCTGGCCGTTCGTCATGGCGGACGTGGTGCGCCTGGGCATCCTGATTGCGTTCCCGACGATCGCGCTCTGGTTGCCCAGTTTCATGAACCGCTAGGCGGCGGCTCCGCAGCCTGAGGATCCTCGCGCAACGGGCGTCGCAACACGTGCAGGACACGTTGCGGATAAGGGATTTCGATGGCGTTCTCGCGCAAGGCCTTCAGCACGCTGAAATTGATCAACGAGCGGATGTTGAGCGTGCCGTTCTCTGGATCAGCGATCCAGTACCCCAGTGTGAATTCCAGCCCGTCTGCCCCAAAATTGGACAGCGCCACGGACGGCGCTGGCTCCCTGAGGACCCGCTCATGCTGCATCGCAGCCGCCAGCAGGACGCGCGTCACCATGTCGACGTCGCTGTCGTAGGCCACGGAAACGACCGTGGATTGCCACACGCGGTTGTCCGCGAGCGACAGGTTCTCCACGCGGTTGATGATGAGCAGCTCGTTGGGCACGATCGATTCGCGCCCCGTGGGAGACCGGATGACCGTGTAGCGGGCGTTGATGTCGGTGATGCGACCCTCGAAATTGTCGACCCGCACGTTGTCGCCAATGCGCATGCTGCGCTCGGCCAGGATCACAAAGCCGCTCACGTAGTTGGAGGCCAGTTTCTGCAGACCGAAACCGATGCCCACACCGATGGCGCCGCCGAGCACCGACAGGGCGGTGAGGTCGATGCCGACAGCGGACAGCGCAATGATCAGGCCGACGAACATGAGCAGCGCCCGAGTGGCGTTGCTCACGGCCTTGCGCAGGGAAAGGTCGCTGCCCACCGCCTTGCGCAGAAGGCGCGTTTCAATGGCTGATGACACCCACAAAGAGAGGATCAACACCGCGCCTGCAGTCACTGCGCCTTCGATCAGCGTGCGCAGACTCAGCGTGGTGGCGCCGATCTTCCAGGAGATGTCGTCAAGTTCCGCAAGAATGACCGGCAGCAGGCCACTGACCCACAACACCATGGCCAGCCACGCCACCCACGAAATGGTGCGTTCCAGCGCCCGCACCCAGGGCGCGGTCGTGAAGGCCACCTGAAGCACCTTCACGCCAACGCGAATGACCACCAGCGCCACCAGCACCGGTATGGCCACCTTGAACGCCGCCAATGGCATCAGCTTGGTGATGAGGGCCCGCGCCACGTAGGCCAGCAACAGCAACACCAGCGGAAACATCACGCCGTCGACCAGACGCCGTCCGAACAGCACAGAGGTTTTCTCCTGCTCCATGCGCAGGGCCTTGCGCAGCGCCCAGCTCATGCCCAGCGCGACCGCAATGCAGCCAGCCAGCGCGGCCAGTTCCACCAGCACTGTGGGCTGGGCGAAGCCCGCCAGCCAGAGGTCGAAGTCGTCGATGGGTTTGGGAGAAGCGGTTGCCATAGGTGTTCAGACGTCGGCGAGCACCCGAAGGTGCGCTTCCACGCTCCGGCCGAGCGCGCTCAACGCGTAGCCGCCCTCCAGACAGCTCACGATGCGGCCCTTGGCGTGGCGCTCTGCCACCTCCTTGATGCGCGAGGTCATCCACGCGTAATCGCTCTCCACCAGGCCAAGCTGGCCCATGTCGTCTTCGCGGTGGGCGTCGAAGCCCGCGCTGATGAAGATCATCTGCGGGCGGTGCGCTTCCAGCCGGGGCAGCCACATCATGTCGACCAGTTCGCGGATGTCCATGCCCTTGGTGTAGGCAGGCACCGGCAAGTTGACCAGGTTGGACGCCGTGGAGTGCTCGCAAACCGGGTAGAACGGGTGCTGGTAGAAGCTGCACATGAGGATGCGCTCGTCGCCGGCAACGATGTCCTCGGTGCCGTTTCCGTGGTGAACGTCGAAATCGATGATGGCCACGCGCTGCAGGCCGTGGCGCTCCAGCGCGTACTTGGCTGCCACGGCCACGTTGTTCACAAAGCAGAAGCCCATGGCCTGGTTGCGCGTGGCATGGTGGCCCGGCGGGCGCACAGCGCAAAAGGCGTTGGCCATTTCACCGGCCATCACCGCATCGGTGGCGTCGATGGCAGCGCCCGCAGCCATCAGGATCGCGTCCCAGCTGTGCGTGTTGATGGCGGTGTCGGGGTCCACGTGCGCGTGGGTGGGTCCGCCGGCGGAGATGTCTTCCTTGAGGCTCTCGCACAAGCCGCGAAGTGCGGCAAGGTGCATGCGGCCATGGGCGAGTTCAAGATCGGCAAGGGAGGCCGCGGTGGCTTCCCGGCGCTCCAGCGCCACGTCGAGCCCGGAGATGAGCAAGCGGTCTTCGATGGCGTCCAGCCGTTCGGGGCATTCCGGGTGGCCGGCGCCCATTTCATGTCTCCAACAATCCTTGTGGGTGAAATACCCGGTGGCCTGGCTCATGACGGTTTTACGGTATGGTTCGCGGCATGCAAGCCGACGCAAGAATCCAACTGCTGCTGAGTCAGCTTAACACGGTGATCGTGGGCAAATCGCAGCAGGTTTCGGACTGCGTGGCGTGCTTGCTGGCCAATGGGCACCTGTTGATCGAAGACGTTCCCGGCGTTGGCAAGACCACGCTGGCGCATGCCCTGGCGCGCTCTTTCGGTCTGCAGTTTTCGCGCGTGCAGTTCACCGCCGACCTCATGCCGAGCGACCTGGTGGGCGTGTCGATCTACGAGCGCGGACGGGAAGATTTCGTGTTCCACCCGGGCCCCGTGTTTGCCCAGGTTCTGCTGGCCGACGAGATCAACCGCGCCAGTCCCAAGACGCAGAGCGCGCTGCTCGAGGCCATGGAAGAAAAGCAGGTGACGGTGGAGGGTGAAACGCGAGCACTGCCCGAGCCTTTCTTCGTGATCGCCACGCAGAACCCGCACGACCAGCTGGGCACTTACGCCTTGCCCGAATCGCAGCTCGACCGCTTCCACATGCGCCTGTCCATCGGCTACCCCGACCGCGCGGCCGAACGCGAACTGCTGCGCGGGCAGGACCGGCGCGACATGCTTGAGCGCCTGCCCCCTGCCCTCACCCCGGCCGACCTGGCCGACCTGCAGCGCACCGTGAGCCAGGTGCACACCGCCGAGCCAGTGCTCGAATACCTGCAAGACCTGGTGGCCGCCACGCGCAGCGGCCGCTGGTTTGCGCAGGGCCTCTCGCCACGCGCGGCGCTGGCGGTGGTGCGCTCGGCCAAGGCCCAGGCCTACCTGAACGGGCGCGACTACGTGGCGCCCGACGACATCGCCGCCATCCTGCCGCAGACGGTGTCTCATCGCTTGATTCCGGTGCGCGACGCGGGGCGCGGGCCAGTGGAGCAGGTGCGCGCGATGCTGGAAGCGGTGCCCCTTCCCTAGGCGATGGACAGCCCCATTCGCCTGGTTCGCGAGCGGGTGCAACGCTGGTGGCACAGCCGCCTGCCGCGCACGGACACGCTCACCCTCACACAGCGCAACGTCTACATCCTGCCCACGCGAGCGGGCTGGATGCTGGCTTTCACGCTGCTGATCCTGCTGCTCGCCAGCATCAACTACGAGCTGAACCTGGGTTACCTGCTCACCTTCCTGCTCGCCGGCACGGCGGCGGTGGGCATGCACGTGTGCCACGGCAACCTGCGTGGCACCACCCTGCACCTGAATGCACCCGAGCCGGTGCATGCGGGGCAGGCAGCTCTGCTCGATGTTCGCCTGTCCAGCGAGCGGGCGCGCACGCGCTACGGTATCGGCATGGGGGTGATTGGTGCGGATGTGGCCCATGCTCCGCTGGCGTGGACGGACGTGCCCGCGCAGGGCAGCACCACGCTGCAGGTGAGCTGGCCCGCGCCGAGCCGGGGCTTGCACACGCTGGCGCCGCTCACCGCGCACACGTTGTTCCCGCTCGGCACCTTTCGCGTCTGGACCGTGTGGCGCCCGGCGTCCCCGGTGCTGGTGTATCCCGAGCCTGAAAGCCACCCACCGCCACTGCCACCGGGTGAGCCGCAGGCGGGCAGCTCGGGCCTGGCGCGCGTGCAAAGCACGGGCGAGTTCGATGGCGTGCGCGCCTACCAGCGCGGCGACCCCATGAAAGCCGTGGTCTGGAAAAAGGCCGCGCAGGCCTTTGCATCTGGCCGCGATGAACTGGTGAGCCGCGACGCGCTCTCCAGCCAGCGCCAGCAGCTCTGGCTGGACCATGCGAAATGCGGCGCCAGCAACCTGGAGGCTCGCCTCTCGCGCCTGACGGCCTGGGTGCTGATGGCCGACCGGCTGGGCATGGACTACGGCCTGCGCGTGCCAGGCCGCGAGATTGCGCCCGACCAGGGCGCAGCCCACCGCGCGCGCTGCCTGGAGGCGCTGGCCCTGTGCTGAAGAAACTCCATCAATCGCTGACGAGTCTGCCCCGGGAAACGCGTGACACGCTGTTCCTTCTGGCCGTCATCGGCTGGGTGGTGTTCCTTCAGGTGGGCCACATTCCCTGGTGGTGCGGATTGCTCACCGCCGGAGTGCTGGCGTGGCGCACCACGCTCACCTTGCGCGGCCTTCCCTTGCCCGGCTGGCCGTGGCGCATCGGCCTGCTCGCCCTCTTGCTGGGCGCCACCTGGGCCACCCACAGCACCATTCTGGGGCGCGATGCCGGGGTCACGCTCATCGTGGTGCTGCTGGCGCTGAAGACGCTGGAGATGCGCGCGAAGCGAGATGCTTTCGTCATCTTCTTCCTCTCGTTCTTCATGCTGCTCACGCACTTCTTCTACTCTCAGACCTTGCTCACGGCGGCGGGCATTTTGATCGCCCTCATGGCGCTGCTGACCGCGCTGGTCAATGCCCACATGCCGGTGGGACGCCCCAGTCTGGGGCAGGCCGCGCGCATTGCTGGCGGCATGGCGCTCATGGGCGCGCCCATCATGCTGGTGCTGTTTCTGCTGTTCCCGCGCCTCTCGCCGCTTTGGGGTACGCCGGGTGACGATGCGGCGGGCCGCAGCGGCCTCTCCAACAGCATGCGGGTGGGCCAGATCGCCCAGCTGGTGCTGGACGACAACATTGCCCTGCGCGTGAAGTTCGAAGGCCCGCCGCCGCCGCAAGGTCAGCTTTATTTCCGCGGGCCGGTGCTCAGCGATTTCGATGGCGCCGAATGGCGGCCCGTCCGATCGGGCTTCCCCGACGCGCTGGCGCTGCCCCCCGATCTTGTGGTTTCGGGCGAGGCGGTGCGCTACGAAGTGACCATGGAAGCCAACCGCCGGCCGTGGCTGTTCCTGCTGGAAGCGGCCACGCAGGCGCCCGAGCTTCCCGGCGTGCGCGTGCGCATGACGCGCGAGCTGCAGTGGATCACCGACCGGCCCATCGGCACGCTGGTGCGCTACCAGGCGCAAAGCCACACCAGCTTCCGCCACGGGCCGCTCGAACCCGCGGTGGCACTGCAAGACCACATCGAACTGCCGCCTGGCTTCAACCCGCGCACGCTCGCCCTCGCCCAGGACCTTCGGCGCCTGCATGGCAGCAACAACACCGCCCTCATCAATGCCGTGCTCGACAGGCTGCGCACCGGTGGCTACACCTACACGCTGGAGCCGGGTGTGTACGGGCAGCACACGGCCGATGAGTTCTGGTTCGACCGCCGCCAGGGCTTCTGCGAGCACATTGCCAGCAGCTTCGTGGTGCTCATGCGCGCACTCGACATCCCGGCGCGCATCGTCACCGGCTACCAGGGCGGTGAGGTCAATGGCGTCGATGGCTTCTGGACTGTGCGCCAGCGCGACGCGCACGCCTGGGCCGAGGTCTGGCTGCAAGGCCAGGGCTGGGTGCGCGTGGACCCCACCTCCGCCGTCTCGCCGGGGCGCATCGGCTCGCTGCAAAGGCTCACCGCGCCCGAGGGGGTGCTGGCCGGTGCCCTGCGCAACCTCAACCCCACGCTGATCACGCAGATGCGCGAGGTGTGGGAGGCCGTGAACAACCGCTGGAGCCAGTGGGTGCTGAACTACACGCAGGGGCGCCAGCTCGACCTGCTGAAAAGCCTGGGGTTCCAGTCCCCCAACTGGACCGATCTGGTCACCGTGCTGCTTGGCGTGGTGGTGCTCGCCAGCCTGATCGGCGCCGGCTGGACGCTGTGGGAGCGCCAGCAGCACGATCCCTGGCTGCGCCTGCTGCGCCGAGCGCGAAGCCGCCTGAACGCCGTCGGCATTCCCAGCGCCGACCACACTCCGCCCCGCGAACTCGCGCGCCAGGTGCAACAACGCTGGGGACCGCAGGCCGACATTGCACAATGGCTGCTTCGGCTGGAAGCCCAGCGCTACAGCCGGCCCGATTCCGGAAACCCCATCTCCCTCGCCGCCCTGCAGCGCGAGTTCAGGCAACTGGCATGGCCCAGAAAAAATTCCACACCCGCTTCCTGATGCAGACCGCCATGTTCGTGGCGGCTTCCATCACCCTCACCTTCTCCCCGAGCGCCTGGGCGCAAGGCAACGGCAGCCCGGCCAAGACACGCCCTGTGGCCAGGCAGGCCGCCGCGCCCTTCCTCTACGCACAGAGCGACGCCGCCATGGCCTTTGCCACCGACCTGGCTCTGCGCCGCGACCTCGACCCGGCCTGGGTGCGCCAGCAGATCGGCCAGGCTCAGCGCCTGCCGGTGGTCATCCGCCTCATGCAGCCGGCGCCCAGCGGCACACCGAAAAACTGGGCTGCCTACCGGGCGCGTTTCATCGAGCCAGTCCGCCTGCGCGCCGGCCAGCAGTTCTGGGAGGAAAACCGCGCAACGCTGGCGCGCGCCGAGGCCGAGTACGGCGTGCCCGCCAGCCTCATCGTGGGTGTCATCGGCGTGGAAACGCTGTATGGCCGGCATAAAGGCACGCACAAGGTGATCGACGCACTCACCACCCTCGCCTTCGATTTCCCGGCCAGCCACCCGCGCGCGGCCGTGCGCAGCGAGTTCTTTCGCAGCGAGCTCGAGCAGTACCTGAGCCTCACCGAGCGCACCGGCACCGACCCGCAAAGTTTGCTGGGCAGCTACGCCGGCGCCATGGGCTGGCCGCAGTTCCTGCCCAGCAGCTGGGTGAAGTACGCGATCGATTTCGACGCCGATGGCAAGGTCGATCTTTTCAACAACACGGCCGATGTGATCGGCTCGGTGGCCAACTACTTCAAGGCCTTCGGCTGGCAGAGTGGTCTGCCCACGCACTACCCGGTGCGGTTCGATCCCAACCAGAGCAAGGACGACCTCGACGCCCTGCTCGCACCGGACATCCTGCCCAGCTTCAGCGTGGAAAGCTTCAACGCCAGAGGCGCGGTGGTCGACAGCCCCGCCGCCGCGCAACACACCGGCAAGCTCGCCCTGGTGGAACTGGAGAACGCCGGGGCGCCTTCCACCTTTGTCGCGGGCACGGAGAACTTCTACGTGGTGACGCGCTACAACTGGAGCAGTTATTACGCGCTGGCGGTGATCGAGCTCGGGCGCGAGGTCGAGGCGCTGGTGTCGGCCCGCTGAAGCGACGCGCTCACACCGAGCCTTCCTGCTCCGCCCGGCTCATCACGTCGCGGCTCACACGCACCATGCGCTCGCCCAGCACCGCCCGGCGCATCGGATGCAATCGCGCTTCGCTGGTCACCAGCACGATGGCTGCCACGGGGCGACCGTCCTTGCGCAGCAGGGGAACACCCAGCGCCCAGTAGTGCGGCACCACGATGCCGGGGATGACGGCAAAGCCGCGTTCACGCGTTTCGCGCAACAGCGGGCGGATCACCGAAACCGGTGACTTCGGGTAGTGCTTGTCAATGAAGGGGCCGTTCGCGCGCAGCGCGGCTTCGGCTTCTTCTTCCGGCAGCGCGGCCAGAATGGCCAGGCCACCGGCGCCCACGCCGAGCGGATGCCGATCGCCGACGCGAAGCGCATCGGGCGGAATCGGCACATCGCCGGTTTCGCGCGAGAGGCAGATGGCCTCGAAGCCCTGCACCACGGAAAAGAACACCCAGTCGCCTGTTTCCAGTGCCAGCGCGCGCAGCGAGACCATGGCCAGGCGCTGCAGGGTGTAGCTCGGCTCTGCTGCCAGGCCCACAGCGAAGGTTTCGGGCCCCAGGCGGTAGCAGCGCGAGGCGGCGTCGTGCACCACAAAACGCTCGTCCACCAGCGTCTGCGTGAGCCGCACCGCCGTGGCTTTGCTTAACGACAGGCGGCGTCCGATGTCGCTGATGCGCATGCCGTCGGGCTGGCTGCGGGCGAGCAGCTTGAGGATGGCCAGCCCGCGACGCAGCGTCTGGGCGCCGGGCGTCTCGCCAGCGGCAAGTCCTGTTTCGTTCATGTTGGTGGAAACCCGCGGTGGTTGGTCTACATGGTGAACCAAATTCTGGTCGGACCTGGCAGCTTCCCTCTTCCCAGGCCCCCAGCGGCCCTGACAAGATCGGCAAGACGCTTCACATAATGAACTAAAACCTGGACGACAACACGATGAACACCCCCAGGCAACATTCCGGCCGGGTCGCCCTGGTCACCGGCGCTGCCAGCGGCATCGGCCTGGACATTGCGCACGGGTTGTCGCGGCAGGGCGCCACCGTCTGCCTCGTGGATCGCAACGGCCCAGCGGCGCAGGAAGCAGCGCAAGCCATCGTCGACGCAGGTGGGCAGGCAGAAGCCTTTGTGGTGGACCTCGCCGACATGGACGCAATCACCGCCATGCTGGCGCAGGTGAGCAAGCGCCACGAGGTGATCGACATCCTTATCAACAACGCTGGCATTGCGCTCAACCAGCCCGCCACCGCGCTGGCGCTTTCGCAATGGAACGCGACGCTGGCGGTGAACGTGACCGCGCCCATGGTGCTCACGCAGCATGTGCTGCCTGGCATGAGGGACAAGGGCTGGGGACGCGTCGTCAACGTGTCGTCCATCAGCGGCGTTCGCGCCGGCACCGGCCGCCTGGCCTACGGCACGTCGAAGGCCGCACTCATCGCCATGACCGGGCAGTTCGCCATCGAGGCGGCGGAATGGGGTGTCACGGTCAATGCGATCGCGCCTGGCTTTGTCGACACGCCCATGATCCGCACCCTTCTCGGCAGCTCCAAGCCCTCCACCTTGCTGGCCGCATGCCCCATGAACCGCTTCTGTTCGCCCCAGGAAGTCTCGAGCGCGGTGCTCTTTTTCACCTCCGAGGACGCCTCCTTCATCACGGGCCAGACGCTGGGCATCGACGGCGGCTTTCTGGCCAGTGGTCTGTTCATCCGCAACCTGTTCGAGATTCCGGCCGCCACGCCCGCGCAGAACGTCGCGGCCTGAGTCGGCAACCCCTTTCTTCACCCCGCACCACAACGATAGGAGACAGACGATGACCTTTTCCCGCCGCACCCTCATCAAGGCCACGGGCATCGCAGCGGCCAGCTGCGCCGCGCCGCTGAAGCTGGCTTACGGCCAGAGCGCCGAGTTCACCTTCAAGTACGCCAACAACCAGCCGCCCGCGCACCCCATGAACGTGCGCGCCAAGGAGGCGGTAGAAGCGATCAAGAAGGAAACCAATGGCCGCATGGAGATTCAGCTGTTCCCGAGCAACCAGCTGGGTTCGGACACCGACACGCTGAGCCAGCTCCGCTCGGGTGGCGTGGAGATGTTCAACCTCTCGGGCCTGATTCTCTCGACGCTGGTGACGCCCACCGCGCTCAATGGCCTGGGCTTCGCGTTCCCCAACTACGACGCCGTGTGGAAGGCCATGGATGGCGACGTCGGTGCGTACATTCGCGCGCAGATCGGCAAGGCCAATCTGGTCGCGCTCGACAAGATCTGGGACAACGGCTTCCGCCAGACCACCACGTCCACCAAACCCATCGTGACGCCAGCCGATCTGGAAGGCTTCAAGATTCGCGTGCCGGTGTCACCGCTGTGGACCTCCATGTTCAAGGCGTTTGGCTCTTCGCCGATCTCGATCAACGCGTCGGAGATGTACACCGCCCTGCAGACCAAGGTGGCCGACGGCCAGGAGAACCCGTTTGCGGTCATCTCCAACTTCAAGCTCTACGAAGTGCAGAAGTACTGCTCGCTCACCAACCACATGTGGGACGGCTTCTGGACGCTGATCAACAAGCGCGCCTGGGACCGCCTGCCACCGAACATCCGCGACATCGTGGCCAAGCACCTGAACGACGCCGCCATGAAGGAACGCGTGGACGTGGCCGCCAACGAAGCCACGCTGCAGAAAGACCTGACCGCCAAAGGCATTGTGTTCAACACGCCGAACACCGCGCCCTTCCGCGACAAGCTGCGCAGCGCCGGCTTCTACGCAGAATGGAAAGCCAAGTTCGGTGACGAAGCCTGGGCGGTGATGGAGAAGTACACCGGCAAGCTCGGCTAACCCCCCGCCGCGCTTCGCGCGACCCCCCTTCGGGGGGCGGCACTGGCGGACCGGCGGAGCCGGATCCGCGGTGCCTCTCGATCTGACCCGGCGTGCGTTGCGGGTCTCTTTTTTTTCCGGTGCGGGTCTTGATTCCCTCTGATTCTGTATGACTCAATCTTCTGCCGGGTTGCCGGTTGCCGACGTCGGCGATGTGCTTGAGGGCGCCGTGTCTCATGAGGCGCGGAACAGTCCGTGGTGGATGCGGCCCATCGAGGCACTTTCGGCCGTCCTGATGCTGAACATCACGGTGCTGCTTCTGGTGGGCGTGATCTCGCGTTATGTGTTCGGCAAACCCATCATCTGGTCCGACGAGGTCGTGTCGATCTCGTTCATCTGGCTCACCATGCTGGGCGCGGCCATTGCCGTGTACCGCAACGAACATTTGCGGCTGAGCATGTTCGTGGAAATGTTGCCGCCGAGACCGCGCGCGTTCGTGCACGCCTTCGCGCTGGTCGCCATCGCAGCCCTGCTTCTCTCATTGATCGGCCCGGCCATCGAATACGCCAAAGACGAGTGGTTCATCCACACGCCGGCGCTCGATCTGCCCAACAGCTTTCGGGTGAGCTCCATCGCCTTTGGCTTCGTCGCCATGCTGGCCATGATCCTGATCTACGCCGGGCGCACCGTGAAGAAGGCGGACCTGGCACTGGCGGTGGTGGTGGTTGCGGCCATCGCCGCGGCCTGCTGGGCGCTGTCGCCGCAGTTGATGAAGCTGGGCACCACCAACATCGCCATCTTCCTCATCGGTTTCGTTGCGGTGTGTCTGGTGGCGGGCGTGCCCATTGCGTTCTGCTTCGGCATCGGCGCCGTGTGTTACCTCGCTTTCTCCACGCATGTTCCCGTTACGGTGGTCATCGGTCGCATGGACGAAGGCATGTCGAGTCTGGTGCTGGTCTCGGTGCCCATCTTCGTGCTGCTCGGCTGCGTGCTCGATGTCACCGGCATGGGCAAGGCCATTGTCGATTTCCTGGCCTCACTGCTGGGTCACATCAAGGCCGGCATGTCGTACGTGTTGCTGGGCTCGCTGTTCATCGTCTCGGGCATCTCCGGCTCCAAGGTGTCCGACATGGCCACGGTGGCACCCGCTCTGTTCCCCGAGATGAAACGCCGCGGCCACAAGCCGCGCGACATGGTGGCCCTGCTCGCCACCGGCGCCGCCATGGCCGACACGGTGCCGCCCAGCATTGTGCTGATCGTGCTCGGTGCCGTGGCCGGGGTCTCCATTGCCGGCCTGTTTCAGGCGGGTTTCGTGGTCGCCATGGTGCTGCTCAGCGTGCTGCTGATCATGGCGCGCTGGAAGGCGCGCAACGAGGACATGCACGGCGCGAAGCGCGCACCCATGCGCATGGTGGGTCGCTTCCTGCTGGTGGCTGCGCCCGCGCTGGTGCTGCCTTTCATCATCCGCAGCGCGGTGGGGGAAGGCGTGGCCACCGCCACCGAGGTGTCCACCGTGGCCGTGGTGTACGCCCTCTTCGTGGGCCATGTGCTTTACGGCGGCATCGGCCTGCGCAAGTTCTACAACATGCTGGTGGACACCGCGGCTCTCTCGGGCGCCGTGTTGCTGGTGCTGGGCGCCGCCTCCGCCATGGCCTGGTCCATCACGCAGAGTGGTGTGGTGCAGCAGCTCTCGGTGTTCATGACCACGCTGCCCGGCGGCTGGATCGGCTTCATGGCCGTGACCATCGTCATCTTCGTCATTCTGGGCTGCCTGCTCGAAGGCTTGCCGGCCGTGCTGCTGCTGGCGCCCATCATGTTTCCCATCGCCAAGAAGCTCGGCATCAACGACATCCACTACTCCATGGTGATCGTCTGCGCGATGAACATTGGCCTGATGATGCCGCCCATTGGCGTGGGCTTCTACATCGCCTGCCGCATTGGCGGGGCCAAGCCCGACGACGTGATCGGCGCGATCTGGCCCTACCTCGTGGCCCTGCTGATCGGCGTGGTGATCATCGCGGCGGTGCCGTGGATCTCCACCGTGGCCCTGTGAGCACCCTCAACATGATCGACCTCTACCGAACCATGGCGCGCATCCGCGCCTTTGAACTCGCGGCCGAAGTGGCCAGCCAGGGCGGCGTGCAGGTGCTCGGCGCCAAAATGGACGACCGCGCCAAGGTGCGCGGGCCGCTGCACCTCTCCATCGGCCAGGAAGCGGTGGCCGTGGGCGTGTGTGCCCACCTGACCCACAGCGACCTGCTGACCAGCACGCACCGGGGCCACGGCCACACCCTGGCCAAAGGTGGCGACATGCGCCGCATGATGGCCGAGCTGTTCGGCCGCGCCGATGGCAACAACGGTGGCAAAGGCGGCTCCATGCACATCGCCGATTTCTCGGTGGGCATGCTGGGCGCCAACGGTGTGGTCACCGCCGGCCTGCCCATTGCATGTGGTGCGGCACAAGCGCTCAAGCTGCAGGGCAAGCCCCACATCGTGGTGTGTTTCTTTGGCGATGGCGCCACCAACCGGGGGCCCTTTCTGGAGGCGCTGAACTGGGCCGCCGTTTACCGCCTTCCCGTGCTGTTCGTGTGCGAGGACAACCGTTACTCCGCCACCACCGCCACGTCCGGCCTCACCGCTGGTCCGGGGGTGGTCGCGCGCGGGGAGTCGCTCGGTGTGCCGGGCGAGTCGGTCGACGGCAACGACATCGAGGCCATGTTCGAGGCCGCTGGCCGGCTGGTGGCTCGGGTGCGTTCTGGCGAGGGGCCGCACCTGTTGCACGCCCTCACCTGGCGCGTGCGCGGCCATGTGTCGGTGGATCAGCAGGCCTATCGCGATCCGGCGGACCTGCGCGGCGCGGTGGAGGCCGATCCACTCAGTCAGGCTCGGGAACGCGCACTGGCGCTGGGTGCCACAGCCGCCGAACTCGACGCGGTGGACGCCGCCGTGCAGGCCGAGATCGAAGACGCGGTGGCGTTCGCCAACGCCTCGCCCACGCCAGACCCGGAGCACGCCTTCACCGACATCCAGACCACCGGAGCCGGCACATGGCACTGAACCGCATGACCTATGCCGAGGCCGCCGTGCGCGCCGTCTCCAACGCCATGCAGCGCGACCCGAGCGTGGTGGTGCTGGGTGAAGACGTGGGGCGCGGCGGCATCTTCGGGCAATACAAAGGCCTGCAAGCCAGCTTCGGCCCTGAGCGCGTGGTGGACACGCCGATCTCGGAGGCCACCATCGTGGGTGCCGGCGTGGGCATGGCGCTGGTGGGCATGCGCCCGGTGGTGGAGCTGCGCGTGGTCGACTTTGCGATGTGCGCGATGGACGAGATCGTCAACCAGGCCGCCAAGAACCGCTATATGTTCGGCGGCCAGGGCCGCGTGCCGCTGGTGATGCGCATGCCCATCGGCATGTGGTCCAACTCGGCCGCGCAACATTCGCAAAGCCTCGAAGCCTGGTTCGCCCACCTGCCCGGCGTGGTGGTGATGTGCCCGGCCACGCCGCAGGACAACTATTCCATGCTCACCCAGGCCTTGCAGGGCGAGGACCCGGTGATCTACATGGAGAACAAGGAACTCTGGACGCGGGAAGGCGAGGTGGATGAATCCATCGTCTGTGTGCCGGGCCGGGCCCATGTGCTGCGTCGGGGAACAGACCTCACGCTGGTGAGCTGGTCGGCCGCCGTGCACACGGTGTCGGCGGCCGCCGAACAGCTTGCCGAGCAAGGCGTGCAGGCCAGCGTGATCGACCTTGGCACGCTCTGGCCGTGGGACCGCGACGCCGTGCTCGACGATTGCGCCCGAACCGGCCGCCTGCTGGTGGTGCACGACGCCGTGCAGGCCGGCGGCTTCGGCGCCGAGATCGCGGCCACCGCCGCAGAGGCCACCGGTTGCCGCGTGGCGCGTCTGGGCGCACCGCGCATACCCGTGGGCTACGCCACCCGCCTGGAAAGCGTGGCGCGCATTTCATCCGCCGCCGTGGTGCAGGCGGCGTTCAACCTCTTGTCCACCCATCCCACCGTCCGGACCGAACCCGGCGAAGAAGTCCCCTCCCATTCCATCTGAAGGCAACGACACCATGAAAGTTTTCTACGACAAAGACTGCGACCTCTCCCTGATCAAGGGCAAGACGGTTGCCATCATTGGCTACGGCAGCCAGGGCCACGCCCACGCGCAGAACCTCAACGACAGTGGCGTGAAGGTTGTGGTTGGCTTGCGCAAGGGCGGTGCTTCCTGGGACAAGGTCGGCAAGGCCGGCCTGAACGTGCTCGAAGTCAACGATGCCGTGAAGTCCGCCGACGTCGTCATGATCCTGCTGCCCGACGAACAGATCGCCGAGGTCTACAAGAACAACGTCGAACCCCACATCAAGCAGGGCGGCTCGCTGGCCTTCGCCCACGGCTTCAACGTGCACTACAACCAGGTGATCCCGCGCGCCGATCTGGACGTGTGGATGGTGGCCCCCAAGGCCCCGGGCCACACCGTGCGCAACACCTACACCCAGGGTGGCGGCGTGCCCCACCTGG
This sequence comes from Hydrogenophaga sp. IBVHS1, assembly GCF_002127265.1. Classification (GTDB taxonomy): domain Bacteria; phylum Pseudomonadota; class Gammaproteobacteria; order Burkholderiales; family Burkholderiaceae_C; genus Hydrogenophaga. The sequence continues at coordinate 1,099,707 of NZ_NFUU01000001.1, read as the reverse complement.
TGGCGGTGCACCAGGACAAGAGCGGCAAGGCGCGCGATCTGGCGCTGAGCTACGCCATGGCCAACGGTGGCGGCAAGGCCGGCATCATCGAGACCAACTTCAAGGAAGAGACCGAGACCGACCTGTTCGGCGAGCAGGCCGTGCTGTGTGGCGGCGCGGTTGAACTCATCAAGATGGGCTACGAGACGCTGGTGGAAGCGGGTTACGCGCCCGAGATGGCGTATTTCGAGTGCCTGCACGAGCTGAAGCTGATCGTGGACCTGATCTACGAAGGCGGCATTGCCAACATGAACTACTCGATCTCGAACAACGCGGAGTACGGCGAGTACGTGACCGGGCCGGAGGTGATCAACGAGGAGTCGCGCGCGGCCATGCGCAACGCCTTGAAGCGCATCCAGAACGGCGAGTACGCCAAGATGTTCATCGCCGAGGGGCGCACCAACTACCCGAGCATGACGGCACGGCGGCGCAACACGGCCGAGCACAGCATCGAGGTGGTGGGTGCGCAGCTGCGCGCCATGATGCCTTGGATCGCCAAGAACAAACTGGTCGACCAGACGCGGAACTGACCGCCATGGCACCCGCTGCATCGGAACGCGTGGCCGTCATCACCGGCGCAGCGCGCGGCATTGGCCTGGCCAGCGCGCGCTGGTTTCTGGCGCGCGGCTGGCGCGTGGTGGTGCTCGACAAGGACGCCCCCACGCTTGTTGCCGCGGCGGCCGAGCTGGAGCGCGAGTCACCCCACCGCTCGATGGCGCAGCACTGCGACGTGTCTGACCCCGCGCAGGTGAACGCCCTGGTGGCGAAGGTGGAAGCCGCCTGGGGCCGCATCGACGCACTGGTGAACAACGCCGGCGTGGCGGTGTTCAAGCCGCTCGTGGCCACCAGCTTCGAGGAATGGCGCTACGTGATGGCCACCAACCTCGACGGCGCCTTCCTGTGCAGCCAGGCCTGCGTGCCGCTCTTGCGCCGCCAGGGCGGTGCCATCGTCAACATTGCGTCCATCTCGGGCCTGCGCGCGAGCACCTTGCGCGTGGCCTACGGCACCAGCAAGGCCGCGCTCATCCACTTTACCAAGCAGCAGGCGGTGGAGCTGGCCGGGCTGGGTATTCGCTGCAATGTGATCGCCCCAGGCCCGGTGGAAACCGCCATGGCCAAACAGGTGCACACGGCCGAGATTCGCGCCGACTACCACGCCGCCATTCCTCTGGCGCGCTACGGCTCCGAGGAAGAAATTGCCGCCGGCATCGGCTTCCTGTGCTCGCCCGAGGCGTCTTACGTGACGGGACAGGTGCTCGCAGTGGACGGCGGCTTCGACGCCGCAGGCGTGGGCCTGCCCACCCTGCGGCGCGATTTCAGCGATCTCTGAGGGGGAGATTCGGCACTTGCTGCGACGCAGCCGCTTGGCTAGACTGCACCAGCATTCGCATTCCACCCCACGGGAGCAGCGTGCAAGCATCGATCCCATCCCAACACCACCGACCGTTGCCATGGGTCGACCAGTGCCTGGAGCTCACCGAGCGCGGTGAGCTCGACGAGGCACTTCAAGCCGGTCGCCAGGCGCTCGAAGAAGGCCTGCGCAACAACACGCTCTGGCTGATGCTGGATGTATTTGCCTACCTCGCCGGAAAACGCGGCCGCCTCGGCGACGCCGCCCTGGCCTTCGGTTGCGCAGACGCCGAGTTCACCCACCGCGCCGCCATGCGCCGGCCCGCCGAACAGCGCGCTCACGATGTCACGCTGGCCGCCCTGCGCGAGGCCATGCCGGCCTACTTTGTGTCGGCGCTGCTGACCGAAGGCGCAGCGCTATCGGTGGAAGAAGCCGCGCGGCTGGCGCTCGACGCCTGATTCAAGTCCGGAACACGGCTTCCAGGTCCACTTCCATTGTGGCCGTGTGCAGCGTGAGGCTTTTCTCGATGTGATCGAGGTGCTCGAGCATGAGCTTTTCAGCGCGCGCCGCGTCGCGCTTGGCAATGGCTTCAATGATGCTGGAGTGCTCGTCAGCGCGGCAGCTGTTGGCGGTGGGCGCGTCGTAGAGGAAGATGATCAGACAGGTAAGCGTGGAGAGTTCGCGCAGGCTGCGAGCAAGTGCGGTGTTCCCGGCCAAGGTGGCGAGCAGCTGATGGAACTCGCCTGAGAGGCGCACCACGGCACGTTTGTCGTCGCGCCGCCGCGCGTCCATCTCCAGCTCCTGGTGTTGCCGCAGCCGGGCCACCTTGTCCGGAGTGAGTGTGTTGATGAGACGGCGAATCACTGCGGGCTCGATCAGCCGGCGCGCTTCGAAAACATCCATCGCCTGCTCCGGCGTGGGCCGGGCCACGAAGGCGCCACGCTGCGGGTACAGATCCACGATCTGCTCATGGGCCATTCGCGCCAGCACTTCGCGAATGCGCGCCCTGCTCACATTGAAGATGCTCGCCAGCCGGTCTTCGCCGAGCTTGGTGCCCGGATGAAGGCGGTGCTCGAGGATGGCAACGTAGATCCGCTCGTAGATTTCGTCGTTGCTCCGCTCCTGCTCCAGCTGGGCTTGCGGCAAGGTGGAGCGCGGTTGACGTGGCATGTGGGTGACGGGATGGAGGGCCTGAAGGGCGGGCCCGGACTCGCGCGATTGTATAGAGCGGGACCCGGAATGTTGGCAACCAGTGTCGGCGAAGGTCGGTGCTGTCATGGGCACGACCGTATCGCTTTGGGCACATTGTCAACATTAGAGTAAACACCAATGTCGACATGTACCAGAAGGCATAGCATCGATTCATGCCAAGTGTCGACATACCTGTCGACACTTGGCATGAATCTGGCTTGAGAATGGCCACTTCGGAATCTCCATACATATGAGCGCTGTAGACATCACTGTTAACACCAAATCCGTGCATGCGAACCATGCTGGTGCGGAGCTGCCCCATGACTGAGCCCTTCGACCTCGTTGTCCGCAACGGCCGTGTGGCAACGGCCAGCGACGTGTTTCATTCCGACATTGGGGTACGGGCCGGTCGAATCGTGGCACTGGGTCTTGACCTGCCCGCTGGTGCCCGCGAGCTCGATGCCCGGGGGCGGGTGGTGACACCAGGCGGCGTGGATGCCCACTGCCACCTCGACCAGCCGATGGCGCCGCCCGTGCGAATGGCGGATGACTTCGACACCGGAACGCGTGCTGCTGCCTGTGGCGGCACCACCACCGTCATCCCGTTTGCAGCTCAGGAAAAAGGCCACTCGCTGCGTGCTGCGGTTGACGACTACCACCGACGGGCCGCCGGCAAGGCCCATGTGGACTATGCGTTCCACTTGATCGTGAGCGACCCCACGCCCACGGTGCTGGAGCAGGAGCTGCCAGCCCTGATCGCCGAGGGCTACACCTCCTTCAAGGTCTACATGACCTACGACGATCTCAAGCTGGACGATGGGCAGATTCTGGACGTGCTGTCCGTGGCTCGACAGCACGGGGCCATGGCGATGATCCACGCCGAAAATGCCGACGCCATCGAGTGGCTCACACGCCGGCTGGAGGCCGCGGGCCGCACGGCCCCGCGCTTTCATGCCCACGCCCGCCCCATGCTGGTGGAACGCGAAGCCACTCACCGCGCCATTTCGCTGGCCGAGCTCGTAGACGTGCCGATCCTGATCGTGCATGTGTCCGGCAAAGAGGCGGTCGAGCAGATTCGATGGGCGCGTTCGCACGGACTGCGGGTGTACGCAGAGACCTGCCCGCAGTACCTGTTCCTGACCGCAGAAGACCTGGGTCTGGACGACAGCTACAAGGGCGCTCGCTGCGTGTGCAGTCCGCCGCCCCGCGACGCGTCGAATCAGCGCGTGATCTGGGACGGCCTCAATGACGGCCTCTTCACCATCTTCAGCTCCGATCACGCGCCCTTCCGGTACGAAGGAGACGACGGCAAGAAGCCGGCCGGCGAAGAGGTGCCCTTCCGGCACATTCCCAATGGAATTCCCGGCATCGAGACCCGGCTGGCCCTGCTCTACTCCGAGGGCGTGATGGGCGGCCGAATCACGCTGGAAAAGTTCGTCGAACTCGTGTCTGCCAACCCGGCCAAGGCCTACGGACTGCACCCGCGCAAAGGCACCATCGCCATCGGCGCCGATGCGGACCTCGTCATCTGGGACGAAGGCGAGCGCGTGCTGCGAAACGCGAATCTGCACCACAACGTCGACTACACCCCGTACGAAGGTCGCGTGCTCAAAGCCTGGCCTGGCATCACACTGGTGGGCGGCGAGGTGGTGTGGGACGGCAACTTCCACGCGCGGGCAGGAAGGGGTCGCTTTCTGGCGTGCGGCAAGCCCACGCTCGGCCCGGCAGGAGTGCGCACATGAACCTGATCAATGCCACCGCCCTTGAAACGGCCTCAATGGTGCGTTCGCGCCAGGTCAGCGCCCGTGAAGTATCGCAAGCCATGCTGGCGCACCTGGAGCGTTGCAACCCGGTGCTCAATGCGCTGATCCATGTCGACCCAGAGCGTGTTCTTGCCGAGGCCGATGCCGTCGATCGGAGCGTCGGCAACGGCTCCACCTCCATGGGCTCGCTCAGCGGGGCCACGTTCTCCACCAAAGACAACCTCTGGGTACAGGGTCGCCCTGCCAGTCAGGGCTCACGCCTGTTTGCAGACTTTGTTGCGCCTGCGAGCGCATTGGCCGTGGAGCGACTGCAAGCTGCAGGGGGGGTGGCACTGGCTGGCAGCAATTGCTCGGAATTTGCCTGCAAGGGCAACACGACGAACCAGCTTCACGGGGCCACGCGTAACCCCTGGAACACCACGCTCACGCCAGGAGGGTCATCTGGCGGTGCCGCCGCTGCGGTGGCCGCCGGCATTGGGCACCTGGCGCTTTGCACCGATGGGGGGGGCTCCACCCGCCGGCCTGCGGCGCACACGGGAGTCGTGGGTTTCAAACCGAGCGCGGGCGCTATCGCCCACCCGGTCGGGTTTGCCGAGCCCGTGTTCGGCAACAGCGTGGTGGGCTTGATGGCGCGCACGGTGGAAGATGTCGCCGCCCTGTTCGACGCCGTGGCCGGCGCCGACCCGCGCGACCCGATGTGCATGGTGGGTGCCCTTCATTCGCCCACCGCCGGCAGGCTGCAGAATTCTCTGAAAGGCCGGCGGGTCGCCTTCAGCCCACGCCTTGGACTCGACGTGGTGGTCGATCCCGATGTGGCTGCAGCCACTGCCCAGGCCGCAGCCTGGCTTCGCAGTGCGGGAGCGGATGTGGTCCAGGTCGATCCGCAGTGGCCGCAAGGCACGAGCGAAGACGCGCTCATGCCGCTGCAATTCAGCGGTCTGGCCGCCATCCACGGCGAAGCCTTCCGTCGAAACCCCGCGATGTTCGATCCCGACATTGGCGCGCAGATCGAACGCGGGCTGAGCCTGCGCGGCGCCGATGTGGCCAGCGCCCTGCTGCACCGCGAGGCGCTGTACCGCAGCCTCGCAGAATTCTTCGGCCGCTTCGATCTGCTGCTCACGCCCACCACACCTTGCGTGGCCTGGCCGCTGCAGGACCTGGGTCCTCGCACCATCGCGGGCCAGGACGTCTCGCCACGCGCCCACGCCGCTTTCACGCCGGTGTTCAACCACGTGTACGCACCCGCCTGCTCCGTGCCGGTCGCCCTCGACCGCGAGGGCCTGCCCATCGGCGTCCAGCTGGTCGCACCCCGGTGGCACGACGCCGCTGTGCTCCAGGCCGCCTGGCAGCTGCAGACCGCTGCACCCGCACGTTTTCGTCAACCTGTTCCGTTCCCACCCGCTCTGGCGTGAGCCAGTCATCCACCGCTGCACCCGAAGGAGAAATTCCCATGTCACAACTGACTCGAATGCTCGCCGTTGCCGGCCTGTCCACACTGCTGGCCCTGCCAGCCATGGCGGCCAAGATCAAGATTGCCACCAACGTGGCCGACACTTCCAACTGGGTCGTGGGCGCCAAACGATTCAAGGAGATCGTGGAACGCGAAAGCGGCGGTCGCCACCAGGTGGAGATCCATGCCAACGGCGTGCTCTCCGGCCGCAACGACCGCGTGGAGCTTGAAATGGCGCAAGCGGGTGCGGTGGAAATCATCATGAAGACCACGCCCTGGCTCGCCCAGCTGCATCCCGATTTCATGGTGATGTCCGTGCCCTGGGTGTTCCCTGATTCGAAAACCGCCATGGCGGTGATGGACGGCGCAATTGGCGAGCGCCTGAACAAACACTTGCAGTCGCGCAACCTGCACGCGCTGGGCTGGGGTTCAGGCAGTTTCTTCCAGCTCTACACGAACAAGGGCCCAATGAAAGCGCCGGACGATCTGAAGGGCGTCAAGATCCGAACACCGGGCCTCAACCTGTACCTCGACTCGTGGAAAGCCATTGGTGCGAACCCGGTGGCCATGAACTTTGCCGAAGTGTTCTCCGCCCTGCAGGCAGGCGCCATCGACGGCGGCATCTCGCCCATTCCGCTTATCTATTCGTCGCGCTTCTACGAGGTGAGCAAGAACATCTCGGTGGTGAACTTCTCGTTCGAGGCGGTGGGCTTCATCGCCAGCAACACGTTCTGGTCCAAGCTGTCCGAGGCCGACAAGACCCTTGTGCGCAAGGCCGCGACCGAAGCCATGGCCCACCAGCGCAAGGTGGCCGACGACGAAGAGGCCGACCTCGTGAAGAAGATGCAGGCCGCCGGCGTGAACGTGTACACACCGACCACTACCGAGCTCAACGCTTTCAAAGCCAAGCTGGAACCCGTCATGCCGGGCTTTCGCAAGCAGATTGGCGAAGACCTCATGAAGCTTGTCGAATCGGAAGTCGCACGAGTCCGCAAGCCCTGATCCCCAACGTCACCCTGGAGTTCTCGCCATGAGCAGCACCCCCACAACAGAAAAGTCCACCGGCCCACTGGCACGCGCCGGGCACTGGCTGGATCGCGCCGAGTTCTGGTTCATTGCACTGGCGTGTGCCGGCATCGTCGTGCTGGTTTTCGCGGGGGTGCTCTCGCGGTTCGTGTTCTCGCAGCCAATGGCGTGGTCCGAGGAGTTGGCCCGGTACCTGTTCCTGTGGGCTGCGCTGGTGGGTGCGGCCGCAGGCTGCCGCAACAACCAGCACGGCGGCATTCCATTGCTGGTGCACAAGTTCTCGCCGGGCGGCCAGCGCTTTGTGGAGGTCCTGGTCACGGTGCTGGTCATCACCGTGCTGATGGTTCTGGCGTGGCAGAGCATGGAGTCCACCCAACAGGCACTGGAGAGCGGGCAGACCAGCCTGGCGTCGGGTATTCCTGTGTGGGTGATCAACGGTATTGCCCTGGTGGCTTACGTGCTTGCCATCCTGCGCACCGCGCAAGGATTCAAGGCAGGGGCCTACCACCCCCGGAACGCCCAGGCCGAATGAACGCAGACGACCGCAAAGAACTAGGACACTCGAAATGGAACTCCTGAGCAACCCGGCCGTCATTGGCTTCTTCGTTTTCTTCGGCCTTCTGGCGCTCAATGCGCCAGTCTTCGTGGCACTGGGCGGCGCTACGCTGTTCACCATGGTCGTGCTGGAAGCTGCACCGCTAAGCATGATGCCGTTTGTGGTGTCGAGCTCGCTCGACTCGTTCACGCTGCTGGCCACGCCGCTCTTCATCATTGCGGGCAACCTGATGACGCGCACCGGCGTGGCAGCACGCCTTGTTAGCCTGACCGAAATCATCTTCGGGCGCATGCCCGGTGGTCTGGCGCTCACCACCCTGGTCACCGGCTGTGTGCTCGGCTCCATGAGTGGCTCCAACATCGCCACGGTGGCCGCTCTGAGCTTCCTCATTGGGGCCATGGCGAACTCCGGCTACCCACGGCCATTTGCGGTCGCGGTGGTCGCGGCGGGCTGCACCTTCGGCGTGGTGATTCCGCCTTCGATCAGCTTCATCATCTATGGCGTGATCACGGAAACATCCATTCCCAAGCTCTTCGCCTCGGGCGTGATACCCGGCCTGCTCATGCTCCTGCTGCTGGGCGGCTACACCGTCACAGTGTCCATCGTGAAAGGCTATCGACCGGCCGATGTCCAGCGCTCCTGGCCGATCTTCTTCAAGGCCCTGCGCGAGGCCTTCTGGGGCCTCATGGCACCGGTGATCATCCTGGGCGGCATTTACTCGGGCGTATTCACCGCCACAGAGGCCGCTGCCGTGGCGGTGGTCTACATCATCATCGTGGACCGCCTCGTCTACAGGCAGATCCGCTGGGAGGACATGCCCGAAGTGTTCTTTCAGTCGGGCAAAACCATCGGTGTCATCGGCATGATGATCGCCATGTCGGCGGTGTTTGCATGGGTGCTGCAGACGCAGGGCGTCGCCCAGTTGCTTGACCAGATGCTGCACGCCGTGAGCGGTGGCAGCAGGGTCGTGATCTTGCTGGTCATGCAGTTCATCATCTTTCTCTCCGGCATGTTCCTCGAACCCATCGCGGCCATGTACTTGCTGGTACCGCTGTTCAAGCCCACCCTACTGGCGATCGACATGGACCTGATCCAGTTCGGCGCCGCCATGACGGTGAACCTCTCGCTGGCACACCTCACACCCCCGGTGGGAGTGGGACTTTTCCTGGCTGCGCAGATGGGCAATGTATCTTTCGCCAAAGCAGCGAAATGGGCCATACCCTTTGTGCTGTGCGAGATTGTGGTGGTGCTGCTGACCACCTTTATTCCGGCAATCGCCATGACGCTTCCCAACCTGCTGAAATGACACGATGAAACGCATCCTGCTCATCAACCCGAACATCTCGCAGAGTGTTTCTGACCTGATCCGGGTCGAGGCTGAGCGCAGCGCTTCACCCGACACGCAGATCGAGGTGCTGACCGCGCCGTTCGGTGTGGCGTACATCGAAACCCGCTTCGAGGCCATGATCGGCGCATTTGCCACCGCCGAACTGGTCGCGCAACACCACGAACGCTTTGATGCGGTGGTGGTGGCGGCCTTCGGCGACCCAGGCTTGCCAGCACTGCGCGAAGTGCTGGACTGCCCGGTCACCGGCCTCACCGAAGCGGCACTGGCCAGCGCGTGCCTGCTCGGCAACCGCTTCTCCATCGTTGCCATCTCGCAGCGCATTCGCGCGTGGTACCGGGAAACCGTTCATGCCTACGGACTTGAAGGCCGGCTCGCCAGCATCCGCGGGCTCGATGAACCGCTGCAGGACATCGGTAACGTGCAGGGCAACCAGGGGGAACGACTGGTTGCCCTGGCCGAGCGATGCGTGGCAGAAGATGGGGCCGACGTCATTGTGCTCGCGGGTGCGCCACTGGCCGGACTGGCGCGCTCACTGAAGGGACGCCTGCCCGTTCCCTCGGTCGATGGCGTCTCCAGTGCGGTCCGCCATGCCGAGTCGCTGGTGGCCCTGCGGCCCGGCCTTGCACGCAGCGGCAGCTTTGCGCCGCCGCCGATCAAGCCGCACCAGGGACTGAGCACCGCCATGGCGCGTTTGCTGGAACGCAAGTCGGGAGGTGAAGCATGAAACTTCTGCGACATGGACCCGCGGGGCACGAGCGGCCAGGCCTCCTCGACAGCGATGGCCACATTCGTGACCTGTCGTCGGTACTTGACGACATCTCTCCCGCCACTCTTTCCCCCGAAGGGTTGAAGTCATTGCGAGTGCTCGATGCCTCGAAGCTGCCCATTGTTCACGGCAACCCGCGCCTCGGCGCGCCGTGGACAGGCATCGGCACCTACGTGGGCATAGGACTGAACTACCACGACCACGCAGCCGAAGCAGGTCTGCCCATTCCCGCCGAACCGATTCTGTTCGCCAAATGGGTCAGCTGCATCTGCGGGCCCAACGACGACACCCTGCTGCCCAACGGGTCCACCAAAACGGACTGGGAAGTGGAGCTGGCCGTGGTGATCGGCAAAGAGGCGCGCGATGTTTCCGAACACGAGGCCCTGGACCACGTGGCGGGTTACTGCCTGGCCAACGACGTGTCTGAACGCAGCTTCCAGATTGAGCGCAGCGGCGGCCAGTGGAGCAAAGGCAAAGGCTTCGATACGTTCGGCCCCATCGGTCCCTGGCTCGTCACTGCCGAAGAAGTGGGAGACCCGCAGCAGATCGATCTCTGGCTCGACGTGAATGGCCAGCGCATGCAGACCGGCAACACCCGCGACATGATCTTCAGCTGCGCGCAACTGGTGAGTTACTGCAGCAGGGTGATGACGCTGCGCCCCGGCGACCTCATCACCACGGGCACGCCAAGCGGCGTCGGCATGGGCATGAAGCCGCCGAGGTACCTGAACTCAGGCGATGTGGTGGAACTGGGCAGCAACGTGCTGGGCCGGCAGAGGCAGAGGGTGAAAAGCCGTTGATGCGAGCGTCGCTCGCCTGATTCAGGGCGTGTCGGTTGTTTGCGCGCTGCCAGCCACCGCAGCGCCGCCGCCGGCACCCACGCCCATGCCTACGCCCATGCCGGCACCACCACCGGCGCCACCGCCTCCCCCGCGGCCACCACCCCGTGCTTCCGCACCGCCGCCGCGCCGCGCGCCCCCACCCGCCGCGTTCACGCGCAGCGGCCCCTGGTTGGGTACCGCCATGTCTGCGGGCACCGGCGTCAAGTCCAGCGCCTGGCGAATAAAGTTGCGCAGCGACACCACCAGCGCAGCCACCTCCACATTGCGACCCGCCACCATTTCGTTCGCGGCGTTCGCGGCCAGGCGCACCTGTTCTTCGGTACCCAGCAGGATGATGTCGGACAGCGCCGCCTCCACGGCATCCCGAATGCGACGGCGGCGCTCGGAAGCACTCGCCATCGCATCGATCTCACTCTCTTCGTCGGTATCGGCATCGCGCCGCAGATCGCGAAGGTGCGCCGGATCGACCGTGAGCACCCCGGTAAAAGAACCACCCAGCGTCTTGTAGGCCGCGATCAACACCTTCAACCGTTCGTTGATCTGCCGGTTCTCGCGCTCACGCTTGCGCTGGAAGGTCTGCATGAACACCAGGCGGATGCCGACGAAAACCAGCGACACCAGCACCAGGCCAAATAGCGTGGTGAAGATCGCGTACCAGGAGCTGAAATCGAGCATGCCGCGCATGGGTGAGGTCCTGTGAAAGAGGCAAGGACGGCCAGTATGGCACCGGGCTTTCGGCAGAGGGCGCTAAGCCGAAGGCCGGCCCCGCCCTGTCGCCATCTGCTGCGAAAACGACACGGTGAGGAAATCCACGAACGCCCGCACCCTCGCAGCAAGCTGGTGCCGCTGCGGGTAAACAGCGTGGATGGAAGCATCGGGCGTGAAGTACTGCGGCAACACCTGCACCAGGCGGCCGTTGCGCAGGTGGCGTTCAATGTCCCACTCGGCTCGCATCAGAATTCCATGACCATCCAGCGCCCAGTTCACGGCGATCTCGCCGTCGTTGGTGGACAGGTTGCCTCGCGTTTTCACAGCTTCGGTCTTCACCAGTTTGCCCCTTCCACTGGAGAGTCGCCACACGCCATAGGCCTCTTCGCCCTGGCGAATGCCGATGCAGTTGTGGCGCGCCAGGTCGTTCGGAACCTTGGGCATGCCATGCTTCGCGAGGTAGGCAGGCGCCGCACAAAGAAGGCGCCGGTTGGGCGCAAGGTGGCGCGCGATCACGCGCGAGTCGGGTGGCGCACCGAACCGGACGCACACATCGAACGTGTCCTCCGTCAGCGGCGGCGGATTCACCGACAGTTGCAACTGCACTTCCACCTGCGGGTGCTTGCGCGCAAACCGCGAGATGAGCGGCGCCACATGGCTCCGCCCAAAGCCCAGCGTGGCATTCACCCGAAGCAGGCCGGTGGGCGTGGAGCGTGAGACACCCAGCAATGCCTGCATGTCGTCGATCTCACCCAGGATGCGGCGTGCGTGCAACAGATAGACCTCTCCCTCAGGGGTGAGGCTCATGCGCCGTGTGGTGCGGTTGACCAGTGCCACACCCACCCGCAACTCCATCAACGCCAGATGCTTGCTGACTGCCGGGGTGGTAATGCCCAGCTCACGCGCGGCCGCACTCAGGCTGCCCGCGCTGGCCAGCACAGAGAAGAACCCCAGATCCGAAGGCTGGATGGCTTGATTCATGGCGGTCCCACTGTTGAATTCAGGTTAACGATGGATTCACTTTATCGGCGTTTCAAAAACATGTCGACTCCCTACAGTCACGCCATCGTTCATCCCCGCTCAAGACCACCACCATGAAAACTTACGCCATCGCAACCATCCCGGGAGACGGCATCGGCAAGGAAGTGGTTCCTGCCGGCCAACAAGTGCTGGAAGCGCTTGCCAGTGCCAGCCATCAGTTCCGTTTTCAGTTTGAAGACTTTGACTGGGGCGGCGGCTACTACCGCCAGCACGGCGTGATGATGCCGGCCGATGGCCTGAACGCGCTGCGAGAGAAAGACGCCATCTTGTTCGGCTCTGCGGGAGACCCGGACATCGCCGACCACATCACGCTGTGGGGCCTGCGCCTGAAGATCTGCCAGGGCTTCGATCAATACGCCAACGTGCGACCCACGCGCATCTTGCCCGGCATCGACGCGCCGCTGAAACGCTGCAAGTCGGAAGACCTGAACTGGGTGATCGTGCGCGAGAACTCCGAGGGCGAATACGCCGGCGTGGGTGGGCGCGTGCACCAGGGCCACCCGATCGAAGCCGCGACGGACGTCACCATGATGACCCGCGTGGGCGTGGAGCGGATCATGCGTTTTGCGTTCAAGCTGGCCCAATCCCGCCCCCGCAAGCAGCTCACGGTAATCACCAAGAGCAATGCGCAGCGCCACGCCATGGTGATGTGGGACGAGATCGCGGTGGAAATTGCCAGGGAGTTTCCCGACGTCACCTGGGACAAGGAACTCGTGGACGCCGCCACGGCCCGCATGGTCAACCGCCCGGCCACGCTGGACACCATCGTCGCCACCAACCTGCATGCCGACATCCTGAGCGACCTGGCCGCCGCGCTCGCGGGCAGCCTGGGCATTGCCCCCACCGGCAACATTGACCCCGAGCACCGCTACCCGTCGATGTTCGAGCCCATCCATGGTTCAGCGTTCGACATCATGGGCAAGGGCCTGGCCAACCCAGTGGGCACCTTCTGGAGCTGCGTGATGCTGCTCGAGCACCTGGGCGAGTTTGAAGCTGCGCAACGCCTGATGAACGCCATAGAACAGGTCACCGCCAACCCCGCCCTGCACACCCGCGACCTGGGCGGCACCGCCACCACCGTCGACGTGACGCAGGCGGTGTGCGAACTGCTGGCCAACCGCCAGCAACGCAGGGCCGCCTGAGCCGCCGATTCAAAGACCAACAACCACTGGAGACCTGCATGAAGACCACCCGTTCCATTCCCCGCCGCCTCTTCGTTCAAGGTGTGGCCCTGGCGACCACCCTCACGGTAACCGGTGCCATGGCACAAGCCTGGCCCGCCCGGCCCGTCACCCTGATCGTGCCCTTTCCGGCCGGTGGTACCACCGACGTGCTGGCCCGCGCACTGGGCGAGCGGCTTCAGCAAAGCCTGGGGCAACCCGTGGTCATTGAAAGCAAGCCCGGTGCCGGGGCCACCATTGGTGCGGACTTCGTCGCCAAGGCCAGGCCCGACGGCTACACCCTGCTTGTGGGCGCCGTGCACCACACCATAGCCACCAGCGTCTACAAGAAGCTGCCCTACGACTTTCAGAAGGACCTCACGCCCATCACCACCATCGCCATGGTGCCCAATGTGCTGGTGGTCAATGCCAGCACGCCCGCGAAGAACCTGAGCGAACTCGTTGCCCTGCTCAAGTCGGACCCCGCCAAGGCCAACTACGGTTCCAACGGCAATGGCACGGCGCAGCACCTGATCGGCACCCAGTTTCAGAACAGCACGGGCGCGAAGATGGCGCACATCGCCTACAAAGGCAGCGGCCCTCTCGCCACCGACCTTCTTGGCGGGCAAATCCTCTTGTCTTTCGACACCATCACACCCGTGTTGCCCCACATCAAAGCCGGCAAGCTGCGCCCCCTGGCGGTGACCACCGCCACCCGTTCTCCAGCCCTGCCCGACGTGCCCACGCTCGCCGAGGCCGGTCTCAAGGATTTCAACATCGGCACCTGGTTCGGGGTACTGGCGCCAGCCGCCACGCCCAAGGACATCGTTGCCCGTCTCAACGCCGAGATGGTGAAGATCATCAAGTCACCCGAGTTCCGGGCGCGCATGGCCGACATCGGTGCAGACCCGATTGGCGACAGTCCGGATCAGATGGCGCAGACCATCAAGAACGAGACTGAGAAATTCGGCAGACTGGTGAAGGAAGCCAACGTCACGCTGGACTGAACCGGATCAACACGATCCCCGCAAACACCACCGCCGCCGACAACAGCCGGCGAGCGCTAAGCCCTTCCTTCAACACGAAGGCGGAGATGAGTGCCACGAAGAGCACGCTTGTCTCCCGCAGTGCGGACACCGCGCCCATCGGGGCGCGGGCCAGTGCCCACACCACGATCCAGTAGGCGCCCATCTGCATGGTGCCTGCCAGGGCGCACAGCATCCAGGTCTTGCGGTCCACTTTAAAGACCTGGGTGCCCTTCCACCGAAGCACTACCAGGGCGGTGGCAATGCCGTCGAGCAAGGTGACGAGCACCGCAAAGCCCACGGCCGAGGCCGCCGCCCTGGCGCCCATTGCGTCCACCACGGTGTAAGCCGCAATGAGCAGGCCGGTGAGCAACGCGTAGCCAACGGGCCTGCGGCTCGCGCCGGGCGGATGGGCGCGGCCCCACCAGCCCAGTGCCAGCACACCGCCACTCAGCACCACCACGCCCAGCAGGGCGCCATTGCCTGGCCATTCCCCCGCGAGCACCACACCACCAATCACCACCAGCAGCGGCGCGGAACCCCGGGCGATGGGATACACCTGACCGAGATCGCCGTGGCGGTAGGCAATGGGCAGCACGAGGTGGTAGACGGTGTGGATGGCCACGGAGAGGGCGAGCCAGCCCCAGCTCTCTGGCGCCGGCATCGCCACCCAGGGCAGCGCGCACAACGAGATGCCGCTGCCGATCAACGTGGTGATGGCCATCACGCTGATGCGGTCACCGCCGATCTTGATGGCGCTGTTCCAGCCGGCATTGAGCAGTGCCGCCAGCAAGACAATGAAGAAGACGTCGTTGGAGATCATGATGGAAAGCCCGCATGGTCTTTGGTGGCCTAACATCCGTAAAGTTGAATGATCTGAATCTTGACTTTAGGAATCCTGATGCGAAACCTCAACCTCGATCAATTGCAGACGCTGGTGGCCATCGCTGACCTGGGCACGCTGGCCGCTGCCGCGCAGGCCCTGCACCTGGCCGCGCCCACCATCAGCCTGCACCTGAGCGAGCTTGAATCGCGCATCGGCGCCACGCTGGTGCATCGAGGTCGCCGCCAGGCCAGCCTTACATCCGCAGGGGAACTGCTGGTGCAGAAGGGCCGGCGTTTGCTGGCAGACGCGGACGACATGCTCGATGAAGTGAAGCGGCGCGCCGATGGCCAC
The DNA here is from genome assembly GCF_002127265.1 of Hydrogenophaga sp. IBVHS1. Lineage (GTDB taxonomy): Bacteria > Pseudomonadota > Gammaproteobacteria > Burkholderiales > Burkholderiaceae_C > Hydrogenophaga. The sequence continues at coordinate 1,084,264 of NZ_NFUU01000001.1, read as the reverse complement.
GCCGGCCTGGTTCGCCTGGGCACCACCGCCGGCGTGAGCCCCCTGCTGCTGCCGCGTGCGCTGGAAGCGCTGGCACGCGAACGACTCGGGGTGAACGTGAAGCTGGAGGTGCTGGGCTCAGAGGCTTCCATGGCACGCCTGCGCGCCGGCACGATCGATATCGCCATCGTCGCGCTGCCGCAAAAGCCCGCGCCCGGCGTGAAGCTGGTGCCCTGGCGCCGAGATCAGATGGTGGCCTTCCTGCCGGCGGGCTGGAAGGTGCCGGCGCGCATCACGCCGCAATGGCTGGCTGAACATGGGTGGATGGGCTTTGACGCGAGCACGCAGATGCACAAGCTGATTGCGGCTTGGTTCGGCCGCGCGGGTCTGAACCCACGCCCGAGCATGGAGGTGAATTACCCTCTTGCACTCAAGAGCCTCGCGGCCGCCGGCCAGGGCGTGGCCGTGTTGCCGCTGGAAGACCCACTGGAAGCGCGGCCAGGTGCCGGACTGCAGGTGCGCCCGCTCAGCCCGCTGCTGATGCGCGAACTGGCGCTGGCTCACCGAACCGCGGAACCCCATGAAGCTGCGGTGGCCGGTGTGCTGCAAACCCTGAAAGGTTTTACGGCCATCACCCGCCTCGCCCGGTGAATTCACGCCTTTCCAATCGCTTGTCATGCAAGACCGCTTTTTCGCCGACATCCTCACCAACCGCCACAACCGCGCCATTCTGGAACGCTGGCCCAGCCTGGCCCTGCCAGACGGCTGGCTGGTGGCGGGCTGCCTTTTCCAGACCGTGTGGAACCTGCACAGCGGCCATGCGCCCGAGGCAGGCATCAAGGACTACGACCTCTTTTACTTCGACACCACCGACACCAGCGCGGCGGCCGAACGCCAGGTGCAGGCGCGGGTGAGCGATGCGCTGGGCGATCTGGGCATCACCGTGGAAGTGTCCAACCAGGCGCGCGTGCACCTCTGGTACGAGTCGTATTTCGGCGAGCCCTATGCAGCACTGCGCAACAGCCGGGAAGGCATCGATCGCTTCCTGGTACCCGCCACCTGCGTGGGCGTGCGACCCGGCGAGCTGTATGCCCCCAACGGCTTGGAGCAGCTGTACGAAGGCGTGCTCACCATGAACCCGCGCACGCCGCACCGCGAACTGTTTCTGAAGAAGGCCGAGTCGTACCGATCGCGCTGGCCGTGGTTGCGGGTGGTTTTTTAGCGGCTACTGAACAGGGTGTGCGGGCTTCGACGGGCAATCTCCATCGCCACGACACACACCGTCACCCACGCCAGCCCGGACGCAAACCCAGCCACCACATCGCTCGCCCAGTGCACCTGCAGGAACACGCGGCTCCAGCCCGTGCTGAAGGCCAGCGTGGTGCCCAGCAACACAGCAGGCAGATGCCAGCGCGAAGGCAGCAAACGCATGCAAAGGTAGGCAAGCATCCCGTACACCACCACCGCGCCGGAGGTGTGCCCGCTGGGAAAGCTGTAGCCCTCGGCCACCGCAAACCCGTGATCGTGAATAGGCCGCACCCGCTCGAAGATCTGCTTCAGCCCCCGGTTCAGCAGCGCGCCCCCGGCGCAAGCCAAGACCCAGCCAAACGCCAGCGTGGTCTGCCGGCGCACGAGCATCAGAACGGCAACCACCATGACCAGCGCGGTCAGCGTGATCGGGTCCCCCAGGTGGGTGAGCGTCCCGAAGACGCGCAGGGTGGAAGCGGACAGTTCGCGCGAAAGCGTCTCGGTGAGTCGCGAATCGAAGAGGCCGATCTCATCGTCTGCCTCGAACACTTCCATCATCTCGGCGAACACCGAGGCCGTCGCCATCAGCATCCCCGCGCCAACCGCCAGGCAGATGCTCAGCAGCATGCCGCGCGAAAGCTTGCCGCCCACCATGCGCACGCCATGGCGCCTGAACAGGAGAAGCGCCGAGGTGGCCACCACGAGCAGCACGATCAAGCCCACGGTAAACACGGGAACGGCGTGTGCCCCAAGCCATTCAGCCCAAGCCTGCACCTTCGCTGCGTCGTCATCCATCGTCAAGCTCTCCACTGTCAGCTGAAAGCGTGCATTGTGCTTGTGACCCAGCGCCCTCCCCTTCAGCCACGCGCCTCCGCTCTACCGCGCTACCACAGTGACGGTATGGCGGACGGTGTCAAGCGGGATGGTTTCGAGGTGCGGAGGATTTGGAAGGGCGGCGCTGGAGGGCGGATTTAGACTGGACCCAGTCACTCGCGTTCGCGGCCCGAACGGCGGCTGCCGACACAACCGGTCGCTCGACCACTCCGGCCTTGATCGACTGCTCGAGGTTGACAGCCGTCATTCAAGGGTAGCCGAGTCAATCAAGCCCGCCGGTCGACGGGAGCCTTGATCGCGAGCGGCAGCTTTGACCAAGCGGGGAGGGCGGCCGACGACCCTGAACCGACATCCACGGCCCTGAATCCGGCGTCACGAAGCGGTCGGACCGGTACGCCGGCCGCCCCGTGGAGGGCACACACGGGTAGACGGTAGTCAGGGCGATAAAGGCGCAGCGCGCGGGTTGAGACCGTGCGGGCTAGCCGCCCGCTCCCACGGGCGGTTTGTGGCCGGGACTACTTCGACGCGGCCACCGCCGGCAAGAGCGGTTCAATTGGGATCGGTTTGAAGGAGCGGCCCACGAGGACAGGACCTCTTCATCCCGATCACTCAAGCCATACGGAGCTTCACATTTGCCGCCGTGGTCAGCTCGTCAGCCAGGCAATTTCGCCGCCAGCAGATCGATCCTCTCGATGTTCGGCGGTGTACTGAGCAAGGCGCCTGCGTTCGCCATCAACGCGGCGGCAATCGGGCCGTGCAGGTGAGCCTCGCGGCCGGCCTCGTCCGCAAAAGCGTCAAAGACGCCGAACGTCGATGGGCCGAACTTCAATGCGAACCAGGCGGTGGTGCCCGACTCGGCGTTGGCGAGCGGCAACGCGCCTCGCAGAAAGTCGGCAACGGCGGCTTCCTGGCCAGGCTTGGCTTCGAGGCGGACGAACAGGGCGAACTTGGTCATGGAGTGATCCTCTGGTTGAACGGGTGACAGCGTTGGCGCGTCCTAAGTCTCGGGCGCGGCGGCAGTTTCCGCGAGTGGCAGGAATGCCAACATTGATATCATTTCTGCCATGAATCTACACCTTCTTGTTCTCGATGGCGTGTTCGACCTGGGTCTTGCTGCACTCATGGACACACTGAGCACGGCCAATGAACTGGCGGGCTCGCTCGCACAGGCGCCGCCGCCCGTCGACGTCACGGTAGTCGGCGTTCGGCGTCGCGTGCGCACCGCGCACGGTCTGACGGTACCGGTCGTGCCAGTGCACCGCGTGCAGAACCCTGACGTTGTTCTGGTGCCCGCGCTCGGCGCCAAGATGCCAGACGCGCTCGCCGCGCGTCTCGCGCATGCGGACGTGGCCGACGCAGTCGTCGCGTTGCAGCAATGGTCAAGCGCCGGCGCGGCCACTGGCGCCGCCTGCACCGGCACCTTCTTGCTGGCGGAGAGCGCGCTGCTAGATGGCCAGCGCGCCACAACTTCGTGGTGGCTGGCGCCAATGTTTCGGCAGCGCTATCCGCACGTGGCGCTCGACGAGTCCCGCATGCTTGTGAGTTCGGCCGGCTTCACCACGGCCGGCGCCGCCTTGGCTCATCTCGACCTGGCATTGAGCGTCGTGCGCAGCCGTAGCCCGGCGCTGGCGGCTCTGGCGGCGCGATACCTGCTGGTAGAGGCCCGCGGCTCGCAAGCTGAGTTCGTGATCCCCGATCACCTAGCCCATGCCGACCCGGTGGTCGAGCGCTTTGAAGGCTGGGCCAGGCAGCAACTCGCGCACGGGTTCTCTCTCGCCGATGCGGCCGTCGCAGCGGGCGCCAGTGAACGCACCTTGGCGCGGCGCGTGCAAAGCGTGTTGGGCAAGACACCCCTCTCGTACTTCCAGGATCTGCGCGTCGAGCGTGCGGTGCATCTGCTGCGAACCGGCAGCCAGAGCGTCGACCAAATCGCCGCACAGATTGGCTACTCCGACGGTGTGACCCTTCGGGCCTTGTTGCGTCGCAAGCTGGGCCGCGGCGTGAGGGAGTTGCGCGCACGTGCATGATCGGCGCCGCGTGGTGCAGGTCGATGAAGTGCCGGAATGCTGCCGGTACTGAACGTCTGCAGATGGCCAAGACCTCTCGATCGGCCGCCCGCCACAAAGCTGGCATTCAGGGCGGACGCCCCGTCACGGCGACAGGTGCGGCCGCTCCGGTTCAAGGGCTGACTCAGATTTCCGTCTGCTCAGAAATTTCGAGCGCGTCATCGACCTCGATGCCGAGGTACTTGACGGTCGACTCGAGCTTGGAGTGCCCGAGCAGCAGCTGCACCGCTCGAAGGTTCTTGGTGCGCCGATAGATCAGCGTCGCCTTCGTCCGCCGCATCGAGTGGGTGCCGTACTCGGCTGGGTCCAGCCCGAGCTCCTCCACCCAACGCCCAAGAATGCGAGCGTACTGACGGGTGCCCAGGTGCGGCGAGCCGTGGATGCGGCTGGGGAACAGGTAGTCTTCCGGCTTCAGCCCTGCACGCTTGATCCAGGCCTGCACCGCCTCTCTGGTAGCCGGCGTGATCTCGAACTGAACAGGACGCTCGGTCTTGTGCTGCATGACCAGTGCACGCGCCGCCACTTGATCGCCGTGGCAGACGTCGCGGACCCTCAGGCCGATAAGGTCGCAGCCCCGAAGCTTGCTGTCGATGCCAAGGTTGAAGAGCGCCAGCTCCCGCGCACGACCCTGCATCTGCAGCCTGACGCGAAGCGCCCATATGTCCTTGACCTTGAAGGGCGCCTTCTGTCCGACGATCTTGCCCTTGTTCCACGGCTCCCGATGAGTGGTTCCCATGACGGTCTCCACAAAGTTGAGGGCCGCTTAGGTTGCGCTCTCGGGCGTGCCGGGCCGCGGGGCGCAGGGTGAGGAACCTCTCGGATCGCTGCGGCGAAGGTCAGCTTTCGGATGCTGGGGCGGCCGAGCACTGTCGGCCAAGAAGAGTCATTCGCGAAGGACAGCTCTAGGGCACCCAGCTTAGCCCGAGCGCGCTGGATGGAGACGCCAGGGGGTAGTGATGCTCACGTCAGCGAGACGCAGCAGACAATGCAGGCTGAAGTCGAGACGCTGATGCGGCTGGTGCGGGGATCGTCGCGAACGAAGATGCCGAGGAGGTGGTACTGGGCGGCACCACCGCAGGGCGTGCCACGGACGGTTGAGGCGCAGCGGTGCTCGCCGCACTCGCCGCCTTACCACCGTTCGCCTTCTCCTTCTGCAGGTCGAGCACAGTGGGCAGCTTCAGAAAGTTCGCCTGCGCTGCGGCGAACACCAAAGCGGCTGCGGCGACGACCCACCCCGCGAATTGCATCCACCAGTTAGCGCCGTGCTTCCGAGAGGCGTCTCGCCGCTCATCTAGGGTCCGTACGCCCTGACCAGTCAGGCGAAAGCTGTAGTTGTCCGATGTCGACAGGTCGCCAGCCTCGGCGAGCAGCTGCAGTTGCCTGTCCAGGCGTTCCTGGAACGCCTGCCAGTTGGGGTGGCCTGCCCAACGGTCGCCATATCGATGGCTCATCACCTCGAGGGCGCCAATTCTGTCAACGCCCCGCGAGGTGAGCTCAGCAACGTCCTTCAGTATGGTCAGGCGGTCGCCGAGCATCATCTGACGGGCATTGAACAACTTCTGTAGAACCCAACGCTGCACGCGCAGCGCGTGGAGCCAAAGATACGGCCACTTGGTTCCTTGCCCGAGTACGAGATGGACAACGCCTTCGTATCGAACTTCATCGAGCCCGTAGTAGTGCGTCACCTGGAGCGCGGCGGCGTCAATCGCGTCCAGTTGGACGGTGACAGGGCGCCTATGACTATGGCCGTCGAACTCGAGCCCTTGGACGGTGGGGGCCGTGATGCCTACCAGCACCGTACGTGGACGCGCGCCCGTTTCGGGCATCACGACGTTGAAGCAGTTGATCTTCATGCCCTCGTCGCTGGAGCGGTGAACTGTGGCCGGGCAAGCTCGTGCCAGAAGCCGGGGGAGGAAGAAACGCAGCAGGACTTGGTGGATTCGTTGCATCGGCGCTCATTATCGGAGCGTCGAGGCCGGTCCTCCGCAACGTGCGCTGTCGCCTACCTCGCACTGCGCCAAACCCTCACGCCGAAGGACGATGCCCAAGATGCCCCAGACCGCGATCCCGAGATGTTGGGCGCGTTACGGCGCAGAATCGACGCAAAGTAGGCAGGGAAAGAGAGAGCCAAGTGCGCCCCCCACTGCATCAGAGGCTTGTCGACAAGGCGGTCGCTGCCATCACGGCGGCGGTGGAGGTCTACAACAAGCCGGCGTTCGCGTACCGAGCGGAGACCTTCGCCATCTTGGCGCTGAACGGCTGGGAACTCCTGCTCAAGGCCAAAGTGGTCAAGGATGAGGGGAATGACCTGAAGGCCAGACGTGTCTATCAAGCGCGGCCGACGAAGTCGGGCAGGCCGAGCAAGAAGCTGTTCCTGAAGCTCAACCGTGCCGGAAACGCGCAGACGATCTCTCTCGGTGCCTGCATTGTCGAACTCGAAAAGTCACCGGCGAAGCTTCATGTCGAGGTGAAGAACAACCTCGAGGCCCTCACCGAGATTCGAGACAACTCAGTCCACTTCGTTACTGCGAACGCGCTGCTTGCGCGGCAGGCGCAGGAGCTGTCAGCCGCCGCGGTTCAGAACTTCGTCGTTCTGACGAAGCAGTGGTTCGCTCGAGACCTGTCTCGGTCACTGCATGTGATCCTTCCGTTGTCCTTCATCGCTCCAGCTTCGACTGCTGAAAGCGTCGTCGTTTCGGCAGACGAGAGCCGGCTGATCCGGCACCTTGAAAGTCTGGCGAAGGTGCCCGGCAATGCCGAGTCGCCGTTCGCGGTCGCTGTGCGCTTGCAGTTGAAGTTGGAGAAGTCGACGCTTTCCGCCGCCCCCAAGGTGCAAGTCACCAAGGACCCCGACGCGGTGAAGGTCACCTTGACTGAGGAGGACGTGAGAGCGCAGTACCCATGGGACTACCGGGAGCTGTGCAAGCGGATGGCTGCTCGGTATAGCGACTTCAAACAGGACGGCCGATTCCACGCTCTGCGTAAGCCACTGTTGACGGATGAGCGATACGCCAAAGCACGGTACCTCGATCCGGGGAACCCGAAGAGCCCCAAGAAGGACTTCTACAACCCAAACGTGTTGAGCGTCTTTGATGCCTCGTACAGACGGGTCTAGCGTGAGCGTGAACGACCGCTTGAACGAGCATGAATGTGAGGAGCAGATAGCCGGTTCGGGTCGGCACCGCCAGGTCAAACTGTAGGAAAGCGGTCACTGGCACGGCGCGACCCGACGTGCGGAAGTCGTCCGGCCGCTGTACCTCGGACAGCAGACGGTCGCACCCCGGGTCGGGCCTCTACCGAGCGACTGTTTGGTACCCTTGAGCGTGAGTAGGAACGCGGCTCATGACGGGCAGCTCTCGCTGCTTAGCAGCCCCTCTGCCCTATCCATCCAAAGCAAGTCGCTACGGCAATGTCCACCGGCGCGCTAATCACGCCTCGACGCCCAATCTCAATGCGCCTGCAAGCCCACCGGAAAGTCGTAGTGCTCATCCACCGCCCGCGCTGCCATCAGCGGCAGCATGCGGTCGATGAAGACTTCGCCGATCCATTGGCGGACGGCCGGATCGGGAGAGTCGATGCAGCTTTGCAGCGTGAGGCTGCTGAAGCTGCCGATGCCGTCTTCCATGTACAGGCCGAGCGGCACAGCGGGCAAGGCGTTGCCCTGATTGTCCACGGGGTGGCTCCGGGTGGCTTGTTGCCAGGCGCAGTAGAAGCGCTCGAAGCAGCCCACGGTGCCTTTGCGCCAGACGTCGCTGACGTAGAAATGCCAGGCGCCCTGGTCTTCCACCACGAAGCCCCAGCTGAATTCATGAATGCCGTCGGGGGCTTCCGCGAGCACGCCGATTTCATTCACGTCTTCGCGCGCTTTGTATTCGGCGTACAGCGGGCCGGGGCCGGTGAGTTCGCCCCGCACGAAGCGTTGCAGCAAGGCGGGATCTGAGCTGAACAGCGGTGGCGGATCGCTCCATGCGCGTTTGGCGCGGTGGATCAGGCGCGATGTGGCGTCCGCACTTTTCTGGGCCGTGATGCAGCGGTCCATGAAGTTTTTGCGGCCTTCGGGGGTGGCGAGCTGTTCGACGATTTCAGCGAAGGCGATGTCGTCTTTCAGGTAGCCGTCTTCCCGCAGGCGCAGCACGATGTCGAGCATGGAGCTGCGGGTGATGTGTTCGAGCATGTAGGCCATGTCGCCGCCATCGAACTGGTCGATGGACTTTTGAACCCAGGCCAGGGTTTCCTCGGGCGACAGGCCCTGCGGCGCTCGCGGCATGTCGTTGAACAGGGCCCGCAGCACCCTGACGGTATCCAGATCGCTGGCCATGAAGTCTCCGTAATGGCATGAGGCCCGTATCCCTTGATCGAGCCTCCGGGCAGCATAGCCTTCTATGGCGGATTGCCCCGTGCAGTTGACACGGGTGTGTGACTTTTGATCCGGTTTGGCACAACACCAGGGCGCTGAGCGTGATTTCTGCCTCAGGCGCCCAGGGTCGATCTGGCCTCGGTTTCGCGCTTGCCGGCACGGTAGGCGCGGGTGCGCTGCCGCGTCTGGCAGGTGAGCGAGCAGAACTGCCGAAGCCCGGCGGGCGATTGGTCTACAAACACGTCGGCACACGCCTGACCATGGCAGGTGCCGAGGCGGCTGGCGTCGGGCGACGCACGCAGGTGCTCCAGCAGCGCCAGCGCGGCGGCGGCCAGCAGCTCCTGGCCAGCGTGGGCACAGCGCCATGCTTCGCGCACGCGCCAGCCCTCAGAAGCCATGGTGGGCGTGAGGCCCGCCTGTTCGGCCAGGCGGCTCAGGCTCTGCGCACATTCGCGCCCGGAGCCTGCGGCAAACACGGGGTAAACAAGATCGGCCACCTCCACCAGCTGGGTGGCGCTCAGTCGCGGGAACTGGCGCCAGGCAAGCGGGCTGGTGGCGCGCCACGCGGAGAGCGTGGAATACGCCTGCGCGCTTTTGCCGCATGCCTTGCGTGGCGCGCTGCCCCACGCGTTGACCAGATTCACCAGCAGGGGCAGCGGCAACGCCACCACCTCGCGGCCGGTGCGTTGCGCGCCTTTCACAGCCAGGCCCGCAACAGCGCCGTGGTGATCACGCAAGCCAGCATGCCGGCCAGTGGCCCGGCGCGCGCGGCCCATGCCAGCACGGCGGCCACAAGACCACCCAGGAGGGTGGGGTCCAGCAGGCTCCATTGCGGCCCGGCCACGGCGCCCACCAGCATGCCGGCCAGCAAAGCCGGCGGCAGCGCGTCGATGATGGCGCCTACGCTGGGTGGCAGCGTGCGCTTGTGCATGGCGAGCGGGCCGGCCGCCTTCAGCGCGTAGTTGAGCAAGGCGAAGCCCACCACGGCGATCAACATGGTGCTCATGGCGCCCTCCTCTTGAAGCGCAACGCCAGGAGCGCCGCCAGACCGGCACACAACAAGGCGCTACTGGGCGGAACAAACCAGCACATCACACCGGCAATGACCAAGGCCAGCACGATGGTGGGACGCTGGTGCGGGTCGGTGCGCCAGATGTCGAGCACGAAAATGAGGAAGAAGGCGGGAAAGGCGGCGTCAATGCCCAGGGTGCGCACCAGTTCAGGCGGCGGGGCCAGGAAGGCGCCCAAGGCCGTGCCCGCGATCCACGCCGGCCACTGCATGAGCGTGGCGGCAATCATCTTCTCGCGGTCGATCGTGCCATCGGGCCGGCGGGCCAGCGCCCACGAGCTGTCCACCACCGATTGCGCCTCCAGCGAACGGCGCCACGCCCCGCCTCTAAAGGCACGCGCGGCCGAGATGGCCATGGGCACAAAACGCAGGTTGATCAGCGTGGCTGCGGTGATGGCGGCGAGCACACCGCCCCCGCCGCCGATCGCCAGCACGATGGCGAACTGTGCCCCGCCACCAAACACAATGGCCGACATGAGCACCACCAGCCAGGCCGGCCAGCCCTGAGCCACGGCGGCCACACCAAAACTCACGGCCAGCGCAAAGGCGGCCACACCAAGCCCCGCGCCCACCGCCAGGCCTTCACGCCAGCTTTGCCTTCTTCGATCGGGGTGGTCGATGTCTTCCGTGCTCATGGGGTGGGTGCCTGCGGCCTCTGAAATGTGTCACGCAAAGATACCACCTTTTGCGTGACACTTTCAGCCCCACCCGCTACGCCTGGCGGGCGCGCTGCATGCCCACCACCACCAGGGCCACCAGCATCACAAGCACGCCCAGCAGCTGGCTGGGGCTGAGCGCGCGGTCGTACACCAGCCAGTCCACCGCCACCGCCGAAGCGGGGTACACAAACTGCAGCACCGCCACGCGCCCAGCCGTGAGGCGGGCCACACCGGCATACAGCACCACATACGCCAGCCCGGTGTGAATCACGCCCAGCCCCGCCAGCCACGCCCACGCCGGGCCAGCCGGTGGCCAGCCTTGCATGAACGGCCACCACAGCAACACCACAGCGCCCACGGCGCACTGCCACCAGGCCAGCGCCAGTGGGCTTACGCCGCGCGCGCGGTTGGCGATCAAGGTGAGGGCGGCGTAGCCCACCGAGTTCAGCAAGGCCAGCGCCACACCCCACAGGTAGCTGCTGGACCAGCCCACGCCGGTGAGCGCACCGTCCACCCAGCCAGAGGCCAGCGCCAGGCCAATGAGTGAAGCCAGCGCGGCAACCGCCTGCGCGCGGGTGATGCGCTCTTTCCACCACCAGGCGCCAAAGGCCATCACCAGAAATGGCTGCACATGCACCACCACCGTGGCCACGCTGATGGACGTGCGCTCGATGGCCTCGAAGAACAGCAGCCAGTTCACCACCGCCAGCACGCCCGCACTCACGGCGGCCAAACGTGCAGCGCCCACCAGGCGCAACTCTCCCCAGCGGCGTGTGGCGGCGAACCACGCCGTGAGCGCGAGCAAGCCGAAAGCGCAGCGGAACCACACCGCTGTGATCGGGCTTTGCCCTGCCTCCTCCAGAAACACACCCAGCGTGCCGAGCATCAGGCCACCGGCCACCATGAGCCACATGCCGCTGCGTTCGCGCGCGCTGGCGGCTTCAATGCTGTTGAGGGAGATGGTGCTGCTGGGGTTCATTCACCGATGGTCGGGTGGTGGGGTGTTTCTGTACAGCGGATAAATAGAATCCCATGCATTCGACAATCGAATACTGGATCCCACCATGAACCATGCAGATCTGCAACTCGACTGGCTGCGCGCCTTCGTCACCGTGGTCGACTGCGGTTCGCTCTCGGCGGCAGCGCCCTTGCTGCACCGCTCTCAATCGGCGGTGAGCATGCAGATCAAGAAGCTGGACGACGCCGTGGGCCGGGCGGTGCTGCTGCGCGGGCCGCGCCACCTGGAGGTGACGCCAGTGGGGGCCGAGCTGCTCGGCTACGCGCGCCGCCTGCTCTCGCTGCACAACGAAACGCTGGAAGCCTTGCACGGCCCTGAACTTTCCGGCCGCGTGCGACTGGGTGTGCCCGACGACTACGCGGCCACTTACCTCACGCCGGTGCTGCGCAGCTACGCCAGCCGCCACGCAGGAGTAGAGATCGAACTGCATTGCGAGCAGTCCACCGCGCTCATCCCCAAGGTGCAGCGTGGCGAGATCGACCTGGCGCTTGTTTCGCGCGACAAGCCTTCACGCGGGAGGCTGCTGTTTCATGAGCCCCTGGTGTGGGTGGGCGCGGCGGCATTTGAAGCCTGGCGGCGCGACCCGCTGCCGCTGGCGGTTTACGAACAGGCGAGCCAGGCCCGGCGCTCCACCATCGCTGCGCTCACCGCACAGCGGCGCGCCTACCGCATGGTCTACAACAGCTCCAGCCTGGCCGGCCAGCTGGCGGCGGTGGAGAGCGGCCTGGCGGTGGCCGTGCTCACGCGCTGCAGCGTGCCGCCACACCTGCCCATACTGGGCGAGCGGCAGGGGCTGCCGCCGTTGTCAACGATGGAGGTGGCGGTCTACCGAAGCCAGGCGTCGCGCCATCTACCGGCGGTAGACGCACTGTTTGAGCAGATGGTGCACACGCTCAGTGTGAAGGAACCAAAAAGTCCTGGCTGATGCGGCCGCCGAGTTCGTTCACGCGGTCCAGAAACTGCGTAAGGTACGCATGCAGGCCGGTGGACAGAATCTCGTCGATGCGGGCGTACTGCAGATCGGCCTTGAGCTTGCCGGCGCGGCGCAGCGTTTCGCTGCTGTGCTCGTTGGACACCACGGCAAGGTTGTTCACCACTTCGTTCAGGCTGGCCGCCAGGCTGCGCGGCATGTCGGCACGAAGAATCAGCAGCTCGGCCACGCGCTCGGGCGTGATCACGTCCCGGTACACCTTGCGGTAAACCTCGAAGCCGCTCACGCTGCGCAGAATCGCACTCCAGTGGTAGAAGTCGTACTCCTGATCCAGCTCGCTCGCCGCGCCGAAGAAATCGCTGTGAACAGCGTGGAACTTCACGTCGAGCAGACGCGCGGTGTTGTCGGCGCGTTCCAGGAAGGTGCCCATGCGGTAGAAGTGAAAAGCTTCGTCCTGCAGCATGGTGCCAATGGCCACCCCGCGTGAAAGGTGCGAGCGGAACTTGACCCACTCGAAGAATTCGCTAGGGTCGCGCTCGAAATTCTTGGCTTTGAGCATGCGGCCGAGTTCCAGCCAGGTCTGGTTCTGGGTTTCCCAGAATTCGGTGGTGAGCGCGCCGCGCACGGCGCGTGCGTTTTCACGCGCGGCTTTCAGGCAGGCGGCAATGCTCGACGGGTTGGCCTCGTCGCGCACCATGAAGTCGAGCACATTGCGCGGCGTGATTTCCTTGCCGTATTTCTTGGTGTAGGTGGGCAGGAGTTCGCTGATGACCAGCAGCCCTTCCCAGCCCACTTGCGCCACGGCGGCAGACTGCGGCAGCAGCGAGGTCTGGTAGTTCACATCCAGCATGCGGGCGGTGTTCTCCGCCCGCTCGGTGTAGCGGGACATCCAGAAAAGGTGGTCGGCGGTGCGCGAAAGCATTTTTTTGTCTCCCTTGTTCAATCCTCGAGGACCCAAGTGTCCTTGGTACCACCGCCCTGTGACGAGTTGACGACCAGTGAACCGGCCTTGAGGGCCACGCGCGTGAGGCCACCAGGCACCATCTGCACTTCCTTGCCCGAGAGCACGAAGGGCCGCAGGTCGATGTGGCGAGGAGCCACGCCACTTTGCACATAGGTGGGGCAGGTGGAAAGCGACAGCGTGGGCTGCGCAATGTAGCCACTGGGGTTGGCCACCACCGCCTTGCGGAACTCCTCGATCTCGGCCTTGGTGGACGCGGGCCCAACGAGCATGCCGTAGCCGCCCGCGCCATGCACTTCCTTCACCACCAGCTCCTTCAGGTTGGCGAGCATGTACTTGAGGTCTTCGGGGTCGCGGCCCATGAAGGTGGGCACGTTGTTCAGAATGGGTTTCTGGCCCAGGTAAAACTCGATCATTTTCGGCACATAAGGGTAGATCGACTTGTCGTCGGCAACTCCCGTGCCCACGGCGTTGCAGATCGCCACATTGCCGCTGCGGTACACACTGAGCAAGCCTTCGCAACCCAGGGTGGAGGTGGGCCGGAACACCGATGGGTCGAGGAAGTCGTCGTCCACCCGGCGGTAAATCACGTCCACCCGCTTGGGGCCGCGCGTGGTTCGCATGTAGACGAAGTTGTCCTTCACGAACAGGTCTTGCCCTTCCACCAGTTCAATGCCCATCTGCTGGGCCAGAAAGGCGTGTTCGAAGTAGGCGCTGTTGTACATGCCGGGCGTGAGCACAACCACGGTGGGTTCGGCGGTGGTGGCCGGGCTCACGGCGCGCAGGGTTTCGAGCAACAGGTCGGGGTAGTGCGCCACCGGGGCCACCCGGTTCTCGCCGAAGAGTTCGGGGAAGAGCCGCATCATCATCTTGCGGTCTTCAAGCATGTAGCTCACGCCGCTGGGCACGCGCAGGTTGTCTTCGAGCACGTAGTACTCGCCTTCGCCCTTGGCGTTGGGGGCCCGCACGATGTCGATGCCGGAAATGTGCGAATAGATCTGGTGCGGCACATCCACGCCCATCATCTCGGGGCGAAACTGCGCGTTCTTGAAAATCTGCTCGGCCGGGATGAGGCCGGCCTTGATGATTTCCTGGTCGTGATAGACGTCGTGAATGAAGCGGTTGAGCGCGGTCACGCGCTGCACCAGGCCCTCTTCCATGCTGTGCCATTCGTTGGCGGGGATCACGCGGGGAATCAGGTCAAAGGGAATCAGGCGCTCGGTGCCGGAGCCGTCTTCGTCCTTGGCGCCGTACACCGCAAAGGTGATGCCGACCCGGCGGAAGATCATTTCCGCTTCCTCGCGCCGCGAAGCCATCACATCTTCGGGCTGCTGGGCCAGCCAGCGCGCGTAGTTCTGATAGTGGGCCCGGACCTCGCTGGGCGAGGCATTCATTTCGTCGAACATAGGTCTGCTCATGGGCTTTTTCTCCTGACCAGAGCATAGCAAGTACCGGGCCAAGGGTAAGCCCGAATCACTTTTTCCAGTAGCGCCGTGCCACCTCCCGCTGACACGCCATTGCCCCCGGCTCCTCACTGCGCCAGGTGGCGGCACCGCACTCGGGTGAACTCACCCAGTCTATGCCACGCTGGCGGTATCGATCCAGCACCGCCGGAGCCGGATGACCAAAACGGTTGCGGTAGCCTGACTGCACGATCACCCAGCGCGGCAGGAGCGTGTTGAGCAGCACGGGGCTGCTGGACGTGAGGCTGCCATGGTGGGGCGCGAGCATGACGGTGGCGCGCAGCTCGGGGCGGGCAAGCGCCATGCGCACTTCCTGTGCAGCATCGATGTCGCCACCCAACCAGGCGCTGTGGCGGCCGTTGGAGATGCGCAGCACGCACGACATGGCGTTGCTGGACAGGCGCGGCGCGCCATCGGGCCCGTAGTGCGCGGGCTGCGGGTGCAGCATTTCAAAGTCCACGCCCTCCCAGTGCCAGCGCTGACCGGCCACGCAGTGCCGAAACGGATCGGCGTCGAACGAAGAAAGCCAGCGCGCGCCGGGCTGCGCTGCCCGCACAGCGGCCGCACCGCCTGAGTGATCGCTGTCGCGGTGGCTCACCACCACGGCATCCAGCGTCTCGCCCAGCGCGCGCAGCAGCGGCAGCACCACCCGGTCGCCGGCGTCGGCGGCGTCGGGTTGCGGGCCGTAGCGCGGGCCGGTGTCGTAGAGCAGGCTGTGGCCGGCGGTGCGCAGCAGCACCGCGCCGCCCTGCCCCACGTCCAGTGCCAGCAGCTCGAATTCGCCTGGTGCCGGGCGCGGTGGGGTGTAGAGCAAGGCCGGCCAGACAAACATGAGCCCGGCAAGACGCAGCGTCCACGGCAGCCGAAGCACGAGCAGCACGCCGCCCACCACGGCCGCCACCGCGAACGGCCAGGGCGCCACGGGTCGAAAAATGGCAGCCCATGGCCACTGCGCCAGCCAGGCCAGCCCCAGCGCCATGGCCTGCACGGCCCAGGCCGCCGCGTCCCACAGGGGCGGCAGCAGAACGCCCAGCATGGCCAGTGGCGTGATCCACAAGGTGACCAGCGGAATAGCCACCAGGTTGGCCAGCAGGCCCACCAGAGAAAACTGGCCGAACAGCAACAGCGTAAGAGGCGCGAGCGCCACGGTAACAATGCCTTGCTCGCGCACCAGCGAGGCGACAGACCGCACCGCACGGCGCAGCGCGCTCAGCGGAGCCCGATCTTGCCAAAGGCCACCCGGGTCGGTGGCGAACAAGATGCCCACCGCCACGAAGCTGAGCCAGAAGCCCGGCTGCAGCAGGGCCCACGGGTCCAGCGCCAGCACGGCCACCATGGCCAGCAGCCACACCACCGGCCAGGGCCAGCGGCGCACCTGCAAGCGCAAGGCCACCACCACCGCCAGCATGATCAAGGTGCGCTGCGAAGGCACGCCCCAGCCCGAGAACAGCGCGTAGGCCGCCGCGAAAGCCACGCCGCCCACCCCGGCAGCCCACGGCGTGGGCACAGCGAAAAGCGCCCGCGGCCACCACCGCGCCAGCCGCCGCCAGGCGAGTGCCACCAGCACCGTGGCGAGCCAGGCGAACATGGTCACATGCAGGCCCGAAATCGACATGAGGTGCGCCACACCGGTGGTGCGGAACAGGTCCCAGTCGGCCCGGTCGATCGCCGATTGCTCGCCCACCACCAGAGCAGCGATCACGCCGGCGCTGCGCGGGTCGTCGGGCAGGCGGGCGTCAATGCGCTCGCTCACGGCCTGCCGTGCGGCATCGAGTGAATACCAGGGGCTGCGGCTCAGCCGTTGCGGTGCGGGGTCGCGCGGGCCGCTGCGCACGTAGCCGGTGGCCTGAATACCGCGCTCCCAAAGCCAGAGTTCGCGGTCGAAGCCGTGCGGGTTGGCGTTGCCATGGGGGCTGCGCAGGCGCACGGTGAAGCCCCAGCCTTCGCCAGCGCGCAAGCCCGGGCTGCCAGCCGCGATGGACCAGCCCCCTTCGCCGCCCGCATCCACGCCGCCATGCCAGCTCAGCTGCAGCCGGGCCGGCACTTGCACTGGCTCGCCGCCCAGCCGGGCTGAATCCACCAGAAATTCGAAGCGCTCCCCTTGTGCGCTGCGCTGCGGCAGCGAATCGATGCGGCCCGTCAGGGCGATGTCCTGGCCCTGCAGGGCTGGATCGAGCGCACCGGCGGCAAAGTGCGCGGCGCGCGCGCCGGTGAGGCCAAAGCCAGCCAGAACGCCAGCCAGCACACCAACGACCACGCCCCCGCGCCACGAGGGGCGCCACGCCCAGGCTGCCACCAGCAGCGGCGCTAGACCGAGCAATGCCAGATAGACACCGAGCGCTTGAAGCTCGGCCTGCTGCAACTGCAGCGCCACCCCCAACACCCCACCGAGCAAAGTACCCGTGCGCCACACGCCGCGTCGGCCGTTATCGGCCTTGTCATTCTTCTTTGGCGCGAGACTTGCTAGGATGCCTGCAAGCCGCGCCAGGATTCCCCCTGCCTGCGGACCCATCGTTTTTTGTTTCTCCCTGTCGAAAGCTTCGCATGGCCATCCACGTTGCCCTGAGCCACATCACGCATTATCGGTACGACCGTCTTGTCAAACTGGGGCCACAGGTGGTTCGTCTGCGTCCCGCGCCGCACAGCCGCACCAAGGTGCTCTCGTATTCGCAGCGCATCGAGCCCGGCGACCACTTCATCAACTGGCAACAAGACCCTTTTGCCAACTACCAGGCGCGCCTGGTGTTCCCCGAGCCCACCACCGAATTCAAGGTCACCATCGACCTCGTGGTGGAGATGGCGGTGTACAACCCGTTCGACTTTTTCCTGGAACCTTCGGCGGAAAACTACCCGTTCGAGTACGACGCGGGTCAGGTCCAGGAGCTGGCGCCCTACCTCGCCACCACACCCATGACGCCGCTGCTGCAGGCCTATGTGGACGAGGTGGACCGCAGCGAGCGCCGCACGATCGACTTTCTGGTTGACATCAACCAGCGGCTGCAGCGCGACATTGCGTACACCATCCGCATGGAGCCCGGCGTGCAGGCGCCAGAGGAAACGCTGAAGATCAAGAGCGGTTCCTGCCGGGACAGCGGCTGGCTGCTGGTGCAGATCCTGCGCCACATGGGCTTGGCGGCGCGCTTTGTGTCCGGCTACCTGATCCAGCTGAAGCCCGACGTGAAATCGGTCGATGGCCCGAGCGGCCCGGAGAAAGACTTCACCGATCTGCACGCCTGGTGCGAGGTGTTCCTGCCAGGCGCAGGCTGGATCGGGCTGGACCCGACCTCGGGCCTGCTGGCCGGCGAAGGCCATGTGCCGCTGGCCTGCACGCCGCAGCCTTCGAGTGCCGCGCCAGTGGAAGGCGCCATGGACAAGTGCGAGGTGACCTTCAGCCACCACATGGGTGTGACGCGCATCTACGAATCCCCGCGCGTGACCAGCCCCTACACCGACGAGCAGTGGGCGAGCGTGCTGGCCCTGGGCGACAAGGTGGACGCCGACCTGGAAAAAAGCGATGTGCGGCTGACCATGGGCGGCGAGCCCACCTATGTGGCCACGGCCGACCGCGACGCCGCCGAGTGGAACACCGATGCCCTTGGCCCCACCAAGCGCGGCTACGCCACCGAGCTGCTGGGCCGGCTGCGAGAGCAATACGGCGCAGGCGGCTTCGTTCACATGGGCCAGGGCAAGTGGTACCCGGGCGAGCAGTTGCCGCGCTGGGCGCTTTCGATGTTCTGGCGCGCCGATGGCGACACCATCTGGAACAACCCCGCGCTGCTGGCCGACGAGCGCGACGAAGCCCACTACACCGCCGACGACGCACGTCGATTCACGCAGGCGCTGGCGCGCAAGCTGGGGTTGTCCACCCAATACATCACCCCGGGCTACGAGGACACCTGGTACTACCTGTGGCGCGAGCGGCGCCTGCCTGTGAACGTGGACCCGTTCGACAGCAAGCTCGACGACGAGCTGGAACGCGCGCGCCTGCGCCGCGTGTTCACCCAGGGACTCGATGCCACGGTGGGCTATGTGCTGCCGTTGCAGGCTTCGGGGCCGAGCGGTGCGCTGTCGAGCAACGGCAAGGCCAGCTACCCGCGCATTTCGGGCACGGTGTGGTCCACCGGCCCGTGGTTCGTGCGCGACGAGCGCATGTACCTGATTCCGGGCGACTCGCCCATGGGCTACCGCTTGCCGCTGGACTCGCTGCCCTGGGTGTCGGCAGGAGACTACCCGTACCACATCGAGCAGGACCCGCACTCCGCGCGCGACCCGCTGCCGCGCGGCGCGGCCGTGAAGCACCAGGTATCGCCCCACCAGGTGGGTGGTGGTTTTGCCGAGGGCGGCACGGTCTCCATGCAGAGCGTGGACTACGAGACCGAGGGCGAAACCGTGGAAGGCCTGCGCGCGGGCCAGCCGGGGCCTGGCTCGGCACCGGCGCAGGCGCTGTCTGCGCGCTTCCCGCAGCGCGGCGAATCGGCCGCCTGGCTCACGCGCACCGCCCTGTGTGTGGAAGCGCGCGATCCGCACCGTTCCAATGGCCCCAAGGCCGAGAAAGCCGGCGGCGGCAAGATTCACCATCTCTACGTGTTCATGCCCCCCATGGTGCAGCTCGAGGACTACCTCGACCTGCTCGCTGCCGTGGAAGCCACCGCCGAGAAGCTGGGCATGACCATCGTGCTCGAGGGCTATCCGCCGCCGCGCGACCCGCGTCTGAAGATGCTGCAGGTCACACCCGATCCGGGCGTGATCGAGGTCAACATCCACCCCGCGCACAACTGGGGCGAACTGGTGGAGCACACCGAGTTTCTGTACGAGGCGGCGCACCAGACGCGCCTGTGCGCCGAGAAGTTCATGACCGATGGGCGCCACACCGGCACCGGTGGTGGCAATCACTTCGTGCTGGGCGGCGCCACGCCGGCGGATTCGCCTTTCCTGCGCAAGCCCGAGTTGCTTGGCAGTCTGCTGGCGTACTGGCACAACCACCCTTCGCTGTCGTACCTGTTCAGCGGCCTCTTTATTGGCCCGACCAGCCAGGCGCCGCGTGTGGACGAGGCGCGCAACGACCAGCTGTACGAACTCGAGATTGCGCTCGCGCAGATCGAGAAAAACCGCGCGACCCATGGGGAAGACATGCCACCGTGGATGGTGGACCGCACGCTGCGCAACGTGCTCATCGACGTGACTGGCAATACGCACCGCAGCGAGTTCTGCATCGACAAGCTCTACTCGCCCGATTCCCCCACGGGCCGCCTGGGCCTGCTGGAGTTGCGCGCCTTCGAGATGCCGCCGCATGCGCGCATGAGCATCGCGCAGCAACTGTTGCTGCGCGCCATGATCGCGCGCTTCTGGGCCAAGCCGTGGAACGGCCGCCTGACGCGATGGGGCACCGAGCTGCACGACCGCTACCTGCTGCCCACGTTTGTGCGCATGGACTTTGAAGACGTGCTCGCCGACATGGCCGGCATCGGCTACGACTTCGACATGGCCTGGTTCGAGCCGCACTTCGAGTTCCGTTTCCCACTGGTGGGCGAGGTGGCCGCGCGCGGCATCGAACTCACCATTCGCAGCGCGCTGGAGCCTTGGCACGTGATGGGCGAGGAAGGCGCGCCCGGCGGCACGGTGCGTTATGTGGACTCGTCGCTGGAGCGCGTGGAGGTGCTGGTGAAGGGCCTCAACGAAAGCCGCCACGTGATCACCTGCAACGGCCGCGCCCTGCCTCTGATGAGCACCGGCACCGTGTCTGAATACGTGGCCGGCGTTCGCTACAAGGCCTGGAGCCCGCCATCGGCACTGCACCCGTCGATTCCGGCGCACGCGCCACTCACCTTCGACATCGTCGACACCTGGCTGCAGCGCTCGCTGGGCGGGTGCCAGTACCACGTGGCCCACCCGGGCGGTCGCAACTACGACACCTTCCCCATCAACGCCTACGAGGCCGAAAGCCGCCGGCTGTCGCGCTTCTTCCAGATGGGCCACACGCCCGGGCGCATGGTGGTGGAGCCCGCGTTCAGCAGCCGGGAGTTTCCGTGCACGCTCGATCTGCGGACCTGAACCGGGCGAACCGGGGCTGTGTGAAGGATGCAACAAGGCGACCCCGGGGGGATGGGCCCTGCCGCATCGCCACGGGCATACTCGGGAACAGTGAATCCCGAATCGACCGAATCCCTTTTTGACGAGCTGCGCCCAGGTGCCCCCGGCGACTGGGCGCTCTCGCTCGCGGTGCCCGCCGATGCCGGCCACCGCGACGAGTTGCGCGTCGGGGGGGCGGCGGACTCACCCGAGCTGGCGCCCACCTGGGCCAGCTTTTTCGATCACATCGGCTCCGACGGCTTTGCCGACCTGAACCGCCGCAGCGAAAACCTGCAGCGCCAGATTCGCGACAACGGCGTCACCTACAACGTCTACGCCGACAAGGCCCGCGGTCTGGAACGCCCATGGGCGCTGGATCTGTTCCCCAAGATCATCGACCCGCAGGATTGGGCGCGCATCGAGGCCGGCGTGCTGCAACGCACGCGCCTGCTCAACGCGATGATGGCCGACCTCTATGGCGAGCGCGAACTGCTCAAACGAGCGCTGCTTCCCGCTGCGCTCGTACAGGGGCATCCCGGCTACCTTCGGGCGATGCAGGGCGTGCGCCCGCCGGGTGACACCTGGCTGCACATCGTGGGCTTCGATCTGGCGCAGGGACCCGACGGCCAGTGGTGGGTGGTGGGCCAGCGCACCCAGGCACCTTCGGGCCTGGGCTATTTGCTGGAGAACCGCATCGCGATCTCGCGCCAGTTCCCCAAGGCGTTTGCCGGCATGAAGGTGCAGCGCCTGGCCGCGAGCTACCGCGCGCTCATGGACGGCATCAAGCGCATGGCGCCCGAAGGCGAGAACGCGCGCATTGCGCTGCTCACACCCGGCCCTTACAACGAAACCTACTTTGAACACGCTTACCTCGCGCGCTACCTCGGCCTCACGCTGGTTGAAGGCAACGACCTCACGGTGCGAGATCAGCGCCTGTTCCTGAAAACGCTTGGCGGCCTGGAGCCGGTGCACGCGCTCATCAAGCGGCTGGACGATGAGTGGCTCGACCCGCTGGAACTGCGCTCAGACTCCCGCTTGGGCGTGCCCGGCCTGCTGCAGGTGCTGCGCGCGGGCAACCTGCTGCTGGCCAACGCGCCGGGTTCGGCGCCGCTGGAATCGAGCGCGCTGCTGGGCTTTCTGCCCGCCATCAGCCGCCACTTGCTGGGCGAAGAATTGAGCATGCCCTCGCTGGCCACCTGGTGGTGCGGTGAAGACGCCGCGCTGCGCGAGGTGTTGCCGCTGCTCAAGGACAGCGTGATCAAGCCCACCTACCCGCGCTCGGAGCTGGAAACGGTGATGGGCCAGAGCCTGGGGGAGCGCCAGCTCGACGAATGGTCGGGCCGCATGGCAAGGCACCCGGACAACTACACGGTGCAGTCCTGGCTGCCGCTGTCGCAAACGCCCACCTGGTCGGGCGAGCGGCTGATCCCCCGCTCGGCGATGTTGCGCGTGTTTGCAATGGCCAACGGGCCGAAATCGTGGTGTGTGCTGCCCGGCGGCCTGGTGCGGCTGGCACCGCGCGGCGAACTGATTGCCGCCATGCAGCGCGGCGGCAGCAGCGCCGACTGCTGGGTGGTTACCAACGGCGCGGTTGACCACACCAGCCTGCTGCAGTCGGCGCCGAGCACGTTGTCGATGGCCCTGCAGAAACGGCCGGTCACCAGCCGTGCTGCCGAAAACCTGTTCTGGCTGGGCCGCTACACCGAGCGCGCAGAAAACAGCATTCGCCTCGCACAGATCGCACTGTCTCATCTGGGTGGAGAAGAACCGAGTTCCCGCCCGCTCATGGCCTGGCTCTCCGACGCCGCACAAGAAAACTCGCTGGTGCTGCCCGACGTGCCCAGCGCCTCGCTCTCGCCGCGTGTGTTCGCACGCAGCCTGATCGCCTCGCTGTCGCCCCAGCCCGATACCCCGCTGGACTCGCAGGCGCTGAGCGTGGGCTTCAACCTGCGTGCGCTCAAACTGGCGGCCTCGCAGGTGCGCGAGCGCCTCTCGCAAGAGCACTGGAGCCTCATCGAGCGCGTGGAGACTGCGTTCGCGCAGGAGTGCGCCGCACTCTCGACCGACGCCGAGTACGCCACGGCCGAGGCCATGACGGCGCTGCAGAACGCCAGCGAACTGCTGGCCGCCATCACCGGCTCGCAAACCGACCGCATGGTGCGCGACGACGGCTGGCGCATGCTTTCCATGGGTCGCCACATCGAGCGCCTCATCACCCTCTCGCGAGCGCTCTCGCTGGGTCTGGAACACCGCTGCGTGCACGACTCGGCCGGTTTCGAGGCGGTGGTGGCGCTGTTCGACAGCACCATCACCTTCCACGCGCAGTACCAGCAGCGCCGCGACATGGTGGCACTGATCGACCTGCTCGTGATGGACCGGGACAACCCGCGTTCGCTGGCGTGGGTGGTGCAGACGCTGCGTTCGCGCCTGGCCAAGCTGGCCCAAAGCGCCACCCCGCAAGATGCGGTGCTGGCACGCAACCTGCCCAACCCCGACACCTGGGTACTGCCCGACCTCAGCAACTGGCAGCGCAGCCCCGACGGGTTGCGAACCTGGAGCGACCTGGCAACGTTGCTCGACGAATGCGAGGCCGCCGCGGTGGACCTGTCGAACGAACTCACGCGTTTGCACTTCAGTCACGCGGATCAGCGCAACCAGAGCCTGGGTGCCTGACATGCTCCTGCGCATCGTTCACCGCACGCGCTACCGCTACCACGCGGCGATCGACCTGGCGCAGCACATGGTGCACCTGCGCCCGGTGGACACACCCACGCAGCAGGTGCTGCAGCACGAACTGCGCATCGACCCCGAACCGGCAGCGCGCAGCAACACCACCGACGTGTTCGGCAACCAGCGCACCTTTTTCTCGCTGCAGTCGCACCACGCCGTGCTGACGGTGGAGGCGGACAGCCTCGTGAGTACACATGCGCCGGAGCCGCTGCCGCTGGGGCCACCCTGGCGCGGCATGAGCTGGGAACGCGTGCGCGAGCACTTCCGTTACCGCGCGCTCGCGCCCTTTGATCCGGCGAGCGAATTCCTGTTTCCGTCACCCTACGCGCCGCGCGACGATCACTTTGCAGACTTCGCGCGGCCCGTGGTCAAGCCAGGACTGCCCGCGCTGGAAGCCGCGCGCGCCTTGATGGAACACATCCACACGGAGCTGACCTACGAGACTGACAGCACCGAGGTGAACACGCCCGCGGTCGAAGCGCTGGAGCAGCGAAAGGGCGTGTGCCAGGACTTTGCGCACATCATGATTGGCTGCCTGCGCAGCCTGGGTTTGCCCGCGCGCTACGTGAGCGGCTACCTGCTCACGCGCCCGCCGCCGGGCCGGCCTCGGCTGATCGGCGCGGACGCATCGCATGCCTGGGTGTCGGTGTATGTGCCCCTGGCGGCCGAAGGCAACGACAACGAGAACGAGAAGGAGAACGACAGCGCCGCTGGAGGCGCCTGGTTCGATTTCGACCCCACCAACAACCGGTGCGGCTGGGGCAGCCCGGGCGAGGACTACGTGACGCTCGCCACCGGGCGCGACTTCGGCGATATCTCGCCCATGCGCGGCGTCATCCAGAGCGGCGCGCGCCACACCCTCTCGGTGGCCGTCACGGTGGCGCCACCCGACGAACTGGCCGAACTCGCCTCCATCACGCCCGCCTGAGTTCGGCGGCGTCCGGCGGAGGGGTATGTCAGCCACCCCACCGATAGAATGACCCGCTCATTCTTCTGGAGATCACCATGTCCGTTCACGAAAAGCTCAAGAGCCTCGGCATCACCCTGCCCCCCGTCTCCGTGCCCGCCGCCGCCTACGTGCCCTTTGTGCAGACAGGCAAGCTGATCTTCCTCAGCGGACACATTGCCAGACAAGACGGCAAGCCCTGGGTCGGGCAGCTGGGCCTCACGATGACCACCGAAGAAGGCAAGGCCGCCGCCCGCGCCGTGGCCATCGACCTCATGGGCACGCTCTCCGCCGCCTGCCTCGCCGCCGGCAAGACGCTGGACGACGTCAAACGCATCGTCAAGGTGCTCAGCCTGGTCAACTCGACGGCCACCTACACCGAGCAGCATCTGGTCACCAACGGCTGCAGCGAACTCATCGGCCAGGTGTTTGGCCCAGCCGGTGCGCATGCGCGCAGTGCGTTTGGCGTGGCGCAGCTGCCGATGGGCGCTTGTGTGGAGATCGAGCTGATTGCCGAGCTCGCGTAAGCGAGTTACTTCCTGCGGCGTTCGCTCGCGCGGCGCACCTGCCGGCTCTGGGTGGATTGCGCGACGGCCTGGTCTTTGGCAGCATGCCGACTGGCGAAGTGGCGCACCGCCCAGCGCGCCACGCCAAACGACAGCGCCGCCACCACCGCTGCAACCACCAGGCCGATCCATTCACCGTTTTCCATGTTCAGTTCTCTTGAGTGAGGAAGACCTCGAAACGCGCCAGTTCTTCATCCAGCGCTCGCCGGAAACCCACATCGCGCGGGCGTGTGGTGGCAAGGCCCAACTGGTGCGTGAGCCGGCCGCGTTCCTTGCGCAGGTTGGCCCAGCCGACCATCTGTTCGCCCCACAGCACCGGTAGCGCGTAGTGGCCCATGGTGCGCCTGGCCGCAGGCACATAGGCCTCGAAGCGGTAGGCCCAGTTCCAGAGCATTTCAAAGCGCCGCCGGTCCCACACCACGGGATCGAACGGGGCGAGCAGCCGCACGCCCTCGCCGGGCTGGTGGCGGCGTGAAGCCGGGTTTTCGTCGGCGGGCCAGAACCACGTGATGCCGTCGACCACGGCGTGGCCGTAGCGTTCGCGTGCCGCCTTCACCACCGCACGCGTTTCCAGCGACAGATGCGGTGCGCCGTAACGCAGCAGCGTCACCAGGTAGCCCAGGCTGGGTGAAGGAATGGGCGCGTAGAGCGCCACGATGGCGTCGACCAGCGCCTCGGCGCGCACCCGGCGCGCCGCTGGGCTTTCGTCCTGTTCGGCGTGTTTCACTGCCTCGTACACCCGTGTTCCCGCGTCGCGGCGGCGCACGCGCAGCCAGCCGTGGTGGTGCATGTTCTCCAGCAGGCGGGTGCTGGCATTGAGTTCACCGCCCCAGTATCCGGCCACCCGGCCGTGATGAACGAAGGCTTCGCCCACCTCACGGGGATGCACCACACCACGCTCCTGCACAAAGGCCAGCACCTCCTGCGCGCGTAGCATCGTGGCAGCGTCCCAAGGGTTGCGCGGCGTGCGCGGGTGCAGCAAGGCCAGCATCTCGCGCTGTACGAAGCCGTAGTTGACGAACGCGTCTTCCTCGATGCCCAGGCGCTCGTAGCGGCGCTCCAAGTCGCCGGCGCGGTAGTCGCTCACGCGCTGGAAAAGGATAAGGTCTTGCGCGCGGGCCGGTGCGCGCATGGGATCGGCCTGCACGAAGCCCAGCCGGCGCATCGCTGCCGGCAAGCTCACCGGCTTGAACAGGCTGCGCGCGATCGCGTAGCGGCGCAGATCGTCCAGAGTGGGCGAACGCGCCACTACTCCACCCGCGTGATCCGGTTCGGCTTGAAGCCGAGGTCGGCCGCCTTGCCCTTGCGAGCGCGTGCCGCGCGAGCGTTGTTCAGGCTGCGAATTTCCAGCGTTTCGTCTCGTTCCTTGCCACCGCGGCCAATGCCTTCGATCTTCACGCTGCGCGTATAGGCGGCTGCACCCGCCAGGGTGTCCTTGGGTTCCAGATCGAGCAGCATCAGGCCGCGCCCGCCTTTCTCCATCATCTTGAGTTCGCTGATTTCAAAGGTGAGGATGCGTCCGCCCGTGGACGCGCAGCAGATGTGCGTGGCCGGCACCAGCGGCTGACCTCCCGATGTAAACGCGGCATGCGACGGCGCGCACGGCACCTCGCCCTCACCCAGATTGATAAAGGTTTTTCCGCCGCGCTGGCGCGAGACCATGTTGTCCACCGTGGCCAGAAAACCGTAACCACCGGTGCTGCTGAGCAGCAGGGCGGCGTTGGCGGGGCCGGCGAAATAGTGCAGTGGCTGGGTGCCGCTTTCGAGTTCAATCAGCGTGGTGATGGGCTGGCCGTCGCCTCGCGCGCCGGGCAGGCTGGCCACAGGCACGGAATACACGCGGCCATTGCTGCCGAAAGTGATGAGCGTGTCCACCGTGCGGCACTCGAAGGTGCCGTAAAGGCCGTCGCCCGCCTTGAAGGCGAAGCTGCCGGCCTCGTGGCCATGACCGGTGCGCGCGCGCACCCAGCCCTTGCTGGAGACCACCACCGTCACCGGCTCGTCCACCACCTTGATCTCGGCCACCGCCTTTTTCTCGGTCTGGATCAGCGTGCGGCGCGCATCGGCGAAGGTCTTGGCGTCGGCCTCGATCTCTTTGACCATCAGGCGCTTGAGGCTGCCCGGATTCGCCAGAATGTCTTCCAGCTTGCCCTGCTCTTCTTTCAGCGACTTGAGTTCCTGCTCGATCTTGATGGCTTCGAGCCGTGCGAGCTGGCGCAGCCGGATTTCAAGAATGTCTTCGGCCTGCCGGTCGCTGAGCTTGAAACGCTCGATCAGCGCGGCCTTGGGCTCATCGCTCTGCCGGATGATCGCAATCACTTCATCGATGTTGAGCAGCACAAGCTGCCGGCCTTCAAGGATGTGGATGCGGTCCAGCACCTTGGTGAGACGGTGCTGCGAGCGGCGCGTGATGGTGACCTGGCGGAATTCGATCCACTCGGTCAGCATCTGCCGCAGCGATTTCTGCGTCGGCCGGCCATCGAGTCCGACCATGGTGAGGTTGATCGGCGCCGAGGTTTCCAGGCTGGTGTGCGCCAGCAGTGCGGTGATGAGTTCCTGCTGCTCGATGCGGCTGCTCTTGGGTTCGAACATCAGGCGCACCGGCGCGTCCTTGCTCGACTCGTCGCGCACGCCATCGAGCACCATCAGGATGCTGGCCTTGAGCTGCGTCTGCTCCTGCGACAACGCCTTCTTGCCGGCCTTCACCTTGGGGTTGGTGAGCTCCTCGATTTCCTCCAGCACGCGCTGCGTGCTCACGCCAGGGGGCAGCTCGGTCACCACCAGTTGCCACTGGCCGCGCGCGAGGTCTTCAATCTTCCAGCGCGCTCGCACCTTCAAGCTGCCGCGCCCGGTGCGGTAGGCATCGGCGATGTCGCCGGCCGGGCTGATGATCTGACCGCCGCCGGGGTAATCGGGCCCGGGCAGGATGGCGAAGAGCTCGTCATCGGTGAGCTTCGGGCTCTTGATCAGAGCCACGCAGGCATCGGCGACTTCGCGCAGGTTGTGGCTGGGGATCTCGGTGGCCAGCCCCACGGCGATGCCCGAGGCGCCATTGAGCAGGTTGAACGGCAGGCGCGCCGGCAGCTGCCTGGGCTCGATGGTGGAACCATCGTAGTTGGGCACAAAGTCCACCGTGCCTTCGTCGATCTCGTCGAGCAGCAGCGTGGTGATCTTCGCCAGCCGGGCTTCGGTGTAGCGCATGGCCGCAGCGCCATCGCCATCGCGGCTGCCGAAATTGCCCTGGCCGTCGATCAGCGGGTAGCGCTGCGCGAAGTCCTGCGCCATGCGCACCAGCGCGTCGTAGGCGGCCTGGTCACCGTGCGGATGAAAACGACCCAGCACGTCGCCCACCACGCGCGCACTCTTCACCGGCCGGGCTGCCGTGTTGTTGTTGGGACCGGAAAAACCCAGCCCCATGCGGTCCATGCTGTAGAGAATGCGCCGCTGCACCGGCTTCTGGCCGTCACACACGTCGGGCAGGGCACGGCCTTTCACGACCGAGAGCGCGTATTCGAGGTAGGCGCGCTGGGCGTAGTTGGCGAGGTTCATGCCATCGTCCGGCTCGGACAGTGGCAGTTCGGGTGTGTTCAGGTCGGACATGACTTCAGATTCAGATATCGATTTCTACCGAGTCGCCATGCAACTCCATCAACTCCCGGCGTGAGGCGGCTTCGCCCTTGCCCATGAGCTTGGTGATGAGGGCTTCGGTGCCGGCAAAGTCGATGGCGCCGAGCACCACGGGCATGAGGCGTCGGGTGTCGGGGTTGAGGGTGGTGTCCCACAGCTGCTCGGCGCTCATCTCGCCCAGGCCTTTGAAGCGGCTGATCTGGCACTTGTCCCTGGGCACGCCGTCCTTGCCACATTTGTCCAGGATGGCGTGCAGCTCGCCTTCGTCCAGCGCGTACTGCTTGGCGGCCGGCTTCTTGCCGCGCGCGGGAATGTCCACCCGGAACAGCGGCGGGCGCGCCACAAACACATGGCCGGTTTCGATGAGCTTGGGGAAATGCCGGAAGAACAAGGTGAGCAACAGCACCTGGATGTGCGAGCCGTCCACGTCGGCATCGCTGAGGATGCAGACCTTGCCGTAGCGCAGGCCGGAAAGTTCGGGCGTGTCGTTGGGACCGTGCGGGTCCACGCCGATGGCGACCGCGATGTCGTGGATCTCGGTGTTGGCGAACAGCCGGTCGCGCTCCACCTCCCAGGTGTTGAGCACCTTGCCGCGCAGCGGCAGCACCGCCTGGCTTTCCTTGTCGCGGCCCATCTTGGCGCTGCCACCGGCCGAGTCGCCTTCGACCAGAAACACCTCGTTGTGCGCCAGGTCCTTGCTCTCGCAGTCGGTAAGCTTGCCGGGCAGCACGGCCACGCCGGAGCCCTTGCGCTTCTCGACCTTCTGGCCCGCCTTCTGCCGGAATTGCGCGGCCTTGATGGCGAGTTCCGCGAGCTTCTTGCCGTAATCGACATGCTGGTTGAGCCAGAGTTCGAGCGCAGGGCGCACGAAGCTGCCGACCAGGCGCACCGCGTCCCGCGAATTCAAGCGCTCCTTGATCTGGCCCTGGAACTGGGGATCGAGCACCTTGGCGGAGAGCACGTAGCTGGCACGCGCGAACACGTCTTCGGGCAACAGCTTCACGCCCTTGGGCAGCAACGCGTGCAGCTCGATGAAGCCCTTGACGGCCTGGAACAGCCCGTCGCGCAGACCGCTCTCGTGCGTGCCGCCGGCACTCGTGGGAATCAGGTTCACATAGCTCTCGCGCACCGGCTGGCCGTCTTCGGTAAAGGCCACGCACCAGGAGGCGCCCTCGCCTTCGGCAAAGCTGTCGTGTCCGCTGTCGGCAAAACCCTCGCCCTCAAACAGCGGGATCACGGGGTCGCCGTTCAGGGTCTGCTGCAGGTAGTCGCGCAGGCCGCCCTTGTAAATCCAAGTCTGCGCGTCTTTGGTCTTTTCGTTCACCAGCGTGACGCTGACGCCGGGCATGAGCACGGCCTTGCTGCGCAGCAGGTGCGTGAGTTCGGCCATGGGCAGGACGGCTGACTCGAAATACTTGGCATCGGGCCA
Source organism: Hydrogenophaga sp. IBVHS1 (assembly GCF_002127265.1). Classification (GTDB taxonomy): domain Bacteria; phylum Pseudomonadota; class Gammaproteobacteria; order Burkholderiales; family Burkholderiaceae_C; genus Hydrogenophaga. The sequence continues at coordinate 1,054,312 of NZ_NFUU01000001.1, read as the reverse complement.
GGCGCGCACGGTGGTGCCCTGCTTGCGGTCGCCCTCACCCTTGGGCGCGAGCACCAGAGGCTCGATCACGTCGCCGGCGGAAAACGCCAGCCGGGCCACCTGACCTTCGCGATAGCTGGCCACCTCCAGGCGCGTGGAGAGCGCATTGGTGACGCTCACACCCACGCCATGCAACCCGCCAGAGAAGCTGTAGGCACCGCCCTTGCCCTTGTCGAACTTGCCCCCCGCGTGCAGCCGGGTGAACACCAGCTCCACCACCGGGGCCTTTTCTTCCGGGTGCAGGCCAAAAGGGATGCCGCGTCCGTCGTCTTCCACGCTCACCGAGCCGTCGGTGTGCAACGTGACCTTGATCTTCTTGCCGTATCCGGCCAGGGCCTCGTCGGCGGCGTTGTCCAGCACTTCCTGGATGATGTGGAGCGGGTTGTCGGTCCGGGTGTACATGCCCGGGCGCTGCTTGACCGGCTCAAGGCCCTTGAGGACTCGGATCGAGCCCTCGGAATATTCGGGGGGGGTTTGGGTCGCCATGGGGGCGGATTGTATGCGCGACCGTCCCGAAACACTGTATGCAGATACAGACTTTGACACCAGGCGGGCGATCCATGCGTCCGGATCATCAATCCCGGCGTCCGATGTCAAAGGCAGGTCGGGCAAGTCGGCGGCTTCTTCGCTACAGTTCGCGGATGTCGTCTTCTGCCTCCTTTCCCACTCCCCTCACCCCGCGCCTGTCGACCCTGCAAGTGCTGGCCTGCGGCGCATTGATCGTCACGTTGTCGATGGGCGTGCGACACGGCTTCGGTCTGTGGCTGCAACCCATCACACAGGCCCAGGGCTGGACCCGAGAAACCTTCTCCTTCGCGCTGGCGATCCAGAACCTTTCCTGGGGCCTGTTCGGCATCTTCGCCGGCATGGCGGCGGACCGATTCGGCGCGTTCCGCGTGCTCGCTGGCGGCGCGGTGCTCTATGGGCTGGGCATGGCCGGCATGGCATTGAGCACCAGTTCGCTCATGTTCGCCCTCACCACCGGTGTGCTCATTGGAGCCGCACAGGCCGGCACCACCTACGCCGTCATCTACGGCGTGATCGGCCGGCAGATTCCGGCGGAAAAGCGCTCCTGGGCCATGGGTGTCGCGGCGGCGGCGGGCTCGTTCGGCCAGTTCCTCATGGTGCCGGTGGAAGGCTGGCTGATCAGCAACGTGGGCTGGCAGCAGGCGCTGCTGTTCCTGGGCGTGGTGCTGCTGCTCATCATCCCGCTGGCCCTGGGTCTGCGCGAGCCCGGCTTTGCGGCTGGCGAGGCACCGAAGCGCGAGCAGACGATCGCCCAGGCGCTGCGCGAAGCCTTCCGCTACCGCAGCTTCCAGCTGCTCATGGCGGGCTATTTCGTCTGCGGTTTCCAGGTGGTGTTCATTGGCGTGCACATGCCCAGCTACCTCAAGGACAACGGTCTGTCGCCCCAGGTGGCCAGCTACGCACTGGCGCTGATCGGGCTGTTCAACGTGGTGGGCACCTACGCAGCCGGGGCGCTGGGCCAGCGCCTCGCCAAGCGCCACATCCTGGCGTTCATCTACTTCGCGCGCGCGCTGGTCATCGCTGTGTTCCTCATCGTGCCGCTCTCGCCCGCCAGTGTGTATGTGTTCGCCAGCGTCATGGGCGTGCTGTGGCTTTCCACCGTGCCACCGACCAACGCCGTGCTGGCCCAGATTTTTGGCGTGGCCCACATGTCCATGCTCAGCGGCTTTGTGTTCTTCAGCCACCAGATCGGCAGCTTCATGGGCGTGTGGCTGGGCGGCGTGCTGTACGACCGCACGGGCAGCTACGACATCGTCTGGTACCTCGCCATCGCACTGGGCATCTTTGCCGGCCTCATCAACCTGCCGGTGCGCGAGACACCGATCGTGCGCGAACCACGCGCCATGGGAGCGGCGGCGTGAGGCCCCTGGCGCTGCGCGCACTGGCCTGGACTGCCGTGGCGGCGGGTCTTCTGGCCACACTCACGCTCTACCAGCGACCCGAATTTCTCGTCAACCTCGCCGACCAGATCTGGAGCTGCTTCTGATGCACGGCACCGAGGCGCCTTCGGCCTGGGTGCAACGCTGGGCGCATCTGGTGCCGGACGGTGGCAGCGTGCTGGACGTGGCTTGTGGCCACGGTCGCCACATGCGGTGGTTCGCACAGCGTGGTCATACCGTCACCGGTGTGGACCGTTCGCCAGAGGCCATCGCCTCCGTGGCGGGCATCGGGCGGGCGCAACTGGCCGACATCGAGAACGGCCCGTGGCCCTTCGAGGGCGAACGTTTCGACGCCGTGGTGGTGACCAACTACCTCTGGCGCCCGCTGCTGCCGGTGATCGTGACCAGCCTGGCCGACGGCGGCGTGCTGATCTACGAGACCTTCGCCAGCGGCAACGAAAGCGTGGGGAAGCCCTCGCGACCCGACTTTCTGCTTCAAACCGGTGAACTTCTGGCCGCCTGCGAGGAACTCACGGTGGTGGCTTATGAAAATGGGTTCTGCGACCGCCCGGAGCGATTCGTGCAGCGCATCGCGGCAGTCCGAAAACGCCCGTCCACCCCCGGCTCCCCCCCGAGGTATCCACTGGATGCCACTGAGTAGAATGCGTGATTCGCGCGCCCGGCCCGCGTCCTGCTGAAAAGGGCGAACCCGGCGCCCTCCACCGGACCCCCAAACATGACACCCATCACCGGCAGCATCGTCGCCCTGGTCACGCCCATGCAGGAAGACGGCAGCGTGGACTACGCCGCCTTGCGCAAGCTCATCGACTGGCACATCACCGAAGGCACCGACTGCATCGGCGTCGTTGGCACCACGGGCGAATCGCCCACCGTCACGGTGGAAGAGCACTGCGAAATCATCCGGGTGTCGGTGGAGCAGGCGCGCACCCACGGCGAGAAGCGCGTGCCCATCATGGCTGGGTGCGGCGCCAATTCCACCGCCGAGGCGATCGAGCTGGCCCGCTTCGCGCGCAGCGTCGGTGCCGACTGCCAGTTGCAGGTGGTGCCCTACTACAACAAGCCCACGCAGGAAGGCCAGTACCAGCACTTCAAGGCCATTGCCGAAGCCGTGGGCGATCTGCCCACCGTGCTCTACAACGTGCCCGGCCGCACCGTGGGTGACATGCACCACGACACCGTGCTGCGTCTGGCCCAGGTGCCTGGCATCGTCGGCATCAAGGAAGCCACCGGCAACATCGAGCGCGCGCAGTGGCTCATCCGGGAAGTGCCCAAGGGGTTTGCCGTTTACTCGGGCGACGACCCCACCGCCGTGGCACTCATGCTGTGCGGCGGCCAGGGCAATGTGAGCGTCACCGCCAACATTGCGCCCCGTCTCATGCACGAGCTGTGCGTCGCCGCCATCGCGGGCGACGTGAAGCGAGCGATGGACATCCAGATGCGCCTGCTGCCGGTGCACAAGAATCTTTTCGTCGAAGCCAACCCCATCCCGCTCAAGTGGGCCATGGCACGCCTCGGCCTTTGCGGGGAAACCTTGCGCCTGCCCATGACACCGATGTCGCGAAACCTCGTGCCGCTGGTCGAGGGTGCGCTGAAAGAAAGCGGCCTGCTGTCCTGATCGGGCCGCGCGCCTTCCTCGAATTCCACCTGTTCCTACCAAGCCCCCCTCATGTCCATCCGCACCCCGAACACGACCCACCTCAACCGGATGAGCCAGCCTCTGTCCACCTCCCATCTGCCAGCCCGCCTGGGCATGCTGGCGGTGGTCGCGCTGGTGGTTTCGGGTTGCTCCGTTCTCCAGGAAGACAAGATCGACTACAAGGGCGCCGCGCGCGGCAGCACGCTGGACGTGCCGCCGGACCTGACGCAACTCAGCCGCGATTCGCGCTACAACGTGCCCGGCTCGGTGGTGACCGCCAGCGGGTACCAGAGCGCCCAGCCTGCCGCAGCCGGTACCGGCACCGCCACTGTGAGCGTGGGCGATGTGCGCATCGAGCGCGCAGGCACGCAGCGCTGGCTGGTGGTCGACCGCCCGGCCGACAAGCTCTGGAGCCCGGTGCGCGATTTCTGGCAAGAAAACGGATTCCTGCTTGAAATCGACCAGGAATCGCTGGGCATCATGGAGACGGACTGGGCCGAGAACCGCGCCAAGTTGCCTCAGGACATCATCCGGTCGACCATCGGCAAGATCTTCGACAGCCTGTATTCCACTGGCGAACGCGACAAGTTCCGCACCCGTCTGGAGCGCAACGCCGCGGGCGGTACCGAGGTTTACATCAGCCACCGCGGCATGATCGAGGTCTACTCCACCAAGGACAAAGACCAGACCATCTGGCAGCCGCGCCCGGCCGACGTCGAACTGGAAACCGAATTTCTGCGCCGGATGATGATCAAGCTCGGCGTGAGCGAAGCGCAGGCCAAGGCCGTGACGGCCACGGCACCCGCGCAGGCCGCGGCCCGCATGACCATGGTGAACAACGCGCCCGTGGTTCAGTTCGACGACAACTTCGACCGCGCCTGGCGCCGCGTGGGCCTTTCGCTGGACCGCACCGGCTTCACCGTGGAAGACCGCGACCGCAGCCAGGGCACGTACTTCGTGCGCTATGTCGAACCCGTGGCCACCACCAAGCCCGGCTTCATCAGCCGCATTTTCGGTGGCTCCACCCCCGAAGCGAGTGCGGCACGCTACCGCGTGGTGGTGCGCAGCACCGACAACAAGACCATGGTTTCGGTGCTTGACGGCCAGGGCAAGGCCGACGGCTCGGCCAACGCGCAGCGCATCGCGCAACTTCTGGCGGACGACCTGAAATAAGCGGTCAGAGACCGAGGGTAGACGCCGGGAAGGCCGGCGCCCCCTTTTGCCACCACTGGTTCAGCTGCTCACGCAAGGCCACACGCCGTGCGGCGTCGTGGCTGGCCAGCAGCGTGCCCCGCAACGGATCGATCCGCTCCATCGTCCAGCCGGGAGACCACAGGGCGCTCGGCAGATCGCCATCTGCGGCGCTAGAACACGCATGCGCTTCAACCAGGTGAGACCAGGTGACGCGCCACTGAACGAAACGGGGGTGACGTTCGCGCAGATCTCGGAAATCGCGAGCGATCAGTTGCAGGGTGCGACCGCGCGCCGACCACGCATGCAGCGAGGCCACCACATCACGCTCGCCCAGCGGCCAGTCGGCAAAATTGACGTCGCAAAGAACAATGCGCGACCAACCTTCCGCCGCCGCTGTGGCGAGCGCCTGACGCACCAGATCGACAAACAAGGCATGTCCCTCGAGGCGGCCTTGCGGCAGCGCAGGCAGCTCGGGCGATGGGATAGATTCTTCGGCAGGGTTCATCGGTGGCGCCCTTTCATGGGTTCAAAGTCGGGTGCAGCCAACCGGCCTCAAACCAGTCCTGCAGCAACGATTTTGCGTCTTCGCTGGCTTGCTTCACTTCGCGTTCGGCCAGGCTCCGGCGGTCGGCCAGGGCGCGCATGAGCCGGGCATCGGCACCCCCCGCGCGAAAGCTCTCGCCATTGATGAACACGTGGTGTTCGTCGTACATCATGCGCGTGCGCCGGTCCAGTCGCAAGGCACCCGGTGCCCAGCTGCCCGAGGCCTCGTCGAACCAGATGCGTGGCTTGGGTTCGGTCATGACTTCGCCCAGCGCACACGCCAGCGATCGACGATCGGCCAGCAGGCGCTGCAAGGCATCGACCGCGAAATCGCGCAACGCCACCGGCATGGCCGCAGGGTTCGCAGTGGCGGGCTGCCGAGGATCTCGGTAGAGCGTTTCGTCCTGCAGTTCGTCGGCCATGCGCTGCAACAGCTCACCGGCCAGGCCACCGCGCTGCGGCGCGCGAAAGCCGATGGAGTAAGTGCTGCAATCGCCGCCCACTGCCACCCCGTCGTGCGCCCAGCGCGGCGGCAGGTAGAGCATGTCGCCCGGCCCCAGCAGGTGTTCTTCCTCGGGGTCGAATTGACTCAGGATCTTCAGGGGCACATCGGGCTGCAGCGAGAAGTCCGTTTGCCGCCCGATGCGCCAGTGGCGCTGACCCGTGGCCTGCAGAAGAAACACGTCGTAGCTGTCGAAATGCGGACCCACCCCGCCGCCATCGCTGGCCCAGGAGATCATGAGGTCGTCGAGCCTGGCATCGGGCACAAAACGGAACTGCTGCAAGAGCTCGTGAGCGGCGTCCAGGTGCTGGTCCACGCCTTGAAGCAGCATCGTCCAGCCGGGTTGCTTCAAAGGCGGCAGCTTGCTGCGACTGAGCGGCCCCTGGCGCAGCGTCCAGCCGGCCCCCTGCTGCACGATCAGGCGCGACTCCACCGCGTCCTGCCCTGCCAACTCGAAAAGTTGTGCGCGCGAGAGCAGCGGCTGGAAACCGGGCATCGCCGCGCGAATGAGCAACGGCTTCTTTTGCCAGTGGCGACGCATGAACTGCGCTGGGGAGAGCCCCCCGAGCAGGGTGCTCGGTACGTCGGGCGGGCTGGATCGGAGGGCTTGTGTCATGGGACAATTGTCGGATGAAAATCAACCAACAATGCGTGGTCGCACTGACCTGGACCCTCAAGGACACGCTGGGCGAAGAGCTCGACGTTCTGGAGGAGCCGGTGGAGTTCCTGATGGGCGGCAACGACTTGCTGGCCAAGATCGAGGAAGCCTTGCTCAACCACTCGGCGGGCGACACGGTGGAACTGCAACTGGAACCCGTGGATGGATTCGGTGACTACGACGACCGCCTGCTGTTCCTGGAACCACGGCACCTGTTGCCAGACGAGCTCGAAGAGGGCATGGGGTTCGAGGGCCTGCCCGAGGGATGCAACCCGGCCGCCCCCAAAGATCGCTTGTATTTCGTGAGCGATATCTATCCCGAGCATGTGGTGCTCGACGGCAATCACCCGCTGGCTGGCATCGCACTGCGCATCGTGATGAAGGTGCACGCGGTGCGTGAGGCGGAAGAAGGCGAAATTGGTCGGGGTACGCTGGGCACAGGCTTCTTCCGCATGGAAGTGGATGCGCCCGACGAACTGCAGGGCCCGGGCATCACGCCGCCCGGCCCGCGAACACTGCACTGAATCGGCAGGGGCTCAGCCCCGGCCGGTTGACCCGTAGCCGCCAGCACCACGCTCGCTCGCGGCAGCGAAATCATCCACCACGTTGAAGCGCGCCTGCACCACCGGCACGATCACCATCTGCGCGATGCGCTCCATGGGTTCGATGGTGAAGGCCACATCACTGCGGTTCCAGGCGCTCACCATGAGCTGGCCCTGGTAGTCGCTGTCGATCAGACCCACCAGGTTGCCCAGCACGATGCCGTGTTTGTGGCCCAGGCCGGAGCGAGGCAGGATCATGGCGGCATAACCCGGGTCGGCCAGGTGGATGGCCAGGCCCGTGGGCACCAGCTGCCAGGCGTTGGGTGCCAGGGTGATCGGCGCGTCGAGGCAGGCCCGCAGGTCCAGGCCCGCGCTGCCAGTGGTGGCATAAGCCGGAAGCTGGTTCGCCATGCGCGGGTCCAGCACCTTCACGTCAATCTGCATGCGTTCACTCCGGCCTCAAAGGCCATGTGGTGGTTTGTTCAGGGCCGAAAATCAAGGCTTCTTCAAGCTGTCCTGCAGCGCTTTGGCCGGGTCTTCTTCCGGCTCTTGCGAGGGCTCAGAGGCCTCGGGTTCGGGCGCTTCTGCGCCCTCTTCCGCTGGCGCTTCTTCCTCTTGTGGGGCCGCTTCTTCCAGTCCCGGCATGTTGCGCAACATGTCGCTCACTGCGTCGTCGTCCACCTTCACCTTGGCATCGAGGCTGCCCGTAACGAGCGTGGGGTTGAACACCACCACCGCCACCATGATGAGCTGCAGGATGATGAAGGCGATCGAGCCTTTGTAGATTTGCGCGGTGGTCACCGCCGGAATGCGCTCTTTCGTCACCACATCGGTGTAGTCACTCCGCGCCGCCACACTGCGCAGATAGAACAGCGCGAAGCCGAAGGGCGGCGTGAGGAAAGAGGTCTGCAGGTTCATGGCCAGGATGACGCCGAACCAGATCAGGTCGATGTCCATCTTGGCGGCCACAGGGGCCAGCAGCGGCACCACGATGAAGGCGATCTCGAAGAAGTCGATGAACATGCCCAGCACGAACACCAGCAGGTTCACGAACAGCAGGAAGCCCATCTGGCCACCCGGCAGTTTGTCGAACAGGTGCTCGACCCAGATGTGCCCATCGGCCGCGTTGAAGGTGAAGCTGAAGACGGTGGAACCGATCAGGATGAACAGCACAAAGATCGCCAGCTTGGTGGTGCTCTCCAGCGCCTGCCTGAGCAGGCTCAGGGTGAGCGCGCGTCGTGCGCTGGCCATGATCAGCGCGCCCAGCGCACCCATGGCGCCGCCTTCGGTGGGCGTGGCGATGCCCAGAAAGATGGTGCCCAGCACGAGGAAGATAAGGACCAGAGGCGGGATCAGCACGAAGGTGACCTGCTCGGCCAGGCGCGAAAGCAACCCAAGGCGGAAAAGCCGGTTGAGCAGGGCCAGCGCCAGCGCCAGCAGCGAGCCCACGGTGATCGACAGGATCACCACCTCATCTGCTGCCGGGCTGAACTCGCGCCCGATCAGAGGATTGATGATGGACTCGTGCACCTGCGACCACGCGTAGCTCACCGCCGCACACATCGCCAGCAACACCAGCAGCGAACGGTGACCACTGGAGCCATTGGGCTCGTTGTAGATGCGTGCCTCGACCGGCAGCGCCGGGACCCAGCGCGGCTTGATGATGGCGACACCGGCCACGAAGAGCAGGTACAGGCCCACCAGCATCAGGCCGGGAACCAGCGCGCCGGCGTACATGTCGCCCACCGAGCGGCCAAGCTGGTCGGCCAGCACGATCAGCACCAGCGAGGGCGGAATCGCCTGTGCCAGCGTGCCCGAGGCGGTGATAGTGCCGGTGGCGATCGTGCGGTTGTAGCCGTAGCGCAGCATGATGGGCAGCGAAATCAGGCCCATGGAAATCACGGCGGCCGCGACCACGCCCGTGGTGGCGGCCAGCAGCGCGCCCACCAGAATCACCGCCACCGCCAGGCCGCCGCGCACCGGGCCGAACACCTGAGCCACGGTGGCCAGCAGGTCCTCGGCCATGCGGCTGCGCTCCAGAATGATGCCCATTAAAGTGAAGAAGGGAATGGCCAGCAGCGTGTCGTTCTGCATGATGCCGAACACGCGCAGGGGCAACGCCTGGAACAGGTTCGAGGGGAATAGCCCGGCTTCCATGCCGATGAAGCCGAAGAAGAGGCCGGTGGCCGCGAGCGCGAAGGCCACGGGAAAACCAGACAGCAGGAAGACCAGAAGTCCCGCGAACATCATCGGGACGAAATTGGCAGAGATGAATTCGATCATGATCACTGCGCTCCCTTGAGGCGCGCCTGGGCTTCTTCAAGCAGTTGCTGCGCCAGCTTTTCTTCATCGGTGGGACCATCGTGGGCCAGCACGTCGGGGCCGTGGCCGGTGAGGAACGCCACGCGCTTGATCAGCTCACTGACACCTTGCACGAACAGGATGAGGAAGCCCAAGGGGATCAGGCCGTAAACCGGCCAGCGGATCAGACCGCCCGAATTGGAGGACATCTCGCCGGTGTTCCAGGCGCGCTCGAAAAGCGGCCAGCCGAGCGTGGCCATCATGTAGCAGAGCGGGAACAGAAAAATGATGATGCCGAAGACATCGACCCAGTTGCGGCCGCGCGCGCTGAACTTGGAAGAGATGAAATCGATGCGCACATGCGCGTTGCGCAAGAAGGCGTAGCCGCTGCCGAGCATGAAGACCGCGGCAAACAGGTACCACTGGATTTCCAGCAGGGCATTGGAACTGCTGTCGAACAGCTTGCGCACGATGGCGTTGCCGGCGCTGATGAGGGTGGTGGCCAGGATGAACCACATGACCAGCTTGCCGATGAGCTCGCTGAAAGCGTCAATGAGGCGGGAAATTTTCAGTAGGAACGGCATGGGATTCCCCGTGTGAAGGGCGGTCTCGAAGGCAACCGAATAGTCTAGCGGACGCGGCCCGCCAGAACTGAACGAAGGCTGACACGCAGAGGCCCGCGCAGCAGGTTTCTCAAGGCGCCAAGCCGAGCAAAAAACCCCGCCAGGGCGGGGCTTCTTGCACGGTGTCGGCGTGGATTACAGCTTGGCCGCTTGCATGTAGCGGTCGAACTGCGCTTCGGTGAAGCGGAACCACAGGTTCTGGTCCTTGCGGAAGTTCGAGTAGTCGGTGTAGATCTTCTTCCACTTCGGGTTCTTGGCGTTGTTGTCTGCGTAGAGCTCCATGGAGTTCTTGAACGCAGCGTCCATGACCGCCTTGGGGAAAGCCAGCACCTTGGTGCCTGCGGCTACGAGCTGCTTGAGCGCCGCAGGGTTCAGAGCGTCGTACTTGGCCTGCATGGTGGTGTGGGCGATGGCTGCGGCGCACTCCACAATGGCCTTGTTCTCGGCGGACAACGCGTTGTAGGCCTTGTTGTTGACGTACAGCGAGAGCTGCGGGCCGCCTTCCCACCAGCCGGGGTAGTAGTAGTTCCTGGCGACCTTGTTGAAGCCCAGCTTCTGGTCGTCGTACGGGCCCACCCACTCGGTGGCGTCGATGGTGCCTTTCTCCAGCGCCTGGTAGATCTCGCCGCCCGGGATGTTCTGCGGCACACCACCCATGGTGGTGAGCACCTTGCCGGCGAATCCGCCGATGCGCATCTTCAGGCCCTTGATGTCGGCCAGCGTCTTGATTTCCTTGCGGTACCAGCCGCCCATCTGGGCTCCGGTGTTGCCCATGGGGAAGTTCACGATGTTGTAACCCTCGTAGAACTCACGGAACAGCTTCATGCCGTTGCCTTCGTACATCCAGGCGGTCATCTGGCGGCTGTTGAGGCCGAATGGAATGGCGCAGTCCAGTGCGAAGGTGTCGTCCTTGCCGAAGAAGTAGTAAGGCGCAGTGTGGGCACATTCCACCGTGCCTTCCTGCACGCCGTCGACCACGCCGAAGGCGGGCATGAGTTCGCCGCCGGGGTGAACGGAGACCGTGAACTTGCCCCCTGTCATTTCGCCCACCTTTTTGGCGAAGACCTCAGCCGCACCGTAGATGGTGTCCAGCGCCTTGGGGAAACTGGAGGCCAGTCGCCACCGGATGGTGGCCTGGGCATGCACCGCAGGCGCGACACCAGCGGTCAGCACACCGGCGATGCCGGCGTGCTTGATCATTGAACGACGATCCATATTGTTTGACTCCGTGGTTTGAATGGGAATACACCCGACCCGGCGAACCGGGCTGGAGACTTGTCAGTCCGAGGTCATTGTAGAAATTGCACCCGCACCACAGTCAGGGGTTTTCCCTCGAACGAAGCCCCCAGAACGGAGGGTGTTCAGCGTCTTGCAAGCTTTCACGCCGCTGGCGCGGCGCAGAGGTCAGCCAACGACCTTGAGGTTCGCCGGCGCCTGCAGCACCGCTTCAAAGCGCGCACGAATGGAGGCCTCGATGCCCGCGGCGTCCAGCCCCTGCAGAGACAGCAGCTTGGCCGGGTCTCCGTGCTCGATGAATTCGTCGGGCAGCCCCAGCTGCAGCACCGGCAGCAGCAGCCCCTCGGCCTGCAACGCTTCGAGCACGGCGGAGCCCGCACCACCCTGCACGCAGCCCTCTTCCAGCGTCACCAGCGCATCGTGGCTCTGTGCCAGTTCGCGCAGCAAATCCACGTCGAGCGGTTTCACCCAGCGCATGTTGGCCACGCTGGCCCCCAGTTTCTCGCCCGCCACCAGCGCTGGCTGGAGCAGCGTGCCGAAGGCCAGGATCGCCACGCCACGCCCTTTGCGCCGCAGCTCGCCCCGGCCATAGGGCAGGCCCGCAAGGCCTTCGGGCTGGGCAACACCGGCACCCGCGCCGCGCGGATAGCGCACCGCCACCGGGTGGTTCTGCTCGAACGCGGTGCTGAGCAGCTGTCGGCACTCGGCCTCGTCGGCTGGGCAAGCCACCGCCATGTTGGGAATGCAGCGCAGGTAGGCGATGTCGTAAGCGCCCGCATGGGTGGCGCCATCGGCCCCTACCAGGCCAGCACGGTCGAGCGCGAACACCACCGGCAAATTCTGCAATGCCACATCGTGAATGAACTGGTCGTAGCCACGCTGCAGGAAAGTGGAGTAGATCGCCACCACAGGCTTCAGGCCTTCGCAGGCCAGACCGGCTGCAAAGGTGACTGCATGCTGCTCTGCAATGCCGACGTCGAAGTAGCGCGCAGGGAAGCGGCGCTCGAACTCGACCATTCCCGAACCCTCCCGCATGGCGGGCGTGATGCCCACCAGGCGCGGGTCGGCCGCCGCCATGTCGCAAAGCCATTTCCCGAACACTTGCGTGAACGTGGTCTTGGCGGGCGTGGTCGGCTTCGTCAGGCCCACGGCGGGGTCGAAGGTGCCCGGCCCGTGGTAGGCCACAGGATCGGCCTCGGCGAGCTTGTAGCCCTGCCCTTTTTTCGTGACCACGTGGAGGAACTGCGGCCCGCTGTCGGTGTCGAGCAGGTGGCGGATGTTCTCCAGCGTGGGAATGAGCGAATCGAGGTCGTGGCCGTCGATGGGGCCGATGTAGTTGAAACCAAATTTCTCAAACAGCGTGGCGGGCACCACCATGCCTTTGGCGTGCTCTTCCAGCCGCTTGGCCAGCTCGAACAAGGGCGGCGCCCCCTTGAGCACCTGCTTGCCCACGTTTTTCGCGGCCGCATAAAACTGCCCGCTCATGAGTTGGGCCAGGTAGCGGTTGAGCGCTCCCACCGGTGGCGAGATCGACATGTCGTTGTCATTGAGCACCACAAGCAGGCGACCCTCGGCCACGCCCGCGTTGTTCAGCGCCTCGAACGCCATGCCTGCGGTCATGGCACCGTCGCCGATGATGGCCACGGCCTTGCGCTTCTCACCCTTGATCTTGGCGGCCAGCGCCATGCCCAGCGCGGCCGAGATGCTGGTGGACGAATGTGCGGTGCCGAAGGTGTCGTATTCGCTCTCGTCACGGCGCGGGAAACCACTGATGCCGCCGAGCTGGCGCAAGGTGCCCATGCGGTCGCGCCGACCGGTGAGGATCTTGTGCGGGTAGGTCTGATGACCGACGTCCCAGACCAGGCGGTCTTCCGGCGTGTCGAACACGTAGTGCAGCGCCAGCGTGAGCTCCACCGTGCCAAGGTTGGAACTGAGGTGGCCCCCGGTTCGGGCGACGCTTTCGAGGAGGAAGGTGCGCAGCTCGTCGGCCAGCGGGGTGAGCTGCGCGCGCGTGAGGCGGCGCACGTCCTTCGGCGATTCGATCGTGGACAGCAGTGAACTCATGGGCAAATTGGCTCGGGTCATGTCGTGGGGGCCTTGCGCAAGGGCTCAGTATGCACGCCGGCCCACCCAGTCGGCCAGTGCGTGCAGGGTGGCGGTGTGCTCCAGGCGGCTCTGGTCCAGCGCGGCGTGGGCCTCGTCCAGCACGCGCTCGGCGTAGGCCTGCGCCTGGGCCAGGCCCATCAGGGAAACGAATGTGGGTTTGTCGGCGGCGGCGTCCTTGCCAGCGGTCTTGCCGAGCGTGGCCGAATCGGCCGTCACGTCGAGCACGTCGTCCACCACCTGAAAGGCCAGGCCAAGCGCGGCGCCATAGCGGGTGAGCTGGGCCAGCACCTCGGGCGCGACGCGACCTGTGGCCGCGCCCATGGTCACGCTGGCCTTGAGCAGTGCGCCGGTCTTTTGTCGGTGCATGGCCTCCAGCGCGGTCTGATCCAGCGCCACGCCGACACTGGCCAGGTCCACCGCCTGGCCGCCGGCCATGCCGGTGGCGCCTGCGGCTTGCGCGAGCAGACGACAAAGCTGCGCCGCCATGTCGGCCGGCACAGCGCCGCCATCCGGCACGAGCAGCTCGAAGGCCAGCGCCTGCAGGGCGTCGCCCGCAAGCAAGGCCTGCGCCTCGCCAAAACGCACGTGCACTGTGGGCTTGCCCCGGCGCAGCACGTCGTTGTCCATGCAGGGCATGTCGTCGTGCACCAGTGAGTAGGCGTGAATCAGCTCGACTGCGCACGCAGCGCGCAAGGCGGCTTCACGCAGGCCGCTCACGGCTTCGCTGGTGGCGAGCACAAGCAGGGGCCGCAGCCGCTTGCCACCGTCGAGCACGGCGTAACGCATGGCCTCACCCAGACCCGCCGGCGCATCGGCGGGCACCCAGCTGGACAGGGCCTGCTCAACCTCGTCCTGCCGGGCCTGGCGCCACGCGGCGAAATCGTTCGTATCCTGAAGCACGGCGTTCAAGCGGCGTCCCAGGGTTTGAGCTCGCCGCCTTCGAGCACCTTGATCTGGTTCTCCACCGCGTCGAGGCGGGCGCGGCAGAAGGCCAGCAACTCCGCACCGCGCTGGTAGTGGGTCAGCAACTGCTCCAGCGGCAATTGCCCTGCATCGAGTTGCGATACCAGCTGTTCGAGTTCCGACAGTGCCGCCTCGTAGCTGGCGGGGGTACCGGTGGACGTCTGAGTGCGGGCGAAACTGGAGGCGGAGCGTGTGGTCATGGGGTTGGGTGGTCGCGGGGCCGTGGGCTGGCCGATCGACATTCTATGCACAGCACGCCATGTTGACCCCCGGGGTACAATCCGGCCTCTTTTTTTCCAAACTGACGGGCCCCCAGGCCCGGAGGGACGCACCACTCCACCCATCCCGCGCGAATTCGTCTGACGAGCACAGCGCTTACCCTGCCCCTTCATAGGGGGAGTCTCTAGGTCAGGACCCTGATGTCTGATTTAAGTCTTCAACTGCAGCAGGCCGCAAGCCAACTTCCGGTTTCCAGCTACTTCAGCGAGGCGCTGTTCCAGCGCGAAAAGGAAAGTCTCTTCCAGCGCGGGCCCCGGTACGTGGGGCACCAACTCTCGGTTCCCAACCTCGGGGACTACCACACACTGCCGCAGGAGCGCGGCGGTCGTGCTCTGGTGCGCACCGCCAAAGGCGTCGAGCTGGTCTCCAACGTCTGCCGCCATCGCCAGGCCATGATGCTGCAAGGCAAGGGCAACCTGAACGACACCCGAAGTGGCAGTGCCGGGGGCAATATTGTGTGCCCGTTGCACCGCTGGACCTACAGCGGCGTGCACGGTGAGCGAGCCGGTCAACTGCTGGGCGCACCACACTTCGAGCAGGACCCCTGCCTGAACCTCAACCACTACCCGCTTCGTGAATGGAACGGGCTGCTGTTCGAGGACAACGGACGCGACGTTGCAGCCGACCTGGCCAACATGGGGCCGCGCGCCGCGCTCGACTTCGAAGGCATGGTGCTGGACCACGTGGAGCTGCACGAGTGCAACTACAACTGGAAGACCTTCATCGAGGTCTATCTGGAGGACTACCACGTGGCGCCATTCCACCCCGGCCTGGGCGGTTTCGTGACCTGTGAGGACCTGCGCTGGGAATTCAAGCCTGAGTACTCGGTGCAGACCGTGGGCGCGGCCAACCTGCTGGGCAAGGCAGGCAGCCCGGTGTACCAGCGCTGGCACGAGCAGCTCATGAACTACCGCCAGGGCGCCATGCCCGAGCACGGCGCCATCTGGCTGACCTACTACCCGCACATCATGGTGGAGTGGTACCCGCATGTGCTGACGGTGTCCACGCTGCACCCGGTGAGCGTGGACAAGACGCTGAACATGGTGGAGTTCTACTACCCCGAGGAAATCGCGGCCTTCGAGCGCGAATTCGTGGAAGCGCAGCGTGCGGCCTACATGGAAACCTGCGTGGAAGACGACGAAATCGCCGAACGCATGGACGCCGGCCGCAAGGCCCTGCTGGCACGCGGCGACAACGAGGTCGGTCCCTACCAGAGCCCGATGGAAGACGGCATGCAGCACTTCCACGAGTGGTACAGAGCGAGGATGTACCCCCCCGCGCCGCCTTCGGCGTCACCCCCCCAGGGGGACGTCACCTGCGGCCTGGCGGAGCCAGTTCCGCGGTGACCCTCGCCGAAAAGGGTCGCTAGGCATGCAAGCTCTGTGGATCGTGCTGGCCTCGCTGCTCTTTGCGAGCATGGCGGTGTGCATCAAGTACGCCTCGGCGTACTTCAACGCGTTCGAGATCGTGTTCTACCGGGGCTTGCTGGGCATGCTGGTGCTGATGGCCGTGGCCCATGTGCAAGGCACCTCGCTGCGCACCCGCGTGCCTGCCATGCACGCCTGGCGCGGCGTGGTGGGTGTGATCTCGCTCACCACCTGGTTCTACGCGATCGCGCACCTGCCCTTGCCCACGGCCATGACCCTGAACTACATGAGCAGCGTGTGGATCGCCACCTTCCTGCTCGGCGGCGCTTTGTTGATGCAGGGCCGCAACATGCCCGTGCGCCAGCAAGGGCCGCTGTTTCTCACGGTGATCGCGGGTTTTGCCGGCGTGGCCATGTTGCTGCGGCCTTCGCTGAATCCGGATCAGGTGGTGGGCGCTTTTGTCGGGCTGATCTCGGGTGTGTTTGCCGCGCTGGCCTACCTTCAGGTGGCTGCCCTGTCTCGGGCGGGGGAAACCGAGGCTCGAACGGTGTTCTATTTCTCGCTCTGCGCCACCCTGGTCGGCGGGCTGGGCATGCTGTTCGCGGGTGTGAGCGCATGGCGCTGGCCATCGGCCTTGTGGCTGCTGCCCACCGGTTTGCTTGCGGTGTTCGGCCAGCTCTGCCTGACCCGTGCCTATTCACGCGGTGCCACCATGGTGGCAGCCAGCCTGCACTACACCGGCATTGTGTTCGCCACGCTCTACAGCCTGGTCCTGTTCGGCGAAGTCATTCCCCTGATCGGCTGGCTGGGCATGGCGCTCATCGTGGTGAGCGGCGTCGCGGCCACGGTGTTGCGGGCACGCGCCGTCCCCAACGCGCCCGCCGAGGAGCACTGACCTGCGGCTCTACCGCACAATGCGCGCATGTACACGACCCTGATCACCCCGGCCCAGCTCCAGCAGCTCATGGACAGCGGCGCGCCCCTTCGCGTGCTGGACGCCAGCTTCGAGCTGATGAAGCCCGACGCGGGCGCGGCCCAGTTTGAAGCCGAACACCTCCCCGGCTCGACCTATGTGCATCTGGATCACCACCTGAGCGACAAGACCGGCGCCGACCGCGCCAGCGGTGGACGCCACCCGCTGCCCTCGCGGGAAACCTTCGCCCGTCGGCTCGGCGAGCTCGGCGTGGCCAACCACATGCAGGTGGTGGTGCTCGACCGCCAGGGAGCCAACTACTGCGGGCGTCTGTGGTGGATGCTGAAATGGTGCGGCCACGAAGCCGTGGCGGTGCTCGATGGTGGCCTGCCCGCCTGGAAGGCGGCCGGTGGCGATGTGGCCACTGGGCCGGCACCGGCGCCAGCACCAGCCCACTTCGAGCTGCTTGCGCCCCTGGCCCAGCTGGCCACCACGGCCGAGATCGAAGGGGCCCTCGGCCGGCCCGGACTCACGCTCATCGATGCGCGCGCCGCCGCCCGTTTTCGCGGCGAGACCGAGCCGCTCGACCCGGTGGCGGGGCATATTCCGGGCGCGCTCAACCGCCCGTTCGTTCAAAGTGTGTTGGCCGATGGGCGCTTCAAGCCGGCGGCGGAGTTGCGCGCCGAATTCGATCAATTGCTGGGTGGGCGCGACCCGGCCAGCGTGGTGCACCACTGCGGCAGTGGTGTGAGCGCCATCCCCAACCTGCTCGCCATGGAAATCGCGGGGCTGGGCCGCGGCCGGCTGTACGCGGGCAGCTGGAGCGAGTGGTGCAACACGCCGGGCCTGCCCGTGGCGCAGGGCTGAGCAGGCAGGAACCAGGCCCCCATGGCTCGCCCTTCCCAGAATCAGGAGCCGGCGGCGGTGCCCGTTCTGGCGGGGGGGCCGCGCAAACGCGTGTTGAGCCTGTTGTCGCTGGTGATCGCCCTGGCCGCCTTGCTGGTGCTGGTGCTGGATCTCCTGATGGCCAGCCCCGGTCAACACGAAGCCTGGAACGCCGGTGCGTTGATGGTGGTGGCGGGCCTGGCCTGGTGGCTGGCCCGCACAGGCCGCGACCAGTACGTGGCACATCTGATCGTCTTCGGCACGCTGGCGATTGCGATCAATTCGGTGATCACCTACGGTTCGGTTCGCACCGCCGTGGGTTTCCTGTTCGTGGCGGCAGTGGCCGGTGCCGGCACCTTCCTGGGTCGCACTGCGCTCGTGCTCACGGTGGGGGCCAGCGTCGGCGCGCTGGGCGTGCTCACGCTGGCGGAATACAACGGCTGGCTCACCGCCACGCCTTACTTCGAGGTCGGCCTGCGGGTGTGGATCACGCATTCGGCCACGCTGGTGGTGGTGGCCGTGATGGTCTACCACAGCCGGCGGCAACTGCGCGATTCGTTTGTGCGCCAGACCGATGAGCTGGAGCGGCGCAAGAAGACCGAGCAGGAACGCGACCGCAACCTGGAACGGTTCGCCCGCATCTTTCGCACCAACCCCAGCCCGATGGTGGCGCAATCGGCCCGCTCCGGAATGATCCTCGATGTGAACCCCGCGTTCGAGCGCTGCTACGGCTACCAGCGCTCGCAGGTGCTGGGGCGCCAGGACAGCTTTCTGTGGGCAAGCCAGGAAGAGCGCGAAGCCTTCATGACCTTCCTGTTTGCCACGCGGCGCGCCGAACAATACGCGGCGCACGGCCAGCGCGCCGACGGCAGCGTGTTCGACGCGCTGATCTCCAGCGAGATGGGCGACGACCCCGAAGACAAACTGATCATCACCACCATCTCCGATGCGAGCGCGCAGAACGAGATGCTCGAGCGTCTTCGGCGCTCAGAGGAGCGCTTCGCCAAGGCCTTCAACTTCAGCCCGTTGAACATGACCATCACGCGGCTCTCCGATGGTTCTTTCGTCGAGGTCAACCGGGCCGAAGACCGCGCCCAGGGCCTGGTGCCGGCCGACCTCAAAGGCAAGACCACGGTGGAGATCGGCGCCTGGTTGACGCCACAGGACCGCGAAGCCTTTGTTGAACGTCTGATGCGCGACGGCCGCGTCGACGCCTATGAAACCAGAATGCGTCACAAGGACGGTCATCTGGTGGACACCCGGCTATGGGCCGAGCTGGTCGACGTGGACGGTGAACGCTGCATCCTGTCGTGCACGGTCAACATCACGGAAGAAAAGCAGCGAGAAAACCTGCTGCTCAACGTGGCCAGAGGGGTGGCCGCAGAAACCGGCGAAGCCTTCTTCGGCGCCCTCACGCGCCACCTCGAAACCACCGTGGGCGCAGACATGGTGGTCATCGGCGAATGCCGCGAAGATGGGCGCGTGCGCACGCTGGCCATTCAGCAGAACGGCCAGGCCGCATCCAACTTCAGCTTCAACCCCCAGGGCACGCCCTGCGCCCAGACTTTGCACCAGCAGGACATGCTGGTGTGCGCTCATGAACTGGCCGAGCAGTACCCACAGGCCACCAGCCTGATTGCCTCCGGTTGCCAGGCCTATCTGGGCAAGGCCCTGCGCGATGCCGACGGCAGCCCCATCGGGGTGATCTTCGCGCTCTGGGCGCGCGAGGTGGAAATCGGCTCCGACACGCAGGCGCTCATCGCTATCTTCGCCAGCCGCGCCAACGCCGAGCTGGTGCGCCTGCGGCGCGACAGGGAAATCCAGCAATTCAGGGAAACGCTGGAGCAACGCGTGCGCGAGCGCACGGCCGACCTGCAGAACCTCAACGCCGAACTCGATTCCTTCGCCTACTCGGTATCGCACGACCTCAAGTCACCCCTGCGCGCGATCGACGGGTTTACGCGATTGCTCGACGAAGCGCTGGGCGAGCGGCTGAGCGCGGACGAGCGCCAGTTGCTCGACCGCGTGCTGCACTCCACCAACCGCATGGGCTCGCTCATCAACGACCTGCTGGCGCTGGCCCGCGTGAGCCAGGGCCGCCTGGAGCGCCAGGCCGTAGACCTGAGCGCTCTGGCCAGCCAGGTGGTGCTCCAGGAGCGCCAGAAATACCCTGAGCGCGACATTCGGTATCGGGTGGAGCCCGACCTGCAGGCCCATTGCGACCCGCGTCTGGCGCGCATTGCGCTGGAGAACCTCTTCGCCAACGCGTTCAAGTACACCCGCACGCGCGATCAGACCGTGATCGAGTGGGGCCGGTTGCCCGATCAGCCCGGGTCGTTTTTTGTGCGCGACAACGGCGTGGGCTTCGACATGGCCTATGCCGACAAGCTCTTCAAGCCCTTCCAGCGGCTGCACATGCCCAGCGAATTCGAGGGCACCGGCATCGGCCTGGCCACGGTGCGCCGCATCATCGAACGGCACGGAGGCTCGATCCGTGGCGAGGGCAAGCCCGGCGAGGGCGCCGTGTTCACCTTCACCTTTGGCGACCCACCCGCTTCAATGTGAGGAGTGGGCGAGGCCACTGACGAAAGTGACCAGCCCAATACCCGCCAGCAGCCAGCCGATCTGGGCCACCGTGGCGCGCAAACCCACCCGCTTCTGAAGCTGCGGAATCAGGTCGGCCAGCGCCACATAGACAAAGCTGCTGGACGCAGCCACCAGGAAGTACGGCAGGTAGTCTTCAAGCCGCGTGAGCAGGAAGTAACCGACCAGGCCACCCAGTGCGGTCACCGTGCCCGCCAGCGACACCTTGATGAGCGCAGCCCGCGTGGTGCTCGAGGTCTGCCGGAGCACCACCAGATCGCCCATGTGGTGGGGCACTTCGTGAGCCATCACGGCCAGTGCGGCGATCACACCCAGGCGCATGTCGGCCATGAAGGCCGAGGCAATCAGGATGCCGTCGCCGAACGCATGCACGCTGTCTCCGGCCAGCACCGTCCACCCGCCCGAGCGGGCTTCGTGGTGGTGATGGTGATGACCGTGGTGGGCGTCGTGATCGTGCTCTTCCTGGCGGTGCTCGTGCCCGTGGTGCCAGAGTTCGGCCTTGTCGAGCAGAAAGAAGAACACCAGGCCCGCCAGCAGCAGGGCGAACAGTTCGTGCGCGCTGGCCTCGCTCTCGAACGCTTCGGGCAGCAGGTGCATGAAGGCGGTGGCCATGAGCGCGCCCGCGGCGAGGCTGAGCATGTGCTGCGTGAAGCGGGCCATCATGGCAAAACCCAGCAGGGCGGCCAGCCAGACGCTGCCCACGCCGGCGGCCACGGTGCCAATGAGGATGGCAAGAAGGATCATGTCGCGCTCGATTCAGCCACAAAAAAGGGCCGCGATCTGCGGCCCCGGGATCAATGGTGCAGGCGAGACTTCAGGCCACGCCATGCTGCTTGAACCACGCCACCGCCCTCTTCCAGCCGTCCTCGGCCGGCTCCTTGCGGAAACTCGGGCGGTAGTCGGCGTGGAAGGCGTGTGGCGCGTCGGGGTAGACCACGAAGGTCGACGCTTTGGCCGCCGCATTACCGGCTGCCAGAGCGGCTTTCATCTTATCAACCGTGTCAAGGGGGATGCCGGTGTCGGCGGCGCCATACAGGCCAAGCACCGGGCCCTTCAGCCCGGCGGCCACGTCCACCGGGTGCTTCGGGCTGAGAGGCGTGGGGTCGCCAACCAGGCGACCGTACCAGGCCACGCCGGCCTTCACCGCCGGGTTGTGAGCCGCGTACAGCCAGACGTGGCGCCCACCCCAGCAGAAGCCGGTCACGCCCAGCTTGCTCGCATCACCTCCATTGGCCGCAGCCCATTTCACCGTGGCGTCCAGATCGCCCATCACCTGCGCATCGGGCACCTTGGACACCACCTCGGCAATCAGCTTGGCGATCTCGCCATAGCTCTGGGCATCGCCCTGGCGCACGAACAACTCCGGGGCAATGGCCAGGTACCCGGCCTTGGCAAAGCGGCGGGTGGTGTCGGCGATGTATTCGTGCACGCCGAAGATTTCGGAGAGCACCAGCACCACGGGCAGGCCCGTCTTGCCGGCGGGCGCTGCACGGTAGGCCGGCATCTTGAAACCGTTCACGTCGATCATGACCTCGCCCACGGTCAGACCGTCGGCCGACGTCTTTATGGCGGTCTGCGCCATCAGTGGAGCGGCCGCGGCCGCATAACCCACTCCGAGAGCGGCCTTGAGCGCGGTGCGGCGGGTGGCGCCCTGTTCGGTGGACTGGCCGGGCAGCAGGGCATCGAGGTCCTGCGCGTGTCGTTCGTCAAGCATCGTTTTGTCTCCTTTGGTTGGGTGGAAGAGAAGTGATTTGCCTGGATGAACGAAGTTCAAAGTATGTGGGTGCAGAGCGGAGGCCATCCAGAAATGCCGCGGAACTGGCTTTGCCGGGCCGCAGGCATTGCCCCCTGGGGGGAGGCGCCGAAGGCGCTTCGGGGGAGATCCTGGCTAGTGCGCCTTGTCCCAGTTAGGCCCCACGCCCACCTCGGCCAGCAACGGCACCTTCAGCGCCGCCACGCCCGCCATGAGCTGCGGAATTTCGGTTTTCAACCACTCCACCTCTCCTTCGGGCACCTCGAACACCAGCTCGTCGTGCACCTGCATGATCATCTTCGTGCCACGGCGCTGTTCGTCCAGCGCCTTCTGCACCGCGACCATGCTGAGCTTGATGAGATCGGCTGCCGTGCCCTGCATGGGGGCGTTGATGGCCTGCCGCTCCAGCGCCGACAGCTTCGCGCCTTTGGCGTTCTTGATGTCCGGCAATACCAGACGCCGGCCGAACACCGTCTCGATGTATCCCATTTCCTTGGCCCGCTGGCGCGTCGCATCCATGTAACGCTTCACACCCTCGAAGCGCTCGAAGTAACGCGTGATGTAATTTTTGGCCGCTGTGTTGTCGATCCCCAATGCCTTGGCCAGGCCGAAGGAGCCCATGCCGTAGATCAGACCGAAGTTGATCACTTTGGCATAGCGCCGCTGTTCGCTGCTGACCTGCGCCGGCTCCAAGCCGAACACCTCGGCGGCGGTGGCGCGGTGAACGTCAAGGCCTTCGTGGAAGGCCCGCAGCAGCGCCGCGTCTTCGCTGATGTGCGCCATGATGCGCAGCTCGATCTGTGAGTAATCGGCGCTGGCGATCACATGTCCGGCGGGCGCCACGAAGGCTTCTCGTACCCGGCGGCCCTCGGGCGTGCGGATCGGGATGTTCTGCAGATTGGGGTCGTTGCTCGACAGACGCCCTGTGACGGCCACGGCCTGCGCATAGTGCGTGTGCACGCGGCCGGTGCGCGGCAGGGCGAGCTGCGCGAGTTTGTCGGTGTAGGTGCCTTTGAGCTTGGACAGTCCCCGGTGCTCCAGAATCTTGGCGGGCAACGGGTAGTCCTCGGCCAGTTTCTCCAGCACTTCTTCATCGGTGCTGCGCGCGCCGGTGGCGGTCTTCTTGACGACGGGCAGGCCCAGCTTGTCGAAGAAGATCTCGCCGAGTTGCTTGGGGCTGGCGAGGTTGAACGGCTGGCCGGCGATGACGTAGGCCTCCTGCTCCAGCGCCACGATCCGCTGGCCGAGTTCATGGCTTTGCGCGGCCAGCGTGGGCGCGTCGATCAGAACACCGTTGCGCTCGATGCGGTAGAGCGCCTCACTGCTGGCCATCTCCAGCTCGTAGACGAATTTCAGCTTCTCGTCGGCCTCCAGCTTCGGCCACAGCGTCAGGTGCACGTCCAGCGTCTGGTCGCTGTCCTCGCACGAGTACTCGGCCGCCTTGGCCACATCGACCTGTGCAAACGGAATCTGGTGCGCACCCTTGCCGCACAGGTCTTCGTAGTTGATGCCCTGCCGGCCCAGGTGCCGCTCCGCCAGGCTGGCCAGCCCATGTGGCTTGTGCACTTCCAGCACATAGCTCTGCAGCATGGTGTCGTGCGCGTAGCCCTGAACCTCGATGCTGTGGTTGGCAAACACATGGCGGTCGTACTTCACATGCTGGCCAAGCTTCTTGCGGCTGCCGTCTTCCAGCCAGGGTTTGAGCCTTGCGATCACTTCGTCGAACGGCAGCTGCACCGGTGCATCGGGGCCGCTGTGGCGCAGCGGAATGTAAGCCGCTTCACCCGGCTTCACACTGAAGCTGATGCCCACGATCTCGGCGCGCATTTCGTCGAGCGAAGTGGTCTCGGTGTCGATGGCCACGAGGTCGGCCGTCTGCACACGGGCGAGCCAGTCGTCAAACAGCGCCCAGTCCAGGATGGTGTCGTACTTCAGGTTGGTGGCTTGCGTGGTGCCGCTCAGGTCGGGTTCGTCGAACAGTCCCGGCGAAGCATTGGTGGAGCGGGCCTTGTGCTCCTCGATCAGCTCGGGCGGCACATCGTGCTGTGAGAGCGATTTGACCAGCCCCTTGAAGCCATACGTTTCGCCGAACGCCTTGAGCGCTTCGCTGTCCTGCCCGCCGATGGCGATGGCTTCCAGCGAGGGCAGACCTTCGATGTACTCCTTCAGGTCGCAGTCGGTCTTGATGGTGAGCAGCTCGCGCCCTTTGGGGAGCCATTCGAGCGCGTTGCGCAGATTTTCCCCAGCCGCGCCCTTGATCTCGCCCGCGCGCGCCACCAGCGCTTCGAGCGAGCCATATTCCGTCAGCCACTTCACCGCGGTCTTGGGGCCGACCTTGGGCACGCCCGGCACGTTGTCCACCTGGTCACCCACGAGCGTCTGGTAATCCAGCATCAGGCTGGGCGGCACGCCGAATTCAGCCGTCACGCCGGCAATGTCGCGGCGGCGGTCGTTCATGGTGTCGATCACAGTGATGTGCTCGTTGACAAGCTGGCTCAGGTCCTTGTCGCCGCTCGAGATGATGCAATCTATTCCCTGCTGCGACGCCACATGGGCCAGCGTGCCGATCACGTCGTCTGCCTCCACGCCTGGCACGTCCAGCACCTTCCAGCCCAGGAGCTTCACCACCTCGTGAATCGGCCCGATCTGGGCGCGGAGGTCGTCGGGCATGGGCGAACGGTTGGCCTTGTATTCAGGATAGAGCGCGTCCCGGAAAGTAGGCCCCTTGGCGTCGAAGACGCAGGCCGCAAAGTCGGCGCGCACGTCCTTGCGCAGCTTCTGCATCATGTTGATCATGATGCGAATGGCGCCGGTTTTCAGTTCGGTGCCATCGGGCAGGGTGGTGCTCATGGCTTCACCGCCGGCAAAGAACGCGCGGTAGAGGTAACTGGAGCCGTCGACCAGCAGCAGCGTGGGCACGGGGTTCTGGGAGGGGGTCTGGGCGTCGGACATGGGGCGATTGTGGCGGAGATCGCGCCGCATCCAGCCGCCCCCGGACTGCGTATCCAGTGGTAACCGCCTCTGCCCCACCGCCAGCGCAGCCGGTCTGCCTTGCCTACAATGCCGCATGACCTCGAACATCTGCCGTCCCCTCGCCGCACTCGCCTTCGGCCTGTGCGCCACCCTGACCGCTCTGGCCCAGGTGGCGCCCGTCGAGGCGCCGCGCGAGCCCACCTCGCCGCGCGACCGCATCGAGCGCATCACCCACGAAGACGGCCTGACCCGCATCGACGAAGTGCGGGTGGGCGGCCAGACGCAGAGCATCGACGTGCAACCCAAGAACGGCGCGCCGGCCTACCAGATCCAGCCGGAAGCGGGCGGTACGACCGACACGAGCGGCAAGCGCACCGGCAACGCCGGGCGCAGCAGCTGGCGTGTGCTGAATTTCTGATCGCCAGCCACATGGCCGTTTACACCGAAGTCGCTTTCGCCGAAGCCGCCGCCCTCCTCCACACGCTCGACCTTGGCGACCTCACCGAGCTTCGGGGCATCCAGGGCGGCATTGAAAACACCAACTACTTTGTCACCAGCGAGCGCGAAGGCGTCACGCAGGAGCATGTGCTGACGGTGTTTGAACGCCTCGGCTTCGAGCAGCTGCCGTTTTACCTGCACCTGATGAAGTTCCTGGCCGAGCGCGGCATTCCCGTGCCGGCGCCGGCGGCAGATGCTCAAGGCGAGATCCTGCACACGCTGCAGGGCAAGCCTGCGGCGGTGGTGGCCAAGCTGCGGGGGCGCAGCCACCTGGCCCCGGGTGTGGCGGAGTGCGAGGCCGTGGGCACCATGCTGGCGCGCATGCACCTGGCCGGGCGCGATTTCCCAAAGACCCAGCCCAACCTGCGCGGCCTGCCCTGGTGGAACGAGACCGTGCCCGTGGTGCTGCCCTTTCTGAGTGCGCCACAGTCCGCCCTGATCCGCTCGGAGCTCGCGTACCAGAACCACGTGGCCCGCAGCCCGGCCTACGCCGCGCTGCCGCGCGGTCCGATCCACGCCGACCTGTTCCGCGACAACGTGATGTTCGAGGGCGGTGAACTCACCGGCTTTTTCGATTTCTACTTCGCTGGCTGCGACACCTTCCTGTTCGACATCGCGGTCTGCCTCAATGACTGGTGCGTGCTGCACGACGAGGACCACGATGGGTCGCTCGACACGCCGCGCTCGCTGGCGCTGCTCTCGGCCTACCAGGCGGTGCGCACCCTGAGTGCCGCCGAACGCAGCCTGCTGCCGGCGCTGCTTCGGGCGGGCTCCCTGAGGTTCTGGATCTCCCGCCTCTGGGATCTGCACCTGCCGCGCGAGGCGGCCATGCTGCAGCCTCACGACCCCACCCATTTCGAACGCGTGCTGCGCGCCCGAGTTCGCGACACGCAGGCGCTGTCGGCCCTGCTGCGCGAAGACGCCCTACAACCCGCATGAAACTCAATCTCGTCCCCGCCCGCACCGGCCTGCAATGGGTCAAGCTCGGCGTGAAGACTTTCTTCCGCCAGCCCCTGGCGATGTCGGGCCTGTTCTTCATGTTCATGGCCACGGTGTCCATCATCTCGCTGGTGCCCGTGCTGGGCACCGCCATCTCGCTCGCGCTGGTGCCAGCGGCCACGCTCGGCCTCATGGCGGCCAGTCAGGAAGCCTCGCACGGCCGCTTTCCCATGCCCTCGCTGCTGATCGCGGGCTTTCGGGCCGGGCCGTCCAAGACCCGCTCCATGCTCATCCTCGGCGCCCTGTACGCCGCCGGGCTGATGCTGGTGCTCGGCGTGTCCGCGCTGTTCGGGACGGACGTGCCGCCCCCCGCCGAGGTGCCGGGCGGCGAGGTTTCGCCCGAGATGGTTCGCAACCTGTTTGCCAACGAAGGCCTGTGGGCGGCGATGGTGCTTTATGTTCCGCTGCTCATGGCGTTCTGGCACGCGCCGGCACTGGTGCACTGGCACGGCGTGACGCCACTCAAAAGCCTGTTCTTCAGCCTGCTGGCCTGCTGGTCCAACAAAGGCGCCATGCTGGTTTACTTCTTTGGCTGGGTCGGCGTCTTCATGCTGGTGGGCCTGCTCATGAGCCTGCTGGCCACGGTGCTGGGCGGCACGCAGGCGCTCAACCTGATCCTCTACCCCATGGTGCTGTTCATGGCCTCCATGTTTCACACGTCGATTTATTTCAGTGTTCGCGACAGTTTCACGGCGGAAGGTGGTCCTTCCTCTACCGATCCCACTCCAGGAGACAACGCATGACCCAGCACACCCTGCAAGGCCGGAGCGAAGAAGAGATCCTGTGGTTCCAGCGGCGCAACACGCTCAAGGCCGCCGCGGCCTGGGTGATGGCCGGTGGGCTGCCGGCGGCCCTGGCGCAGCAGCGCAGCAACGTGGTGGAGTTCGTGGGCGACGTGATGCTGAATGGTCAGCGCATGGTGCCGCAGCAGATCGTGCAGACCGGCGACGACATCCTCACCGGGCCCGCATCGAGGCTGGTGTTTCTGATCGGCAACGCCGCCTTTCATGTGCGGCAGAACTCGCGCCTGCGCGTGGAACGCGGCAGCACACTGAACACCGCGAGCTTGCTGCGCCTGCTGTCGGGTGCCGTGGTGAGTGCGTTCGGCCCGGGCAGCAACCGGAGCATCGTCACTCCCACGCTCACCGCCGGCATTCGTGGCACGGGGGTGTACACCGAAATCATGGCCGACCAGGGCGGGCGCACCTATTTCTGCAACTGCTACGGCACGGTGGACATGGAGTCGAACGGCAACAAGGCAGTGTCTGTCTCCAGCTACCACCAGTCGTTCTGGGGTGAGGTACAGCCGCGCGGCGGTCGCTTCCTCACGCCTGCGCCGGCGCTCAACCACACCGACGAAGAACTCGAATTCCTCGCCCGCCTGATCGGTCAACGCACGGCCTGGCAGATCGTGGGCCAGACCGGCGTGAAGGATGGACGCGGCTACATGGAGCAGCGCCCACCCGAGGCCCATCCCGCAGCGCCACGCTGAGGCCGGGGCGTCAGTTTCAATCCGGGTTCTTTGCTTTGTATTCGTCGATCGCCCCAGCCAGATCGACGTACTCTTCGCAGGTCTGATTCCCGCAAAGCCGCGCCAGTTCGGCCAGGTGTTTCCGGGCTTCTGCCGGTCGGCGATCCATCAGGTAGGCCTCGCCGATGTACTCGTGCGCGCTCTTGTGCTGAGGATCAATTTCCAAAGCCAGCTTGTAGTGGGCGAAAGCCCTGGCGAGGTCGGGCGTGGCCTTTTTGCGGTGGCTGTATCCCAACAGGTTGTGGGCGTCGGCGTTGCGGGGGTCGACCTTCACCGCCGCGTCGAGCTCGTTGATCGCCCGCTGCCAGTCCTTGGCCTGAATCGCTGCGCGCGCCGCATCCATCTGTTCAACTTCGCCGGAGCCCATCATGGTCGGCGTGTCTCTGGCCAACGCATCGGACGCGGCCAGCAACAGCGCGCAGACCAGCGCCACCACGAAGGGCTGGACCGGATGGTGTCTGAGTTTCATGGAAACCTCCCTGAAAAGCCGACCCCATCCCCCGGCCCAACGCCCCTACAGACCGATCACGCCGCCATCGGTGCGGGTGATCACGATGGTGGCCGAGCGTGGGCGGCCAGCGGCACCATAGCCCGTGTTGCCAGGCCACTGGCTCTGGAAAGTGAACGGTCCGGCGCCGTAGGCGGGCGTGCTTTCACCAGGGTGCTGCACATTCACAAACAGCGTGCGGCCGTCTCCGGTTTCGGTGATGCCAGTGATTTCGCAGCCCGGAGTGCCCACCAGAAAGCGGCGCAGCTTGGTTTCGCCGAGCGCTGCGCCCAGGAAGGTGTTCTGCGTGCCGGTGCTGCCACCCAGGCTGTTGTTCACCGTGATCGCGCCCCCATCGCCCACCGTGCCGGGAATGGCCGCGAGCAGCATGCAGTTGGTCACGTCGGTGTAGGCACCGTCGTCGGTCTGAATCCAGCAGATGCCGGTGGCCTGGCTGAACCACAAACCATCGGGTGAGGCAAAGTCGTTCTTCGCGTTCAGACCGGAGAGGTTGATGTTCGCGCCGGAATCTTCTTCCGCACCAAAAAGGAAGATGTCCCAGTTGAAGCTGAGGGCCGTGGAGGCGCCGGCCAGTTCCTTGAAACGGATGATGTGGCCGTGGGGATTGCCGGTGCGTGCGCGACCGTCCGCATCGGCGTAGGCGCGCAGGTTGGCGGCATCGGCGTTGGCCACGTTGCGGCTGCCGTTGTTGGTCATGGTGAAGTAAACCTCACCGTTCTTCGGGTTCACAGCGCCCCACTCAGGGCGGTCCATCTTGGTGGCGCCCACGGCATCGGCGGCGTGGCGCGCATTCACCAGCACGTCGGCCTGATTGGCGAAGACGTAGGTGGCGTAGCCCGAGATGGCCGGATTGGCGATGTTGAGTTCAAGCCATTCGCCAGTGCCGCTGGCGTTGAACTTGGCCACGTACAGCTTGCCTTCGTTCAGGTACTTGTCGCCGGCGGCCAGGCCACCGCCCACATCGCTCGCGCTCCACACAGCGGTGGAGACGAACTTGTAGATGTATTCGTTCTGCGAATCGCAACCCATGTAGAAGGCGAGCGGCTGGCCGACCACCGGAATGCTGCACACAGCAGCTTCATGGGCGAAGCGGCCCATGGCCACGCGCTTGGCCGGCGTGCCGCTGGTCAACGGGTCGATCTCGACGTTGTAGCCGAAGGTGTTGGGCTCGTTGCGGAAATCCAGCGCGGCGGTGGCACCGGGTGCCGAAATGTCCCAGCGGCCGAAGCGGTCGTCGGTGGCTGCGGTGGCGGTGGCGAACCAGCCCTGAGAACCCGCGGTGGTGGCACCCGCTGCAATGGCGGTGCGGGCCACGCCGTAGCGCTGGCGTGAGGTGCTGGTCTTCGCATCGATAGCGGTCGAGCCCTGGGGCATGTTGAAGTAAGCAGCCCAGTTTTCTTCGCAGGCCAGGTAGGTTCCCCAGGGCGTCTTGCCGTGGCCGCAGTTGTTGATGGTGCCGCGCGAGGTGGCGCCGGTGGTGTCGAACTTCGTCACCATGAAGGCGCGGATGTCGGCCAGGTGCGCGGCGGGGCCGGCAATGCGCATGGGCGTCTGGCCGGTGACGCGGCGGTTGTAGAGCGAGTCCAGCTTGTAGACCCACTGGCCCGATCCGTTCTTGCCGATCTCGGCCACCGAAACGCCATGGTGGTTGATTTCCTTCAGCACTTCCAGTTCCGGCCGCACACCCAGGTCCCAGCCGCCGAACTGGCTGAACTTCTTGCCCGACACGCCGGCGGAGGTCTGACCCGTGGGGTGGAAGAAATGCGAGTCGGCCGAACTTTCGTGGTTGACAACCAGCACCGCGCGGCCCGTGTCGGTGGTGGTGTAGCGGCCAAGCGCGTCGATGTAGAACAGGTCCATGCCGTCGTGGTGATCGCCCACGCGCATGGTCCATTCGTCGGTCTCGGTGCCCAGGTTGCTGTAAGCCGGAATGCTGGACACCAGGCGGTCGCCGGTGGCGTGCAACACGCTGTAGGTGTAGCCGGCGGGCAGCGTCACGCTGTCGAGCAGGCTCTTGTCGACGGCGTCGAAACCCAGTGCGGTCTCGGACGGCGTGCCCGGGCCGGGGCCGGGTGCGGGCGCGTCATCGCCACCGCCGCCGCAAGCCGACAGGAAAGGAATGCTGGACAGCGCGGCCAGGCCGATGCCGCCACGGATCAGGTTGCGGCGGTTCAGCGGCGTGCGGCTGCTGCGTTCCAGCACGTCCTGGAAGTGTTCGTTGGGCGAGTCGTTGCAGGAGTCGTCGGAATGGTGAGACATGGTTGGTTGCGTGGGTGGTTGAAAGACCAACGCAGTGTCCCGATCGCACATGACGCTTCCGTGAATCGGATGAAAACCCCCGCCCGTACCCCAGCAAGCCGCATCGACATCAACGTGTCACATTCGCTGCGGCATGCAGAAACAGGGATTCCACCTGCCGTGCGATCTGCTGCCAGTCCAGCTGGGCAACCTGCGAGCGGGCTCGCAAGGCGGCGTGCGCAACGCGGCCGGGCTGCGCCGCGAGTTGCGCGGCCACGGCCACGAAGGCGGCGTCATCGTTGGGTGCAACCAGCCATCCGTTGCCGTCGTGCTCGACCCAGTCCGCGGCAGCGGCGGTGTTGAAGGCCAGCACCGGCAGTCCGCTCGCCAGCGCCTCCACCGTCACGTTGCCAAAGGTTTCGGTGAGGCTGGGGAACAGGAACATGTCGGCCGAGGCGTAGTAGCCGGCGAGTTCATCGTGCCCGCGCATGCCGGCAAATATGCCTTGCGGGCAGCGCTGGCGCAGGCTCTCACGCAAGGGTCCATCGCCCACCACCACCAGCTTCACATCGGGGTGCTGCGAGCGCATGGCCTCAAAGGCGCGCAGCGCCACGTCCAGGTTCTTCTCGGCGGCCAGGCGCCCGACCACCAGCAGCACCAGGCTGTGGGCCTCAGCACCCCAGGATGCGCGCAAGGCCTCGCTGCGGCGTGAGGGGTTGAAGAGTTGCGTGTCCACACCTCGCGCCACCACCTGCACGTTCTCGAATCCGCTCTCCACAAGCTCGGCTCGCAAGGCCTGCGTGGGCACCATGGTGAGCTGCGTGAGGTTGTGGAACTTGCGCAGGTAGGCCACGATGGGTTTGCGCAGCCAGCCCACGCCGTAGTGCTGGCTGTAGGCGTGGAAGTTGGTGCGAAAGTCGGACGTGACCGGCAAGCGCAAGTGGCGAGCCGCCTGCAAGGCAGACCAGCCCAGCGGACCTTCGGTCGCGATGTGCACCAGGTCGGGCCGTCTGAGCGTCCATGCCTGGATCAGCGCGCGCTTGCCCGGCAGGCCCAGCTTGAGCTGGGGATAGCGCGGAATCGGCATGCCGCGCATCAGCATTTCCTCAAAACCTGTGTGGCTCAATGCCTGGTCCACACGCGTCTGGCGCGGACGGATCAACTGCACCTGGTGGTTGCGCGCGCACAAGCCTTGCACCAGCCGCGAGAGGGTGAGCGACACGCCGTTGATCTCCGGCGGCCAGGTTTCGGTCACCACCGACAGTCGCAACGAAGGGGTGGAGGCCGGGTACTCCTCCACCAGAATCTGGTCCGAGTGCAATGGGGTCATGCCGGCATGTTCCGGCGCAATTGCAACACCGCGATGACAACGCGTGACTGTCACCGTGTTTTCACACGGGCGCGCAACCATGTCTTGCGCCTGCCGCGCCCCTTAACCCATGGAGCTGCCGTGAACGAGTTTTTCAAGACCCTTGAAATCCAGCGCTGGGACGACCACCGCTACTACCACCACAGCCGCATCAACCAGACGCTGCATTTCATCAGCGCGGTGAGCTTCGTGGTGGCCTATGCGCTGCTCTGGACCGACCCCGTGCTCTCGGCGCTGATCGCGTGGCTGGTGGCCATGACCAGCCGCCAGGCCGGCCACTTCTTCTTCGAGCCCAAGGGCTATGACCATGTGAATCAGGCCACGCACGAACACAAGGAAGCCATCAAGGTGGGCTACAACCTGCGACGCAAAGTGGTGCTGATGTCCTTGTGGGCGGGCACACCGCTGCTGGTGTGGGCCGTGCCTGGTGTGTTCGGTCTGTTCGAGCCACCCACCGCGTGGATGGAGTTCATTCGCCAGGTGGGCACGCTGTGGCTCGCGCTCGGCGTGGGGGGGTTGCTGTTTCGCACCGTGCACCTGTTCTTCATCGCCGACGTAAAAACCGGCCTGGTGTGGATGACCAAGATCCTCACCGACCCGTTCCACGACATCAAGCTTTATCACAAGGCGCCTCTGTACCTGATGCGCGGCCAGCTCATCGACCCCGGCGTCGCTCAACGCAGCTGACGGCGCTTCATCCCTGCCAGTGTTGCCACATCTCGCGCAGCACCTGGCGGCGGATGGTCTTGTGGGTGGTGCCCGGTGCTCTCCACCACCAGCCCTGGTCTTTCATCTCTTGCGCGGCGGCCACGCAGCGGCGCAACACCTCTTCAAATTCGTCGTCGTGCAAATCCAGGCGGAAGATCAAGCGACCGGTGCCGATCCAGCTCAGGGCCAGGCCATGCCAGCGCAGGAAGTACTGGTATATCCAGTGATACCGCCCGGGTTCGGTGTAGGTGAGCATCCACACGCTCTGCAGGTTGGCGGCGCGCACCGGGAAGCCGTGCGAGGCCATCATGTCGTTGAACCGCTTCGCCCGTGCGTCCCACTTCGCGTCCTGGTTCACATACAAGTCCTGAATCTCCGGTGTCTGCAAGCGGCGCAGGAAGGCGTTCATGCCCCCCATGACGTAGGGATGCGCGTTGAAGGTGCCGCGCGCAAAGCACACATCGGCCGGGCGCTCGGGGCGAAAGCGTTTCATCAGGTCGGCACGGCCACACACCACACCCACCGGGTAACCACCTGCGAGCGTCTTGCCATAGGTGACCAGATCGGCGCGTACGCCGAAGTATTCCTGCGCGCCGCCCGGCGCGAGCCGGAAGCCGAGAAAAACCTCGTCGAAGATCAGCACGATGCAGCGCTCCGTGCAGACCTCCCGGAGCTGCTTCAGCCACACGGTGTACGCGGCGCGGTCATAGCCAGCGCTGCGGCTGCCGTCCACCAGCGTGGAGTCACCGGGCGCGTTGCGGTTGGGGTGCAAGGCCTGCAGTGGGTTCACCAGCACGCAGGCAATGTCGCGCCTCGTGCGCAGCACCTGCAGGCTCTTCGGGTCCATGTCTCTCAGCGTGTAGGTCTCGCGCGGCGGCATCGGGTTGCCGGGGCCGGGTTGCACGTCTTCCCACCAGCCGTGGTAGGCGCCGCAGAAGCGCACCAGATTCTTGCAGCGCGTGTGGTAACGCGCCAGGCGAACCGCCTGCATCACCGCTTCGGTGCCCGACATGTGGAACGACACCTGCTCCTGTCCCGAGATGACCTTCAGGCGTTCGATGTTGTCGGCCACGCAGGGGTGGTAGGCGCCGAGCACCGGGCCCAGCGCTTCGCCGATGCGCGCACCCTCGGCCATGCAGGCCTTGTAGAAATCCACGCCAAACACATTCACGCCGTAGGAACCGGTGAGGTCGATGAAGCGGTTGCCATCGAGGTCGGTCACGCTGCTGCCTTCGGCAGAAGCCACGAAGGCGCCGACCTTGAGGCGGTCACGAACGAGCGGAGTGAACTGGAAAGGCACGCGGTAGCTCCCGGTGAACTGCAGATCGGCCAGTCCCTCTCGAGCTTCGGCGCTCAGCGCCAGGCTCTTCGCGTAACGCTGGGCGTAGCCGGCTGCCAGCGTGTCGAACGAGGCTCGGCGCAGATGAGCGACTTCGGCCGGTGCGCCATCGCAATCAAAGAAGCGGCTTTCTTCCAGGGCATAGCCCGGCAGCCACGAGGCCAGACGCTTGGCCATGCGCGAGTGGCCGGCGAGCGAGCGGTGCTTGGCGCGCGAAAGCTGAAGGCGCTGCCGCAGATACGGCATCGCCAGCGCCAGCGAACCCAATGGCAGTACGTAGGACAGGTAGGACATGCGGCAAACGCTCCCGAGCGGTGGATGTGTGTCGTTTGTAGGTCGACCACATGACGCACACATGAACATTTCAAGACAACTGCAGCGCCTAGCCTTGAACGAGGACATCAACTTCCTGCTCACCAACCGGGTGCCTCGCGCCGCACTCACGCGTTTCATGGGCTGGTTCAGCCGCATCCGTAACCCCTGGGTGCGCGATGCTTCCATGGCGGTGTGGCGCACCTTCACCGACATCGACCTGAGTGAAGCGAAGAAGACTTCGTTCGACAGCCTGCACGACTGCTTCGTGCGGGAACTCAAACCCGGCGCGCGCCCGCTCGACCCGAGCCCCGATGCGCTGGTGAGCCCCTGCGATGCGATCGTGGGTGCGTGTGGGCGCATTGGCGAAGACCCAGCGGCGCAGGTGTTCCAGGCCAAGGGCTTCCCCTACCCGCTGACCGATCTGCTGGGTCATGGCGCTCCCGCCCGCGCCATGATCGACAACCTGCGTGGCGGCAGCTACGTCACGCTGCGCCTGACCTCCAGCATGTACCACCGCTTCCACGCGCCGACCCCGCTCACGCTGACGCACTTGACGTACCACAGCGGCGACACCTGGAACGTGAACCCCATTGCGTTGAAGCGCATCGAAAGACTCTTCTGCAAGAACGAACGCGCAGCCCTGCATGCCCGCCTGGACGACGGCACTCCGCTGCTGCTGGTGCCCGTGGCCGCGATTCTGGTGGCCAGCATGCGGCTGCGGGCGGTGGACGTGGCACTCAACGCGCAGTACCGGGGACCGCACCAGCTGCTCTGCAACGCCCGCTACGACAAGGGAGAGGAAATGGGATGGTTCGAGCACGGCTCGACCATTCTGGTGTTCACCCCGCCCGGGTTCGCGCTGGCCAACGGCGTGGAAGCCGGCCACCGCATCCGCATGGGCGAGGCCCTGCTGCGGCGCGCGGCAGCTTGAGTCAGATGGCCGACTGGTTCACTCGACGCATGAGCTGCTCGGCGCTTTCCTTGCGCTCGCTGTAGCGATCCACGAGGTACGGCGCCACATCGCGCGTGAGCAGGGTGAACTTCACCAGTTCTTCCAGCACGTCCACCACGCGGTCGTGGTAGGGCGAGGGCTTGAGGCGATCGTTTTCGTCGAACTCCTGGAACGCCTTGGCAATCGACGACTGGTTGGGGATGGTGATCATGCGCATCCAGCGGCCCAGCACGCGCATCTGGTTCACGGCATTGAACGACTGCGATCCACCGCTGACCTGCATCAACGCCAGCGTCTTGCCCTGCGTGGGCCGCACGGCGCCCAAAGAGAGCGGGATCCAGTCGATCTGCGCCTTCATGATGCCGGTCATGGCGCCATGGCGCTCCGGTGAGCACCACACCATGCCCTCGGCCCAGGCAGCGAGCCCGCGAAGCTCGACCACCTTGGGATGGGTTTCGGGTGCGTCGTCCGGCAGCGGCAGGCCGCTGGGATTGAACACCCGCGTCTCGGCGCCCATGGCCTGCAACAGACGAACCGATTCTTCCACCACCAGCCGGCTGAAGGACCGCGTACGCAGCGAGCCATAAAGCAGCAGGATGCGGGGAGCGTGACTGGAGGCCTGGGGAGCGCGCAGCCGCTTTGCATCGGGCACCTCGAACGCTTCCGCGTTCACCTGGGGCAAGTCGGCGTGGAGCATGCGCGGTCAGGCCTTCGCCGGTTGGTCGTCTGGCCGCCAGGCATTGACGAGCGCCACGAGCGTCAGCATCACCGGCACCTCCACCAGCACGCCCACCACGGTGGCCAGAGCGGCGCCCGAGTTCAGGCCAAACAGAGAAATGGCCACCGCCACGGCCAGCTCAAAAAAGTTGGACGTGCCGATGAGGCACGCCGGCCCGGCAACATCGTGCCGCAGCTTGAGCCACCTGGCGCCCCACCAGGTGATGAAGAAAATGCCGTACGACTGCAAGATGAGCGGCACGGCGATGAGCGCGATCACCAGCGGCTGCGCCACGATGGTCCGTGCCTGGAAACCGAACAGCAGCACGACGGTGGCGATGAGGCCCGCGACCGACCAGGGCTTGAGCATGGCCACGAAGTCCGTCACGGCGTGGTCGGACTTCCGGCTCAGCAAGTGCCGCGTCGCCATGCCGGCCAGCAGCGGCAGCACCACATACAGCACGGTGGAAAGCAGCAGCGTTTCCCAAGGCACCGTAAGGTCCGTAAGGCCGAGGAGAAAGGCGGCAATGGGTGCATACGCCACCACCATGATGAGGTCGTTGATGGACACCTGCACCAGCGTGTAGTTGGCATCGCCCTTCACCAGCTGGCTCCACACGAACACCATGGCGGTGCATGGCGCCACGCCGAGCAGGATCATGCCGGCGATGTATTCTTTGGCCGATACCGGATCAACCCACGGTGCGAACAGGTACTGAAAGAACAGCACACCGAGTGCCGCCATGGTGAAGGGCTTGATGAGCCAGTTGACCACCAGGGTGAGGGCCAGGCCCTGCGGCTTCTTGCCCACGTCCTTGATGGCCGACCAGTCGATCTGGATCATCATCGGATAAATCATGACCCAGATGAACACGGCCACCACGAGGTTCACGTGGGCGATCTCCAGGCCAGCCACCAACTCGAACAGCCCGGGCAATGCCAGCCCCAATGCCACACCCAGGGCAATGCCACAGGTCACCCAAACCGTCAGATACCGCTCGAACAAACCCATGCCGCAATGCCCCTGAAAAACTGGAAGTGTCTCAGCTCTTGACGCGGCCGATGTCGGCCAGCTCCTTGTTGAGCGCGAGCTTGTCCAGCTTTTCAAAGGGCAGCACCGTCAGCAGCGCGATGCGGCGGTTCAATACCATGAAGGCATCGGCAAACGCTCGGAGCACCACTTCCTCGCTGCCCCTGACCGACGCAGGATCTTCAACCCCCCAGTGCGCAGACATCGGCTGCCCCGGCCAGACCGGACAGACCTCGCCCGCAGCCTTGTCGCACACCGTGAGCACGAAGTCCATGTGCGGGGCGTCAAGCGCGGCGAACTCGCTCCAGTTCTTGCTGCGAAGGCCTTCCGTCTTGAAGCGGTTGCGCTCCAGCAGTTCGATGGCGTGGGGATTCACCTCGCCGGCAGGATGACTGCCCGCGCTGTACGCGCGAAAGCGCCCGGCGCCCTGCTGGTTGAGAATGGCTTCGGCCATGATGCTGCGCGCTGAATTGCCCGTGCAGATGAAGAGCACGTTGTACGAAGACTTCGACATGTGAACCTTTCGGTGGGGAGGACGTTAGGGGCAGTCGTTGCACACGACCGTGTTGACTTCGCACGGCTGCCCTTCGCAGCAATGCGCGGTGAGAAAGCCCAGCAGCGTGTTCATCTGTGTGAACTGCGCGCGGTATATCAGGTGGCGGCCATCGCGCTCGCTGGTGGCCAGACCGGCATGCACCAGCTCCTTGAGGTGAAACGAGATGGCGGTGGGCGAGGTGCCCAGTTCCTCGGCCATGTGGCCCGGCAGCACGCCCTTGGGGCCGGCCACCACGAGCATGCGGAAAATGCGCAAACGCGTTTCCTGAGCAAGCGCCCCGAGGGCGCGAACCACCTCAGCTTCATTCATGGAGCAGCTCCTTCCGTGAAATGGAAACTTGCGCCTGTTTCCTGAGAGGCAGGCGCAGCGTGATCAGCCAGCAGGTGATCAGCATCACGGCCGAACCGGTGAGCGCGTAGAGCAGGCCACCCCACTGGTACAGCAGGCCAGAAAGCAGCGTGCCCATGAACCGGCCCAGCGCGTTGGCGGCGTAGTAGAAGCCCACGTCTTCCGCGGCCTTCTCGGAGCCGGCGTACGCGAGGATCAAGTAAGAGTGCACGGAAGAATTGACCGCGAAGGCGAAGCCGAAAAGGCCGAGCCCGCCCACCACCACCCACTCCAGGTTCGGCACCTGCAGGTAGACCGCCACAGCGATGCCGATGGGCACCACCGCCAGCAGCGCAGACCACAGGCGCGCGGCCGGCACCTCGGTGCTCAGGCCATCGGCGCTGCGGCGCACCAGCTGAGGCGCGAGCGCCTGCACCATGCCGTAGCCAATGGTCCAGGCCGCGAGGAAGCCACCGACCATGGTGAAGGTCCAGCCCTGTGAATACAGGAACACCGGCACGCCCACCACGAACCACACATCCCGCGCGCCGAACAGCACCACACGGGCCGCCGCCAGCGCGTTGATGCCGGCGTTCTTGGCAAAGAGTTCTTTCGCCGATTTCGATGCCTTGCTCTTGCCCATCATGGCCGGCAGCGAGCTCACCACGCCCGCCAGCACGAGCGCCAGCAAAGCTGCCATGCACCACAGCGAAGCCTGGAAGCCGATCGCCTCCAGCATCAAGCCACCGAGAAAAAAGCCCACGCCCTTCATGGCATTCTTGCTGCCAGTGAACCACGCCACCCACTTGAACAGCTGGCCCGAACCCTGTTCCTTCGCCTGGGCCGAGGTCACCTTGATCGCCGATTTGCTGGCGGTCTTGGTGAGGTCTTTCGCCACACCGCAGATGCCCTGAGCCAGCACCACCCAGGCCACCGACATGGCCGCCGTCCACGCGGGATTCAGCAGGGAGAGCAGCGTAAAACCAATAATCTGCGTGACCAGCCCC
Source organism: Hydrogenophaga sp. IBVHS1 (assembly GCF_002127265.1). Taxonomy (GTDB): domain Bacteria; phylum Pseudomonadota; class Gammaproteobacteria; order Burkholderiales; family Burkholderiaceae_C; genus Hydrogenophaga. Next base: position 1,015,173 of record NZ_NFUU01000001.1, on the reverse strand, counting down.
ACGGTGAGCATGCGCGTGATGCCGTAGCGCGTGGCCAGCCACCCGCCGATGAGGTTGGCCAGCACGCCCGCCGCTTCGTACAGCAGGAACAGGAACGCCAGCGCGAACGGCGAGTACCCTAGCTTGTAGAAATGCAGCAGCACCAGCATGCGCAGCGCGCCGTCGGTGAGCGTGAAGCCCCAATAGGCGGCGGTGACGATGGCGTAGTTGCGCGCGGCGTGCTGCATGTCAGATGCCCACGTCGTTCATGTGACAGGCCAGATCGACCATGCGGCAGGCATAGCCCATCTCGTTGTCGTACCAGGCGTACACCTTCAGCAGCGTGCCGTCGGTCACCATGGTGGAGAGCGCGTCCACGATGGAGCTGCGTGTGTCTCGCGCGTAATCGACGCTGACCAGCGGGCGGGTTTCGTAACCCAGGATGCCAGCGAGTGAACCTTTGGCGGCCTTCTCAAACAAGCCGTTCACTTCCTCCGCCGTCGTCTCGCGCTTCAGCTCGAACACGCAATCGGTGAGCGAGGCGTTGAGCGCCGGCACGCGCACCGCGTGGCCGTTGAGCTTGCCCTTGAGCTCGGGGTAAATGAGCGCGATGGCGGTGGCGCTGCCCGTGGTGGTGGGCGCCAGGCTCATCAGGGCACTGCGAGCGCGGCGCAGATCCTTGTGGGGCGCATCGACCACCAGGTTGGTGTTGGTGGGGTTGTGCAGCGTGGTGATCTGACCGTGGCGAATGCCGATGACCTCGTGCACCACCTGCACCACCGGCGCCAGGCAATTGGTGGTGCACGACGCGGCGGTGACGATGCGGTCCCGCGCCGGGTCGTACTGCGTGTGGTTCACACCCACCACGATGTTCAGCACCCCGCCCACCTTCACCGGTGCGGCCACGATCACGCGCCTCGCGCCCCGGTCCAGGTGGCCCTGAAGCGTCTCTGGTGTGAGGAACTTGCCGGTGCACTCCAGCACCACGTCCACGCCCAGGTCACCCCAGGGAATCTCGGCCGCCGTGCCATGCGCGCTGAACGACATGCGCGTCCCGTCGACGCGGATCGCGTCATCGCCTTCGGCGGCGATGTCTGCCCGCCACTTGCCCTGCACACTGTCGAAGGCCAGCAGGTGCGCGGTGGCCGCCGCCCCGCCCTTGATTTCGTTGAGGTGAACCACCTCCAGTCGGTTACCCGCGCGCGGGTCGTCGTCTTGCCGCTCGGCGGCGCCCAGTGCGGCGCGAAGCGCCAGCCGTCCGATGCGGCCCATGCCGTTGATGCCCACTTTCATGGTGTTGCTCCGGGTGCTACATTATTTCAATAATTGTTGAATTATTTCATGGCTTTGTGACAAGCCCAAGACAGGGATCGATATGGAAGCTGGATTTTTGCTGCAGCCCACCCGGCATCTTTTCTTCACAGGCAAAGGCGGCGTCGGCAAGACGTCCCTCTCCACGGCGGCGGCCCTGAGCCTGGCGGACAGGGGCAAGAAGGTGTTGCTCGTCAGCACCGATGCCGCGTCGAACCTCGACGAAATGTTGGGCATCGAACTTCGCAACACCCCCGTGCCTGTACCCGGCGCGCCTGGCCTGTCGGTGCTGAACATCGACCCCGATACCGCGGCAGAGTCCTATCGCCAGCGGGTGCTGGGACAAATGAACGCGGAGAGCAGTGAAGAAGAGCGATCCAACGTGCGCGAGCAGTTGTCTGGCGCGTGCACCACGGAAATCGCCTCCTTCGATGAGTTTTCTTCCCTGCTGTCCGATGGCGCAGAACACTACGACCACATCGTCTTCGACACGGCACCCACCGGTCACACCCTGCGTCTGCTCAGCCTTCCGAAAGCCTGGACCGGGTTTCTGCAAGGCAACGACCGAGGCGCTTCCTGTTTAGGCCCGCATTCCGGACTGAAGATGCAGGAGCTTCGGTTCAAGGCAGCGCTCGAAGCCCTGAGCGATCCCGCACGGACCACGGTGATTCTGGTGACACGCCCGGACAAGGGGGCCATGGGCGAAGCCGCACGCACGTCGGAAGAACTCCACGGGCTGGGACTGGGCAACCAGCGACTGGCCATCAATGGCGTGTTCCATGCCAGCGATCGCACCGATGCAGTGGCCTGTGCCATCGAAGACCTGGGCAAGCAGGCGCTGGATGAGATGCCCGAGGCCCTGCGCGCATTGCCACAAGACCTCGTGCCCCTTCGACCCTTTGACACGGTCGGCCTGCCGGCTCTGCGGGCCCTGTTGAAACCGGGCACCCATCATCCGGTCACGCCCCATCCGATCGCCGCTGCGGAAAACCCGACACAGGTTCAAGGGCTGGACGCTCTGGCAGACGACCTGGCCGCAGCAGACCACGGACTCGTGATGGTGATGGGCAAGGGCGGTGTCGGCAAGACCACCGTTGCTGCGGCACTGGCACTGGGTCTGGTGCAGCGCGGCAAGACGGTGCACCTGAGCACCACCGATCCCGCCGCCCATCTGTCGGGCACCTTGAGCGGCGATGTGCCGGGTTTGAAGGTGAGCCGGATCGACCCCAAGGTTGAAACGCAGCGCTACATCGACAAGATAATGGCGACCCGCTCGCCCGATCTCGACCCAGCGGAACAGGCCCTGCTGCTGGAGGACCTGCAATCGCCCTGCACAGAAGAGGTGGCTGTCTTCCATGCGTTCTCGCGCATCGTCGGCGAAGGCCGAAGCGCCTTCGTGGTGCTCGACACCGCACCGACGGGCCATTCCATGCTGCTGATGGACGCCACGGGCGCCTACCACCGACAAATGACGCGCGAGTTCGAAGGGCACGGAGCGGCCCGCATCGTCACGCCATTGATGAGGCTTCAGGATGCGAACTACACCAGGATCATCCTGGTCACCTTGCCCGAAGTGACGCCCGTCTCGCAGGCGGCTGCGCTGCAGGACGATCTTCGCCGCGCGAAGATCGAGCCCTATGCCTGGGTGCTCAACAAGAGCGTGCTGGCGGCTGGCACGCACGATCCCTTGTTGTCCGCACGGCTCGCGGGTGAACGCAAGCAGATCGAGCGCATGACCGCCGGCCTGGCCAGGCGGCTGTTCACCCTGCCCTGGCTGACCGTTCCGCCGATCGGGTTCGCGGCTCTCTCCAGGCTGGTCAGCAAGGCGCCCGAAGGGGCGACTTCAGAAAACTGAATCTCGCCAAAAGATCGACTCGAAGGCCCAGACCGGGTGATGTACTGTCACCAGACTTTCACGCAGATTGCACATGATCCGTGGTGATTCATTCACCCAAGGTCATTTGCCATGCCCCACGACACCATCCGCCCCAACGCCCACTTCAACGACGAAGACTCCAACACCAGCCACAACCCCGCGTTCGACAGCGTGCTGCAAACCCGGCTGAGCCGTCGTGGCCTGCTGCGCGGCACCGCAGCTCTCGGTGGTGCGGCTGCCCTGGGTGGCTGCGCCACCACATCGGGCCCGGTGGCTCCGGTCAATGCGCTCGGGTTCACGCCTGTGGCAAAAACCGTGGCCGATCAAGTCACTGTGCCCCCTGGCTACACCGCCCGCGTCATCTACGCCCTGGGTGACTCCCTCACTGCCGCCACGTCGGCCTACAAAAACGACGGCACCGATGCCGACTTCGGTAACCGCGCAGGTGACCACCACGATGGCATCGAATGGTTCGGCCTTGACGCTGCCGGCCAACCCTCGGACAGCTTTGCATCGCGCGGCCTGCTGGCCATGAACCACGAAGCCACCACCGACGAGAAGCTCAGCTCCTTTTTCATTCACGCGAACGGCGGCACGTCCACCCTACCCCGTCCGGCAGCGGAAATCGACAAGGAACTCATGATCCACGGGCTCTCGGTAGTCGAGGTGCAGACCGACGGCAAAGCCTGGGCCACCAAGCCGGGTTCAGCGTTCAACCGACGCGTGACGACCATGACGCCGGTCACCATTCACGGCCCGGCGCGAGGCAGCGAGCACATGGTGACGAAGTACAGCCCCGACGGCACACAAGCACGTGGCACGCTCAACAATTGCGGCACCGGCCGCACCCCCTGGGGCACCTTCATTTCTGGTGAAGAGAACTGGTTCGGCTATTTCTTCCGTGACGCAAAGGACGACGACGCGCGCAAGAAGGACAAGCAGGTGCAAGCCCTCAACCGCTACGGCCGCAGGGCTGGTGCAGCCAGCCGCCACGGATGGGAAAGCGGTGGCAGTGCCGACACCTACACGCGCTGGAACAACAGCGCCGTGGGCGCCAGCGCCAAGGACGATTTCCGCAACGAGATGAACACGTTCGGCTACATCGTCGAAATCGACCCCTACGACAAGACCACCGCGCTGCGCAAGCGCACCGCACTCGGCCGCATGGGCCACGAGAACGCCACCTTTGCGCGCGTGAGCGCCGGCCAGCCTGTGGTGGCCTACATGGGTGACGACGCGCGGGGCGAATACATCTACAAGTTCGTCTCGGCCGCCAAGTGGGATCCGGCCGACGCGAAGCCGACCAACCGCCTGGCCGCTGGCGACAAGTACCTCGACAAGGGCACGCTCTTCGTCGCCCGCTTCAAAGGCGACGGCACGGGCGAGTGGCTGGAGCTGTCGATGAACAACCCGGTGATCGCCGGCAGTTCTTACTTTGAGTTCAAGAGCGATGCCGATGTGGCCGTTTTCACCCGCCTCGCCGCCGACGCAGTGGGTGCCACCCGCATGGACCGACCAGAGTGGGGCGGCATGAACCCAAAGAACGGCGAGGTCTACATCACCCTCACCAACAACAGCGCACGCACATTGGCCACGGTGGACAGCGCCAACCCGCGGGTCTACACCGACCAGAAGGCCGGCAAGGAGCAGAAAGGCAACGTGCACGGCCACATCGTGCGTCTGGCTGAGAAATCGCCGGCCGATGCCGCTTTCCAGTGGGACATCTACCTCTTCGCCTCGGAAGCCGACGCTGACAAAGCCAGCGTAAATCTGTCGAACCTCACCGACGACAACGACCTGTCATCGCCCGATGGCCTGGTGTTCAGCAAGGCCACAGGCATCTGCTGGATCCAGACCGACGACGGTGCCTACACCGACAAGACCAACTGCATGCTGCTGGCCGCCCTGCCCGGCCAGCGCGGCGACGGCGCAAACAAGACGATTGCCTATGGCGACAGGCAGATCACCACGCCCGTGGGCAAGCCGCCAACACCGGCCACGCTGAAGCGCTTCCTGGTCGGCCCCAAGGGCGCAGAGATCACCGGCATCACTGAAACGCCCGACGGCCGAGCGATCTTCGTGAACATCCAGCACGCCGGCGAAAACACAAAGATGGCCGACGTGAACGACGCGACAAAGTTCGAGAGCCAGTGGCCAGCAAACGCGGGCTACGGCGCGGGCAGACGCCCTCGCTCTGCGACCATCGTCATCACGAAGAACGACGGTGGCGTGATCGGGACCTGATGGTCAGGGGATCGGCGTGAGCTTGGCCACGCTCAAGGCCAGCCACTTCGTGCCGTGCCGCGTGAAGTTCACCTGGGCTCGCGCATCGGCACCCGCGCCTTCCACCGCCAGCACCTTGCCCTCGCCGAACTTGTTGTGGAACACGGCGAGGCCGGCATGAATGTCGGTGCCGCGATCGGGCTCGGGAGCGGTTTGCCCCAGGCCCTTCGGGTCGCCCTTGTCGTTGAAGCCCGGCGACCACGAGGGCTGCAGCACCGGTGCCGCGCCGAAGCTGCGCCTGCCGTTCTGCCAGGTGCCCCCACCGCCGCCCCAGGCGGGTTGCGGCGGCGTGAGCCATTTCAAACACGCCTCAGGCAGTTCGTCAAAGAAGCGGCTCTTGAGGTTGTAGCGCGTCTGACCATGGAGCATGCGGGTTTGCGAGTGGCTGAGGTACAGCCGCTTTCTCGCGCGTGTGATCGCCACGTACATCAGGCGGCGCTCTTCTTCCAGGCCATCCCGGTCGCTCATGGAGTTCTCGTGCGGAAACAGACCTTCTTCCATGCCGGTGATGAACACACAATCGAACTCGAGCCCCTTGGCGGCGTGCACCGTCATGAGCTGCACGGCATCCTGCCCGGCCTGGGCCTGGTTGTCGCCAGATTCGAGTGCGGCGTGTGTGAGGAAGGCGGCGAGCGGGCTGAGGGTTTCGCCGGTTTCGGCATCGGGCGCGGGGAGGCCCTCACCCCCGCCCTCTCCCAGAGGGAGAGGGGGCAAGCCAACCCCCGGATCCAGCCCCTGGCTCACCGGGCTCTGGGTCAGTGGCTTGCCCAGCTCATCCACCGGCAAGGCCACCGCATCGCGGCCAAAACCTTCAATGCTCACAAAGCTCTCGGCCGCGTTAACCAGCTCCTCCAGGTTCTCCACCCGGTCCTGGCCTTCGCGCTCGGCGCGGTAGTGCTCCAGAAGCCCGCTGTGCGAAAGCACCAGTTCGATGATTTCCCGCAGCGTGCTGCCTTCGGTCTGCTCGCGCACCACGTCGAGCTTGGCCACGAAGGCGGCAATGGCCACGCCCGCGCGGCCGGTCACCGCGCTCACCGCATCGTGCAAAGAACAGCCGGACGCACGGGCCACGTCTTGCAGTTGTTCGATGCTGCGCGCGCCGATGCCTCGCGGCGGGAAATTCACCACGCGCAGAAAGCTCGTGTCGTCGTTCGGGTTCTCCAGCAGGCGCAGGTAGGCCAGCGCGTGCTTGATTTCAGCGCGCTCGAAGAAGCGCAGGCCGCCGTAGACGCGGTAAGGCATGCCAGCGTTGAACAGCGCCGTTTCCACCACACGGCTCTGCGCGTTGCTGCGGTAGAGCACCGCCATTTCGCTGCGCGGCACGTCTTCGCGCGCGAGCTGCTTCATCTCATCCACCATCCACTGCGCCTCGGCGAAGTCGCTGGTGGCTTCATGCACGCGCACGGGTTCGCCAGCGCCCGCATCGGTGCGCAGGTTCTTGCCCAGGCGGTGGGTGTTGTGGCTGATGAGCTGGTTGGCGGAATCGAGAATGTTGCTGGCGCTGCGGTAGTTCTGCTCCAGCTTGATCTGGTGACGCACGTTGAACTCGCGCACGAAGTCGGCCATGTTGCCCACGCGCGCGCCGCGAAAGGCGTAGATGCTCTGGTCGTCGTCGCCCACGGCAAACACCGCGTTGCCCGCGGGCGGAAGGCCTTGCAGCGGCGGCGCGCTGAACATCTTGATCCACGCGTACTGGAGCCGGTTGGTGTCCTGGAATTCGTCGATCAGGATGTGGCGAAAGCGCCGCTGGTAGTGCTCGCGGATCGGATCGTTGTCGCGCAGCACCTCGTAGCTGCGCAGCATGAGCTCGCCGAAATCCACCACGCCTTCCCGCTGGCATTGCTCTTCGTACAGCCCATACAGCTCGATCTTCTTGCGCGTCTCTTCATCTTTGGCGACCACGTCGCGCGGGCGCTGGCCGTCTTCCTTGCAGCCGCTGATGAAATACTGGATCTGCTTGGGCGGAAAGCGCTCATCGTCCACGTTGAACTGCTTGCAGAGGCGTTTCACCGCAGAGAGCTGGTCTTGCGTGTCCAGAATCTGGAAGGTGGCCGGCAGGTTGGCGATTTTGTGGTGCGCGCGCAGGAAGCGATTGCACAGGCCATGAAAGGTGCCGATCCACATGCCCCGCACGTTCACCGGCAGCATGGCCGAGAGGCGGGTCATCATCTCCTTGGCAGCCTTGTTCGTGAAGGTCACGGCCAGAATGCCGCCGGGGGACACGTGGCCGTTCTGCATCAACCACGCAATGCGCGTCGTCAGCACCCGCGTCTTGCCCGAGCCGGCACCGGCCAGGATCAGCGCATGTTCGGCGGGCAGGGTAACGGCGGCTGCCTGTTCGGCATTGAGGCCCGCCAGCAGCGGAGATGGGAGCAAGTCGGCTTGCAACGGTTCTTCAAAAGGCATGCGCTCGATTGTAGAAAGCCGGCGAGGCGTTGCGAGGCACAATGCGCACTCTGAAGGGACATGAAGAGGCTTTCATGAAGATCCTGCGTGCGCTGGGGTTGTTGCTGCTGTTGGTGTTGATCGGCGTTTTCTTTCTGGCGTGGCCGTCCCTGCGCGACTGGCGGCATGATTTTGTAGCCCCGACCCCTTTGCTGGCCGACGAGACGCCCATGGCGGCCATCTGCCGCATCCGCACCGAATTTCTGGCGTTGCCCAACCCGGTCTACGATGGCTTCAAGCGCCATGAACGGTGGGAGCGCCAGGGCCTGGGGGCGCCCACGCAACGCTTCGGCCCGTTCTGGGAAATCGATCTGGACTGGTCAGCCTGGCGGTTCGCACGGCGCCATTCCCGGCTGGAGCTCGTGGCCGCCCTCGGCCCGTACCTGGGTGACCCGCAACTCGCCCCCAAGGCAGTGGCCGTGCTGGCGGGGCTGCCGCTGGGTTCACGCGAGCGCCTGGAGCAGGTGCAGACCATGTCCATCCTGCTGGCCGAGCCGGAAAAATTCATCCCGGACAGCCTGGCCGCTGCTCCCTGGACCGACCTGCAGCTGAGCTACGCCCAAGGATCGCTGCGCCCCTTGTACGGCATCGAGAACAGCGTGGACCGCCTCCAGGGTGTCGCTCCGACACCCCATCCGGGCACGCTGGAGGGCAGCCTGATCGAAATCCTGCAAGCCAACGACGATTTGAAGGGGGCGCAGTTCGAGACCGTGGACGTTAGCGACACACCGACCTACCCCGACTACGAGTCGCTTTTGCAGAAGCTGCCGCCACCGGCCCCGCTGCCCTCCTTTCAGGCTTTTCTGCAGCGCTGGCCGCGCGAACTCCTCGCCACTGCGTTGTTTCCGCTGGCGCTCGATGCCGGGACCGACCGCGCCGCCACCAGCAACCGCGAGCGCTACATGCGCGTGATGGGCCGTGAAGCCGCCTATTGGCCGCTGCATGCGCAGCGCCTCTTCAACACCGATGCGCAGGCCGCCGCTTATCGGCGCGAGACCAGCGTGTTTGCGCGTTCACTCTGCCAGGGTGCGCAGCCCCGCAGTCTGTAGGGCTTCGACATGCGAAAGTTCGTATGACCCGCATAGGGTCAGGCGCATGTCCTCACTCTGGAGAGCGCGGGTAGAATCAGTCACCGGGCCCAAGATTCTTGCGCCCGGTTTTTTTATGGCCATCGCCATCGAAAACCGGCACAAGCCAAGCGCTCATCTGTTCAACAACAGTCTTCTGGAGCTTGGTTTTCAAATGGAAATTTTCGACTACGACAACGTGCTGCTGTTGCCACGCAAGTGCCGCGTGAACAGCCGCTCCGAATGCGACGCCGGCGTGGAGCTGGGCGGGCGCAAGTTCCGGCTGCCAGTGGTGCCGGCCAACATGAAGACGGTGGTGGACGAGTCCATCTGCACCTGGCTCGCGCGCAACGGCTACTTCTACGTGATGCACCGCTTCGATCTGGACAACGTGAAGTTCGTGCGCGACATGCGCGCGGCCGGTGTGTACGCCTCGATCTCGCTCGGTGTGAAGGCGCCGGACTACGCCACCGTGGACCAGCTTGCGGCCGAAGGCATTGCGCCGGAGTACATCACCATCGACATCGCGCACGGCCACGCCGACAGCGTGAAGGACATGATCGTCTACCTCAAGGAAAAGCTGCCCACCGCCTTCGTGATCGCGGGGAACGTGGCCACGCCCGAAGCGGTGATCGACCTGGAGAACTGGGGCGCGGATGCGACCAAGGTGGGCGTGGGGCCGGGCAAGGTGTGCATCACCAAGCTCAAGACTGGCTTTGGCACCGGTGGCTGGCAGCTTTCAGCGCTCAAGTGGTGCGCGCGCGTGGCCACCAAGCCCATCATTGCCGACGGCGGCATCCGCAGCCACGGCGACATCGCCAAGAGCGTGCGCTTCGGCGCCTCCATGGTGATGATCGGCTCGCTGTTTGCCGGCCACGAGGAATCCCCCGGGCAGACGGTGGAAGTGGACGGCCAGCGCTTCAAGGAGTACTACGGCTCGGCCAGCGACTTCAACAAAGGCGAGTACCGCCACGTGGAAGGCAAGCGCATTCTGGAACCCATCAAGGGCACACTTTCCGACACGCTGGTGGAAATGGAGCAGGACGTGCAGAGCTCCATCAGCTATGGCGGCGGCACCCGGCTCATGGACATTCGCAAGGTGAACTACGTGATTCTGGGTGGCGACAACGCCGGCGAACACCTGCTGATGTAGCCCGGGCCGTCCCGTCAGATCTCGAGCAGTTCCCGCGTGAGCAGGTGCAGCCGGTGCCCCGGCTGCGCGAGCGCTTCCACAATGCTGAAGTGGTTGAGCCCCGGGAGCGCTTCGCACACCGGCACCACCTGGGAGCCCCAGGCCTGCTGGATCAGCCGGTTCTGGCGCAGGAATTCGCTGCTTTCATCGGCGCCGGCCACTGCGTACAGCTGCCCCCGGCCTTCGGCCAGCGGTGCTGCCGGCAACCGCGCCGGACTGGCCTTTTTCACCTGCGCCGGCGTGAGGCGCAACGATTCCTGCACGAAGGGCGTGTGCATCACCGGCTCCAGATCGTGCAGCCCGGAAATGGACATGGCGTTCTTCACCAGCGAGGCGGGAAGATCGTCGCCCACCCTTGTCCATTCGCAAGCCCGCATCATCGCGGCCAGGTGACCACCGGCGGAATGGCCGGCCACGGTGATGCGGTTCGGGTCGCCCCCGTGAGCGGCGATGTGCCGATGCACCCAGGCCAGCGCCTGCACCATCTGCAAGGTGATGTCGGGAATGGTGACGGCGGGGCACAGCGCGTAATTGGGCAACACCACGCAGGCGCCTGCCTGCACGAAGGGGGGTGCGATGAAGGAATGGTCGGCCTTGTCCAGACTGCGCCACCAGCCACCGTGAATGAACACCAGCACCGGCGCCAGCGGGGTGCCAGGGTTGCGCGCGGTGGGAAAAATATCCAGGGTTTCGCCAGCACCCATGCCGTAGCTCACATCCAGCAACGCACGGCCATCCTGGCGGGCCTGGGCCGAATCGCGCGCCCAGCGCTCGAAATGGGTGGCATGGTCAGGCACCCGGGCGCGGTTGTTGTACTCGCGGTCCAGCCAGGCAGCGTCGTAGCGGGTCGAGGTGGTCATGGAGGCGCATTGTGTCATGGGGTTTTTGCCCTGTACCTCTGTTCGCAGCCCAGCCAAACGTGTATTCTGTATACAGAGTTCCAAATTCACACCATGCCCGCCCAACTGCTCAAGCTCGACCCCTCGCCGGACCTGGCCGACCAGGTCTACCGGGTGTTGCTGGATGCGATCAGCGCAGGCGCGCTCAAGCCGGGGCAACGGATCACGCAGGAAGAACTGGCCGAGCAGCTGGCCGTGTCGCGCCAGCCGGTGATGCAGGCGCTGCGGTTGCTGAAGAAGGACGGGTTCGTGCAGGACGCACCCATCACCCACGGCCCGGCCGGCCGCTGCCGGGGCTTGCAGGTAACACCCATCGACGCCAGCTGGATCGCGCAGGTGTACGAAGTGCGCGGCGCGCTCGATTCACTGGCTGTGCGACTGGCGGCGCAACGGCGCACGGCCCTCGATCCGGCGCTCATCACCGAGGGGCGCGAGGCCGTGAACCGCGGCGACATCAAGGCCATGATCGATGCCGATCTGGCCTTCCACACCGCGCTCTACCGCGCCGCCCAGAACCCATTGATCGAGCAAAGCGCGCTGCTGCACTGGCACCACATCCGCCGTGCCATGGGCGAGGCACTTCAGTCGGCCATGTTGCGCGAGCCGGTGTGGGACGAACACGAGGCCATCGCCAATGCGGTGGCCAGCGGCGATGTGACTCTGGCCGATGAACTGATGCGCGCGCACAGCGACAAGGCCAGCTCCACCCTGGGCGCCGAAATGATCGAGAAGGCCCGGCTACACAGCGCCGAATTGCCCGGGACGGCAAGAACCGCTCGCACCACCCGACAACTCCGTGGTCGTCATTTGCTCTAGCATTTGACCCACTTCTGCGCGGTTTCCGGGCTTGCCCGGAAACCGCCTTTTTTTGTCTGCCAACGGAACACCAGTGAACACGTCCACGCCCACCAACCAAGATTCCGCCCCCGCCCGCGTGGCCGTGCTGGGCATCGGCATGATGGGCCTGCCCATTGCGCGCCGGCTGTGCGAAGCCGGCTGCGAAGTCAGCGCCTGGAACCGCTCGCGCGCCAAAGCAGAACGCTTGCTGCCCTTCGGCGCCGGGGTGACCGACACGCCGGCCGACGCGGTGGCTCAAGCCGATGTGGTGATCACCCTGCTCGAAGATGGGCAAGTGGTGGAAGACGTCCTGTTCCACCAGGGGACCATCAAAGGGCTTCGGCCCGGCACGCTGGTGGTGGACATGTCATCCATCCAGCCGCGCCAGGCGCGCGACCACGCCGCGCGACTCTCTGCCATGGGCGTGGGCCACCTGGACGCGCCAGTGTCCGGAGGCACGGTTGGTGCCGAACAGGGCCAGCTCGCCATCATGGTCGGCGGCAAACCGGCCGATTTCGAACGCGTGCGCCCGCTGCTTGAGTTGCTGGGCCGGCCCACGCATGTGGGCCCCACCGGCGCCGGACAACTCGCCAAGCTCGCCAACCAGATGATCGTAGGCATCACCATCGGCGCGGTGGCCGAGGCGCTGCTGCTCTGCGAAAAGGGCGGCGCCGACATGGCCAAGGTCAAGCAGGCCATCACCGGCGGCTTCGCCGACAGCCGCATCCTGCAGGTGCACGGGCAGCGCATGATCGAGCGCGACTTCACCAAGCGCGGCGCCGTGGCAGTGCAGCTCAAGGACATGCGCAACGCCTTGACCACTGCCAACGAAATCGGTTTCGAAGCACCGATCACGCAACTCTTCGAACAGCTCTTTGCCCAAGCCGCCGGCCATGGTCTGGGTGAGCTGGATCATTCGGCGCTGTTTGTCGAGCTGGCCAGCCGCAACGGCATGGCCTGATCCAGAGTCCACCACCCACATCAAGGCGCCGGCACCATCGTCGGGCGATCCAGGTGCACTTGAGCCTTGGGCTTCGCGGTTCGTGCACGCTGCAGAAATGCGCGGTTCACGGGGCTGTGTGGCCTGAGCGCCAGGCGCTCGTGGGCCAGCGCCTCGGCCAGCCCGCGCTGCCCCGCGCGCAGGGCCGACTCGGTGAGCGTCCAGTCGATGATGTCTCGCTGGGCATGGCTGCCGCCAAAGCGGTTGGCGATGTGGCGCGCGCGGTACAGGTGCTGCACAGCCGCGTCGTGCTCACCACGCCAGTGCGCCAGAAAGCCGTCCACCAGATCGGCACCCGTGTCACCGGCCCAGCGGGACACCTCGGTGGTGCCATCTGCCGACCGCAGGGCCTGGCTGAGACGCTGTACATCGGCCAGCCTGCCGGCGCCCAGGTAAGCCATCACCGCGTGCCAGTCGTTGAAAGGGTAGAGCTGGCCGTCGGCGTGTGAGTCCCAGGTGTGGGCCACCTCCACCCAGCGCTCGCCCACGTCGATGCCCGAGAGGTGAAGCCGCCAGAGCAGGGCCGATGCGTCCACCAGATCCAGCGCCACAGCGCTGGGCGTTTTGCGAACCACACCGTCGTAGATCGCGAGCACTTCTTCGGTCTGGCCGAGATCCAGATGACAGAGCGCCCCGTGCCAGGCGTTGTGCACCTTGAAGAAGTTGTCGTCGCCGGACCAGAAAGGCTCGCGCGTGCGCATCCACCCCACCCCGTCCTGCGCCCGACCCTGCATCTCCATCACATGCGCCACCGCATGGTGCGCCCAGCAGTCCAGCGGCTCAAGGTCCAGCGCTTCGCGGCCCGCCGCCTCGGCGCGCGCATAGTCGCCGCTTTCCTCCAGGCCAAAGGCGTACATGCCGAGCACGATGGAGTAGCCCGGCATCTCGGGCGACCACTGCGGCAGGGTGCGTGCGATGCGGTCGCGCAGGTTGCGCGCATTGGCGCGGTAGAAATCGATCAGGTGGCCGGCTTGCAGCGCCACGATGTCGAAGGGGAACTGGACATGGTGGCGGTCCATGGCAAGTGCGGCTTCGGTCCACTCACCTGCCAGAACGCGCTCGAGCACCCCGGCATGCGACGATTCGCGCTCATTCAGTCGCATCTGGCGCAGGCCGTTCATCACGTCCTGTGCCATCGCCACGCAGCCTGGTTCGGTGGCCAGGGCCAGCATGTGCGCCTGGAGAATGTGGGCCATGGCAAAACGTGGCGCGCCCGAAATGGCCTGTGCCAGGCTGGCCATGGGGTCACCCCGATAAAGCTGGAAGGCCGTGACAGCCTGTTCATAGGAGGCGAGCGCCTCATGGTTCGCGCCGCTGAGCGCATGTCCCTGTGCATCGGTGATCATCAAAAACTCCTGAGTGGTCTGGTTCAATGTCGGCGTGGCGCATGGAGAGTGGTGTTGCGCCCACGACGTCAGCGGATGTACTCTATGCCTCCTCTCAGCGCCGAACCATCCCCGAAACGCCGGCATTTTTCGCCGAAACGCCACCGACGCGACCATGCAGGACGCCGCGCACTCACCCGATCCACTGGCGGACATCCTGCGCGCCATGCGCCTGACCGGAGGCGTGTTTCTGGAAGCCTCGTTCACCTCGCCGTGGTGCGTGCTGTCGCACGTCGAACCCGGCGACTGCGCCGGATTCCTGCCACTGCCGCGCCACATCATTGCGTACCACTACGTCTGCGCCGGCCAGCTCGCGTTGCAGGTTGACGGCGAGAAGCCCGTGCACGCGCAGTCCGGTGACATCGTGATCCTGCCCCGCAACGACCGCCACCGCATCGGCAGCAACTTGCTGAGCGAACCGCTGGACGTGAACGACCTCTTCGAGCCCGGTGAAGGCAGCGACCCCGCACGCTTGGTCTACGGCTGCGCAGCTTCCGCAGACACCCGTTTCTTCTGCGGATTCCTCGGCCACGACCAATCCAGCGACCCGCTCATCAGCGCCCTGCCGCGCGTGCTGCACTTGCGCCTGGCCGATGCCGCAGCCAGCGATTGGATCGAAAGCTCGCTGCGCTTCGCGTCATCGCGGCGCCCTGCGCTGGAAGAAAACGGCGACAGCGGCATGTCTTCCGCCATGCTGGGCAAGCTGGCCGAGCTCCTTTTTCTGCAAGCGGTGCGCCGCTACCTGCAAGATCCTCTGGCTCCCGCCACCGGATGGATCGCCGGCTTGAGAGACCCCATGGTGGGCCGCGCACTGGCGCTCATGCACAGCGACCAGGAGGAAGCACGTACCTGGACGGCCGACGCCCTGGCGCGTGCAGTGGGCCTTTCCCGTTCGGCATTTGCCGAACGCTTCACCTCACTGGTGGGCGATCCGCCCATGCGCTACCTGACCCAGCGACGCCTGCAACAAGCCGCCCGCCGCCTGGCCGAATCCGCCGACCCGATTGCGCGTATCGCGGAAGAAGCGGGCTACGAGTCAGAACCTGCGTTTCACCGGGCTTTCAAGCGGGTGTATCAGGTGACGCCGGCGGGGTGGAGGAAGCAGCACGCAAATCTTTAGGCCAAGCCATAAGCCTTGAGCCAAAAAAAACCGGACCCTAAGGTCCGGCTTTTTTTTAACTTCAGCTTCGATCAGCGCGGGCTGCGACGCGCCACCGGTCGAGCGGGAGCGCGATCGGCGCCCCTGTCGCTGCGGCCGACGCTGGAGAAGCCACCGGGCTTGGCTGCCGTGCGGGCAGGAGCGCGATCAGCGAAACCACGGCCAGCGGGCGGGCGGCTGTCGAAGCGGCCTTCGCCGCCGCGGTTGTTGTCAAAACGGGGCTCGCTGCGCGGGTCCGCACGGCCTTCAAAGCGCGGATCAAAACGCGTCTCCGGGCGGCTGTGGTCTACGCGGGGGGCTTCGAAGCGTCCCTCAGGGCGGCCTTCTGGACGGCCTTCCGGACGACCTTCAAAACGCGGGCCGCGCGGTGCGGAAGGGCCACGGCGGTCGTTGAAGCCGCTGCGGTCGGCATAGCCATTGCTGGGACGACCGGTTGGGCGACCACGGCCACCGAACTCGGGTTGCGGCGCGCGCTGGCGCGGCTCCAGGCCGGGCACGGTTTCCACGTTGATGCGCTGGCGCGTGTAAGCCTCGATGTCACCGATCTTGCGGCGGTCGCGGAACTCGGCGAACGTGACGGCCAGGCCGTCGCGGCCGGCGCGGCCGGTGCGGCCGATGCGGTGGGTGTAGTCCTCGGCCTTCATCGGCAGGCCAAAGTTGAACACGTGGGTGATGGTGGGGACGTCGATGCCGCGTGCTGCCACGTCGGTGGCGACCAGGATCTGCACCTGACCAGCGCGCAGTGCCATCAGGCGGCGGTTGCGGATGCCCTGGCTGAGCGCACCGTGCAGCGCCACAGCGGAGAAGCCATCTTGCTGCAGGTCGTTGGCGAGGCCGTCGCATTCGATCTGCGTGCTGGCAAACACGATGGCCTGGTTGATGCTGGCATCACGCAGCCAGTGGTCGAGCAGCTTGCGCTTGTGGTCGGCGTTGTCGGCCCAGAAAAGCACCTGCTTGATGTTGGCGTGCTGCTCTTGCGGCGAATCGATCTGCACCTTCTGCACATGCTTGCCGTTGTCGTGCATCACGCGCATGGCGAGTTGCTGAATGCGCGGCGCAAAGGTGGCGCTGAACATCATGGTCTGGCGGCGCTGGCTGGTGAGGTCGTTGACTTCGGCCAGATCGTCGGAAAAACCGAGGTCGAGCATGCGGTCGGCTTCGTCCACCACCAGGAACTGCACCTGGTCGAGCTTGAGCTGTTGCGAGCGCTGCAGATCAAGCAGACGGCCGGGCGTGGCCACCACGAGGTCGGCGTTCTGCAGACGGGCAATCTGCAGCTGGTAGGGCATGCCGCCCACCACGTTGGCGATGCGCAGGCCGCGGCAGTGGCGAACCAGGTCGATGGCGTCGTTGGCCACCTGCTGCGCGAGTTCTCGCGTCGGGCAAAGAATTAGCGCGCCTGGGGTGGCGGCCTTGAAATTGCGCGAGCTGGTGGGGTCCTTGCGCTTGGGCGCCTTGGGCGGGGCTTCGCCACGGGCCAGTGCTTCGGCCACAGCGCGCTCACGGTCGGTGCGCTCTTTGGCTTCGGCGTCGGCGCGCTGCTGCAGCAGGGTGTGCAGCATGGGCAACAGGAAAGCGGCGGTCTTGCCGCTGCCGGTCTGGCTGGACACCATCAAATCGGCAAAACGCGCTTCGCCCTGGGCCAGCATGGCCTTGGGGATCACGTTGGTCTGCACTGCCGTGGGCTGCGTGTAGCCGAGGTCCATGCAGGCCTGCACCAGCTCGGGGGCCAGGCCCAGCAGCTCGAAGCCGTTGGGGCCCACAGGCTCGGTGATCACGGGTGTGGAAGTGTCTGCCTCGGTGTCGGCAGTGATAATTTCGGGCGAGAAATCGCCGCGTGCTTCAAAAGAGTCGCTCATGTTCGTCCATGCGCCAAATGCGCAATTGATCGAAAAAAGTCGCTGAAGGGGCGGCGCACCTCAATGGGTGGCGGCTCCGGGGCGCTTGATCCGTTCGTGGTTACAAAACATCAACCATCAAACGATCAACGCGCCATAGGTCACAAAGTTGCGTGACACCGGGAGCGAAGGCCCCATATCTTGAAATCGGGGGGCCTGGTGTGTGAGGCAGATGCACAAATCATCGCAGTTGCCTGCGAAGCCGCTGATTATGGCACAGTTTCAGTGGAAACCCTAATGCTGAGCGCAATCAGCTCAAAACAGCGCGCACGATGTAGAACAAAAGGGCCGCCAGCACGGCGGTGGCGGGCACGGTGACGATCCACGCAGCCACGATGCGCATGACCGCCGAGCGCTTGACGATTTCTTTCTTGTAGGCCTTCTTCAGCGCCTTCTGTTCCTTCTTGGCAAACACGGCGCCCGCCTCGGCCGCCTCGCGCGCCTTGGTGCGGCGCTTCATGTCGGCGAGCATGCGCTTCTTCTCCCTCACTTCGGCGGCCTCGAAGCGGTGCAGATAGGCCTCTACCTCGGCGCGGTCTGCGCCTTGGTGGCCTGCGAACACCACCGCTTCCATCTTGGCGTAGTTCACCTTCAGCAACTCGCGCAGGAACCCCACGCCAAAAACCGCGCCAATGGAAATGTGGGTGGTGGACACCGGCATGCCCATTTGCGATGCAATGATGACGGTGAGCGTGGCAGACATGGCGATGGAGTACGCGCGCATGTTGTCCAGCTCGGTGATTTCCTTGCCCACAGTGCGAATCAGCCGCGCACCATAAAGGGCGAGGCCGACCGACAGCCCCAGCGCGCCCAGCACCATGATCCACAACGGCGTGCCGGCCTTGGTGGCGATGGCGCCCTCCTTCACCGCTTCGTAGATTGCGGCCAGCGGTCCGATGGCGTTGGCCACGTCGTTGGCACCGTGGGCGAAGCTCAGCAACGCAGCCGAACAAATGAGGGGCCAGGTGAAGAGCCGATTCACCCCGTCCTTGCTGTTGTCCTGGCGCATGGCCATGCGGGCAATCGGTTTGCGGATCAGCCACCACACCACAAGCGCCACGACCGCCCCAGCGACCAGCGCCACAAGGAACCCCACCTTCACAATCTGCCCCAAACCCTTGAGCAGCATGTAGGTGGTGTAGGCCCAGACCATGACCGAAATGAGAACGGGCACCACCCGACTGGCGGCCTCCGTCTTGTCGCTGCGGTAGGTCACGCTGCGCTTGATGATGTAGAGGAAGGCGGCCGCCATGGCGCCGCCCATCAGGGGTGAGATCACCCAGCTGATCACGATGGCCCCGATGGTGTCCCAGTTCACCAGACCCCAGCCGCCAGCGGCGATGCCCGCGCCCATGACGGCGCCGATGATGGAGTGCGTGGTCGAGACGGGCGCACCCAGGGCCGTGGCCAGGTTGAGCCAGAGCGCGCCAGCCAGCAAGGCGGCGAACATGACCCAGGCGAACAACGCGGGGTCGGCAATGGCATCGGCGTCGATGATGCCGCCCTTGATGGTGCCCACCACATCACCGCCCGCCACGATGGCGCCCAGCGCTTCGAACACCGCCGCCACCACAATGGCCCAGCCCATGGTGAGGGCGCCTGAACCGACCGCCGGACCCATGTTGTTGGCCACGTCGTTGGCGCCGATGTTCATGGCCATGTAGGCGCCCACCGCAGCCGCCACGATCAGCAGCCAGACGGCAGAACTGGTCAGGCTGGCAGTCGAAGCGCCGGTGAGCGAGGCATAGACACCGACGAGCAGCAGAAACAGCACGGCTGCGCCGAGCTGGAGCACTTCCTGATTCTTGGTGACGAAGCGGGAGCGGGACTTTTTGGTCATGTGAAACTCAGATGAATGTCACGATTCTGACATGTGGCCAGGGTCGCAAAACCACCTGGAATCAGCGCAGGAAGTGCGTGCGGTAGTGCTCGAGCTCGTCGATGGACTCATGCACATCGGCCAGGGCCGTGTGCTTCTGGTGCTTCTTGAAGGCCTCGTACACCTCAGGCCTCCAGCGCTTCGCCAGTTCCTTCAAAGTGCTCACGTCGAGGCAGCGGTAGTGGAAAAAAGCCTCCAGCTTCGGCATGTACTTCACCATGAAGCGGCGGTCCTGGCTGATGGTGTTGCCGCACATCGGTGAGCCGTTCTTCGGCACATATTTAGAGATGAACTCAAGCAGCGTGGCCTCGGCTTCCGCTTCTGTCACGGTGCTGGCCTTCACCTTGTCGATCAGGCCGCTGCGGCCATGCGTGCCCTTGTTCCAGTTGTCCATGGCACCCAGCACCGCGTCGCTCTGGTGAATGACCACCACCGGGCCCTCGATGCGCGGGGTGAGTTGCGGGCCGGTGATGATCACCGCGATCTCCAGCAATCGCTCTTTCTCGGGATCGAGTCCGCTCATCTCGCAATCGATCCAGACCAGGTTCTGGTCGCTCCTGGAAAGGGTGGGAATGTCGGACGCGGCGGGCACGGTGGCCGGTGGGGTGGCTGAAGTCATGGCGGGGATTTTCGCCGATCCGCACAAGGGGACCGGCGGCATGCCCCGCGGCGCAACCTGGCACCACGGCATTCGATAGACTCGGCCCCATGGACACCGCCTCCCTATTCTTCACCGCGCTCTTCTGCGCCCTGCTTGTGCTCGGCCTTCTGGTGCGCACGGTGCTGGCCAGCCGACAGATCCGGCACGTGGCCCGGAACCGTGACACGGTGCCGGCCGCTTTCAGCAACACGATTTCTTTGGCGGCCCATCAGAAAGCGGCCGACTACACCATCAGCAAGTCGCGCTTTGGCCTGCTGGAAACGGCGATCGAAGCCGCGATGCTGCTGGGGTGGACGCTGCTCGGTGGACTGGACTGGCTCAACCAGACCCTGCTGGCCGCGTTGGGCCCTGGCATGTGGCAACAGCTCGCGCTTGTGGCGGCTTTCGTGGTGATCGGCGGCTTGATCACGCTGCCGCTGGGCTTGTACAGCACCTTCCGCATCGAGGAGCGCTTCGGCTTCAACAAGATGACGGTTTCGCTCTGGCTGGCCGACCTGTTCAAAGGCGCGCTGGTGGGCGCAGTTGTCGGCCTGCCCATTGCCGCGCTCATGCTTTGGCTGATGGGTGCCGCCGGCACCACGTGGTGGCTGTGGGCGTGGGGCGTGTGGATGGCATTCAACCTGCTGGCGCTGGTGCTTTACCCCACCGTCATCGCCCCCATGTTCAACAAATTCGAGCCGCTGTCGGACGAAACCCTCAAGGCGCGGGTGAATGCCCTCATGCAACGCTGCGGCTTCGCCGCCAAAGGTTTGTTTGTGATGGACGGCAGCAAGCGCAGCGCGCACGCCAACGCCTACTTCACCGGCTTCGGGGCCGCCAAGCGCGTGGTGTTTTTCGACACCCTGTTGCAGCAACTCAGCCCCGGAGAGATTGATGCGGTGCTGGCGCACGAGCTGGGCCACTACAAACGCCGCCACATCCTCAAACGAATCGCGCTCATGTTTGCGCTGAGCCTGGTTGGGTTCGCTCTGCTGGGCTGGGTATCCAGCCAGGCCTGGTTCTACAGCGGCCTGGGCGTGACCCCCTCCATGGAGGCGCCCAACGATGCGCTCGCCCTGCTGCTCTTCCTCATGGTCGTCCCCTTGTTCACTTTTTTCCTGTCCCCGCTCATGGCGCAACTTTCGCGCCGGCACGAGTTCGAGGCCGACGCCTACGCCATGGCCCAGACCAGTGGCGACGACCTGGCCAGTGCGTTGCTCAAGCTCTACAAGGACAACGCCAGCACGCTGACGCCCGACCCGCTCTACGCCCGCTTCTACTATTCACACCCTCCGGCCAGCGAACGCCTGTCCCGCCTGCAAGGCATCTGATCACTACAACATGAATTCCATCCACCAGAACCGCCGCGCGCTTTCCGCCACCGAAATCGTGACCCAGCTCACTCAGCTCAACGGCGACGCCGCGCAGGGCTGGAAGCTGATCGAAGGCTCGCTGGAAAAGACCTACACCTTCGCCAACTTCTACGAGACCATGGCCTTCGTCAACGCGCTGGCGTGGATCGCGCACCGCGAAGACCACCACCCCGACCTTGCCGTGAGCTACAGCCGTTGCACGGTGCGCTTCAACACGCACGACGTGGGCGGCATCTCCGTCAGCGACTTCCATTGCGCGGCCGCAGTGGATGCGCTGCAAAAGGACTGATGGCCGATCTGATGCCCGGTCTGGTGGTGGCTGCCCATGGTCGCCACTGCCTCGTGGAAAGCCTGGATGGCGAACGTCGCATCTGCCATCCTCGTGGCAAGAAGAGCGCGGTGGTGGTGGGTGACCAGGTGCAATGGCAGATCACCGGCGACGAAGGCAGCATTGAGCGTGTGGAGGAACGGCGCAACCTGTTCTACCGGCAGGACGAGATGCGAACCAAGTCGTTTGCCGCCAACCTCGACCAGGTGCTGGTGCTGGTGGCGGCCGACCCCGAGTTCTCCGAGCGCCAGCTTGCGAGAGCGCTGATTGCAGCGCAGGCCGAGCGCATCGATGTGCTGATCGTGCTCAACAAGAGCGACTTGCAGCCTGCTTTCGATCGCGCCTGGGCACGCCTGGCGCCCTACCGCCGCATGGGATGCGCCGTGTTGCCGCTGCGCCTGAAATCGGCCGATGGCACGGAAGACGGCCTCGATGCGCTGCAAGAGCGGCTGACTGGCAAGCGAACGCTGGTGCTGGGCCCTTCCGGCGTGGGCAAAAGCACGCTGGTCAACCGGCTGGTGCCTGAAGCGCGTGCACAGACCGGGGAGATCTCGCGCGCGCTCAACTCGGGCAAACACACCACCACCAGCACCACCTGGTACTGGGTAGATGAAGCGCGTCGCACGGCGTTGATCGACTCGCCCGGCTTCCAGGAATTCGGCCTGAACCACATCGAGCCCATGCAGCTCGCCCACCTGATGCCCGACCTGAACGCCACGCTGGGCGAATGCCGCTTTTACAACTGCACTCACCTGCATGAGCCTGGCTGTGCCGTGGTGGCGCATGTGCGGGAGGGCGAAGCGCCGCTGTCCATCAGCGAGAACCGCTACCGTATCTATGGCGAGCTGTTCGAAGAGCTATCGAACAAAAGGCGCTACTGAGCAGCCAGGCGCACCCGCTTTGCGCCTCCCCCGGGCGATTCGAGCCCATTCTTTTGCATCTGGTGCCTTCGATCCCCCAAGGGTGATCTGCCTTCCTATTGTCGAATCGACCATCTCCAGGGCACCCGCGCGCCGAGGAGATGAGTCGCACCAAGATTCTTTGTAGGCAATTCAAGATGGAGGCAGTGAAGTAAATGGCAACGCAAAGAGGAAATGGCCAGCGGCCTGCTGTGGCACCGCTGCAAGAGGAATTTTTGGGAGGGCTCCCGCTTGCTGCGGATGAGGCTGCGGGTGGTTCTGACAGTGATGACCGTCTGGATGGGAGCCCAGACGCCGAGGCCTCCATCGGGTGGAATCTGTCAGAAAGCACGTTAAGTCCGTCCGCTACCCACAGCATTCGTCCACAGAGCCCTGAGCTCGTGGAAGGTTTGATGGATCTTCTGGACAGGGAAGAAGCGCAGGGGGCCGGCCTGGGGATGCCCGTGCTGCCGCCTGCTCACGCCTCTACACCTTCAGCGGCCGCGTTGCCCACGGCGCCGTTCGTGCCGCCACTCAATCTGCGCGGGCTGCGCCAAGATGTGCCCCTGGCGCCTGCCGCGCACTCGCCCTGTGCGCTGCCCGCGGTAGGCAGCCCTGCCGGTTCCCGGCTCCGTGCCAATGCGTTGATGCCCTCGGAGTGGCGAGGTGTGATGGAGCGGCGACTTGCGGCACTGCGATTGCCGCCCGCTGCAGGCGCCCCTGAGGTGAGCGAACTGGGTGCCATGTCTCCCACCGCGCGACCTGGAGCGGCGGGCCGTGTCCGTGGCGCCGGGGTGGTGCCTTCATTGCCGCTGGACCCTTTGCCCGCGCTGTCACCTGCCACGCGTGGCCGAGTGGCGCAAGGTGCGGAGGCCGGCAATCCGTCGCAGGCTCGGGGTGCGGTGGCAGGTGGTTCCGGTGGGGCAGACCCGGCGTCTGGGCCATCCCTGCCTTCCATTGCCGGGCCTGCTCGCTCATCGGGTCGCGGCCTTTGCGGTCCGTCCTGATCAGGAGGGTGTACGCATCATCGCGCTGACCATAGATGGCGGCCTACTGAGCGCCTACAGCCCTGCGAGCGTGAGCAGGGCGAGCAGCAGCATCCAGAGCACCACGGCTCGCCAAACCAGCCCCACCACACTGCCCAGATGCGCCAGTTGCGGCTCTGGCCGGCTGCCTGGGTCGCCCTCTTCCGGCAGTGCCAGCGCATCCGGCTGCGGCGCCAGTCGTACGTTGAGTGCGCCGGAGGTGGCGGCCAGCACCACGCCATCGCTCCCTGGGGCGAAGCGTTCTGCATCACCCCGCCAGCTCGCCACCGCCTCCTCGAAATTGCCGACGATGGCAAAGCCCAGTGCGGTCATGCGCGCCGGCACGTGGTCTACCCAGCCCCAAGCCTTTTCCGCAGCAGATTGCAGTGCCACGCTGGGCGTGCCGTCGGGGCGCGCGCGCCAGTTGCGCGAGAGGTATTCGGCCAGGCGGTAGAACACCGCACCCGAAGGCCCCAGCCCCAGTGCCCAGAACACCGCGAAGCACACCAGCACGCCGAACACATGGCGATGCGCCGCAAGCACTGAATGCTCGATCACCTGGCGCAGCAATTCGGTGCGCGGCAGTGTGGAGGCGTCTACGCGAAGCCAGGAGGCCAGCTTCTCGCGCGCCGCAAGATCGTTGCCCTCTTCCAGTGCCTGACGGATCTCGCTGAAGTGGTGGCTGAACTGGCGAAAGCCGAGCGTCACATACAGAACGCATACCACCCAGACGAACGCCAGCACCGAGCTGAATTGCCACAACCCCCAGTACACCAGGCCGGCCAGCAGAGAAGGCACGCCCACTGCCAGCAACCAGGCCAGCCAGCCGTGGGACGACTGACCCGCATCGAGATTGCGACGAACCATGCGGGCCCACCCGCGCAAACCACCATGAACGGGATTGTCAAAGGCCAGGGGACGCGCTTGCTCCAGCAACAGGGCAATAAGAATAGCGAAGAAGCTCATGGCGCCATCATAGTGGCGCGCTCATGGTGAGCCTCTGGATCAGGCTGTAAGAAGCCGATAGAAGTTGCGCAGCATGCCTGCGGTGGCGCCCCAGATGAAACGCTCAGTGTCGCCATCCTGATAGGGCATCGAATACCACTCGCGAACCACGCCTTCGAAATCGTGCGCATGTCGACGGTGGTGCAAAGGGTTCATGAGGTAAGCCAGCGGCACCTCGAACACATCGTCCACCTCATGCGGGTTGGGCACGAGTTCAAAGCCCGGCTGCACCAGGGCCACCACCGGTGTGATGATGAACGCCGTTCCGGTGACGTATTCGGGCATGGTGCCGAGCACCTCCACATGGTCCGGCTGCAGGCCGATCTCTTCATGCGCTTCGCGCAACGCAGCGGCGATGGCATCGGCATCCTCCGGGTCGAGCTTGCCGCCGGGCAGTGCAATCTGCCCCGCATGCGTCGACATGCGCGTGGTGCGCTGGGTGAGGATCAGCGTGAGTTCGTCGCGCATGACCAGCGGCAGCAGCACGGCGGCCTGGGTGGGTGCCCGGTTGCCAAACTTTCGCTCGCGGTGCAGTTCGGGCGTCCACACCGGGGGATGGGTGAACAGATCGCGCAGGCCTGCTGGCGTGAGGCGCTGCGCCTGAGCCGGGTGAAGGATTTCGTCGGGCGCGTCGGCCTGAATGGGCACGAGGCGAGGGTCGAAGGCAGGCAGAAGCTGGGTCATGAGACTGCGAGCATAGGCGGAACGTAAAAAAGCCGCTCCGAGGAGCGGCTTTTTGCGCCAGCTTGAAGGCTTACGCGCCCAGCTTTTCGCGGATGCGTGCCGACTTGCCGCTGCGCTCGCGCAGGTAGTACAGCTTGGCGCGGCGCACGGCACCGCGACGCTTCACTTCGATCTTGGCGATCAGCGGGCTGTACAGCGGGAAGGTGCGTTCCACGCCTTCACCGTTGGAGATCTTGCGCACGATGAAGCTGGAGTTGAGGCCGCGGTTGCGACGGGCCACCACAACGCCTTCGTAGGCCTGCACTCGCTTGCGCGTGCCTTCGATCACGTTCACGCTGACGATCACGGTGTCGCCAGGGGCGAACGGCGGGATCACTTTGCCGAGGCGAGCAATTTCTTCCTGCTCTAGGGTCTGGATGAGGTTCATGATTTCCTGTTTTGTCGGTCATGACCGCGCTGCACTAAAGGCCGCGAATCCGGCAGGGCCCCTGTCCAGACCTGTGGAGTCTGCGGGGTGGCCCGGTCGCGGCGGCCGGTCAGAGGATCGAAAAGCCTTGGATTATAGCAAGCCTTGAGAACGCAGGAAAGCCAGGTCCGCCGGATCGAGCAAGCCGCTCTCGCGGGACCGCTCCAGAAGATCCGGGCGCTGGCGCGCGGTGAGCAGCAAGCTTTGCTCCCGCCGATGGCGCGCGATGCGCTCGTGATGGCCGCCCAGCAGCACCTCCGGCACGGGTTGTGGCCCTGCCGGGCCCTGCCAGACCTCCGGACGGGTGAAGTGCGGGCTGTCCAGCAGACCATCCAGCGCTGGATTGAAGCTGTCCTGCTGGTGGCTGCCCTCGTCGTTCAGCACGCCGGGTTGCAGGCGCGCCAAGGCGTCAAGCAAAGCCATGGCAGCAATTTCACCGCCTGAGAGCACGAAGTCGCCCAGACTGATCTGCTGGTCAATGCACGCGTCGATGAAACGCTGGTCGATGCCCTCGTAGCGTCCGCACACCAGCACAGCGCCCTGGCTTTCTGCCCATTTCGCCACGCCGGCATGGTCCAGCTTGTCGCCAATGGGTGAGAACAAAACCACCGGCGCTCGCGCCGCTTCGGCCTCGCCCCGCGCTTCGCGCACCGCCTGCAAGCATCGCCACAGCGGCTCGGCCATCATCACCATGCCAGGGCCGCCACCGAAAGGGCGGTCGTCCACGCGCCGGTAGTTGCCTTCTGCGTAATCGCGCGGGTTCCAGAGGTGCACATCCACCTTGCCGGACTCGAAGGCGCGGCGGTTGATGCCATTCGCAAGAAATGGCTCGAACAGTTCAGGGAACAGTGAAATGACGTCGAAGCGCATGGAGCGAGCCTGTGTGCAGACGTCCTGAACTCAGTAGTCCGGTTGCCAGTCGACCGTGATGCGCCGTGCGGCTTTGTCAACGTGGTCGACATAGGCGCCCACGAACGGGATCATGCGCTCGGCCACCTCCGGTGTGCCATCGACTGCTTCGGGGTATTCCAGCACCAGAACGGAGTTGGGCCCGGTGGGCATCAGGTCGCGCACCACGCCGAGGTGCACGCCTTCCCGGTTGAAGACGTCCAGACCGATCAAGTCCACCCAGTAGTACTCGCCCTCTGGCGTGGCGGGAAAAGCACTGCGCGGCAGGTAAATGCGGACACCCTTCAAGGCTTCGGCCGCATTGCGATCACCGACGCCGACGAGCTGTGCCACGAGGCCATCGGCATGGGCCTTGACCTCGGCAACTTCGACCGCCACGCAGCCCGAAAACGCCGAGAAGCCGCGCGCGAAGCGGGCTTCGGGCGGCTGCAGGAACCATGTCGGGGAAACGATCAGCGCCTCGGTATCGGCACTGTGGGGCAGGATGCGAACCCAGCCCTTGATGCCCCACGCGTCCTGAATGCGGCCCAGCTCGATGGCGTCATCGGGCAGGGACGACGCCTGAAAGGCGTCGGACGCGGGGCTGGTCACCTTCGGCGAGGAAGGATCAGGCCGTGGTGGCCGTGGCTGCGTTTTGCTTGACCAGGCGTGCCACCGTGTCGGACGGGGTGGCGCCCACGCTGGTCCAGTAGGTCAGGCGATCCAGCGCGATGCGCAGCGGCTCTTCACCACCGCGCGCCAGCGGGTTGTAAAACCCGATGCGCTCGATGAAACGGCCATCACGGCGGTTGCGCTTGTCGGCAACCACGATGTTGTAGAAAGGACGGGCTTTTGCGCCGCCGCGGGAAAGTCGGATGACGACCATGATTTATCCTTCGGGTGGAGAGGTACCGAACTGGTACTTCACTGGGTTTTGCAACCCGCCTCGATCGCGGCGCCTGAGACACACGACTGACCACCCGGCCAGCGAAACGCCACGAAACCCGCGATTATAGCCCGTCTGGCGGTGCTTCCCTCTTTGCCATCCTTCCCCACTGACGCCATGCCCCTCATCCGCCCCAGCCGCGACGAAGACCTCGACGCCATCACCCGCATCTATGGCCACCATGTGCTGCACGGCACAGGCACTTTTGAAACCACGCCCCCGAGCCTGGCCGACATGACAGCCCGCCGCGCCGATGTATTGGCCAAAGGCCTCCCCTGGCTGGTGGCGGAGGAAGACGGCCAGGTGCTCGGATTTGCCTATGGCAACTGGTTCAAGCCGCGCCCCGCCTACCGGTTTTCGGTAGAAGACTCGATCTACATGGACCCGGCGGCGCACCGCAAGGGCTTGGGCCGCGCGTTGCTGGCCGAATTGCTGGCGGTGCTGGAGCGCACGGGCACACGCAAGGTCATGGCGGTGATTGGCGACTCGAACAACGCCGGCTCCATTGGCGTGCACCGCGCGCTGGGCTTCGAGATGGTGGGCGTGGTGCAGTCCTGCGGCTGGAAGTTCGATCGCTGGCTCGATATCGTGATGATGCAGAAGACCCTGGGCGCGGGCGACAGCACACCACCGAATGCCACGGCATGAGCGCGTACCGCAGGAACAAGACGCTGGCCGTGTGGCTGGCGCTGATCTTCGGTGTGCTCGGCCTGCACCGCTTCTACCTGCGGGGCCTGGGCGATTGGGTGGGTTGGCTGCACCCCATACCCGCCGCACTCGGCCTGTGGGGTGTGGACCGCGTCCTTCTGTACGGGCAGGACGACAAGCTCTCGTGGATTCTGATTCCCCTGCTGGGCATGACAGTGGCAGCGAGCTGCCTCATGGCCATCGTCTACGCACTGACCGATCGAGAGAAGTGGAACCGCCAGTTCAATCCCGGTCTGCCCGCCGACGCGAACCCGGGCGGCACAAACTGGCTGACCATTGGCGCACTCGTGGCGGCACTGCTCATGGGCACCGTCGCCTTGATGGGCAGCCTGGCGTTCGGCTTTCAGCGCTACTTCGAATACCAGGTCGAAGAGGGCCGCAAGATCAGCCAGTGACCGCGTTCATCCGATGTGCGACATGAGCAGCATCACCAGGCTCAGCGTGAACAGCGCCAGCACCGTGGACAAGCCCATGCTGGCCGTGGTGATCTCCTGCGCCACTTCGTAGCGCTGGGCAAACAGGAACACGTTGGCGCCGATCGGCAGCGCGGCGGCCACCACCATCACGGTGAGTGGCAGGCCGGAGATGCCCATGGCCCAGGCGCTGGCGCCCACCAGCACCGGCAGCACCAGATTCTTCGAGGCGCTGATCCAGAGCGCCTGACGAAGGTGGCCCGCCATCGGCGTGCGCGCCAGCGTCACCCCCACCAGCACCAGCGCGATGGGACCGAACGCGCTGCCGAGCAATTGCAACGGCCTGTCCACCACGGTGGGCAGCGTCCAGCCGGTCTGGGCGAACAGCAAACCACAGAGAATGGGCAGTGGGATGGGATGGATCAGCGCGCCCTTGAAGGCCGACCAGGCCGTGGCCAGCACGTGAGGCGCACGCTCGCCACCCGCACGGGCTTCGCGCGCCACGGCGAGTTCGAGCACGATGGAGCCGACCGTGAGCAGGATGAGCGCGTGCACCGACACCAGGGTGAGCAAGGTGACCAGGCCAGCCTTGCCATAGGCGAGCTCGACCAGCGTGATACCCAGCATGACCATGTTCGAGAACGTACCCGCCAGCGCCATGACCACGCTGCCGCGGTTGAACCCGCGCCAAGCGATGGACACACCGAGCAGAGCGAGCGCGGCCAGAAAGTAGGCTGCCACCGGCAGCAGGTCGAGCTGCTCGAAACGCACCGCACTCATGGTGCGAAACAGCAGCGCGGGGATCAACAGCAGGAACACCAGGTTGGACAGGTCCTTGATGGAACTGTCGCGGATCCACTGCAGGCGACCGGCCAGAAAGCCGAGCGCGATGAGCAGGAAAACCGGGGTGAGAGAAGCGACGACGGGGTGTTGAGCGAAATTCACCCAAGGATGTTACTCACTCAACGCCCACCGCCTCCGTGATGCGGTAGTACAGACCGTATTTGTCGTTCTGCAGCACGTGGAACTTGCCCTCCACCACCACCGCCTCCAGTTTGTATTTCACCGGCTTGCTGGTGCGCACCTCCACCATGCTTTCAGGCCCGCCTGGCGAGCAGAAAGAGCAGGTCAGTGGCACCGAGGCCAGCAGAAAATGGCGCTGGTTCTCGCCGGGTTCGAGCGGCATCATGAAGCCCTGCAACCGCAGCGTTTTCTGGTTCAGCGCGTTCACCGCGTCGGGGTAGACCGGCACGATGCGCTTCTTATCCACCCTGGTGGTGATGTCGGTCAGCATGGACCAGGCCACCACGTCGCTTCGCTGGGGCAAGGGCGCAATCGGGCTCTGCGGGCTGTGCACGCCGGCCCCCTGCCCTTGCACATGCGGCGACACCGGTGGCTGCGAGGCCGCAGCGCCGGGGGGCAGCGGGGAACTCAGCGTCTGGGCTCCTGCAACACCCGTCAGGCACAGAAAAAGCAGCGAGGCGGTGGATCGAAGCAGTGTCATGGGTGGTCAGGATCGATGGGTTCAGTGAGCGTGGCGCATCCCGCAGTATTTGCCCAGTGCAAGACCCTTGCAAGCGGTCTGGAGTTCCGCCATGCAGACCTTTTCGCCTTTGCCCGCTTCCAGGCACTTGGCAGCGCCCTCGTGGGCGCTGGCCATGGCACGGTGACGCGCGATGTCTTCTTTGGTCTCCTGGTCGGAATGTTGTGCCAGCGCCGACGTGGCGAGCAGGAGGGCGGAAGAGAGGCACAGCAATGCTTTTTTCATGGTGTTCACCGGGTTGAGTTGAGAAGGGAAGTGACATCGATCCGGTAGGCGCTGATCGCAGGCAACAAAGCCGAGATCACCGCCACCAGAAAAGCCAGCGCTGGCACCCACCATTCGGCGGAAACCCATTGCCAGCCCGAAATGCTCAGCGAATGGCGGGCTGCGAGCAGCTCGCCCAGCAAGGCCGTGAGCGCGTGAGCCGCCAGCAGGCCCAGCGCACACGCCAGCAGCGCGAGCCAGAGCGCCTCGCACAGCAGCAGCGCGCTCACGCGGGCCGGCGGTGCGCCCAGCATGCGCAGCATGGCGAGATCGCCCCGGCGTTCGCGCACGGCGCTCCAGAGCGCGATGAACACCGAGAGGCCCGCCACCGCGAGCAGCACCGCCGTGAGCCCATGCAGCACCTGCGTGCCCACGCCGACCATGGCCAGCAGGCGCGTGATTTCCAGTGCGGGTGCGGCGGCCTGCAGGGAGGTGGTCTCGTTGACGAAACGCGGAAAGCTCACCGCGGCCATGGGCGTGCGGTAGCGGATCAGCGCCAGCGTGATTTCGCGTTCGGCCTGCAGGGCTTCGTCCAGCTCCGCGCGCTCGGCCTCGCTCATGCCAGCGCCTGCGTGCATGTCGTCGTGCACGCGCCAGACCGATTCGGTGGCGGTGAGGATGAGTCGGTCGAGCACGCAGCCGCAAGGCGCGAGCACGCCCGACACGGTGTACGGCGTCCCGCCGTGAGACGCACCGCCCACGCCCAGGCCGTGCGCACCCTCGAAAGCCTGCCCCAACTGCAGCCCCGTGCGCGTGGCCACCTGCGCGCCGAGCACAGCCTGCATCGGTGACTGCCAGAGCACACCGCTGGCCAGCTGCACGCCGTAATGCCCGGCGTAGTCGTGTGTCGTGCCGACGATGCGAAACCCCTGAAGGTTGTCGCCAAGACTCAGAGGAATGAGCTGGGCCACGTGGGGATGCTGCGCGAGCTTCGCGGCTTCGGCCAGTGGGATGTTGCCGGGCGGCACGTCGATGTGGAAAACGCCGGCCAGGATGAGCTGCATGGGACTGCCCTTGGCGCCCACCACCACATCGATCCCCGCCAGGTCGCGGTCGAAGGCGCGCTCCACCTGATCGCGCGCGATGAGCACCAACGCCATCGAGGCCAGCCCGAGCGCCAGCAGCAACAGGTTCAGCGTGGTCGAGAGCGGGCGCGACCAGAGGTAGCGCCAGGACAGGGTGGCGACGTTCATGGTTCGAGCTCCGCGGCAATCCGTGCAAGCGTCAACACCTGCGCGTGCGGCAAGTCCTGCCGCACGCGCGCATCGTGCGTGGCAATCACCAGCGTGGCGTTCAGATCTGCTGCGCTCTTCACCAGCAAACTCAGCGCCACCGCGCACGCATCGTCGTCCAGGCTGGCGGTGGGTTCGTCGGCCAGGATCACGCTCGGGCGCAGCAACACGGCGCGAGCCAGCGCCACGCGCTGGGCCTGACCGCTCGAGAGTTGCGAGGGCCGGCGCGCGGCGAACGCACCCACTTGCAATGCATCCAGTGTTCGCGTGATGGCGGGCCACTGAGGCGGCAGGCCGGCGGCGAAGTACGCCAGCGCCAGGTTGTCGGCCACGGAGAGTGCTTCGCTCAGGTGCAGCCTTTGCGGCAGAAAGCCCACATGGCGCGCACGCCAGGTGTCTCGCGCGCCCGCGCGCAAGGTGCCGAGCGCCTGCCCCGCCACCAGCACCTCACCGCGCGAAGGCGTGAGCAGCCCCGCCGCCAGTGCCAGCCAGGTCGACTTGCCACTGCCCGAGGGTCCGCGAAGCAACAGCGTGCCGCCTTGAGGCACGGCGACATCAGGCAGCTGCAGCGGCTGCGCGCCCGGGTAGGCATAGGCCAGGCCGCGGGTCTCGATCACGCGACGCCCTCAGCTGGGTTATTCAATGGCACGCAGGTGGCGCAGGTGCCATGGATCGACAGCTCCAGCCGCTCCCCGTGATGGCCCAGCCGGGCCAGCGCCTGGAACAGGTCTTGTGTGACCGCTCGGGTGGAATCGCTGGCGGTCGACAAGTCGAAGCGCCGGTGGCAGGCATCGCACTCGAAACGCGATTCCGTGCCCCCGTCTTCGGCCGGGGCCGTGGTCGGCGCCAGGCTGAATCGCCAGATGCGCTGCTCGTCGGCTTCGCGGCGCAGCACACCGCAGGTGGCCAGCCGGTCCAGCAGGCGGTAGAGCGTGACGCGGTTGAGATCGAGTCCGCGCGCAGTGAGGGCGGCCTGCGCCTGGGCGTGCGTGAGGCGACCGCGCGGCCTGGCCAGAAACAGGCCCAGCACCGCCCGCGTGGCCAGCGTGCGTCGGAGCCCTGCCCCTTCCAGACGCGTCTGCACCTCGGGCGGAACGCCCGTGAATTCCCTGGCTGGACGAGACGACATGGATTTCTCCCATTGTTGCAACCTTGTTGCAGTAGGTGGCGATGCTAACGCAATTCAGTTGCGCTAAGGACCGCTGCCAAGTGGGGGCCAGCGTGCTTGTACGGCGAGGGTCTTTTGATTTTTCTGAATCCAGTCTGCATCCGGTCTGCGTATCTCCTGTAGCCGCATCGGCTTCAACCCTTCAGGAGACTCCATGATCACCAAGACCCTCAGCAAGACCGTTCTCGCCATCGCCATCGGCACCGCATCGCTCGGCGCCTTCGCACAAGTCATGGTGGGCGGCGCGCCCATGCTGGCCAGCAAGGACATCATCGACAACGCGGTGAACTCCAAGGACCACACCACCCTGGTGGCGGCCGTCAAGGCTGCCGGCCTGGTCGACACGCTCAAGGGCCCGGGTCCGTTCACCGTGTTCGCGCCCACCAATGCTGCGTTCGCCGCACTGCCCGCCGGTACCGTGGACACGCTGCTCAAGCCCGAGAACAAGCCCATGCTCAGCGGCATCCTCACCTACCACGTGGTGTCGGGCAAGTTTGATGCGGCGGCCATCAGCAAGATGATTGCCGATGGCAAAGGCATGGCATCAATCAAGACGGTGGCTGGCGGCACGTTGGTGGCGAAATCCGCTGGCGGCAAGGTCACGGTGACCGATGAAAAGGGTGGCGTGGCCACCGTCACCATCGCCGATGTCTACCAGTCCAACGGCGTGATCCACGTCGTGGACAAGGTGATGCTGCCGAAGTGATCTCCGGCTCCGCAAGACCTACTTCGCCAGCCTGGCGAAGGTCTTGCGGAACTTGGCCACCTTGGGCGCCGCCACGGCCATGCAATAGCCCTGGTGCGGGTTGCGCTCGAAGAAGTCCTGGTGGTATTCCTCCGCCGGCCAGTAGTTGTCCAGCGGTTTCACCTCGGTGACGATGGGCTTGCCGAAGGCGTTGTCTTTGGTGAGCTCATCGATCAGCGCCTGCGCCACCTGTTGCTGCTCGGGCGTGGTGAAGTAAATGCCACTGCGGTATTGCGTGCCCACGTCGTTGCCCTGGCGGTTCAGCGTGGTGGCGTCGTGCACCACGAAAAAGATCTCCAGAATTTCGCGCGTGCTGATCTGCGCGGGGTCGTATTCGAGCCGCACCACTTCGTTGTGGCCCGTGGTCCCGGTGCACACCATTTCGTAGCTCGGCTGTTTCACCTGCCCATTGGAGTAACCGGACTCCACATCGGTCACACCTTTGACGCCCACGTACACCGCCTCGGTGCACCAGAAGCAGCCACCACCCAGCACCAGCACCTGTTTGTCGCTCATTGCATTTCTCCAGAAACGTCAGCCCACCGAATGTACCGACTGCGCGGCCGCGCGCACGACCGCCAGAAATGCCCCCAGCGCAGCCTGGTCTCTGTCGGTCCTCCAGAGGCAGTGCGTTTCGTAAGGCGACGTTTCGCCAGCCAGCGGCACGAACACCGCACCGGGCAGGTTGGCCTGCTGCAGCGCCGCCGGCACCAGCGCCACGCCCAATCCTTGCGCCACCAGAGAAACCACGCTGAGCCAGTGGCGCAACTCGTAGCGCACCTCCGGCGAAAACCCCGCGTCGGCACAGAGACCGAGGATGCGCTCGTGGTAATCGGGCGATACCGCCCGCGAGATCATGGCAAAGGGTTCGCCTTGCAGCGCGTGCAACGCCAGCCGCTTGCGCCGCGCCATCGCATGCCCCAGCGGCAGGCAGGCCACGAAAGGTTGGCGGGACACAAGAATCTGGGAAAAGCCCGCCGGCACCCGCGTGGTGTGCACGAAGCCGACATCCAGCCGCTCGTGCATGAGGTCGATGAGCTGGTCGCTCGAACTCAGCTCGCGCAACGTGAGC
This sequence comes from Hydrogenophaga sp. IBVHS1, assembly GCF_002127265.1. Lineage (GTDB taxonomy): Bacteria > Pseudomonadota > Gammaproteobacteria > Burkholderiales > Burkholderiaceae_C > Hydrogenophaga. Next base: position 980,564 of record NZ_NFUU01000001.1, on the reverse strand, counting down.
CGAAGCTTGGGGTGCTCGGCGGCGAAGCCCTTGAGCATTTGTGGCAAGCCCCGGTAAAGCACCGTGCCGGCAAAGCCGATCTGCAGGCTACCCACCAGCCCCTGGGCCACCTCGCGCGCCTCACGGGCTGCCTGGCCGGCCTGATCGAGCAGTGCGCGCGCCGCTGGCACGAAGGCCACACCCGCCGCCGTGAGCTGCACACCCCGGCTGTTGCGGGTGAACAGCTGCGCCCCCACCGAGGCTTCGAGCTGCTGAATGTTGAGCGAGAGCGGCGGCTGCGTGATGGACAGGCGCTGGGCGGCGCGGCCGAAGTGCAGTTCCTCGGCCAGCACCAGGAAATAACGCAGGTGGCGGAATTCCATGAATATGTTTTCTGGATCAATGAATACGGTAACGATATTAGACAACTATGCATGCTCGGCCGACAATCGCGCTCTTCGCACACCCCGCAGAACCGGAGACAAACACCATGCTTTCCCCCACCAAAGCCAAAGCCAGCTTCAGCTGGGAAGACCCGTTCCACCTGTCCCAGCAGCTCGACGACGACGAGCGCCAGGTGATGGACGCAGCGCGCGCCTACTGCCAGGAAAAGTTGCTACCCCGTGTGACGGAAGCCTTCCGCCACGAGAAGACCGACGTGGCGATCTTCCGCGAGATGGGTGAGCTCGGCCTGCTGGGCGCCACCATTCCCGAGGCCTACGGCGGCGCAGGCCTGAACTACGTGTGCTACGGCCTGGTGGCTCGCGAGGTGGAGCGCGTGGATTCGGGCTACCGCTCCATGATGAGCGTCCAGAGCTCGCTGGTGATGGTGCCGATCAACGAGTTCGGCACCGAAGCGCAGAAGCAGAAGTACCTGCCCAGGCTCGCCAGCGGCGAATGGATCGGCTGCTTCGGCCTGACCGAGCCCAACCACGGCTCGGACCCCGGCAGCATGGTGACGCGTGCCAAGAAGGTCGACGGCGGCTACAGCCTCTCCGGCGCCAAGATGTGGATCACCAATTCGCCGATTGCCGATGTGTTCGTGGTGTGGGCGAAAGACGATGAAGGCGCCATCCGCGGCTTCATTCTGGAAAAAGGCATGAAGGGCCTCAGCGCCCCGGCGATCCACAGCAAGGTGGGCCTGCGCGCCTCCATCACCGGCGAGATCGTGATGGACGGCGTGTTCTGCCCGGAAGAAAACGCCTTCCCCGAAGTGCGTGGCCTGAAGGGCCCGTTCACCTGCCTCAACAGCGCGCGTTACGGCATCGCCTGGGGTGCGCTCGGCGCCGCCGAAGACTGCTACTTCCGCGCCCGCCAGTACGTGCTGGACCGCCAGCAGTTCGGCCGCCCTCTCGCCGCCAACCAGTTGATCCAGAAGAAGCTGGCCGACATGCTCACCGAGATCAGCCTGGGCCTGCAGGGCTGCCTGCGCCTGGGCCGCATGAAAGACGAAGGCACGGCCGCGGTGGAGATCACGTCCATTCTCAAGCGCAACAGCTGCGGCAAGGCGCTGGACATTGCCCGCCTGGCGCGCGACATGATGGGCGGGAATGGCATTTCCGATGAATTCGGCGTGGCGCGCCACCTGGTGAACCTGGAGGTGGTGAACACCTACGAAGGCACGCACGACGTTCATGCCTTGATCCTTGGGCGCGCCATCACGGGCATTGCCGCGTTCTCCTGACATCGGGACCGCCGGCTTTACCGGCGCGACACCGGGCGGCGTGGGCCATGGGGTATATTACTAACCCATCGGTCATTAACCATCCCCATGCCATCGCCAACCACGTCCGCCGATTCCGACGCCGAGCCGCGCCAGCGCCGCGCCCGGCGCAAGGAAGCGCGCCCGGGTGAGCTGCTGGACGCCGCGCTGCAACTCTTCGTAGAAAAGGGTTTTGCTGCCACCCGGGTGGAAGAAGTCGCGGCGCGCGCCGGCGTCTCCAAAGGCACGCTGTTCCTCTACTTCCCGAGCAAGGAAGAACTCTTCAAAGCCGTGGTCCGCGAGAACATCGCGGGCCGCTTCACCGAGTGGAATGAAGAACTGCAGCAATTCAGCGGCGACAGCGCCGAACTGGTGCGCTACTGCATGCACTCGTGGTGGGAACGCATCGGCAATTCGGCGGCCTCCGGCATCACCAAGCTGGTCATGAGCGAGGCTGGCATGTTCCCCGAGATCGCGGCGTTCTACCAGCAGGAGGTCATCATCCCCGGGCACGATCTGCTGCGTCGCGTCCTGCAGCGCGGCATCGACCGCGGAGAGTTCCGCGCGCTTCAACTGGAGTACGCGGTCTACAGCTTGATTGCGCCCATGATCTTCCTGCTGATGTGGAAGCACTCCATGGCGCCATGCTGCCCGCCGTCCGAACAGATCGATCCCATCGGCTTCCTGGACAACCAGGTCGACCTGCTGCTGCGCGGCATGCTGGTGCCGGGCAAACCCGTCTGAATACCCATTCATCACCGCATTGGCCATGACCTCTCCACGCGCACGCTCCACCTGGATCAAATGGTTGCTGCTGGCCCTGCTCGTGGTGGGCGTCGGCGTCGGGCTGTTTCGCGCACTCGACAAGCGCAAGACACAGGCGGCTGAAGCCCGCGCGGCGGCCGAGTCGATGCAGAAAGCGCCCGTGTACACACTGGCAGCCAGCGACGTGGTGACAGCACAGACGCTCGAGCTCACGCAGACCGTGGGCATTTCGGGCTCGGTGGAAGCCTTGCAGACGGCGGCTGTGAAGGCGCGCACCGCGGGCGAAATTCAGGGTTTGAGCAAGCGCGAGGGCGACGAGGTGAAAGCCGGCGAAGTGCTGGCGCGCATCGACAGCACCGAAGCCCAGGCGCGCGTGCGCCAGGCGGCGCAGCAAGCCGAATCGGCGCAGGCGCAGGTGAGCATCGCGCGGCGGACCACGGACAACAACCAGGCGCTCGTGCGCCAGGGCTTCATCTCGGCCACGGCGCTGGAGACCTCGAACAACAACCTCGCTGCGGCGGAAGCCAACCACCGCGCCGCGCTCGCCGCGCTGGACATCGCCAGAAAATCGTTGGCCGACACCACGCTGCGCTCGCCACTGAACGGGCAGATCTCGGCGCGGCTGGTGCAGAACGGTGAGCGTGTGGGCATCGACACTCGCGTGTTCGATGTGGTGGACCTCTCTGCCTTTGAAATGGAAGCCGCCATCTCGCCGGCCGACGCCGTGACGGTGCGTGTGGGCCAGGCCGCCGTGCTGCGTGTCGAGGGCCTGCCAGAACCCATTCAGGCCACGGTCTCGCGCATCAACCCGAGCGTGCAGGCCGGCAGCCGCAGCGTGCTGGTGTACCTGCGCATGCCGGCCGCACCCGGCATGCGTCAGGGCCTGTTTGCCCAGGGCCATCTGGTCACTGGCTCGGTCAAGGCCATCGCCGTGCCTGCATCGGCGGTGCGCAACGACAAGCCTCAGCCCTACATCCAGCTGGTGCGCGAAGGCTCGGTGGCACACCTCACCGTACAGGGCGGGGCCACCGGCCTGCGCGGCAGCGAACCCATGCGAGAGATCGTCGGCCTGGCTGAAGGCACGCAAGTGCTCGGTGCACAGGCCGGCCTGATCCGCGAAGGCACGGCCGTGAAGCTGGCCACCCCCTAAGCGCAGCCCACCATGTGGTTCACCCAGGTCTCGCTGCGCAACCCGGTCTTCGCCACGATGGTGATGATCGCCTTCGTGGTGCTGGGCCTGTTTTCATTTCAGCGGCTGCAGGTCGACCAGTTCCCCAACATTGACTTCCCCGTGGTGGTGGTGCAGGTCGCCTACCCCGGCGCATCGCCCGAAATCGTGGAGTCCGAGGTCACCAAGAAGGTCGAAGAGGCAGTCAACGCGATCGCGGGCGTGAACACGCTCACCTCGCGCAGCTACGAAGGCCAGTCGATTGTCATCATCGAATTCCAGCTCACCGTAGATGGTCGCAAGGCGGCCGAGGACGTGCGCGAAAAAATCGCCATCCTGCGCCCGGTGTTCCGCGACGAGGTGGAGGAACCCCGCGTGCTGCGCTTCGACCCGGCGAGCCGCTCCATCTGGTCGGTGGCGGTGATTCCGGAAGCTGTGAACGGCAAGACACCCAGCGCGGTGGAACTCACCACCTGGGCCGAGCAGGTGTTCAAGAAGCGGCTTGAGAACGTGCGCGGCGTCGGCTCGGTGACGCTGGTCGGACCCACGCGTCGCGCCATCAACATCGACCTCGATCCTTCGGCCATGGAAGCGCTGGGCGTGACCACCGAGCAGATCAACACCGCCGTGCGCAACGAGAACCAGGACCTGCCGGTCGGCACGCTCAAGACGGGTGAGGCCGAGCGCGTGGTGCAGGTGCTCTCGCGGCTGCAGAACCCGAAGGATTTCGAGAACATCATCGTGGCGCGCCGGGGCGGCCAGGCCGTGCGACTGGGCCAGGTGGCACGCGTGAGCGACGGCACGCAGGAGGTCGAAAGCCTGGCGCTGTACAACGGCCAGCGCACGCTGCTGCTGCAGGTGCAGAAGGCACAGGACGAAAACACCATTGCAGTGACGGACGGACTGAAGGCCGCCGTGGCCTCGCTCGGCGCCGAGTTGCCACCCGGAATGCGGCTGGAGCAGATCGCCGACGGTTCGCGGCCTATCCGCGTCTCGGTCGACAACGTGCGCCGCACGCTGATCGAAGGCGCATTGCTCACGGTGCTGATCGTCTTCCTGTTCCTGAACTCGTGGCGCTCCACCGTCATCACCGGGCTCACGCTGCCCATCGCGCTGATCGGCACCTTCTTCTTCATGAACCTGTTCGGGTTCACCATCAACATGATCACGCTGATGGCGCTTACGCTCTCGGTGGGTCTGCTGATCGACGACGCCATCGTCGTGCGCGAAAACATCGTGCGACACGTGCAGATGGGCAAGACGCCGTTCAACGCGGCCATGGATGGCACGCAGGAAATCGGCCTGGCCGTGCTGGCCACCACCCTGTCGATCGTGGCGGTGTTCCTGCCCATCGGTTTCATGGGCGGCATCATCGGCAAGTTCTTCCACGAGTTCGGCATCACCATGGTGGCCGCCGTGCTCATTTCGATGTTCGTGAGCTTCACGCTCGACCCCATGCTGTCTTCGGTGTGGCACGACCCGGAAATCGAGAAGCACGGCAAGGCCGGTGCACCGCGAACCCTGTACGACAAGACCATTGGCCGCGTCACCGGATGGTTCGATCGTTTTCAGGACGACCTGACCGACACCTACCAGAACACACTGCGCTGGTCCCTCAAGCACAAGCTCGCCACGCTTGGGCTGGCGCTCGCCACGTTCGTGGGCAGCCTGTTCATCGTGCCGCTGCTGGGCACCGAGTTCGTGCCCAAGGCCGACTTCTCCGAAACCTCGCTGAGCTTCAACACGCCGGTGGGCTCGTCGCTGCAGGCCACCGAGGCGAAGACGCGGCAGGTGGAGGCGATCCTGCGCGAATTCCCTGAGGTGAAATACACACTGTCCACGCTGAACACCGGCAACGCGCAAGGCGCCATGTACGCCAGCATCTACGTGCGCCTGGTCGACCGCAAAGACCGCACCCTCAGCGCCGATGCCATGTCAGCCCGCCTGCGCGAGCGCCTGCGCAGCGTGCCGGGCATCACCGTGACGCACGTCGGTCTGCTCGACGCGGTGGGCGGCAACAAGCAGGTGGAGTTTTCGCTGCAGGGCGACGACCTCGCCGAGCTGGAGCGGCTCACGCAGACCGTGATGGAGCGCATCCGCCCGATCGTGGGCCTGGTCGATCTGGACGCCAGCGTGAAGCCCAACAAGCCGACGGTGGACGTGAAGATGAAGCGCGATCTGGCCTCTGACCTGGGCCTGAACGTGGCTGCCGTGGGAGCGAGCCTGCGCACGCTGGTGGCCGGCACCACGGTGGGCAACTGGCGCGCCGCCGACGGCCAGAGCTACGACGTGAACGTGCGGCTGGCACCGGGCGAACGCGAGCGCACCAGCGACCTGGCCAACCTGCCCTTCATGGTGGGCACTGCGGCCGACGGCACGGCGCGCGTGGTGCGCCTGGGTCAGGTGGCCGACGTGGTGGACGCCACCGGCCCGAACCAGATCAACCGGCGCAACCTCAACCGCGAGGTCGCCATCAACGCCAACGTGTACGGCCGCTCGCCCGGCGAAGTGTCTACGGAAATTCGCCAGGCGCTCGACGGCATCGCCTTCCCGCCGGGCTACCGCTACGAGTTCGGCGGCTCCACCAAGAACATGCAGGAATCGTTTGGCTACGCGCTCTCCGCACTGGCGCTGGCCATCATCTTCATCTACATGATTCTGGCCAGCCAGTTCCAGAGCTTCCTGCAGCCGCTCGCGCTCATGACCTCGTTGCCGCTCACGCTGATCGGCGTGGTGCTCACGCTGCTGATGTTCGGTTCGACCATGAGCATGTTCTCCGTGATCGGCATCGTGCTGCTGATGGGCCTGGTCACCAAGAACGCCATCCTGCTGGTGGACTTCGCCATTCGCGCGCGAGAAGGGCGTGCCGGCGGGCCGCCGCTGGACCGCGAGTCTGCGCTGCTGCTGGCCGCCCGCGTGCGCCTGCGCCCCATCCTCATGACCACGCTGGCCATGGTGTTCGGCATGGTGCCGCTGGCGTTTGCGCTCACCGAAGGTTCGGAACAGCGCGCGCCCATGGGCCAGGCCGTCATAGGCGGCGTCATCACTTCTTCGCTGCTCACCCTGGTGGTGGTGCCGGTGGTCTATTGCTACATGGACGATCTGGCTGCGTGGTTTCGCCGCCGGCTGGGCCTGGCGCCCACCCATCCCGCCCCGGCGGGGCCCACTCCTTAAAATCCCGCGCTGATCCGCCCTCCGAATCCTGCTTCAACCGAATGAATGCCATGACCACTGCCACCCCCCACACCGCCATGAGCCTGAACCAGGCCCGCTTCAACATGATCGAGCAACAGATCCGCCCCTGGGAAGTGCTCGACGCGCAGGTGCTGGACCTGCTGGGCCGCATTCGCCGCGAAGACTTCGTGCCAGCGCCCCACAAGGCCCTGGCCTTCGGCGACCTGGAGCTGCCTCTGACCCACCCGGCGGTGGATGGCGAAGTGATGCTGGCACCCCGGGTCGAGGCCCGCCTGTTGCAAGACCTCGCGCTCAAGCCCACCGACAAGGTGCTGGAAGTGGGGAGCGGCAGCGGCTACATGGCCGCGTTGCTGGCCAGCCTGGCGCGGTCGGTGGTTTCGCTGGAGATCAATCCCGTGCTGGCCCGCATGGCGCGCGAAAACCTGCAGACCGCAGGCATTCACAACGTGGACGTGCGCGAGGCCGATGCGGCTGCCAATGGCTTTTCTGCCTGCTCCAGTCAGGGCCCGTTCGACGCCATCGTGCTCAGCGGTTCGGTGGCTGAGGTGCCCGCTGCCCTGCTGGCCCTGCTGGCCAGGGGCGGACGGCTGGCCGCCATCGTGGGCTTCGAGCCCATGATGCGCGCGACCATCGTGACGCGCACGGGCGATGCCTCGTTCCAGACCGAACAACCCTGGGACACCGTGGCACCTCGCCTGCGGAACTTTCCCGCCCCTTCGAGCTTCCGTTTCTGATGCCGATCCACGCCGCGAGCCGCCCATGAAAGCCATTCACCCCGCCCAACTGCACGACTGGCTGCAGCTCGCCGCCGCCAGCACCCCCGCCGACGCACTGCCCCTGGTGCTCGACGTGCGCGAGCCCTGGGAACTGCAGACCGCCTCGGTCCGGCCCGATGGCTTCGAGTTGCTGGCCATGCCCATGCGCAGCGTTCCAGAACGCTACCTGGAGCTCGACCACACGCGCCCCATCGCCTGCCTGTGCCACCACGGTGCGCGCAGCGCGCAGGTGGCGCAGTTTCTTCTGCAGAACGGGTTCACCGACGTGGTCAACATCCACGGCGGCATCCACGCCTGGTCGCAAGAGCTCGACCCCAGCGTGCCGGTGTACTGAGCCCGCTGCCCCGCATCGCACCGCACCGCCTTGTTTCAAAGGACCTTTCATGAACGCCCCGATCGCCCAGCCTTCCACCGCCCGAAGCGGCCTGCCTGCCCTCCGCCACACGGCGCTGGCCGCGTTGCTGGTGCTGGGCGCTGCGGGTGCGCAGGCACAGAGCCTGGTGGAGCTGTACGAAGCCGCGCGGGGTTTTGACGCCACCTACCTCTCGGCGCGCTCGCAGTACGAAGCCGACCTTTCCCGTGCGGCCCAGGCCCGCGCGGGCCTGCTGCCTCAGGTAGGACTGGCTGCGGCAGCGAGCTGGGCGCGCCGCGATGCCAGCAACCCCGTGCTCGACGCCACCACCAACAGCCAGAGCACCGGCGTCTCGGCCAGCCAGCCACTTTACCGGCCGGTCAACAAGCTGGTGAACGAGCAGGCACAACTCTCCATTGACGTGGCCAGGGCACGCCTTACCCAGGCCGAGCAGGACCTGATCCTGCGCACTTCGCAGGCCTATTTCGACGTGCTCGCCGCGCAGGACACGCTGGCCTTCGTGCAGGCGCAAAAAACCGCCGTGGGCGAACAGCTCGCGGCGGCCAAACGCAACTTCGAGCTCGGCACCACCACCGTGACTGACTCCCGGGAAGCCCAGGCTCAATACGACCTGGTGCTGGCGCGAGAGATCGCCGCAGAAAACGACCTGCGCGTGAAACGGCTGGCGCTGGACCAGCTGGTGGGTCGTCCCAGCGTGACGCCTCGGCCCTTGATTGCCCCCGTAGCCTTGCCCGAGCTGCTGCCGGCCGATCCACAGGCCTGGGTGAACCTGGCCGATGAAACCCATCCGGCCATCCTGCAGGCCACGCGCGCGCTGGAGATCGCGAAACTCGAGACCGCCAAGGCCGAAGCCGGTCACAAACCCACAGTCGACCTGGTGGCGCAATACCAGGTGGCGCGCGCGCCGTCCAACGTGGCCATCGTGCCGGGCAATGTGCGCACCAACAACGCCAGCGTGGGGGTGCAGTTCAACATGCCACTGTTCGCCGGGTTCTCGATCCAGAACCGGGTGAAGGAAACGCTGTCGCTGGAAGAAAAAGCCCGCACCGACCTTGAAGCCACACGGCGAGGCGTGGACCTGAACACGCGAAGTGCCTACCTGGGCGTGGTCTCGGGCCAGGGTCAGGTGAAGGCACTGGAAGCGGCCGAGGCCTCCAGCCAGAGCGCACTCGACGCCAACCGCCTCGGGTACCAGGTGGGCGTGCGCATCAACATCGATGTGCTCAACGCCCAGAGCCAGTTGTTCCAGACCAAACGCGACCTCGCTCAGGCGCGCTACAACGTGCTGATAGGCAGTCTGCGGCTGCGCCAGGCCAGCGGCAGGCTGGCACCCGAAGACCTGCGGCCGGTCAACTCGCTGCTGGCGCCCTGAGCGTCAGCCCGCCACGCTGGCCACGATCTCCGCATACGTGGCTTCATCGGGCCGGGGCAGATCGCCCGCCTCCACCGCGCGCACGTACTGCCGCCGCATGCGAATCTGCAGCTCGCCCCGGTTCTTCTTGAGCACCGGCACGCCGAGCAGCCCGATGGTGGCGTAGCAGAAAGCTGAATGGAAGTTGCGCCGGGCAGACACCGCTTCGATGTGCGCCATGGCCTTCGCGCGCCAGGCGGTGTCGCGAGCACCCGAACTCAGCAGTTCGTCGCGCTCGTGCTGCAGGTTCAGGTCGGTGTAGGCGCCGTACTCCAGCGTCTTGACCACGGCCTCCACCGGCTGCTGCGCCAGTGCTTGCAGCAATCGATCGCGCGAGTAAATGCCTTCGCTCGGCACACCCGCGGCGAACAATGCACGTGAGAAACCGCGCTCGCCCCGGCGCACCGTGAGGTACTTGTTGCTGGTGGCCACATAGTAGTTCCAGTAATCGAGAAACACGGTCGAACTCAGCACCGAACGCTTGATATGGAAAAAGTACGAAAGAAAAATGCCCGTGTGTTCGGACTCAGGCTGCGGATGGTCGACATGCCGCAGAGCGCCGACGAAGCCCGCAGGGGACCGCTCCATGGACGCCAGCATGGTCTCGCCCTTGTCCAGTGGAAACCACACGCTGTCGTTGAGGATGACGAGGTGATCTGGTGATACCGACCAGTGCCAGAGCAGCCGGATGCCATCGCGGTAGCCCCCGAAGTCGTAACCAAAGTTGGGCCGTTCGACAAAGCGCCACACGCAGGCCCCCATGGCCTGCTGGTCTTGTGCCGACACCGGCGCATTGGCCACCAGCAACACGGCGTAGCCGCGCTTTGTAAGGTGCCGGCAGGTCTCGAGCACCGAGGCGGCCATGCCCTTGGGCTGGTACACCAGAAAGATCGCCACCTTCTGCGTGAGCGGCGCCGCGCCGTTCTGCACGCGGTAATCCGATGGAAACCGGGCATCGAGCCGACGCTGGCGTGCCGGGCCCACCAGGCGCTCGGGCAGCGACCGAAGCTGCTGGCGCAGGGTCTCCAGCTCGCGTTCGATCTTCCAGCGGGGAATCATGCGCGTCACCTCGCGGCCGGGGCTGGTGCCGAGCCGCGCCACCCGGCCAGCAGCAATGGCAGTACGGAGGCGAAGAAGTGCCGCTCCGTGGTCACCCAGAACGGCCCGTTGATGAAACTGTCGACCAGCAGGATGGCCATGAAGGCCGCCGCCAGCAGCCGGTAACGCCCTTGTTGCGCCAGGCCCGCTGCCAGCGAGCGCTGCAGCAGCCACACGTAAGCCAGCAGACCAAAGACGCCGTGCTCGGCGGCAAAAAAGAGAAACTGGTTGTGAGGGTGCACACAGGAAATCGCGCACTGCCCGGCGTCGTTGTAGAACTGGAGCGAATACACGCGGTAGCCGCCGGTGCCATGGCCCCAGATCGGGCTGGCCACAAACATTTCCGCCGCGTTTTTCCACATGTCCAGCCGCGCGCCGATGGAGGTGTTGACCACGCCCCCATCGAGGTACTGGCCGAACTCGGCGAAGCCGGTAAGAATGCGCTGCCGCAGCAGAGGGGACGAGGCAAACAGGATGGCCGTGATCAGCAGCACGGCAGCCAGCGAGCGCCAGCGCCAGACCACCGGCACCGACACCAGCGCCAGCGCGCAGAACATGGCCAGCAACACCGCCTGACCTGTGCGCCCCTGCAGCAGGTGGGTGATGCTGAACACAGTGAACATGGCCACCACGGACCACGCCACCTGCGCGGCGCGCCCCCGGGCCTCCAGCGCATACACCACCGCCAGCGCAGTAAAGAACGACATCGCAAGACCCTGTGCGATGTAGTCGTTGAAAATGTTGTGGCTCACGCCGAAGCCGCGGGTATGGGAGTCCGACCACGGCACCTCGACCCAGATGTTGGCGTAGGTGGACACCAGCGTGATCAACGCACCCACGGCAAACGCCACCAGCGCGCGGTTCTGCCAGCGTGGCTCGTGCAGCAGCGTCAGCAGCATCAGCATCATGGGGAACTTGCTGTACACGTAGAGGTGGGTGCCGATGGTGGAGCGCGGTGCATCGGTGTACGCAATGCCCACCAGCACCAGAGCGAACAGCAGCAGGCTCGGCAACGTGATGGGATGCCGGCGGATCAAGGCCCACTTCTCGGCGTAGCGCCCGGAAAGCGGCCAGCACACCAGAATGAGCAACACCGAGATGTTGACCAGCGCGATCGAGGTGGGGGCGCCCAGCAGCAGTGCCACTGCTGCCCACCGAGCGGTCTGGTCCATCGCGGACTGAAAACGGTGGAGGACCAAGGGAGCGGGTGCGTCGATGACCATCAGTCGCTGGAAAAAGCCTTTTGCAGGGGCTGCAGCCAGAACCCGGGACGGCGCAGCACCTCCACAAAGCCCTCGGCCGCTCGGCCATGGCCGAAGGTGGTGTCGGCGGCAAAACGCTGGCCCCATGTCTCACCAAGGAAACGATCGATCACGCTCGCATCGCTCGCCGCACACGCAGTGATCGACGGTCCGCTGGCGCGCTTGTTCTGCCGCGTGCCCACCTCCAGGCTCGGCACGCCAAGAAAGGGGGCCTCGCGCACCCCCGCGCTGCTGTTGCCCACCATGGCCGATGCGTGCCGCATGAGCTCGGAAAAATAGGCAAAGCGCATGGATGGAATCTGCCGGAAGCGGGCGGGTGGCAGGCGATCGAGAACGGCAAAGATGTCTTCGGTGCCCGGGTCGTTGTTGGGCGAGATCACCACGAAGTTCCGGCCACTGGCCTCCAGCCGCGAGAACAGCGCCTGCGCCTGCGCGCCGATGGTGTCGGCCTCGGAAGTGACCGGATGGAAGATGGCGATGCCGTAGTCGTCAAACGGAATCGCGTAGCGCTCCTTCACCTGCGCCAGCGTCACACCCGAGGGTTGTGCGTGGGTGTCGAGCTCGGGCGAGCCGATGTTGTGCACGCGGTCGGCCGGTTCGCCCAGCGCCAGCACGCGCTGGCGCGCCTCTTCCGAACTCACAAAATGCTGCGAACACAGCTTGGTGTTGCAGTGGCGAATGCTCTCGTCGATGGTGCCCGAGACCTCGCCGCCTTCGATGTGCGCCGAAGCGATGTACTTCATGGCGCAAACGATGGAGGCGGCCAGTGCCTCGACCCGGTCGCCGTGGATCACCACCAGGTCGGGCCGGTGCTCGTGCACGAAATCAGAGAAGCCCAGGATGGTCTTGGAGAGGATGAAATCCTGCGCGTCGCCTTCGCGCTGGTTGACGAACTCGAAGAACTCGGCCTTCGGAAAACGCTTCACCTCCAGGCGCGTTTCGCCATAGCGCCGCATCATGTGCATACCGGTGATGAAGAAGCTGATGTCGAAGCCCGCGCGCTGCGCCGCCAGCGCCAGCGGCTCCAGCTTGCCGAAGTCGGCGCGCGTGCCGGTTACAAAAAGCAGCTTCTGGCCCATCAGGTGTTCACCAGCGGCTTCACGCCGTCGAGGTCGCTCCACAGCAACTGCTGGTTCCGCTTCACGGCGCGCGTGAGTTTTGCGCCCACCAGCCGGTCGAAGTGCTGCACCGAGATTTCGCCGGAGCCGGGACGGCGCGCCCAGATGTCGGTGGCGGTGATCACATGGCCGGCCGCCAGGTCACGGTCGGCCACCATGGAGCCACGCGCGAACCGGTACACGTCTTCCTCGGGTGCGGTGCGCACTTTGGGGTTGTGCAGCGCGGTGTGGATCTCGCGCGAGCGGTCGATCAGGAACTTGAGTTCGGCCGGGTCCATGGAACAGGAAATGTCCGGACCCTTGCGGTAACGCGTGTCGGTGAAGTGGCGCTCCAGGATGCAGGCACCCAGCGCCACCGCAGAGATGGCCATTTCCGGCCCGATGCTGTGGTCGGAGAACCCGATGACGGCGTGCGGGAAGGCGTTGCGGAGTTCGGTGATGCCCTGCAGGCTCACGATTTCAGGGGGCGAGGGGTAGAGGTTGGTGCACTCCAGCAGCGCATAGTCCACTCCGGCATCGTCGAGCGCCTTCACCGAGGGCCGCATGCCGTCGATGGTCTGCATGCCGGTGCTCATGATGATGGGCTTGCCGAAGCTGGCGATGTGGCGGATCAGCGGCACATGGTTGCATTCGCCCGAGCCGATCTTGAAGGCCGCAATGCCGATGTCGTTGAGAAAATCGGCGGCTGCACGAGAGAACGGCGTGGAGATGTAGATCATGCCGAGCGACTCGGCGTACTTCTTCAGCGAGATCTCGTCGTCTTTCGACAGCGCGCATTCCGCCATCACGTCCCAGATCGATTTGTCGGCGTTGGGCGGGAAGATAGCCTTGGCCTCTTCGGTCATTTCATCGTCCACGAAATGGGTCTGGTGCTTGACCATCTCGCAGCCGGCGCGGTGCGCGGCGAGCACCATGCCTTTGGCCACATCGAGGCTGCCGCCGTGGTTGATGCCGATCTCGGCCACCACCAGCGGCGGGTGGGCGGGCGAGATCTCTCGGTGGGCGATCTTCATGGGTGCAATTCCTTCAGGGACTGATCTGTTTCAGGAGCGCCTCGCAGCGCTCGAAATCTTCCAGCGTGTCGATGTCCTGGCTGCGCTCGGCAGGCATCGGCAGCACGCCGATGCGCTCCGAGACAAAGCTGCCTCGTGCCAGGAACCAGTCGGCATCGCAGACATAGATGGCACCGTTGGGCCGCACCACCTGGGGCAGGCTCTGGCGGTTGGCGAAACAGTGCGCCGGATCGGACAGCGGCTGGAAGCGGTTGCCTCGCAGTGTGCCCCACTTGAGCACGCCCCGGTCGGCCTCGGTGACCGACATGACGAGTTCGAAATACCCGCCAGCGAACACGCCCAGCGCGGCTTCAATGTCGGCCGGACGGCGCAGCGGCGAAGTGGCCTGCAGCAGCACCACGGGCCCGTGCACGTTGGCGGTTTCCAGTGCGTGCTGCAACACCGGCGCCATGGGCACGCTGTCGCCCGCGAGTTGGGCGGGTCGCTCGACCAGCGTCACCTGGGTGGGCAGCTCGGCCCAGAGCACCTCGGGGATATCGGTGGTGATCACCACGCGGGATGCGCCGGCGGCCAGCGCCTGATCGAGCGCATGTCGGTACAGCGGCTTGCCCGCGAGCGGACGAATGTTCTTGGAGGGCAAGCCCCTGGATCCGGCGCGCAGCGGGATGACCGCGGTCCAGGCCGGAGATGGAAGGGACATGGTGGATTTCCTGTGGTGCGGGGAGCGCCCGCACGGTGGGGCGGCGGGTGCAGGTGCGTAACTATACTGAAAGCCTTTTGCCGGGCTCCCGGCCAGCGCACTCCGCATCCACCGATGGCCCTGCCCTCTTCCAACCGCCAGTCGCCCCGTCCGTTCCCGCCCGGCTGGCGCCTGTCGGCCATGATCGCGCTGTACGAACTGCTGTGGCACCTGCTGCTGCCGTTTTTTCTGCTGTTTCTGTGGCAACGCGGCAAGCGGGAGCCGCTGTACCGCCAGCATTGGCGCGAACGCTTTGGCGGCGTCGACACCCCGCTGCAAAGCCCGTTGTGGGTGCACTCGGCTTCCATGGGCGAGATTCGAGGCGCGGCGCCGCTGGTTCGTGCGCTGCTCGCAGCCGGCTACCCGGTGCTGGTGACCACGCTCACGCCCGCTGGCCGCACGGCGGCCAGCCAACTGTTTGAAGAAGCCATTGGTCAGGGCCGCGCGCAGGTGGCCTTCGTGCCACTGGAACTGGGCTGGGCGGTGCGCCGCTTCATCCGCCGCGTGCGTCCGCGCGCCGCCATGATGACCGAGATCGACACCTGGCCGGTGCTGCTGGCCAGCATCCGCCGCCAGCGCGTGCCGCTGTGCATCGCCAACGCGCAGTACCCGAAGAAAAGCATCGAGCGCGACCGGAAGTGGGGCGGCTTTCGCGCCGGCATTTTCCAGGCGTACCAGCTGGTGCTGTGCAAATCTGAAACGCACGCGCAACGCTTTCGCGCCGTCGGTTGCGAGCGCGTGGTGATCGCCGGTGAGACGCGTTTCGACCTGCCGGTATCGCCCGCGCAACTCGCCGCCGCGCGCACGCTGCTCGCTCCCTGGAGCCTGGCCACCGCTGTGCCGGGCGGACGACCCGTGCTGTGTTTTGCCAGCGCCATCGTGGGCGAGGACGAGCAGTTCATCGACGCGATTGCGCGCGTGCAGGCCGGGCTGGTGCAGGCCGGCCTGCCGCGTCTGCTGGTGGTGTACGTGCCGCGCAGCCCGCAGCGCTTCGACACGGTGGCCGAACTGCTGGAGGCTGCCGGCTTGAAGGTGGCGCGCCGCAGCCGCATGCTGAACGCGGAGCTCGCGCCCACCGCCGACGCGCCCGACATGACGCAAGTGGACGTGCTGCTCGGCGACTCGCTGGGCGAGATGTACTTTTACCTCGCGCTCTCGCAGGTGGTGGTGGTCGGTGCGTCCTTTGTGCCACTCGGTGCGCACAACGTCATCGAGCCGCTGGCGCTGAAGAAACCGGTGATGGTGGGCCACAGCATCTGGGGTATCGAGTACCCCGGCGTGGAAGCGCTGGCAGCGGGTGTGCTGCAGCAGCACATGACGATCCCCAGCCTGGCCGACGCGCTGGTGAAACTGCTCACCTCGCCCGCCGATTACGCGCTTGCGATCGCCGGCGCGGAAGCCTTTTACGCGGAACACGGCGGCGCCACCGAAAAACACATGGCCACGCTGGTGCCCTGGCTGGAGGGCCGGGGGTGAGCGGAGCGCGCCAGCCCTGGGTGCTGCAGGCCTACCTGGGCCTGGCAAGCGCGCTCGCGCCGGTGTGGCGCAAAGGGCTGGAGCGGCGCCTGAAGCGCGGCAAGGAAACCCCACGCAGCGTGCGCCAGAAACTCGGCAGCGAATACGCCGACCGGCCGCAGGGCACGGTGGTCTGGGGCCATGCCGTGGGTGTGGGCGAGGCCATGGCGCTCGCCGGCTTGTTCGCGCGCCTGGCGCCGCTGCGGCCCGACTGCAGCTTTCTCATCACCACCACCGCGCGCACCTCGGGCGATGCGCTCAAGCGCACCGGCCTGCCCCCGCGCTGCCAGCACCAGTTCGCGCCGGTGGACACCCCCGAAGCGGTGGCCCGGTTCCTCGACCACTGGCGCCCTTCACTCGCGCTGTGGTGCGAAATGGACCTGTGGCCCGCGCTGATTGCCGGCACCGATGCAAGGGGCATTCCGCGCGTGCTCGTGAATGCGCGGCTATCGCCCGAATCGCTGGCCAAGCGGCGCTGGGGCCGCTGGCTGTACCAGGCCTTGCTGCCGGGTTTTCGTGATGTGTTCGCGCAGAACGACGCCACCGCGGAAGCGCTCGTCAAGCTCGGCGCGGCCCGCGAGCGCATCACCGTGAGCGGCACCATCAAGTCGCTGGTGCCCGCGCTGGGTTGCGATGTGGATGAGCTGGCGGCCTGGCGTGATGCGCTGCGCGCTCGGCCGGTGTGGCTGCTGGCGTCGAGCCATCCGGGCGAAGAAGCGCTGGCGCTGCAGGCCCATGCGCGATTGCGCGAGCAACTGCCAGACGCCTTGCTGCTGATTGCACCGCGCGCACCGGCTCGCGGCGGTGAAGTGGCGGCGCTGGCGGGCGATGCGCCGCTGCGCAGTGCGGGCGCTCTGTTGCCCACGAGCGCGAGCGTCTACGTGGCCGACAGCATTGGCGAAATGGGCCTGTGGTACCGGCTGGCACCCATCGCGCTGGTGGGGGGCTCGTTCGCACCCGTGGGCGGTCACAACCCGCACGAGCCGCTGGCGCTGGGCTGTGCGGTGCTGCACGGCCCCAACGTCTGGAATTTTTCAGAGAGCTACGAACGGCTCGATGCGCTGGGGCAGAGCTCGCTGGTGGGGAATGGAGACGAAGTGGTGCGTGGCGTGACTGCTGCCTGGTCAACGCCACATGATTCCGATGCCGCCGCGCTGGTGGATCCGCAGGCCGAAGCGGTGATCACTCGCGTGCTTTCTCACTTGCCGGGTTGATTTCTCGCTTCCTTGCTGGCAAGGGTGGGCGGTCAGGGCAAGAAATCAGTGCGCGCTCGCACCCACCACCGCATCAGGCTTGCCCAGACGCAACAAGGTCAACATGGCCGCCTCGATGCGATGCAAGGCCTCCGGCGTGTGCCCCTCGAAACGCAGCACCAGCACCGGCGTGGTGTTGGAAGCGCGAACGAGGCCAAAGCCATCGGGCCAGTCGACCCGCACGCCGTCGATGGTGGACACCTTGGCCGGCGCGTCGAACTTCGCCAGCGCCACCAGTTTTTCCACCACCGCATGGGGTTCGCCCTCGGCGCAGGCCACGTTGAGCTCTGGCGTGCTGAAGCTGGTGGGCAGGGCATTGAGCACCGCGCTGGCATCGGCACTGCGGCTCAGAATTTCCAGCAGGCGTGCGCCCGCATACGTGCCGTCGTCGAAACCGTACCAGCGCTCCTTGAAGAAAATGTGGCCGCTCATTTCGCCGCCGAGCGGACTGTTCAGCTCCTTCATGCGCGCCTTGATCAGCGAGTGGCCGGTCTTGTAGATGTGCGCCACGCCGCCGGCCGCTTCGATGGCCGGGGCCAGGCGCTGCGAGCACTTCACATCGAACACGATGTCGCCGCCCGGCACACGCGACAGCACGTCCTGCGAAAACAGAATCATCTGCCGGTCCGGGTAGATGGTGGCGCCGTCCTTGGTGACGATGCCCAGGCGGTCGCCGTCGCCGTCGAAGGCTAGACCGAGTTCGGCGTCCGTCTCGCGCAGCGTGCGGATCACGTCCTGCAGGTTCTCTGGCTTGCTCGGGTCCGGGTGGTGGTTGGGAAAGTTGCCGTCCACCTCGCTGAACAGCTCGATCACCTCGCAGCCCAGCGCGCGGAAGATCGCCGGAGCCGAAGCGCCAGCCACACCGTTGCCACAGTCGACCACCAGCTTCATCGGCCGCGCCAACTTCACGTCGCCCACGATGCGCGCCTGGTAAGCCGCCGACACGTTGATGAGCCGCACGCGCCCGCCGTCCTGGCGTTGGTGGGTCTCGCCCTCCATCGTGCGGCGCAGCGCCTGAATGTCTTCGCCGTAGATGGCCCGGCCACCGAGCACCATCTTGAAGCCGTTGTAATCGCGCGGGTTGTGGCTGCCCGTGACCTGGATGCCGCTGGTGCACAGCGTGCTGGCCGCAAAGTACAGCTGGGGCGTGGTGGCCATGCCGATGTCGATCACGTCCACACCCGCGGCCACCAGGCCACGAATGAGCGCGGCCGACAGCGCCGGCCCGCTCAGGCGCCCATCGCGCCCTACCGCCACGACGCGCTCGCCCTGCGCCATCGCCTGCGTGCCGAAGGCCAGACCCAGGGCCTCGGCCACGCCTTCGTTCAGGTCGGTCGGCGTGACGCCGCGAATGTCGTAGGCCTTGAAGATGGACGCTGCAACTTGCATGAATGATCCCTGATGAACGTAAAAAAAACATTGTAGAAGGGGGTATCTCCGGCCTGGTGAGGCATATGTCCGGAAACGGCCAGTTGAATCGTCGCCCAGCGCCTAACATGGCACCCATGCTGCCCCCCGCCACCATCGACGACGACGCCTGCTACCGCGCCCTTTGCGCGCACGACGCGCGCTTTGACGGCCGCTTCTTCACCGCCGTCACCTCCACCGGCATTTACTGCCGCCCGGTGTGCCGTGTGCGCACGCCCCGCCGCGAGAACTGCCGCTTTTTTGAGCACGCAGCGCAGGCTGAGCGCGCCGGTTTCAGGCCGTGCCTGCGCTGCCGGCCCGAACTGGCGCCGCTGGAACGGCACTGGTCCACCGAAGACGCTTCCACCATCCTGGTGCAGCAGGCCACGCGCTGGCTGGATGATCCGCTCAACTGGGCCGACCCGGATGTGTCTGCCGCCATGAGCGAGCGCCTGGCGAACCGGCTGGGTGTGAGCGACCGCCACCTGCGCCGCGTGTTCGAAGAACACCTGGGTGTCTCGCCACTGCAGTACCTGCAGACGCGCAAGCTGCTCACGGCCAAGCAGCTGCTGGCCGACACCGACCTGCCCGTGACGCAAGTGGCGATGGCGAGCGGCTTCGCCAGCGTGCGCCGATTCAACGCCGCCTTTCTCGGCCACTACCGGCTCAACCCCACGCAACTGCGCCGGCAAGCACCCACCCGAAAAGGCTCGGACACCGGCCAGGGCACCTCTGTGCGTCTGGGCTACCGACCGCCGTACGACGTCCACGCCCTGCTCGCTTTCCTTCGCCAGCGCCTCATCACCGGTACCGGATTCGTGCGCGCCGAAGCGGGTGCGCCCCTGCAACTGGGCCAGACCTGCCGGCTTCCGGCTGCCACCGGATCGGTGCATGCGGGCTGGTTGCTGGTGGATTTCGATGAAGCGCGCTGCCAGGTGGTATTGCGCGTGAGCGATTCTTTGCGCGAAGCGCTGCCCCAGGTGATTCACCGCGTGCGCGCCGCGCTCGACCTGGACGCCGATCCCGCTGCGATCAATGCCGTGCTGCACGGCGCCTTTCCAGAAGGCGACGGCCTGCGCGTGCCGGGGGCGGTGGATGGATTCGAACTGGCGGTGCGGGCCGTGCTGGGCCAGCAGATCACCGTGGCCGCCGCCCGCACGCTGTCGCAGCGCCTGGTGGACCGCTTCGGCGAAGCGATCGACACCCCGTTTCTCGAACTCACGCGCCTGTTCCCCGCACACGAAGTGCTGGCCCAGGCTGGCGGCGACGCACTGGGCCAGCTCGGCATCGTGAAGCAGCGCCAGGCGGCCATCGTCTCGCTCGCGCAGGCCGTGGCTGGCCAGCGCCTGCAACTGCACGGCAGCGCCGACGTGCCCGCCACCATTGCCGCGCTCAAGGAACTCCCGGGCATTGGCGACTGGACGGCGCAGTACATCGCCATGCGCGCGCTGCGCTGGCCCGATGCGTTTCCCGCTGGCGACGTGGCCCTGCAAAAGGTGATGGGCGTGCAGCACCACAAACAGGCCGCACGCCTGGCCGAGGCCGCATCCACCGTGTGGAAACCCTGGCGCAGCTACGCAGTGATCCGCGCATGGGCGGCTGGTGTCGCCCCCTCCACCGAATCGAAAGGAACGCCAACATGAAGCACGATCCCACTACGGTATTCACCGAATGGCAAGGACCCCTGGGCGCCATGGTGCTGGCGGCCACGCCACGAGGCCTCAGCGGCGTCTGGTTTGAAGGCCAGCGCCATGGGCCGGACACCTCTGCCTGGCAGCGCGCGGACGATGTGCCGGTGCTGCAGCAGGCGGCTGTGCAGCTGGCTGCCTACTTCGCGGGCAAGTGCAAGGCGTTCGACCTGACGCTCGACCTGGGCGGTGGCACCGCTTTTCAGCAGCGCGTGTGGCAGGCCTTGCTGGAGATCGCGCCGGGCGGCACCACCAGCTATGGCGCGCTGAGCGCACGCATCGGCCACCCTGCCGCCGTGCGCGCCGTGGGGTCTGCCGTGGGGCGCAATCCGGTGAGCATCGTCGTGCCCTGCCACCGCGTGATCGGCGCCAACGGCTCGCTCACCGGCTATGCGGGTGGGCTGGACCGCAAGACCGCCCTGCTGGCGCTGGAAGGCGCTGCACTGCACTGAACCCATGAACGCATCAATCGGTGCGCCAAGCATCATCAATGGCGTGGCTTGCGACCCATCGCCATCGGCATACTTCCCCCCATGAACCCTGCCCTCATTGTCGAATTCGTCCTGCTCGGTGCCATCTGGGGCGCCTCTTTTCTGTTCATGCGCCTCTCAGTGGTGGACTTCGGGGCTCTGCCCACCGCCTTCGTGCGCGTCTCGGTGGCGGCGGCCTTCCTGCTGCCCATCCTCCTGTGGAAACGCGAGGGCCGCATTCTGTTGCAGCACTGGAAGGCGCTGTTCCTGGTGGGTCTGCTGAACTCGGCCATTCCCTTCGCGTGCTTTTCATTCGCGCTGCTGGCCATCACCACCGGCCTCTCCGCCATCCTGAACGCCACCGTGCCGCTGTTTGGCGCCCTTGTGGCCTGGCTCTGGCTGAAGGACAGACCCAACGGCTCGCGCATCCTGGGCCTGGCGATCGGCTTTGCCGGCATCGTGGCGCTCACCAGCGGCAAAGCCAGCTTCAAGCCCGATGCCGTCTCCGGCATTGCGCCCGCATGGGCCGTGCTGGCCTGCCTGCTGGCCACGCTGTGCTACGGCATTGCCGCCAGCTTCACCAAGCGCTACCTGGGTGGCCTGCCGTCCATGGTCACGGCCACGGGCAGCCAGCTCGGCGCGGTGTGCGGCCTGGCGTTGCCCGCGCTGTGGCTCTGGCCCGCCAGCAACCCCGGCACCACGGCGTGGGCCGCCATCGTGGCGCTCGGCGTGCTCTGCACCGGCGTGGCCTACATCCTCTACTTCCGCCTGATCGAACAGGCGGGCCCGGCACGTGCGCTCACCGTCACGTTTCTCATTCCGGTGTTCGCGCTGATCTACGGCGCAGTGCTTCTGGGCGAAGCCATCACGCCGCTCATGATCGGCTGTGGCGTGGTGATTCTTTGCGGCACTGCGTTGTCGACGGGGTTGGTGCGTCTGGGGTGGTTGAGCCGCGCCCGATGACGCGGGCTCGGTCAGCCGGGGCCCTGAATCTGCCGGCCCAGCCAGGGGGCAGCTCTCTCCGCACCCCGGATGTTGAGGTGGTCCCGGTCGAGGTACCAGGGGCCACCCTTGTCGCCCATGACACATTGTCCCGCTGAGCAAAAAAGCTCCTCCGGATTCAGGACTCGGAAGCCTTCGATGTGCGGCAATCTGTTCAGCAGTTTACGCACACGGGTCTGTTGCGCATGGTGCTGCGAGATGGGCGAAGCGTTGCGCTGAATCACCGCTTCGGCAGCTGGGTCGCCCCAGAGACCGGCCTGGTTGAGCTTGTGGAACACCTTCCTGGGCTCCGTGATCTGCTGAGGCACCTGCTCCATCAGAAAGACCCGTGTGCCCAACGCTTGATAGGCCCGCACGGTGCGCTCGATCCCCCGCACAAACACCGCCTTCGAGTGCTCGCGCGAAAGCGGGTCGGCATCGTTTTCCACCAGGTAGTACCGTCGAGCCGAGCGTGACGTGGTCTCGCCATCGGTGTACATGCCCCACCGGGCCACCAGCAACAGATTTCGGGGCCTGACCTGGCTCGCATAGGTGTACTGCGCCTGCGCGAGCGATCGGCAGACATCTACGGGCCATATGCCCGATTTCACATCCACCCCCAGCAAGGGAAGGCAGCCGCCCATGCCGATGTAGGCATGCGAGGTTTCACGCTCACCGTAGAGGGAGACCAACGCAGGGAGAAAGGCATCCGCATGGCTGTCGCCGAAAAGCACCGTATCCACCTCGCCGGGATGCACACCTTCAGGCAGCCGGCATTGCGCTTCAATTTCGGCAGCGACTGCCAACTGTTTGCCACACGGACTGGCCAGGCCCTGCCACCTGAACAGGTCAGCCACTCTGGCGTGGTTTTCAATGCGACCGGGATAGCCCTTGTTCGCATAAAGCAAGGCGGCGATGCCGGCAAACAGCAATGCGATGGCCAGCGCACCCAGGAAGATGAAACGCCGTGAAAACCTGCTCGACTTTCTGAACGGCTGCTCCACAAACCGCCAGGTCAGCCCCGCCAGCACAAAGGTCACCGCGCACAACAACACATAGAAGGGCATGGTCGGTTCGTCGACAGATGCTTGCCTCGCAAGAGCAAAGAGTGGCTGGTGCCACAGATAGGCGCTGTAGCTCACCAGACCAACGCCAACCAGCACGGAGGAACCCAGCCATCGGCCCACCAGGTTGTGAGGCTGCGCGAACAGAATGATCAGGCCGGTCCCCAGAACGGGAACCAGTGCGTACACACCTGGCCATGGCAGGGCGCGGTCGAATCCAGGGATGCTCAGCACAAGCAGGGCCAAGCCGACCGCGGCCAGAAAGCTGGCAAGCGCAGGTCCTGCCATCGGTGACTTCGATCGAAGATAGACAGCGGCCAGCGCACCGATCATCAGCTCCCAGGCCCTGAACGGGAGCAGGTAGAAAGCCGCATCGGGATGTGCCCTGGAGCCCCACTCGGCCAGTACAAAGCTCAGAACGGCCACCACGACAAGTGCAGCGGTCAGCGTCCGTATGCCTCGCCGAAAGAGAAACACCGCAACGACGGGAAAGACCAGGTAGTACTGCTCCTCAGCGGCGAGGCTCCAGGTGTGCAGCAAGGGCAACAACTCGGCATTGGCCTGGAAATAACCGCTCTCGCTCCAGAACAGGTGGTTGGACGCAAACAGCATCACCGCCAGCAGGCTCTTCGAGAAGGCCTTGAGATCTTCGGGAAGCAGCACCACGCAAGAGAGGATCAGGGTGGCTGCAACCACCACGAACAAGGCCGGCAGGATTCTGCGTGCCCGACGCTCGTAAAACGCCGCAAATGAAAATTTGCCTTGCGCCATCGCATCGAGAATGATCCCCGTGATCAGGTAGCCGCTGATGACAAAGAAGACGTCGACCCCGACGAACCCGCCCGAGAATCCGCCGATACCCGCGTGGAACAGCACCACAGGCACCACGGCCAGGGCTCGCAGCCCGTCAATCTCCCGTCTGTACTTCAACTCTGTCCCGCCTCGCAATGGAAGTTCTGGTCAACACCTCCTTGCGGATGGCAGCGGCGAGTCTAGGTACACCCCCGAAAATGCAGGGCGTTCGGGCCCGAACGAACTCGAATCGAGATTGAAGGATCGGCCAGCGGGAACCAGCGCTGGAGGGACGGCCATGACTCAGGCCATGAGCAAGCGAACGACGATGGAAGACGTGGCCATGGCCATCGTCGATGCCCACGAGCTGCTGTCGCTGGGCGTGCGCCCGAAAGCTCCCTGAACCGCTACAGGTCGAGCACCAGCGTCGGCGACTTCGAGCCGGAGCAGCAGATCATGATGTGGCGGTTCGCGGCGCGCTCCTCATCGGTGAGGTATTCGTCGCGGTGGTCTGGCTCACCGTCTATCACCCCGGTCATGCAGGTGCCGCACACGCCGGCGCTGCAGGCGTACTGCACCTGAACGCCCTGATCCAGCAAGGCATCCAGAATGGTTCTACCGGCGCCCACCGCAATGCGCTGGCCACTGCGCTGGAGCACGAGTTCGAAGCCACCCGCGGTAGCCGCTTCGCTGGCGGCGGCAAAGCGTTCGACGTGCACTTGTGTGGCGGGGCGCTGGGCACAGGCCGCCAGAAAGGCGTCGATCATGCGCGCCGGACCGCAGCAGTAAAAATGCGCCGTGGCAGGGGCACTGGCCACCACCTGGGTCAGGTCCATGCGGGTCTGGTCTTCGGCACCGCAGTGCAAGGTGACCCGGCCCCGGCCGGCGTCGAGCGCGCGGAGTTCTTCGAGAAACGCGGCATGCTGCGGCGAGCGGGCCGCCAGGTGCAGCCGCCAGGCCCGGCCTTCGCGTTCGAGCTGCCGCACCATCGACATCAGCGGCGTGATGCCGATGCCGCCACCAATGAGCACCGACTCTGGCGCATCAGGTGCCAGCGGGAAGTCGTTGACCGGAGCGCGCACCAGCAGTTCGTCGCCCACGCGCGGGTGGTCGTGCAGCCAGGTTGATCCGCCCTTGCCTTCGCGTTCGCGCAGCACGGCCACCACGTAGCGGTGCGTCTCGGCCGGGTCGTTCACCAGCGAGTAGCTGCGCACCTTTTCACCGGGGAGCAGAAAGTCGATGTGGGCGCCGGCGGTGAAGGCCGGCAGCGGCCCACCACCGGCGGCCACCAGTTCGAGCGAGACAACGTCCTGCGCCTCCAGACGGATCTGGCGCAGGCGCAACTTCAAGGTCGCATCAGGCATGCAGTGGGCTCAGGGTGCGTAGCCGAAATCGGCGCCGAGCCGTGCTCGCATGTGTTCGGCGCCCTCTTCCTGCCACGAGGCCTTGGCCGGCAGGGTGAGCGATACAGCCCGCACCATGAAGAGATCGGGATCGTCGTAGCGGGGCGGGCGCTGCTGTCGCTGCTCCAGGTTGCGCACGGTTTCGAGCAACTGGCGCCGCGTCATGGCGATGCCAGTGTCGCTGATGCCCAGATGTTCCTGGCTTCGATCGTAGATGGGTGCCACGCCCGACTGGCAGGCGGCGTCCTGCACCCAGAGGCCCGGCAGGCCAGAGAACCAGGTCTTGGTCTGCGCGTCGTAGTTGAACTGGAAACCGGTTTCGAGATTGAACTTGGTCCAGTACTTGGCAAACGGCACGCTCACCGGGCGCGGAGCGAAAGCCTGCGTGCTGGCGTGGCCGGTCTCTCGGCCGGCGTGTCCGTCCTCGAACAGCTTGCGTGTCTTCTCGTACAGCGGCTGAGAAGGGTGGTACGAGAACATGATGCACAGCGTGTTCTCGTCGTCCAGTGGCACCCAGGCATGGCCGCTGAGTTCGGGGTACTTGGACTGGGGTGGCACCAGTGTGTAGAACGGCAACAGGAACTGGTTGACGCGCCAGTACCAGGTGTCTTCATCGAGCACGCGGCGCGAGGCAATGCTCATGCCCTGCTCACCGCGATGGCACTCGAACACCGGGCGCAGGTCCTTCTTGGCCACCCAGTCGTTGATGGCGCCTTGCGAATCAATGCGGCCATGCAGGATGGCGGCGTGGGCCGAGTCGATCTCGCCTTCCACCGCCTGCAGCCAGTTGCATTCCTGCACGCGAAAGCTCACATGCACGTTTTCCTCCGGCACCATGTTCCATTCGAGCGAAGGCAGCGGCGGGGGCGATTCGCGATCCGGCCCCATGTAGGCCCAGACCACGCCGTTGCGCTCCTGGCAGGGGTAGTTCTTGATGCGTGTCTTGGCCTTGAGCCGGCTGTCCGGCGGTTCGGCCGGCATGTCCACCACTTCGCCGTTCACGTCGAATTTCCAGCCGTGGTAAACGCAGCGCAGGCCGCAGTCTTCGTTGCGGCCGAACACCAGCGGGGCACCGCGGTGCGGGCAGGCGTGGTCCACCAGACCAATGCGGCCTTCGCTGTCGCGAAACGCCAGCAGGTCTTCACCAAGCAGGCGCACGCGCACCGGCTGGCCGTTCACCTCCAGGTCGGTCGACGGCAGGAAAGGCAGCCAGTACAGGCGCATGAGTTTGCCCATGGGCGCGTCGGCGCCCACGCGCACGAGCAGTTCGTTGTCTTCACGGGAAAGCATTCGCGGGTCTCCAGTCAGTGGGTTGTTGTTGTGCGCGCTCGCGCGCTTCAGCCCTGGCGCAGGCTGGGCAGGTCGATGCGGCGAATCAGGCGCGTCTCCTGCGCCACGATGAGGTGTTCGGAGGCCGAAAGGTAGGCCGGGAAATCGGGGTGCGTGTCGCGGGCGAGCGAGCGGCGCTCGTAGTCGGCCATGTCGTCGTAACCCCAGAGGTGCACCACCTGGTTCAGCGGGCCCACCACGCTCGAATAGAACGCCAGCGGCGTGCCCAGCGTCTTGAGCAGCACCGGCATGGCCAGGCGATCGAACACCTCCAGGAACTCCGGCATCTTGCGCAGCTTGATGGTGTAGATGCGGTGGTCGACCAGCGCTTTAGGCTGCAACAGCATGCGCTTCCTCCTGATTGACGGCCGTCTCCAGCCCGGGTTCGAGACCCGCCATGAAACGCCCGGTGAGGTAACCGAAGGTCAGGATCGGCCCCAGGGTGATGCCGGCGCCCGGGTAGTTGCCGCCCATCACGCTGGCGCGGTCGTTCCCCACGGCAAACAAGCCCGGGATCGGCCCGCCCTGCGCGCCGAGCACGCGGCCGGCCACATCGGTGGTGATGCCATCGAAACTGCCAAGGTCACCCACCAACAGCTTGAGCGCGTAGTAGGGCCCGTCGCCGATTGGTGCCACGCAGGGGTTGGGTTTCTGCTCGGGATCGGCCAGGTAACGGTTGAACGAGGTGCGGCCCCGGCCGAACTCGGGGTCTTCACCACGCACGGCGCCCTCGTTGTACTGGCGCACGGTGGCTTCCAGCCCGGCAGCATCAAGGCCCGCGTTCTGGGCCAGTTCGGCCAGCGTGCGGCCTTTGTTCAGGTAACCATTGCGCACGAAGCCACCCAGCGGCATGGGCGCGGGCTTGGCGTAACCCAGGCCGTATTTGCTGATGGTGGCCTGGTCGCAGATCAGCCACATCGCGGTTTCGCGGTCGTTCTTGCAGGCCTCGATCATGGCGGCGCCCACGTCGTGGTACGAGTTCGACTCGTTGGTGAAACGCTTGCCGTTGCGCAGCACGCCGATGATGCCCGGCTTGTAGCGATCGAGCAGGTGTGGGAAGGCACCAAAGGTTCCGTCCTTGCGCGGTACTTTGGAGGTGGGCATCCACGCTGCCGCCGACGCAAAGCGGATCGGCACGGTGCCGCCGACCTGCTCGGCCATGCGTGAACCGTCGCCCGTGTTGTCGGTGGGCACAGGGGAGAAATGTTCGCCACCACGCCGCAGGTGCGGGTAGGCGCGCTGGATGCGCTCCAGATCGTGCGCAAAACCACCGGCCGCCAGCACCACGCCTTTGCGCGCGCGAATGACGCGCTCGCCATCGGGCCCGGCGACGCGCGCTCCGACCACACGACCGTCTTCCACCAGCAGCTCGCGCGCGGGCGTGGAGGTGTGGATCGGAATCTTCAGGTCCAGCGCCGACTTGGCCAGCCGCGCCGCCAGCGCATTGCCACTGGTCACCAGCACGCCGCGCCGGTAGAGCACCAGTTCCTTGATGTGCGTGAGCAGGCGTTTGCCCACGTAGATCGCCGATTTGAGGGACTTGGTGGCGTTGAAGAAATGCTTGAGATCGGCGTTGGACGAGTTGAACATCATGCCGATGAAGGTGATGGTGGCCAGCGGCGGACGCAGGCGCGCCATGTCTTGCCCCAGGCCGCGGATGTCGAAAGGCGCGGCCAGGATCGAGCGGCCGATGTCCACACCACCGTCCACATCGGGGTGGTAGTCAGGGTAGAGGGTGGGGATGAATTTGAGCTCGGTCTCGCGGTCGAAGAACTCGACCATCTCTGGCCCCCGGTCGACGAAGGCCTCGACCGCCGGGCGGTCGAAGAAGGCACCGGTTTCAGCGCGCATGTAGCGCATGACGGCTTCGCGGCTGTCCTGGATGCCGGCCTTGCGCGCCTGCGGGCTGCCAGGAATCCAGAGCACCCCACCGGAAAACGCGGTGGTTCCGCCGAAGACAGGTGCCTTCTCGACCACCACCACGTCCAGGCCGTGGTGCCGGGCGCTGATCGCGGTGGACAGGCCACCGGCACCCGCGCCGATCACCAGCACATCGCACTCGGTGACGGGGGCTGAAACAGTTTGTTGGCTCATGGGTGTTCTCAAGTCGGGGTAAGCGCTGGAGCCGCAGCGGCCGCGCCGCGGCGCATTTCATCGAAATAGTGCGTCATCGCCGCCTCGGCCGCTTCGGCGTCGCGCTGGCGAAGGTGCGCCAGGATCTGCTTGCGCACCGGCACCAGGTCGGGCCGGTAGCGCAACGACGTGTCGGCCTTGAGCACCTGCCGCATGATGTTGTTCAGCGTGTCCGACACCACCACCAGCACTTCGTTGTGTGCCGCCCGGGTGATCAACCGGAAGAATTCGAGGCTGGCCTCGGCGCGCCGCTCGCGCTCCTCGATGGTCGCGAGCTGTTCGATCTGCAGAATGTTGCTTTCGATCGCATCGAAGTCCTCTTCGGCGCCGTTCTCACAGGCCAGCCGCAGCAGCATGCAGTTGACCAGGCGACGGGCCTGGTCGAGGTTGCCGGGCTCCATGCGACCGCGCGCGGCCAGCTCACGGAGCGACTGCGTGAGCATCATGTAGGCGCCCTTGTAGAACACCAGCGAATCTTCGTGGCGGCCGTGTTCAAACTGGGCCACCTGCCCCAGAAACAGCACATGATCACCCGCCAGGTGTTCGGCGAACTTGTCGCACTCGAACGTGGCGACACAGTCTTCGATGATCGGAAGATTCCGGTGACCCTTGTGCCACGCGACACCTTCGAACTTGTCGACGATCCGCCCGCTGGCAAAACGACCGGAAAGGTCCTTCTGGTCTTCAGCCAGGATGTTGATGGCAAAGGCGCCGGCCTGCTGAAAGGCGCCCAGGCTTTTGCTGTTGATGCGCAGGCCCCAGGACACCAGCGGTGGATCCAGCGAGACCGAGCTGAAGGAGTTGCAGGTCAGGCCGACCGGCCGGCCTTCAGCATCGGTGGTGGTGATGATGGCCACGCCGGTGGGAAAGCTGCCCAGCGCGTTGCGAAAGGCCCGGACATCGAACGCGGGGTTCGCCTCCGTGGCAACGGCGGGTGTGACGGTGTCGGGCATACGGGCTCCTGAAGCTGCACCAAGTGGGGACTGGCGCGATTATGGCGCACCCAAAGACTATCGTCAATGGTATTACCAATACCTGAAAATGACATCCTGAATCGACCCAACCGGACCATCTATACGAATGGTCAGTCCATTACCGCTATACTGCGCCGGTCACAGAACGGAAGGAACACAGCATGACAAGACGCGTTGCCATTGTGGGCACCAGCGCCATTCCGGTGGGGCGTCATCAGACGCGATCGGACGAGCCGCTGCAGGTGCTTGAACAGGAGATCATGAGCAAGCTGGTGGTGGACGCGGTGAAGGATGCCGGCGTGGACCGCAAGGACATCCAGAGCCTGATCTTCACCGTCACGCGGCCCTACACGCTGCAAAAATACTTCCACACCTTCCTGGTGAGCCACCTGCGCCTGCCCTGCACCGGCAACGTGATGGAAGTAATGGGCAACGGCATGACAGCGGCGCTGGCGTTCGATCAGGCCTGCAACGAGATCATGCTGGGCCGCACCGATGTGGCACTCGCCCTGGGCATCAACATGGAAGCGGCCACGCCCTCCATCGACCACGCGATGAGCAGCATGCGCTCCACCGGCGACGTGGATTTCCACGCCACCGCCGGCTTCATTCCGATTTCCTGGTACGCCATGGACGCCATGCGCTACATGCACGACCACGGCGCCACGCGCGAGCAGTTCGGCTCGGTGGCGGTGAAGAACCGCCACCACGCCTCGCTCAACCCGCTGGCGCAATACCGCAAGCCGATCACGCTGGACGAGGTAATGGCGCAGCGCCCGATCGTGGAACCGCTGGGCCTGTACGACGTGCCCGGGCGCAGCGACGGCGCTGCTTGCCTGGTGCTGGCCAGCGAGGAAGTGGCCAAGTCGCTGGGCAAGCCGTATGTGCTGGTGCGCGGCCGTGGCTTCTTCCACGACGGCTCGCACCAGATCAACGAAGTCCCGAACGACATGACCGAGCTGATCGCCGCCAAAGAGGCTTCGGCCACGGCTTACAAGCAAGCCGGCATCAGCGCCTCCGACATCGACTTCGCCGAGTTCTACGCACCTTGCACCATCGTGGAGATTCTGGTGAGCGAGGCCGTGGGCTTCTTCAAACGTGGCCAGGGCGCACCCGGCGCGCTGGAGGGGCAGACCCGGCTGGGCGGGCGCATCCCCATCTCCACCTCCGGCGGCCTCACCTCACGCGGCCACCCCGCCTATGTCACCTCGCTCTACAACATGGTCGAGGTGGCCGATCAGCTGCGGGGACGTGCCGGCGAACGGCAGGTGGCCAATGCCCGGCTCGGGCTGGCCACCGGCGAACTCGGCAACTACAACGCCGCCCTGATCCATGTTCTGGAGGCCGTCCGATGACACTCGACCTGATCCCCGTCGCCCGCAAGCGGGCCTACCCGCCGCGCGTCTCGGCCTTCACCCAGCCGTTCTGGGAAGGGCTCTCGGCAGGCAAGTGGCAATCCACCTGCTGCCAGGCCTGCGGCAAGTTCACCTTTCCGCCCAAAAAGATCTGCCCGCATTGCTGGTCGGAAGACATGGTGTGGAAAGACCTGAGCGCGCGCGGCACGCTGTATTCGTGGACCCGCATCCACGCCGCGCCCAAAGTGTTTGCCGATGAATCCCCGTACGCCGTTTGCGTGGTGGACCTCGACATTGGCCTGCGCATTGCCACGCGCATGGTGGAACGCGAGGGCGTTGAATTCAAGCCTGGCATTCCCATGGAACTGGTGGTCCTTCAATACGAAGATGGCCCCCTGTTCGCCTCACGTCCTGCCTGAAAACCCTTCTCAGACCCACAACGGAGACCACCGATGTTCTACGAACTGCGCACCTACACCTGCCTGCCCGGCAAGATGCCCATCGTCCTCAAGCGTTTCGAATCCGCCACGCTCGGCTTGTTCAAGAAGCACGGCATGAAGGCCGGCCCGCTGTTCACAGTGGCCGTGGGCGACGACAACCTGCAGATCAAGTACATCCTGGAATGGGAGTCGCATGCACAGCGCGACAAGGCCTGGACCGACTTCCGCAACGACCCGGACTGGGCCAGGGCACTGGCCGAAAGTGAAAAAGACGGCCCAGTGGTGGCGAAGATCAGCAATGAATTGCTCATGGCGGTTCCTTTCTCCATCAGGTAAAGCCACACCCCCGCGCCGCGCCTTCGGCGCGTCACCCCCTCAAGGGGACAGCGCCAGTGGCCCGGCAAAGCCGGTTCCACGGCGCTTCTCGAAAAGAGGGCATTGCAAAAACGGTCAGACCCTGACAAGGTTCGACCGGCCGGTCGGTAAAATGCGAGCATCGTTCACTTCGAATACACGCATGAACAACGCACCCGCTTCCGCGCTCGGTTTCGCTCCGATCACGCCGCAACGCGCTTTCGAAGAGATCGCCAACCAGATCCGCGAGCTGGTGGCGAGCGGCAAACTGAAGCCAGGGGACCGGTTGCCCGCCGAGCGCGAGCTCTCGGCCAAGTTCAACGTGAGCCGCAACACGCTGCGCGAGGCGCTTCGCGCGCTGGAGCTCTCGGGCATGATCGAACTTCGCAAGGGTGCCACCGGTGGCGCCTTTGTGTTGCCGGGCAGCTCGGGGGTGATCGTCAATGGCCTGCGCGATCTGTACCACCTGGGCGCCATCACGCCGCAGCACCTGACCGAGGCGCGCACCTGGATCAGCGGCATCGTGGTGCGCGTGGCCTGCGAACGCCTGACCGAGGAAGACCTGCAAAAGCTCGAAGCGAACGTGGCCGCCGCCGCGCAGGCGCAGAAGGCGGGCAACTTCGAGGAACGCGCCGAGTTGCACCGGCAGTTCCACATCCTGCTGGCGGAAGCCACGCACAACCCGATCATCATGATCGCGGTGGAGGGCATGAGCGAGCTCATGCGCCAGTTCATCAAGGCCATTGGCCCGAGCGAGAACGCCTACACGCTGCCCTCGCGGCGGCGCCTGCTCAAGCACCTTCGCGACCGCGACGCCGATGCCGCCGAGCAGGAGATGACCAAGTTTCTGGAGCGCCTGGAGATCAAGTACCTCGATCTCTGGAACTCCCGCGCCAAGCACTAAAGCCGCCTGGGCTCCTGAGCGGCAAAGCGCCCGGCGCGGCGCCCGGAGGTGACGGCCCAGCCGATGTGGTGGCCATTGCCGGCAAGCAGTGCGCCGCCCTGCCCCACCGCGCCGGCCGCGTAGAGCCGGGGTATCACGCCACCGTCCGCTCCCAGCACCTGGTGCCTCTCGGTCACCGCCAGCCCACCGTCGGTGATGACGATGCGGCTCTCCAGCGGACCGAGCGCATGGAACGGCGCCTGCAACACACCGCCTGCAACGCCCTCGGGCAGTGCCGCGTTGCGGCTTTCGATCGTTGCGCGCAAGGCATCGCCAGGCAGCCCGACGCGGCCAGCGAGCGCTTCCAGGCTGTCGGCACGGTGGTAGAGATCGGGCCGGTGGCGCTGGTAGTCGGGCACATAGGCGAAGGCCACGCCAGGCGCGGTCGACACATAGTGCGGTGGACCGGAGAACATAGTAGCCACGCGGCTGTCGAACACCAGCCAGGCATGTCCACCCGGCTGTTGTGCAATCGCCAGCCCCGGTTGCACCAGCTCGTCGACAAAGCGCTGACCCTCTCGATTGACCAGCACCGCGCCCGCGCGCAGCAGGCTGGCCTCGGGTCCCATGGAGGCGGTCATGAACGACATCACGAAGGGGCGGAACAGCGAGGCCGGCAGATGGTCCAGCGCCCACTGCATGAGTTTGCCCAGCAGCCAGGAGGGCGGAAGGCGCCGCACCAGGTTGGGCCGCGTGGGCTCCATGAAACGGAGGCCCGGGCCGAAAACCACCTCACCATTGATCACACGCGCACCCAGCGCTTCGCCCAGCTTGTGGCCGTCGCCCGTGGCAGTGGGGTTGATCGCAGGAATGCGGGCCAGCTCCGGGCGGAAGCGCTGCTTGAGCTCGGGGTCGTTGCTGTAGTCGCCCGCCGCCAGCACCACGCCCGATCGGGCCTCGACCTCCACCGACTGACCTCCCATACGTGCCAGCACGCCGCGCACACCGCTGTGGCCATCTCGCAGGATCTGCAGCACCGGCGCGTCCAGCCGGACGTCTACACCGCGCGCCTTCGCTGCGCGGTTCAGGTAATAGGGATACGCGCGCGAATTGGGCAACACGTTGTGCATGCGCGGGTGGCGGTGCGGCGGGTCGGCGGTGGGGCCGTAGAAACTCAGGCCAAGGGAGATGAGCCACTCCAGCGACTCGGCCGCGTGATCCACCAGCAGGCGGCGCAAGGCCAGGTTGTCCTTGCCGGCGAAGGGGCCCATGAAATGGTCCATGTCGGCGAAGTGTTCGTCCGGCGTGTCCACGATGCCGGCGCGCTTCTGGAGGCTGGAGCCGGCGGCGTTGATGGACCCCACCGAGAGGCGGCTGCTGCCGCCCGGCATGGGGTTCTTCTCCAGCACGATCACGCGCGCGCCGGCGTCTGCGGCCTCGATGGCGGCCGACAGCCCGGAAGCACCGGCACCGATCACGATCACGTCGCAGGACAAGGATGGATTCATTCGACTTTCAAGCCCGTGGTGCGGATCAGGTTGGCCCAGCGGGCCGACTCGGCGCGGGTGATTTCCTGGAAGGCGGCCGGCGTGCTGGGCGAGGCCAGCGCGCCGACGCTGGCGAACTTTGCCTGAATGTCCGGCAGCGCCAGCACCTTGTCCAGCGCCTCGTTGAGCCGCGCGATGTGTGCGACCGGCGTGCTGCTGGGCACAAAAAGGCCGAACCACACCTCAGCCGAAAAACCGCGCACCGTGTCGGCAATCGGCTTCACCCCGGGCAACATCGCCGTGGGCCGGGCAGAAGCAACCCCCAGCAACCTGACCTGCCGCGCCCTCACCGCGTCCATCATCAAAGGAGAAGGTGGCGTGAACAGCGCCTGCACCTGCCCGGCCCGCAACGCCTGCACCAAGGGCGCCTCCCCGCGGTAGGGCACGTGCACCATCTTCATGCTGGCCGCCTGGGCCAGCAGCGCCATGCTCATGTGGCCAAAGGACGCCGTGCCCACCGAGCCGTACTCAACCGGCGCTCGCTGGTAACGGATGTAGTCGATGAACTCGGTCATGGTGCTGGCGGGCACGTCGTTGTTCACCAGCAGCACCATGGGTGTGGAGCTCACCCGCGAAACCGGCGTGAAGTCCCTCAACGCGTCGTAGCCGGCATTTCTGTTCAGGTGCGGCGTCATCACGAAGCCGTTGTTGGCAAAAACCAGGGTGTGGCCGTCGGGCGCGGCGGTTGCCACGGCCTGCGTGCCAATGGCACCAGACGCACCGGGCTTGTTGTCCACCACCACCGGTTGGCCCAGCAACTTCCCCAGCGGTTCGGCGATGGCGCGGACCTGGATATCGGACAAACCCCCGGCGGCGTAAGGCACCACGATGCGCAGCGGCTTGTTCGGAAAAGCCGGCTGCTGGGCCTGCGCCAACGAACAGGCGAGCGCCATCGACGCGGCGAAGCCGGCGATGAGCGCCCTCAAGTGGTTGGTCATGAAGCGGGCCAGCCGGCACCGCGCTCCGGCATTACTTCAGTTCCTTGCCCGCGTGCTCGCCTTCGAGGAACTTGTTGGGCTTGAGAAAGAAAGAGATCACCAGTGCGCCGTTGGGCGAACGCGCCAGATGCCGGTTGCCCTTGGGGCGCCACACGTAGTCGCCCTCACGCACTTCGCCTTCGTCGTCCACGATGCTGCCCGAGAGCACATAGGTCTGCTCGATCTCCACATGCTCGTGCAGCGGCAGTTGCGTGCCCGGCTTCCAGCGAAACAGCGCTGTCAGCAAGCCACTGCTCTCGTCCTGCATCAACACCTTCATGTCGATGCCGGGCGTGGGCGTGGGCTTCCAGGGAATGCTCTGCACATCCACATAGCGCGACTCGTCATCGCCGAGCTGGTCGTGCTGCGGATGGAAGGGCGTGATGGCGTTCATGGCGCTCTGGACCTTCAGGCCTTGGCCTCGTACTTGGCCAGGATTTCCTTGAAGCCAAACACCTTGGCGGCGTTCAGGCCCAGCACCTTGGCACGGCTGACTTCGCTGATGCCACCCATCTGGCGCTCGATGGCCTGGGCCGAATGCGGCCAGGTACCTTCGTGGTGCGGGTAGTCGTTGGCCCACATGAAGTTGTCCTGCAGACCATGCTCTTCCATCAGTGACAGACCCGCGCGGTCTTCGCCGAAGGTGGCAAAACCCTTGGCCTTGAAGAAGTCAGACGGCAGCGCTTTCAGCTTGGGCTTCACCCAGAAGTGGTGCTTCAGGTAAGCCTCGTCCATGGCGTCCAGCATCCATGGCACCCAGCCGATACCGGCTTCCACGCTGCCGAACTTCAGCTCGGGGTGGCGCTCGGCCACGCCCGATGCGCAGATGTTGACCAGCGGCTCCAGCGTGGGCGAGAGCGAGTGCACGACGTAGTTCACCACCGCGCCACCCAGGCCGCGCGTGGTGCGCGGGTCCTTGCCGGTGGACACGTGGAAGGTGACCGGCACGTCGGCTTCGGTGAAGCGCGCCCACATCGGGTCGAACTCGATCTTGTTGTAATTGAGTTCGTTGGTCTTGGGCGGGCCGAACAGCGGCTTGCAGGGCAGCGTGAAGTGGCGGAAACCCAGCTTCAGGCAGCGGTCGATTTCCTTCAGCGTGGCTTCGATGTTGCCGGTGGCCAGCGCGGCGGCGGGCGAGAGGCGGTCGAAGTGGGCGCCGAAGGTTTCGTGGGCCCACGTGTTGTACACCTCGCACTGAGCGTGCGCGAAATCGGGATCGAACGTGTACCACATGCCCAGGCCCTTGCCCGGGAAAATGATCTCGCCATCGATGCCATCCATCTCCAGGTCCTTGATGCGCTGCTCGACGGAAGGCCCCTTCTCGGTGGCCGTGGCGCCGGCCCTGGAGCGGGCCAGGTCTTCACCTTCGAGGCGTGCCAGCACCAGGCGGTCAGGCTGCTCGGAAGCCTCCATCTTGCGCCACTGAATGCCCTTGTCGTCGATCCACATCTTGGGCAGGCGGTCCTTGTACTTGGCGTCGATGCGCTCGGCCCAGAGGTTGCCTGGCTCGTTGGCGTGGGTGTCCGAAGACACCATCAGGTACTTGTTGGGGGCACCCGGCTGGGGTGACTTTTCCCAACCGGTGGCGCCGGGGGTGTTCAGGCGCCATTGGTTGGCTTCGTTGACGACGATTTCGCTCATGGTGTGTGGTCCTCGTGGTGGTGGATCGACGGTTCGGTTTAAATGGTATGACCATTATATGTGCCGAAAACCCCTTGTCAAGCAAGGCACGAAAGATCCAGCGAAAAGCCCACGAGGGCTCACCTGGGCGGGCGCGAAACCAGGCGGCGCGCGGCCGCCTGCCTTCAGCGCGCCGCCGTGCGGGCTGAAGGCTTGGCCGGCTTGGCCGCGCTCTTGGCCACTGGCTTGGCTCGCCCCTTGCTCAGGGGAAGAGCGTCTTTCGCCACGGCCGCCACCGTGCGTCCCGGGCGCACCAATTCGATCGGATCGGCGTCCATGCCCTCGTGCACCACCGAGAGGTATTCATTCATGTGCTTGATGGCGGTATCCGCATCGCGCGCGCGCATGGCCTTGACGATTCGCTTGCGCACGGACACCAGCTCGGGACGGGCCACGCGGCCGGTGCGATCGATCACCACGCGGATGATGTCGCTGAGCGAATCCACCAGCATCATCAGCACTTCGTTGCGAGTGGCCTTGGCGATCAGGCGGAAGAACATCACGCCTGCGTTGGCGCGGTGCAGGATGTCATCGCTGCTTTCGATGTACGCGATGTTTTGCTCGATGGCCTGGAAGTCTTCTTCGGTGGCGCGCTCGCAGGCCAGGCGCATGACCATGCCGTTGATGAGCACGCGCGCTTCGGCCAGACTGCGCAGCGTCACACGGCCGAGGAACATCAGGTCCTGCAGCGACTGCGTGAGCATGGCGGGGTTGCCGTCGCGAATGAACGTGCCGCCCTTGACCCCTTTCTGCAGGAAGACCACCCCAGAGATCTCCAGTGTGCGCAGCGCCTCGCGCACTGCGGGCCGGCTCACCTTGAACTCCAGCGCCAGTTCGCGCTCGGCGGGCAGTTTGTCGCCGGGCTTGAGCGCGCCCGAACTCAGGCGGTTGCGGATCTGCTCGCAGATCTCCTCAAACACCCGGCGGGTCTTGATTTGCTGGAATGCGAGATCCTGCGTCGGCTCCATGTGGTCTTCCTCTCTGTTCTCACGCGCGCGGGGTCGCGGCTGCGAGGGTGAAAGCATAGCAGTACGTGTTGATGGGCCCTGCCCAATTCCCGTCCGCAAAGCGACTTCCTCGAATGGACTTACCATTACAGCATTTGGAGCGGATTTCGACCCACTCCAGAACCCTCGAACACCCCCCGCAATCAAGGAATTCGCATGGCATCCACCCATTCCCCCCGCATCGTCAACAACCCTCAGGGCCGTGTGCTCGTCTTCGACTCGGCCACTTACGTGGAGTCCTTCGTGGCAGCCGAGCCTGCCACCCAGGGGGATGTCGTGGTCAACGCGTCGTACAGCGGGGTGCTTTGTGCGCGCATGGTCATGTCGGCCAAGCCCAGCGCGGTGATCGGGCTCGATTGCGCCATCGGCAAGGACGGCGCCGGCATCGCCGGTCTGTGGTACTACGAAGCCCTGGGCGTGCCCGCCGCAGCGGTGGATGTGATGACCGCCGAGATGGGCAATGGCAGCGACCTCTACGACAACGGCATCGTCAGCCGCGTGAACGACGCAGCGCAGGCGCTGGGCATCGAACCCGGCATGAAAGCCAGCGACGCCGCGCGCTTCCTGCAGACCGGCGAGAAGAAGCCTGCCGTGTTCGAGCCCACCCGCCGCCGTGTGATCCACACCGCCGCCAGCGGTCGCAGCATCGTCTGCACCGACTCCATTGCCTACGCCCTGCCCGAAGACAAGAACCGCAACGTGCTGTGCACCGCCGGCCACACCGGCCGCAGCGTGGTGGGCTATTTCCGCGACTACCGTCCCTGGGCCTTCATCTGCTCCGACGGTGGCGTGGGTAAGAACAACTCCGGCCTGTCCGCACTGGAAGCGGTCGAGCCCGATGGCATTCCGGGCGCCTCGGTGAGCGCGCTCACAGCCCGCATGGGCGACGGCCAGAGCACCTACTTCGACGGTGTCATCAGCGCCTGTAACCAGCCGGCCCGCGCCAAGGGCGTCAAGGTGGGTCAGAGCGCGAAGGAGGCAGCGCTGCTGCTGCTGGAGTGAGTTCTCCCGTGGAGGCGTCCGGTTCACCCGAGGCGGAGGCGAAACGATCGGCCAGGAGCGCCCTGCTGCTGGTGGCGATGATGGCCGGCACGCTGTTCAACCTGTTCCATCCGCACCCCGGCGCCGTGGCGCTGGTGGGCGTGGCCGCCGCTGTCTTCCTGTTTCGCGAGCGCTGGCGCCTGCCGCCGAGCATCCGTCGGGTCTCGCTGGCGCTGGGAGCGATCACGGTGTTGCTGCTGCCGTTCGCAGCATCCCCCGGCGAGAGCCTCAGCAAGGGTGTTGCCATTGGTGGGCTCATGGCGTCCATCATTTCATCGGTGACCCTGATGGCGCGCGCCGCGCTCGCCGCACCCCAGACCGGCGTGGTGGCGAGCCACCTGCTGGCCACCGGCATGCGCAGCCGCTACCTGCTGGTCTCGCTGGCCTGCCAGCTCTTCGGTGGGTTGATGGGACTGGCCGGTGTGAGCATGCTGATGGACATGGCGTCCAAGGGCGAAGTGCTGGTGGAAGAGGATCGCCTGTCGATGCTGGCCGCCATCATGCGCAGCTTCGCGGCGGCCACCATGTGGAGCCCCATGTTCAGCAATGTCACCATCTTGCTGGCGCTCTACCCGGGCCTGACCTGGGCCACGGTGGTGCCGCTCTGTCTGGCGCTGGCGGGCTGCTCCATCGTGCTGGGCTCGTTGCTCGAAATGCGACGCCTGCGCCACCGAACGCTGGCTTCTCCGCAGCCCATGCCGCGCGCCCCGCTGTACCGCGCGCTGGTGCCCATGCTGGTGGCCATGGCGGTCTTTCTGGCGGCGGTGATTGCACTGGCGCACGCACTGCAGGTGGCGGTGGTTGCCGGCATCGTGCTGCTGATTCCCCTGGCCGTGCTCGTGCTGCATGCGCTGCAGGCCGAAGGGCCTGCCCGGCTGAAACAGGCTCGCGGCCGGCTTCGCGAGGACTACCGGAAGCTGCCGGCCCTGGCGGGCGAGGTGGCGCTCTTCATGGCGGCCGGCTGCGGCGGCACCGTGATCGCCAGTGTGATCCCCGCAGCCTGGACCAGCGCCATGGGCACGGTGCTGGCTACTTCACCGTTCCTGGCCTGCTTTGCGCTCATGGCCATCATCATCGGCCTGGCCTTTCTCGCGGTGCACCCGGTGCTGACGGTGGTGCTGGTGGGCACGGCCCTGCCGCCCGCCATGGTGGGCCTGCCCGTGACGGTGCACATGGCGGCCATCCTGGTGTCGTGGGGGGTGGCGAGCTATGCCACGCCGTTCTCCATGATTGCGCTGATGGCGCACCGCTATTCCGGTTACTCGGTGACCGCCGTCACCGTGAACCTCAACCGTGGCTTCGCCGTGATCTACCTCGGCCTGGCCATCCTGTTCCTCGGTACCATCGCCACGGTCGTTCGCGGCGCTGGTTGAACCTCTGCACCCTGAAAGGACTTCGCCCATGACCACACCCTCCACCGCCAAAGGCCCGCTGGCCGGCCTTCGCGTCGTCGAATTCGCCGGCATCGGCCCGGGGCCATTTGCCTGCATGCTGCTCTCCGACATGGGTGCAGACGTCGTCACCATCGACCGACCGACCCGAAAACTGGGCGACCGCAACAACATCACCGGACGCGGTCGCAGCGTGGTGCTGGCCGATTTGAAGGACCCCGCTGCGCGCGAGGACGTGATGGCGCTGCTGGAGCAGGCCGACGTGCTGATCGAGGGCTTTCGCCCGGGCGTGATGGAGCGCCTGGGCTTCGGGCCCGACGTGGTGGCCGCGCGCAATCCGCGTCTGGTGTATGGCCGCATGACGGGCTGGGGCCAGCACGGCCCGCTGGCGCAGGCGGCCGGCCACGACCTCAACTACATCTCGATCGCGGGCGCGCTGCACGCCATCGGCCCGGCCGGTGGCGCGCCGGTGCCGCCGCTGAACCTGGTGGGCGACTACGGCGGTGGCAGCCTGTACCTGATCGTCGGCATCCTCGCCGCGCTGCACGAAGCGAAACGTTCCGGGCAGGGCCAGGTGGTGGACGCGGCGATGTCCGATGGCGTGATCTCGCTCATGAGCAACTTTGTGTCGCACGCCCGGCGCGGCCTCTTCAAGGAAGAACGCGGCAGCAACGGGCTGGACGGCGGAGCGCCCTACTACCGCACCTTCGAGACCGCCGATGGCCAGTACATCAGCATCGGCTCGATCGAACCGCAGTTCTTCAAGGACCTGTGCGAACGCGTGGGCCTGCCTGCTGCCCTGCGCGATGCCCAGCTCGACCGCGCACGCTGGCCCGAGATGCACACCGAGTTCGAGCGCATCTTCCGCAGCAAGACGCGCGACGAATGGGTCGCCTTGCTGGAAGGTACCGACGTCTGCTTCGCGCCGGTGCTGCCCTTGAGCGAAGTGCCGCAACACCCGCACAACGTGGCGCGCCAGGCGTTTGTCGACGTCGAGGGCGTGAGCCACCCTGCACCAGCGCCGCGTTTCTCGCGCACGCCATCGGCCATCCAGGGCCCCACGCCGTCTGCCGCCGTCACGGCGCAGGCGGTGCGGGCGCGCTGGAGTTGAACGCCGAGCCAGGCTCGCCCGCCGCGCTCGAAGCCGAGCGCGACAGCACCATTGTTCTGCTGGCGTGTGCCGCGTTCTTCAGCGGCGCGGCCCTGCGTGTGTGCGACGGTCTGCTGCCGCGCCTCGCGCGCGATTTCACGATCACGCCCGGCGCAGCCAGCCAGGTGGTCATCAGTTTCGCAGTGGCCTATGGGCTGATGCAACTGGTGTTTGGACCGCTGGGCGACCGCTACGGCAAGGCGCGCCTGATGTGCGCGGCGCTGTTCGGCTGCGCGGGCGGGGCCGCCGCCTCTGCGCTCGCCCCGGGTTTTGATGCGCTGGTATGGACCCGCATGCTCTGGGGCATGGCAGCAGCCGGCGTGATACCGCTGGCCATGGCCTGGATCGGCGACAACGTGCCGTATGCACAGCGCCAGGCCACGCTGGCGCGGTTCCTCACCGGCACGCTCTCGGGAATGATGGCGGGCCAGTTGGCTGGCGGACTCTTCGCCGATCTCGCGGCCGGCTGGCGCGGCGCTTTCTTCACGCTGGCCGTGGGCTTCGCCTTGGTGGCCACCTTGCTGCTGCGGCGCGTGCGCCGCATGCCGGCGCCAGCGCGCAGCGCCAGCACGGGGCGCGGCCATTTCGGCCGTGATCTGTGGTCGGTGCTGCAGGTGCCCTGGGCGCGCCGGGTGTTGCTGGCCGTGGGCGCTGAAGGCATTTTTCTGCTCGGTCCGATGGCTTTCCTGCCCACCTACCTGCACCACCGCCACGGCCTCACGCTGGCGGTGGCCTCGGGCCTGATCGCGCTGTACGCGGTGGGTGGCCTGGTGTATGCCGTGAGCGCGCGGCGCCTCGTGGCCACGCTCGGTGAGCGGCGCATGGTGCTGCTGGGCGGTGTGCTCATGAGCGCCACCTTCCTTGCGCTCTGGCTCTCGCCGTGGTGGTTCGCTGCCGGCCCCATCGCGCTGCTCATGGGCTTCGGCACCTACCTGTTCCACAACACGCTGCAAACCCATGCGACGCAGATGGCGCCTGCCTCGCGCGGCACCGCCGTGGCGCTGTTCGCCTTCTGCCTTTTCGCCGGTCAGGCGCTGGGCGTCACGCTCGCGGGCTGGTCGGTCGACCACCTGGGCTACGTGCCGATGCTGGCAGCGGCAGCGGCTGGCCTGGCAGTGGCGGGCTGGGCGTTTGCGGGCGCCCTCGGTCGGCGGGTGCCCCCGGTGCACTGAAGCGTCAGCGGTGGCGGCCTGCGTAAGCACCGCCGCCGGCCAGCAGCGCGGCGCCGAGCCAGAACACCACGCCCACGCCCACGGCGGAGCCCAGCGCGCCGAACACCAGCGGCAGCAGGGTCTGGCTGGCGCTGGTGATGGTGGAGCGCACACCCACTGCCTCACCGGCCCGGCCCGCGGGCGCGGTCACGT
The DNA here is from genome assembly GCF_002127265.1 of Hydrogenophaga sp. IBVHS1. Classification (GTDB taxonomy): domain Bacteria; phylum Pseudomonadota; class Gammaproteobacteria; order Burkholderiales; family Burkholderiaceae_C; genus Hydrogenophaga. The sequence continues at coordinate 937,767 of NZ_NFUU01000001.1, read as the reverse complement.
GCAGCAGGCCCATGGCCATGGGTTGCCCACAGCCAAGGGCGAGTCCCAGCGCAAAGGCCGCCAGCAACATCACGGGCAGCGATGTCGCCATGGGAAAAAACAGGTAGCCGGCGGCGGTGATGAACATGGCCCAGCGCAAGGTGCGCCACTGGCCCAGGCCCGCCGCGAGGTGCGGCAAAAAAATGCGGACCACGAAGGTGCCGACACCGAAGGCGCCCATCACCATCCCGATGGCGGTGGCGCTCAGCCCGGAGCGGGCGCCATGCAGGGGAACCAGAAAAGCAAACAGATCCCAACCCATGGACAGCAGGCCGCTCACCACGAACACCGATCGCAGCGGCCGGTGCCGCAGCAAGTCACCCACCGAGTGGGACGCTTCGTGCGTGGCCGGGCGAAGCGGCGCGGGCTCCGGCTTTGATGACGCCAGAATGTAGAGCGCGCCCAGCGAGCAAGCCGCCGCACCCAGGAACGCCGCCGAATGCCCCAGTTGATCGATGGCCACACCCGAAAACAGCGGCCCCGCCACACCCGACAGCGAGAAGCCCATGGCCAGCACCGAGAACGCGCGCGTGAGGCCTTCGGGTGGCGCCTGTTGACCGATGGCGTTGTTCACCGACACATGGGCCAGCATGTAGCCCGAGCCCACCAGCACGCTGGCCACGCACAGCACAGGGATGGATGGCCACCAGGCTGCCAGCAGCGCACCCACTGCCGCCATGCACAGGCCGGCCATGGCCGGCCGGGTGTGCCCGATGCGGTCGGACCAGCGCCCGGTCTGCACGGCGAGGAACATGGGCACCACCATGAGCAGACCCATGACAAGACCGATGGCGGCCGGGGAGGCGTCCAGCGCCACCGCCTGCAAGGTGAGGGTGAAACGGCCTGCGGCGAAGGCCATGTGGCCCAGCACCAGCAGGCCGATGAGCCGCAGGGGAAGGGAAGAACCTATTTCGCGTAACGCCACTGCAGCAGTGTAAAAGGCGGGTCGGCCTGGGGATGGTGCTCGAACACGCCCTCCACTTCGGCGCCGATGCGCACTTCTTCCATGGCGTCACCCAGCAGGTTCCCCAACATGCGCACACCCGGAGCGCCATCGAGCTCCACCACCACCACGAGGTAGGGGCCATGGTTGTTCAGGCAGGCATGCACCGGGTGCCAGACACGCTCCCAGCTGTAGATGCGCGCACGCGGCGCCACTTCGTCCCACTCGGGATCGATCGCATGGCAGCCGTGGCAGATCCATTCGGGACCGTGCTGCCAGGTGCCGCAGGTCTTGCAGTGCTGCACCATCACGCGGTTGTTGCGCAGGCCGTTCCAGAACGGCGCGGAGAGACCGTCGCCCTCGGGTACCGGGATCGGGAGACCGGCCGGCAAATACGATTTGTTGGTGGTGATAGCGCTCACAGCGTGGCCTCCGATCCGAGAAGAAGGTTGCTCACCGGCGTGACCATGGGCCCGCCGATCACCAGGGCCACGTCGTTGCGTGGCGCCTGCGCGGTCGAGGTGCCGCGCACCTGTCGCACTGCCTCCAGCACCAGCTCGAAGCCGTGCATGTAGCACTCGGCCAGGTTGCCGCCGCTGGTGTTGAGCGGCAGTTTGCCGCTCGGTGCGAGCAGGTTGTCGAGCTGCAGGAATTCATTGGCTTCTTCAGGCTTGAAGAAGCCGTGCTCGGCGAGCGCCATCAGCACGCCGCCGGTGAAGTTTTCGTAGCTCTGCACCACGCCCACGTCTTTCGGACCCATGCCCGCCATGCGGAACATGTTGGGTGCCACGGTGGAGAAGCTCGAGCTTGCGTAGTTGGGCTGGTTGTGCGCATTGGCGCCGACGCGGTGATCCGAGCCGGTGGCCGCACCGAGGATGTACACCGGGCGGTTCGGAAAATCCTTCGCGCGCTCGGCTGGCACCATGATCACCGCCGCCGCACCATCGTTTTCCATGCAGCAGTCGAACAGGTGAAAGGGCTCGACGATCCAGCGCGAGTTGTCGTACTTCGCTTCGTCCAGCGGCTTGCCGTACATCACGGCGCGGGGGTTGGATTGCGCGTGGTGGTAGGAGGCCATGGCAATGGCGCGCAGCGCCTCTTGCTTCACCCCGTTCTCGTGCATGAAGCGGCGCGCCTTCATGGCGAACTTCTGGCCCGGCGAGAGCACGCCATAGGGCGCCTGATAGGCCATGTCGCTGGAGATGGTGGGCGTGGTGGGCGCCTTGCCGAAGCGGCCGAACTGACCCTGCGCCAGAGAGCGGTAGGCGACCACGCAGTCTGCCAGACCCGCAGCGATGGCGGCCGCACCGTTGGCAACGGCACCGCAGTTGCCGCCCCCGCCGCCGCCCCACTGCATGGTGGTTGAACGCAGTTGCTTCGCAGCCAGCGCGGCCGACATGCGCGAAGGCTCCGAGCGGTCGTTGGAATAGGAGGCAAAACCATCGATGTCGCGCGGGTCAATGCCCGCGTCCTTCGATGCCGCCAGCACCGCCTTCAACGCGAGCTTGAACTCTGCGTCGGGCGACTGGCTGTGCTTGTAGTAGGTGGTCTCTCCGATGCCGACGATGGCAACGCGTCCCCTGAGTGATCGATCGGTCATCGAAGTTTCCCCGGCACCTTTCAGCAGGCGCCAAAATATTAGACATTCAAATGGATGGACCAATACTAGCATACGAACTATACTGGCCGCCGACCTGGAAAGTCAGCTTGGAGACACCGAACTATGCGATGGAAAAACAGGCCGGAGGGCTCCAATTGGGGTGACTTCGGCGAGGACGATCAGATCGGCCGCATGAACCTCATCACCCCGGCCCGGCGGCTCGCCGCAGTGCGGGAAGTCACCGAAGGACTGGCCTTCTCGCTCAGCATGCCGCTGGACTATCCCGGTGGCGCCGAGCTGGTGCCCAGCCGACGCGCGCCACGCATCGAGGCCACGCGCCGCGCCACCGGCGAGTACAGCTACAACTTCTGCTTCTCCTGCCAGAACCACTCACTGTTCGACATCACCTCGGACGACGCCGTGACGATCTGGACGCAGTACTCCACGCAATGGGATTCGCTGGCGCACTGGGGGCAGGAGTTCGATGCCGATGGCGACGGCGTGGCAGAGCCCGTGTACTACAACGGCTGGCGCGCGGGTGAGCACGTGCTCGGACCCGACCAGCCCGGCGGGCCGTTCGCGAAAAAGCTCGGCATGGAAACCCTGGCCGAGACTGGCGCGCAAGGGCGCGGCGTGATGGTGGACCTCGCCTCCATCCATGGCGAAGCACCTGCGGTGGTTGGCTACGACGGCCTCATGCGGGCGCTCGACCGACAGAAAACCAGCGTGGAACCCGGCGACTTTCTGTGCCTCTACACCGGCTGGGCCGACCTGGTGCTGTCCATGAAAAAGCAGCCCGATTTCGACCGCCTCAAGAAGTCCTGCGCGGTGCTCGACGGCAAGGACCCGGCCCTGCTGAACTGGATTACCGACAGCGGCCTGGTGGCCATCTGCGCCGACAACCTCGGCGTGGAAGCCGTCAACAGCGCGGCCTCGGCCGGCGGTGGCGCCAAGCATTCCTTCATGCCACTGCATGCGCATTGCCTGTTCAAGCTCGGCATCTTCTTTGGCGAGATCTGGAACTTCAGTGAACTCGGCCCCTGGCTGCGCAAGAACAACCGAAGCCGATTCCTGCTCACTGCGCCGCCATTGCGGCTGCCAGGGCTGGTGGGTTCCCCGCCGATGCCGGTTGGCACGGTTTGACATTCATACAACGAGGAGAGAAGAGCGTGACGGACATCAAGGAACGCGTGGCAGCTGTCACCGGCGCCGGGGGCGGCATCGGCCTGGGCATTGCAGAGCGACTGGCTCGCGCGGGCTACCAGGTGATTGCCATCGACCGCGACGGCAAGGTGAACGAGGCCGCTGCTGCATTGCGCGCCGAGGGCCTGAAGGTGCAGGCCGTGGTGCTGGACGTAGCCGACGAAGCGGCGGTGAGGAAGATGGTGGCCTATATCGACGCGCAGCATGGCCGCTTCGATGTGCTGGTGAACAACGCCGGCATTCACCCCAAGGTGAATGGCGAGCGCAACAGCTTCATGAAGATGACCACGGCGCAGTGGAACGAGGTGATAGGTGTGAACCTCACCTCGGCGTTCGTGCTGTGCCGCGAGGTCGCGCCCCTCATGAAGCGCCACCGCTGGGGCCGCATCATCAACATGTCTTCGCGCGCGGGCCGCACGCTGGTGGACACCGCGGGCATTCACTACGCCGCCGCCAAGGCCGGCATGATCGGCATGACGCGCGTGATCGCGGCCGAGGTCGCGGCCGACGGCATCACCGCCAACTGCATTGCGCCGGGCCGCATCGTCTCGCCCATGACCGACCAGGGCAGCGCGGAACAGCGCGCCATGCTGGTGGGCCGCATCCCGGTGGGCCGCATCGGCACGCCCGACGAGATCGGGCACGTGGTGCAGTTTCTGGCCTCGGAAGATTCCGGTTACCTCACCGGCACGGTCATCGACGTCAACGGTGGCACCTTCATGTGCTGAACCCATGAGCAACGACAACGCCAGACGCCGCGGCGCCCCGCCCCACCATTTCATCGACGACGCCTGGCTGGCGCTGCGAGACGAGCCGGTGCTCGACGCCGGCCGGCCCATCGTCGACCCACACCACCACCTGTGGGACCGACCGCGCCACCGCTACCTGCTGCCCGAGATCCTGGCCGACCTGAACACCGGTCACCACGTGCGCGGCACCGTGTTCGCCGAATGCAGTTCCATGTACCGGGCCGATGGCGACCCGCGTTTCGCCTGCGTGGGCGAGGTCGAGTTCGTCAACGGCATTGCCGCCATGAGCGCCAGCGGTGTGTATGGCCCGGTGCGCGTGGCCGCCGGCATCGTCGGCAAGGTGGACCTCACCTTGGGCGCCTTCGCCGAAGACGTGTTGCGCGCCTGCATGGAGCGAGCGCCCGACCGCTTTCGTGGCATCCGCCACATGGCCGCGTGGGATGCCAGCCCCGAGGTGAGCACCCTGCTGCGCCCTCCGCCACACGACCTGCTGCTGAACCCGGCGTTCCGCGAAGGACACGCGGTGCTCGGGCGCCTGGGCCTGTCGTTCGACGCCTGGGTCTACCACCCGCAGTTGCCGCAACTCATTGAGCTGGTCGATGCCAACCCGCACACACCCGTGGTGCTCAATCACCTGGGTGGCCGCGCCGGCCTCGGGCCCTATGCAGGAAAGCAGGACGAAGTATTCAAGACGTGGAAAGCCTCGATCGTTGCGCTGGCCGAAAGGCCCAACGTCACCGTCAAGCTTGGCGGCATCGGCATGCGCCTGGGCGGCTTCGACTTTCACGACCGCGACCTGCCACCCACTTCGGAAGAACTCGCCGAGGCCTGGGGCCCCTACGTGCACACCTGCATCGAAGCCTTCGGTACCTCGCGCGCCATGTTCGAGAGCAATTTCCCGGTCGACAAATCGTGCTGCAGCTACCGCGTGCTGTGGAACACCTTCAAGCGACTGGCGCAGGGTTTCACGGAGTCGGAGAAGGCCGATCTGTTTGCCGGCAGCGCGGTGCGCGCCTACCACCTGCCCGCTGAGCTGGCGCAGGCCGCACCGGAGGCCGCATGAGCCCCGCTCCAGCGCGCGTGGCCCTCGTCACCGGCGCCGCCAGTGGCATTGGCCTGGCCATCGCCACCCAGTTCGCCAAAGACGGGCTCATCACCGTGCTGCTCGACCGCTCGCCGAACATCACCGACATCGCTGCCAGCCTGCAGGGCCACACGCACGCCATCGTCTGCGATGTGTCCGACGAAGCCGCGATCCACACGGCAGTGGCCGACGTGGAGGCGCGGTATGGCCGCTGCGATGTGCTGGTGAACAACGCCGGCGTGCACCCCAAGCGCGAGGGCGGCAAGTTCCTCATCGAACAGATCCCGATGGCGCAGTGGCAGGAGGTGATCGCCATCAACCTGACCGCGTCGTTCGTGTTCTGCCAGCGTGTGATGCCGCTGATGCGCCGGCACCGCTGGGGGCGGATCATCAACATCTCTTCCCGCGGGGGCCGCACCGCCTCGCCGGTGGCCAGTGCCCACTACGCCGCCACCAAGGCCGGGCAGATCGGATTCACCCGCATCGCCGCGCTCGAAGGCGCGCCCGACGGCATCACCGCCAACTGCGTGGCGCCAGGTCCCATCGAAAGCGCCATGACCGCCGGCTCCTCGCCCGAAGTGCGCGCCGCCTTTGCGCGCAGCGTCCCGCTGGGCCGCTACGGCGACCCCGGAGAAATCGCCTCGGTGGTGAGCTTTCTCGCCGGCGACGGATCTTCTTTCATCACCGGCGCCGTCTTCGACGTCAACGGTGGCACCTTCATGCCCTGATTCATGCCCTGCCTCCACGCCATGACCGACACCTACCAGCGCAACAACTTCTCCCTTCGCGAGCTCACCATCGGCCAGGTGCTGCGAAAGCAGCGCGAGCGTTTTGGCAGCAAGACCTTCCTGACCGAGCTCTGGACCGGCCGGCAGTGGACCTACGCCGAGCTTGACGATTTCGCCAGCCGCGCTGCGCAGGTGCTGCGCGGCCTGGGCGTTCAGAAGGGCCAGCATGTGGGTCTGATGCTGGGCAATTCGGGCGAGCACCTGGCGCTTTTTCTCGGCCTGGGCAAACTCGGCGCGGTGTCGGTGCCGGTGAACACCGCCGCGCGCGGCGATCTGCTGCGCTACTACCTGAGCCATGGCGATGCGTCGCTGGTGATCGTTGACGAGGTCCTGGCGCCGCGCCTCGCCGAGGTGCTGCCGCAACTCGACCTGGTGCGCAGCGTGGTGGTGCTCGGCGCGGATGGCGCGCCCTCTGCCAAAGAAAGCCTCGCCCTGCCCAAACCGGCACACGACCTCGCCACGCTGCTCGCCGCCGCTTCCACGCAGGAGCCGAAGGCCGAGGTGAAGTGCTCTGATTTGCTCATGCTGGCCTTCACCAGCGGCACCACCGGCCCTTCCAAGGCCAGCATGCTGCCGCACGCTGCTGCCCTCACCTACGGCACCAGCGCGGCCGAGGCGCAAGGCTACCGCGAGTCCGACGTGTTCTACATCTGCCTGCCGCTGTTCCACAACAACGCCCTGCTCGCCGCCTTCTGCGCGGCGCTGGTCTGCGGTGGCTCGGTGGTGATCTCGCAGCGCTTTTCGGCCTCGCGCTTCATGGACGAAATCCGCCGATCGGGCGCGACCATCACCAACTTCCTGGGCGCCATGTCCAACTTCCTCTGGAGCCAGCCGCCCCGGCCCGACGACACCGACAACCGTCTTCGGCTGGTGAGCATGTCGCCGATGCCCGGCTTCATTCCTGAGTTCGAAAAACGCTTCGACCTCAAGGCCATGAGCAACTACGGTCTGTCCGATTTCGGCACGGTAAGCGCCTTCGTGCCGGGTGCGCCCGCCAGCAAGCTCGGCTCCATCGGCAAGGCGCGTCGCGATTTTGAACTGCGCGTGGTGGACGACGACGACTTCGAGTGCGCACCCGATGAAGTGGGCGAGCTCGTGATCCGCTCACACGAACCATGGCGCGCCACCACCGGCTACTACAAGATGCCCGAGGCCACCCTGGCCGCACACCGCAACCAGTGGTTCCACACCGGCGACCGGGTGCGCTGCGACGCCGACGGCTACTTCTGGTTTGTCGATCGAAAAAAAGACTGCATCCGCCGCCGCGGCGAGAACATCTCGGCCTACGAGGTCGAACAGGTGATTGCGCGTTTCGACGCCGTGGCCAACGTGGCGGTGTTCCCGGTGAAAACGCCGGAAGGCGACGAAGAGGTGGGCGCGAGCGTGGTGCTTCGTGAGGGGCAGGCGCTGAGCGAAGCCGAGCTGGTGCAGCACTGCGCACGCAACATGTCTTACTTCATGGTGCCGCGCTATGTGCAGTTGCTGCCCGAACTGCCCATCACGGTGAACCAGAAGGTGGAGAAGTTCCGCCTCAAGCAGGCCATGGAAGCCGCGCTGGATTCGGTTTGGGACCGTGAACGCAGCGGCATCGTGCTCGAGCGATGAAACAACCGGAAGAATTGATGACAAACAACACCGTGGTGGGCTTCGTGGGTCTGGGCATGATGGGCCTGCCCATGGTGGAACATCTGGCCGCGTCGGCCGGTATCGAGGTGCGGGTGCACGACCAGTCCAGCGCGCGCATCGATCTGTTGCGCGCCCACCCGGCCTGGGGCCAGGGTCTGCAGGCGGTGGCCTCGCTGCGCCACCTCGCGGTCTGCGACGTGGTGATCACCATGCTGCCCAACAGCGCCATCACCGACGCCGTGGTGCTGGGCGATCCGCAGAAACCGGGCTTGTGCTCGGTGCTGAAGGCCCCGACGGTGGTGGTGGACATGGGGTCCTCGCACCCCGAGCGCACGCTCGAACTGGCGCAGCGCCTGCTGGCGAGTGGCGTTGCCCTGCTCGATGCACCGGTCTCCGGCTCGGTGGCCAAGGCGCGCTCGGGCACGCTCTCCATCATGGTGGGCGGGCCAGAGGCGGCGTATGACCGCGTGCGTGCCGTGCTGCAGACCATGGGCAGCCAGCTCATCCGCACCGGTGAGGTGGGATCGGCCCACGCCATGAAGGCGCTGAACAACTATGTGTACGCGGCCGGCCTGCTGGCCACCAGCGAGGCCCTGCTCGTGGCCCGCCGCATGGGTCTGGATCTCGATGTATTTGCGGAAGTGCTCAACGCGTCCAGCGGCCGCAATGTGGCCACCGAGACCAAGCTGCGCCAGTTCATGATCTCGCGCGAATTCGATGGCGGCTTCGCCCTCGGCCTGCAAGCCAAAGACCTCGCCACCGCACGCAGCCTGCAACAGGCCACCGGCGTCACCGCGCCGCAGATGAACCTGTGCGCCGATCTCTGGCAGCAGGCGGTCAACGAGCTGGAGGTGGGCGTGGACAACACCGCCATCCTGCGGCTGCTCGAACGCCAGAGCGGCATCGACACCTGAACGCATCCTTTCACAGGAATCCCATGTCACTCATCCAGATTCGCAAACGCTCCCTCACGGTGGAAACCACCTTCCACGAAGGCGGGCCACCGGTCGACACACCCCTGCGCATGGCCGCCAGCTGTGCCGTGATCCAGAACCCCTACGCAGGTCGCTACGAGCCCGACCTCCTGCCCTTCATGCAGGAACTTCGCTCGCTGGGCACGCTGCTGGCCCAGGAGCTGGTGGACACGCTGGGCGGGCGCGAGAACATCGAGGTGTACAGCAAGGCCGCCATCGTGGGCATCGACGGCGAGATGGAGCATGGTGCTGTGTGGCACGAAGCCGGTGGCTGGGCCATGCGCACGGTGCTGGGCGAACCCAAGGCCATGGTGCCGGCGGTGAAGGCTGTAGCCTGCGCGGGCTACCGAGTGATGGTGCCGGTGCACTACATCCACGCGTCGTACGTGCGCAGCCACTTCAACAGCATGGAGATCGGCATCCAGGACGCACCGCGCCCGCGCGAAATTCTGTTTGCGCTGGTCATGGGCACGGGCGGGCGCGTGCACTCGCGCCTGGGCGGATTGACCAAGGAAGCCGTCACCGTGAAAGATGGGCAGCGATGAGCGCCGCTGACATTCGTGTGATCGCCAGCGGCCTCGACTTCCCCGAAGGTCCGGTCGCGCTGCCCGATGGCAGCTTTCTGGTGGTGGAGGTGGCCAACGGCCGGCTGACCCGTGTGCAGGCGGACGGCCGGCTGCAGACCGTGGCCGAACTCGGCGACGGCCCCAACGGCGCGGCGATCGGACCCGACGGCGACGTCTACGTGTGCAACAACGGCGGCTTCGCCTGGCATGTGGAAGGCGGCAAGCGCCACGTGGTGGGGCCGAGCGCCGACTACCAGGGCGGGCGCATCGAACGCGTGAACCTGAACACCGGTCGCGCCGAGGTGCTCTACACGCATGCCGGAGACCACCGTCTGTGCGGACCGAACGACCTGGTGTTCGACCGGGAAGGCGGCTTCTGGTTCACCGACCTGGGCAAGACCCGCGCACGCGACATGGACCGGGGCGGCGTGTACTACGCGCGCACCGACGGCAGCCTGATCAAGGAAGTGATCTTCCCGATCTCCAAGCCCAACGGCGTGGGCCTCTCGCCCGACGAAAAAACCCTGTACGTGGCCGAGACCGAAACGGGCCGGCTCTGGGCGTTCGACATCACAGGGCCTGGCGAAGTGGCCCGCGAGCCACGCCCCTCACCCAACGGTGGGCGCCTGGTGGTGGGCCTGCCGGGCCTGCAGATGCTGGACTCGATGGCCGTGTGCGCCGATGGCACCATCTGCTGCGCCACACTGATCCGGGGCGGCATCACCCTGGTCTCGCCCGATGGCCAGGACGTGCGCCACGTTCCCATGCCCGACGGCCACACCACCAACATCTGCTTCGGCGGCCCGGATCTGAAGACCGCCTACATCACGCTGGCGCACCGGGGCGAGCTGGTGGCCACTGCCTGGGACCGGCCGGGACTCAAGCTGAATTTCTCTGGCTGGTGAGGCCCGCGCTCAAGAAGGGGTCAGCACGGCACCGCCGCAGACCGAGATGCACTGCCCGGTGACGTAGCCCGAGAGCGGCGTCACCAGAAACTCCAGCACGTTGGCGCAGTCCTCCACATCGCCGAAGCGGCGCAGCGGAATGCGGCGCATCTCTTTTTCGGTGTGCATGTTGCGGCCCTCCGATTGTTTTCGGATGCGCTGCGTGAGCATGCCGCCGGGCGAGAGGCAGTTCACACGAATGCCATCGGGGCCGAGTTCGCTGGCCAGGTGGCGCGTGTAGTGCAGCACCGCCGCCTTGGCCACCGAGTAAGGCGTGAGGTTCGCACCCGACTTGGCCGCATCGAGCGCCACCATGGTGGCCACGTTCACGATCACACCGCTCTGTTGAGCGCGCATGGTGGGCGCCACTTCCTGGCAGCAGAGCACCGCGCTGTGGTAGTTCACGCCGAACATCTGTGCCATGTCCTCGTCGGTGAACTTCGAGGCCGCGCTGCGTTCCACCGGCGAGAAAGCGCCCCCCGCGTTGTTGACCAGAATGTCGATGCGGCCGAATTCGGCCAGCGCCTGCTGCACCAGCGCACGAGCGCCCTCGCGCTGCGTCAGGTCGCCTTGCACGCCGATGCTGCGCCGCCCCAGCGCGCGCACCTCGTCGGGCACGGTGTCTGCCGTGAGTTCCTCGCCGAACTCGCGCGCCGAGGCGAGGTCGATGTCGGCCACCACCACATCGGCGCCCAGCGTCGCCAGGCGCAGCGCATACGCGCGGCCGAGCCCGCGCGCGGCACCGGTGACGATGGCCACCTGTCCCTGCAGCTTCAACATGCGCTCAGAGCCCGCCCATGGAACAACCGATTTCTTCCTTCGTGCCGTAAAGCGCCTCGAAGTCGGCCATCTTCATGTCGGCGTTCAGGATCTCCAGCGCGTCGTACCGGTCGGTGACGTTGTCGCGAACCCTGGCCACCGGCAGGCGTGTGATGAACTGGTGGTCCCAGTCGCGGAAGTAGCCTGGCACGTGGGCCGGACGCACGGTTTCGAGCCCACGCACGATGGCTGCTGCGTCGGTGGACTTTTCCTTGGCGATGGCCGCCAGGATCATGTTCATGCACACCCAGCCTTGCGCCATGCTGGCCGATGCCGGCGTGCCCTTGATCTTGCGGACCGCTTCGTTGAAGGCTCGCTCGGCCGGGCCGTTGTTCGGGTTGTTGAAGTGCCAGTACTTGCCCATGATCCCGGACAGACCGTTCTGCGACCAGATGTCCTCGTCTGCCACGGTGAGGCTGGCCAGCGGGATGCGGCCGCGCAGGCCGAACTCGTTGTACTGCTTGAGGAACGCGGTGAGGTCGGTGCCCGCAATGCCGAGCGCCACGGCATCGGGTCGCGCCTGCCGGATCTTCAGGATGATGGAGCTGAAGTCGGTGGTGCCCACCGCCGCTGAATCCACGCCCAGATCGGTGCCACCGGCGGCTTCCAGTTCCTTCTTCAGCATCTGGTAGGCCTCCTGCCCATAGGCATAGGCGCCCACCAGGAAATACCAGCGCTTGCCGGTGCGCAACAACTCCCTCGATACCAGTTTCGCATAGACCATGGGGGTCGCGTTGTTGCGAAACACGTAGCGGTTGCAGTTCTTGCCCGTGATTTCGCGCGCCAGCGCGGCGCTGATGATGGTGGGCATCTTGCCGCTGGCCGCTGTCGAGGCAATGGCCAGGCCGGTGGCGCTGTTGCTGCCACCAATGACCGCACTGACCTTGTCCTCCTGAATCAGCTTCTGCATGTTCTGCTGCGCGCCCAGCGGGTTGGGCTCGTCGTAAGCCACCAGCTGGATGGGGCGACCCAGCACCTGGTTGTTGGCCTGGTCCAGTGCGATCTTGATGCCCAGCGAAGCGGCTTCCCCCTGCAGCGCAAACGGACCCTGGCGCGGCAGCAGGGTGCCGAGCTTGATCGGCGCGCTGGCCTGCGAAAACACCAGCGCCGGTGCACCGAGAACGGCTGCGCCGGCACCGGCGGTTTGCAGGAGCCGGCGGCGACCTGCTGAAAAGTGCGAATCACGTGTCATGGTTGTCTCCTGTTGAAAGGGAAAAAGTGGCTGGCGGGAAAAATCGTCAGCCGGTTTCGGCCGGCACCGGCTCCACCAGCCCAAGCAGGCGAGCCTGGAGGGCGTGGTCCTCGGCCAGCGTGGTGGCATCGCCCTCGAAGGCGACCTTGCCGTTCACCAGCACCACGGCGCGGTCGACGATGGAGAGCACCTGCTCGGCGTGGTGCTCCACCAGCACCATGGCCACGCGCCCACGCAGCTTCTGCACCGCGGCCATCACCTCGTTGATCACGGCAGGGGCCAGGCCCTCAAACGGTTCGTCGAGCAGGATCAGGCGGCTGGGCGTGAGCAGCGAGCGCGCGATCGCCACCATCTGCCGCTCGCCGCCCGAGATGTTTTCCGCGCGCGACTTGCGCACCGTGGCCAGGCGCGGAAAGAGTTCGTACACCTCGTCCAGTGACATCCCGCCCTTGCGCAGGGCGATCAGCAGGTTGTCCTGCACCGTGAGGTTGGGGAACAGGCGCCGGCCTTCGGGCACCATCGAGATGCCCAGGCGGTTGATCTCGAACGGGCGCAGGTTCTGGATCTCGCGCCCGGCCCAGACGATCCGGCCCTCATCGGCCGGCAGCATGCCGTACAGCGCGCGCAGCAAGGTCGTTTTTCCCACGCCGTTTCGTCCCAGCAGGGCCACCGCTTCGCCTTCGTGCACGCGCAGGTCGATGCCATCGAGGATGCGCCCGCCGCCGTAGCCGGCGGCCAGCCCGCTGGCCTGCAGCAGCACCGGGGTAGCGGTCCGTGGCGCGCGCGCGGCCGCAGCCGCGCCGCGCACCTCGGGCGAACTGCCCAGGTAGGCGCGCACCACCTCGGGGTTGGCCGCCACCTCGGCCGGCTTGCCATCGGCGATCAGCTTGCCCTGGTGCAGCACCGTGATGCGGTCGGACAGCGCGAGCACGCGGTCGATATCGTGCTCGATCAGCACCACGCCGTGCGAACGCGCCAGCGCCTGGATCAAGCCGGCCACGCGCTCGCGGTCGGCCTCGCCCAGCCCGGCCAGGGGTTCGTCCAGCAGCAGCAGGCGCGCCTCGGTGGCCAGGGTGATGCCGATCTCGAGCAGCCGGCGCTCGCCGTGCGAGAGGTCGGTGCACAGCTCACCGGCACGCTGGGCCAGCCCCACCGCCTCCAGCACCGACCAGGTGCGTGCGTTGACTTCATCGCTGGTGTGGGCGTCGCGCCAGATGGCGTGAGCGTTCGCCCGCGTGGCCTGCACCGCCAGCCGCACGTTCTCGAACGCCGTGAGGTGGGTGAACACGCTGACGATCTGGAACGAGCGCGCCAGCCCGAGACGGATGCGCTTGTGCATGGGCAGGCGGGTGATGTCCTGCCCGAGGAAACGCACCACGCCGGCGTCGGCCGGCAGCACGCCGCTCAGCATGTTGAAGAAGGTGGTCTTGCCGGCGCCGTTGGGGCCGATGAAGCTGTGCAGCGTGCCCGCGTGCACGTCGAAGTCGTAGCCCGCAGCCACGGTGAGCGAGCCGAATTTCTTGGTCAGCCCGCGCACGGTGAGCAGCGGCTCGCCACCGGCGGGGGCACTCGCCGCCGCCGGCGCGTAAGGCGTGATGTGCGCGGGCCGGGGTGGAATGCCCTCTCGCACCAGCGTCCAGCCCTTCAGGCCCAGGAAGCGGCGCAGCAGACCATGGATGCCTTCGGGCGCGACCAGCACCACCAGCATGATGAGCGGTGCGAACAGCAACCACCAGTTGTTGATGATGGCGCTGAGCTGGTCCTCCAGCACTATGAAGACAATGGCGCCCCACAGCGCACCGACGAAATGGTGCATGCCACCGAGCACCGTCATGAGCAGGGCATCTGCCGCGTGCTCCCAGCTCAGGGGGTTGGCGTACACGCCGCGCATGAACAGGGTGAGCATGCCGCCGGCCAGCGCGGTGATGGCCGCCGAGAGCACGAAGCCGGCGAGCTTGATGCGCTGCACGTCGTAACCGAGGCTGGAAGATCGCTGTTCGTTGTCGCGAATGGCCTGGAAAAGGCGCCCCAGCGGCGAATGCGCCAGCCGCCACATGAGCCACAGCGTGACCAGCACCGTGACCACCACGAACACGTGGAAGGCCATGGCCGATTCCAGCACCGGCCGGGGCACGCGCTGAAGACCGTTTTCACCCCCGGTGAGGTCGGTCCACTTGTAGGCGATCTCGTAGGCAATCTGGGCGCAGGCCAGGCTCAGCAACGAAAAATAAAGTCCCCGCCTTCGCAGGATGAGCGCGCCCACGTGCAGCGCCAGCAGCGCGGTGAAGACCACGCCAAACGCCAGCCCGACGAATTCGTTCACGTCGCCAAACCAGTGCAGCAGCGAGAGTGCCGCCGCGTAGCTGGCCACGCCGAAGAACACCGAGCCACCAAAGGGAACCAGCCCGAGGTAGCCCACCAGCAGACCGATGCCGGCGGCATAGAGCACGTAGATGGCGATCTGGGTGACACGCCCCAGCGGCAGGCTGGTCACCAGGGTCAACAGGCTCAGCACCACCAGCGCGGCCGCCACCTGGGCCACGGGGTGTTTGAACAGACGCTTCATGAAAAGTGTTCCCAGTGCTCGCCGAACAGGCCGCGTGGGCGCACCAGCAGGATGGCCGCCATCAGCAGGTACATCGCCACACCGGCGGCCTGCGGAAAAAACTGCGTGCTCATGGCCGTGACCAGTCCCACCAGCAGGCCGGCCACCACGGCGCCGCCGTAGGAACCCAGGCCACCAATGGTCACGATCACGAAGGCCGGCATGATGGCCTGCGCCGACATGCTGGGCGTGACCGACCACAGCGGTGCGGCCAGCACGCCGGCCGCACCAGCCAGCATGCAGCCCACCCCGAACGCCCCGGTGAGCACCAGCGGCAGGTTGATGCCGAGCATGCCCACCATCTGCGGGTCGCGGCTGCCCGCGCGCAGGATGCGGCCATAGGGCGTGAACGACAGGAAAGCCCACAGCAGCAGCAGGATCGCCACGGTGATGAATAGCACCGCCACACGGTAGGTGGTGGTGAGGATGGGGCCGTATTCGATGAAGCCGGAGAACACCTCGGGCGGCGAAAGCGGCTGGGCGCTCGATCCCCAGGTGGTGCGGATCACCGCCTCGATGAACAGCGAGAGCGCGAAGGTGAGCACCAGCGTCATCAAGGGGTCTTTGCCGTACAGACGGCGCACCAGCACACGTTCGACCACGATGCCCACCAACCCCACACCGATGGGCGCGAGGACCACCGCCGCCCAGCCGAACTCGCGCTGCAGCGTCAGGGCAAAGTAAGCGCCCAGCGCGAAGAATGCGCCGTGCGCCACGTTCACGATGCCCAGCAGACCGAACACGATCGACAGGCCGATCGAGATCAGGATGAACAGGAAGCCCAGCACGAGGCCGTTGACGGTCTGGGAGAGGATGGCATCAAGCATATCGTCGAAATATATCATTGGACCAACCATTGATGCAATATGGAATCCCTGTCCATCAACCATCCTTTGCCACTACGATTGCCATCATGAAAACCTCGCCCCCCTCCTCCAGCTTCGGCATCCAGCCGATCAGCCCGCAGCGCATCTACCAGGAGGTGGCCAGCCAGTTGCGGCGCAACATCTCGGAAGGCAAGTTGCGCCCCGGCGACAAGCTGCCCCCCGAGCGCGACCTGGCGCAGATGTTCGGCGTCAGCCGCAACACCATGCGCGAGGCGCTGAGGGCGCTGGAGTTGAGTGGCCTGATCGAGCTCAAGCTGGGGTCGGCGGGTGGCGCCTTTGTGCTGCCGGGCAGTTCAAACGCCGTGGTCAATGGCATGCGCGACCTGTATTTCCTCGGTGCGATCACGCCCGATCACCTCACCGCCGCGCGGATCTCGGTGAGCTCGGCAGTGATCCGCATGGCCTGCGAGAACATGACCGATGAAGACCTGGCGGAGCTTGAGCGCAACGTGGCCATGGCCGAAGAAATGCACAACTCGGGAAGCTTCGAGGAGCGCACCAAATACCACCAGGCCTTTCACGTGCTGCTGGCCAAGGCCACGCACAACCCCATCCTGCTGGCCACCACCGAAGGCATCGTGGAAATCCTGCGCCAGTTCGTGAAGGCCATCGGGCCCACCGAAGACCAGACCTACACCCTGCCCTCGCGCAAACGGCTGCTGACGCATCTGCGCAAGCGCGACGCCGAGAAGGCCGTGAAAGAGATGACCTCTGCCCTGATCAAGCTGCACGAGGGCTACATGGTCCGGGCGCGCGGGCTGCCACCGGGCAAACAGGCCTCGGCCAGGAATGCGGCCGAACCCGCGCGTCGCCCGACTCGCAGCGCCACACCGAGCAAGACGCGCACCCGCGCTCCCCGCGCCACCTGAACGGGTCGTCGCGCAAGAGCTGCGCGATCAGGCCAGGCCGACGGCCTTGCGCTCGCGGAAGATGAAATCCTCCTGCGTGCGCTGGCCCGACTCCCAGCCCGGCACCGGCTGCGGTGCGTTGGCGGGCACCGGCACCACCTGCTTCCAGTCGGCCACCAGCGTGCGTTTCAGAATTTTCCATTCGCCTTGTCGCCGCTCGAAGCGGTCCACGTAGCGCGAACACGTCAGCAGGTCCATGGCCCCCTCGGGCGCCTTGCCACCCGCGAGCTGCGCCAGCGCCTGTGCGGCTTCGGCGGGGTAGCGCTGGGTGGTGCGCACGTAGCTTTCCACCAGAGCCAGGTCTGGCCCGGCAAACTCGATCAGCAGGTTGCTGACCGCGTGCATGGAGAAAGGAATGTTGCGGTGGCGGTTGCGGATCCAGTCCATCAGGCCATCCACGCCACCGTCGTACGCGCCGTGCGCATCGTTTGCATCGGGGTGGAACACGGTCGTCATCAAGTCGAAGTCGAGCCGGTCCACGCTGCGGCACCAGCGGTACATGCAGTCCTGAATCTGCATGCGGTCGGCAATGCGCTCGGGCGAGTAGTCGTTATTCATGTGCTCGCGTTCATTCCGGTTGCAGGTTGGCCTGCTGCATCACGCGGGTCCAGATCTTCTGATCGGCGGCCCAGGTGTCGGCGAAGTTCTTCGCTGGTGCCGGCTTGGGCGTCATGCCCAGCCCGGCAAGCTTGGTCTGCATGGCGGGTTCGCTCACCGCCTTGTTCACGGCGTCGTTCAGCCGCGCGAGCACATCGGGTGGCGTGCCGGCCGGGGCCGCCAGGCCGAACCAGGCCAGCACATCGAAACCGGGCAAGGTTTCGGCGATGGCAGGCACGCTGGGCAGCAACGGGCTGCGCTGCGGCGACGAGACACCGAGCATCTTCAGGCGGCCGCTGGCCACCAGGCCATTGATGGCGTCCGACGGCGTAGTGATCACCATCTTGACTTCGCCGGTCAGCGCCGCGTTGGTGGCCTGCGACGAACCCTGATAGGGCACGTAGACCATCTCCAGGCCCGCCATCTGGTTGAACAGTTCGTTGGTGAGGTGGCCGAGCGAGCCTCGCCCGGCCGAGGCGTATTCCAGGCCGCGCGGGCGCGCCTTGGCGTAGGCAATGAGTTCGGCCACGTTGTTGGCGGGAATGACCGGGTTGGTGAGCAGCACCATGGGCGTGGTGGCCACCAGACCCACGGAGGCGAAGTCCTTGATGGGGTCGTAGCCGGCGTTCTTGCGCATGAGTGCCGTGGTCACCGTGGAATTGCCCACCTGAAGCAGCGTGTAGCCATCGGGCGCGGCGTTCTTCACGTGTTGCGTGCCCACCGTGCCACCCGCGCCCAGGCGGTTTTCCACCACGATCGACTGGCCGAGGATGCGCTGCAGCGGCTCCTGCAGGTTGCGGCAGAGCACGTCACCCGTGCCACCGGCGGCGAACGGCACGATCAGGTGGATGGGCTTGTTGGGAAACCCGGCTTGTGCCCAGGCGTGGCCCGGGTGCAGTGCGGGCAGGGCAGACAGGGCGGAAGCGCCCAGCAGGTGGCGGCGGGAAATCATGGGGAGTCTCCTTGGTCTTGAGGTGAATCGGCGGCGCGGCCGCTCGGCTGGAATGCGGGAAAGGCCAGCGCATGGCCGTCCTCTTCCCAGGTGATGTGAACCGGTTGGCCCAAAGCCAGATCGGCGTGTGGTGCGAGAACGCGCGCCAGCATGCGTGGGCCTTCCGCCAGCTTCACCAGCGCCAGTGCATACGGCACCCGGTGAGCCAGCGCGGGCGGTGAGACGCGGCTTTTGGTGAGCGCGACGATGGTGCCGCGCCCGCTGGCCTCACGCCACTGCACACCGGCCTCGCTGTAGAGGCTCTGCGGCCGGGGGTAGAACTGGGCGCGCCCGCTGGTGGCATCGAACTGCAGCATGAGGCGGCGCTCACGAAGACCGGCCCAGAACGGCTCGGCCACATCGCCGTGCGGCAGATCGCTCATTGCCCACGCTCCAGCAGCATCACACTGCTCGTGCCCCAGTTGCGCGCGTAGGGAATCACGCCAATGCCGCTGAGCATGGCGTTGCCGTGGCGCTTCACCTGCCGCTCGCCCGCTTCGCCGAAGAGCTGGCGCAGGCACTCGACAAGGTTCACGCCGCCGCCGGCCAGGCCGGGCTGCCCGGCCGATATCTGACCACCACCGGTGTTCAGCGGCAGGTCGCCCGCGTGGCCCATGTCGTGCGCGAGCACAAAGGCGCCGCCTTCACCCGGCCCGCAGAAACCGGTCTGCTCCAGTTGCAGGATGAGCGCGATCAGAAAGTCGTCGTACCAGTGCAGCATGTGCACGTCCTTCGGCGACATGCCGGCGGCTTTGAAGGCGCGCGGTCCCACGTCGGTGAAGCCACTCACCAGGATGTCGTCGGCGTGCTGTTCGCGCGGATCGAAGTTGATGCGCTCGGCATAGCCTATTGGGTGCACCAGCTTCTCGAAGCCGAGTTCTCGCGCCTTGCGCGTGGACATCACCAGCACCGCACTGGCGCCATCACAGCGCATCACGCAGTCGAGGATACGCAACGGATCGGAGACGATTTTTGATTCGAGGTACTCGCGCTCGGTGAGCGCCTTGCGCAGCACCTCGCAAGCGTTGTCGTTCAGCAATGCGCCGTTGCGCTGCGTCACCGCCAGGCGGGCCAGCGCATCGTGCGGCAGGCCATACCGGTGGTCGTACACCGAGCTCAGCAGCGCAAAGGCGCTCAGCGGGCCGGCGTAGCCCGCCGGGTCGCAGAACTCGGTGCGGTGGCCCGACTGCACCGAGCGGTCCTGGGTCGACACCGCGTCGGCCGCGAGGCACAGCACGATCTCGCACAGCCCCGCCTCGATCGCCATGCCGGCGCGAATCAGATTGCCGCCGGAAGACGCGCCGCCGATGTCGGTGGCCTGGCACCAGGTGACCGACAGGCCCAGGCCTTCGGCCATGAGGCTGCTGTAGAACGGGTTGCCGCCTTCGGACATGGCAAGCGTGGTGGCGAAGCCATCGATCTGGTCGCGCTGGAGGCCGGTGCGCGCCAGCAAGGCATTGACCGCCTCACCGGCCAGCGAGAGCGCGCTGCGCCCGCTGCGGCGCACGAGCTTGGTCTCGGCGTACCCGACGATGGCCAGGTCGCGCCGCGCCAGAAAGTTCATCAGTCGGTCACCCAGGTCACCACGTCGTCCAGGCTCGCGCGGCTGGTGCGGTAGCTGTTGGCCGGGTGGCTGGTGTCTTCGTAGCCAAAGGAAATGCCGCAGACCACCTGGCGTGCGAGATCGATGCCCAGCAGCGACTTGGCCAGGGCGCTGTGCGAGGCCAGCGCGGCCTGCGGAATGGCGGCCACGCCATGTGCCTGCATGGCCAGCAGCAACACCTGCACATAGCCGCCCACATCCACTGCGCCATACACGCCGAGGCCCGGGTCGCTGGTGAGAATGGCCACGTGCGGCGCACCGAACAGTCGGAAGTTCTCTAGTGCCTGGCGGTTGCCGCCTTCCTTGTCGCCACGCTCCACGCCCACCGCCTTGTAAAGCTGAAAACCGCATTCGCGCCGACGCGCCAGGTAAGGGCCTGTGTATTCCTTAGGGAAGGGAAAGTCGCTGCCCTTGTCGGCACCGCTCTGCGCGGCATTCAACATGGCTTCGCGAAAGCGATCCACCGCCGCGCCCGATGCGATCGTGACCTGCCAGGCCTGCGAGTTGCACCAGGAAGAGGTGCGTTGCGCCGTCGCCAGAAAGCTCTTCTGCACGTCGATGGCGACGGGCTGGGGAAGAAAGGCGCGGCAGCTGTGGCGCTCGGCCAGGAGCTTGTCGAGCGCTGCGGCATCGCTGGTGGCAGAGGGGCTGATTCGGTCCATAAGGGAAATTGCTGTCTTGATGTTTAATGGTTAGACCAATATAATGCGCCAGCCAATCGATGTCAATCCAGTCCAACGCGCGCCTTTCGCACAAACGGAGACCCCCATGAACGCACAAGATCCCCACACCCAACCCAGCCGCCGCCTGGTGCTGGCCGCTGGCCTCGGCGCCGCTGCCCTGGGCCTGACCCTGCCGGCGCGCGCGCAGGAAACGTTCCCCAGCAAGCCGATCCGCATCCTGGTGGGCGCCGGCGCCGGTGGCTCCACCGACATCACGGCCCGCCTGGTGGGCACCGAGCTGGCCAAGCTGCTGGGCCAGCCCGTCGTGATCGAAAACCGGCCTGGCGCCTCGGGCACCATCTCCGTGCAGCAGACCGTGCGGGCACCGGCCGACGGCCACACCCTGGTGTGGGTGGGCAACAGCGTCATGGCGATCTCGCCCTTCCTCTACAAGGAGCCGGGCTACGACGTGAGAACTCTGATCCCGGTGAGCCTGGCCACCACCTCCATGTTCGTGATCATGGCGTCGCCGGAATTCAAGGACCTGAAGCAACTCATCGCCTACGGCAAGGCCAACCCCGGCAAGCTCAGCTTCGGCTCCAACGGCGTGAACGGCAGCCTGCACCTGCTGTCCGAACTGCTCAAGACCGAAGCCGGATTCGATGCCGTGCACATTCCCTACAAGGGCGGCGCCGAATCGGCGAGTGCCACCATGGGCGGCCAGATCCAGTTCTACTTCGACGCGCTCTCGTCCAACCTGGCACTGGCCCGCACCGGCAAGCTCAACGCACTGGCCGTCACCGGCTCGCGCCGCGACAAGTCCCTGCCCGACACGCCCACCATGGCCGAACTGGGCCTGCCCGCCATGACCACCGACGTGTTCTTCGGCCTGGTCGCGCCACCCGGCACCCCGACGCCGGTGGTGAACAAGCTGGCCGATGCCATGAAGACGGTGCTGGCCCAGGCGCCGTTGCGCGAGGCGCTCTCGGCCACCGGCAACGAACCACAAAGCACCACGCCCGCCGAGTTCCGCGCGCTGGTCGACAAGGAAGCAGCGCGCTTTCAGGCCCTGATCAAGGCCAAGGGCATTCAGCCGCAGTGATGGCCGCTTACAGCCCCCATCTCACGATGGCGGGCTGGCCGCCGCGGCGCAGTCCGTGGCAAGTATCGAGTAGCGCCGGGCGCGGCCCTTCTTCGGCCGGTGGCAGACCGAGCTCATGGCGCCGCCGCTCCATCGCGGGGCGAATCGATTGCAGGGCCGTGGTGGCCAGTGGCCCCATCAACTCCGTGAGGTGCGTGCAGCCGAGCGCGCCGCGAAAGAGCGTCTTCACCGCCTGGGTAAAACCCGCCTGAATGCGCAAACCGATCAGTTGTTCGTAAGCGGGATTGATGTCGACGCAGTCCGCATAAGGCACCTGGTGCGAAACCGCTTGCGCCTCGACGATGGTGAAACTGTCGTCCAGCGCGAGGCGCAGCGACATGAGGTGGATCGGGTCGCCCGCCTTGCGCATGGCGACGTTGCCGCGCACAAAGGCGGGATCCATGTCGTAGGCGCGCGTGTCCGACAGCCGCGCCTCCACCTCCCAAAGACCGTCCTCGCGCGCCCAGCCCGTGCAAGTGATCTGCCGGGTGTGCAGCGCAGCGCGCGGCTTGGCCGGTGGGAGCTCTCGCATCAGGCGGCGGCCTCCGCCTTGGCCGGCGCGGGATTTTTCGCGGCGGGTGCCGAAGCACTCAGTGCACCGCTGGCGCGCAAGGCGGCGATGCGCTCATCGCTGTAGCCCAGCGTTTCACGCAGCACTTCTTCGGTGTGCTGGCCGACCGCCGGAGCAGGCTTCGGATCGGCCACAGGCGTGCCCGAATAACGGATGGGCAAGGCCACGTTGGGCATCCAGCCGATCACCGGGTGTTCCACCCGCGTGACGAGGTTGCGCGCGCGCGCCTCGGGCGAACGAATCGCATCGCCGACGTTGCGCACTTCACCGCAAGGAATGGAGGCCGCGCGCATGCGGGGCTGCCAGTAGGACCAGGGCTGCTTCGCAAAGATTTCTCCCAGCATCTCGAAGATTTCCGCGCGCTTGGCCATGCGGCCATTGCGATCGGAAAGCACCGGATCGTTGGCCAGGTCCGGGCGCTCGATCACCTGTGCCATGAGGCGGTGAAAGATCTTGTCGTTGCCGCAGTTGATGTAGAACGGCTTGTCGCTGGACTCGAACACGCCGGAGGGGCAGGTGTCCGGGCTTGTGTTGCCATGGCGCTGAGGCACCGCACCGGTAAAGAGGTGCTGCAGCGCAGCGTAGCCGGTCATGAGCACCGCGTTGTCGAACAGCGCCACTTCGATCGACTGGCCCTCGCCAGTGCGATGGCGCGCGAGCAGCGCACCCAGAATGGCGTTGCACGCCATGGTGGCGGTGCTGATGTCGATCACGGGTGAGAGTGTGCGCACGCCCTGGCGGTCTTTGTAGCCATTCATCGAGATGAAGCCGCTCTCGGCCTGCGCGATGGGGTCGAAGCCCAGGCGATCGGCGAATTCGCCTTCACGCCCGTAAGCCGACACCGAGCAGTAAATGAGTTTCGGGTTGAGCTTGCGGCAGCTTTCGTAATCCAGACCAAAGCGCTCCATGACGCCGGTGGAAAAATTCTCCACCACCACGTCGGCCTTGGCGACCAGCTCCCGCACCACCGCAAGGCCTTCCGGTGTCTTCATGTTCAGCGCCGCGCTGCGCTTGTTGCGGTTGCTCCAGAGGTAGGGAGCGCCCTGCGCCGGCAACTCGGCATGCACCGGGGGATAGTGGCGAAACTCGTCGCCGCGCCCCGGGGTTTCCACCTTGATGACATCGGCGCCCATGTCGGCCATCACCATGGTGGCAAACGGACCGGCAATGAAGTGGGTGAAGTCGACCACACGAACACCCTCCAGCGCCTTCGGTGCGCTGGCAGGACGCGGCGTGTGGATGGGGAACTCGGCTTCCAGGTTGTCAAGCATGTTTGTCCTCATACGGCCAGGAGAAATTGGCCTTGTCTTCCATTGGTAAGACCATTATACTGTCAAGTTCAACGCTCGGTCAAAGCTTTTTGCAGCCTTTTGCCGACACACCACGGAGACATGCCCTTGCCCGCCCCCACTTCGCCCGCACAGCCGGCCGACGCGCTCGACTACCTGCTCAGTGCAGACGCGATCCGCCAGACCAAGGCGCGCTATTGCCGCTACATCGACACCAAGCAGTGGGATCGCCTCGCTTCCATCTTCACCGATGACTGCCGCTTCGAAGGCCTGGGCTCGGCCCCGGCCGGTGCCGACGTGGCCATGTTCGTGCAGGGCGTCTCCAGCCGACTGGCCCACACGATCTCGGTGCACCACTGCCACATGCAGGAAACGGTGATGACCGGACCCGACACCGCCCGCGTGATCTGGGCGATGGAGGATTTCGTGGAGTGGACCGACGGCGGCACCGTGAAGGAAACGCCCGGCAGCAAAGGTTTTTTCGGCTACGGCCACTACGAAGAGGAATACCGACGCGTGGGCACCGACTGGAAGATCAGCTTCCTGCGGCTCACGCGCCTGCGGCTGGACCCGGTGCCGGTGGACGCGCCCGCGCCCCGCATGGGGCAACGCCAGGCCACGCCCGACTGGCTCGACGTTTGACGCACCGCGCGCCCGACCGTTTTTGACAACACACCCCACAGGAGACTTTTCCGTGCCTTCTTACTTGCGCCAACTGCTCACCGGCCTCGCGCTGGCCACCAGCGCCCTCATGCCCGCGTGGGCTGCATATCCCGAGAAACCCGTGGTGCTGGTGGTTCCCTACCCGCCCGGCGGCATGGGCACCACGTTCGGCAACATGGTGAGCGAGGCCATCAGCCCGAGCCTGGGCCAGCGTGTGGTGGTCGAATACAAACCCGGCGCCAACGGCGCGCTCGGCGCGGGCTTTGTGGCCAAGGCGCCCGCCGATGGCTACACGCTGCTGATGGCGGTGAACAGCACCATGACCATCAACCCCAGCCTGTACGCCAGCCTGCCGTTTGACCCTTTGAAGGACTACTCGCCCGTCTCGATGGTGTTCACGTCGTCGAACGTGCTGGTGGTCAACGCCAGCAGCCCGGTGAAATCGGTGAAGGAGCTCATTGAATACGCCCGCGCGCGACCCGGCAAGGTGTTCTACGGCTCGGCTGGCAATGGCTCCACCCCGCACCTCTCGGGCGAAATGTTCCGGCAGCTATCGGGCGTCCCGGTGGTGCACGTGCCGTACCGCGGTGCAGGCCCCGCCATCAGCGACCTGCTCGGTGGTCAGCTCGACTTCATGTTCGTCGACACCTCGGTGCTCACGCATGTGAAGGCAGGCCGGTTGCGGGCACTCGCCGTCACGGGCAAGACCCGCCTGGGCGCTGCGCCGGAGCTGCCGACCATGGAAGAAGTGGGCCTCAAGGGTTTCTACATCGACACCTGGTACAGCCTGGCCGCTCCGGCAGGCACGCCACCCGATGTGATCGACCGGCTCAATGCGGAGGTGGCCAGGATGGTGGCTTCGCCTGCGGTGCGCGAGCGCATGCGCAACATCGGCGTGGACCCCGCCACCGACACCAGCGCGAAGTACATCGACCAGATCGTACGAAGTGATACCGCCCGCTGGAAGAAATTCATCTCCGGTACACGCATCCGACTTGATTGATCTGTAACCATCACACCATGAAATTTCTCACCTTCTCGCAAGATGGACGCACCCAGCTGGGCGCCCACACCGACGCCGGCATCGTCAACCTGAGTTCGATGCTGCGTGCGTCTCTCGGCGCTTCAGCCAGCGTGCCGAACGACGTGGCCGGGCTGATCGAAGCGGGCCCCGAAATGCTGGAGCACGCTCGCCGCGCCCTGCAAGACACGAGCAGCCACAAGGCCCACATGGCGGCACCTGATGCGCGCGTGCTCGCGCCCCTGCCGCGTCCAGGCAAAAACGTGTTCTGCGTGGGGCGCAACTACCGCCTCCACATCATCGAAGGCAACCTCGCCGCCAAACGCGACCCCGACGATTTTCCGAAGGCTGCGGAGTTCTTCTCCAAACCCTGGACCACCGTCATCGGCACCGGCGATTCCATTCAGCGGCACGCAAAACACACACGCATCCTCGACTACGAAATCGAACTCGGCATCGTGATCGGCAAGGGCGGCGTGGACATTCCGCGCGAATCCGCGCTGGACCATGTGTTCGGCTACACCATCATCAACGACGTGACCGCGCGCGACCTGCAAAAGCGCCACGGGCAGTGGTTCAAGGGCAAGGGCCTGGACACCACCTGCCCCATGGGACCCTGGGTGGTGCACCGCAGCGCCGTGCCCGATGCGCAGGCCCTGAACATGGAGCTGGACGTGAATGGCGAAGTGCGACAGCACGCCAGCACACAGGACATGCTGTTCGACGTGCCATCCATCATCGAACAGCTCTCCGCCGGCCTCACCCTGCACCCCGGCGATGTGATCGCCACCGGAACGCCTTCGGGCGTGGGCTTTGCCATGACGCCCCCCCGCTGCCTGGAGCCGGGCGACGTGATCCGTGCACGCATCGATGGCCTCGGCGAACTGACCAACACCGTCGTCGAGTAAACCCTTTCCCCCCGCGACCGCGCAACCACCCCTAGGAGACACCCATGAAAGATTCCCACTCCATTTCCCGCCGCACCGCCACGCTGCGCCTGGCTGCCCTGGCCGGTGGCGCTGCCAGCATCGGCGCGCTGCCCTCGCTGGCATTCGCGCAATCGGGCTACCCGGAGCGTCCCATCACGCTGATTGCACCCTTCGGTGGTGCGGTCGATTTCCTGGCGCGTCAGATCGCGCTGCACATGGCAAAGACCATGAACGGCAGCATGATCGTTGACGTGAAGCTGGGCGGCTCGGGCACCATCGGCCTTTCTGCCGTGGCGCGCGCGGCACCCGATGGCTACACCATCGGCATGGGCACCAGCACCGCCATGACGTCGGCCCCGCACCTGATCAAGAACACGGGTTACGACGTGGTGAAGTCGTTCACCTACCTCGGCCTGATCCAGACCACACGGCAAGTGCTGGTGGTGGCGCCCGCGCTGGGCGTGAACACCGTGAGCGAGTTCATCGCGCTAGCCAAGTCCAAGCCCGGCAAGCTCAACTTCGGTTCTTCAGGCATCGGCAACAGTATCCACCTTGCGGCCGAGCAGTTCAACGCCGACGTGGGCATTCAGGCCGTGCACATTCCCTACAAGACCGGCCCCGAGACCGACGCCGCCATCATGGCCGGCGACGTGCACTACGCGTGGCAGTCGGTGCCCAGCTCGATCGCCCTCATCAACAGTGGGCGCATCAAGGCGCTGGCCGTTACCGGCGACACGCGCGATGCATCGCTGCCCAATGTGCCTTCGATCAAGGAAGCGGGCTACAACGTGCTGCTTCCCGAACAGCTGTTCGGCATGGTGGCACCGGCCAACCTGCCGCCCGCCGTTCAGGCCAAGCTGATGCAGGCGGTGCAGGCCATGACGTCCGACCCGGAATTCCAGGCCATCGTTCGCAAGGGTGGCGGCACGCCATCGCAAGTGGGTGGCGATGAGTTTGCCAAGATCGTGCAGCGCGACAGCAAGCTCTGGGGCGACCTGATCAAACGCCTCAACATCACCCCGACCTGAGCATGGCCCACCCCCGCAGCGCTTCGCGCTACCCCCTCAAGGGGGCAACACCAGCGGCCCGGCAAAGCCGGTTCCGCGGTGTTTCGCGATCAGACGTTCTCCATCGCAGGGGTTTTTCATGATCTTTCGCTCGGGCGTCTTCAGTCGAAAAGAAGGCATCAGCGAAGCGCAGTTCGGTGACCACTGGTTCCAGGTGCACGGGCACCTGGCCAGTTTCATGCCGGGCGTGCACCGCTATTTTCAGAACCACATCCGCGAGCGCCTGTTCGAGGTGCAGCCCTTCCCCGATCACGAGGTGGGTGGCATCTCGCAGCAGTGGTTCGACGACGTGGCCGCCATGGAACGTTGCGAACAGTCGCCCGAGTACGCAGCCGTCAAGCGAGACATCCCGAACTTTCAGGGCGCCATCACCATTCTGGTGCTGGCGGGCGAGCCGGTGTTCGGCACCGCACCCGTGCCTGAAGAAGGGCGCGCGCCCGGAGGGCCCGCCAACAAGCTGCTGGTGCTCTCCCGTTTGCGCAAGGCAGCTCCGCAAGGTGCACAGCCCACTCTGCTCGCACCCACCGAGGGCGGGCCCTTCGCCTACGTGCAGAACACCGTGGTGGACAGCGCGCACCCGGTGTCGGCCAACGTGCCCAGTGGCAAGGTGCCAGTGGAGGCCATGGCCGAGTTGTTCTTCGAGAGCGCGCAGCAACTGCGCGACTGGGTGGCCTCGCCCGCCGGGCAGGCGTTCATCCACCAGCACCCGGCTTACGAACCACTGGCCGCCTACGCGGTGAACGCGGTTCGCATCATGTGAGGCCGAGCACGCCCGCTGCCCGCAGCTCGGCGATCTTTGCCTCCGAATAGCCCAGTACCTCCCGCAGCACCTCGCTGGTGTGTTGCCCCAGCATCGGTGCGGCCACCGGCGGCACCACGGGCGTACCCGAAAAATGCAGCGGTAGGGCCACGTTGGGCACGCTGCCGGCGGTGGGGTGCGGCACCTGCGTGACCAGCCCGCGCACCTTCACTTCACGCGATTCCAGCGCCTCGGGCAGCGTGCGCACGGCGCCGGCCGGCACCTTGGCCTGGTCCAGGCGCGCCAGCCAGTTCTCTCGCGTGTCGGTGGCAAATATGCGGTTCAGGATGTCGATCACACGCTCGCGCTGCGCGAGGCGCCCATCGATGCGCTGCAACCCGGGATCGTCGCCCACCTCGGGCATGTTCAGCACGTCGATGAAGAGCCGGCGAAACAGCGAGGTGCTGGTGCAGGTGAGAAAGAGCGGCAGGTCGGCCGTGGGGAACACACCGCTGGGCACCGCGTCGTTGCTCACGTTGCCGTTGCGCTTGGGCACCTTGCCGCTGAAGAGGTATTGCGCGGTCATGAAGCCGGTCATGAGCACCCCGGTGTCGAACAGCGGCACATCGACATGCTGGCCCTGGCCGGTGCGGTGGCGTGCGGCCAGGGCAATCAGGATCGCGTTGCTCGCCATCATGGCGCATGCCATGTCCATCACCGCCGGGCCGGTTCGCACACCGTCCCGATCGGCGTAACCAGTGAGCGACATGAAGCCGCTCTCGGCCTGCATGATGGTGTCGAAGCCGGCGCGGTCGGCCAGCTCGCCGGTGCGGCCGAACGCCGAAACCGAGCAGTAGATCAGGCCCGGGTTGTCGCGCGAAAGCGTCTCGTAGTCCAGCCCGTACTGCGCCATCACGCGCGAGGTGAAGTTCTCCACCACGACATCGGCATCTCGCACCAGCGCCTGCGCAATGGCGCGGCCGGCATCGGTCTTGAGGTCCAGTGTGATGCTGCGCTTGTTGCGGTTCGCCCAGAGGAAGCTGGCGCCCTGCCCGTCCAGGCTGGCTTCGGAGGGCGCGAAATAGCGCTGGTCGTCGCCCTTGGGTTTCTCGATCTTGATGACGTCGGCACCGGCATCGGCCAGGATCATGGTGGCCATGGGGCCGGCGATGAAGTGGGTGAAATCGATCACGCGCAGACCGCCCAGGGCGGTGGCTTGCAGTCGGGTCTGGGTGGGTGTGGGTGGGGAGCTGTTCATGTTGATTCAGGTGCCGTTGAACCGGGGTGGGCGTTTCTGCGGCAGGGAGATCCAGGCCAGCGCGCCTTGCAGCTCCAGCTGGAGGGTGTCGAACGCGGGAATGTCAGCGGCCATGCACGACCTCGGTGGGTGCGGCGAAAAATGCTTCAAAGCCGTCTGCCGGTTCGTACCGCTGACCCCGCGTCAACAGCCGCAGCGGCCCCGGCATCGCGCGCTCGCGCACGGGGTGCAACGCGTCGCCGGGGTAGCACATGGTGCGGCCCTCGGGGTCGCGGATCACATGCGGCTGAATCAAGGCGGGCAGACGCCCGCGTGCCTCGGCCAGCGCACTGTCCACGCTGCCATGCCGCGCCAGGTGCGCCAGCGTCATGATCTGCGGCGGAGCCAGCGTGAGTTCACCCCGCCAGTAGCTTTGCAGCGCGGGGCGCGGCTGCACCCAGCGTGCTTCCGTGGTCTCGCGCTCGTCGTGACGGGCCAGGCCCACAGGTGCCCGCGCCACGAAGAAGCGGGTGTCAAAACGCTTGTTGGGTGAATCGGGTGGCGTGATCCAGCGCGACCACGGCGCGAGCGCACCCACGCGCAGCCGCAGGCCCATCTCGGCCAGCAAGGTGTTGAAGGCCATGCCGTCGGCCAGGCGGGCCAGCGCTTCCTCGGCGCGCGCAGGGACCAAATCTTCGGCCAGCAGCAGGCCAGATTCTTCAAACGTCTCGCGCAACGCGGCCACATACAGGCCTGCGGCGGTGGCGGTGTCGATATCGTTCTCGCCCAGCCGCGCGTGCAGCGCGCTGGCCGACTCATCGAGGTGCTGGCTGTCCTGCAGCTCGGTGTCTGGCGCATCAAGCTTGCCACCCGGGAACACAAAAGCACCCGCCAGCACCTCGGAGAGACCGTGGCGCTTGAGCATGAGCACCTGCGGCCCGTCTTCCGAGTCGCGCAACAGGATGAGCGTGGAAGCCGAGCGCAAGGGCTTGGTCAATGGGGGTGATGCGGGGTTCATTTTTTCTCCACCATTTTCCACAGGCTGGTGGCGCTGGCCACTGGCAGCCCGTTCACACGAAAGCGCCCGGTGATCACCAGCGTTTCGCCTTGCTGGCCTTCGGTTTGGCTGTCCACTTCGAGCACATCGCCCAGCCGCACCGGCCCCAGGCGCGAAATGCCCATGCCCACGGTGACGCACACCGAACCGCTCACGGTGCGCGCGCGGCGACCAAGAAAGAGGTCGGCCATCATG
Organism: Hydrogenophaga sp. IBVHS1; assembly: GCF_002127265.1. Lineage (GTDB taxonomy): Bacteria > Pseudomonadota > Gammaproteobacteria > Burkholderiales > Burkholderiaceae_C > Hydrogenophaga. Next base: position 907,078 of record NZ_NFUU01000001.1, on the reverse strand, counting down.
AGCACCATGCCGGCGTCGATCTCGTTGCCTCCAAGGGAGTCGAGGTTGACCGGCTTCACCTGCAGTCCGCCCACCGGTTCGCCGCGCTCGTCGTTGCGCACATGAAACGGCCCCACGTGAGCGCTGAACGCGTCAACAGGTTCGCGCACCACATGGTTCGGGTGCAGCGCCATGGGCACAGGCGCACCCGGCGCACCCACTGCCGCCCCGGCATCGATCTGGTAGATGGCGGTGGCCGTCATGAGCACGCGCTCGCCGGAGCGCAGTCCCCCGTTGACGAACACCAGCGTGCGCGTGGTGCGCACCACTTGCGCATCGGTGAACACCCAGTCGCCGGTCTGCGCGGAGCTGATCAGTTCGGTGTGCAATGAAAGCAGCGTGGCCTTGCCGCCAGGCCGCACCGCGCGTGCGGCGCGTAACGCGGCCTGCGCCATGGCCATGGAGGCCAGGCCCATGGCCATACCGCCGTGCACGCGGCCGGTGATGTTGGTGTGCCGCTCTTCGATGCGCAGGGCCAGTGCACCGTCGGCGTCGCACCAGAGCGGGCCCACATGCAATGCATAGCCCTGCAGGCCATCGCGGGTCCAGGTGCCCGGGCCAGGTGGCGGCAGGCTCACGACACAGTCCCGGCCGCAGCCAGCGACTCGATCTCGTCGGCTTCGAGTCCCCAACCATCCAGCGCCGCCGGCAGGTCCACGCCGGGCTCCACACCGGCGGTGGGTGTGGCCGAAGGCGTGCGCGAAAAGCGCGGTGCCGGCGCCGGCTGCAGCATGCCATCGACCTCGATGAAGGTGCTGCGCGCCGCGTTGTGCGGGTGCGCGGCGGCCTCCTGCATGTCGAGCACGGGGGCGAAGCAGGTCTCGCTGGTCTCGAGCTGTGCGCACCACTCGTCTCGCGTGCGCGTGCGGAACACGGCATCCAGCCGCTCGCGGATCACCGGCCAGTGGGCCGGATCGTTGCGATCGGGCAAGCCGGCCTGGTCCAGCCCGGTCTGGCGCAGCAGCTCGGCGTAAAACTTGGGCTCGGCCGAGCCGACGCTGATGTATTTACCGTCTTTTGTTTCGTAGACCGCGTAGAACGGCGAGCCGCCGCCGGTGACGCTGCGGCCCCTGCCCGGCCACTTGCCGCCCGCGCGGTAGCCATGGAAGTAGGTCATGAGTGAGGCCGCGCCATCGACCATAGCCGCGTCCACCACCTGCCCCTGGCCTGAGCGCGCCGCCTCAATCAGCGCGCAGGCAATGCCGAAGGCCAGGTACATGCCGCCGCCCCCAAAATCGCCCACCAGGTTCAACGGCAGCACCGGCGGCCGTCCGGCCTCGCCAATGGCTTCCAGCGCGCCAGACAGCGCGATGTAGTTGATGTCGTGTCCCGGCGCCATGGCCATCGGGCCCTCCTGGCCCCAACCGGTCATGCGGCCGTAGACCAGGCGCGGGTTGATGGCGAGGCATTCGGCCGGGCCCAGGCCAAGCCGCTCCATCACGCCGGGGCGAAAGCCTTCGATGAGCGCATCGGCTCCGCCGAGCAGGCGCCTGACAAGCGCCACGCCATCGGGCGACTTCAGATCCACCGCGATGGAGCGGCGGTTGCGGTCGGTGAAGTAGAAACGCTGCGGCATGGCACGCGGCGCGGGGTCGGGGCGGTCGATGCGCAGCACCTGCGCACCCATGTCGGCCAGCATCATGGCCGCGAACGGGCCCGGCGCGAGGCCGGCCATCTCGATGACCTTGATGCCGTGCAGCGGGCCACGCGGGGGCGTCATCCGCTCAGGCGGGTTGGGCCACAGCCTCGCCTTCGACCGGCTCTACGAGCGTTCCGGTGCCATCGATCACGTAGCGGCCATCACCCACGGGGTCGAGAAAACCGCCGTTCTCCGTCATGAGCAGGTGCCAGGTTTCGCGCCACTGGGCAGAGGTTGCCTCGTCGGCCTCGCTCTCCAGCCAGGCGTAACGCGTCACCTTGTACTGCCGGCCGCTGGCGTCCTTCACCTGGAACACGCGTTCGGGAATGGTCTTGTTCAGCATGGGAGGCCTCATTCAGATTCAATGGTCATACCATTATAGAACGTTGTGCCGCTCAGGAGAAGCCCGCAACGGTGTGCGGGATGTACGGCGCCTCCAGGGCCCCGATTTCCTCGGGCGTGAGCTGGAGCGACAACGCTGCCACGGCGTCCTGCAGGTGCGCCGGCTTCGACGCACCGACGATGGGTGCAGTGACACCGGGGCGGCTGGCCAGCCAGGCCAGCGCCACCTGCGCGCGCGGCACGCCCCGCGCCGTCGCCACGGTGGCCACCGCATCGATCACGCGGCGGTCGGCTTCGCCCAGGCCCTTGTGCAGGCTTTTGCCGTACTGGTCGGTCTCGGTGCGAAAGGTCTTCTCGTCAAAATCCCGCGTGAGGCGGCCGCGCGCCAGCGGGCTCCACGGGATCACGCCGATGCCCTCTTCCCGGCACAGGCGCAGCATCTCGCGCTCTTCCTCGCGGTAGAGCAGGTTGTAGTGGTTCTGCATGGAGACGAAGCGCGTCCAGCCATGCAGGTCAGCCAGGTAAAGCGCCTTGCAGAACTGGTACGCATACATCGAAGACGCGCCGATGTAGCGCACCTTGCCGGCCTTGACGACATCGTGCAGCGCTTCCAGCGTCTCTTCGATCGGTGTGGTGTAGTCGAAGCGGTGGATCTGGTACAGGTCGATGTAGTCCGTGCCCAGGCGCTTCAGGCTGGCGTCGACCTCAGTCATCACGGCCTTGCGCGACAGACCGGCAGCGTTGGGATCGGTCCGCATGGCACCGTTGAGCTTGGTGGCAATCACCACCTCGTCGCGGCGGGAAAAATCGCGAATGGCGCGGCCTAGAATCTCCTCGCTGGTGCCATCGGAGTAGATGTTGGCGGTGTCGAAGAAGTTGATGCCCGCCTCGAACGCCTGGCGCAACATCGGCCGGCTGGCCTCTTCGTTCAGCGTCCATTCGTGCGCGCCGCGCCCGGGCTCGCCGTAGGTCATGCAACCGAGGCACAAGCGGGACACCTTGAGGCCGGTGCGGCCGAGTCGAACGTATTCCATCGATGTCTCCATTCGGTTGTTGCTTACTTCGAGGTCACCCGGTCGATGGCGGCCACCATTTTCTCGAAGGCGCGCCCGGCACTGGGCGCGTAGTTGATCATGGCGAGGAACCCGTGCACCAGGCCTTCACCGCGCACCACCTCGGTGGGCACGCCGGCATCCTCGAGGCGCTGGCCATAGGCCTCGCCCTCGTCGCGCAGCGGGTCGCGCCCGGCGGTCACCACCAGTGCCGGCGGCGAAGCCGACAGATCTTTTGCGTGCAGGGGCGAGGCATCGGGGTGTGACCGCTTCGACACGTCCGGGCAGTAGTGATCCCAGAACCACTTCATGTCGTTGCGGGTGAGCAGGTTGCCCTGGGCAAACTCGGCGTAGCTGCCAGTGTCGAAATCGTGGTCGGCCACGGGGTAGGCCAGCACCTGCAGATCCACCTTGCGGGCGGGCGCCGAAGCGTTGTGGATGCGCGAGGCCACCGTAGCAAGGTTGCCACCGGCACTGTCGCCCATGGCCACCAGCGCGCGCGGTTCGGCACCGATCGCCCTGGCCGCGTCCGCGGAGGCGGCCCAGCGCATGGCGGCCAGCGCATCGTCCACCGGCAAGGGAAACGGATGCTCGGGCGCGAGCCGGTAATCCACCGACAGCACGGCGCAACCGGTGCGGTTGGCGAGCGTGGCGGTGAAAGGGTGGTAGCCGGCCACCGTGCCGATGACCCAGCCGCCGCCGTGGAAATAGACGATCAGGCCTTTGGGCGAGTTCGAGGGCACGTACAGGCGCACGGGGAGCGCGAATCCGCCAGACGAGGGAATGGTGAAGCTCTCGTCTCGCTGCACCTCGGGCGGGTCACCAAACAGCAGCGCCATGAGCATCGGGCCGCTGCGGGCCTCTTGCGGTGTGCTCTGCCAGAAGGGCTTGCGGTTGGCGTCTTTCACCATCTGCAGCAAGGTTTCGATTTCCTTGTCCATGTCCGTGTCTCCTGATGATTGGCTTGACCATGTATTGGACCAATATTAGACGGACGTTTTGTTGTCAGGTCAACCTATTAGGTTGACAACTCAACATGATGGGATCAGAATCAGCCCAAACCGGCTCGTGACATTCCACCAGCCGCCCCCATACCCGAGGAGAACAACCCATGAGCAGTGAAGCCGTCCGCAAGGTGGACATGATCATCGTAGGCGCCGGTTTTGCCGGCCTGTACCAGTTGCACCGCGCAAGAGGCCTGGGCCTTTCGGTGCAGTTGCTCGAAGCCGGTGACGGCGTGGGCGGCACCTGGTTCTGGAACCGCTACCCCGGCGCGCGCTGCGACGTGGAGAGCCTGGACTATTCGTATTCCTTCAGCGAGGAGCTGCAGCAGGAATGGAACTGGAGCGAGCGCTACGCGCCGCAAGCCGAAATCCTGCGCTACATCAACCACGTGGCCGACCGCTTCGACCTGCGCAAGGACATCCAGTTCAACACCCGCGTGGCCAGCGCGAGCTTCGACGAAGCCACCACACGCTGGACTCTGGTGACCGAAGCGGGCGAACGCTTCGAGGGACAGTACGTGATCATGGCCACGGGCTGCCTGTCGATCCCGCAACCGCCGAAGTTCAAGGGTCTGGAGACCTTCAAAGGCCAGTGGTACCACAGCGCCAACTGGCCACGCGAAGGCGTGGACTTTGCCGGCAAGCGCGTAGGCCTCATCGGCACCGGTTCCAGCGGCGTGCAGATGACGCCGGTCATTGCCGAGCAGGCCGCGCACCTCACGGTGTTCCAGCGCACCGCCAACTTCAGCGTGCCGGCACAGAACGAGCCGCTGACCGAAGCCACGCTGGCGCACGTGAAGGCGCACTACGCCGAACGCCGCGCGCTGGGCCGCGAGGCCGTGACTGGCCAGTACCTGAGCGCCAACGACAAGAGCGCCCTGGAGGTGAACGACGAAGAACGCCTCAAGGAATTCGAGTTCCGCTGGCGCGGTGCGGGCGGGGGCTTCCGCATGCTGCGCGCCTTCAACGACCTGATGCGCGACCCCGTGGCCAACCGGTACGCCGGCGACTTCGTGCGCGGCAAGATCCGCGCCACGGTGAAGGACCCCGCCAAGGCGGAGATTCTCTGCCCGAAGCCAGACCTGCCCTTCGGCACCAAGCGGCTCTGCGTCGACACCAATTACTACGAGACCTTCAACCGCGCCAACGTGGACCTGGTGGACGTGAAGGCGAACCCGATCACCGAGATCACGCCCACCGGCCTTCGCACCACGCAGGGCGAACACCAGCTCGATGCGATCGTGTTCGCCACCGGCTTCGACGCCATGACCGGCGCCTTGCTGGCCATCGACATCCGGGGTGCGGGCGGCCTGTCGCTGCGCGAGAAATGGGCGGCGGGACCGCGCACCTACCTCGGCGTTTCCATGGCGGGCTTCCCCAACCTGTTCGTCATCGCCGGTCCTGGCAGCCCATCGGTGCTCAGCAACGTGGTGCACTCGATCGAAACCCATGTGGACTGGATCACCAGTTTCCTGCAGCGCAGCCGCGCGCAGGGCACCGCGCGCATCGAGGCCGATCTGGCGCACGAGGACAAGTGGGTGGAGCACGTCAACGAGGTGGCGAACCAGACGCTCTACCCGGTGGGCAATTCCTGGTACCTGGGCGCCAACATGCCCGGCAAGCCGCGCGTGTTCATGCCTTACGTGGCCGGCGTGCCAGCGTACCGCCGCATCATCGAGGGCGTGGCGGAAAAGAACTACGAAGGTTTCCTGCAGGCCTGAGGGAGCCACTACCATTCGGGGCATGAAACTCGACCTCGACCGATACGTGCCTGGCCTGCTGCTGTGGCTGTCCAACAAGATGGCCAGCAGCGCGTCCAGCCTCTACCGGGCCCGCTTCGACATGGGTGTGGCCGACTGGCGGGTGCTGTCCTACTTTGAGATCTACCCATGGTCCACCGCCTCCAGCGCGTGCGACCTGATGGGGCTGGACAAAGCCGCCGTGAGCCGCAGCGTGGCGCTGCTGCAGGAACGTGGCTTCCTCAAGTCGCGCCCGCTAGGTCTTCGCAAGATCGAATACGCCACCACACCCGCCGGCAAGAAGCAGCACGACCGGATCATTCGCCTGGCCACAGCGCGCGAAGAGGCGCTGCTGACCGGCTTCAGCCCGGAAGAACGCACCGCGCTGATCGGCTACCTCAACCGCATGCTGGCCAATCTGGATGCCGTGCGTGACGTCGGACGCGACAGCGGGCACTGAGCCACCGGGGTAGCGCACCCCACTTCTCATCTCAGCAACGCCAGTCTGCGATCGCGCACAGCGCATCGCGGATGGCGCCTTCGCGCGCGCCGACACGGTCTCATGGTTTACCCTTATTGATCTATTGGACTGACCATTTAAATAATTATTGTGTTTGAAGTTCAACCCAATCACACGTTCCACCCCGCCCCACCAGGAGACTTTCATGAAATTCGGCGCATCAAAACTCTGGGCTGCCACCGCCGCCCTGCTCATTGCCGCCAGCGGCGCGTCCGCACAGACCGTGTTGCGTTACTCCAATTGGCTGCCACCCACCCACACGCTGAAGAAGACGGTTTTTGAGCCGTGGGGCGAAGAAGTGGCCAGGGTCACGAATGGCCGGGTGAAGGTCGACATGCTGCCGAAGGTGGTGGGTTCCGTCCCCGGGCAACTGGATGTGGTGCGGGACGGCCAGGCAGACGTGTCCTGGATCGTCAACGGCTACACGCCCGGGCGCTTCACCCTTTCCGAAATCGCCGAACTGCCTTTCATGGGCGACGACGCCGAAGTGACATCGCCGACATTCCACCGCTTCTACGAACGCCACCTGGCCAAGTACGGCGAGTTCAAAGGCGTTCACGTGCTCAGCACCTTCCCGGTCGGCTCCGGCCACATCTTCCTGGCCAAGAAGCAGTTCCGTGCCGTTGGCGACCTGAAGGGCATGAAGATGCGCAACCCCCAGGGCAGCACGCTGCCCATCATGGCCGCACTGGGTGCTGTGCCGGTGCAGAAACCCGTGACCGAGATGTACGAGCTGCTGTCTTCGGGCGTGGTCGATGGTTCCTTTCTCAACCGCGAAGCGGTCTATGGCTACAAGCTGCTTGACGCCCTGCCCCACCTGACCCTGATTCCCGGTGGCATGTACAACACCGTGCTCTCGCTGGTCATCAACGAGAAGAAGTGGAACGAGATTTCCGAGGCAGATCGGCGCGCCATCATGGGCATTTCGGGTGAAGCCCTGGCTACCAACATCGGCAAGGCCTACAACCGCATCGATGGTGAAGGCGTGGAAGCGTTGCGCAAGAACGGCGGCACGGTCGAAGTGGCCAGCCCGCAGCTGATGACCGATCTGAAGAACACCCTGCGGCCCGTGGAGCAAGCCTGGGTGGAGGCAGCCAAAAAGAAGGGCATGGCCGATGCCGACAAGATGCTGGAGGAATACCGCGCCATGCTGGCTGAAGCAACAAAGAACCGCCAGGCCAAAAAATGAGCGGGACGGTGGCCAAGGCAGAGCGGGCACTGGACACCCTGACCGGTCTGCTGCTGCTCGCCCTGATGATGCTCACCACCGTGGACGTGCTGGGTCGCAACCTGTTGCGCCAGCCCGTCCCGGGGGCCACCGAACTGACCGAGCTCATGCTGGCCGGGATCGTGTTCCTGGCCTTCCCGAAGCTGGCGTACCGGCAAGGCCACATCGTGGTGGACCTGCTGGACTTCCTCACCGGACCCCGGACCCGACTCATCCAGACGCGCTGCGCCGCGGTGTTGAGTGCCGTGACCTTCGTGGGTCTGACGTGGCCGTTGCACCGGGCCGCGCTTCGCACCATGGAAGATGGCGACACCACCATCCAGCTGGGCATCCCGCTGTACTACCCGCTCTGGATGATGTCCGCCATCTGCCTGGTCACCGGAGCAGCCTTTGTGCTGGGCGCTCTCTACCACTCGCCAACCCCTACTGCGGGTGAAGAAACTTCCTCATGTTGACCGCTGCCCTCGGATTCGCCGCTGCATTTGCCCTGATTTTTTCCCGCGTCCCGATTGCAATCGCCTTGCTGCTCATCGGGTTCGCGGGTTTCGCCACGCTCAGTGGCTTGATGCCCAGTCTCAGCATGATTGCGGCCAGTGCGCGCGACAGCGTGCTCTCGTACAACCTCGCGGTCATTCCGTTGTTCGTGCTGATGGGCAACCTGGTGGCGGGTGCGGGCATCTCGCAAGATCTCTTTCGCGCCGCCCAGGTGCTCATTGGCCGGCGGCGTGGCGGCCTGGCCATGGCCACCATCGTGGCCAGTGGTGGCTTCGGCGCCATCTGTGGCTCCAGCGTGGCCACGGCACTGACCATCGGCAAGGTTTCGCTGCCTTCGATGAAGAGGTACGGCTATTCAGAAGGGCTGAGCACCGCAGCCGTGGCCGCCGGCGGCACGCTGGGCATCCTGATCCCGCCCAGCGTCATCATGGTGGTCTATGGCGTCAGCACCGAAACCCACATCGGCAAGCTCTTCATGGCCGGCATCATCCCGGGCATCATCGGCGTCCTGGGGTACATGGCGGCTGTGCGCTGGGTGGTCTGGCGCGACCCTTCAGCCGCACCCATCACCGAAAAAATCCCGAAGGAAGAGCGCAAGGGCCTGTTCAAGGGTCTTGTGCCGGTGATCGTGTTGTTCGGTCTCGTGCTGGGCGGCATCTATGGCGGCCTGTTCACGCCCACCGAGGCATCGGGCATTGGCGCTTTCGGTGCCTTTCTGTTTGCGCTGAACCGCCGTGTGCTCACGCGCGAGGCCATTCGCTCGATCCTGAGCGACAGCGCGCAGACCACCGCCATGATGTTTGCCATCCTTCTGGGGGCCACGGTGTTCGGTGAGTTCATCAACCTCACCGGTGTTCATAAGGCCCTGCTGGACGTGGTGCAGGACGCGTCGCTCGAGCCCTTTACCGTCATCCTCATCATCATCGGCGTCTACATCGTGCTGGGCTGCATTCTGGAAAGCCTCTCGATCATTCTGCTGACGGTGCCTTTGCTGTTTCCGGTGGTGGTGGGGCTAGGCTACGACCCGGTCTGGTTCGGCATCATCGTCGTGGTGGCCACTGAAATCGGGCTCATCACACCACCCATCGGCATCAACCTGTTCGTGATCCAGTCGCTGGTGCCCAACCTCAAGCTGTCCACGCTGGTTCGCGGCATCGTGCCCTTCGTCACAGTGGATATCGTGCGCATTCTGCTGCTGGCGGCGGTGCCCGCGCTCTCGCTCTGGTTGCCCAACCGGATGTTCTGAAGCAGCCCCTCGAGATTGACACGGAGCCGGTCATGCCGGCTCCGCCATCACCTCGATTTCAGAATCAGATCCGAGGCCTTTTCTCCGATCATGATGCTCGCCGCGTTGGTGTTCGCAGACACCAGCGTCGGCATGATGGATGCATCGGCCACCCTCAGGCCCTGAATGCCGTGCACGCGAAGCTGGTCGTCCACCACCGCCATGCCGTCGTGGCCCATCTTGCAGGTTCCACAGGGGTGAAAAACCGTGCGTCCCGTGGTGCGGGCGAACTCAAGGAGTTGTTCGTCGCTGTCCGCCCAGTTGGGTTGATTCACGCGCTCCACATAGGGCTGCAGGGCGGGCGACTCCACGATGCGCCGCGTCATGCGGATGCCATCCACCAGCGTCTTTTGATCCAGCGGATGCGTGAGGTAGCGCGGAAGAATGCGCGGTGCCCGCTGGAAGTCTGCCGATGCAATGTTGACCTCACCACGGCTTTCCGGCCGCAACTGGCACACGGTCAGCGTGAAGCCGGAGAACCGGTCCATCTCGGCGCTCTTGCCGTTGGTGGTGAAGAGCATGAAGTGAAACTGAACATCAGGGCGGTCAAGTTCCTTGCGCGTTCGCGCGAAGCCGCCCGCTCTGGCAGAGCCAGTCGTCAATGGGCCTCCGCCGCGCAGGAACTGCAGGCCAGCCTTGATCTTCCAGCCCCACTGGCGCGACTGCACGTTCCAGGTGACCGGCTGCTTGCACTTCACGAGGGTATATGCGTTGTAGTGGTCCTGCAGGTTCTGACCCACGCCCGGCAACTCATGGACGGGTTGTATGCCGTGCTCCTGCAGCAGCGCGCCCGGCCCGATGCCGGAGAGTTGCAGCAGTTGCGGCGAATTCACCGCCCCACCACAAAGCACAACCTCTCGAGCCGCACCGACCTGGTGAAGACGCCCGCCAAGCAGATACTCCACGCCGGTGGCGCGCCGCCCTGCCATCAGAACCCGGCTCACCTGTGCGTGGGTGCGCACCACCAGGTTGGCACGGTGTCGAACCGGCTTCAGGAACGCCGCGGCGGCGCTGGCACGTCTGCCTTTGCGCGTCGTCAACTGGTAGTAGCCCGCGCCCTCCTGGCGCTCGCCATTGAAGTCGGGGTTGCGCGCGATGCCCGCCTGCTCGGCAGCACGCACAAAGGCGTCGGAGAGTTCATCGGGATGAGACACGTCCGAGACGGTCAAGGGTCCACCCGCACCGTGCCAGAAATTGCCGCCTCGCATCTGGTTCTCGGAGCGCTTGAAATAGGGCAGCACGTCTTCGGCGCCCCAGCCCTTGTTGCCGAGCGCCTGCCAGTCGTCGAAGTCCTCGTGCTGCCCGCGCACGTAGAGCAGGCCATTGATGGAGCTCGATCCGCCCAGCACTTTGCCGCGCACCCAGGACATCGCTCGGTTGCCCGTGCCTGGTTCGGGTTCTGTGGTGTAGCCCCAGCCCAGAGAAGGATTGAAGATGGTGCGATAGAACCCGATGGGCACATGGATCCACGGGTTGCTGTCGGGCGGCCCTGCCTCCAGCAGCAACACCCGGTGCGCCGGGTTTTCCGACAGCCGATTGGCCAGCACACAGCCGGCACTGCCGGCACCAACGATCACAAAATCAAAGGTTTCCTGCACAGGCAGCCTCCAGAGATGTCCAGGTCCGTGTCAATCGGCGCGGTAAACCGACTTGACGTTCATGTGGTCCAGCAGGCCTTCAATGCCCTGGGCAACGCCCAGGCCACTGTCCTTGGTGCCCGCAAATGGCATCTCCGGTGCCGTCACGCTGAAGGTGTTGATGCCCACCATGCCCACCTTCAGGCGGTCCTGAATGGCGCGGGCGGTTTTCAAAGATCCCGTGAAGGCGTAGCTTGCGAGGCCGAAGTCAACGTCGTTCGCCCGGGCAATCACCTTGTCGAGGTCGTCGAAGCGAACCATGGGCGCTATGGGGCCAAAGACTTCCTCGCGCATCAGGCGCGCACCGTCGGACACGTCGGTCAATACGGTGGGCTCCCAGAAATAGCCAGCTCTGGAAGGCCGGTCGGGCGCGCCCACGGCGATGCGCGCACCCGCCAGCACGGCGTCCTCGGTGTACATCTGCATCACCTCGGCCCGCCGCTGGTGCGCCAGGGGTCCCATGTCGGTCCCGGCCATCGCGCCGTCACCGACCGACAGATTTTTCGAGTGCCGGACGAACTCGCTCACGAAGCGATCGTGAATGGCTTCGTGCACGAAGAAGCGCGAAGGTGCGATGCAGATCTGCCCGGCATTGCGAAACTTGCTGGCCACGCTCATCTGCGCTGCCCGGTCCACATCGGCGTCGTCCATCACGATCACCGCCGAGTGACCACCGAGCTCGAAGGTCACCTTCTTGAGGGCCTGGCCCGCCAATGCGGCCAGATGCCGACCCACCGTGACGGAGCCGGTGAAGGACACCTTGCGGATGTGGCGAGATGCGATCAGGCGCTCGGACACCATGGAAGGCACACCGAACAACACCTGGATCGCGTTGGCAGGCACACCACAACGGATGCAGATGCGGGCGAGATGGAGCACCGCGCTGGGTGCTTCTTCGGCCGGCTTGATGACCACGGAGCAGCCGGCCGCCAGCGCATGAGCGATCTTGCGAGCGGCCAGCGCCAGGGGATAGTTCCACGGCGAAAAGGCCGCCACCGGGCCCACGGGCTCCAGTTGCACCATCTGCTGCACGCCAGCGCTTCTGGCAGGCACGGTGCGGCCATAAATTCGCTTGCCTTCCTCGGCCAGCCATTCAAAGAGATCGGCCGAGCCCGCCACCTCGCCGCGCGCTTCGTTCAAGGTTTTGCCCTGCTCGGCGGTCAGCAGAGCTGCCATCAGTTCGGCGTCTGCCCTGACCTGCGCGGCCACGGCCTGAAGGCAGCGTGCTCGCTCGAAGGCCGATCGGGCGCTCCACTCCAGAAAGCCCTTCTGGGCGTTTTCAGCCGCCGCGTCGATGTCTTCGAGACTGGCCAGAGAGAGCATGCCGATGGTCTCGCCCGTGGCCGGATTGAACACGGGACGCGTGTCGCGCCCACCCTGGGTCACATCTTTTCCAGCGATCAGTGAACCGATCTGATTGATTGCAGCCACGAACTTGCTCCAGTGATGATGTATATTGACAAACCAGTGAACTATATAAATGGTTTGTCCATTTGCATTGTAGTCCAAACTCTGTTTTCGACAGGCTGGAAAATTTCGAGTCGGGACGGCGTGAGCGGCGCTGCTGTTGTGTAATTCGGGCTTTGGAGTTCATCAGATGAAAAAGGACGCGACGAGTGCGCCGACACAGCCGCGCACCAGTGCCCAGTTCACCAGCGTCAAGACCCGGCGTGGTTTCGAGGAAGTGGGCGACCAGATCAGGGCGATGCTTCACTCTGGGGAACTGAAGGCCGGGGATCGCCTGCCTTCAGAGCAAGACCTCGCCACCGGCTTCGGCGTGAGCCGGCCCGTCATCCGGGAGGCGTTGCGCACCCTGGAAATGGCCGGCATTCTTGAACTGAAACTCGGCACCAAGGGAGGCGCCTACATCCGCAATGGCAATGCGGACATGCTGGCGCGACCGCTTCAGGATCTCATCGCCCTGGGCAGGATTTCAATACCCAATCTGATCGACGCCCGGCGGATGATTCACAGCGTCATCCTGCAGAGCGCATGCGAACACGGCACGGCGACAGACTTTGCCGCCATCGAAGCCAACCTGGACCGCATGGAAGCGCTGGCCAGAGAGAAGGACTGGGCCGCGCGCACGGATGAAGCCGTGCTGTTTTTTCACCTGATTGCAAAGGCAACGCACAACGAAGTGATGGTGATCCTCATCGACTCGCTGTTGCAGATACTTCGCTATGTGGTGCTGGAAAAAACACCCGCCGGGCATCGGCCGCAGCTGGTGCCCTTGCGCCGCAAGATCCTCGCCTGCCTGCGCGCGCGGAACTCAAGCGAGGCGATCGAACACCTGAACGAGTACCTGAAGGTCGTCCACAAGGCCACCAAGGTCAAGTGAGCCCTGCCCCCAGCCGGGTCCTCACGACGAGTTCAACACCCCGCCGTCGACCGTGATCAGTTGCCCCGTCATGTAGGCCGAGTCGGGCCCGCAAAGGAACTTCACCACACCAGCAACGTCCTCTGGCGTTCCGTAGCGACCCAGGGGAATCTCGGCCATGCGCTGGTCGCCAAAGCGAGCAATCACGTCGGTGGTCATGCGCGTTTCGATGAGCCCGGGCGCCACGGCGTTGACCAGGATGTGCGGCGCGAATTCGCGCGAGAAGGTGCGCGTGAGCCCGACGATACCGCCCTTGGCGGCGGTGTACGCCGCGCGGCCAGCCGCACCACGCTGAAAGGCCCGCGAGCTGCACAGCACGATACGGCCAGCGCCCGCGCCTTCTCCATGCTGGGCGCGAAACGCAATGGCCATGTCGTAGGCGTTGGTGAGGTTGCTGGCGATGGCGCGCTCCCACACGCTGCGGTCGTCTGCATCCAGTGGATCGGGCTCGAACACGCCGGCCATGTGCACCAGCGCGTGCACCGCCTGGCCGCAGGCGGCAAAGGCTTCCCGACATTCGGCCGGCGACGCCAGCGCCGATGCGTGCGCCGACACCCTGCCCAGGGACTGCAGTTCGTTTTTCGCTTTCTCGAGCCGATCGCGGTCAATGTCCACCAGGTGCACATGGGCGCCGTGCTGCAGAAATGCACGCGCCGTGGCACGGCCGATATCACCGGCGCCACCGGTAACGAGCATGCAGCGGCCTTCAAATGTCCCCATCACCGTCTCACTTCGGAGCGACGTACTTTTCGGCCACCGTGCCCAGCTTGGCCGGCGGCGCGCCGAAAGAAGCCCAGCCACCATCCACCGGCAAGGTGACACCGGTGATGAAACTCGCACGATCGGAGGCAAGAAACGCGATGGCCTCGGCGACTTCTTCGGGGCGCGCGGTGCGGCCCATGGGCGTGCAGCGTTCCAGGTCTTCCAGGTCGAGCGCGCCCTTGGCCGCCAGATTCTTCACCAGGTCGGTCAGCACATAGCCCGGCGCCACGGCGTTCACGCGGATGCCGTCACGCGCCCATTCGCTGGCCATGGCCGAAGTCATGGTGGCAATGCCGGCTTTGGCAGCGCCATAGGCATTGCGACCCGGGTGCCCCTGCAGGCCGGCGATGGAGCTGATGTTGACGATGGCGCCCGACTGCTGCTGCACGAAGATGCGCCCCGCCTCACGGCTGGCCAGAAAGGTGCCACGCAAATGCACCGCCAGAATGCGGTCGAAGGCATCGACCGTCTGCTCCAGCGTCATCACCGGCTGCTCGCCGATGCCGGCGTTGTTCACCAGCACATCGATGCGGCCAAACCGCTCTTGCACCTGCTGAATCAGCGCCACCACGGCGGCTTCGGAGGTCACGTCGCAACCCAGCCCCAGGTGGCCGGCGCCGAGTTCGGCGGCGCGCTGCTCGGCGGCCTCGGGGCGCACATCGGCGATCACCACGTGCGCGAATTCCTGCGCCAGGCGCTTCGCGGTGGCCCAGCCGATGCCGTCACCGGCGCCAGTGACCACGGCCACGCGCTCTGGCAAGTTCGAAACAGGTTTTTGTGCAGCCAAGGGGGTCTCCTGAAAGGCTTTTCGATGCGTTGCATGCCGGGCCGGTGAGGGGTATTACTCACTCGCGCCCTGCCCACTCGGGCTATTATGCATCCCAGATTCTATTGGTCTGTCCTATAGCCATTTGGACCAATGCGCATGTTCAACTTACCGGAGACAACCCCATGCTGCCTCGCCGCACCCTCCTCGCTTCCCTCACGCTCGCCCTGCTGGGCACCACCGCGCTGGCGCAGGACGCCTGGCCCAGCAAACCCATCCGGTTCATCGTACCGGCGGCCGCCGGCGGCACCAACGACGTGCTTGGCCGCCATCTGCAAGAGCCTTTGTCCAAGCTGCTGGGCCAGCCTGTGATCATGGAATACAAGGCCGGCGCGGGTGGCGCCATCGCCTCGCAGTACGTGGCCACGCAGCCAGCCGATGGCTACACCTTCCTGCTGCATGGCAGTGGTCTGGTGACCGTGCCGCTGGTGCAGCGAAAACCCCTGTACGACGCCATGAAGGACTTCGTGCCGGTCTCACTGATCGGCACTTCGCCCATGGTGCTCATGACGCACCCATCAACACCGGGCACGCTCAAGGATTTCGTCGACTACGCGCGCGCCAACCCGGGCAAGCTCGAGTGGGGTGCCGCCGCGTTGGGCGGCGTGGGCCAGCTGGCCATGGAAGCGTTCCACAGCGCGGCCGGCATCAAGAGCATGGTGATGGTGCCCTACCCCGGTGCAGGCCCGGCGGCGCAGGCGCTGCTGGCTGGCCAGACCAAATACATGCTGTCCACGCCGTCTTCTGCCACGCGCGGCTTCGTGGCCGAGGGCAAGATGCGCGTGCTCGGCGTGTCCACCGCGAAACGCAGCCCGCTGCTGCCGGATGTACCCAGCATCAGCGAGGTGGTGCCCGGCTACGACACCGAGACCTGGTTCGGTCTGGTGGCACGCACCGGCACACCGCCATCCATCATCACGCGCGTGGCCGATGCGGTAGCGCAAGTGGTGGCCATGCCGGACGTGCAGGAGAAGATCCGGAGCGTGAACGTGGTGCCTCAGAGCGGGACGCAGCCGCTGGGCGACATCCTGAAGAAGGACCATGCCCTGTGGGGCAAGGTCGTGAAAGAGAACAACATCAGCATGGATTGACCCACCCCCGCGCCGCGCCTTGCGGCGCGTCACCCCCTCAAGGGGGCAACACCTGCGGCCCGGCAAAGCCGGTTCCGCGGTGTTTCTGGTCCTGCTCTGCTTCTCGCCTAGAGTTGCTCTTCTCTTAGAAGGCCGAGCTTTTCCTGCACCGCTCTGTCGGAGTAGGTGAACAGCACCGCGTCTTCGCTGGCGGTGTGGGTCACTTGCTGCCAGCTCGGCACGATGAACACGTCGTGCGGTTCCCATTCCATGGTCTTGCCATCCACCGTGGTGCTGCCTCGGCCTTCAACCACCGTGAATACGGTGCTGTCGGTGCTGCGGTAGGGCCGGGTCGCGAAGCCTTTGGGCAGCAATTGCATGCTGGTGGCCATGGTGGGCATGGCCCAGTCGCCGTTGACGGGGTTGACGTAGCGCATCTTGTGTCCGTGCCAGGCATTGATCTCGCGAAAGCGCGCCAGCCGGTCGAGTGCCTCGCGGGTGCGGGCGTAGGGGTAATTGAAGATCGGTGAGGTCAGCGTCTTGCCGAAGTCGTGGTCCACCGGCAGCATGTTGGTGCCGGCCTCGGCCATGGCCGCGCCCTCGGGCCGGTCGAGCGGCTGCACCTTGCCGGGATAGCCCTCTCGAAAGCTCGCGCCGAGCAGGTTGACGATGTGCATGTCCAGCCCGTCAAGCCACACCATGGGGCCGTCGCCCTCGTTGCCATGGTCGTGCCAGGCCATCGAAGGCGTGATCACAAAGTCGCCCGGCTCCATCATGGTCTTCTCGCCCGCCACCGCCGTGTAGGCGTTGCGGCCCTCGACAATGAAGCGCAGTGCCGAGGCCACATGGCGGTGTGCCGGCGCAATCTCGCCGGGTAACACGATCTGGAAACCACCGAACAGACTTTGCGTGATGCGCGACTGTCCCGGCAAGCCCGGGTTCTCGAACACCAGCACGCGGCGCTCGGCTTCTTCGGTCGATATCTGGCCGCAGGCCTCCATGAGGAAAGGCCGCACATCGCGGTAGTGCCAGATCGCAGGCACGCAGCGCGGCACGGGCTTCTCGGTCACCAGGCCGTGCAGCACGCGCCACAGCGGTGCGAGCTGGTGCTCGGCGGCCCGGGCGTAGAAATCGCTGCGGCCGGCCTCGGCCGCAAGATTCACCGTGGGCACCACGCCCGAGTCGTCGCGCAGATCGGGCACCTGGCCGGGGGGCTTGGTCATGGCAAATCTCCTTTGATGGGTTTCAGACCTCCACGGGCTGCCGCACATCCGCTACTGCCAGCATGCTCGCCTCCGCCGCCATGTACTCGGAGGCCAGCATCCCGAAGGTCATAGCGGGCCCGAGCGTGATGCCGCCGCCCGGATAGCCACCGCCCATCACGCTGGCGTTGTCGTTGCCGGCAGCAAACAGCCCCTCGATAGGCTGACCGTCGACGCCGAGCACACGCGCCTTGGCATCGGTCTTGACGCCAGCGAAGGTGCCCAGGTCCCCCATCACCACGCGCACCGCGTAGTAAGGGCCGTGCGCCACCGGCGCCACGCAGGGGTTGGGCTGGTGGGTCTTGTCGCCGAGGAAGCGGTTGTAGACGCGCCAGCCACGGCGAAACTGGAGGTCTTTGCCGTCCACCGCGCCCTGGTTGTATTCGGCGATGGTTTTTTCAAGTTGCGCGCCATCGATGCCGGCCTTGGCCGCCAGCTCTTTCAGCGTGGCACCGCGCAGCAGATAGCCCGAGCGCATGTGTCCACCCAGCGGCAACGGGAAGGGCTTTGCAAAGCCCAGGCCATAGCGGCGGATGGTGCGGTGGTCGGCGATCAACCAGGCGCAGACCTCGGCCTGCTCGGCGCAGGACTTCTGCATGGCCATGCCCACGTCGTGGTACGAGTCCGACTCGTTGGCAAAACGCTGGCCGCGCCGGTTGACGGCGATGATGCCGGGCTTGTAACGGTCGATCAGGTGCGGAAACACACCCGTCTCGCCGTTGGACCGCTGCACGCGCGAGACTGGAATCCAGGCCGCCGCGTTGGGCAGGTTCGTTGCCACCTGCGCTCCCACCGCCTCGGCCATGCGCAGGCCGTCGCCGGTGTTGCCGGGAGGCGCGGGCGAGAGGTGTTCGTGTCCGGAGGGCGCATGCGGAAAGAGTTGTTTGCGGCGCTCCATGTCCTGCGGAAATCCACCCGCCGCGAGCACTACGCCACGGCGCGCGCCCACGCGCACGGTGTTGCCGTCTTTTCGGCCGACCACCACGCCAGCCACCCGACCGCCCTCGCGGATGAGCGATTTCGCGGGCGATTCCAGCCACATCGGAATGCCTAGGTCGAAGGCCGACTTGGCCAGCCGTGCGGCGAGCGCGTTGCCATTGGTCAGGCGCATGGCGCGGCCGTGGAACAGCATCTCGAACGCGTGCGTCACCAGGCGCCGGGCCACGTACATGGCGGAGGTCAGCGAGCGCGTGACGTTGAAGAAATGGCCCACCTCGGCGCTGGAGTTGAACATCATGCCGACGAAGGTGATTTCCTTGAGCGGCGGGCGCAGTTGCTTGATGCGATCGCCCAGCACACGGCCGTCCATGGGCGCGGCCATGATCGATCGGCCTGCCGTGCGGCCTCCCGGGCTCTCCGCGTGGTAGTCGGGGTACTCGGGCAACGGAATCAGCTGAACCTCGGTCTGTTTGACGAAGAAATCCACCATGCGCGGGCCGTGCGTCAGAAAGGCCTCCACGCGTTCTTCGTCGTAGAACTCGCCGCATTCGTAGCGCATGTAGGTGCGCGCATCGTCCATCGAATCGGGCTCGGGCCGGGCGGTCGAAATGGGGTTGTTGGGCACCCAAAGCACCCCACCCGAGCGCGCGGTGGTGCCGCCGTACAGCGCTTCCTTTTCCAGCAGCAGCACATCCAGGCCCAGCTTGCGCGCGGTCACGGCTGCTGCCATGCCACCCGCGCCGGTGCCGATCACCACCACGTCGACCATCTGGTCAAAACCCTGCTCGCTCGCATTCATGTAGAGATGTCCTTGAATCAAGTTTTCTTCACGCCGCCGACCTTCAGCGGACCCTGTGCGTACATGCGCATGGTGGTCGGCAACCCACCAGAGGTGTAGCCCTGCGCGATCTGCATGCGGAAGAACGAGGCCACGAGGCCGGTCACGGGCATCGCGCTGCCGGTGATGCGGCCCATGTCCATGATGATGTCGATGTCCTTCATGGCGGTCAAAGTGTTGCCCTTGTAGGTGCCCTCCACCATCTGCTGACCATAGTTGCGCAGCACATTGGAATCCGCGAAACCGCCCGCGACAGCCTCGGGAATCAGCGCCGGGTCAATGCCGAAACGGGCCGCGAAGTTCAGCGTCTCGGCCACCACCGCACCTGTGCCGTAGTTGAGCATCTGGTTGCAGGCCTTGGTGGCCATGCCGCATCCCACTGGGCCCATGTGGGTGACGCGTCCACCAAACGCGCCGAGCACGGGGCGCACACGCTCCACCACCGCCGCATCGCCGCCCACCATCACCGCCAGCGTGCCCAGGCGGGCGCCGGCGGGTCCGCCCGAGACCGGTGCATCCACCCAGGCCATGCCACGTTGCGCCAGCAATCGCTCGGCCATCTGCTGCGTGTGAACCGGATGGATCGTGGAGAGGTCCACCAGCACCTGCCCGGCCCGGCCCGCCTCGGCGAGGCCACCGGGGCCGAACACCACTTGTTCCACCGCTTCGCCGTTGCTGAGGCAAAACAGGATCACGTCGCAGGCCTGGGCCAGCTCGCCGAGGCTGGCAGCCACCCTCGCGCCCTTCTCGGCGAAGGGCTGCGTTTTTTCGGACGTGCGGTTGTAGACGGTGAGCGCATGGCCCGCGTCCAGCACGCGCATGGCCATGGGCGCACCAATGTCGCCCAGTCCGATGAATCCAATGCGGTCCCGGCTCATTTCAGTGCCCTCCCGTCGACGAGGATGGTGCTCACGCGGGCATTGAGCTCGGCGCCGTCGTCGCGCAGCGGCAAGCGGGCATCAGACGCATAGCTCTCCACCATGGCCGCCTCATCCGCGTAGCAGACCTCGGCGATGCCGTCGATGGGCAGCTCTGAATAAGACACCGGCTTGCCTTGCGCGTTAAAACGCGCGCTCACCAGGTTCTGCACATAGCCATCAAGCCGTGGCAGGTGCCTGACCAGATTGGCGTGGCGAACAAACCAGGCTTCCCGGAATGCTTCGGGTGTGGTCGCCTTGCGGGTGAGCAACAACCAGCGCCTGAATCCACCCTGCACCGCACCGGCGCGCAGAGGCACGGGGATGTTTGCCTCACTGTCCAACGAAAACAGGGGACGCGCCACGGGCGCGATGGCAAGAAGAAAGTTGCGCCATGCCGGGCTGTCCAACAGCTCGGCGCCCGCACCCGCGTCGGTGAAGTGAAGGTCGAGGATGGCGCCAACGTCATCGGCCTCGGCCACCACGCCCCCGTAGGGTCGATCGTTGGCGATGTAGTCGGTGGGTACATGCCGCACCACCCGGTTCACAACGATCTGCCCGACGCTCGGCAGCCCCAGCAAGTGTTCACGCGCCGCTCGCTCCACGGCTTCGGTGACTTCGGGCACCGGCCGCAGCGCAGCCAGGCAAACGGTTTTCATGCTCATCGTGCGGATCTCCTTGGGTAGTCCCGAGACGATTATCGCTCAATATATACAATGGACGGACCATTTGAAGGATGTCCATGAAAGCCATCGTTTGCCGCGAATTCGGCCCCGTTGATCAACTCATCTGCCTCGACCTGCCGTCGCGCCCTCTCGCAAGCGGCGAGGTGCGCGTCCGCATCAAGGCAGCGGGCATGAACTTTCCCGACTCCCTGAAGGCAGAGGGCCAGCATCAGATCAAGCCGCCGCTGCCCTGGATCCCCGGCAGCGAGACCGCCGGCGTGGTGATCGAGGTCGCCGACAACGTCACCCAGATCCAGGTGGGCGACCGTGTCATGGGTGTGTCCGGCGCTGACGGCGGCGGCTTCGCTCAGGAAATCGTGCTGCCGCAGGAGCGCGTGTTCCAGCTCGCGCCCCACATGACTTTCGAATCGGCGGCGGCGGTGCCGGTGGTGTATGGCACCACGCTGTATGCCCTCAAGCAGCGCGGCCAGTTGCAGCCCGGCGAGTGGGTGCTGGTGCTGGGCGCGGCAGGCGGGGTGGGGCTTGCCACCGTGCACCTGGCAAAGGCCATGGGGGCGCGCGTGATCGCTGCCGCCAGCACACCCGAAAAACGCGCACTCACGCTGCAGCACGGCGCCGACCACGCGGTGGACTACACCCAGCCCGACTGGCGTTTGAAGGTCAAGGAGCTCACCAATGGCAAAGGCGTGGATGTGGTCTACGACCCCGTGGGTGGCGACGCCTTCGACGAGGCTGTGCGTGCCATCGGCTGGGGAGGCCGCTACCTGGTGATCGGATTCACATCAGGCCGCATTCCCACCCTCAAGATCAACATGCCGCTGGTCAAGGGCTACGACGTGATCGGCGTGCGCTACGACGTGTGGCGCGACGGCTGGTGGAGCGAGGCCCGCGCCAACCTTGAACAGGTGCTGCAATGGTGCGCGGAAGGCATGTTCCAGCCCCTCGTGTCCGCCAGCTACCCGCTGGCCGATGCCGTGACCGCGCTCAAGAGCATCACCAGCCGCCAGACCAGCGGCAAGGTGGTGCTGCTCAACGACTAGCCTTTTCGAGTCGCTGCATGTCGGCCTCGTCCAGCTTCAGGGCCACAGCCGACACCAGGTCCTGGAGCTGATCGAGCGATGTTGCGCTGGCAATGGGCGCCGTGATGCCCGGCATGCCGAGCTGCCAGGCGAGTGCCACCTGAGCCGGGGTGCTGGCGTGCCTGGCCGCCACTGCATCGAGCGCATCGAGAATGGCCAGGCCGCGAGGGTTGAGGTACTTGGCCACCGCGCCCTTGCCGCGCGCGCTCTTGCTCGCGTCTTCAGGCTTGCGGTACTTGCCACTGAGGAAGCCTGCGGCCAGCGCGTAGAACGTGATCACGCCCACGCCCTGCGCCTGGCACACCGGCAGCAAATCGGCCTCGAAGTCTTGCCTGTCGTACAGGTTGTAGAGCGGCTGCAGTGTTTCGTAACGCGGCAGGCCGTGGCGTTCGCTCACTTCCAGGGCTTCCTGCAGGCGCGCGCCTGAGTAGTTGGAGGCGCCGATGGCGCGAACCTTGCCTTCGCGGATCAGGTCCGCAAACGCGCCGAGCGTCTCCGCCAGTGGCGTGTCGGCATCGTCGTCGTGCGACTGGTAAAGATCGATGTGATCGGTACGCAGGCGCTTGAGCGAGGCCTCCACGGCCTGCCGGATGTAGGCCGGCTTCAGGCCCGACTTGCCGGGCCCCATGGGCTTGCCCACCTTGGTGGCGATCACCACCTGATCGCGCTTGCCGGTGGCCTTGAGCCAGTTGCCGATGATGGATTCCGACTCACCACCCTGATGGCCGGGGACCCAGCTGGAATACATGTCCGCCGTGTCGATGAAGTTGAAGCCGGCGTCGACCCAGGCGTCCAGCAGGCGGAACGATTGCGCCTCGTCCACAGTCCAGCCAAACACGTTGCCGCCGAAGGCCAGCGGCACAACCTGAATGCCGGAACGGCCGAGTGATCGCTGGGTGATCATGAGCGTGGTTTCCTTCTGAACAGTGGAAGAGGAATGGGCGGGGGGAGGCAGCTTAGCTCAGCCCCGTGATCGGCACGCTCGCGCCGTGAATGTCCTTGGCCGCATCCGAGGCAAGGAAGGCAATCACGCCGGCGAGCGACTCGGGCGACACCCAGCGCGAGGGATCGGCCTTGGGCATGTCCTTGCGGTTCTCGGGCGTGTCGATGATGCTGGGCAGGACACAGTTCACGTTGATGCCCTTCTCCCGCAGTTCGGCTGCCATCGACTCGGTCAGGCGCGCCACTGCGCTCTTGGAAGCGGCATAGGCGCCCATGTTGGCCCCGCCCTTGCCGGCCGCACCGGCGCCCACGTTGACGATGCGGCCACCACCGCCGGCCAGCATGGCCGGGACCACGACCCGCGCCGTGTGCAGCACCGAGCGCACATTGAGCCCCATGAGAAAGTCCCAGGTGCTGTCGCTGGTCTCGTGCACCGCCTCACCCATGCGGAATCCACCCGCCAGGTTGCACAGCACGCCGATGCGGCCGAACTGCTCCAGCGCCCGTTGCACCGCCGCATCCACCGCCGCGGCGTCCAGCAGGTTGGCCGCAAGGCTGAGCTGCCGATCGGTGTCGGGCCCGTAGATCGATTCGAGCAGGCTCTGCTCGCGGTCCAGCAGGACCAAGGTCCAACCTTTATCGGAAAAAGCCTGCGCCACAGCGCGGCCCAGATTGCCACAGGCACCGGTGATCAGGACAGTCTGCATTGCATATTCCATTCATTTAACATATGGTCTTACCATTTTATCGCCAGTGACACTGGCGAGCGATTCGCCGTTCGGGAACGCCATTATTCATGGCTCCCCTGCAGACGCCCAGCTTCGGCTGTTTTGTTGTTTTCTCAACTTAATAGGTTGACACGACAACACAGCAATCTCACAATCACGTCTCGCTGGAGACATGACTTCAAGAGGACAACCCATGAAAAAGACCCTGGACCTGGTGATTCGCGGCGGCGCGGTGGCCGACGGCCTTGGTGGCCCGCTGATCGAGGCGGACGTGGCCGTGAACAACGGCGTGATCGTTCAGGTGGGCAAGGTCACGGCCCAGGGGCGCGAAGAAATCGACGCGCGTCACCAGGTGGTGGCCCCCGGTTTTGTCGACATACACACCCACTACGACGGCCAGGCCGTGTGGGATCAACGTTTCTCCCCTTCAAGCTGGCACGGCGTGACCACGGCGGTCATGGGCAACTGCGGCGTGGGCTTTGCGCCGGTGCGCCCGCAAGACCGCGATCGCCTCATCGACCTGATGGAGGGCGTGGAGGACATTCCCGGCGTGGCTTTGCAGGAAGGTCTGGACTGGGCATGGGAGAGCTTTGCAGACTACCTCGACGCGCTGGAGCGCAAACCGCACGACATCGACTTCTGTGCGCAACTGCCCCACGCCGCCCTGCGCGTGTACGTGATGGGTGAACGCGCCTCGCGGCTGGAAATGGCCACGGCCGAAGACCGTGCCCGCATGCGAGAGCTCACCGCCGAAGCCATGCGCGCAGGCGCCATCGGTTTTTCCACCTCGCGCTCGATCAACCACAAGTCGATCAAAGGCACGCCCACCCCCACCCTGAAGGCCTCCGAAGAAGAACTCATGGCCATTGCCATGGGTGTGAAAGACGCGGGGCGTGGCGTGCTGCAGATGATCACGGACTTCGACGGCGAGGACGTCGACAGCGAATTCCAGCTCATGCGCCGACTGACCGAGGCATCGGGCCGCCCGCTGTCTTTCTCGCTCATGCAGAAGCACAAGAACCCGCGCGGCTGGCAGCGCATTCTTGAGCTGACGCGGCAGGCCAATGTCGACGGCCTGAGCATGCTGGCGCAGGTGGCGCCGCGCGGGGTCGGCATCATGCTGGGCCTGCAGGGCAGCCGCAACGTGTTCTCCGAGTGCCCTTCCTACCAGGCCATCGCCGATCTGTCCCTCGAAGAACGCGTGGAGCACCTGCGCCAACCCGCGATGCGCAGTGCGCTGCTGAGCGAGCTTGCTGCGAGCGCCGCCACGCCGCTGGGGCAGCGGCTGGTGGAGTTCACCAACATCTTCCGTTTTGGCAACCCGCCCGAATACGACCCGGGCCCGGAGCATTCGCTGGCAGCCACCGCCGCGCGCGAAGGCAGAACACCGGGCGAAGTGGCCTACGACCTGATGATGGCGGATGACGGCCACGGCACGCTGTACTCACCGTTCGCCAACTACGCAGAACGCAACCTGAATGCGTGCGGCGACATGATCGCCCACCCCGACACCGTGATCGGCCTCGGCGACGGCGGTGCCCACGTGGGCCTGGTCTGCGACTCCAGCTTTCAGACCTTCATGCTCAGCCACTGGGGTGGTCCCAACGGCCGCTTCGAACTCCCCTGGCTGATCAAGCGACAGACCTCGGACACGGCACGCGCCGTCGGCCTGAAAGACCGTGGCGTCGTCGCCCCGGGCATGAAGGCCGATCTCAACGTGATCAACCCCGACCAGCTGGGCATGGACGTGCCCCACATGCAGTTCGATCTGCCCGCTGGCGGCCGCCGCCTCATGCAGCGCGCCAACGGCTACACCGCGACCATCGTCTCCGGCACACCGGTCTACCGCCAGGGCGTGGCCACCGATGCCCTCCCCGGAAGGCTCGTGCGGGGCCCGCAGGCTGCCCCCGCTCTCTGAACTCAGGAACCCCCATGACTCATGAATACGACCTGGTGATTCGCCACGGCCA
Organism: Hydrogenophaga sp. IBVHS1; assembly: GCF_002127265.1. Lineage (GTDB taxonomy): Bacteria > Pseudomonadota > Gammaproteobacteria > Burkholderiales > Burkholderiaceae_C > Hydrogenophaga. The sequence goes on along the minus strand of NZ_NFUU01000001.1, from coordinate 881,699 downwards.
GGTGATTGATGGCACCGGTTCTCCCGCCTTCGCGGCCGATGTGGCGGTGAAGGACGGCAAGATCGCGGCGGTGGGCACGGTCGAAGGCAAGGGCCGCAAAGAGCTGGACGCCAGGGGCCAGCTGGTCACGCCCGGCTTCGTCGACATCCACACCCACTACGACGGCCAGGCAATCTGGGACCAGTTCCTCACACCCGGTTCATGGCACGGTGTGACCACGGTGGTGATGGGCAACTGCGGCGTGGGCTTTGCGCCGGTGCGGCCGGCCGACCGCGACGCGCTGATCCAGCTCATGGAAGGCGTGGAAGACATCCCCGGCCCCTGCCTCGTCGAAGGCCTGAAGTGGAACTGGGAGAGCTTCGGCGAGTACCTGGATGTGCTGGACTCGCAAACCCGCGACACCGACATCTGCGCCCAGCTGCCGCACGGCCCGCTGCGCGTGTACGTGATGGGCGAGCGCGCGCTTCGACTCGAGAACGCCACGCCGGAAGACATCGCCGAGATGCGCAAGATTACGGCCGAGGCCATGCGCGCCGGCGCTTTTGGCTTCACCACCTCGCGCACCATCAGCCACAAGAGTGCATCGGGCGATCCAACGCCCATGCTGCGCGCACAAGAGGACGAGCTCACCGGCATCGCCATGGGCCTGGCCGATGCGGGACACGGTCAGCTGGAGTTCGTCTCCGATTGGGACCAGCCCAGCCCGGCCGGCGAATTCGGCATGATGCGACGCCTGGTGGAGAAGTCGGGCCGCACCTGCGTGTTCTCGCTCAACCAGCGCCACGGCGAGCGCAAGGAAGTGTGGCGTGAGCTGCTGGCGCTGTCGGACCAGGCCGCCGCCGATGGACTCAGCATCCGCCCGGTGACGGCACCGCGCCCCATCGGTTCACTGTTCGGTCTCACCGGAACGCAGAACCCGTTTGCCGCCACGCCCACCTACCGCAGCATCGCGCACCTGCCACTGGCCGAGCGCGTGTCACGCATGCGCGACCCCGAGATTCGCCAGCGCATTCTCAGCGAAGACCCGTACAGGGACAGCACCTTCCCGCTGTTCGAGCGCATGGGTTTCGAGAAGATGTACGAGCACATGTTCCTGCTGGGCAACCCGCCCAACTACGAGCCGCCGCGCGAAAGCTCCATTGCCTCCATCGCCCGGCGCGAAGGCCGCACGGGCGCCGAAGTGGCCTACGACATGTTGCTCGACGACGGCGGCCAGGGCTTTCTCTACGCCACCTTCACCGGCTACCACGATTTCGAGTGCGAACCCACGCGCGAGATGCTCACCCACCCCAACGCCATGATTGGCCTGGGCGACGGTGGCGCACATGTGGGCTTCATCACCGACGCGTGTTTCCCCACCTACCTGCTCACGCACTGGGGCCGGGACCGCGCCAGCGGCCGCCAATCGGTGGAAGAGCTGGTGCGCCGCTACACCAGCGATCCAGCGAAGACGGTGGGCCTGGACGATCGCGGCTTCATCAAGCCCGGCATGAAGGCCGACATCAACATCATCGACTTCGACCGCCTCGCGCTCGACACGCCCTACGTCGTGGAAGATCTGCCGGCGGGCGGCAAGCGCCTGCTGCAGAAAGCCCGCGGCTACACCGCCACCATTCTCTCGGGCGAGATCACCTACCTCCATGGTGAGTCCACCGGCGCCACGCCAGGCCGCCTGGTGCGCGGCCCTCAGAAGGCCAGCGTCTGAGACGCAGTTCCCTTTTTCACAACCCCTCTGCAGGAGACAAGAAATGAAAACCTTGAAGATGTTGCGCCGCACCGCTGTGGGTGCCATGGTCGCCCTGGTCGCCACTTGGCAATTGCCGGCCTTCGCCGAATACCCCGATCGTCCCATCAAGCTCATCTGGCCGTATGCCGCTGGTGGGCTGGGCGCCAACCTGGCGCGACTGATCACCGATGGCCTGCAGGAACGCCTGGGCCAACCGGTGGTAATGGACGTGCGCCCCGGTGCTGGCGGCACACTGGGCATGGGTGTGCTCAAGACTTCGCCGCCCGATGGCTACACCATCGCGCTCAGCACCATTGCGCCGCTCTCTCTGGCGCCCAGCCTCTACAAGAGCCTGCCCTACGATTCGGTCAAGGACTTCGAGCCGGTGGCCATGACCTTCATCGGCCCGAACCTCATCGTGGTGAACGCATCGAGCCCGTTCAAGACCTTCGGCGATCTGGTGTCCTTCGCCAAGGCCAACCCCGGCAAGCTCAGCTACGGCACCGCCGGCAACGGCAGCACTTTCCACCTCACCGCCGGCCTGTTCTCGCAACTCACCAAGGGTGAGCTCGTGAACGTGCCGTACAAAGGCGGCGCACCGGCCTTCATGGGACTGCTTGGCAATGAGACCAATGTGGTGTTCGGCAACACCGACTCCCTGCCGCACGTGGCCGCCGGCAAGATGCGCGCGCTCGCGGTCATGAGTCCCAAGCGCGTGTCCATCGCGCCCGATGTGCCCACCACCGCTGAACTCGGCATGCCCGAGCTCATGCTGGAGTCCTGGTATGGCGTGGTCGCGCCCGCCGGCACGCCCAAGCCCATCATCGATCGCCTGAACCGGGAAATCACCGCCGTGCTGCAGACGCAGCGCGTGAAGGATGCGCTGAAGACACTCAGCACCGAAGCAGCACCGGACCAGAGCGTGGCCACCTTCCGCAAGACCATCGCCAGCGAGATCGCACGCTGGAAGCCGGTGATCCAGACAGCCGGCATCACGGCTGAATAAGCGGCCTCCGTGAACGACCAACACCGGCTGGACGGTCGCGTCGCTGTCATTACGGGCGCAGCGGGTGGCTTGGGCAGCGGCATTGCGCGCCACCTCGCGCAGCTCGGCGCGCACCTCGTGCTGCTGGAGCCGCGCGTGGAGAGCCTGCAGCCCTTGTGCCGCGAACTGCGCGAAGGCGGCGCACAGGTACAGGAACTGGCCTGCGATGTCACCGACGAAGCTTCGGTCGCTCGGGCGGCGCAAGCCGTGGCCGAGCAGCACGCCGGCCGCTGCGACATTCTGGTCAACAACGCTGGCATCCTGGTGCCCGCGAGCCCGCTGGAGGCACTCACGCTCGCCGACTGGAACCGCAGCATGGCGGTGAATCTCACCGGCGTGTTCCTGTGCACACGCGAATTTGGCCGCGCCATGCTGAAGCAAGCCAGCGGCAGCATTGTCAACATCGGGTCCATCGGCGCACAGAGCCCCAACACCTCACCGCCCTACAGCGTCACCAAGGCCGGCGTGCTCGCGCTCACTCGCCACACGGCGGTGGAGTGGGGACCGATGGGGGTGCGCACCAACTCGGTGAGCCCGGGCTTCCTGCGCACGCCGCTGTCGGAGGTGCACTACGCCAACCCCGACATGCTGCAGCTGCGCACCCAGGTGATCCCCTTGCGGCGCCTCGGCACGGTGGATGACATTGCCGCTGTGGTGGGCTTCCTCGCCAGCGACGCCGCCGGCTTCATCAACGGCGAGGACATCGTGGCTGACGGTGGCTTTCTGCACACCACGCTGATGCACGTGCACAAGCACGCCGACCAGTACGGCGGCACGCACCAGGCGGACCTGAGCCCGTTTGCCCGGCTCAACCAGCAAAAAACGTAATGCCAATGGTTTGGCTGAACCATTGGATAAATTAAACTAACATGTGTTAGTTTTATCTTTCCAGCCCTTCAATGGAGACTTCATGAAATTCCGCCAGCTTGCCCTACCGCTCACCCTGGTCGCGGCCTTTGTGGCTTCGTCCACCGCGTTTGCGCAGGACATCCAGACCCGCACCATCCGCTTCGGCCACCTCACGCCGGTGGGTCACCCCATCAGCGACGGCGTGCGACGCTTCGCCGAACTGGTTTCACAGAAGAGTGGCGGGAAGCTTGTCGTGAAGGAATTCGCCGCGTCGGTGCTGGGTGGCGAACTGCAGCAGCAGGCAGCGGTGCAAGGCGGTGTGCAGGAAATGTTCACACCCGCCACCACCACGGCGGCCGCGCTGGTCAAGGAATTCGGCATTCTGGACGCGCCCTTCTCCATCACGAACGCGCAGCAGGCCGACGCGCTGCTGCAGGGCCGCTTCGGCAAGGCGCTGCTGGATCGTCTGCCCGAGAAGGGCATCGTGGGGCTGGACTACTGGGAGACTGGTTTCCGCAACTTCACCAACAGCCGCAAACCCATCCTGGCCGCCGACGATGTGAAGGGCCTGAAGATCCGCGTGATGGCCAACCCGGTGTTCGTGGAGAGCTTCGGCGCACTGGGCACCAACCCCGTGCCCATGGCCTTCGGCGAGTTGTACGGCGCGCTGGAATCCAAGGCGCTGGACGCCCAGGAGAACCCCTACACCATCATCCTGTCCAACAAGTTCTACGAAGTGCAGAAGTTCGTGAGCGTGACCAACCACGTCTACACGGCCAACCTGATCGAAGTGAGCAAGAAGTTCTGGGACAAGCTCTCGGCCGCCGAGCAGAAAATTCTGCAGGACTCCGCGCGTGAAGCCGGCGTCTACCAGCGCAAGGTCAGCCGCGACTCTGCGCAGCAAAGCCGCACGGAGCTCGAAGCCAAGGGCATGAAGGTCAACGAAGTCCCTGCCGCCGAACTGGCCAAGATGCGCCAGTCCACCGTGCCGGTGATCGACAAGTTCGCCGCCACGTACGACCCCGCGCTGATGAAGATCTACCGCGAGGAAATGGACAAGATCCACGCCAACCGTTAAAGGGCCGCGTGCGCGAGCCTTCAGCCCCCTGCAGGCTCGATGAGGTAGCTCAATCCGTAGGTGCGCGACTGCACGTCCGAGGCCTCGGCCACCTGGGCGTGCAGCGCCGTCACGATCGCACCCAGGTGCTCACGCAGTGCGAGCCCGTTGGCCGACTCCACCAGCAGCACGTGGTCGTCCGTGCTCTCGCGTGCAGCAGCAGGACGCAGTTCGCGCTCGCGCGTGGAAGCCGCAGCCACCGACGCCTCGGGCGTGCCCAGGTGGCAGGCGGTTACCACCGTGTTCATCACCAGCGCATCGCACAGGCTCTGGCCCGCACGCTCCACGCGATCGACCGGCGCGCGAAAGCGCACGGTGGCCAGCGCACCGCCCACCTGCTGGCCCGCCGTGCCGACTGTGCGGCAGCCCATGCGCATGAAATTCGTCAGGCAGGGCATGACGCGCTGCGTGAGCGGCGTCGGGTTGTTCAGCCGCTCCAGGTAGGCCGCGCTGGTCATCACCGCAGCGTCGCGCGTTTCATAGCAATTGAAGTAACGGTGCGGCCCTTCGTCGAGCGCGATATAGCGCCGTCCGCGCAGGAACCCGGGAACGCCCACCCGCTCGATCATGTGTTCGTGCGTGAGCCAGGCGTCGTATTCGGTGGGCGTGATGCCCTCGATGTCGTTCCAGATGGCAAGAAAAGAGGCGCCGCGAAAGGCCATGTCAATAGTCTCCTTTGGTCTGACCATATCATTTTCAGCGGCCTTCGGGTCGCTGCCTGAGAAAGGGTTTCCCATGCAAAAGCTCATCGACGGCTACTGCCGTCTGCTGAATTTCCTTTGCGCCCTCGCGCTTGCCGCCATGGTGGTGCTGGTGTTTGGCAACGTGGTGCTGCGCTACGCCTTCAACTCCAACATCGCGGTGTCTGACGAGATGTCGCGCTGGCTTTTTGTCTGGCTCACCTTTCTGGGCGCCATCGTGGCGCTGAAGGAGCATGGGCACCTGGGCACCGACGTGCTGGTCTCGCGGCTACCGCGCACGGCACGCCGCATCTGCCTGTTCATCGCCCAGAGCCTGATGCTCTGGGCCACCTGGCTGTTGCTTTCTGGCAGCTTCACGCAGGCCCGCATCAACTTCGACTCCGTGGCACCGGTCACCGGGTTGTCCATGGCCATCTTCTACGGCTCGGGCATCGTCTTCGGCGTTTCTGCCATTGCCCTGCTGCTCCGCGAAATGTGGCGCACGGCCTCGGGTGCCACCACCGACGACGAGCTGGTGATGGTCACCGAATCGGAAGAGCTGGCCCACATCGAAACCCCGACCCGCCGCTGAGCCCCACACCATGACCGTTGCCATCTTCATCTTCTCCCTGCTGGCGGCCATGCTGATCGGCGTGCCCATCGCCTACGCGCTGTTGCTTTCGGGTGTGGCGCTCATGTGGCACCTGGATCTGTTCGATGCGCAGATCCTGGCGCAGAACGTCATCAACGGTGCCGACAGCTTCCCGCTGCTGGCCGTGCCCTTCTTCATGCTCGCGGGCGAGATCATGAACGTGGGCGGCCTGTCGCAGCGCATCGTGAACCTCGCGCTGGCACTGGTGGGCCACCGGCGCGGCGGCCTGGGGTATGTGGCCGTGCTGGCGGGTTGCCTCATGGCGGCGCTCTCCGGCTCGGCCGTGGCCGACACTGCGGCGCTGGCCGCGCTGCTGCTGCCCATGATGGTCAAGGCCGGCCACAACAAGGGCCGGGCCGGTGGCCTCATCGCGTCGGCCGGCGTCATTGCGCCGGTGATTCCGCCCTCCATCGCCTTCATCATCTTCGGCGTGGCGGGCAACGTCTCGATCGGCAAGCTGTTTCTCGCCGGCATCGTGCCGGGTCTGCTCATGGGTGTGGCCATTGCCGTCACCTGGCATTTCGTGGCGCGCCGTGAAAACGTGACGCCACCGCCCAAGGCCAGCGCGGCCGAGCGCTGGCGCGCGCTCAAGGAATCCACCTGGGCGCTGATGCTGCCGGTGATTGTGCTGGTGGGTCTGAAGATGGGTGTGTTCACGCCGACCGAGGCCGCCGTAGTAGCCGCTGTCTACGCGCTCTTCGTGGCCACCGTGGTGTACCGCGAACTCCACTGGAGCAAGCTCTATGACGTGTTCGTCACCGCGGCGCGCACCTCCGCCATCGTGATGTTCCTGATCGCTGCGGCCATGGTCTCGGCCTGGCTCATCACCGTGGCCGACATTCCGACCCAGCTGGTGGAGATGCTCCAGCCCTTCATGGACAACCAGATCCTGCTGTTGTTCATGATCATGCTGCTGGTCATTGCGGTGGGCACGGCGATGGACATGACGCCCACCATCCTGATCCTCACGCCCGTTCTCATGCCGGTGGTGAAGGCCGCCGGCATCGACCCGGTCTACTTCGGCGTGCTGTTCATCATGAACAACGCCATCGGCCTCGTGACGCCACCCGTGGGCGTGGTGCTGAATGTGGTGGCCGGCGTGGGCAAGATGAAGATGGACGAGGTCACGAAGGGCGTGCTGCCCTTCATGGCCGCGCAGTTCTTCGTGCTGTTCCTGCTGATCCTCTGTCCGTGGATCGTGACCGTGCCGGCGAAATGGCTGGCTGGCTGAACCTTCAGGCGAACACCGCGGGCTGCACGCTCATGAGCGCTGTGCGCATGAAGCCGCCGTCCACAATGATGTCCTGCCCGTTCATGTAGGAAGCGGCATCGCTGGCGAGGAAAGCGATCGCGTCGGCGATGTCTTCCGGCCGGCCAATGCGGCCGGTGGGCACCACCTTGATGCGGCCCTGGTGCAGCTTCTCGTTCTGGTAGAAGTGCTCGGACATCGGGGTGCGGATCATGCCCGGGCTGACCGAGTTGGCGCGAACGCCGCGCGGTCCCCACTCCACCGCCATCTGGTGCGTCAGCCCCAGCACGCCCGCCTTGCTCGGGCCGTAGGGGCCGATGTCGTTGGGCACGCGCGCGCCGATGGAGGCGATGTTGATGATGGCGCCGCTCTTCTGCGCCAGCATCATGCGCACCAGGTGCTTGGCGCACAGAAAAGAACCCCGCAGGTTCACGCTCATCACCTTGTCCCAGGTGGCCACGGGCAGTTCTTCCAAGGGAATCACCGGTGCCATGATGCCCGCGTTGTTCACCAGAATGTCGCAGCGCCCGAACTTCGTCTTCACCGCCAGCGCCATGGCCTCGATGTCCGCCTCGTTCGTCACATCACAGGCCAGCGAGAGCGCGGCCAACGCATTCTCAGGCGCCTTGAGATCGACCGTCACCACGCTCGCCCCCATGCCGTGCAGGCGCGCCACCATGGCGCCTCCCAGCCCTCCCCCGGCCCCGGTGACGACGGCAACGCGCCCCTGAAGTGAGGCCTTGTCGAAAGTGGTGTGTGTGTTCATGGTGCTGCGTGTCTCCGTAGGTTGATGGGTGAAATTCAGTGGGCGAAATGCCGTGCGAAGAATTGCGCTGCCGCTTCAGCCGCGTGGCGCGCGCGCAGTGTGGGGGCCAGGTCGGCGTGCTGCACGGCCGGCGTCTCCAGTTCCAGTTCCGCATCGCCCGGCAAGGCGTTGACCAGGCCGGCCAGGTCGAGCCCGCCATCGCCGAGCAGACGGCGTCCGGCCATGGCTTCGTTGAACAGCGTGTCGCCCTCGGCCAGCTGCGCGGGCGCATCGCACAGCTGCGTGAGGTACACGATGGAGGGATCGAGCGCGGCCACGTCGCGAGGGGTAGCGCCCGAACGCGCAAGGTGGAGCGCGTCCACCAGAATGCCGACGTTGCCTGCGCCGCTGGCCGCGATCAACGCCACGGTTTGCGCGATGGTCTTGAGCTCGCTCATGGGCATGAACTCCAGCGCGATGCGCACACCGGCCTCTCGCGCCGCCGCCGCGTAGTCGCGCACCAGCTTGGCCACACGCGCCATGTTGGCGTCGAAGCAGCCCTGCAGGATCAGGGGCGCACCCACAGCCTTTGCGGCGTTCACATTGGCCAGCAGGTGCTCCAGCGTCACCTGCGGCGAGATGTAGTAGCCACTGATGCTGGAGAGGCGCACGCCGCGCTGGGCGGCGGCACGGCGAATCTCGTCGAAGGCATCGGCGCGGTCGTCGACCGAGGGCCACGCGTCGCCGGGGTAGCGCCCGCTGATGCGCGGGCCGGCCGCACCGAAGCCCGCGCTGGCCGCAGCATCGATCACGTCCAGCGGCGCGGCCTGTGCGCCGAGCGTGAGGAAGCCCAGCGTGAGGTCGCTGACGCGGCGGTGTCGGGCGTTCATGACGGAAGCACCTTGTGCTGCTGCAACTCGCGCAGGCGCTGCACGAACATGGCGTCGGTCTCGATGCAGTCGTGAAAACCGGCGCGGCGGATCTTGCCGGTCTCCAGCAGCACGTCGTGCGACATGCGCAGCATGTAGTCGACCCAGCCCCAGTTGACGATGCGGTTGATGTCGATCTTGCGCAGGCCCTGGCGTTCAGAAATGCGGTCCCAAAGCGCCTGCTGGTCGGGCATCACGTCCACCAGCGGCATGGTCTTGGGTTCGGCCCATTCCATGCCCAGGCCCTGGGCGATCACCGGCCAGGTATTGCGCCAACGAGCCGGGTCGCCGTTGCTCACGTTGAAAGCCTGGTTGGCCGCCGCCTCCGAGCGCGCCGCCCAGCTGGCGGCCGAGCCGATGACGTGCGCGTCGGCGATCTGGTGCAGCGCGTCGTAGGCGCCCGCGCTGCCGGGAAAGCGCAGCGGCAGGCCCATCTCCTTGCTGATGGCGGCGTAGATGCCCACGCCCATCACCAGGTTCATGGGGTTGCCCACAGCAAAGCCGGAAACGAATGGCGGGATGAGGTTGACCCAGGACCAGCGCTGGCCCTGCTGTGCCTGGCGCAGGAAGTCTTCCTGGTCGTAGTAGAAGTTGGGCGGCAACTGGCGCGCGTCGGTCTCGCGGCAGGGCGTCTTCGTCTGGCCCCACTGAATGCCGTAGAACTTCGCGCCGGTGGTCAGCACCACTTTCTCCAGTTGGGGCGCCATTGCGCTCACGGCCTCCACCAGGTTGCGGAGCATGGCCAGGTTGGGCGCCACCTCGGCCGCGCGGCTGGCGGCGGGCTGGTAGGCGGTGAAGAACACGTGCGTGATGTCGGGATGCTTCGACAACGCCTGCCGGCAGGCCTGTGGGTCCATCAGGTCCAGCGCAATGCCCTCGGTGCCTTCGATGTCGCCCCCGCCGGAGCGCGAGGCGCACAGCACGCGCCAGCCATCGGCCACCAGACGCTGGGTCACACCGATACCGACGATGCCGCTGGCCCCCGCGACAAGGGCCACAGATGGAGATGCAGATGACATGGATGTTTTTCCGTTTCAATGTTTGAGCGAAGTGGCGTGCATGGCGGCGCGGTAGCCGAAGACCATGGCCGGGCCGATGGTGGCGCCCGGTCCGGGGTAGGTGCCGCGCATGAGCGAGGCCGCGTCGTTGCCGCAGGCGTACAGGCCGGCGATGGGCTGGCCATCGGCGTCGAGCACCTGACCATGTTCGTTGGTCGACAGGCCGGCGTCGGCCGCAGCGTCGGCTGGCCACAGGGCCATGGCGCAAAACGGCGCTTGTGCAATGGGACCCAGGCAAGGGTTGGGCTGGTGATCGGGATCGCCGTTGAAGCGGCTCACCTCGGTGGCGCCCTTGCCGTAATCGCTGTCCACACCGGTGAGCGCGTAGGCGTTGTTGCGCGCCACGCTGTCCTTCAGGCCGACCGCGTCCAGACCCGCACTGCGTGCCAGCGCGTCCAGGTTGTCGCCCACGTGCAGGTAGCCGGTTTTCACGTGCGGCTTCAGGTTGGTGGTGCCTGGATGGATCAGCCCCAGGCCGTACTTCTCCACAAAGGCGGCATCGCAGATCAACCAGGCGGGAATGGCCGGCGTGGTGGCGTGGCGCTTGATCATGTCTTCGCAGAAGTAGTGGTACGACGCGCCTTCGTTGGTGAATCGCAGGCCCGCGCTGTCCACCGCGATCAACCCAGGCTTGGCACGGTCGAGGAAGAGGTGCGGGAACAGGCCCGTGCCACCCTTTGCATCGTGCGTCACCGAAACCGGTTGCCACAACACACCAGCGCCGCCCGGCGTACCGTCGATCGCGGCCCCGGCGAGTTCGGCCGCGCGCACGCCGCCACCCTGGTTGCCTTCAAAAATCAGCGAAGGCCAGCGGTCGTGCCCCGGCCGCATCCATCGCTTGCGCAGCGCCGGGTTGCGCCCGATGCCGCCGGTGGCCAGCACCACACCCAGGCGCGCTTTCACTTCAACAAGCTCGCCCGTGGCCAGCTTGAAGCGAGCGCCCGAGACGCGATTGCCGTGCTTTGACAGCGATTCGATCTGCGCGCCGAACGCAATGGCCGTGCCCGCCGCGCGCAGGCTGGCGAAGAGCCTCGCCACCAGCGCGTTGCCCATCACCAGACGCGTGCCGCGCGCGTGGCGCAGCCGATCGGCGGCATAGCGCAGCACCAGGCCCGCGCTGTGCTTGAAGCTGGCCCACGACTTGAATCGCCCCAGCAGATGGCCGATGTCGGCCTTGCCGACCATCATGCCGCCGAGCACCATGAACTCCTTCATCGGTGGGCGGATGCGGTGGAACTCCTCGCCCAGCAGGCGGCCGTCGAACGGCAGTGGTGCGAGCGCGCGCCCCGCCACGCGCGAGCCGGCAATGTCCGCGTAGTCGGGGTGCTTGCCAGCGGCCATGAACTTCACCTGCGTGCGCCGCACGATGTCGTCGATGATGGCCGGACCGGTCTCCAGGTAGACCTCGCGCAGGCGACGCAATTCGCCCGATGGCACCAGGCCATCGAGGTAGCGCAAGCCCTCTTCCATGCTGTCCTCGAATCCCGCCGCCTTGACCAGGTTGTTGTTGGGAACCCAGATCGTGCCGGCCGCTGTGGCCGTGGTGCCACCCACCTGCTCGGTCCCTTCGCACAGCAGCACATCCAAGCCGGCCAGCGTGCCCATGACGGCAGCGGTCATGCCGCCGGCACCGGCGCCCACGACCACGAGATCGACTTCTTTCTTCAGGGAGGGCGGGCTGCTCACGGTGTCTTTTCCTCGGTGTTTTAAGGCTGTCGCGTTTGGTTGGACCATAGGATACTATCGCGATTTCACCGTCCTCTTCCGCCGACCATGACCGCATCCCCCACTTCCCGCATGCCTGTCGCCGTCATTGGCGCGGGGGCCATTGGTCGCATGCACATCGAGCGCACGCTGCGCCATCCCGATGTGTCGGTAGCGGGCATTGCCGACCCCACGCCCGCGGCGCGCAAGCTGGCCGAAAGCCTGGGCCTGGCCTGGTACGCGGACCACCGCGAGTTGCTGGAAAAATCGGACGCGCGCGCGGCCATCGTGGCCACGCCCAACCACACGCACGCCGATGTCGGCATCGACTGCATCTCGCGCGGCCTGCCGGTTCTGATGGAGAAACCGGTGGCCGACACCATCGAGAACGCCCAACGGCTGTGCGACGCCGCCAAACGCGCGGGAGTGCCCGTCATGGTGGGCCACCAGCGCCGCCACAACCCCATCATCCAGCGCGCCCGTGCCCTGGTGAACGAAGGCGTGCTGGGCCGCCCTGTCAGCGTCAACGGCATGGCGACCTGGCTCAAACCCGACAGCTACTTCGACCTCGCCTGGCGGCGCGAAAAGGGCGGCGGGCCGGTGCTGATCAACCTGATCCACGACCTCGATCTGCTTCGCTTTCTGGTGGGTGAAATCGACAGCGTGCAGGCCATGACCTCCAGCGCCGTGCGGGGCTTCGAGGTGGAAGATACGGCCGCCGTGCTGCTGCGCTTTGCCAATGGCGCGCTCGGCACGCTCACTGTGTCCGACGCCGCAGTGACGCCGTGGAACTGGGACCTCGCCGCCGGCGAGGCGCCGCACTACGCCCAGGTGTCGGTGGACACCCACTTCCTCAGCGGCACCGAAGGTTCCATCACCCTGCCCCGCCTCCATACCTGGCGCTTCGATGGCAAGCGCGGCTGGCACGAACCGCTCACCCAGAGCCAGACCATGCTGCACCGGCAAGACCCCTACATGGAACAACTGCGCCACGTGCGCGCCGTGGCCGAAGGGCGCGAGCAACCGCTGTGTTCGGGGGTGGACGGCATACGCACCCTGCAGGCTGCACTGGCCGTGCACGAAGCCGCGCTGGCGCAGCACGTGGTGCGGCTTCATACCATCTCGAACCCTCTGTAGCCGTCGGCCGCCACTTCGTTGACGATCTTTCGGTAGGCCGGCACGCCCGCCACGTAAGGCATGAACACGCGCGGCTTGCCCGGCATGTTGGAACCCATGTACCAAGAATTGGCCGTGGGGTAGAGCGTGCGGTCAGCGACTTCGTTCACGTGGTGCACCCAGTCGTCCTCGGCACGCTGCTGCGCTTCGATGCGGCGCACGCCCCTGGCGCGCGCGTCTTCGAGGCAACGGGTGAGCCAGTTCACGTGCAGCTCGATGGAGTGCACCATGTTGCTGAGCACCGAAGGGCTGCCGGGACCGGCGAGGATGAACAGGTTCGGAAAGCCCGCCACGGCCAGACCCAGGTAGGTGCGCGGCCCATCCACCCACTTGTCGCGCAGCGCCTGGCCGCCCACACCGCGCACATCGATGGACTTCAGGGCGCCGGTCATGGCGTCGAAACCGGTGGCAAAAACGATCACGTCGAGCGGGTATTCCTGACCGGATTGCGTGCGCAGGCCATTGGGCGTGGCCTCCACCAGCGGGTCGGTCCGCACATCCACCAGGGACACGTTGTCGCGGTTGAAGGTCTGGTAGTAGTCGGTATCCACGCACAGGCGCTTGGTGCCGAAAGGCAGGTCGTCCCTGGGACACAGCAGCTCGGCGGTTACCGGGTCTTTCACCGTCGCGCGGATCTTGCTGCGCACGAACTCGGCCGCCTGGTCGTTCGACTGCTTGTTCACCATCAGGTCGTTGAACGCGCGCAGCATACGAAAGCCGCCACCCGCGCCCTTCCAGCGGAACTCGAACTCCTTGCGCCGTTCGGCTTCGCTCACCTCCATGGCCGACTTGTCGTTGGCGATGAGGAAGTGGCCGGTGTGGGTCTCCAGCGCGCGCTCGCGGCGCGCGCCATAGGTGGACTTGACCTCGGCGAGCTGCTCGGGCGTGATGGGTTCGTTCTGCGCTGGCACGCTGTAGTTGGCGGTGCGCTGAAATACGGTGAGGTGCTTCGCGCGCTGCGCGATCTCCGGCGTCATCTGCACCCCACTGGAACCGGTGCCGATGAGACCCACGCGCTGGCCCGCGAAGTCCACGCCTTCGTGCGGCCAGTTCGCGCTGTGGTACCACCGGCCCTTGAAAGATTCGAGCCCGGGGAACTGGGGCGCCTGCGGGATCGACAGGCAGCCGGTGGCCATGATGCAGTAGCGAGCCGAGAAGCGGTCGCCACCCTCGGTGGTGACCAGCCAGCGGTCCTCGGCCTCGTCGTAGATGGCGGAAGTCACGCGCGCGTTCAACTGAATGTCGCGGCGCAAATCAAAACGATCCACGACGTGGTTGATGTAGCGCAGGATGTCGGGTTGCGGCGCGTAGCGCTCTTTCCAGTCCCACTCCTGTTGCAGCTCGTCGCTGAACGAATAGGAATAGTCGAGGCTCTCCACGTCGCAACGCGCGCCGGGATAGCGGTTCCAGAACCAGGTTCCGCCCACGCCCTCACCCGCCTCCAGCACCCGGGCCGACAGGCCGATGCGCCGCAGGCTGTAGAGCTGGTAGATGCCCGCAAAGCCGGCACCGACGACGATGGCATCGAGCTGGACCGGAGGGGCGTTGCTGCTCTTGCTCAATGGAGTCTCCTCGAAACACACGCACTGAAAATCGCCTAAAGGTCGTAGAATTGTACTGGTAAGACCATTTCAATTCCAGCATGCACACGGAGACAGCATGGACCTCAAACTCACCGGAAAACACGTGCTGGTCACGGGCGGCAGTCGCGGTATCGGCCTGGCCTGCGCGCTGGAATTTCTGCGCGAAGGCGCCCGCGTGAGCATCGCTGGGCGCAGTCCGGAAAACCTCAAGACCGCACAGGCACAACTGCTGAAGGAAACCGGCGCCACCGTGGCAACCCACAGCGCCGACCTGAGCGATGCGCAAGCCGCGCTGGCCATGGTGGATGCGGCCGAGCATGCCGGTGGACCCATCGACATCCTGGTGAATTCGGCCGGCGCAGCCAAGCTCACGCCGTTTGCCGAACTCAGCCCCGCCGCCTGGCAGGCTGCCATGCAGGCCAAGTTCTTCAGCTACATCAACGTGACGGACCCGCTCATCAAACGCATGGGTGCGCGCGGCCAGGGCGCCGTGGTCAACGTGGTGGGCATGGGCGGGAAGGTGGCCACGATTCACCACCTCGCGGGCGGCTCAGCCAACGCGGCGCTCATGCTTTCTACCGTGGGCATGGCCGCAGCCTATGCGCCCCGGGGCGTGCGCGTGAACGCCGTCAATCCCGCCCTCACGCTCACCGAGCGCGCCGCCGCCAGCATCTCGGCCGACGCGCGGCAACGCAACGTGCCGGAAGAAGAAGCCCTGCGCCAGGCGCAATCGCGCGCACCACTGGGCCGTCTGGCCAACCCTCAGGACATCGCCGACGTGGTGGTGTTCCTCGCCTCGCCCCGCGCGGCCTATGTCACCGGCGTCGTCATGTCGCTGGACGGCGCTTCCGTGCCGCTCGTGGTCTGAGCCCGCTGATCCCCTCACCCCAACCATCTCAGGAGACATCTTCCGTGAACGCCTCTACGCCATCAGCCACCGCGCTGGACGTTGTCATTGTTGGAGCCGGCTTCGGCGGCCTGTACGCCATTCACAAGTTTCGTCAGCAAGGGCTGAACGTGCGCGCCTTCGAGGCGGGCGATGGCGTGGGTGGCACCTGGTACTGGAACCGCTACCCCGGGGCGCGCTGCGATGTGGAGAGCATGGAGTACTCGTATTCCTTCAGCGACGAACTGCAACAGGAATGGACGTGGAGCGAGAAGTACGCGCAGCAGGGCGAGATCCTGCGCTACGCCAACCACGTGGCCGACCGCTTCAAGCTGCGCGACGCCATCCAGTTCAGCACCCGCGTGGTGAGCGCCGCCTTCGATTCCGAAAGCAAGCTCTGGACGCTGCGCACCGACCGGGGTGATGCTGTGACCGCACGCTTTTTCGTGGTGGCCGGTGGCTGCCTCTCGTTGCCGCGCATGCCGGACTTTCCCGGCCGCGACAGCTTCAAGGGCAAGCTGTACCACACCGGCACCTGGCCGCATGAAGGTGTTGACTTCAGTGGCCTGCGCGTGGGCGTGATCGGCACCGGCTCCAGTGGCATCCAGGCCATTCCGCGCATTGCCGAGCAGGCCAGGCAGCTCACCGTGTTCCAGCGCACGGCCAATTTCAGTCTGCCGGCGTGGAACATTCCCATGCCCGCCGAATACGAAGCCTGGTTCAAGGCGCACTACCCGGCGCGGCGGGAAAAGGCGCGCTACTCCTCGGCCGGCATCGCCTGCCATCCCACGCCCGACAAGGGGGCTCTTGAAGTGCCCGACGACCAGCGCGCGAAGGTCTACGAGGCCGGCTGGGCGCACGGCGGGCCAGGCTTCACGCGCATCTACAAAGACATTCTCTCGAACGAAAAGGCCAACGAAACCATGGCCGAGTTCGTGCGCAACAAGATTCGCCAGAAGGTGAAAGACCCGGCCGTGGCCGCGCTGCTGACGCCCACGGACCACGCCATCGGCACCAAGCGCATCTGCGTGGACACCGACTACTACGAAACCTACAACCGCGACAACGTGAAGCTGGTCAATGTGCGTGAGCACCCGATCGAAGAGATCACGCCCAAGGGCCTGCGCACGACCGAAAAGGAATACGAGCTGGACGCCATCGTGTTCGCCACCGGTTACGACGCGGTGACCGGGGCCATCCTCAACATCGACATTCGCGTCGATGGCGGCCCATCACTGGCCGAGAAATGGGCACACGGACCCAAGACCTACCTGGGCCTCATGACCGCGGGCTATCCGAACCTGTTCATGGTGACTGGCCCCGGAAGCCCCTCGGTGCTGACCAACATGATCACCTCGATCGAACAGCACATCGAATGGATCGCCGACTGCCTGCGCTACCTCGGGCAGAAGGGCGTGCGTCGCATGGAGGCGCAAGTCGACTTTGAGGAGGCCTGGGTCCGCCACGTCAACGAAGTCGCCGACACCACCCTCTTCCCGCGCGCCAACTCCTGGTACACCGGCGCCAACATCCCGGGCAAGCCCCGCGTGTTTCTGCCCTACGTGGGCGGCCACGGCGTCTACCGCATGAAATGCGCGGACGTGGCGTTCAAGGGTTACGAGGGCTTCACGCTTCAGCCATGAGTGCCACGGGCGGCCGCACCACTTCCTGAGGGCTCAACAGGAAGTGCGCGGCACGCTCGCCGATCATCATCGAGGGCGCGGCCGTGTTGCCGCCAATGATGTTGGGCATGATGGACGCGTCTGCCACGCGCAGGCCTTCGATACCGTGCACGCGAAGGCGGGCATCCACCACGGCCATCGGGTCGTCGGCAGGCCCCATCTTGCAGGTGCCGACCGGGTGGTAGGTGGTGGTCGTGGCCTGGCGCACATAGACTTCAATGCGATCGTCGCTGACTGCGCTAGCACCGGGTGACAGCTCGTCGCCCAGGTACGGCGCCATCGCGGGCATGCCCAGGATGCGCCGCGCTTCCTTCAGGCCACGCACCAGCGTGCGGGCGTCTTCGCGGTCTTCCAGGAACCGCGCGTCCAGCACCGGCTTGTCAGCCGGATTGGCCGAGGCCAGCGACACCTGGCCGCGCGTGCGGGGGCGCAACAAAGCCACATGCAGCACCACACCGTGGCGGCGCGGCATGGTCTTGGCGTTTTCCTTCATGCCGATCATGAAGGTGTATTGCAGATCGGGCCGGTCGAGCCCGGGCAGGCTGCGAAAGAAGCCACCCGACTCGGCGGCGTTGGACGACAACATGCCGGTGCGGCCGAAGAGGTACTGGAAAGGCGCCAAGGCCACTCGCGGTGCCACGCGCCAGCTCAGCGCATACGACTCCGCGCCCGGGTTCGACACCGCCACCGACACCGTGGGATGGTCTTGAAGGTTCGCGCCCACGCCGGGCAGTTCGTGCTGCACCTGCAGGCCAGGCTGGCGCAGCATGTGTGCCGGCCCGATGCCCGAGAGCATCAGCAACTGCGGCGAATTGATGGCACCCGCAGACACCACCACCTCGGTGCCCGCGTCCAGCTCCAGGCGCTCACCGGCCCGCACCACGGTCAGGCCCACGGCACGCCCGGCACGCAGGCGAATGCGTTCGACCAGCGTGTCGGCGAACACCGTGAGGTTCGGTCGCCCCAGCACCGGATGCAGGAACGCGCGCGAGCTGCTCAGGCGGCGGCCGTCGCGCTGGTTGAGCTCGAACAGGCCGAAGCCATCTTGCTGCGCGCCATTGAAGTCGTCGTTGCGCGCGTGGCCCGCCTGCTGGGCAGCGCTTACGAAGGCGTGCGACAACGGGTTGGTGTGCTTGAGCCGCTGCACGTCGAGCTCACCGCCCCGGTTGTGCCAGCGGGAGGCACCGGCGGCGCGGTTCTCGTGATGCTTGTAGAACGGCAGCACGTCGTCGTATCCCCAGCCAGGGTTGCCCAGCGCGGCCCACTCGTCGTAGTCGTGCTGATGGCCCCGGATGTACACCGTGCCGTTGACCGAAGTGCAACCACCGAACAGGCGACCACGCGGGCACGGAATGTCGCGCTGGTTGACGCCCTCGCCACCCCGGAAACTGAACTGCCAGTTGTAGCGCTCGTGCGGCAGCAGGAACACGTTGCCGATCGGCACCGTGGTCTTGACGTTGACCGGGAAGCTGAGATCGGAAGGCCCCGCCTCCACCAGCGCCACCCGCACCGCCGGATCGGCCGAGAGGCGGTTGGCCAGCACGCAGCCGGCCGCGCCGGCACCCACGATGATGTAGTCGAAACCCGTATTGGAACGTGACATGGGTGCTTTCAACTCAGCGCTTCATGGGGTGGCCCTTGAGCCACACCGCCTTGGTCTGCAAGTACTCTTCCATGTGCTCGGCGCCCGACTCGCGGCCATAGCCACTCATCTTGTAGCCACCGAAGGGCACCGCCGGGTCCATCGTCTGGTAGCAGTTCACCCACACCGTGCCCGTGCGCAGCCCGCGCGAGACGCGCTGCGCGTTGCTGATGTCGCGCGTCCACACCCCGCTGCCCAGCCCGTACGGCGTGTCGTTGCCCCGCCGGATCACTTCGTCCACGTCGTCAAACGGCATCGCCGAGATCACCGGCCCGAAGATCTCCTCGCGCGCAATGCTCATGCCGTCGTTCACCCCCGCAAAGATCGTGGGCGCCACGAAGTAACCCTCGGCCAGCGCCCCTTCGGTGATGCGCGCTCCGCCCGAGAGCGCCTTGGCCCCTTCGGCCTTGCCCGCCGCCAGATAGCCGGTCACGCGCTCGAGCTGCGAATCGCTCACCAGCGGGCCGAGCTGGGTGCTCGGGTCCAGCGGATCGCCCACGCGAAGGGTCTTGGCGAAGGCCGCCACGCGTTCAACAAACTCGTCGTGGATGCTGCGCTCCACAAACAGGCGCGTGCCCGCGCTGCAGATCTGCCCTGAGTTGTTGAACACGGCCATGGCCGCGCCGGGCACCGCCTCGTCCAGGTCGGCATCGGCAAACACGATGTTGGGCGACTTGCCGCCGAGCTCGACCGAGACACGCTTCATGTTGCCGGCCGAGGCGCGCACGATGTGCTGGCCCACTTCGGTGGAGCCGGTGAAGGCGATCTTGTCCACATCGGGGTGCGCGGCCAGCGCCGCACCGGCTTCACCGAAGCCGGTCACCACGTTGACCACACCGGGCGGAATACCCGCCTCCAGGCAGAGCTCGCCCAGGCGCAGCGGTGACAGCGGCGCCTGCTCGGCGGGCTTGAGCACCATGGTGCAACCGGTGGCCAGCGCCGGGGCGATCTTCCAGATGGCCAGGCCCAGCGGGCCGTTCCAGGGGTTGATGGCCGCCACCACGCCCACCGGCTCCTTCAGGGTGTAGGAGAACACGTTGCCGTCGACCGAGTTGTCGATGGTGTGGCCGTGGGTGGCCGTGGCCAGCCCGGCGTAGTAGCGCAGCAGGGCAATGCCACGGCGGCGCCCGGCCGAGGTGCGGGCAATGGGGCCGCCCATGTCCAGGGTGTCCAGGGTGGAGAGTTCCTCGAAGTGCTGGTCGAGCAGGTCGGCCAGCTTGAGCAGCACGGCCTGGCGGTCGAACGGCTTGAACTTGCTCCACGGGCCCTCGAAGGCGCGGCGCGCAGCGGCCACCGCGCGGTGGATGTCTTCAGCGCCCGCCTCGGCCACTTCGGCCAGCACCTTGCCGGTGCTCGGGTTCCAGGTCTTGAAGGTCTTGCCCGAAGCGGCAGGCACCAGCTGCCCGTCGATCAGCAGCAGCTTGGGCTGGCCGTTCAGGAACGCGGGCGGCTTGAACTGGGTTTGAATGCTTCCCATGGTGTGTGTCCTGGTGGAGGGGCGTTCAGCCCGGTCGCTTCATCTGGCAGGAGGTGGGCAGCGAAGACACATAGGGCTCCAGCTTCTGCAGCGTCTTCCAGCCGTAGCCGGTTTTCTCCAGGTCGTACTTCACAGCCTTGCCGTCGGCCTTGGTCCAGGTTGAGACCACCTGCGACTGCTGGATCTGGTGGTCCATCTTTCGCATCTCGATTTCGCCGTTCATGCTCATGACCTTCAGGCCTTCGAGCGCGCGAGCCACGGCCAGTGGCTCGGTGGACTTGGCCTTGGCCATGGCGGCCGAGAGCAGTTTCATGGTGCTGTAGTACGGCAGCACGACGAAGTCGTCGTTGTATTTGGCGCGGAACGGCTCCATCACCTTCTTGCTCTCGTTCGGGTAGTCGTTCGGGTTCCAGTAGGTGATGAGCTTCACGTCCTCGGCGTTGGCCGAGGCCAGCGCGGTGGGCGCGCCGGTGGTGGCGGCGTTGTAGGTGAAGAAGGGCACCTTCAGGCTCGCGTCCTTCGCGGCCTTGATCAGCAGCGTCAGGTCGGCGCTCCAGTTGGCGGTGACCACCGCTTGGGCGCCCGAGGCCTTGATCTTGGCCACGTAGGGCGCGAAATCCTTCACCGCGAGCATGGGGTGCAGGTCGTCACCGACGATTTCCACGTCCGGCCGCTTCTGCTTGAGCACGGCCTTCACGCCGGCACTGGTCTGCTGGCCGGTGGAGTAGTTCTGGTTGATCAGGTAGATCTTCTTGAGATCGGGCAACGTGGCCATGTAGCTCACCAGGCCCTGCGTCTTCATGTCCTGGTGCGAGTCGAAGCGGAAGTGCCAGAAGCTGCACTTCTCGTTGGTGAGTTCGGGTGCGCCGTTGGTCACGTCCAGGTAGACAAGTTCCTTGCCCGGGTTGCGCTCGTTGTGGCGGTTGATGGCGTCGATGAGCGCGGCGGCCACAGCCGAGCTGTGGGCGTGGGCGATGTAGCGGATGCCCTGGTCTGAAGCGCTCTTGAGCTGCTGCAGCGATTCCTGCGGGCTGCCCTTGCCGTCGAAGTTCACCACTTCGTAGGTGTGGCCGGACGCCCAGTTCTCCTTGTTGGCGATCTCCACCACCATGCGCAGTGTCTTGTTGGCGTTCTCCACGATGGCCGCAGCCGGGCCGGAGAAAGGATCGATGTGCGCGATCTTCACGACCTCGGCCCAGGATGCCGAGCAGGCCAGTGCGACGGCCAGGCCGGTGGCGGAACGGAGGAAAGTTTTCATGGTGTCTCCTTGAAGGGTGGATGGTGCAAAGCCAGAGAGCGAATCGCTACACCTCCAGCCATTCCTTGCGGATCTGGCTGTTGCGCTGGAGGTCCGAGGGCGTGCCCTCGAAGACGATGGCGCCGTGTCCCATGACATAGACGCGTTGGGAAATCTGCATGGCGATGGCCAGCTTCTGCTCGACCAGCAGCACCGAGATGCCGCGCCGGCGAAGCTCTTCGAGGTAAGCGCCCACCTGTTCGACGATCTTGGGCGCGAGGCCCTCGGTGGGCTCATCGATCATGATGAGATCGGGGTCGCCCATGAGCGTGCGGCACAGCGTGAGCATCTGCTGCTCCCCGCCCGAAAGCACACCGGCCGCCGTGTGGCGCCGCTCCTTCAGACGAGGGAACAACGTGTACATGTCGTCCATCGACCAGCGCGAAGCCTTGCCCTTCTTCTCGCCCAGCATCAGGTTCTGCTCCACAGTGAGCGTGGGATAGATGTCGCGGCTTTCGGGTACATAGCCCAGGCCACGGTGTGCAATCTGGAACGCCTTGAGGCCAAGGATTTCCTCACCTTTGAAACGGATGGAGCCGGTGGCCTGCACCTGCCCCATGGCCGCCTTCACGGCCGTGGAGCGGCCCACGCCATTGCGGCCCAGCAGGCTGACGATCTCGCCTTGCCCCACATGAAGATTCAACCCATGCAGCACGTGGCTCTTGCCGTAGAAGCCATGGACGTCGCGCAGTTCGAGCAGGGGACTGGAAGTGTTGACCGCGCTCATGCCGATGCTTCCTCGTTAGCTGTGGTGCCCAGATAGGCTTCCTGCACAGCGGCGTTGGAGCGGATGCGCTCGGGCGTGTCGCAGGCGATCACCTCGCCGTACACCACCACCGCGATCTTGTCGGCCAGGCCAAACACCACGCCCATGTCGTGCTCAACCATCAGCAGCGTCTTGCCCACCGTCATGCGGCGAATCAGGTCCACCGCCGCGTCGGATTCCGAACGGCTCATGCCGGCGGTGGGCTCGTCGAGCAGGATCACCTCGGCACCACCGGCCACCGTCACGCCGATCTCCAGAGCGCGTTGTTCGGCATAAGGCAACAAGCCGGCGGCCACGTCGCGCTTGGCCGTAAGGCCGGTCTGCTCCAGGATGGCCTCGGCCTGTTCGCGCACGTCCTTCAGGCCGCCCAGGCGCTGCCAGAACGAATAGCGGTAGCCGAGCGACCACATGACCGCGCAGCGCAGGTTTTCATACACGCTCAGGCGGTGAAAGATGTTGGTGATCTGGAAACTGCGCGAGAGGCCCGCGCGGTTGATCTCGAACGGCTTCAGTCCCACGATGGACTGGCCCTTGAGCAGGATCTCGCCGGAGCTCAGGCCGAAACGGCCCGAGATGAGGTTGAACAGCGTGGTCTTGCCCGCGCCGTTGGGGCCGATGATGGCGAAGCGTTCGCCTGCCGGCACCACCAGGTTGGCGCCGCGAATGATCTCGGTGACGCCGAAGCGCTTGCGCACGTCGCGCAGTTCGATGGCGGGTGCATTCATGATTTCCGGCCTTCCAGGTCTTGCGCGTCGATCTCGGCGTTCACGCCATCCCAGGCATTCACAAAGGCCGCCTTGCGCGCGCGCAGCCAGAGCGAGCCCAGCAGCACCAGCGCCGCACCCACCCCCGCTCCGATCCACATGCCGTTGTCGCCCAGCCGCTCCAGCAACCGCGCCGCAGCGGCCTTGCTGGTGCCGAAGGCGTTGATGTACGCCAGCTCCACCAGGATGACGGTGCCCAGCGCGATGAGCGTGGCCGCCAGCACCACCGAGATCCAGTGAGGAGCGACACGGCCGAATCGGCCCGAGCGCAGCACGCGCCAGTTCGACGTGATCAAGCCGGTGAGACCAGCGGGCGCGTACATCACGAACAGCACGAAGAAGGCACCCAGGTAGAACTGCCAGGCCCCGGTGAAGTCCGACAGTTTGTGCATGAGGAACCCGCCCACCACCGCACCCACGATGGGGCCGGCGAAGCTGGTGGTGCCGCCGATGAAGGTGAGGATCAGCGCGTCTGCCGAGCGCTGGGCGCTCAGGCTCTCGGCGCTCACCACCTCGAAGTTGATGGCCGACAGGCCACCTGCCACACCCGCGAAGAAGGTGGCCAGCACCAGCACGATGTAGCGCACGCGCCGCGTGTCGTAGCCGATGAACTCGGCGCGCTCGGGGTTGTCGCGCACCGCGTTGGCTATGCGCCCCAGCGGCGTCTGCGTGAAGGCGTACATCACCACCGTGCTGAGCACGAGCCAGAGCGCAATGAGGTAATACACCTGAATCTGTGGCCCGAAGGACAGACCGAACAGCGGTTCCCCATAGCTGCGGTTGGTGGACAGGCCACCTTCGCCGCCGAAGAAACTGGGGAACATGTGCGACAGCGCATAAACCAGCTCGCCAATGCCGAGCGTGATCATGGCGAAGGTCATGCCGGCCTTCTTCGTCATGATCAGGCCGAACAGCGCGCCGAACAGCAGGCCCGCCACACCACCCACCAGAGGAATCAGATAGACCGGAATCCACAGCGCGCCGTTGGTGGCCATGTTCATGGCGTGGATGGCGAAATGTGCGCCAAGGCCCGAATACACCGCATGGCCAAAGGAGAGCATGCCGCCCTGCCCCAGCAGCATGTTGTACGACAGGCAGAACAAGATGAGGATGCCCATCGTCGAGAGGAAATAGATCGACGCCGAGCTGTTGAACACCAGCGGTGCGAACACCACCACCAGCGCCAGTGCCACCCATGGGAGCCCGTGTTTCAGGAGGACGTTGTTCATGGTTCAGGTCTCCCGCGTTCCGAGCAGACCACGTGGCCGGAACACCAGCACCAGGATCAGCAGCACGTAGGGCAGGATCGGCGCCACCTGCGCCACGGTGAGCTTGAAGAGGTCGTAGGCCGGTGTCGATTCGTCGATCACCACGCCCCAGCGGCTCACCAGCGTGAGCAACGAATAGTCCATGGACACGGCGAAGGTCTGCACCACGCCGATGAGCAGGGAAGCCAGCAGCGCACCCACCAGCGAGCCCAGCCCGCCGATGACCACCACCACGAAAATGATGCTGCCCACCGCCGCCGCCATGGAAGGCTCCGTCACGAAGGCATTGCCGCCAATCACGCCGGCCAGACCGGCCAGCGCCGCGCCGCCGCCGAAAACCATGGTGAACACGCGCGGCACGTTGTGGCCCAGCGCCTCCACCGACTCGGGGTGCGTGAGCGCCGCCTGGATCACGAGCCCGATGCGCGTCTTCTTGAGCAGCAGGTAGATGGAGAGCAGCATCAGCAGCGCCACCAGCATCATGAAGCCGCGGTAGGCCGGGAAGGTGGTGGAGAACAGGGTGAACAGCGGGCGATCCAGCTCCACCGGCGCGGCGTAGGGCATCGTCATGCGGCCCCAGATCACCTGCACCACCTCCACGATCATGTAGGCCAGGCCGAAGGTGAAAAGCAGCTCGGCGATGTGGCCATGCTTGTGCACCACGCGCAGGCCATGGCGTTCAACCAGCGCACCAATGGCACCCACCGCGAGCGGTGCCACAAACAGACCGACCCAGAAACCCAGGTAGGTGCTGATGGCGTAGGCGAAATAGGCGCCCAGCATGTAGAAGCTGGCGTGCGCGAAATTCAGCACGCCCATCATGCTGAAGATGAGCGTGAGGCCTGAGGACAGCATGAACAACAGCAGGCCGTAGCTCACGCCGTTGAGCAGGGCAACGATGAAATATTCCATGACAGGGCGCTTGTGGGAGGCAGCGGTGGCCAAGGCCCGACCGCACCCGTCTCCCGCGGAGCAGCCTCCCAAAATTTCGTCTCCAGATAGTTTTTAAATGTCCGACCTTTAAAAGGTCCCACTATTTTGAAAGACGATCGAAATTACGCCATGGGGGTAAACCCGTATCCCAAAAAACAGAGGGTCTGGAAGGCTCGCCCGGTCAGCGACCTGAGCCGAGGTTGAGGCTCTTGGCCAGATCGCGCAGGGCCACCAGCAGCGAGCGAAGTTCGCGGCTGGCGCCGTCGGCATCTCGGCGAACGAACCGCTCGTAAAACCGTTGGCGCGCCGCCGCCAGCTCCACCGGCGAGAAGTACGTGGGGCCCAGAAGGCGGCCCACCGTGTCGCTGATGGAGTCCACTACCATGCTGATCGCCCGGTTGCGCGTGGCCCTGGCCAGGATGCGGTAGAACTCCAGCGAGTAAGCCAGTCGCTGTTCGTAGCTCGGGTCGGACAAGGTCGATGCGGTCTTGTCCACGATGTCCTTGAGCGCGGCGAAATCTTCTTCCGTGGCGCGCTCGCACGCCAGGCGCACCACCACGTCGAGCAGGTGAATGCGCAGTTCGGTCAGGTCGTCCACCGAGATCGAGCCCAGGTGAACCATGTCGCTCATCACCTGTGTCACCTTGCCTGTGGTGTCCCCCTCCCGGATGAACGCCCCACCCTTCACGCCCAGTTCCATGGCGATCAGGCCCGCGTTCTCCAGGTTGCGCAGCGCCTCGCGCACCGCATTGCGCCCCACACCCAGTTGCTCAGCGAGGTCTTTCTCTGAAGGCAGCTTGTCGCCCGGCTTGAGCGCGCCATTCGCCAACTGTTCACGAATGCGGTTGACCACCAGCTCGAACGTGCGCCGCGCCGGCACCGGCTTGATCTGGAGCGTGTGGTCGGGAGAAGACTCGGGCATGAACGTGAGGCCTGAAAAAAGAAGGCGCAGTGTAAGCGCAGGCTCTTGGAATGACCGGCAGCTCAGAAAAGCCCCCCACAACTGCGATCGTTGATTCCTGAAATGCATCGCCCTGTAGGCCAACCTGGTGGCTGGTGCCGGATCAGGCAACAACGCATTGCGG
Source organism: Hydrogenophaga sp. IBVHS1 (assembly GCF_002127265.1). Taxonomy (GTDB): domain Bacteria; phylum Pseudomonadota; class Gammaproteobacteria; order Burkholderiales; family Burkholderiaceae_C; genus Hydrogenophaga. The sequence continues at coordinate 855,386 of NZ_NFUU01000001.1, read as the reverse complement.
GTGACTAGCATCCGGAATCTCACTCCACCCGCCTCCTTCAAAGTCTCATGAACCACGACGTCCGTTCCTACGCAGGCTTTTGGGTCCGCCTGCTCGCCACGCTCATCGACACCGTGGTGATCGTGTGCATTACGCTCCCGTTGCTCATCGCCTTCTATGGCTGGGCCTATCTCGACATGGCGCAGACGGGTCTGGTGGCGGGCAAAGTGGATTTTCTGCTGACCTGGGTGGCGCCAGCGGTGTTTGCCATTGCGTTCTGGCTGTACAAGCAGGCCACGCCCGGCAAGATGGCCGTGTCCATTGCCGTGGTGGACGCCAGCACCGGCAAGAGCCTGACCGTGGGCCAGTCGGTCGGTCGCTACCTCGGCTACTTTCTCGCTGCCATGCCGTTGGGACTCGGCTTCCTCTGGGTGGCATTCGACCCCAGAAAACAGGGCTGGCACGACAAGCTGGCTGGCACGGTGGTGGTGCGCGTCAACAAGGCAAGGCCCTAAACCACGAGGTGCGCCTCCAGCGCATCGCGTCCGAAGCTCGCCAGCGGCCCCTGCAGCACGCAGTCTCCATGGTCGAGCACCAGCACATCGTCGGCCACGCTCATCAGGAACGACAGGTTCTGTTCCACCACGATGAAGGCGGCCCCTTCTTCGTCTCGGCGATGGCGCAGCAGCGTCGCCATGCGTTCGATGTTCTCCGGCTGTACGCCTTCGGTGGGTTCGTCCAGCAGGCTCAGGTCAGCGCGCAAACCGAGCGTTCGCGCAAAAGACAGCAGTTTGCGCTCGCCGCCACTGAGTGAACCGGCGCGTTGCGCCATGCGCTCGGCCAGGCGCGGGAACTGGGCCAGCATGGGCGCGTAACGATCGCCCTGGCGCTCGGGCAGGTGCAGCCAGAGGTTCTCCGCCACACTGAGTTCGGCGAACACCACTTCTTCCTGCGGTGCATACGCGATGCTCTCGGCCAGACGGCGGTGGGGCGGCACGCCCTGCAGATCTCGCCCTGCCCAATTCACCTGGCCGCTGGCCAACGGCAGAAACCCCGCGAGCGCGCGCAGGAGCGTGGTCTTGCCCACACCATTGCGACCGAGAATGCCGAGTACCCGGCCGGGCCCCACGCGCCCGCTTACGCGGCGCAGCACCATGGTGTCGCCGTATCCGCAAATGATGTTCTCGAACTTGAAGTCCTTCACTTGCGGCCCCCTGCGTACACGGCGCGCACGGCCGGGTTTGCCTGGATGGTGGCGAGGTCTCCCTGCGCCAGCAAGCGGCCCTGGTGCAGCACGAACACATCGCCACCGATGGCCGCCACGGCGCTGATGTCGTGTTCGATCACGAGCGCGGCGGCGTCCAGTGCGGTGATGGCCGCGCGGATCGTGGCAATCATCTGGTGCGTCTCGGCTGGCGAGAGGCCTGCACAGGGTTCGTCCAGCAGCACCAGGCGAGGCTCGGGCAACACGGTCATCACGAATTCCAGCGCCTGGCGCTGGCCTTGCGAGAGGCTGCCAGCCGGTTCATCCATTCGCTCTTTCAAGGCCGGAAACTGCTGAAGCAATTCGTCCTGCAGCGCGCTGTGCCAGGCCAGGGGCGCACGGGTGAGCGACATCGAAGGCCGCAGCCGAGCCACCCACAAGGCAATGCCGAGGTTCTGGCGCACGCTGAGCGAACCGAACACCGAGGGAATCTGCATCTTGCGACCCACGCCGTGCCGCGCCACGCGCCAGGCGGTTGCCCCGGAGATGTCGGTGTCGTCGAGCACGATGCGGCCTGCCCGCACGGGCAGCCGACCGGTCATGGCATTGAAGGTGGACGTTTTTCCCGCACCGTTGGGGCCGATGACGCATCGGATGCCGGGGCCCTGCAGACGCAGCGTGAGGCCATCGAGAATCTTCACCCCACCCTGCCCGCAGGCCACCGATTCAAAGGACAGACTCAGTGCTTGACGGGGCTTCGGCAACGCGGGTGCCATCACCGGCTGCGGTGCCGTCCCTGGGGCGCCACCGAAGAAGCGCGCGCCGATGCCGGCCACGCCATCCGGCAGGAAGCGCACCACGCCGATGAAGAGCAGGCCGACCAGCACTTCCCAGTAGCTGAAGTGGTCGCGCAGTTCGCTGGAGGCATACCCCACCAGCACGGCGCCCAGCAGTGCGCCCAACGGGCTGGCCTTGCCCCCCACCGCCGCCCAGATGACGAACTCGGTCGACAGCACAAAGCCCATGGTGAGCGGCGTGACGATGCCCTGGTGCGCCGCGAACAAACCGCCCGCACCCGCAGCGAGCAAGGCCGACAGCGCATACGCGTTGGCTTTCATACGGTCGGTGGCGAAGCCGAAAAGTTGAAGGCGGTCTTCGTTCAGCGCAATGGCGCTCCAGAGCACGCCGAGCGGGCGGCGGTAAAGCAGACCGAGCAACGCCGTGGTGACCACGGCGCAGGCGGCCACCAGCCAGTAGAGCGTGCTGTAGCGTTCGGTGCCGGGCAGGTCGGGAATGCCGGCCATGCCGTTGAAGCCGCCCGTGAGATCGCTCCACTGCTGCGCGGCCAGAAAGCCCAGCATGGTCATGGCCAGCGTGATGAGCGAGAAAAACGGCCCGCTTCGATGGCTGCGCGCGAAGATGAGCCGCGCAACCCCGTAGGCCAGCGCAGCCGGCAACAGCTGCGCCAGCGGCAGCCCGGCGAACCAGGCACTCTGCTGCTCGGCGGCCTTGAGCATGCCCCCCGTGAGGTAGGCACCCAGCCCGAAAAACAGCGCATGGCCCAGCGGCAGAAAGCCCAACCGGCCCCAGCACAGCGCCACGCCCTGCGTGGCCATGCCGTAAATGAGGAAGAGCGCGATCTGGTAGGCGACGAATTCATTGCTGGCGAACGGCAACGCAATGAGCGCGGCAGCCAGAGCGAGGGGTGCGGCAAACGGCTTGGCAAGGATCACGGTGTCAGCGACGTCCGAAAAGACCATGGGGCCGCAGCCACAGGAACAGGATGGAGAGCACGAGCACCACCGCATAACCACTGGTCTGGCCCGCGATGCTGCTCATGACGGCCTGCGAGCCACCGATCACGCCCACGCCACCGGCGAAGCCACCGAGCGTGCCGAGCCCGCCGACCACGAGCACAAAGAAAGCGTCGAGAAGGTAGTCCACACCAATGCCGGGCTCGATGCGCACCAGCGGAGCGAGCAGCACGCCCGACGCGCCGGCCAGCACCACGCCAATGACGAAGGCCTGCGAGGCCAGGCGCTGCGTGTTGATGCCGAGCGCCTGCGCGAGCACCGGGTTGCTCGTCATGGCGCGGACGCGCAGCCCCGCCGCGCTGCGCCGGTACCAGAAGAACAGGCTCACCAGCAGCAACACCGCCAGGGCGATGAGCGCCAGCCGGTAGGCCGGGTATTCAATACCACCGAACTGCATCGGCACGCCGAGCTGGCTCTCCACGTTGCGGTAGCCCTTGCCGTAGATGGCCTCCACCAGCTTGCGCAGCAGCATGGCCAGGCCCCAGGTGGCCAGCAGCATGTCGAACGGGCGCGCGTACAGCGGGCGAATCAGCCAGCGCTCCACCACCAGGCCCAGCGCACCGCACACCAGCACCGCGAGCGGAAACGCGGTGAACAGCGGCCAGCCCCAGGCCTGCACGGTGACCACCGAGTACGCGCCGATCATCACGAACTCGCCATGCGCCATGTTCATCACGCCCAGCAGCCCGAACACCACCGCCAGGCCCAGCGTGGTGAGCCCGAGCGTGGCGAGCTCGTAGGCAATGTTCAGGCCGTGCAGCAGCCAGCTTCCCTCCATCGCCGGGTCACACCTTGCAGGTCTGGCCTGAGCCGATGCGCGGGAAGGTCTTGATCACGCGGAAGCCCTTGTCGTTCACGTCGGCGAGATAGACGTCCTGGTCCACGTGTCGGGCGCGCATGGTCACCGCACCCCGTGGGCCGTTGTAGCTCGCGCCCTGGCTGGCGGCATCCAGCGCCTTGGCGTCCAGCGACTTCGCCTTGGTGGCCACCGCGTCGAGCATCAGGAAACCTTCGTACACCGACTCGGCCAGGCCATTGAGTGCGGGTGCCTGCGCGCCGAAGCGCTTGAAGTACGCATCGGAAAACGCCTTGGCGGCTGGCGTGGTGATGTTGGCGAAGTAGCCTGCGCTGGAATACAGGTTGCGAGCGCTCGCCACGCCGATGCCGGCGAGCGTGTTCTCTTCAATCAGGGTGCCCAGGCGGATGGCCTTGTCGGCCAGGCCGAAGCTGGCGAAGGCCTTGTTGAATCCGACCGAGGCACCGCCCACCAGCGAGACCAGCACCGCGTCGGCACCGCTCTCGCGGATGCGAGCCAGGCTGGAGTCGAAGTTGTCGGCGGTGAAGGGAAGGTATTCGTCGCCCACCACCTGAGCGCCGGTCTTGGTGATATAGCCCTTGGCCACCGCGTTGGTGGTACGGCCCCAGATGTAGTCGTTGCCGATCATGTACCACTTGGTGGGCTTGCGTTCGGCGGCCAGCCAGGGAATGACGGGCTCCAGCTGCTGCTGCGGCGTTTCGCCGTTCACGTAGGTGCCGGCTGCGCACTCACCGCCTTCGTACACCGGCGTGTAGAAGTACGGCACCTGCGCCTTGAACAGGCCCACCAGTGCGCCGCGCACGGCGCTGTCGTGCATGCCGATGAAGGCCTGCGCGCCCGAACCTTTCCACAGCTTGAGCGCGGCCTGCGAGGCCTCGGCGGGCGGCAGGCCGGCGTCGCCGAACAGCAGCGAAATCTTGCGACCCAGCACACCGCCGCGCGCGTTCAGTGTTTCAGCGGCCAGCTCGGCGCAGGCCTTCGACGAAGGACCGAACAACCCGGCCGGCCCGCTCTGCGGCAGCATCACCGCCACCTTCAGGTCAGTTTGGGCGAACGCGGGCCCGATACCCAGCGTGGCGACGGCGGAACTGCCGGCGAATGCGCCGGTGTACTTCACGAATTGACGACGGTCCATGGAAAGACTCCTGGTTGGGTGGCGAAGATCAGATGGGCAAAGGGGCGAAGGGGGCAAGAGGCGCGGGTGGCAGCAATGCTTCGATGGCCGCGGCAATGCCCAGCAGCGTGCGGTCGCTGCCGGCCGGGCCATCCAGCGCAATGCCCACGGGCAAACCGTCGCTCAGTCCAGCGGGCAGCGTCACACCCGGAATGGCGGCGTTGCTGCCGGGGTCGGTGTTGCGAATGAAGGTGCCAAAGGTGGGGCCACGCACACCATTCAGCTCCACCGTTTCATCCTCGCCAATCGGCTTTGCCGTGAGCGCCGTGGTGAGAAACACCAGCGCGGCCACGCCGCTTTTCTTGAACGCATCGGCGTAGATGGCCTGCAGGCGCTGCCGCGCAGCCAGCGCGTCCTGGTACACCGATTCGGGCATGGCGCCTTCGCCCAGCAGGCCGGGAACGAGGCCAGCCACATCGGGGCTGCGCACGTCGGCAACCAGCTGCTCCAGTGTGATGCCGCGTTTGGCGTCTTTCAGGTAGGCGCGCATGTCGCGCACGAATTCATAGAGCGCCACGGGAAAACTCGCGGCGGCATTGGCTTCCTGCAGACCGGGCAACTCCACTTCCACCAACACCACACCTGCGGTGCGCAGCGCCTCCAGCGTGCGCAAGCCCACCTGCGCCACACCGGGCTCCAGGTTATCCCAGTAGCCAGCGCCCGGAATACCCAGCCGCAAACCGCGCAGATCGGGCACCGTCAGCGGCGTGCTGTCGCCGGTCAGCACTTCATCCAGCAGGGCGCAATCGAGAATGCTGCGCGCCATGGGGCCGGCGGTGTCGCGCGTGGTGGAAATGGGTGCAATGCCGGTGCCGGGCACGCGCCCGACCGTGGGCCGCAGCCCGGCCAGCCCGCAGAGCGCCGAAGGCACGCGCACGGAGCCACCGGTGTCGGTGCCGATGGCCGCAGGCACCATGCCGGCGGCCACCACCACGCCCGACCCCCCGCTGCTGCCACCGGGAATGCGCGCCGGGTTCCAGGGGTTGCGGGCCGCGCCGGTCACCGCGTTGTTGGTCGTGATGCCGAAAGCCAGTTCATGCATGTTGGTCTTGCCAGCGATCAGCGCACCGGCCGCGCGCAGCCGGCGCACCAGTTCGGCGTCCTGCACCGGATAGAGACCATGCAAGGCCCCCGTGCCTGCGCCGCAGGGCCAGCCGATCGCATCAATGTTGTCCTTGAGCGCGATCGGAATGCCCAGCAGCGGCAGATCTTCGCCGGCCGCCATGCGCGCGTCGGCCTGCCGTGCCTGGGCTCGCAGCGCCTCGGCATCGAAAGCCACGTAGCCATTGAGGGCAGCGCCTGCCTCGGTGCGGGCGATCAGGGCATCGACCAGCGCCAGGCTGGTGAGCGTGTTCGCCTTGAGCATGCGCCGCAAAGCCACCACGCTCTGACCAATGGGATCTGTTTGCGACATGTGTGCGACTCCAGTGCTTGGACTTGACTGGACGCAGCGTAGGAGCGGCGCGGCGCTTTCGCACCTATCAGGATTGTTAGGGGTCCCTGGCGGGGCAGCAGGGGCGGGAAAGACCCGATGCGGCTCAAGCACGTTTATTGCTTCACTCTAGGCATGCACCTGTCCACCTCCCAGACGCGCGCGCTGCGCGACGTGATGCGCCTGATGGCCGACGCCACCGACGCCGACGCCCTGCGCGAGCAACTCGCCCTGCCCATGCTGGACCTCATGGGTGCGGACACGTATGTGTCGTTCGTCTGGAACGGCACACAACAGCGCTTCGAGCGCGTGAAGTCGATCAACATCTCGCAGGACAACCTGCGCGCCTGGGACGAGCACTACCGCTTCGTCGACCCCCTCACCTTCCCCATGATGGAACGGCGGCGCCCCACGGTGGCCACACAGATCCTGCGCCAGCCCGAGCTGATGCGCACCGAGTTCTTCAACGACTTCCTGCAGCGCGACCGCATGTACTGGGGCGTGAACGTCTACGCCTACGCCGGCGACGAATGCGTGGGCGACCTGCGCATCTGGCGCCAGCACCACCGGGGCAATTTCGACAGCAACGAGATCGAGGTGCTGCGCATGGTGGAGCCGGCGCTGGCCGCCGCGCTGGCCAGGTTGCGCTGGCAATCGCATCTGGCGCCGCCGCCGGCCGAAGACGAACGCGCCGAAGACCTGCTGCAACGCCACGCCCGCCTGAGCCAGCGCGAGGCCGAAGTGGCCTGGCTGGTGGCGTGCGGCTGCCCCGACAAGCTCATCGCCCAGCGCCTCTCGGTCGGCCACCCCACGGTGCGCTTCCACCTGGCCAACGCATTCAGAAAGTTCCAGACCGACAACCGGGCTCAGCTCGCGGCGCGGGTGCAGTCGGTGCTGGATGCGCACCGGCGTGAGAGCGGCGCTGCCGTCAGGGTGCAGCAGCCGCACTGATCGTCGGGTCGCTCGGTAGACTCGTGTCGATGAGCCACAACGACCTTCCTCTCAAGTACCAGCTCACGCCCGTCATCAATGCGGCAGGCAGCTTCACGCCGCTGGGCGTATCCCGATCATCCACACAGGTGGCGCAAAGCGCGGCGCTGGCAATGGGTTCGTTTTTCATCATGGAAGAGCTCCAGCAACTTGCCTCCCGCAGGCTCGCCTCGTGGGCGGGGTGCCAGGCGGGCGCGGTGACCCACTGCACATCGGCCGCCATTACCCAGGCTGTGGCCGCCTGCATCGCGGGCACCGACGAATCGGCCGTCGCGGCACTGCCAGACGCTGGCGAGCGCAAGCACCTCGTCGTGATTCCCGAGGGTCACTGCGTGAACTACGGCCACCCCATCGAGACGGACATTCGCCTGGCGGGCGGCCGTGCGCTCAAGGCCGGCGACCAAAGCTCGCTTCCGTTGCCCGACCTGGAACGTGCCCTGGACGCGCCGGGCGTGTGCTGCCTTCTCCTGGTGTGCTCGCGTCTGACGTCGTTTCACGATCTCGACCTGGCCGTTGCGGTGTCTGCCGCGCGTGCGAGAGGCATCCCCGCCGTCATCGACGGTGCCGCACAGGACCTTCGCGTGCAAGCCTTGCTCGCCACTGGGGCCGACGCGGTCCTGGTGAGCGGTCAAAAGTACCTGGCCTCTCCCACCGCCGGGCTGGTGCTGGGTACCCAATCGTTCGTGGAAGCATTCAGGGCGCAGGAACGCGGCATCGGCCGCGCCATGAAGGCCAGCAAGGAAGCCATCGTGGGGGTGCTCGCCGCCCTCGAAGAGCGTGAAGGGCGGGATGACACTGCGTGGAATCTCGAGCAACAGCGCAAGGTGGATCTGCTGCTCGAACTTCTGCGATCCTGCCCGGGCATCCAGGCGCGCGCGGAGATCGACCCGACGTGCATGCCGTTCCAGCGCGTCAGGCTCGCCCTGGCAGGCGGTGCGCCGGCAGCCAGGGAACTGGTGCACCGATTCAAGGCCGGTCGACCCAGCATCTGGGTCATGGAACACGGGCTTGCCGAAGGCATCCTGCGGTTTGAACTGGTCGGGCTGCACGAATCGGAAGTGCGCCACCTGGCCCACGAGCTGACGGCCGCTCTCGGCGAGCCAAGCCAGCACTGAAATGAAGAAAGCCGCTGCAAGCAGGACTTGCAACGGCTTCTCGATTTATGGCGGAGTGGACGGGGCTCGAACCCGCGACCCCCGGCGTGACAGGCCGGTATTCTAACCAACTGAACTACCACTCCTGGTAGATGGCTTTCGCTCTTTCGAGCCAAGTGCCAACCACTTGTTTGCCTACTTGCCTTGCGGCTTGTTTGGCGACCCTACGGGGATTCGAACCCCGGTACTCACCGTGAAAGGGTGATGTCCTAGGCCTCTAGACGATAGGGTCATAACCTTGGGACTAACCGAACCGCGAATTCTAGCATCGGGCGACCGGTGCATTCTTTCGCAACAACAAAACTTTGGTGGAGGTAAGCGGGATCGAACCGCTGACCTCTTGCATGCCATGCAAGCGCTCTCCCAGCTGAGCTATACCCCCACGCGGGTTGCTGATCCGACCCCGGCAAATCGCTTCACCCGGTGCATTTCAGCAAGCCTCAGATTATAGGCGATATTTTCAGGCGCTCCGCAAACGGGCGAGCACGATCTGACGATCCTGCAGTGCGAGCACGGCATCGAGGGATGGTGTCTGGGCCGTGCCCATGACGAGCACGCGAACCGGCATGGCGAGCTGCGGCATCTTCAGGCCGTGCGCCGTGAGCACTTCCTTGATGGCTGCGGAGATGCTGGCCTTGTCCCACGCCGCATCACCCAGTTTGCCCGCCAGTGCCGCCAGCGCGGGCCGCACCGCGTCGGTCACATGCTGCACGCGCTCGTCGGCGTTGGGTGTGATGTCGGTGTAGAAAGCCTTGGCCCACTGGGCCAGCACCAGGGTGGTGTCGCAGCGGTCCTTGAACAAACCGCAAATGCCCGGGAGGCGGTCGTCCACGTCAATGCCCTGCCACTTCAGCTGTTCGGCCACCAGCGACGCCAGCGCGTCGTCGGTCATGGCCTTGAGGTGCTGGGCGTTCACCCAGCGCAGCTTGGCTTCGTCGAACTGGGCAGCGCTGCGGCCGAGGTGGTCCAGGCTGAACCACTCCAGGAACTGCGCGCGGCTGAAGATTTCGTCGTCGCCATGGCTCCAGCCCAGGCGCGCGAGGTAGTTCACCATGGCGTCGGGCAGATAGCCTTCGTCGCGGTATTGCGTGACCGGCTTGGCTCCGTTGCGCTTGCTCATCTTCTCGCCGAGCTCGTTGAGCACGGTGGGCAGGTGGGCATACACCGGCGGCTCCTTGCCGAGCGCGCGGAAAATGTTGATCTGGCGCGGCGTGTTGTTCACATGGTCGTCCCCACGGATCACGTGCGTGATGTCCATGTCGATGTCGTCCACCACCACGCAGAAGTTGTAGGTGGGCGTGCCATCGGGGCGCGCGATCACGAGGTCGTCGAGTTCGTCGTTGGCGATCTCGATGCGGCCCTTCACCTTGTCGTCCCACGCCACCACGCCGCCCAGCGGGTTCTTGAAACGCAGCACGGGCTTCACGCCTTCGGGCACCGCCGGCAAGGTCTTGCCGGGCTCGGGCCGCCAGGTGCCGTCGTAGCGTGGCTTTTCTTTCGCCGACATCTGCTTTTCGCGCAGTGCGTCGAGTTCGGCCACGCTCATATAGCAGGGGTACACCAGCCCGGCGGCGACCATCTCGGCCAGCACCGCCTTGTAGCGGTCCATGCGCTGCATCTGGTAGAACGGCCCCTCGTCGTGATCGAGGCCGAGCCACTTCATGCCTTCGATGATCACGTCCACCGCGGCTTGCGACGAACGTTCGAGGTCGGTGTCTTCGATGCGCAGAATGAACACACCACCGGTGGAGCGCGCGAACGCCCACGGATAGAGCGCCGAGCGGATGTTGCCGAGGTGGATGAAGCCGGTGGGCGACGGTGCGAAACGGGTGCGGGTGGTGGGTGCGGACATGTCAGAAGGAAGAGAGGCCACGATCAATGTCGGCCTGGATGTCGTCGAGATGTTCGAGGCCGACGGCCACACGGATGAGGCCTTGCACCACGCCCGCGTCCTGGCGCTGCGCCTCGGTGAGGCGGCCATGAGAGGTGCTGGCCGGGTGGGCCAGCAGGGTCTTGGTGTCGCCGAGGTTGGTCGAGAGCGAGAGCACATGCAGCGCATCAAGCACCTGGAAAGCGCGTTCACGGCCCTGCTCGGGACTGGTGGCCTTCACCTCGAAAGACACCACCGCACCGCCACAGCCCGCCTGCTGCGCCATGGCCAGCGCGTGCTGCGGGTGGTTCACCAGACCAGGGTAGTGCACACGCGCCACGCCGGGGTGTTGCTCCAGCCAGCCCGCGAGCGCGAGTGCGCTGGCCGATTGCGCGCGCATGCGGATGTCCAGCGTCTCCAGCCCTTTGAGGACGACCCACGCATTGAAGGGCGCCAGCGTCATGCCCGCACTCTTGAGCACGGGGAGGAAGGTCTTGGTGATCAGGTCCTGGCTGGCGCACAAGGCACCCGCCATCACACGGCCCTGCCCATCGAGGTACTTGGTGCCCGAGTGCATGACGATGTCGGCGCCCAGCGCAATGGGGCGCTGTAGCGCCGGCGTGGCGAAGCAGTTGTCCACGCACAGCAGCGCGCCTGCGTTGTGCGCCAGGTCGGCCAGTGCGCGGATGTCGCACACCTCGGTGAGCGGGTTGGTGGGCGTCTCGGCGAACAGCAGCTTGGTGTTCGGCGTGATAGCAGCCTTCCACGCCGCCGCGTCGGCCTGCGGCACGAACGTGGAGGCCACGCCGAATTTGGCGAGGTCGGTGCCGATCAGCTTGATGGTGGAGCCGAACATGGATTGAGAACACACCACGTGGTCGCCGGTCTTGAGCAGGCCCATGCACATCATGAGGATGGCCGACATGCCCGAGGCGGTGGAGATGCAGGCCTCGGCGCCTTCGAGCGCGGCCAGGCGTTGCTCGAAGCTCGACACGGTGGGGTTGCCGTAGCGGCCGTAGGTGAAGCCGTCTTCATCACCCGCAAAGCGGCGCGCGGCGGATTCGGCCGAAGGCTGCACATAACCGCTGGTGAGGTAGAGCGCTTCGGAGTTCTCACCGTACTGGCTGCGCTCCACAGCCTCGCGCACGGCCAGCGTGTCGCGGTGCAAGCCTTTGGCGAGAGCGGATTTCTTCTGCGTCATGGTTGAAAAAGTTCTGGGGAAATTTCAGGCGACCTGCGCGTTCGGCAGGGCCAGGCGCGAGGTGTCTTCTTCGCCCTCCTCGCTCTGGTCGCGCCCCGCATTCAAGCGGGCAATGTCGGCCAGCGTGATGTCGCCGGTCACGTAGACGCCGTCGAAGCACGATGCGTCGAAGCCATCCAGCTTGGGGTTGAGCGAGCCGATGGCCTGCTTCATGGCGTCCACATCCTGGTAGATCAGGGCGTCGCAGCCGATGCTCTCGCGCACCTCGTCCACGGTGCGTCCGTGGGCCACGAGTTCGTCGGGCGTGGGCATGTCGATGCCGTAGACGTTGGGGTAACGCACCGGCGGTGCGGCGCTGGCCAGATAGACCTTTCGCGCACCGGCGTCGCGCGCCATCTGCACGATCTCGCGGCTGGTGGTGCCGCGCACGATGGAGTCGTCCACCAGCAGCACATTGCGGCCCTTGAACTCGCTGCCGATCACATTGAGCTTCTGGCGCACCGACTTCTTGCGCACGCCCTGCCCCGGCATGATGAAGGTGCGGCCGACGTAGCGGTTCTTCACGAAGCCTTCCCGGTAAGGCAGGCCGAGCAACTGGGCAAGTTCCATGGCGCTGGGGCGCGACGACTCGGGAATGGGAATGACCACATCGATCTCGTTGGGCGGCACGGTGGAGACCACGCGCTTGGCCAGCGTGATGCCCAGGTTCAGGCGCGCCTGGTAGACCGAGATGCCATCGAGCACGGAATCGGGCCGGGCCAGGTAGACAAACTCGAAGATGCAGGGGTGGTGGCTGACCTTGTCCGCGCACTGCTGGAAGTTCATCTGGCCTTCGAGGTCGACGAACACCGCTTCACCCGGTTGCAGGTCGCGGTCGAGCACGTAGCCCGTGCCTTCGAGCGCCACGGACTCGCTGGCGACCATGACGCCACCTTTGTCGTTGTGGCCGACGCACAGCGGGCGGATGCCGTGCGGATCGCGAAAGGCGAGCAGGCCATGGCCGGCGATGAGCGCCACTACGGCATACGAACCCTTCACGCGCTGGTGCACGCCGCGCACGGCGGCGAACACATCGGCCGGCTTGAGGGTGATGCCGCGCGTGACCTTCTCCAGCTCATGGGCCAGCACATTGAGCAGCACCTCGGAGTCGCTGTCGGTGTTCACGTGGCGGTGGTCGGTCTGGAACAGCTCCTGCGCCAGCGCCTTGGCGTTGGTCAGGTTGCCGTTGTGCACCAGCACCAGGCCAAAGGGAGCGTTCACATAAAAAGGCTGCGCCTCTTCTTCGCTGAAGGCGTTGCCCGCTGTGGGGTAACGCACCTGGCCCAGGCCGCACAGGCCAGGCAGCGCGCGCATGTTGCGGGTGCGGAACACGTCGCGCACCATGCCCTTGGCCTTGTGCATGAAGAACTTGCGTCCCTGCTGCGTAACGATGCCGGCGGCATCCTGGCCACGGTGCTGCAGGAGCAACAAGGCGTCGTAGATGAGCTGATTGACCGGCGTCTTGCTCACCACGCCCACGATTCCACACATGATTTGAACCCTCAGGAAAAACTATCGGATATGTCGGGCCACTGGCTCAGGCAACAAGGGGCGAATTTCCAGCAAGGTGGCAGACAGCATGCCGGCGGCGCTGGAACCCTGCCACCAGGCAGCACTTTGCAGCTGCATCATGCTCACCACCACGGCGGCGCCCAGCAGCATCACCAGGGCACGCGCCAACCCAAAAGCGCCACCAAGCACACGGTCTACCGGCCGCAGGCCCACGGTTGCCACCAGCTTCTGCACCAGCCAGGCCACCATGCCGCCGGCAAAAGCCACAAGAATGAACACCAGCACGAAAGCCAGCGCGAGCTTCAAAGGAGCTGAAAAACCATCCACCGGCAGCCAGGCCGCCACTTCATCGGCAAAAGTCTGGGCAAGAATGAAGGCCAGCACCCAGCCTGCCAGCGACAACACCTCGTACATCAGCCCGCGCCAGAGCCCCAGCAGCACCGACAGCAACAACACCGCCAGCAGCACCCAATCCGTGGTCACCATGGCCCGTGCCCCGCAGAACTCACAACGTGAGGACGCTGGCGCTCACGCCCAACGCCTTCACGCGAGCGGCCACCTTCTCGGCCTCTGCACGGCTTTCAAAGGGTCCCAGCCGCACCCGGATGCGACGACCGTCAGCAGTCTGCGCCACCTGGGTGTAAGTCTTGAGGCCAGCGGCCTCCAGCTTCTGCCGCACCGCGCGGGCGCCGGATTCTTCAGCGAAGGCGCCCACCTGCACCACCAGGCGCTCGGAAGCAGCGGCGGGCGCCGGGGTGGGCGTGGAGGCAGGGGGTGTGGCGGGCTTGCCCTCCAGCAACGCGCGTGCGCGCTCGGCGTCGGCGGGCGGCTTGGCAGGTGGAGGTGCGGGCGCGGCAGCAGGCGGTGGCGCTGGCGCCGCAGGCCGGGACTCGACCACCTCTTCCTTCGCGCCCAGCGCCTCGCGCGCATTCACGCTTTCGGTGGCTGGCTTGGGGGCAGGCGCTGGCGTGGCAGAAGGCGTGGACGCAGCGGCGGACGGCGCCCTGGCTGGCGCTGCAGGCAGGGTTTTGGCGGGAATCTCGATCGGGATGTTGACCGGAATGGGACGCGGCTGGGTGTCGAACAGCAGCGGAAAGCCGACCACGCCCAACAGCACCAGCACGCTCGCGCCGATGAGCCGGTGACGGGCGCGCCGGCGCACGGCCTCGATGCTCTGCGGTGGCGGTGTCGAGGGGTTGCCCTGGGAACCTGAACGGGATTTGAACATTCGGGGTGGGACTGTGGCGCCATGAAAGGCCTGGCGGGGGGCGCGGCAGGGGGAGCGCTCGGGGCGTGGAAGGCGGCTAGGCGGAGAGGTGTTTTGCCGACATCCGGGGCACACCGTCCTGCAAAACGCCACCCACGGTGTAGAACGATCCGAAGACGACGATTCTATCAGCGGGGTCTGCAGCGGACACCGCTGCGCGCAGGGCGTCCATGGGGCTGGCGTGGCGACCGGCGACCCGGCTTTTTCCGCCAGGCGCCGTGGCGGGGTGCCGGTCCAGCATGTCGGCCAGTGCCTGCGCGGTGCTGGCGCGTGCCAGCGGCAGGTCGGTCACGTGCCAGTGGTCGATGAGCGGCGCGATGCGCTCCAGCATGGCGGGCAGGTCCTTGTCGGCCATGGCACCAAAGACCGCATGGGTGCCGGGGTAGAAACCCATGGCGTCCAGGTTTTCAGCCAGCGCCGCCACCGAATGCGGGTTGTGCGCCACATCCAGCACCAGAGTGGGCGTGCCCGGCACGATCTGAAAGCGCCCGGGCAGCTCCACCAGCGCCAGGCCATTGCGCACCGCTTGCGCCGTCACCGGGAGGCGCGCACGCAGCGCTTCCACCGCCGCCAGCACGCCCGAGGCGTTCACCAGCTGATTCGCGCCACGCAGTGCCGGATAAGCCAGGCCGGCATAGCGCCGCGCGCCGTGCGAAGGATGCATGGCCCAGCCCCACTGCTGCTGGTCGCCCGCGAAATGGAAGTCTTTGCCCAGGCGCCACAGGTTGGCGCCGATTTCCAGCGCGTGGTCGAGCACGCTCTGCGGTGGCACCGGGTCGCTCACCACCACCGTGCGGCCGGTGCGCATGATGCCGGCCTTCTCGAAGCCGATGGCCTCGCGGTCGTTGCCCAGCAGAGCCATGTGGTCCAGTGCGATGCTGGTGATGACGGCACAGTCGGCGTCGATGATGTTCACCGCGTCCAGCCGCCCGCCCAGGCCCACTTCGAGAATCGCCACGTCCAGCCCGGCGCGCGACAGCGTGCGCAGGATGGCCAGCGTGGTGAACTCAAAGTAGCTCAGGCTGATCTCGCCCGTGCCATCGTCGCCGGGCTGCCCCTTGCGGGCCACCTCCACTTCGGCCAATGCCGGCAGCAGCTCGGCCTGCTCCACCGGCGCGCCGGCCACCCGGCATCGCTCTTCAAAATGCACCAGATGCGGGGAGGTGTAGACGCCGGTGCGGTAGCCCGACTGGGTGTAGATCGCTTCCAGCATGGCGCAGGTGCTGCCTTTGCCGTTGGTGCCGGCCACGGTGATCACCGGGCAGTCCAGCGCCAGGCCCATGCGCTGCGCCACGCGCTGCACACGGTCGAGCCCCATGTCGATGGTGACGGGGTGCAGGCGTTCGGCGTGGGTCAGCCAGTCGGCCAGAGTGGTGGGATGGTCGGGAACGGGGATGTCGAGCATGGGCGGGATTGTCCCATCCATCGTCGACAATGGCGGCCATGATCACCGTTCATGGCATCCCCAACTGCGACACCGTCAAGAAGGCCCGCGCCTGGTTGACCGAACACGGCGTCGCGCACCAGTTCCACGATTTCAAAAAGCAGGGCGTCCCCGAGGCTGCGCTCGACCGCTGGCTGGCCGCCGCCGGCTGGGAAACGGTCATCAACCGCAAGGGCAACACCTGGCGGCAGCTCGACGAAGAAGCGCGCGCCGGCGTGACCGACGCCGCCAGTGCACGGGCGCTGGCGCTGGCCAACCCGAGCGTGATCAAGCGACCCGTGGTGCAGTGGGCCGACGGAGGCATCACCATCGGCTTCGACGCATCCGCCTGGCAGAAGCGGATCTGACCAGCAGCCCCGCAGGTCGGCGGACCTAAAATCGCGGTTTCGCCTTTTCATCCCCCCATCTCATGACCACCACCCAATTCGACGGCGTGACCGTCAACACCCAGGCCAGCGTCTATTTCGACGGCAAGTGCGTGAGCCACGGCATCACCTTCGCCGATGGCACGAAAAAGTCGGTCGGCGTGGTGCTGCCGGCCACCCTCACCTTCAAGACCGGTGCGCCGGAAGTCATGGAATGCGTGGCCGGCGGCTGCGAATACAAGCTCGCGGGTACCGAGGCCTGGGTCAAGTCCGGCCCGGGAGAAAAATTCAGCGTGCCCGGCAACAGCAGCTTCGACATCCGCGTGACGGAGCCCTACCACTACATCTGCCACTTCGGCTGACCCCTCATGGCCACCATCCTCCAGAACCTCCCCACGCACCAAAAAGTCGGCATCGCTTTCTCCGGCGGGCTCGACACCTCGGCCGCGCTGCTGTGGATGAAGCAGAAGGGCGCCATTCCCTACGCTTACACCGCCAACCTCGGCCAGCCCGATGAGCCCGACTACGAGGAGATCCCGCGCAAGGCCATGGCCTATGGCGCCGAAAAGGCGCGGCTGGTGGATTGCCGCACGCAACTCGCGCACGAAGGCATCGCCGCGCTGCAGTGCGGTGCCTTCCACATCAGCACGGCCGGGGTAACCTACTTCAACACCACGCCGCTGGGCCGTGCCGTCACCGGCACCATGCTTGTGGCTGCCATGAAGGAAGACGACGTCAACATCTGGGGCGACGGCAGCACCTTCAAGGGCAACGACATCGAGCGTTTCTACCGCTATGGTCTGCTCACCAACCCGAGCCTGAAAATCTACAAGCCATGGCTGGACCAGCTGTTCATCGACGAGCTGGGTGGCCGCGCCGAGATGAGCGCGTTCATGACGGCCAATGGGTTCGGCTACAAGATGAGCGCCGAGAAGGCCTACAGCACCGACAGCAACATGCTGGGCGCCACGCACGAGGCGAAGGATCTGGAAAACCTCAACAGCGGCATGCGCATCGTCAACCCGATCATGGGCGTGCCGTTCTGGCGCGAGGACTGTGCGGTGAAGGCCGAAGAGGTGACCGTGCGTTTTGAAGAAGGCCAGCCGGTCGCACTGAACGGCCAGACCTTCGACAACCCGGTGGACCTGATCCTGAAGGCCAATGAGATCGGCGGACGCCATGGCCTGGGCATGAGCGACCAGATCGAGAACCGCATCATCGAAGCCAAGAGCCGGGGCATCTACGAAGCCCCTGGTCTGGCCTTGTTGTTCATCGCCTACGAACGGCTGGTGACGGGCATTCACAACGAGGACACCATCGAGCAGTACCGCATCAATGGCCTGCGCCTGGGGCGTCTGCTCTACCAGGGCCGCTGGTTCGACCCGCAGTCCATCATGCTGCGCGAGACGGCGCAGCGCTGGGTGGCGCGTGCGGTCACGGGCGAGGTCACTGTGGAGCTTCGTCGAGGCAACGACTACTCGATCCTCAACACCGAAAGCCCGAACCTGACCTACGCGCCGGAGCGCCTGAGCATGGAGAAGGTGGAAGACGCGCCGTTTTCGCCGCTGGACCGCATCGGCCAGCTGACCATGCGCAACCTCGACATCACCGACACGCGGGCCAAGCTCGGCATCTATGCCAAGTCTGGGTTGCTTTCGCTGGGTGAGGGGTCGCAGATGTTGAGGCTCGAGGGCGAGTGATCGCCATTTTTTGGCATTGACCTCGCGGATCGGGGCGCCCTGACGCTCTGCTCCGCGGGTGTCCCCCGGCGGCTGGTGCCGCCTCCTCCTTTACCCCGCTGCGCAGAACGCCAGGGCGCCCCGATCTGTGGGGCTCGTGGAACTCAAACCACCACAGGTTCGGGCTCCAGGAGGATGCCAAAGCGTTCATACACGCTGGTCTGAATCGCCTTCGCGAGCGTCATCACCTCGCCACCCGTGGCGCCGCCCCGGTTCACCAGCACCAGCGCCTGCTTTTCGTACACGCCCGCATTCCCCACCCCCCGGCCCTTCCAGCCACAGGCGTCGATCAGCCAGCCTGCGGCCAGCTTGATGCTGCCATCGGCCATGGGGTAGTGCACCACCTTCGGATCGCGTGCGATGATGTCCGCGCACTGCTCTTCGCTCACGGTGGGGTTCTTGAAAAAACTGCCGGCGTTGCCGATCACTGCGGGGTCCGGCAGCTTGGCCCGGCGAATGGCGCAAATCCAGTCGAAAATTTCCTGCGCAGTCGGCTGATGGTTGCCTGTTTCTGCAATCTTGCGCTCCAGGTCGGCGTAACCCAACACCGGCTTCCAGGGCCTGGGCAACCAGAAGCGCACGCGCGTGATGACCGCCCTGCCCGCCAGACCCAGTCCCTTGTCGCCCGCGGGTGCGTGCTTGAACACCGAATCCCGGTAACCGAACCCACACTGCGCAGCATCCAGCGTGAAGACGCGCCCTGTCTGCAGGTCGACCGCATCGAGCGAATGAAAGCGATCCTGGAGTTCCACGCCATAGGCGCCGATGTTCTGCACCGGCGAAGCCCCCACGCTGCCCGGAATCAGGGCCAGATTCTCCAGACCGGGCCAGCCCTGTTCGAGCGTCCAGCGCACGAATTCGTGCCAGTTCTCGCCGGCACCGGCTTCCACCACCAGGCCCTTGGGGGTTTCCTCGACCAGGCGGCGTCCGCCGATTTCCACCTTGATCACGAGCGGCTTGATGTCACCCGTGATCACCAGGTTGCTGCCGCCACCCAGCACAAAGGGCGGGGTTTCCCGCGTGAGAGCGGCCCAGTGCTGGCTGGCCATGAGGGCGGTCAGGTCGGCCTCGCTCTTCACTCGCGCCAGATGCAGCGCACGCGCCACGATGCCGAAGCTGTTGTGGGCCTGTAGAGGGACTTGGTTCTCGACTATCATCCGTCGATTGTCTCACCCGCCTGCACCTGGACCGGGCTCCAAGCATGTCCGTCAGCCCATGAATTCAGCCACCCCGACGCCCGCCAATTCGCCCACCTGGCAATGCGTGCTGGTGTGCTGGGGCACGAAGTACCCGGTCACACTGATCAACCACCTGATCGAACGCATCGCTGCGCACAGCCGCAACGTGCCACGCTTCGTGATGATCTGCGACGAGCCCAAGGCCGGTCTGCTGCCTTTCGTGCAGACCCGCATTTTTCCGCCGCTCTACATGCAGAAGCCGTTCAAATCGGTGGGCTGCCAGGCCAAGCTGGCCATGTTTGAAGACGGCGTGCTGCCGCAAGACCTGCCTGTGGTCTACATCGACCTGGACACCGTGGTGATGGGCGACATGGGCGAAGCGGTGAGCTTCATGAAGAACCAGGACACGGTGCTCATGCTGCAGAGCGCCATCATTCCTTTTGGCCCCATCGGCCGCGCCATCTGGCGCGCCACCAAGGGCCGCAAGTACGCGCGTGGCAACTCGTCTGTGGTGGTGTTTCACCCGGCGCGCTGCACCTACATCGCCAGGCGCTTCCGCGAACTCTACGAACGCCACCCTGATTTCGGTTTTCGCCCCATGGCCGCCGACGAGCGCTTCATCAGCTGGGCGGCGCAGCCGCACATGGAACGCATTCCGAAATCGTTCGCGGTCAAGTTTCCCAATGAGTTCATGTTCCACCTGCCGGGCTGGCTGTATGTGAAGGCCCTCTTCCCCTGGGTGCGCGCGCGGCGCGAGAAGCTCGCGGCCATAACGCTATGCGGGCTGGACATCAAACCCGAGAAGCTGCTGGCGCTGCGCGATGCCGAGGTAATCGCCGATAACAAGGACCGCAAGCTGGTCTGGAGCACGCGCGTCATGGGCTCGTCCAAGCAGAAGATCATCGATTTTTACCGCGACATCATTCCCCTTTCCTCCTGATCGAAGTACACCACCATGCCCTCCTTTGACACCGTCCTTGAAGCTGATTTTGTGGAAGTGAAGAACGCGGTCGACCAGGTCGCACGCGAAATCGGAACTCGGTTCGATTTCAAGGGCACGGGCGCGGCGATCGAGCTCAAGGAGAAAGAAAAGGAAATCATCCTGCACGGCGATGCCGAGTTCCAGCTTCAGCAGATCGACGACGTGCTGCGCGGCAAGCTCACCAAGCGCGGTGTGGACGCGCGCTTCCTCGATGTGGGCAAGGTCGAGAAGGTCGGTGGCGACAAGGTCAAGCAGGTCGTCAAGGTGAGGAACGGCGTCAGCACCGAAGACGGCAAGAAGATCCAGCAGGTGCTCAAGGGCAGCAAGCTCAAGTTGCAGGGTGCCATTCAGGGTGACGCGGTGCGCGTCACTGGCGCCAAGCGCGACGACCTTCAAGCGGCGATGGCGCTGATTCGCAGCGAACTCAAAGACCTCCCGCTGTCCTTCAACAACTTCAGGGATTGATGCGCCCCGCCGCCACCGCGCTCCTGGTCCTGGCCTGCTGGCTTCTGGCGGCCTCGCCGGCGCCGGCACAGCAGGTGGCGCTCTCCGGCCTTTCCAGCGGCCGGGCGCTGCTGGTGATCGACGGCGCCAAGCCGCGGTTTCTGCTTCCCGGACAGACCCACAGCGGCGTTCGCCTGCTGAGCGCACTGGGCGATTCGGCGGTGATCGAGGTGAATGGCCAGCGCCAGACTCTGCGTGTGGGCGATGCGCCGGTCAGCGTGGGCAAGGCCGCCGCAGACACCGGTGCCCAGCGCATCGTGCTCACCGCCGACGCGCAAGGCCATTTCATGCCACCGGGCCAGATCAATGGTCGCGAAGTGCAGTTCATGGTCGACACCGGGGCCACATTGGTGATCCTGAGCGAATCCGATGCCAGGCGCATCAACCTTGCCTACGACAAGGGCCGCAAGGTCAAGGTGAGCACCGCCAACGGCGCAGTGGCCGGCTACGAGGTACGGCTGGCCTCGATCAGGGTGGGTGAGGCGCAGGTGTACGACGTGCCGGCCATCGTGCTGCCGCAGAGCATGCCCTTCGTGCTGCTGGGCAACAGCTTCCTCACCCGCTTTCAGATGCAGCGCAACAACGATCAGATGACGCTGGAACGCCGGTTCTGATCACACCGCTTTCTGTGCGGCGGTGACCACAATCTCGATGCGGTAACTCGCCTGTGCCAGCGCCGCCTGCACCGTGGCACGCGGTGGCGCGGTGCCCGGCACCACCCAGGCATCCCACACCTCGTTCATCACACCGATTTCACCGATGTCGGTCAGGAATATCTGCGCGCGCAAAATGCGGGATTTGTCGCTGCCCGCTTCCAGCAGGCGCTGCTGCACCTGTTCCAGCACATCTTCGGTCTGTCCGCGAATGTCGGTGTCGCCGCGCTCTGGCACCATGCCGGCGAGGTAGACCACGCCATTGAACACCGCCGCCTCGCTGTAACGGGCGGCCACGCCAATGCGCGTGATGTGTGTCGATGGGTTCATTTTTTCTTCGCTCCCAATTTGCTTTCCTTGCCGGCGATCAGCCGGTTGATGTTTTCCTGGTGGCGCCACACCAGCAGCATGCCCATGACAGCGAGCGCGAGCACCTGCGTGCCCGGAGCGTCCCAGGCCACGCGGTGGCCAAGCAGAAAATACGCCGGCGCAAACACCGCGGTCACGATGGAGGCCAGCGATGAATAGCGAAAGAAGAAGGCAATGATCAACCAGGTGGCCAGCGCCGCCAGCCCCAGCCAGGGCTGGAAGCCGACGATGACGCCGGCCGCAGTGGCCACGCCCTTGCCGCCCTGGAAGCGGAAGAACACCGGGTAAAGATGCCCGAGGAACGCGGCGAGCCCCACCAGCGCGACCGTGCCATCCCCCAGACCCCAGGCCTCGCCCCACCACTGCACCGCCACCACTGGCACCCAGCCTTTGAGCGCGTCCAGCAACAGGGTGACGATGGCTGCGGCCTTGCTGCCCGAGCGCAAGACGTTGGTGGCACCGGGATTCTTGCTGCCATAGGTGCGCGGATCGGCCAGACCCATGCTGCGGCTCACCAGCACGGCGAACGACAGCGAGCCGATCAGGTAGGCGGCCAGCGTGGCCAGCAGTGGGTAGGTGATTGCCAAAAGGGTCTCCTCGTTCTTGTTGTCGCGGGGCGCAGTCTGCCTGGCTATTCTGCCAGCGCGCAGTTCACCGGCTTCGCGCCCAGAGGGCCGTTCAGCACGGCGGGATCGATGCCCACCAGATAGCCCCGTCGCCCACCATTGATCCAGATGCGCGGCAGCGTGAGCACGGTCGCTTCCACATACACCGGCATGGTGCGCTTCAGGCCGAAGGGCGAGGTACCGCCCACCAGAAAACCGCTGTGCCGGTTGGCCACTTCGGGCTTGCAGGGCTCGACCGATTTCGCGCCGATCTGCCTTGAGAGGTTCTTGGTGGAGACGGTGCGGTTGCCGTGCATGAGCACCGCGAGCGGCTTGGCGGCTTCGTCCTGCATGATCAATGTCTTCACCACCGAGAACGGGTCCAGGCCCAGCACCTGCGCGCTGTGCTGCGCCCCACCGTGCTCCAGGTACTCGTAGGGATGCTCGGTGAAGGCGACGCCCTGCGCCTTGAGCCAGGCGGTGGCCGGCGTTTCACTGACGTGCGACTTCTTTGCCAAGCGTCCGCTCACTGAGCAGGGTCGCGGTGCTCGAACCGGATCTTGTCGATTTCAGCGAGCAGTTCGGGCGACAGCTTCGTCTCCCACGCGTCCAGGCATTCGTCGAGTTGGGCCCGCGTGGTCACGCCGATGATGGTGCTGGCCACGCGCCAGTTGGTGTAGCAGAAAGCCAGTGCCATTTGCGTGGGCGTGAGTCCGTGCGAGCGCGCCAGCGCGTTGTAGCGGCGCGATACCTCCAGCGACTCGGGGCGGCCCCAGCGCTGCTTGCGCATGGATTCAAACAGCGCCAGGCGCCCCGCCTCACCCACCAGGCCGGTATCGTCGTACTTGCCACTCAGGAGGCCAAAGCCCAGCGGGGAATACGCCAGCAGTGACACGCCCAGGCGGTAGCAGGTTTCGTCGAGACCGTTCTCGTAGCTGCGATTCACCAGGCAGTAGGGGTTCTGCACCGTGGCCACGCGCGGCAGGCCATGCTGCTCGGCCACGCGCACGAATTCGTGCACGCCGTAGGGCGACTCGTTGGACAAACCCACCTCGCGCACCTTGCCGGCTTGCACCAGCTCGGCCATGGCCTCCAGCTGTTCCTGAATCGACGCGCACGGCCGGTCTTTCGCCGGATCAAACGCCGTTGCGCCGAACACCGGCACGTTGCGCGCGGGCCAGTGGATCTGATAGAGGTCGATGGTGTCGGTCTGCAGGCGGCGCAGGCTGTTCTCACACGCCTGGATCACCTCGGCTTTGGTCACACCCGCCACCTCGCCGCGAACCCAGGGCATGCCGCGCGACGGGCCCGCCACCTTGGAAGCCAGCACCACCTTCTGGCGCAGACCCGGGTTGCGCGCAAACCAGGTGCCCAGAATGGTTTCGGTGGCTCCATAAGTTTCTGCGCGCGCCGGCACCGAATACATCTCGGCCGTGTCCAGGAAATTCAGGCCGCGCTCCAGGGCACGGTCCATGATGCGGTGGGCGGTGGCCTCATCGACCTGCTGGCCAAAAGTCATGGTGCCCATGCAGATGGGCGAAACCTTCAAGTTGCTGGCGCCGAGTGGAATGGTTTTCATGCAAATCTTTGTAAAGTCGGACAGCTCCTACTGTCATTTGCAGCAGGAGGCGTATAAGTTTAGAGTGCCTCGGCCCCCCGGGTCGGCATTCTCAACAATCCCGTTGACCTTATCCAAAACGCAGTGGAGCTAAAACCCATGAACTCGATCACCTCCCGAATCACACGCGGCTTGACCGTGACCACCCTGGTGGGCGCCATGGCGTTGGCCGGTTGCGCCAACATGAGCGAAACCCAGAGCGACTCGGCCAAAGGTGCCGGCATCGGTGCGCTCGGCGGCGCCATTCTGGGCGGCCTCACGGGCGGCTCCAAGGGCGCCACGCAAGGCGCTGTCATCGGTGCTGGCGCGGGCGCACTGGGTGGCTACATCTGGTCCACCCGCATGCAGGAACAGAAGAAAGCCATGGAGCAGGCCACCCAGGGTACCGGCATCGGCGTGAGCCAGACCGCCGACAACCGCCTGAAGCTCGACGTGCCCGCAGACGCCGGCTTCGCCACCGGCCGCTCGGCCGTCAATCCCACGCTCGCACGGGTGCTCGGCCAGTTCGCCACCACGCTGCAAAGCAACCAGGCAACCACGGTGGCCATCATTGGTCACACCGACAACACCGGCAGCGACGCCGTGAACAACCCGCTGTCGTTCGACCGCGCCAACGCCACGCGCGACTTCATCGTCTCGCGCGGTGTGTCCCCCGCGCGCTTCAGCACCGATGGCCGCGGTTCACGCGAACCCATCGCCGACAACGGCACCGCACAAGGCCGCGCCGCCAACCGCCGCGTTGAAATCTACGTGGCCGAGCCGGCGCAGACCGCAGCGCGTTGATCCCTCCACGGCTCATCGAAAAAACCCGGCAACTGCCGGGTTTTTTCTTTACAGCCTGGCCATCACATGCCGAGCAACCGTGTAGTCCTCCAGCGCGTACATCGACATGTCCTTGCCGTAGCCGCTAGCCTTCATGCCACCGTGGGGCATTTCATTGACCAGCATGAAATGCGTGTTGATCCAGGTGCAGCCGTACTGCAGCTTGCGAGCCACCTTGAACGCACGAGAAACATCCTGCGTCCACACCGATGACGCCAGCCCATATTCCGAATCGTTGGCCCAGGTCACCGCTTCCTCTGGATCGGTGAAGCGGGTCACGGACACCACCGGGCCAAACACCTCTCGGCGCACGATCTCGTCGTCCTGCCGGGCACCGGCAATCACCGTGGGCTCGTAGAAGAAGCCGCTCCCCGCGCGCATTTTTCCCCCCGCGGTCACCTCCATGTGCCCGACCATCTGGGCGCGTTCCACGAAGCTGGCCACGCGGTCGCGCTGGCGGTCGCTGATGAGTGGACCCAACTCCACGCCAGCCTCGTCCTGCGTGCCCATCTGAATGGTCTTTACCGCGCTGCTGAGGTCGGCCACCAGCCGGTCGTACACCTTGGCGCCTGCGTACAGACGGCAAGCCGCTGTGCAATCCTGCCCCGCGTTGTAGTAGCCGAAGGTGCGGATGCCATCCACCACGGCGTCGATGTCGGCGTCGTCGAACACCAGCACCGGCGCCTTGCCGCCCAGCTCCAGGTGCGTTCGTTTCAAGGTGCCGGTGGCGGTCTGCAGAATCTTGCGGCCGGTCGACACATCGCCGGTGAGCGAGACCATGCGCACCAGGGGATGCTCCACCAGCGGCTGGCCCACGCTCGGACCTCGGCCGCACACCACATTGAACACACCCTTGGGCAGAATGTCGGCCACCACACGGGCCAGCAACAGCGTGGTCAATGGCGTCTGCTCGCTCGGCTTGAGCACCACGGTGTTGCCAGCCGCCAGAGCCGGCGCACATTTCCAGGCGGCCATCATGAGCGGGTAGTTCCAGGGAGCGATCGACCCCACCACGCCCACCGGGTCGCGCCGGATCATGCTGGTGTGGCCGGCCAAGTACTCGCCCGCCACGGAGCCCGTCATGCAGCGGGCCGCACCGGCAAAAAAGCGGAAGCAGTCGACGATGGCAGGAATCTCGTCTTCCAGTGCGCGCGCATACGGCTTGCCACAGTTGAGCGATTCGAGGCGCGCAAACTGCTCGGCGCGCTGCTCAATCGCATCGGCCACTTTCAGCAGCAGGCGCGATCGCTCCATTGGCGTGGTCTCGCTCCAGCTGTCGAACGCCCGGCTGGCGCCGAGCACGGCCTTGTGGATCTGCTCGAAGGAGGCCTCGGGCACCTGCACGATCACTTCGCCCGTGGCCGGGTTGAGCACGCGCTCGGCCTCGCCCTCACCAGCCACGAACTGGCCGTCGATGAACAACTCGGTGTGCAGGGCCGGGGCCTGGAAGTCGGGGGTCTTTCCCATGGTGGTCTCCGTTGGGTGAAAGGGTTCGGGTTCAGCGTGAACCCGGTTGTTCGTCGGCGCGCGTGAGGTAGTACGCCGCGAGGATGGGCACGAAGGTGAGCGCGATGATGACCACGGCCACCACGTTGGTCACCGGCCGCTGGCGCGGGCGAATGAGTTCCTGCAGCATCCAGATCGGCAGCGTGGTCTGCTGGCCAGCGGTGAAGGTGGTCACGATGACCTCGTCGAAACTCAGCGCAAACGCCAGCAGGCCACCGGCGAGCAAGGCAGAACCCAGCTGCGGAAGAATCACGTAGCGGATGGTCTGGAAGCTGTCGGCACCCAGGTCCATGGAGGCCTCGATCAGCGAAGGGCTGGTGCGCCGCAGCCGTGCCACCGCGTTGTTGTAGACCACCACCACGCAGAAGGTGGCGTGGCCCACCACGATGGTCCAGAAA
This sequence comes from Hydrogenophaga sp. IBVHS1, assembly GCF_002127265.1. GTDB lineage: Bacteria > Pseudomonadota > Gammaproteobacteria > Burkholderiales > Burkholderiaceae_C > Hydrogenophaga. The sequence continues at coordinate 828,750 of NZ_NFUU01000001.1, read as the reverse complement.
CTGAACGGGATCTCGGCGGTGTGGTACGCGGTGCGCAGCGCGATGCCGGTGACGATGCCGGGCAATGCAATCGGCAGGATGAGCAGCAGCGAGATCGCATCGCGGCCGAAGAAGCGGGTGCGCGCGAGCCCTGCCGCAGCCAGTGTGCCCAGCACCATGGCGAGGGCGGTCGAGACCAGCGCCACCCTGAACGACAGGCCGATGGCGGCCCACACATCTTCGCGCTCCCATGCAGCGGCGAACCATTGCGTCGTGAGCGCCGGTGGCGGGAACACATAGCTTTTGTCCTCCGCGCTGAAGGCGTACAGGATGATCAGCGCAAGCGGAATGTGCAGGAACAACACGCCCGCCCAGGTGGCGACCTTCAAGCCCCAGCCGGCGCGGTTGGGGTCAGAGCGCATCGAAGGCCCCCAGCCGTTTGGCGATCCATAAATAGATGCCGATCACCACGATGGGCACAAGCGAGAACGCCGCAGCGAACGGCACGTTGCCGGCCACCCCTTGCTGGCGGTAGACCACTTGCCCGATGAACAGCGTGGAGTCTCCGATCACCTGCGGAATGATGTAGTCGCCCAGCGTGAGCGAGAAAGTGAAGATGGAACCGGCGGCAATGCCCGGCATGGCGAGCGGAAAGATCACTTTCCAGAACGTGGTGCCGGCGCGCGCGCCAAGATCGCTGGAGGCTTCGAGCAGCGAACCGGGAATGCGCTCGATCGCGGCCTGGATCGGCAGGATCATGAACGGCAGCCACATGTAGACGAAGACGATGAAGGTGCCCAGCCGCGAGAACGAGAGCGAGTTGCCGCCGATACCGGGTGTGGACAGCAGCGCGTCGAGCAGCCAGGTCATGTGCACCTCGGCCAGCACCCAGGAAATGGCGCCTTCCTTGGCCAGCAGCAGCTTCCACGCATAAAGCCGCACCAGGTAGCTCGACCACAGCGGCAGCATGACCGCGATGTAGAGCAGGGCCTTCTGCGAGCCGCGCGCATAGCGCGCCATGTAGTAAGCGATGGGAAATGCAATGACCCCGCAGGCCAGCGTGACGCTGATGGCCATGCCCACCGTGCGCAGCACCACATCGACATTGGCGGGGTCGGTCAGCTCGCGGAAGTTATTCAGCGAAAGTTTTGAACGATCCACCACACCCGAGAACTCATCGAGCGTGAAGAAACTGTTGGCCAGCAGCGCGAACAACGATCCCAGGTAGATCACGCCGAACCACAGCAACGGCGGCCCGAGCAGCGCAGCCAGCAGCAGACCCCGGCGCGTGTAGAGCAGATCAGAGAGCTTGCGCAGGAGCCCCGCGCGGGGCACGGGCGCTGGCGCGGGCATGACCAGGTTCATGCAGGCGCCCCGGGTCCAGCCAGCGTGTGCACCGCATCGGCCTGCCAGTGCAGGTGCACGGTGTCGCCGGCCATGGGCAGCACCGGGTGCAACTCGGGATTGAGGTCCACCGCCACCGCTTCGCCCGACCAGTCCACCCGAACACGCGAGAACGAGCCGAAGTACTGCGCGTCTATCACTGCACCACTGATGCGAGCCTGCGGCGCTGCACCGATGCGAATGCGCTCGGGCCGCAGCATGACGCTGTCCACGCCGGCAATCTCGTGCGCCCGCGCGCCATCGAACACATTGGCCGCGCCCACAAACTCGGCGACAAAGCGCGTGGCAGGCTTGTTGTAGATGGCCTGCGGTGCACCCACCTGCTCCAGCCGGCCGTTGTTGAACACGCCGATGCGGTCGCTCATGGAAAGAGCTTCATGCTGGTCGTGCGTGATGAAGAGAAAGGTGATGCCGAGTTGCCGTTGCAAGGCTTTCAGCTCGGTCTGCATCTGCTCGCGCAGCTTCAGATCGAGTGCGCCCAGCGGTTCATCGAGCAGCAGCACCTGCGGCTGGTTGATCAGTGCGCGCGCCAGCGCCACGCGCTGTCGTTGCCCGCCTGAAAGCTGCCCCGGCCGGCGCGTGCCCACACCCGAGAGCCGCACCAAATCCAGCATCTGCTCCGCGCGCGCATGGCGCTGCGCTTTCTCCACGCCTTGCACCATCAGGCCGTAGGCCACGTTGTCGCGGATGTTCATGTGCGGGAACAGCGCGTAGTCCTGAAAGACCGTGTTCACCGGCCGCGCGTAGGGCGGCAGGTGCGACACATCCTGGCCCCCGATCAGGATGCGCCCCGAGGTGGGCAGCGTGAAGCCCCCGATCATCCGCAGGCAGGTCGTCTTGCCCGAACCCGAGGGCCCGAGCAAGGTGAAGAACTCCCCTCCTTCAATCGTCAGGTCCACATGATCGACAGCGCGCACGGTCTGTGCGCCGCTGCCGAACACGCAGGACACTCCCTCCAGCGTGACAGCAACCGTCATGTGATCAGCGACCGCCCAGCACAGCGATGTAGTCGGAAACCCACTTGTGATAGGGGACGCAAGCGTTGTTCTGTGAAGCGCACTTGCTGGTGGGCGTCTTCCAGAACGAGATCTTCTCGAAGCTGTTGAAGCCCTGGTTCGCACAACCCTGATCGCCCAGCAGCTTGTTGCCCTTGCAGGCGGCCGGCACCGCAGGCACCGATCCGAACCAGGCCGCCAGATCACCCTGCAGCTTGGTGTTGAGCGAGTGCTCCATCCACATGTAGGCGCAGTTCGGGTTCTTCGCGTCGACATGCATCATGGTGGTGTCGGCCCAGCCGGTGGCACCCTCGGCAGGCACCACGGTGGCCACCGGGCGGTTCTTGCTCTTCAGGATGTTGGCCATGAACTGCCAGCTGCTCGAAGCAACCACGCCTTCGTTGGTGAAGTCGTCGATCTGCACGAAAGCGTCGTGCCAGTACTTGCCCACCAGCTTGCGCTGGCCGCGCAGCAGGTCGAGCGCAGCCTTGTACTGCGCTTCGTTGAGTTCATAGGGGTCCTTGATGCCCAGCGCAGGGTTCTTCTTCATCAGGTAGAGCGCGGCATCGGCGATGTAGATCGGGCCATCGAAGGCCTGCACACGGCCCTTGTTGCTCTTGCCATCGGGCAGTGTGGTTTCCTCGAACACTACGCTCCAGCTGGTGGGCGGCTTATCCTTGAACACCGTGGTGTTGTACATGAGCACGTTCCAGCCCCACTGGTATGGCGTGCCGTAGTGGGTGTTGTTCACGTAGTGCCAGGGCGCTTTCTGCAAACGCTGATCCACAGTCTTGTAGCTGGGGATCAGGTCCACATTGATCGGCTGCACACGCTTGCCGGCAATGAGGCGCATGGACGCGTCGCCCGAGGCGGTCACCAGATCGAAGCCGCCTTCGTTCATCAGCGCCACCATTTCGTCGGAGGTGCCCGCGGTCTTCACGTTGACCTTGCAACTGGTCTTCTTCTCGAAGTCGGTCACCCAGTCGAAGTTCTTGTCGGTCTGGCCGCGTTCGATGTAGCCCGCCCAAGCGACGATGTCGACCTGGCCTTCGCCTTTGCCCAGCTTCTTCAGGGCCGATTGCGCATGGGCAGCCGGCGCCAGGGTAGCCAGCGCCAGGGCCGTCGTCACGAGTCCCGCGACGGTGCGGGCCAGGGGGGATAGTGCGAGTTTCATGGGTCGATCACCTTCCAGGTTGAGAACGGTTTCAACAAACACAGCCCACCGCCCGGCGGGCCGACAGCAGCGCATCGTAGGAAGCGGCGATCCGCTTTCAAAATTCAATATTGCTGCGGTAAGCTATCTCGAAAATAGAGATCAAGGGTTTACCCATATCTTTTTTGCACCGCAACAGGGCGATGTTCTGCGGCGGTGCGCACCAGCATGAATCGCCACATCACGCTCAAGCAGTTCCGCTACTTCCTGGCCGTGGCCGAATCGGACTCGGTGGCCGCTGCCTCGCGCATGCTCAACATCGCGCAATCGGCCATCACCAAAAGCGTGCTGGAACTGGAAGACGAGCTCGGGCTGGTGCTGTTCGAGCGCAGCCCCAAGGGCATGCGGCTCACGCCCGAAGGGCATCGCTTCCAGGTGAAGGCCCTGCGCGTGATCGGCGCCGTGGCCGACGCAACACGTGGTGTGTCTCCCGGCGCCACACCGCTGGCCGGCGCCATCACCATCGGTGTCACCAGCCTGGTGGCGGGCTACTACCTCTCGGAGGTGTTCGCGCGTTTCCGGCGCACCTGCCCGGGTGTGGACCTGCAGGTGGTGGAAGACGCGCCACCCTTCCTGGAACATCTGCTGATCAATGGCGAGCTCGACATCGCGATCATGGTGAGCAACGCACTGGGCGAGCCGCAGGCGCTGGTGGCGGAGACGCTGACGCGTTCACCCAACCGCGTGTGGATGGCGGCCGACCACCCATTGGCCTCTCAAACGGAGGTGGGTCTGGCCGAGTGTGTGCAGCACGATCTGGTGGTGCTGCAGGCCGATCGCATCGAGCTGCTGATGCGCAGCGTGTGGGCCCGTCATCAGCTGAAGCCGCGCACGGTGTTGCGAACTTCGTCGCTGGAGGCGGTGCGTTCGCTGGTGGGCGTGGGCGCGGGGCTGGCGGTGCTGCCGGATTTTCTGTACCGGCCCTGGACGCTGGATGCGGAACATGTGGAGGTGCGCACATTGCGCGATGCCGTGCCGACGGTGGATGTGGGGCTGGTGTGGCGGCGCGGTTCGCAACCGCGCGCGGAGGTGCTGGAGTTCATCGAGGTGGCGCGGGACCAGTCGCGGTCTCGGCGGGCTGCTGCCTGAGTTTTTGCTTCGGCTGGAGCGGTGTTCTGTGAAGGGGTCGCTCTGCTCCGCGAATGTCCCCCGAGTCGGCTTCGCCGCCTCTCCTCCTTAATTTCGCTGCGCAGAGCGACCCCTTCACAAAACCCCTCGTTGGCATTCGAAGCGACTGCGCGCCAACACCGCTTCAGCGCATGGGTGTGAGGCGCTCTGTGGAGCGAAATAAAGGAGGAGGCGGCCTCCCGCCGCCGGGGGACATTCGCTCCACAGAGCGCCTCACACCCATGCGCCCGCGAGGTTCAAGCCTTAAGAACCCCAAGAGAAGCACGAGCCTCCTCCTGCAACCGCAAAATCCGCCGCTGAACCTTGCCTGTGGTGGTCATGGGCAAAGCAGCGATGAACTCGATCTCCTTGGGATATTCGTAAGGCGCCAGCATGCCCTTTACATGTGCCTGCAGAGCCTTCACCAGCGCCTCGTCGCCCACATGCCCAGGCGCCAGCACCACATAAGCCTTCACCAACGCACCGCGCTCGACATCGGGCTTGGGCACCACCGCCGCGTTGGCCACGGCCGGGTGCTTCACGAGGCAGTTCTCGATCTCGCTCGGACCGATGCGGTAACCCGCGGACTTGAACACGTCATCCGCGCGGCCCTGGTACCAGAGATAGCCATCTTCATCGCAAATCGCGAGGTCGCCCGTGCGGCACCAGCTGTTTTCTGGATCGCCGGTGTACTTCGCCCGCGTCGCGCCTTCGTTCTTCCAGTAGCCCAGAAAGAACGTCGGGTCGGGGTGACCGTGGCGATCAAGTCGATGCACGGCCACTTCACCTGGCGTACCCGCCGGGCTCTCCCGACCTTCGTCGTCAATCAACGCCACGCGATGCCCGGGATAGGCCTTGCCCATGCTGCCCGGCCTGGCCGGGTACAGCCGCGAGCAGTTGCCCACGATGTAGTTGATCTCGGTCTGGCCGAACATCTCGTTCACCGTCACGCCGAGCTGGTCCTTGCAGTAGGCAAACACGGCATCGCCCACCGCCTCGCCCGCACTCATGAGCGCCTGCAGTTTCAGGCGGTAGTGCGCACGCACGTCGGGCACCGCCTTCATCATGGCCTTGAGAGCGGTAGGAAACAAAAAGCTGTGCGTCACACCGTGGCGCTGCATCAACTCGAACGCCGTCTGCGGCGCAAACCGGCCATTCCACGCCACGATGGGGCGGCCGAAATACAGCGTGGGCAGCAGCGCGTCCATGAGCCCGCCGGTCCAGGCCCAGTCGGCCGGCGACCAGAACACCGCGTTCGTCGGCAGCTTCGCATTGAACGGATCGAAACCGAACCAGTTCTGGCTGCACACGAAGCCGGGCAGGTTGCCAATGAGCGCGCGGTGCGGAATGAGCGCCCCTTTGGGGTTGCCCGTGGTGCCACTGGTGTAGATCAGCACCGCTGCTTCCTCGGCCAGTGTGTTCACCGGCTCAAACTCGCCACCCTCCTGCGCCAGCAGCGAGGTCCAGTCCAGGTCGGCGCGCATGCCTTCAGGCGTGCCGTCGCCATCGATGCCGATCACGCAACGCAGCAGCGGGCAGTTTTCGCGCACGCCGAGCAGCGCGGGCAGGGAAGCGGCGTCGCAGATGGCCACCACGGCCTCGCTGTCGTGCAGACGGTATTCGAGCGCGTCGGGACCGAACAATTGGGACAGCGGCATGCCCACCGCTCCCATCTGCAGCACCGCCATGTAGGCCACCGCCGTTTCGAAGCGCTGCGGCAGCACGATGGCCACGCGGTCACCGCGCTGCACACCCAGCGCGGCGAGCGCCTGCGAAAGGCGGTTGGCCTGGTCCAGCAAGTCGGCGTAGCTGTGGCGCTGGTCGGGGCGGTCTGGCGCGCAGCCGATCACCGCCGTTTTTTCTGCACTGGATGCAGAGCTCGCCCAGCGGCGCATGCAGACCTGCGCGATGTTGAAATGGTCGGGCACCTGCCAGCCAAAGCCTTGATGCAGGGCCTCGTAAGCGCTCACCACCTGGCCGGCCCGCTTGTCTCTGGCTTGACTCTGGCGCATGGGTTGTCTCCAGCCTGTTCTTTATGATCCGCCGAATGTACCAAGCCCTGAAGTCCTCGCGCAGCGAGTTTGTCCCGATCCGCCAGCTCAGTTGTCACCTTCGAAGCTGGGGCCAGCCCGACACGACCCAGGCGCCCCTGGTGCTGGTGCACGGCTGGATGGACGTGTCGGCCTCTTGGCAGTTCGTGGTGGACGCCATGGCCACCGAGCGCTGGATACTCGCACCCGACTGGCGCGGATTCGGCCTCACCAGGGCCGAAGGGCCGCCGCCCGACAGCTACTGGTTTCCCGACTACATGGCCGATCTCGACGCCCTGCTTGACCAGGTGGTGGGTGAACGGCCAGTGGACCTGGTGGGACACAGCATGGGCGGCAATGTGGCCATGATCTATTCAGGCGTGCGGCCGCAACGCATTCGGCGGCTCGTCAACCTGGAAGGCTTCGGCATGCCCGAAACCAGGCCATCGCAAGCCCCCGGTCGCTATGCCCAATGGCTTGACGAAATCAAGGCGCTGCGAAGGGGTGAAAACGCCTTGAAGAGCTACAGCTCACCCGATGGCGTGGCGCGCCGTCTGATGAAGACCAACCCCCGACTGCCGCAGGACAAGGCAGACTGGCTGGCGCGCCAGTGGGCGGCACCCAATGCGCAGGGCGAATGGGAAATTCTGGGCGACGCGGCCCACAAAGTGGTGAGTGCGCAGCTCTTTCGTGTGGACGAAACGCTGGAGTTGTACCGCCGCATCAGCGCACCGGTGTTGTCGGTGACGGCCAGCGACGACAGCCTTTCGCTGTGGTGGAAGGGCCGGTTCACCCTGGAGCAGTACCACGAACGCATGCGGGCGGTGCCCGACCTGCGCAACGCCGTGGTGAACGATGCCGGGCACATGATGCACCACGACCAGCCCGCTGAACTGGCACGCCTGATTGAGGAATTTCTGAACGCCTAGCCGCTCCGCAGGCCGATGTACGGGTTGTTTCAGGAAGCTACCCGCCTTGCGCGCCCCTGCATGCATACTTGGGCGCCATGCCCCTGAAGAAAATGCAAGCACCCCACCCCGCGCTGTGCGCCGCGCTGCTATGCGCCGCACTCTCCGCTCCCGTTCACGCCGCCGGCTTCATGCAGGAGTCCCTTTGTCCGGGGCTCGACCAGCCTGTTGCTGGCACAGGCCAGAAGTACGAGGCATTCTTCTCGCCCTACACCCATCACTGGTCCCAAGATGCAGAGCATCAGCAGGTCTACGCCATCAGCCTGAGTCGCCTGCTGCCGAACGACCGCTTCTGCGGTTTCAGCCTGTTCAACAATTCGTTCGGCCAGCCTTCGGCCTATGCCTTCATCGGCAAGACCTGGCCCGGCGTGCTCGCCAGCTACCCAGAGGTTTACGTATCGGCCACCGCCGGCATCATCTACGGCTACGTGGGCAAGTACAAGAACAAGGTGCCGCTCAATGTGGGCGGCTTCTCGCCGGTCATCGTGCCTGCGGTCGGCTACCGCATCTCGCCCAGCGCCGCCGTGGAAGTGCAGCTGCTGGGAACCGCCGCGTTCATGCTGGGCGCCACCTGGCGTTTCTGATCGGGCGTCGGGCGGCCTGCCATGAGAAAATCGCGGTTTTGATTCACGCACCGCAGGAAAAGACCCATGGACGCCGAACGCAGCAACACCATCCGCAGCCAGCTCGAAGACCTGACCACCCGGGTGGTCGAGCTCCGGAGGTATCTTTGACTACGATGCCAAGGCATCGAAGCTGAAAGAGGTCGAGTCCGCGCTGGAAGACCCCACCGTCTGGAACGACCCCAAACGCGCCCAGGACCTGGGCCGTGAAAAGAAGTCGCTGGAAGATGTGGTGCTGGTGCTGGACCGGCTCACCGGGGAGCTCTCCGACAACACCGAGCTGTTCGAGATGTCGAGCGAAGACGGCGACGATGCCGGCCTGCTCACCATTGAAGGCGAAGCGGCCAAGCTGGCGGCCGAGGTGGAAAAGCTCGAATTCCGCCGCATGTTCAACAACCCGGCCGATCCGCTAAACTGCTTTGTGGATATTCAGGCGGGCGCCGGTGGCACCGAAGCCTGCGACTGGGCCAGCATGCTGCTGCGCCAGTACCTGCGCTATGCCGAGCGCAAGGGCTTCAAGACCACCCTGGAAGACGAAACAGCGGGCGACACCGCCGGCATCAAGAGCGCCACCATCAAGGTGGAAGGTGAATACGCGTTTGGCCTGCTGCGCACCGAAACCGGCGTGCACCGCCTGGTGCGCAAGAGCCCCTTCGATTCTTCCGGTGGTCGCCACACGTCCTTCGCGTCGATCTTCGTGTACCCCGAGGTGGACGATTCGATCGAGATCAACATCAACCCGGCCGATGTGCGCACCGACACTTACCGCGCCAGCGGTGCGGGCGGCCAGCACATCAACAAGACCGACTCCGCCGTGCGCCTGACGCACATTCCCACCGGCATCGTGGTGCAGTGCCAGGACGGCCGCAGCCAGCACAGCAACCGCGACGTGGCGTGGAAGCGCCTGCGTTCGCGCCTGTACGACCACGAACTCCGCAAGCAGCAGGAAGAGCAGCAGAAACTGGAAGACACCAAGACCGATGTGGGCTGGGGTCACCAGATCCGGTCGTATGTGCTGGACAACAGCCGCATCAAGGATCTCCGCACCAACGTCGAGATCTCCGCCACGCAGAAGGTGCTGGACGGTGATCTCGATCCCTTTATTGAAGCTTCCCTCAAACAAGGGGTTTAGGCATGAGTTCATTGCGTGAAGGCCCCACCACCGTGGTTCGCCGCGAAGACTACACAGCGCCGGCCTACTGGATCGAAACGGTCGACCTCTGCTTCGATCTGGACCCGACCAAGACGCGCGTGCTCAACAAGATGCGCCTGCGCCGCAATCTGGACGTGCCGGCCCGGCCGCTGCGGCTCGATGGTGAAGACCTGAACCTGGCACGGGTGCTGGTCAACGGCGCGGGTTGCTCGTTCAAGATCGAAGGCGTGCAGCTCGTGCTGGAGAGCCTGCCCGAGGGACCTGAACCGTTCGATCTGGAGATCTTCACCACCTGCGCGCCCGAGAAGAACACGCAGCTGATGGGCCTGTACGTGAGCCAGGGCACGTTCTTCACGCAGTGCGAAGCCGAAGGTTTTCGGCGCATCACCTACTTCCTGGACCGCCCGGACGTGATGGCCAGCTACACGGTGACGCTGCGCGCCGACAAGAACAAGTACCCGGTGCTGCTCTCCAACGGCAACCTGGTGGAAGAAGGCGCGTTGCCCGATGGCCGCCACTTTGCCAAATGGGTCGATCCGCACAAGAAGCCGTGCTACTTGTTCGCGTTGGTCGCTGGCCAACTGGTGGCGCGTGAACAGCGCATTACCGCGCGCAGCGGTGGCAACCACCTGCTGCAGGTGTATGTGCGCCCCGGTGACATGGACAAAACCGAGCACGCCATGAACTCGCTGATCGCCAGCGTGGCCTGGGACGAAGCCCGCTTTGGCCTGCCGCTCGATCTGGAGCGCTTCATGATTGTGGCCACCGCCGACTTCAACATGGGCGCGATGGAGAACAAGGGCCTCAACATCTTCAACACCAAGTACGTGCTGGCCAACAGCGCCACCGCCACCGACACCGACTTCGCCAACATCGAATCGGTGGTGGGCCACGAGTACTTTCACAACTGGACCGGCAACCGCGTCACCTGCCGCGACTGGTTCCAGCTGAGCCTGAAGGAAGGCCTCACCGTGTTCCGCGACCAGGAGTTCAGCATGGACCTGTGCGCCGAACCCTCGGCGCGCGCGGTCAAGCGCATTGAAGACGTGCGCGTGCTGCGCACCGCGCAGTTCCCCGAAGACGCCGGCCCCATGGCCCACCCGGTGCGGCCCGACAGCTACGCCGAAATCAACAACTTCTACACCGTCACCGTCTACGAAAAAGGTGCCGAGGTCGTGCGCATGATGCAGACCCTGACGAGCCGGGCGGGCTTCGCCAAGGGCATGAAGCTCTACTTCGAGCGCCACGATGGTCAGGCCGTGACTTGCGACGACTTCGCCCAGGCCATCGCCGACGCCAACCCGGACTCCGAGCTCGCCCGCCTTCTGCCGCAGTTCAAGCGCTGGTACAGCCAGGCCGGCACGCCCCGTGTGCAGGCCGAGGGCCACTTTGATGCGGCAGCTCGCAGCTACACGCTCACGATGAGCCAGACCTGCCAACCCACGCCGGGCCAGATCACCAAGGAGCCCTTCGTGATCCCGGTCTCGCTCGGCCTGCTCGATGCCCAGGGTGCCGAACTGCCACTGCAACTGGCCCACTGGAACCAGCCAGAGAGCGGCAGCCGCACATTTGTGCTGACCCAGGCCAGCGAAAGCTTCACCTTCGTGAACCTGGACACCGAGCCCGTGCCTTCGCTCATGCGCGGGTTTTCAGCACCCGTGGTGCTGGACTGCCACTACACCGACGCCCAGCTCATGACGCTGCTGGCGCACGACACCGACCCCTTCAACCGCTGGGAAGCCGGCCAGCGCCTGGCGTTGCGCCGTGCGCTCAAGGCCATTCTGGCCGAGGGCCCGGTGTCCCAGGAGCCGCTGGACGGCGCGTTTCTGGGCGCCATGCGCGAAGTGCTGCGCCACCCCGGTCTGGATGCCGCCTTCAAGGAACTGGTGCTCACCCTGCCCAGCGAGACCTACATCGCCGAGCAGCTGGCCGAGGTGGACCCGCAGCGCGTGCACGCCGTGCGCGAAGCCATGCGCGCCCAACTCGCCACCGCATTGCAGGACGACTGGGTGTGGGCATTTGAGGCCCACAAGGACAACGGCTCCTACCGCCCCGATCCGCGCAGCACCGGGCGCCGTGCGCTCGCCGGCCTTGCACTCATCATGCTGTGCCTGGCCGCCCGCGACGACACCCGCCTGGCCTGGCCCGAGAAAGCCTGGCAACACTTCCAGAGCGCCGGCAACATGACCGACCGGTTCAACGCCCTCACCGCGCTGGTGGCGAGTGAGCATGCGCTCGCCAGACAAGCGCTGGAGCACTTCCATGCGCTCTTCAAGCACGAGGCACTGGTCATCGACAAGTGGTTTGCCCTGCAGGCCGGCGCCAGCGACCACGGTGGCAACGTGTTGCCCGCCGTGCGCCAGCTGATGAGCCACCCCGATTTCAACCTGAAGAACCCGAACCGCGCACGCAGCGTGATTTTCAGCTACTGCAGCGCCAACCCCGGCGCCTTCCACCGCGCCGACGCCGCAGGCTACCGCTTCTGGAGCGATCGCGTGGTCGAGCTCGACGCCTTCAATCCCCAGGTGGCCGCCCGCCTCGCCCGCGCCCTCGACCGCTGGAGGAAACTGGCCGAGCCCTACCGCAGCGCCGCCCGCGAAGCCATCGCCCGAGTGGCCGCCAAGCCCGACCTGAGCAATGACCTGCGCGAAGTCGTCACCCGAGCACTCGCCGACTGATCGAAAGCCCCCATGTCCAAACGCATCTCCCTCACCCGCTACCTCGTCGAACAACAGCGCGTCGACGGCCACATTCCCTCGCAACTCCGCCTGCTTCTTGAAGTGGTGGCACGGGCTTGCAAAAGCATCAGCCAGGCCGTGAACAAGGGCGACCTGGGCGGCGTTCTCGGCGTGGCCAGCACCGAGAACGTGCAGGGCGAGGTGCAAAAGCAGCTCGACATCATTGCCAACGAAGTGCTGATTGAAGCCAACGAATGGGGCGGCCACCTGGCGGCCATGGCCAGCGAGGAAATGGACAGCATCTACGTGGTGCCCAACCGCTACCCGCAGGGCGAATACCTGCTGCTGTTCGACCCGCTCGATGGCTCCAGCAATATCGATGTGAACGTGAGCATCGGCACCATCTTCAGCGTGCTCAAGAAGCCCGAAGGCAGCGCCGGCGTGAGCGAGCAGGACTTTCTGCAACCCGGCGCCCAGCAGGTGGCCGCCGGCTACTGCGTGTATGGCCCGCAGACCACGCTGGTGCTCACCGTGGGCGACGGCGTGGCCATGTTCACGCTCGACCGCGAGCAAGGCTCCTTCGTGCTCACCAAGGAAAACCTGCAGATTCCGCCCGACACCAAGGAATTCGCCATCAACATGAGCAACATGCGCCACTGGGACGAACCGGTGAAGCGCTACGTGGACGAATGCCTGGCCGGCAAGGAAGGCCCGCGCGGCAAAGACTTCAACATGCGCTGGATCGCCAGCATGGTGGCCGACGTGCACCGCATCCTCACGCGCGGCGGCATCTTCATGTACCCGTGGGACAAGCGCGAACCCAACAAGCCCGGCAAGCTGCGCCTGATGTACGAAGCCAACCCCATGGGCTGGCTGGTGGAACAAGCCGGCGGCGCCGCCACCAACGGCAAAGAGCGAATTCTGGACATCAAGCCCGGCAAGCTGCACGAGCGAGTGAGCGTCATCCTGGGCTCGAAGAACGAGGTCGACCGGGTGACCAGCTACCACACCGGGCTATAATCGCGGGCGTTGCCGGTGTAGCTCAGTCGGTAGAGCAGCTCATTCGTAATGAGAAGGTCGGGTGTTCGATTCATCTCTCCGGCACCACGTAGATACTAGAAAGCCCGCTATTCAAAAGATAGCGGGCTTCTTCATTTAAGATTCGATGTAAGGGCGGATGTAAGAGTATTTACAGAATGGTGGTCACCCTCACCTCCTGCTTGGCCTTGCCTCGGTATGCGTTCAGGTCGAATCCTTGCAGAACCGGCACTATCTTGTAGTCCACGCTCCCCTGCTTCCAAAACCGTGTCACGGCCACGCCAGCTCCCTGCTCTCGTGGATGTTGCGCCAGCGCGACCAGCGACTGCCGCGCTGCCTCCAGCCGCTCGGCCAACGCGTCCGCCTCACGCTTGACCACGGCATAGGCCCGCGCTGCCTCAACCCAGGCTAAGTCTGTACGGACCACTGCGTCGGCCTCGCTCAGTGCGGGTGGTGTGTCGTCATCGAGGTAGCGCTGGAAACTATCCCACGCAGCCTGGATGCGCTCCATCAGCATCTCATCGCGCTCCGTGCTGTGCAGCAGCCCGCGCTCGCCATCAAACACCCACAGGTGCGCCGTCAGTGCGCCGCTCACCATGAGCTGATGCTGGATCTGCACCTGATAGTGCTCGGGTACCTCGCCAGACGCCACTGCCTGCCAGAGCTCGGATCGAGTCCCCCGCTATGGGCACTTGATCTCAAGTACCAGGTCACCTTCCAACGTCATGCCATCGAGGCTTGCACTTTTATGCCTCGGCTTCCAGCACCAGCGGCTGCATGACCAGGCCGGTTTGTTCCTCGTAAACACGGCGTGCCAGAGGCTCGAGGTCGGTACCACGCTGCATGGCAGCCGTCGCGACCGATTGGTGCCGGCCTGTTTTTATAAGCCAGAGTTGGTAGGGCGTCATCCAGGGGCTGAGCCCCAGCACCGCTGCGGACTCGGACGCGTTGCGTTTGGCCAGGCGGTAGGCCAGCCACTCGGGGCTGCCCTGGGGCAGGTTGATGAAGGTGGGGGAAACGAAGGTGTTGGTGTTCATGTTGGATTCCTTGAGTGAGGTGGTGAAGATTTGCCCCGCAGGGCCGATGAATAAACACGGGTTGGTTAGCTGGCCCGCACAGACCCACTGCACGGAGCCGGCAAGGTGATCAAGCGGCTCGGCGCTTCTCCAGTGAGCGCACAACCCGCAGGAAGTCGGTCGCGGGGATCGCAGCCAGTGACTGCACCCCGAAGTACGACAACACCCGCGCGAGTTCGACGCCCACCTCGATGGCCAGCTTGTGGATTTGCGCCTGCTGCGCCTTGGTGATGCAGGCCGGCGCCGCCGGATTGCCCTTGTGCCCGCGGGGCGCAGGCTGTGGTGCTCCGTCGGGCTCTACAACCGATTCGTCGTTGGCCGCAGCGTGAGTTGCTGCAGCAGCAGAAGAAGACGGATGGGGTATCGGTGCGAAGTCTTCAGGCATGACAGCCTGTGGCAGGTCCTCACCCGCGTAGATGTAGAGCCCCAGGCCATGCAATGCGATCGCCTTGACCAGGCAGCGCTGCAGACTGGTGTTGATGTCGAACGCTGTGGGAGCCTGCAACGGACGGTTACGTCCATCAAGAACCGGGTGAATCTGGCTCAGCCGCACGCCCTGCACCGTCACGGCGACCTCGACGAACACGCCTGCCTCGGTGGCCAGGTAGGGCAGGCCGTGAAAGCGCTGCACCTCCCAAGTGGCGGTGGCGTCAGCTGTGCGCAGTTGGGCCACGGCATAGGGCCATGAGAGGTAGCTGAAACCGCCCTTCTTCTCAAGGTGCTCGTTGACATTGATGACGTTGAGCCGTGCGAAATGGTTGATGGTGTCGGTCATGTGAACTCCATTGGGATAAAAAATGCCCAGTGAACCGGAGCTCGCTGGGCGGGAGGGGGAACGTAGATACGAGAGTGGTGGTGCGGTCAGACCAGCCCCAGCTCAGCCATGCTGGTGACGTGGGAGCGGGTCACGATGAAGTGGTCCAACACCCGCACGTCCACCAGCGCCAGCGCCGACTTGAGCGTCTGGGTCAGCAGCTCATCGGCGCGCGAGGGTGCAGCGGCACCACTGGGGTGGTTGTGACAAAGGATCACCGCCGCCGCGTTGTGGGCCAAGGCCTCGATGACCACTTCTCTTGGATACACCGAGGTCTGTGTGAGCGTGCCCCGAAACATCTCCTCGGTGGCAATCACGCGGTTCTGAGCATCCAGGAACATGACCGCAAACACCTCGTGCGCTCGCTCGGCCAGCGTGAGCTGCAGGTAGTCGCGCACGGCAGCGGGTGATACCAGCGCATCGGCCAGGCGCACCTCGCAGGCGAGATGCCGCAAAGCCTCTTCGACGATGGGTGCGCGGCTCATGCGGACACCTCCGCCTGAGCGGCAAGGGCACGCTCTTCTGGCATCAGGAAGTCCACCGCCTTCTGCGCCATGGAGGCTGCAGAGAAGACGAGCCGACGGTCGTTGCGAAGGGCTTGCAGCCATTCGTTGATGTAGCTGGCGTGGTGCAGTGCACCGGGCAAGCCACAGCGGGCGTTGAGGAAGGCCGAACCCATCTCGGCCACGAGTTCTTCGAACGCATAGGCTTCGATGTGCTGACGCGAAGACAGCATTCGGTTGCAGCGGCTGGCGTGGCCTGTCCAATGGGTCAGCTCGTGCAATGCGGTGCTGTAGTAGCTGGCTGGTGCGTCAAAGGCCTGTTGGGGCGGCATCTGGATCAGGTCCAGGCCAAGGCTGTAGAAGGCCCTGTCCCCGCCATGCTGGATGTGGGCGCCCGAGGCCTTGATCACGTCATCGGCCTGCGCGATAGGCTTCCAGTCTGCGGACAGGGGCAAGGGCGCCGTGAGTCGCTCGGGCAGGTCGTCGGCCTGGGCCGCATTGAACACGGTGAACGACCGCAAGAGCGGGATCACCTTGCTCGACTGGCTCGGAGTGGGCTTGGCGGAAACGTCGTCATCGCGCTCCAACATCTTGAAGAACACGATGCGGGTGCCGGACTCGCCACGGCGAATACGGGAACCAGCGCTCGAGGCCTGCTGAAACGTAAGCCAGCGGTTGCTGGGATAGCCACGTGCGAGTTGTTGCAGGTTGAGCAATAGGACGTTGATGCCTCGGTAGGGGCGTCCGGTGGTGAGATTGGCAGGAGTAGCGCTGCCGTGAGTTTGATCCCAGGGACAGACCCAGGGAGGGGTCCCGGCTTCCATCGCGGCAATGATGGTGTTGGTGACCTCGGTATAGAGGTCTTGGTGAGTGACGGACATGGTGAAGCTCCAGAAATGAAAGAAGCCCCGGTGAGTGAACACACGGGGCTTCAGGGGGTGGGGGTTTGAGGGCTGAAAGACGGGTTGGTGACGGCTTCAGGTCCAGCGCTTGAGCCAGGGCGAGAAATGGGTCGCAACCCTGCAGGTCGCTGCCTGCGCCAGCTTCTCGGCCGCGCGTGAGCCGAACTGGATGAAGACGCCTGTCAGGCCGTGGGTACGGCGCAGCGCCTCTTCGAGCTTGCGTTCGGAGAGCAGGAAGGCGACGGTCGGATGGATCAGGTACTCGCTGGCTGCGAGCGCCGCCATGGCAGCGATGAGCCAGAGTAGGAAGATCAGGAAGATGCCCAGTGCAGCGACATTGATGATCCACACGCAGACGCTGGCGAACAGCAGTCCGATGGAGATGTCGCACGCCAAAGCAGCCGTGGTCCGGATGAAGACACGTTTGCGTTCGTTCATACGGCCTCCTCAGACCTTCAGGCTGAAGTAGCCGGGATAGTAGGAGTTACCTTTGATGTGTCCAAAGGCGCGCTTGGCGAAGGTGCTGCCCAGGCTGGTCATGAGACCGGCCACGGTGGCGGCCATGATGCCGCTGAAGGTGCCCCAGTGAACGAGCAGGGTGACGATGGTGACGCCAATGTCCAAGGCGACGTCGTGGGCCAACAGGCGCAGCATGGTGCGTCTAGGCAGCTTGATAAAGATGAGAACGAGGCCGAGGAAGATGGCCGCTCCGGTTACAAACATGATGAACTCCATTGGGTTGATGGCAAGGCAGAGGGATCTGCCCTGTTACGGAGTCAGCTTGAAAGCTGTCTCATGAAACCCAGAGTGCTTGCCAGCTTGCTGGCAAGTGAATTCATGTGTTTTGGAGACGTAGTTTCCCCAGGGGGAAAGAGACTCCTTTTGCAGATGAGCGAATGTGAAATCCGAAGTGAGGGTGTCTTTGATTGACCCCGGTGGGAGGGACCCACCTGAAGGTGCGTAGCGTTCTGCGTATGGAAAAATTTCAAAAAAAATTTCACCAGGAGAAGTTCGCATCTCCTAAGGACGTTGAGCGCCAACGCTAGATTACCTCGCAGATTGAAAGTCACGAATCGAAGCAGGCACTTTTTGAAGGCCTCATAGCAGCAAGTTCATGATCTATCGACGCGTTCAGGAACATGAAATGATTAGGGCTTCCGGCGAAGCGCAGCTTATCTCAAAGCTCCTGCTGGATGTATAACTTCAGGCATCACAACGTGCACCTCCCGATCATGAGTTTCAATTCAAATTTTGACCGTGCGTTCATCGATCGCAGCCTGCAGCTCGTGCAGGAATACACCGGTCCGCATGACGCAACCCTGCTGCTCAACTGCCTTCTGGGCTTGCTCATCGTCCCGAAGGAATCGTGTCTAGCTTCGATCCCGAAGAAACCAATCGAAGACCTCGCTAGCTGGGGAATATCGCCATCTGCCATAACCGCCTTTGGGCGAGCCGATCGAGAGGACGAAGACCCCCACAACCTGCGCGGGCTGGTGTGGCGCCTACGGAATTCGGTCGCCCACTTCCGATTCAGGCCTGAGCCAGAGGATGGAGAGGTGGTCGCTTTTCATTTCCATGACAAGAGCGGCTTCAAAGCCACCGTTCAATTGTCAGAATTACGCATTTTCGTGGAACGGCTCGCGAAGCATGTACGCGAGCTATGAAGCCTCGCGTCGCTGTAGCGGAGCAGCAGCAGGCAATCTTGCTCCGACGTGATGCAGTACATTTTCTCCAGATCCCGTTGGGCATCTTTGCACCTGCCGCCAGCTTGGCTGGAACCCTAAAACTCATCCCGCATGTCGAAAGCACTCAACTCCTTCGAAGGCTCGATCAAGGACGCAGAGGATCTGCTCGAGCATTTTGATGCAATGAGCAAGCCGCCACCTGCCAATGCTGAAGTGCTCAAGCGTGCCAGCCTGGTCATGGCATTAACTGCGTGGGAGACCTACGTCGAAGACCGCGTCCGTGAGGAAGTTGCCCAACGCTTGCGAGTCGTTAATGGCAGCTACGTCGGGAAATTTGTGGCAGGTCGGCTTGAGGACGAACTGAAGCGTTTTCACAATCCCACCGCTGAAAAGACCAGAAAACTGTTTCATGACTTTCTTGAGACTGACGTCACGGCTAGATGGGAGTGGCCGAACTACGATAGCGCGAAAGCCAAGAAGACACTGGACGAGCTCATCTCCAAACGAGGGGATGCTGTGCACAGATCCAAGCCCCAGGCTGCAAGCGCCCCGAACATGCCGCACCTGGTCAAACGCGACGAGCTTGAAAAGGCTATCCGTTTCCTCAAGTCTCTTGTTGAGGCAACCGACAAGGCTCTTTTGGAGAAATGAGTCCTAGCAACTCGCTCAGGCTGGCACGCCGCTACGCGCAGGGTATCAATACCAATTCGAGCTAACAGGGTTTGCCAGATGCAGATCGCACTTTCAGAACTCCCATTCCCTCTTTTTCATGGCACTTCCACACTGTTTCTGAACGACATTCAGGCAGGCGGACTCGGTGCGAAGAACCCGCTTCTTGAGCTCGAGATCATTGAGTTCATCAAGCTGATCATGCCTCTGATCGATGAACATCTCTCAGAAACTGATACCTACCTCAACCATCGCGGAACCTTCGGCTTGATGGCAGAGCAGTTCACAAGCAGCCAGGGTTTCAACTTCCAGCACGGTCAGACCTATCTATCCCCAGCGAAGCCCACTGCGATTCGTTACGCAGTGAATAAGCGCTACGGCTCAGAGCTTCTGACCTACGCCCTTGAATTCCTGCGGATGCTCGTTGAGAAACGCCTGCCGGTTGTTGTGAGTGAGCTCTTCGCCAGGTTCCCCCAGGTTTTTGAGCTTCTGAACTTGTCCCGTTCTCCTGTTCTCATCAGAGCTGAACGGGTGCAGATGTTCCAGGTCCTGACCGAGCGAGGAGATGATCCTTTGCCTCAGGTCCGCCAGTTGACGGCTTATCTAAAAGAGGACCGAGGATTTATTGAGATCGTGGGGCAGCAGAGCAATTTCCGTCTCATGGCTCCCGTCATGCCGCAACAGCTTACGGTCTGGCTGATAAATGTCATACAGCTCAAACCATTCAAGCCTGAATACACTTTGCACCGCATCGGGCCGCGTGAACACTTGGGCGCTGATACTTGACCTCTCGCTTAAGTGCTTGTCCACTGGCAGACCATCCCCGCCGTGGCATTGGACGCAAAGCTCTGACGTCTCCCCCATACCCGGTCACTTCTAAACTGGAGTTCGGCAACTTTGCAGCTGTTGATCTGACCTCTTTCTGACGAACTCACTCGAGGTCAGGTGGCAGAGTGAGCCATGCGGGTAGTGATGGACTGGGTGGCTTTCTACAATCACCGGAGGTTGCATTCCTCGCTGGGCTACATCAGCCCGATTCAGTTCGAGCAACGCGGGTACCAAGCACAGCGCAAAAAAGGCCGCGTAGAAGGTGGGCTAAGAATTACACCAAACGATGGCAAGGTCAATTGGCATGACAAGAACCCGAAGGAGCTTCACAGACCAATTCAATCGTGAGGCAGTGAGGCCGTCTCCGCAGAAGGTTCAAGAACGCAGCTCGTCAAGGTACCAGGATCAGCGAGGCCAAGGGCCACACGGCGTAGCGCAACCCAGCGGCCATCTGCTCTTCGGTCGGGCGCTTCAAGTTTCGAAGCAAGCTGTCTTCCACAGCGGCCAAGTCAGCGCGGAGGGACACGGCAGTTCCATCCTTGATGCGCGGAACGTTCTGGCAGGCTCTGATGACGGCGGCACGCAGTACCCCAGTCAGTTCCACAGGCTCACCGGTCTGCGCAAGGACGAAGCAGTGCAAGGTGAGGCCACGCTCGGCCCAGACCCCGCGCTCTTGCTCCAGTCTTTGGCGCAGGAATGCCAGGATAACGGCACCCTCGGTTTCAGGCCCTAGGAACTCCAGCCCGGCAGGCCGATTCAGGAAAGCTAGGCCTACCTTTCGTGACGACCCAAAGGGCAGCCCCAGTACAGCCTTCACCACGTCCAGGTTCAGGCCGAGCTGCAGCACGTCCGAGCCGTCGGCAGCCACCGCGCGCAAGCCACCGGTGTCTCCACAGGCAAAGGTGCGCCCCGCGAAGCGAATGGTCGGGACCGCTTCTTCCACGGCAACGATCTCGTTGTCCTGGAACGTGAAGGTTCCGAACGTGGCGGCCTCGCCATCGTCTGCGCCGCAGTGCTTGACGAGGAAGTGACCAAGATCCGCCCAATGGGCTTCACCCGGCTCGGTGGCGCGAATCTGTTCCGCCTGCTTGCGATAGGCCTCGTCGAATGAGTTCCAGGAGCGGAAGCCCTCGGTGACCAGCCGGCCGATTTGCTGGATGGCGGGGTCATCCAAGCCCACGGTGCCTGTGACATCGCTGAGAACGGTCTCCAGTTCCTTCGGAGGCACCAGCGACATGACTCGGCTGAAGAGGGACTCGAACTGGTCGGGGTCCAGGTGCTGCGAGATGAGTGCGAGCTTGTCGCGTGCGACGCGGTACATGTCCACCTCACGGCTACCTTTTGCCACGACGGTATCAACGATCACGGTCTTGCGCGAACCGAACCGATGGATACGACCGATACGCTGTTCCATATCCATCGGGTTCCAGGGCACGTCCAGGTGGATGAGGCGGCGCGCGCGCTGCATATTCAAGCCCTCACCACCCGCGCGGGACGACACCAGAAAGCGAGGTCCGTCGTCGGACTGGAAGCGGGCAACCTCGGCCAGTCGATCTTCATCTGACTGGTTGCCGATGATCAGCGCAGGCTTCTGGCCGTATCTCTTTTCCAGGATCCCAGCAACCACGGTCACTGTCTCGACCGGCTGAGCGAACAGCACCACCTTCTCATCACTGGCTGCGTCGATCAATCGGCAGACGGCATCCCATTTGGCGTGAGCGACATCAGTGCCGACCAGGCGGACACCTTCATCTAGCAAGCTGGCTAGCTGCTGAGCGTTGGGTTTCCATTCCTCCTCATCGACCTCTTCGTCTTCCAGCGCATCCTCTTCGATGACCCGATGGCCCACCTGTCGGGACAGCCGTTCAAAAAGCTGCTCCAGCGGCTCATTGTCCGACCCGCCACGGTAGGGGCGCAGTGCAGCAATGGCTCGCGTGAGTGACGGGTGACCCAGGGACCAGCCCAAGCGGCGCATGGCCAGTCGAACCAAGAAGCCAATGCCGGCTTGCACACTGGAGGCCGCCCATTGAAGCGCCTGCCCCTTGGCCCAACCCGCTGCACGCGCCTTGACGCCGGTGGGGCCTTCCGCGTCGTAAAGGGTGCCAATGCCCAGGTACCAGCGCTCGTAGGCCTGGCCCAGGCTCACGAGTGTCGGTTGGCAGATCTCGCGTGCCGGGAAGAGCGGCGCACCACGCCAGTCACGCACGCGGTCCTTGGTCCGGAAAATCACCCGACCCGCGGCGCCCGCAACACTCTTGCCGTCGTCAGACAATAGACGCAGGATATTTTTGAAACGCGCTTCGTTTCCCTGGTGCGGCGTACCGCTCATAAGCACTAGGCGACCGGTGCTGGGCATGGCCTTGGCTATCTGCGACACCAGCTTGAATGACTGGTTGGGCTTACCGCCGTCGGGATCCCAGTCAGAGAGGTGGTGGCACTCGTCAACGATGAGCACGTCCCACGGTCCGCTGGCCGCCACCTTGTCGAGGTTGGGGCCGAAGACCGCCTTGTGGATACTGGCGACGACCACGTTGTCGGCGTCCAAACGTGCGTCACTTAACGCGCCGGCTACCCAGGCGCGTGCATTGATCTCTAACTTGTCGCGCAACTCATTCACCACGTTTCGCACCAGCCGAGCGGGCGCCAGGTACAGGATGCGCGTCGCAGGGTTGCGGTCGATCAACCGACGCATCAACAGGCCGGCTTCGATGGTCTTCCCCAGGCCGACTTCATCGCCGATCAACACCTTGCGCAAATCAGGGCGCTCGAGGATGTGCTGGACCAGACTGACCTGGTGCATCAGCGTGGCGGCCTTGCGCGCATCCAACCGGCGCTGCGGGTCTTCAGCCACCAAGAAAGCAGCATAGAGCCGGGCCAGACTGCGGGTGCTCAGCGCTAGCCAGTTGTCGCCTTCGTCCAATGCGCGTGCGGCCGCAAGCTGTGCAGGCGACAGGATCTGATTGACGCGACGACGATCGATATTGGATTCAACCAAGGGGGCCGCGGCTGGCCCGCTCAACAGTCGGGCCGGCACACTCACGAGGTCGTAGGACTCGAAGCCGAAGTCATCCACGATGCGCAAGACGGCGCGCGTTTGGCCGCAGTACTCCACTAGCATGTCTTCTGCCCCTTGTTGGATGGGAGGCTACGCGGTTGTGTCATTCATCTCTGGCTTGGCCGGGCAGGCAGCCAACACCAACTCCAGCTCCTCCAAAATGGGCCGGCGCTTCTGGGCATCCGAGCGTTTCAAGCGTTCCTCGTGCTTTTCAACGATGAGGTTGGCCGTCGTCTGGATAGGATCCCCTCCCTGGCGGAAGGCAGTTTGAATCTCTTCACGTACCGCTGCAAAATTGGTCTGCAAGATCGCAATCGCTGGCTCCTGTGCTGCCTTGGTTGCTGTGGCTGCAAGCTTCTTGAACAGCTCCAGCACGCGATACTTCACACCCGGACCGATGTCATTGCCCGCCTGGACAAACCGCCTGCAGGCCACCTCGACCGGCCCACGAATGGCTTCGGACATCTTGGACTTCACTGTGTTGCGCAGTTCGTCCACTGCTTCCTTGCCGACCTGCTTCATCTGCTCGGCCATGCCCGCAACACGTTCCTGCTGCGTCAACAGCAGCTTATGGTTGACCGAAGCACCACCATGCTCATTCGCCCAAGCACAGATCTCTGCCACGATCTGTTCGATGTCGGCAGAAAGATTGCTGGTGCGCTTGCGTACATCGCGCAAAAGCTTCTGGCCCCACACTGCGGCCATGGGCTCCTGAAAGTAATTGCTGATGTCATCAGGCAGATTGATGGCTCTGCTGCCATAGAAGGTGCCACCTCGCCGAACTGCGGCGCGAAGCGTGGCCCAGTGCGCGTGCTGCAACGAGTAGAGGTAGTTCTGAACTTCGAGCTCAGCAGCAGCCCGCGCTTCCAGCACTAGTGCTTCAATCTTGGCCTGAACAGTCGAGTCCAGAAACTCGCGAAAGGCACCGACGCGACGGTCGTACTCCTCGCGCTTGGGTTGGAGGATTTTCTGCAGCGCTTCTTCAAGGCGTTGCGCTTCCTCCGCGGCGCGCCCCTCGCTGCGCCACTGCCCGTCGATGATCTGTAACTCGCTCAATAGCGTGTTACCCAGTCGCTTACTGACCTCTTGCAACTGGGCTGCCCTGCGCAGGCGCTCAGACTTGCCCAAACTGACCAGTGACTGCTGGAGCTCAATGACGCCAGTGTCCGCCACATCCTTCAGGATCGGAACGTCTTCCTCATCGTCCTTCAGAATCTTGGCGTACTCCGGCGCCGAGACAGGATGAATCTCCAAACTGTCCAGAATGCTGGCCCTGGCCTGATCACGAGCCGCCTGCACAGTGGCGTTGCTCGACTCGCCGATCTTCCCCAGCTGCTCGATGATTTGCGAACGCATCCTCGGCTTGAACTCGGAGATCTTCTGCGTGAAGACCTCACGCTTTTTCGGTCTGGGGCCTTGCGCCGAGTCCCAGCCCTGCCACGCAGTCCAGGCCACGTCATCCACGCGCGTAACGGCGATCAACATCGTACATGGATCGCTGGAGGGGTCATCTGCTGCACCAACCAGTCGGTCCCAGTATCCACTGCTGCGAAGCAGATCCAGCGTGGACTCAGTCGGCCCGGCCCGGTCCACCACCAGAATAATAGCCCGGGCCTTTTCGCGCACATAGCGCTTGGTGATGTCGCGATAGGCGTCCTGGGCGATTCCCACACCGGGTAGATCCACCAGTTCCACACCCGATTGCAGGACCTCGGACGGCCAGCCCACCTCGATCCGCTCAATCAAGGGCGCTAAGAAGCCGGCGGCATGCTCACGGAGCTCCGTCATGAACGCATTGGCGTCGTCACCCTGACGCCGCTCATAGATTCGATTCTCTTTTGAGAGCTGCAGCACCGGCCTGCCCGCGCTTGAGCGCGGCTGCTCACTGGAAAGCTGAAAGATGCGTCGCACTCTGGCCAGGCGCTTAGCGTCAACATCGGTGATGTCTTGGTTCCAGCGCGTCTTCACGTCGCATGCGACGCGAAGTGCATCGATCAGGTAGGGCAAAGTAACTTTGCTGAACTGATCGCCCGTGACGATCAGCTTGGCTTGCCGGATCATCTGGTCGAGTGCATCACTTGTGGGCGCTTCGGGGTCAGCATTGGGCTCGCGAACTTCTGCGCTACCGGCTGCATCCTCTCGATCCGTGTCATCAAGCAGCGTGCTTAGATCACCCGGATCAGCGCCGTGCGACTCTATCGGCCCCGTCGCCTCGGCCCGTTGTTGCGCGATGCGCAACTCATTCTCGTACCGACGTTCTAGAGCGAAAGCAACCTTCCAGAGGTGTTTGCGTTGATGATAGGTGACGCGGAAGAGTGGTGTGGGACTGTGCCGCACCTCTGTTGCCTGTGCGGTTAGGGGCCCAATGCCTCCGGCGGGCAATACCTGCTCAGCACCGGCCGCCAAAGCATTCAGTAATGTGCTCTTACCGATACCTGAGTTGCCCAGGAAACACACCGTGACGCAGTCTCGCATACCGATGAGTCGCTTCAGGCGCGCGTGGTCGTTCTCGAGCGTGGCCATTCGCTCAGGCGCGTACTTCGCCAGGAATGGCTTCGCCGACTGATCGAACCAGTCCAACAATTTAGCTTCGTTCATTTGTCTGCATTTTCAGATTGTTGATACGTGCTCTAGTTCGACTTGCACTCAGACGAACACAGGACTTCACACGACGTTAAGTGCAAGGGCTTCCTGGGCCTTTCGCTAATTGGCGATGCGCAGATGAGTGTATACAACGACCGCGATTCGCCCCTGGGAACCATTGAGAGTTTCAGGACATGCAGAGCGATTCACAGGCTGTTCTTCGACGTCTCCCCGTTTTCAGTAGCATTGGGCTTTGGAGTTCAGAGTCAATTTAACGGGTTTTGCATCAGCCTTTGAGCATAGGTCGCAGTGAATCCACTTTGAAATCCCGTACCAGACGGGAGTAAAGAATTCCAACTGATGGAGTCTCCACATGAAGAAATCAAGCTTCTTTTCAAGCCGCTGCGCCAGCCGATTTTCGCCAGACGTCATACGAGATGCACAATTGCTCAGCGCTGGTATGAGTGTTGCCATGATTTTTATGCCCCCCCCAGGGCTTAAGGTGCCAATTCGTTTTGCAGTGTGTCGCAGAGTGCCTCGAGGCTCTTTACTGCTCCTGTCTGAAGTCGTCGAGAAACTCGGACACCGGCGTGATACCCGTCACCAGCAAATGATCGCGCGCTCGGGTGCAGGCAACATAGAGCAAATGGCGTTCGGTGTCGTAGACCTCTTGCAAATCTGAGTCGTCTCCGACAGATTCGATGCGCTCTTGCAACGGGATCACCTCGTCGTCACAGGCCATCACTGCTACGCCCCGAAACTCCAGTCCCTTGGCGAGGTGCATGGTGATGATGGATACGTGACCGATGACGGTCTCTACATGCTGATCAAGCAGTTTGAAAGACAGGCCCGCAGCATCGACTGCCGCCTGAGCGCGACTCAACTGCGCTTCTGAGCGAACGAAGACTCCCAGCTCGTGAGGCAACGTGCCAGATCGCACCTGCTCGGCCAGCCAGGCTCCGACCGTAGAGACCTCGTCCGATTCGGTACCCAAAGCACGGACCACCGGTGGCGGACCGTTGAACACCGAAACCGTGTCATTGCGGGTATCGCTGTTGCCGTCAATATCGGTGGTTTGAGGTCCCAGCAACCGATCCGCCTGCAGGCGAATCTGGTGCGATGTTCGGTAGTTGATGCGCAGCGTGCGCGAGCGCCCGCGAATATCGACCCCTAGTGATTTCCAGGAAAAAGGTTGTTGAAAAATCCTCTGTCCTAGATCACCCGCAAAAAATAGCGCGTCAGGCCGGTTCCGGCCGATGGAGGCCAGGAATCGAATGTGAGCCACGCTCAGGTCTTGGGCTTCGTCCACCACGGCGAAGTCATACGGCGCGTTCTTGCTAGCGCTTAGCTTGGTTGCCAAGTTGGTGAACATAGCGGCTGGCGTGATGAGCTTTTCCTTGGCCAGTGCTGCCCTGACCAACTCAAAAATCGCCCACAACACAGCCCGCTGGGGCTCTGGCAATCGCGTCTTGCGCCCCAGGCGCGCGACATCTCGGTAATCCTCCCACGACTGCAGTTGCCAAGCATCGACGATCTGCTCCCATTCAGTAAGCAAAAAATACAGACTGAATTTGTGGCCACTCACGTACTCGGAAGACTCGCTGAACATTCGCTTGACGGCCGCGCGACTCGCAAGCGTCAGATCGCCATGCTGTGCTTTGTAGAGACGCTGACCAATAGCCTCTAAGGAGTACACATCAATGCGCTCGGCCAAACGCGGCTCGCTGGCCACAAGGCGCTTCAACTTGGTGTGCAAAGCACTGGCCAACGTGTCGGAAAACGTAGTCAACAAAACCCGAGCTTCTGGCTGGCTGCGCGCCAGGTAGGCAGCGCGGTGCAGCGCCACGATGGTCTTGCCTGTGCCTGCTGAGCCTGAAACGCGTGCAGGGCCCGTGTATTCCCGCTCAACCCACTGCCGCTGTTCGGGGTGCAGAAAAACTGTCCACTTTTCCCACGGATAGTTGAGTGCGGCCTCCAGCTCGGCCACGTTGCTCATCACCCGGAAGCGGCGCTGCGCATCGGGATGATCAAACGGATTCGCATGTGCGGCGGCCGGGGCCGGTACACGCGGCTTCCCGCCTGTTGCCAGCTCCAACAATGCTTCAGCAGCTTCTGCGGGCAGGTGATCGGCCAAAGCCAGATACGACTCTTCAGTAGCCGCCTTGACGTCCTCCAGCCATTCGGCGGGCACACCGTAGCTCAGCAGCTCGTGATCTGACCTGTCGGTGAAGATCAGTTTTGGTGACTTGGGGGGCGAAGCTGTTGGGGCCGTTTCAGTCGGAACATAGACTGGCACCTCCACCCGTTTGACCGTCTCACGCACCTCAACCAACTGAGCCGCACCTGTCGTCGGATGGGTTTCGAGCTTGCGACGGCGCGCCCAGTCATAAGCAGCGTCGTGGTGGTCCACATAACAAAGCAGAAGGCTGTTTTGTGCCTTGTGCACGATGAGGCGAATGTCACTGCCTGCGCGCGCCGACCAGAAGTTTTTGTCTTTGGATTGCTCGATCCGGTGCAAGCTCATGCTCGGATGCGCCGGATTCATTTGCAGGTCGAATGCGGTTGTCTTCACAGCCTTCTGCTCATCGCCGGTCAGGCGAGCGAGGCTGTCGGTAAAGGTTTCAGCTATGAGGAAATTCATCTGCTGACCCATTTATGGCAGTGGCCAGATGGCGACTGCCAGGTCTGCAAGCTCCCCAGAACGCTGGGTGACTTCTATGAACCTGAAATGGGGCTTGCCCACCAGATCTTGTGTGATCTTGAGTGCCGACTTCCTGTAGGCTGCTTTCTTTGCTGCAAAGGGATTGTTGGAGGCTGCTATGTTCAATGGGCCGGAAAAGATGGTGAGGTTTCCGATGCGCGACACATACTGAGGGTGTTTAGCTTCGGCACCTTCTCCAAGGTAGGTGATCCAGTCCCCAAACTCATCTCTGTCCTTCTTGGACTTGATCTTCTGCGGGATGATGTGTTCAACATGTACTTCCGCAGCTCCCAGTACATTCAGTTCGTCAAACTGCCCTTGCTTGGACAGCTCGATTTGCTCAAGGCAGAACCGCGCTCGGTCAATAACGGTGCCTGTGAATTTGGTCTCTGAAAACTCAGTCCGAAACTTTTCATCGCTTGGACATAGCTCTCGGTAGGCCTTGCGAGTTGCCTCACCAGGGTTCCTAGGGTTCACCGAGCAAAGCCTGGCAAACAAGGCCTCCGTTTCGTTTGATCGCTCACGGCAAATGTGGCGCCTCAAGACGAAGCTCTCCGTTAACCTTAAAACTTCGAGGAATACCTTGTCCTGGCAGCCTCCTGCGCGAAGGTGCATCAAGAACCCGTACGTTTGAACGGCCTTGATCATCTTCAAGTTCCGCAGGTGGCGATTCGTCTTTTCGTCGGTTGTTTTGACCAAGACCAGCTCGCCGTAATGCTTGGCCCGGAGAACCAACTCCGACAAAAATGTGGTGAATTCGACCTTCGTTGTCTTCGCGGATTTAGTCGAGTCGAGTATTTCCACGGTACCTTGCCTGGCGTCGACCAGTTCTTCACCATCTGTATCCTCTGACTCTTCGACCTCCGTGTATAGATGCCTTTCAGGAAGGGCAGAGGCCTCTGCCACCCGCTCCATAAACACCTTTTTGAAAACTGGAACCACGTTTGCAGCAGTGAGGCGTGTTTGCTCCAAGGACATCAGGTAGTACCGGAAGAATGCATCCGAGTTTGTACCGTCGAGGTTCAGTATGAGAGCAGCCCAGCTCTTGCGAGCAGCCTGTAAGGACTCATCGCTGAAACGGGCAGCGTTTCCAAGAAGAAAATTCTTGATGATATCGGTGGGGCTGAGTCGGAGGCCCCGGTTATTGATCGTCTCAAACAATTTAAAGGCGTCTTTCGCCTCGCCGACATCAAGCCTGATAACGATAGCTTGATTCTGCAGTCGATACAGGAAGATGCCCAGGTCTTTTAGGCTCTGGCTAGCAATCCATTTTCGAATCGTTTCGAATGCTGATTTCAGCTGTAGATTCTTGAACTCCTTCGTCTCGTCATTCAGGACTAATCGATCAAACTCGTCCGAATCAATTGAGTCCAACGAGACCTTTCGGACAGGCTTGCCACCCATAGGCTTTGCAGTCAACAAGCGCGCAACCTCGGCCGCTTCATCGGCTTCGCCTTTTTCAAGTAATCTCTGTCTTATGCACTCGAGCAGTATGGACACTGTGGTCAACCGCTGTTGCCCGTCTACGAGTTCAAGTTTGTTGAGTCCAGCAGTGTGATGACTAGCCAAGCACACAATGCTACCAAGCAGGTGCGTATCCGCATTCTCGATCAACTTGATGTCATCGATCAGCTCCCAGATCTGGCGATCCTTCCATGAGTACCGTCGTTGGTAGGTTGGAATAACGTATTGCTCGTTGTTGGACCCAAATATTTGATTAATAGATAAGGCGGCTGGGGTGATGATCATTAAGTGTGTCTCAAAAGTTAGATCTCAAAAACCTTCATCACCTCATTGCCCAGGTGATTGATGCCCTTCGCTGCGATGCGATCTGACATGGGCTTGTGCAACCAACGCGATGTGTCGCCGCCTGCGCCCGCAGACCAGCCGTTTTGTCTTTTGGTTGCTCGACTCTGTGCAGGCTCGTGCTCTGATCGGGCGGATTCAGTTGCAGATCAAAGGCGGTGGTCTTGAGGGACTTTTGCTCGCTGCCGATCAGGCACGCGACGCTCTCGGTGAGGGTGCTAGCGATTGAGATGCGCACGCTGAAAATCTCATTTCGGAAAATAGAAGTCGCGACACCACAAATAATCAATAACCGAACGGGCCAACGCGGCTATAGCAAGTAATCCTGCAAGCCTTATTGGGCTCTCCATTGAGCCCACGTATATATCGTTGGCGACCAAATAGGCCAAGACTACAACAATAAACACGAAGTTTATGATTGTCCATTTCGCTTCCGCTGACAGCTTCGAGCCAGATGATGCGCCAAAAGAAGTAAACAGTCCCCAGACCACGTCGACAGTCAATACACCGATGAGTAGCCATGCAAAATCAGATGGCTTCTTCAACAGCTGCGATAGAGCCAAGAAGACCAATGCATGCATAAATAATAATGCAAAGTCGATAATTAGGGCGCTTCGGCTAACATGGGCATTTTCATTTTCGATATAGACATCATCCAAGTGGCGAAGCGCACCATGAAAGAAGGGAAATAGCGTAGCCAAAAATGCGACAAACAAAAGCATAGAGACGCCGCTGATCGATGTTAATCCTGCATTAATATCGATCGTGCTGATGACTGCAACCGAGAGGGCGGCAGCAATCACTACGGTATATAGATTGGCCAGGCTTCGAATTGAATTTTCCATCCCCTTTTTATTCATTTTATTATTTCCTTGCGGATACCCACTGGTAGAGCTCTTGGATGGAGTAGAAAACAGGTTTGCCGAGTCTTTCAAAGGTGGCTACCTCAGCATCCGCGCCCGAGGAGACGCACTCTTTATAGTCCAGACCATTGACATTGATCTCAGCATTGAGACGAAGGCAGCAGTCGTATAGCCGCAGCATCGCTTGGTCGTAGTCAATCCAATCCTGGTATGGACGCGGATACACGATGTGTTGGAAGTGTGTCCAAAGTGGCGCGACCGGTAGGACTCTTTTTTCGGTGAGCAGTTGGTCAAATATCTTGCATTGAAAATGTGCATTGAGAACTGGGTCACCTTTTGAGTACGGGGAAGCGATAAAGACCGTGGGCAACAAGGCCAGTTCAGATTTCATATCTTGAATACCTTCATGACCTCATCCCCCAGATGATTGATGACCTTCACTGCGATACGACCTGACTTGGGTTTGTCGAACGGGCGCGAGGTGTCGCTATTGAGCGTGTCCCAAGCTTCTTTGTCGATCTCGGCTTTGAGTGTGGTTTTCAGGGCGGTGTAGGGATCGTTGGCGCCCAGAAAGTAGGCGTGGCGGACGAAGAAGCTCTCTTCGTTGTAGTCGGTGTCTATGAACCAACAGGCGATGCCGTCGGCGCCGTCGCTGATCACCTCGCCTGTTTGGGGTTTGAAGACATCCACACCATTCACTTTGACCACCAGTTTTTCACCTTCGACCACTGGGTAGGTCTCTTTGCCGGCAGTGACAACCTTCAGGCTCTTGCCTTTGGTGTTGAGGATGTCGATGTCGGGCTCGCCAAAGATCACGAACAGGTTTCCTTTGCCGGTGTTCTTCAGGTCTTCGGCCATGTGCAGGTCGGCGTTCATGCGCGCCTTGAGCACGGGGATGCGCCCCAAGTTGGAGAACTCGGTGGCGTGAGCTTCGTAATTAAAGGCGCAAGCAATCAACACATCAAAGCCAGCATCGCCGCACTCGCGAGCAGCCTCAACCAAATCGCTTCGCTGCACAGTACCGAATTCGGAGCCGATGAAGATGCCGGCACGCTTCTCTACGTCGCCTTCCATGTAGAGGCCTACGGCGCACACTGCGCCCTTTCCTGGCCATGGGTTGATTGTGGTGAACGTGATTCGGTCGGCTTTGTGAGCCTGTTGCACACCCGCGGCCTTGAGGTTGTCCAGAATCATCTGGGGGAACGACTGTTTGGCTTCGTACTCGCCTCGTTCTTTTTGAGCCGTCTGCGGGTCGATCAGCTCGTCGTTTTCGTCCACACCCAACATGCGGTGTGGGCTGAGCGATTCCACTGTGAAGGGCCCTGCCACGCGCACGGCCTTCTTGTTGTCGTAAGGCTTGTCAAAGAGGTATTCAACTTCGGCTTTGGCGGCGATGGAGGCGTCGATCTCTTTTTGACGGGCAATTCGGGCCTGCCACCATTCGGCGTGTAGCTTCGCTTGCTCCTCAGGCCATGGGTCCACCGGACGCTCGGGCAGTGTCGTCAGCGTATACGCACGCTTCAAGCTGTGATTGATGGCCTGTAGGCTCTCTGTCGTCCTGCCTGGATTCGCATCCTTTTTCAAGATCTGTTCTGCTTTGATCGCATGGAAAATCGTTTGGGTGGCTTTGTCCCAGGCATCTTCCGCCTCACGAGGAACTTCCCACTCCTGCCAACTGACTCCGCGAGCGGCGTTCAGCTTCTCGCGCAGCGGCTCTAGCGTGGCTTGCCACTTTTCCCAGATCACGTCGATCTCGGCGTTGTTGGCGATGGATTTCAGCGTGATGTGCGGCACGCGCTCATAAACAAAGCCTTGGCGGATATTGCCCTGTGTCGGCTGGGTGCTTGGTGCCGTGCGGGTGACCTCACCTTCCTTGATCTGGCCTTCAATCGTGTCGGCCAACAGGTAGAACGGATAACGTGCGCCCATGATGCGGGCGCGCGCCAAAGCGAGAGCTACGCGTGAGGTGTCGATGGTGACCCACCGGCGGCCCCACTGCTCGGCGACGTTAGCTGTGGTGCCGCTCCCGCATGTGGGATCGAGGACGAGGTCTCCAGGGTCGGTGCACATCAACATGCACCGTTGAATGACTTCGGGAGCGGTCTGAACAACATAGACTTTTTTGTCGCCAGTGAATCCGCGATCCCCCATTCCCAACCAAACGTTGTTTAGCGGTGTACCAGCTACTTCGTCGATGTAGCGTTTCCACTCAACACGTTCCCCGCGTTGAATAATTCTCCCAGCATTTGCAAGACGTATTAGTTTTGATACATCCTGTCCTGTCGACCAATGCCTACCTGCAGCGGGATAGTATGGCTTGCCTTTAAACCAAAACGGCTCTTGCTTATGATTCGGTGCGTCTTGTGAAATGAGTGGCTGGTCGTCGAAGAAATCGAAACCATCAACCGAGCCGATCTTGATTTCATTCTGAGTGGCTACTCGCCATTCTGTTCGGTCTTTCCGATCGAGAAGGATGTATCCGGTAGCCCCTGCTTGTCCAGGCTTTTTGGGAGTTTTTAAATCGCGATACTTGAGGGAACTTTTCTTCTTTGAGAACCAGATTATAAAGTCAGTTACGTTACTGAATGAGTCTGGCGCAAGTCCTTCGGTTTTTGTGAATGTGATCATGCTGACAAATTGATCTTCACCAAACACCTCATCCATCGCAGCCCGCACTCGGTGCACATTCTCGTCCCCAATCTGCACAAAGATCGATCCCGATTCCGTCAGCAAATCCCGCGCTACCGTTAGCCGGTCGCGCAGATAAGTCAGGTACGAATGGATGCCATCGCGCCAAGTGTCCCGAAATGCTTTGACTTGCTCCGGCTCACGGGTGATGTGGTCAGCGTTGCCGTCCTTTACGTCCCGACTGGTGGTGCTCCACTGAAAATTGCTGTTGAATTTGATGCCATAGGGCGGGTCAAAATAGATGCATTGCACCTTGCCGCGCAGGCCTTCGCGCTCGGCCAGGCTGGCCATGACCTGCAGGCTATCGCCCAAGATCATGCGGTTGGTCCAGTTCTGATCGTGCTGATAGAACTCGGTCTTGTCTGCGCCCTTCGGGATGCCGTTGAAGTCTGAAAACAGGTCGGCGGTGGTTTGACCTTCGTCGTGCTCGCGCTCTTTGCTGGTGCGCAGCAGGTCGTCAATCAGAGCCTTGGGGTGCACCTTTTCCTGGATGTAGAGCGGTGGCGCGTTGACGACAAGGTCGCTCCAGTCTTGCTCGTCTTTGCCGCGCCAGACCAACTGGGGGTCTAGATCGGTATTGCGCGGGTAGCGTATTTGCTTGGGCGCAGTTTGCTCTTGCGTGGCAATGGACTGCTGCTCCACGGAAGGGATGTTTTTACGCTTGGCTTCGTCGTGGGTGAGTGTCTCGACCGATTTGGATGCTGCGGACTTGGTAGGTTTTTTGGTGGCCATGCTTAAACGTTCCCTGTGGCGGCCTTCCTGGCAGCGATCTCAATGAGTTGGGTGAATTGCGCGTCGACTTTGTCTTTGAAGTCGGCTTCGATTTGGTACACCTCGGTGAACTCGGCGAAGGCCCAGCGACCTTGAGTACCGAGGTGGTTGACGCCGGGCACCCAATAGGTGTCCATGGTGGATTTTTTCTCGATGGCGTCCTCACCTCGGTAGCCTTTGATCTCGACCACGAGATGCAAAGGGTCCTCGGCTCCATGACCATCATCGACCAGCACGATGAAATCGGGCAGGTACTTGCGCATGGTGGAGCCAAACCGGTAGGGCACCTCCAGCCCCAGGTTGTGGTTTTTGGCGTAGGCCAACACCTTGGGGTGCGATTCGGCCACGCGGCAAAACTCGGCTTCCCAATCGCTGTCCAGAATCACCCAGTTGAGGTGGCAGTGCTTGGAGCTGGTCTCCCAGCGGCTGGTCTTGGAGGTGTTGAAGCGAACGTTCTTGGTGGAGCCGGTGGGGTTGTAGGCGTCCAGCAAGGCCTTGATAGGGCGCTCGCCTAGGAACTGCCGGGTGATGGCTGCGGTGATTTTGTTGCAGGCCATGTCGGCTAGCTCTTGGTACATCAGCAGAGCGGGATAGGTTCCGCCTTTGCAAACCAGGTATCTTGGATTGCCATCGTCATCCACTGCGTCGAGCCACTCTTTGACGATGCGTTTGAGTTGCCCAAAGAGGTGAAGCTTGGGGGCCTCGCCGGGGTCTCGCCACTTGGTATAGAGCAGCCTTTGGGTCAGCTGGAACAGCAGGGTGGACGGTCGCATGTCACCCAGATGCTCTAGGCTCATGTCGGCACCTTCACCGATGATGCCGGAGTTGCGGGTGATGGATGGC
The DNA here is from genome assembly GCF_002127265.1 of Hydrogenophaga sp. IBVHS1. Taxonomy (GTDB): domain Bacteria; phylum Pseudomonadota; class Gammaproteobacteria; order Burkholderiales; family Burkholderiaceae_C; genus Hydrogenophaga. The sequence goes on along the minus strand of NZ_NFUU01000001.1, from coordinate 793,775 downwards.
CCCACCAGCGCGGGGCTTAGGGTCAGCACAGACTCGTCGTTGAAGCTGGCTGCCAGGCGCTCTTCAGGCAGCTCCACACGGTAGCCTTCCACTCGGGGGAACGTGATCTCAAGGGCATCTCGCTCGGGGCGAATGGCTTTGACCTGCACCGTTTCGCGCGGAGGCTGGGGCGGGCCAATGACGGGCTTGGCTGTGAAGTTGAAGGGGATGCCAAAGACATCGGCGTATTCGACATTGAACAAGCCGACATCATTCACTTCGTAGGACTGGCGCCGAAGGGCGCGGCCGATGACCTGCTCACACAGCAACTGCGTGCCAAAGGCGCGAATGCCAAGCACGTGGGTCACGGTGTTGGCATCCCACCCCTCGGTGAGCATGGAGACCGAAACCACGCAGCGGATGGATCCGCCGAGTTGCCCGGCTTTGCCCACGGTGTTCATCACTTCGCGCAGCAGCTCCTGGTCGGTGATGTTGTCGCCGGATCGCGCGTCGCCGCTGCGTTCGATGATCTCGCGGCGAAACTGGGCAATTTCATCAGCGGCCATGCCGCGGAAGTTGTCGTCCAACGCATCGCCTGCCTCCAGTTGTTCGCTGTCGATCAGCAAGGTATTGGGGCGCGGCAGGGGGTTGCCGGTGGTTTCGTCGAAGTTTCGAAACAACGCCAGGCGGCCGTTTTCCAGCGTGGTGGTGTCGTCTTCGTTTTTGCGGTGGAAGCCAGACACAAAGTCGTAGACCAGTTTGGAGATCGCGGTGTTCTGGCAAACGATGATGAAGCAGGGCGGGACCTTGATCCCGTAATCTTCCCAGAGCTTGAAAGTCTTTTCGTAGTGGCCGTAGAGAGCCAGCAGCGCAGTTTGCAGGCGCAGGGGGAGCTTCAAAGGGTCAAGCTCGCCACCGGTGCCTCGGCCCTTCTTGGGCATGTCTTTGCGGATGTGCTCCCAGAGGTTGCGAAACACGGGCATCTCGTCGCCGGTGATGTTCTCGGCCACCGGCACCCGGGGCAGCTTGACGATGCCGCATTCGATGGCATCCATCAGCGAAAAGTCACTCATCGTCCATGGGAACAGAGTGCCTTCAGCGTAGCCGGAGCCACTAAGGAAGAAAGGCGTGGCAGACAAGTCCATGACACGGGCGACACCCAGCTTGCGGTTGACAGCTTCAAGTCCCGAGATCCATAGGCGGGCGGCCTCGTTGTTCTTGTCAGCTTCTTTCTTCTCATCGCCCTTGAGGACTTCGTCATCTTCGGGTGTGGGTTTCTCGCGGTAGCAATGGTGGGCCTCGTCGTTGATGACCATGATGTTTTTCATACCCATCAGGTCAGGCATGACGCGCTGGAGCATCTGGCCCTCTGTCTCTTGTGTGAAAGGGGCATCACCTGTGCGACCTTGAAGCAGTTGGCGTCCGCCTTTGGAGAGCTCAATGCGCTCACGCATCTTGAACGCGTGGTAATTGGTGATGACGATCTTGGCGCGGCTCATGTCGTCGAGCATGTCGCTGGGCAGCAGCTCACGGTCTTTGTAGTAGCTGTTGGGATCGTTGGGCTGCAGGACGCGCAGACGGTCTTTGATGGTGAGACCGGGGGCGCAGATCAAAAAACCACGGGTGAAGTGCTTGCTGGTGGGGCGGCGCACGGCGTTGATCGTCTGCCACGCAATCAACATAGCCATGACAGTCGTCTTGCCAGCCCCGGTGGCCAATTTCAACGCGAGGCGCATCAATTCAGGGTTGGCGTCTTTGTTGGCGCTGGCCAGGTGGTCAAGGAGCGACTTTCCCGCTTTTGACTGAGGCGCGACTTCCGTCAACCAGATGGCGGTTTCAGCCGCTTCGACCTGACAGAAAAAGGGGCGCACACCACTGAACTTGTGATGCCGCCAGTGCTGCAACAACCGAGCTGTTTCCGGTGTGACTTGCCATTGGCTGGGGTTCGGCAGGCTGCGCCAGGTATCGACGGCCTGACGCACCTGGTTGATGATGGAGGTGGGGTCGTATTGCTGCTCAGCCGTTGACAAGCTTGAGCCTTCGTCAAACAGCATCTCGCCTTGCTGAACCGCCTTCTTGCGCTTCTTCGGCTTCGGGATCGGGGTGATGAACTCCGCGCGCCTACGGGTTTCAAGAATCTGCTGGGTTGGCTGGCCATCACCGTCGAGCTCCCAATGCCTTGAAGGGCAGTCGTACGGAGAATTCAGAATGGGATGATCGAAAAACGGGTTTGACATGGCGGCCTGGCAGTCTGATTAAATGACTTGCGAAGCCAAATTATGTCGCCCTGACGCATGTGTTTGAGACGCAGCATTACTTAGATCGGACAGTTGAATCTGCCCCATCTGGATAAATTTTTTCATCATCTTCCCTGAAACTGAATGGTTGCTTTTGCTCCGTAGTCTATGCGTGGGATCTGGGGAGTCTAAAAGGGCACACAGGCACCGCCCCTTCCAAAGGAATTTGTTTGACAGGATTCAAGGATCGTGCGTAGTGAGCGCGGCGGCGGGTGCCTGCATGACAAGGAAGGGGTGTGGGTTCGACGCACAGGATTTCGAATCAGATCTCCACGGGGTGGGGAGCTCACGAATAGAAAAGTGCTTTGGCGACACAAGGCGCAGGGTGGCGGCTTCGCTTGCGCGCTGAATGCACCCCGAAGGCCAACTCTTCAATGAGCTGCTGGCGGTAGGCAGAAGACGGCACACACCGCTATAATTTTACCATGCGAAATTTAGACCACTCCCTGACCGCCAGGCAATTGCGCTGGGTGGACGAGTTTCTGGTGGACGGCAACGCCACCGCCGCTGCCGTTCGGGCTGGCTACAGCGAGAGATCCGCCCGATCCATCGCCCACGAGAACATGACAAAACCTGCCTTGCAGGCGGTTTTGTCGGAAAGACGTGGAGAGGTAGCCAGCCGCCTGCAAATCACGCGGGAAGGGGTGATTCAGGGGCTCCTGGACGCTGTGCATTTGGCCAAGGAGCAGTCCAACCCGGCTGGGATGGTTGCCGGCCTGCGGGAGATCGGGAAGATGCTGGGGTACTACGCGCCGGAGGTGAAGCGGGTGGAGGTTGGACTGAGCGCCACGGCTGAGCGCCAGCGGTTTGAGGCCATGAGCGACGAAGAGCTTCTGTCGCACATTGAGCGGTTGCAGGTAGCCGCTTAGGGGCAGTTCCCCAGCTGCTCCCCGACCGCTGGTGGTTGCCATAGCCAATGTGTGCTGGCGCGCCCTCATCGATAAAAGGTGGAGGGTAGTGGAGGGTAAATTCACAACTTTTCTATGTGTTGTGTAACAGAAGAGTTTGTGTTTTAAACCTCCACCACCCTCCACCGCGTGGCAGTCAGCAGCCGCACTTAACCCCCACATAGAAGTTGCCATCCTTGCGCGAAACTCGTTTGAAGATGGCAGCCAGGTCTCGACCAAAGTTGCCATTGGCCATCGGCCGGTAGCCGTTTCGTTCGCACCAATGCTTGTAGCTCTGATAAGCCTCGCTGGCCTTCGTTTCTAGGAGGGGACCCACGGTGCAGCAGTCCTTTTGCCAAGCACCAATCACATCCATCTCCTCGCGGTAAGCGTCTACCGCATCGCTGATGATTTTCGGTTCTGACAATCCTTTTTTTTGCCAAGCAATGCAGCCTTTGATTGCCCAGTTGAGGATGCCTGGCAATTCGGCGCGCAGCTTGATCTGCAATTGAGCGTCTTGTTGCGCCTTTGGTATGGTGACCGTGAAAGGGATCAACCGCACGCGCCGCCAGATACCGTCGTCGCGGCCCCGGATCACTGGCTTGTGGTTGCCAGCGACGAAGAGCTTGAACTTTGGCATGTACTCAAAAAACTCCTGGTAGTGAAAGCGGGCTGAGAGCCGTTCGCCACCCGTCATCTGCTTCACCAGCGCTTCCGCAAGCAAGTTACCGTCTTCGACCTCGTTGGCGATCACGGCACGCACGTTCTGCAGGCGAGCAATGTCGTTGGTGCCGCCAGACTTCTTGACCATCAACGTTTCTGACGGTGTTTGACAAGCCAAATCACTGCCGAGTACTTCTTTGACCACATTGAGAAAAACGCTCTTACCGTTAGCCCCCCCGCCGTAAAGAAAGAACAGGCATTGCTCTTCTGTCAAGCCTGTCAGGGCATAACCGACAACGCGCTGCAGGTAGTGCATCAGCGTCTTGTCACCGCCTGTGACTTGGTCCAAAAACGCCAGAAACTGTGGGCAAGTGGCTTTGGCATCGAAGACTACCAGGCTGTGCCGTGTGATCAGTTGATCACGCTGAGCTTCCTGCAGCTTACCCGTGCGCAGATCAATCACACCGTTGGCGACTCCCAAAAACATGTCGTGACTGTCAAGCTGGTCGACGTCCACGACGAGCTCTGGCAGACTGCGCGCGAGCTTCAGGGCCGCTTCAAGGTTGGCAGCTTTCAGGCTGGAAGTAGCGTGCTGGCGGACGCGTTTTTGCAAGCCGTCGTCGTTGACCACATCGGCCTCTTTGAAGATGTCGCGTGCGACCTGCTTGGCAAGCTCCATGACCTTGCCCATACCGTCACGGCGCCAGCGCAAGCCGTCCCACACGTACCAGCCACGGTTGGGTACGTAGATGACCTCGCCCACGTGGCGAACGCCAAAGCGCATGGCGTTGCCTGTGTCGTTGAGTGACTGGATGACGTCGTCAGGACTGGCTGCGGGGTAACGCATGATGCTGGCGGCAATCGCAGTGACCTCACTTGCATCCAGGGGCGGTTCACACCGGATAGCGTTTTCGGACTGCAAGGCTGCCTCGATGGACACTTTACTCATGCCCTTGCGCCGCATGCTGCCCGCCAGACTGGTCAGCGTATTGTTTCGGCCGAATTCAGGAATGGGGCCGTCATGGCGGGCAGCGGCTTGACCGTTGGTCGATGACCCCACCCCTTTTTGACGTCGTTTGGCGCCTGGCAGTTTCTGGGCGTCAAGGTTGAGCCCGTTGACGATGGTGAGAACAGGGCGAGGTGTTACCTTGGGCTGTGGCGGCGTGATGGAATCGACCAGCATGAGTTTGCTGCTCATTTCTTGGCCTCCAACTGGACCAGACGGGTCATGAAAGGTTCGCTCTTCTGATGCCAGAAACCGGGCAAACGCATCACGCGGGGGAGGTCACACACCTTGGGGTCACCTTTGAACTTCGCTGCGATTTGTTGCTGCCGCAGTTTGAAATCAGCCCGCGCGCAGTCGTTGGTCAGCCAATAGGCGTGCCAGCGGTTGGGGCTGCTTTCCACGACGATGTCTGGGTCGTGAGCGTCGAGAACAGGTTGCAGTGGCGAGCCATCCAGGTCGACCCACAGGGCGCGGACACTTACGACATTCTTTGTAGTGCGACAAGTCGCGCTGTCAGCGTGAATGACGCCATCACCCTCGTTGACCATGACGAATACGCCAGCACCTTGCTGCTGCAGCCGGGACAGTTTCGGCAGGTGCTGATCAAGCGTTCCGTGGAACACCCGGGCCAAACGGCCATCCTTGCGGTTACCGTTGTCATCAAAGGTTTGGAAGGTGAATGCGTCATCAGCACCCAGCAAGTCCAGGAAGTGATTTGCCTGGGTGATGTCAGGCGTGAGTACGTTGCTCATGATTGGCATCCTCCGCTGGTGAGTGCGACATGGAACTCAGTAGGTGGCACAGAGAGGGCGACCAGCAGCTGCGACTCGACCGGTGTGCGGTGCTCCGGCGAGTAAGTGAAATGGGTGTCGCCAGCGAAGGCTCGCTGGATGCAGCCGACTTTTCGGCCGAGCGCCACGGCCTCACCGAAGAGTTCATGGATCTCCTCTGTAGGGTCTTCGAGGTCCTTGAGCAGGACGTCGAGCAACACCTGAAAGCGGCTGGTGACAGGGCCGGTGTCGTGTTTCAGTAGGGTGATCATTTCGCGACCCCCGTGACACGCTTGAGCTCACTGACAGGCCATGCAAGTCGGCCTGAGATGCGGAGGGGTTTCACGGCGCCGTCCTGATAGACAGCCCAGCAGCGCAATGTCTGGGGGCGGCGGTTCAGGTAGAAGGCCGCGGCGGCAGTTTCCACGGTAGGGCGGGTGACAGATTCCAGCGGTGGGAACTGCCCGGAGGGCAAAGTTGACATGTTGAGACTCCAAAACAACAGCTCAAAATGGCGTTGAATGGAGCCCCATTCTTAGTAATTTTTCTCGACGGACAAATGCCGGAGAACCTCCCGAGTAACTCCTGATAAACATCAGAGGATCAGTCAGTTTGATTGGCCTCGCTTTTCATCATGCGACCCATTCCGCGATCAAGCGCGCTTGCAGGAGCGGACTTTTCCAGCTTGTTTTTTGCCCGCGCCCATTCCAATGCTTTCGCCTCGTTCCAGCCACGAGCGCCTGCTTTGGCCACGGAAAGACCATTTGAGCTGGCGTCACTGATATCGCCTTCTATGGTGGGCCAGATTGCCTTGTGCTTCGCAATCATGCTGGCCCGGTTTAGAGGGACGGCAGCTGCTACTTGCTCGGTACTTGCTGCCAACAAAGTTGCTTGGGTGGATGTGTCAAGGCCATCCACCAGTGCGCAGTAACCATTTTTGCGGAGCCAAGGGATCAGGCTTGAGACCAAGACATTGGTGCTTGTGCACGGCTTCTGCACGCCAGAGGGTACGCTCAGGAGGTCGCCGGTAGTCAAGGACGAAGTCAGTGCGCGTTCTTCCAATGACGTATCGAGGGGAATGCCATATGGGCTCTCTGGGTCATCGGGATCTTGAACGGTGACATCTGCCAGCGCTCGCGGGTCAACGCCATGCATCAATACCGCAATTTCATGGACAGTCAATGACGACAAGAGCCTCCAATCTGTGTAGTTCGGAGTAACGCCCGTCATTTAGATTTCTCCAAGATGGAGTTGCTGCCTGGCGCAATCATCCCGGGACAAAACCATGGCTATCAGGCGTGCGCAGCCTGATCCCGGCCTTCAATGGCCATGCGGGCAATGAAGCCTGAGCGGGTCTCGCCCGTGCTCTTGGCGCGAGCATCCAGGCGGTGCAACACGCGGCGCGGCAGGCTGATGTTCACGCGCTCCAGCGTGTCGTCCAGCATGGCAGGATCTACCTTCACCAATGCCCATGTCCACCCTTCAAATTCGGGGTGCATGGCGCGCAGTTCTTCGATGTGCGATGGCGACGGAATCGCTTGCCCGTCATCAAGGGCTGCTTCAATCCAGCCGGTGATGGCATCTTCGGCCTGAATCATGGCCTCTTCCTGAGTGTCGCCTGCTGAAAAGCAGCCTGGTAGGTCGGGCACCACCACACCCCAAGCGGTGGCATCGGTTCCAGGTTCAATGACGATCGGATAGCGCATGGCGAGTACCTCTCAAATTCCGGCTTGCCGCCGAATGGCCTTGACCAGACCGAGCCCCAAGTCTTTCTTTGGGTGCGGCACCACGACGATGCCGGAGCGGGTCGGGTGCTTGTAGATGTGGTGCGAACCGTTCACCCGGTCAAGCTGCCACCCCACACGCTGCATTTCGCGTATCAGATCAGCGCTGGTCATTGGTGTGTATGATACACATTCGCTGAGATTTCGGCAAGCCGACTGCCTTTGAAGGCGCCCTGCGTCACGAACCTACCACATGCAATCTGCCCGGTTCTGCCTCGGGGTCGAACTGCACACCTGCCAGCTTCAGCGTGTGCACCTCAATCAGTGTGAGAAAAGGCCGAAGGGCATCAACACTGCGCGGCCTGTAGCCCTCGGCTGTCGCGCTGGGCTTATGGCCCATCACCTGGGCGATGGCACCAGCGGGCGCGCCGGCAGCCTCCCCCAGCAGCGAAAAGGAACGGCGCAGCCCGTGAATGGTCAGGCCATCGATTGACGCGCTTTGCAGGGCTTTAGCGTGACTGGCGCGGGTGTCGGCAATGCGGCCCGATTTGCCCGTGCTGGCGAAAACAAATTCATTGATGCGCGGCAAGGTCGCCAGCAGTTGCGCCAAGTGGGGCGTCAAGGGGATGGTGCGGGTGTCCTCCACCTTGTCGGCAATGGTCAGCTTGCGCCACTGAAAATCCACATCTGCCCACTTCATCGCAGCCAGTTCTTCGCGGCGGGCACCTGTCAGCAGCAGGGCGCGCAGGTAGACCGATGCGGTGCGGTTGCTCAATTGCTCAACGCCGGCCCACCATCCGGACACCTGTGCTGCCTCAAGGGCATCAGTTCGGCGGGTGTTGCTGGGCAGCCTCTCCACGATGGCGGCCGCGCGGCCAGCGTCTCTGTCGGTGAGCTTGCGGTACTCGGGGCGGGCGCTGCACCAGCGCAGGAAACCCCGGAACATCATCAAAGCTCGAGTGGCTTGATGCTTGCCCTTCACCGCCTCGCTGTCGAACCAGATTTTCAGGCTGTCCTCGTTCACATCGGAGAGCGGCAGCGCCAGCAGCGGATACAGCGGCCCCGGACGGGTGACACCCTTGCCGCGTTTCTTGTCCAGGCCACCCGGCGCGGCCATCGCTTCAAGATCTGCCCGATAGCCCGGCTTCCACGCGTCTTTGCGCTTGGGTTTTCCATTGGCAAGGTACAGAGGCCACACCTCGCCCACCGTTAGGGCCTTGGCGGTCGCTTCGGCTTGCTTGGCGGCCGATGCGGCCAGTGCCTCACGCTTCAAGTCGCGGGGGTCTTTGCCTTCGTCAATCAGGCGTTGCAGTTCGCGGGCCTTGGCCTGGGCGTGCGGGATAGTCCAAGCGGCGGGGCTTCCGATGGTGAGGCGCAGGTCTTTGCCTTGGTAGACGCTCTGAAACACATAGGCGGGCTTCCCGGCAGGCGTAGTGCGCAGCCCCAGCCCCGGCGCTGTGGCGTCCCACAGAAACGCTTGCTTCTTTTCGGGCGGGCAATTGAAAGCCGATACCCGGCCAGCGGTGAACGGAACCTTTGCCATGCTGTTGAGCCCTTGAGCGTCTTACATCGGCCAGGATGTAAGGGCGGATGTAAGACTGTTTTCGAAAAACAAGCGAACTTTAATCAACACAAGGACCGGCTTCCCACCCAGTAAGTAGCTCGTAAGATGTTGATTTATATTGATTATATCGACAAACATCAACACCTCAAAATATTGGGTTCCGATCATTCGTAATGAGAAGGTCGGGTGTTCGATTCATCTCTCCGGCACCAACATATAAAAGCCCCTGACTGTCGTGGTCAGGGGCTTTTCCGTAGCTAGCGTGTAACCCGCTGATTTTGCCCGGTTCCGGGCGGTCGCCTCACAGGCCGAGGTCCTTCACGTACTCGAGCACCTTTGCAAGAAGGTACTGTTGGATGTGGCCAACGCTCATAGAGCTCTGTTGCTCTCTGATCTCGCCTGAGATACCCACTCCAGTGGTGCGCCATGTGGGTTCAACACAGATCAACCGTCCATCCGCAAGATCAACCATCACATCGGGCTGAAGATTGCTGCGCGTGTCGAGTGAGCGCTGCTCAGCAGTAACTTCGGCGGCAACTCCCACCTCTTGCAATGCCTTTTGGATGCAGGCAGACAAAGCCTTGTTGAGGGCTTTGTCCTGCTTCGACGCGAGTTGCTGAACTCGCCTGTACTCATTGGCGGTGCCTTCGCTGGCCGCTCTGATCGTCGCGGCATTGGACGAAGGGGTGCCCGCCAGCAACTGAAAGAACTTTGCCGACTGCATTGCCGAACTCGCATTGGAGGCGGACTCCTTGCGGTTTTGAAGCTTCTCGAGTATCGAATCATCTCCGAAAGCTCTGATCGCGCTGACCGCAACGTTGGGCGTGAGCTCGAACAGCCGAACATCCAAGTGGCGTAGCAAGAATGCGATTTGATGGCGCCGCTGTCGCCAATCACCGAGGTACCCCGTAGTCGTGTCGCTGGCGTCAAGAACAGCAATCATACGATCGATGTCGATCCTCTTTTCTGTACCCTGGGTCAGATTCGCTACTGTGAGACTAAGCTCACGCGTGTCATCGCCGCCAACCAAAATCCAGATGCTCGGAATCCGACGCTCCTTCAACGTGTCCCCGAATTGATTGTTAAGTTCTTGCGACTTGGCCTCAAGTTTGCCGTAGAACTGGCTGATGGTTTCGCTCGTTTGGACCATCGGTTGCACCACCGTCGTTCCTAGGCCAAACGCCTCCAAGCCCTGCCCCGAATTCAGAGACCGCGCAGTGACATCTGCCACCTCGTAATAGGCCGACTTCGGGAGGCCGGTGAATTGGTAAAGGCCCTTCGACGTCTGATCGACGATGCTGTCGCTCCCAACATCCCACGCCGTCGCGCTTATGAGCTGCGCTGCAGCCACGTCGGTGATCGGCCAGATGACCAGCACTCGACCAGCATGCGTCCGAAAAATCCGGCGAATCTCTTCGAAGAATCGGCGCAGTTCATGCGCGTCCAGTTCGGGGTTGTCCCTCTCGAGCAGAACATAGATCTGCCCTTGCACAGGCGCATCGCCACGGGACTTGATCTCTTGCGCGATTTCGCCAAGTGACAACTTGTCGGACAACGGGGTGATATGGGCGCCCGAATAAAAGCGGGGCAGCGTACTAAGAAACGTTGTCTTGCCGGAGCCCGAGGGTCCTAGGAAAAGCTCAAAACGGCCAAGCCCTCCGCTCGATACTTGGCGGATCAGCTGCTCAACTCGAGAAGTGGCCTCTGGAACCTTCCTAACGATTTGGGTAAGGTCTGCCTGTTTCTCGGAAGCCACGTCCTGCAAATATTCAAAGCGCTTTGGGAGAACGAGGGAAGGGAACGTGGTCATGTAGGAGCTCCAGCAATTTCAACCGATTGTAAAAGTTGATCCATTCGGCTCGCGGCGCGCTGGAGCCCATCGGGTGCAACGTGCGCTTGGCGCTCCACCATAGCTTGGGTCTTCCAGCCTCCCAACCGCTGCACCTCGTGGGTTGGAGTGCCCGCCTCCCGGTGCCATATCGCAAATGCGTGGCAGCAGAAGTCTCAATGCCCGCTCGCTTGCGGGCGTTTCGCCACGCCTTGGTGCTGACCTACATGACTGGATAGCCCTCCTACGAAAACACACAGGTGGGGCGGGCACCATGGCGGCGCCGAAGCACCCCAAGCGCGGCGAAATTAGCGGCAAATAGACCATGGCCGTTGCTGACGTCCACTTTGCCGACAGTTGCAACCGTAAGGCGCTACGTCAAGCAAACCGCAACGGCGAAAACGGCCTCATATCCACCCTCGGTACGTTCCCCGTCATCATCGCCGCCAGCAGTTCCCCCATCACCGGCCCCAACTTCAAGAACTCGCCTCTTGGAGTTCCACGAACCCCCGGCACACGGCAGCGAGCTTGTTCCCGTCGGGGTCGCGCACGTAGGCGACATAGAAGTCTTTGCCGTAGTGGGGACGCAGACCCGGCGCTCCTTCGGACTTACCGCCGTGCGCAAGCGCGGTCGCGTGGAATGTCTGCGCCACGAGCCAGGTGCGGGCCTTCAATGCCACCATCAAGCCGTTGCCAGAGGCCGCTTCTCGCTGGTCGAACGGCGCGCAGACCCATAGGGCAAGTTCTGTCAACCCGCCGTTCTTGTAGGTCGAGCCATCCTTGCAGGCATCCGCATTGCCCCGCCGTTGATGCGGAGCTTTATCAGTAGAGGAGCAGCCATGAGCAAATACGGACCCAAGGCGTCGGAGAAGGTTGAGGAAGCCTTGCACGAAATGAAGGAAGGCCAACTCAAGACTGGCACGGGCAGAAAGGTGACCAGCCGAAAGCAGGCGGTGGCCATCGGGCTTTCAGAAGCGCGGGAAGCTGGCGGCAAGGTGCCGAAGCGCAAGGCGAAAAAGACCGCCTGAAAGATACCGACTCAGCTTTCAAAGCTGATTCACGGCGTCTTCCAGCGGGCGGTTTGCCAGGGGCGCGTGTTGCACTTGAGGATGTCGGCCATGTAGGCCAGTGCTGTCGCCTTTTTCTCCAGGGTTTCGGCGGCGGTGCAGTCCTCGGGCGCGTGCACCTTCAGCCCGCGCAAGAACGCATCTGCAGCGGTGAGCTGGATGCAGATGTCGGTGGCGAGGCCGGCGATGATGAGTGAGCGCGCCCCGATCTTGTACAGGAGGATGTCAAGCGGGGTGCCGTAAAAGGCCGAGTGCATGGGCTTGAGCACGGCGAGGTCGCCACGCTGCGGCCGCACCAGGCGCGTCATGGTGGCGCTTGCAGTGCTGCCCTTGCCCAGCTCCCTCACCATGCTGGTGAAGTCCGAGGTCCAGCGGCCGAAGTTGTCATTGGCGAAGATCACCGGAATGCCGTGGGCGCGGGCAGCGCGCGCAAGCTGGCTGGTCACAGCTGCCGCTTCCAGCGCAGGGCCGGTCAGCTGAGGTGCTTCGGGAAAATCCAGGGGATTGATGAAGTCCACCAACAGCAAGGCGTGGCGGCTCTTGGGCAAGCTTGTTTCACGCAACGCCGGTCTCCTGTTTCACCGCGCCCGAGGACGACTTGAGAATGCTGATGTTTCCATCGGCTTCCAGGAAGGCGTACTTCACGTCCTTCAGATCGCAGTCGGCTTCTCGCAGCGCACGCTCTACGTCAAGCAAGGGCACGTGCTCACGTTTCAGTATCTCCGTGAAGAGTCGCCCGTCTCGGCCGATCAGCACGGCCGCGCCTTCGGTCAGGATCTGCATCCAGACACTGCGGCTGGCCATGACCGCCACCACCAGATTGAGCGCGATCAGCGTGGCCACGGAGAGCAAGCTCGCGGTGACCGAAATATCCCCGCCATTGAGCCCGGATCCCGCCACTTCGCTCAGCAGCAGCACCACCAGAAGGTCGAAAGGGGTGAACTGCCCGACAGTGCGCTTGCCGGAGACGCGCATCATGAACAACAGGGCGAGGTAGATGAAGATCGCACGCAGCGGTAGTTCCCACCAGGGTACGGACAGGGTCCACATCAAAGACTCCTCAACCGCTGGCGGCGACGCGGCGGCGAAACGCTTCCTCTTCGATCGCTGTACTCAGCGCTGCAGGATCTGCCGGTTTGACGAAGTGGCAATCGAACCCCGCCGCCCTCGATGCCTTGCCGGCTTCATGCTGCCCCCAGCCTGTCAGAGCCATCAACAACAATTCGCCACTCGCACGCATCTGGCGCAAGCGCCGGGCCAGTTCCATGCCCGACATGACCGGCATGCCCAGATCAAGAATCGCAACGTGGGGCATGGACTCCTGTACGGCGTGGAGCGCGTCCGCGCCACTGAAAGCGACGACGGTCTGATAGCCGTAGAACTCCATGGCCACTGCGAGCATGTTTGCTGCATCTTCGTTGTCGTCAACGATGAGAACCTGAATGCGGCCTCTTTCCACCCTGCTCATCTGCCACCCTCTTCCCAGCGGTCCGTGCTGCCTGTCTGCGTACAAAAAATCAATGCTCGGGCGCTCGTCGTTGCGAACACGGCAGGGTTCTTTTTCCAGAAGCTGTCTGAGGTTCACGGTGCATTGCCTGCGGATACAAATGTTTGAAAGTGTTTGAAACAGCGGCAACTGCCGCTATTGGCCGTGTGGCAAACGGCATGCCCGAGCTCGGCCGATTGGCAGCGTCGATCGAGAGGTTCGGGGCGGTGATGCTTGACGCTTTCGCGCACCACACGCGAGCTCGCTCAGGCTAAGATTTCGCGCTTTCAATGTGAGCGTCCCGGTCCTGAATGCCCCAGGAGCCCTTCAATTGAGCAATTTTGCAGCGGTCCCTGCAAGCAGCCTCCCGCGCAACAATGCGTTGCGTTATCTGGAGGCCACGGTGGTTCTGGCGGTTGCGCTGCCGGCCATACTTTTCTGTGTGGAAGCCTGGCGGAGTTACACAGACGCCATCAACCGTGCTCGCGTCCGCCTGAGCAGCGACGTTGAGGTGGCGGCTCAGCATGCCTTGCGCGTCTTTGACACCACCGACGTCTTGCTGGATCGGGCGTTCGATCTGATCGGGAACAGCGACGACGCCTCCCTGCGCGCGCAGGAGCAAGCGATGCATGAACAGCTGAAGCGCATCACGGCTTCCTTGCCACACGTTCAGTCACTGTGGGTTTTCAGCAATCGCGGCACGCCCCTTCTCAGCAACCGATTCTTCCCGACGCCGGTCTTCGATGTGTCGGATCGCGAATACTTCCAATGGCACCGGGCCGGGCACGGCACTTCTTACGTAACGGAAGCCCTCGTGGCACGCTTTGGCGGCGAGCGATTCTTCGATGTCAGCAGGCGGCGCGTGGATGGCAATGGCGATTTTGCCGGCTTGATCTCGGTGGGATTGCGCCCAGAACACTTCTCCAGCTTCTACAAGGAAATGATCGGAGATCGACAGGACGGACGCGTGGCGCTCTTCCGAAGTGATGGACGCTATGTGGCCCGCTGGCCCTCCTTGCCGCCTCCGGAAGCTCGACTTCCGAGCAACAACCCCCTTCTGGCACGCTGGGCCAAGGGCGAGATATTCGGCATGCACAACGCCGACTCGCTGCTGGATGGTTCGGAGCGGCTGGGTGCATTTCAGAAAGTGGGCAGCTACTCGCTTTACGTCTACGCAAGCGTTCCGCGCGCGGCTGTAGAAGCCGAATGGCGGCGTGAGATGGGCGTGCTGGCCGCGTTCGTCGGGCCCGTCTCGTTGCTCCTGGCCTGGATTGCATGGGTGGCGAGACAACGCACCCGAGAGCAACTGCTGGCCTCCCAACGCCTGGAAAAGGAAACGGCACAGCGCTTGCGCGCAGAAGAGACGCTGCGTCAAGCCCAGAAGCTCGAGGCAATGGGGCGGCTCACTGGCGGCGTGGCGCACGACTTCAACAACCTGCTCGCGGTGGTGAGCAACAACGCCTTTCTCCTCGGCATGAAAACGCTTGGAGAAGAGCACAAAGCCAAGGCCCTGGAAGGCATCAAGCGCGCTGTGACGTCGGGAACCTCGCTGACGCGACAACTGCTGTCGTTCACGCGGCGCCAGGCGCTGAGGCCCGAAGTCTTGTCGTTGCAGGAGCGCTTGCCGGCGCTGGCAGACATGCTGCACACCGCGCTGGGCAGCAACATCGAGTGCGTGGTCAGCGTGGCGCCGAATACGGCACCGATCGAAGTGGACCTGGCGGAAATGGAACTCGCCATGTTGAATCTGGCGGTCAATGCCAAGGACGCCTGTTCGGCAGAAGATCGCGTCACCATCACCGCTCGCAATGCAGCGCCCCAGGAAGAAACCGACATTCCTGAACAGGCTGTGGTGATCGAATTTTCTGACACCGGAAAAGGCATCGAACCCGACGTTCAGGAGCGGGTATTCGAACCTTTCTTCACGACCAAGTCGGTGGGGGAAGGCACCGGTCTGGGCTTGAGCCAGGTTCATGGCTTTTGTGCAAGAGCGAACGGCGTCGCACACATTTACAGCGAGCTGGGCAAGGGGACAACGGTCCGTCTGTATCTGCCCGCCGCTTCGGGCGAGGCCGCACCAGCCGCACAACCTCCAGCCGCAGCCCCTCCCGCATTGAAGTGCAGGGTTTTGCTGGTAGACGACAACGCGTCGCTCGCCGATTCCCTTCGGCCCATGCTGGAGTCGGTTGGCTGCACGGTCCAGGCCGCATGCTCAGTGGACGAAGCCCTGACGCTGCTGAGCGATGGCCCGATTTTTGATGTGGTGCTCAGCGACATCGTGATGCCCGGAGCACTCGACGGCATTCAATTTGCGAACGCGCTGCGACGGGCCTATCCCAATTTGCCCGTGGTGCTCATGACAGGCTACTCCGCGCAACTGACCACTGCACGCGAGAGTGGGTTTACGGTGTTGCCCAAGCCATGCTCGCCCCAAGTGCTGGTGGAAACCTTGTCACGTGCAGTTCAGCAACGTTGAAGAAATTTTTGCGGAAAAAAATGCTGCTCCCAAATACCGCCGTTGAACGACGGGATTCATTTGTCCAGAACAAACGAATGCAGGTTCTCGCTGACGCGGTTTTGTCCTACAGGTTTCTTCAAACCTCAATCACAAACTTCAACATTCGCGCCGTGAATTTCACCCGTTTCCTGGAGGCCCCCATGAGATCTGCTCTGGAGTACTGCATCTTCGGAATCGCCCTGTTTGTCGCCGTTGTCGCTGCGTTTCACCTGGCGCTGGCGCTCGGTTTCGGGGAACCGGTATGGGAGCCATTGGCGACCATGGCCTCGGCGATTGGCGTCATGGGTTTACTCGGGTTGGAACGCACAGACGCAGAATTGGAACGGGACGGGCAAAGCACAACCCCTACCGAAAGCGCCCCCAACCAGGTGATTGCCGAGCAATCAATGAGAGATCAACGCGTCCAGCTGGTGGGCACCTGTCTTGCCCCGAATCAGGCAGAAAGGATGGCCCCATGACGCAAGACCACATGAAGCACCGAAGAGGGGTGTACGCAAGCCCGCGCCAACCGCAAGGCGACTTTGGTCGGGGAAGCGACCACGCCCAGCTCGGCAGCAGTGACGACGTGAACCGTGAACTCAATCAGCGCGGGGCCTATCGCGATGCAGAGCCGGCGCAAGACCCGGCCACGGGCTCCCGACCGAGCACCCCTGGGCGAACCTCCAAGGCGCGACCGCCTCGAGCAGAGCCCCTTCAGCCCGATCGCCCGGGTCGGGGAAATGGTCGCGAGAAAAGCGATCGTGATGCGGCACACGACGAGGAAGAATCGGTCAGGAGAATCGCCACGCAGAGCAAGGACGCTCTGGACAACGTGCGTGATGGCTACGATCGGTAGCGGCTTGCTGTTGGGCGTTTGATCGCACCAAACTTACCCAAACCGCCCCGGCGAAAACGGCCTCACATCCACCCGCGGCGCGTTCCCAGTCATCATCGCCGCCAGCAGTTCCCCCGTCACCGGCCCCAGCGTGAACCCCTGGTGCCCATGACCAAACGCGCACCACATGCCCGCCACCGAGGGCACGGCGCCGAACACGGGCTTCATATCCGGCATGCAGGGGCGCGTGCCCATCCAGGGCTCGGGGTCGACGCGTTCGCCCAATGGAAAGCTCTGGCGGGCGATGTGTTCGGCGGCTTCGATCTGGGCCAGGTTGCGTGGGGCGTCCACATGGGCAAGCTCGGCGCCGGTGGTGAGGCGCAGGCCCTTTTGCATGGGTGCGATGACGTAGCCGTATTCGGCGTCAATCACGGTGCTGTTCAGCGGCTGGCCCGGCACGGACGCGTAGTGCATGTGGTAGCCGCGCTTGGGGATGACGGGCGCGGTGTAGCCGAAGCGTGAGGTGAGCTGCAGGGTCCAGGGGCCGAGAGCGACGACAACTTGCCTTGCGGTCAGCGTCTCGCCACTTGCCGTGTCCACCTGCCAGCCGCCTGCGTCGGTCCTGCGCAGTGACATCGCATCACCCAGCTTCACCGCCCCGCCCCGCTCCTCGAAAAGCTGTGCGTAGCGCTGCACCAGGTCGCCGGGGCTGCGAATGGCCACAGGGTCGGTCCATCGCACGGCACCGGCGAAGCTGCCGATCAGCGACGGTTCTTCGCGGACCACATCGGCGCCTGAAAGCTTGATGTGTTGCACGCCGTGCTGTGCGCGTGCATCGGCCACTTGATGGAAGGCGTGCAGTTCGCGCTCGGTGCGAAAGAGCATGACGTAACCCATGCCACCGATGAGATCGTTGGCACCCGCATCGTTCATCAGTTGCTGATGCGTTTCGAGCGACAACGCGATCAGCGTCTCGTACTCGCGGGAGATCTTTTGAAGTGGACCCGGTGCCGAGTTGCGGTAGTAAGACCACAGCGGCCCGAGCATGCGCACGGCGTCTGCGGCCTGGTAGCGCACATCCACGCGCCGGTTGGTGGCGCCCGACAATAAAAAGCCCAAGCTGCGCGGCAGCGCATAGGGCTCGATGGCTTCGCGCTGGATGATGCCGGCGTTGCCGTAAGAGGTTTCAAGGCCGGGGGCGCGCCGGTCCACCAGCGCAACGGCCTGGCCTCTGGCCTGCAGGTGGAGCGCGCAACCCACGCCCACCATGCCTGCGCCGAGAACGATGGTGTCGTGTGTCATGGTGCTGGTGATTCTAGTTGCTGCGATTTTGATGGCAGGCTGATGACAGTCCATGAGGCCTGCGGGGCCATGTGTTGTATCTCCGGGCAAACCCTCTGGCGGCGGCGGGGTGTCACGGAGCCTTCGCAGCAGATCGATGAAATACGCAGGACTTCCTGCATGGTGCAGGAAGCAGGGGCATCAAGCCCTGCATCCCTTTCATCGGAGCATCCACATGAAGAAGAGCCTCATCGCTCTGGCCGCACTGGCCACCCTTGCCGCCGCGGGCACCGCATCGGCCCAGTCCACCGTCACCATCTATGGCCGCATGGACGCCTCGGTGGGCAGCAACAAGGTCGACACCACGAGCACCACGCAATTGTTCAGCGGCAACCTGACCACGAGCCGCCTGGGCTTTCGTGGCACGGAAGATCTGGGTGGTGGCCTCAAGGCCAACTTCCAGCTTGAAAGCGCCCTGACGGTGGACGACGGCACGGCCGCTGGTCTGCGCTTTGGTCGCGCATCGTGGGTGGGCTTGAGCGGTGGCTTCGGCGCCGTGCGCCTGGGCCTGATGGACAGCCCCTACAAGGACATCTACGACATGGGCGTGTCGAACAACCTCTACGACTCGGAGTTCACGCCCACCAAGATCGCTTACCTGAGCGGTGCCGTGGGCACGGCATCGGGCGTGAGCGATTTCACCAGCCGCCCGAGCAACATGGTTCGCTACGACTCGCCCAGCTTCGGTGGCTTCAGCGGCAGCGTGGGCTATGCCTTTGACGAGAACACGGCGCCCGTCACCACCAACTCCGAAATCACCGCCCTGAACCTGCGCTACCGCAGCGGCCCGCTGGACGTGGGCCTGGCCTACCAGGACCAGAAGAACGCCACCGCTACGCTCGACCGCAACTTCACCGTGCTGGCGGCCGCGTACAACTTCGGCATGGTCCGCGTGTCAGGCCAGTACCAGATCACCGATCAGTCCAACGGCCTGGAAGACCGCGACTATTCCTTTGGCGTGACCGTGCCCTTTGGCAACTTCGATGTGTCGGCAGGCTTCGGCAGCGGCAAGTCGGAACTCAACGGCGTGACCACGGGCGAAGGCAAGGCCTTTGCGCTCGGCGCCACCTACGCGCTGTCCAAGCGCACGCGCCTGTACGGCGGCCTGCTGGATGGCGATGTGGAAAACGGCGCGGGTGCCACGGCGCGCGAGCGCCGTCTGTACGCCGTGGGCGTGCGCCACGACTTCTAAGCTTTCGCGCTCTCGAATCTCCAAGGCAATTTCAAACCCGTCACCTTCACCGGTGACGGGTTTTTTTAGTTCGCCAGCCCCGGATTGCCCTGCATGCCGACGATGCGGGGCGTGTTGATCTTCACGCCCTTCACCACCTTGCGGTCGCGCAGGTAGCCCGAGACCACGTCCCAGATGGGCTCGCCCTTGGCGCCTTCCTGCACCGAAGCCCAGCCAGCCACCTTGTAGGTCTTGCTGGCTTCGATGGGCTTGCCTTTCAGCATCATGTTGTTGATGCGCTGGCCCATGGGCGCGTTGGGGGTCATGGTGTATTGCATGCCGCCCACGCGCACCATGTCGCCGCCCTGCTGGTAGTAAGGATCGGGGTTGAAGATGTTGTCGGCCACGTCTTCCAGAATGGTCTTGATCTGTTCGCCGCTGAACTCATTGAGCGTGGTGGCGGGGTAGGTCAGCGCCATCTGGTCCATCATGCGTTCGTAGGTGATGGTGTCGCCGGGCAGCAGCGAAGTGCCCCAGCGCACTCCAGGCGAAAACGCGATTTCGGCACCCTTGTTCTGCATGAGCGCGTCGCAGATGAGCTGGTCCCAGGAGCCGTTGAAGTTGCCGCGGCGGTAGAGCAGGTCTTGAGTGACCGCGAGCTTTTCTTCGAGCTTGTCCTTGTAGGGCGCGCGCACCTTGTCGATGTGCGCCTGCATGGCGGCATCGGCCGGCAACAGGTTGGAGAAGATGGGCAGCAGCTTGTAGCGGAAGTCCTGCACCTTGCCATCGCGCACGTCGAAATCGAGCACGCCCAGAAACTTGCTGTTGGAACCGGCGTTGGTCACCAGCGTCTGGCCGCCGCTGTTTTTCACGATGGTGGGTGCGGGCATGCCGTCGTGCGTGTGGCCACCCAGAATGGCGTCGATGCCGCGCACGCGCGAGGCCATCTTGATGTCGACGTCCATGCCGTTGTGCGAGAGCACCACCACCACCTGCGCGCCCTTGCCGCGCACCTCGTCCACCATTTTCTGCATGTGCTCGTCCTGGATGCCGAAGGTCCAGTCGGGCACCATGTAGCGCGGGTTCGCAATGGGGGTGTAGGGGAAGGCCTGGCCGATCACACCCACCTGCACGCCGTTCATTTCGCGCAGCGCGTAGGGCTTGAACACGAGGTCTTCAAAGTCGGTGGTCTTGATGTTCTGCGCGAGGAATTCCATGTTCCCCTTCAGGTCCTTCTCCACGATTTCCTGCACGCGTTTCGCGCCGAAGGTGTGCTCCCAGTGCGAGGTCATCATGTTCACGCCGAGCAGCTTGCAGGCGTCCACCATGTCCTGGCCGTTGGTCCACAGCGAAGTGGCCGAGCCCTGCCAGGTGTCACCGCCATCCAGCAGCAAGGCGTGGGGCCGGCTGGCCTTGAGCTGCTTGACCAGCGCGGCCATGTGCGCGAAGCCACCGACCTTGCCGTAGGTTTTGGCGGCCTGGCTGAAGTTCAGATACGAAAAGGCATGCGCCTGCGCGGTGCCGGGCTTGATGTTGAAGTGCCGGAGCAGCTTCTCGCCCACGATGTGCGGCGGGCGGCCCAGCGCTTCGGCCACGCCCAGGTTCACGCTGGGTTCGCGGAAGTGAATGGGCGTGAGCTGCGCGTGGCAGTCGGTGAAGTGGAGGAAGCTCACGTTGCCGAACTTGGGCACGTCGTACAGGCGCTCGCCGGCACCCGGGGCGGCTGCCAGCACGTCGCGTTGGTTCAGTGCCATGCCGGTGGCGCTGGCCACGGCCAGCACCTGCATGAATTCACGGCGGCTGAAACTCATGTCTATCCCTTGTCAATTGATCGCTGATATTTGCGCGAAATTTTTTTCGCCGGATGGCCCCGTGCTGCGCGTTGCAGCCCGGGGCCATGCCGTTACTTGTTGACCGGTGAAGCCGGGTCGAGCAGCAACGCCATCACGTCCTTGAGCTGCTTTTCATTCAGGATGGCCATGTGGCCGACGCGTGGCATCTGCGAACAGGCGTTGTAGGCACGCGAGTTCCAGAGCTTGCCCCAGGTGTACTCAACGATGGGCTTGCCGCTGGCGGCGTTCGGGTCGGTCACGCCGCGCAGCTTGCCGTAGTTGTAGAGGCTCGGGCCCAGCGTGCCGAAGGAGATTTCTTCCTTGCTGATCTGGTGGCAGTTGTAGCAATTGCCGCCGTTGGCCTCGCCCGCCTTGTCGCTCCAGGTCAGGCCACGGCCGCTCTGGGCGATCTTTTCGCCCTCTTTCCAGTCGCCCAGAAACTTGCCGTCGGCGGGCCACTTCACGGTCTTCATGTTGGCGGCCTCGATGGCCTTGGCGATCTTCTCGTCAATCTGCTTGCCCGCCACGTTGGCGGCCACGCATTCGCGGTTGGCGTCGTCCTGCACCAGGCGGTCCACCTTGGCGATGCCACGGTCCTGGAACGAATTCTTGAGCATCTCGGCGGTGGCTTTGTCCACATCGGCGGCAGAGGGGGAAGAGGTGCAGCCGGACAACACGAGCGCGGCCACGGGCAGCAGGGCAAACATCAGGTTCTTGTTCATGGTGGTGTCTCCGGTTCAGCGCTTGATGGCGGGCACGATGGACTCGGCGGTCTTGGCGTTCACGCCCATGTAGACGCCCAGTGCGATGGTGGCCTCGCTGCCGAATTTCGGCTCGGGAAAGCGCTGCTGGCGGAAGCAGTCGTTCAGGCGCAGCTGCATGCCCCACATCTGCGCGTTGGACACGCGGTACGCCGGCCAGGCCGCAAAGCCGACGCCGTCTCCCGGGTTCTTGGTGAGGTTGGGCAGGTCTTGCAGGCGAATGCGCTTGTCGTCTTCACCGTGGCAGGAGGCGCAGGAAAAGTCGTGCGTGCCGCCGCGCGTGAAGAACATGCGCTTGCCGGTTTCATACATCAGCTTTTCCTGCGCATGCGATTGCGGCAGGTTGAAGCGCATGCCCTTGGACGCCGTGGCCACATAGGTGGCCAGTGCGGTTACGTTGGCCATCTCGCCGCGCCCGAAAGGGGTTTTGGCGATCTCGGCGGCGTTGAAGCCCTGCAGGTTTTCCATGCAGGTGATCAAGCGCGTTTCCAGGTCCTGCACGCGGCCGGTGTCGGCAAAGTAGCGTGGCATTTCAACAAAGGCGCCCTTGATGACACCCGGGCCCTTGCCGAGGTCGCATTTTTCGAGCGACGCGTTCTTTGGACCCCGTTTCTGTTTCCAGAGCTCCTCGCCTTTCATCTCGAACAGTTCGGCCGGGTTGCCGTCCTGCAGCATCTCGCGGTATTTGGCGATGCCGTCGGCCGTCGAGCTCTGGGCGTGAGCGCTGCCCAGTGCGGCGGCGGTTGCGGCGAAGGCCAGCAGACCGTTGCGGAGGTGTTGGTTCATCGGGGGTCTCCTCTTTATGGTGGTGAAAAAAGCGAAACGGCCAGACGGGGCGTGCTGGCCGTTGCTACCCTGCAGCAAGGGTCAGGCTACCGTCGCCTCGTCGGTGCGCGTGTCGCCTTTGGTGTCGACCCATTTCACGACGATCTTGTCGCCCTTGGCCGCGCCCTTGAACTTGAACGAGAGAAACGGGTTCTGGGCCACCGAGCCGGTGAACTGCGACTGCAGCACGACCTTGCCGTTGTGGGTGGCTTCCACGTCTTTGATGAAGTGGGCGGGGATGAGGTTGCCGCCGGCATCGCGGCGGGTACCGGGCTCCATGACGTGGGACATGAGCACGCGGACGGTGGTTTCGTCACCGGCGAGGGCGGCGCGGATGCGCATCGGATCGGCCATGATGGACTCCTGAAATTCTGTGAACGGATGAAGCGGAAACGGTGAAGGTGCGGGCGATCAGCCGCCGCAACCACCCAGCGTGACCTTGGTTTCCTTGGTGGCCGAGAACAGCTTGCCGTCGGCCTTGACCACGGCCACCACGTTGCTGCTCTGGCCCATCTTCAGACGGGTCTGCACATCGGGCGCGGTGCCGGCGGGAATGGTGAAACCGCACGAGAGCGGCATGGGATTCTTCTCGACGATGAGGAAAATCTCGGTGGTGTTGGGCAGCTTGCTCGAAGCACCCACGGGCACCACGGCGCCGTTTTCGGCGATGTCGGGCGCAACCACGGTGACCTGGTCGCTGTTGGCGGGCGTGCCGCCCACGGCCTTGAGCGCCTCGGCCAGTGTCTTGACTTCGAAACCGGCGCGGTCCACGGCGGCTTGCGCCTGGCTCTGGGTAATGATCCCCAGCGACACCAGGGTGGCAAACGCCCCGGTGGTCTTGAGGGCGACTCGGCGTGAGTTGTTCATGAGGAGCTCCAAATGGGAAGGGAAACGCTTGAGTTTAGAGGGGCCGAGGGGGTTGCGCTGTGCGCAGCTTAGGGCCTCGGGCGGGGAAAGGGTCTTGGTAGTTACGAGTACATGCCAATATTCCAATTTCGGTGTGCTTACTCAGTGTTCATTTCGCACCGGCCGCAATCCACTTTGCGATGGCAGCGGCCTGCGCCGCGCTCAGCTGGGGCTGGGGCGGCATGGGCACCGGCCCGAACACTCCCACGCCACCTTCGCGGATCTTCACCGCCAGGTAAGCCTCCAGCCGTTCCTGGCCCTTGTGCTTCGCAGCGATCTCGTTGAAGCCGGGGCCGACCACCTTGCTCGTCATGCCGTGGCAAGCGGTGCAGCTGTTGGCGGCCAGCAAGGCCTTCACGTCGCCGCCCGCGACGGGCTTGGCGGCAGCCATCGCCACCGCAGCGCGCGTGCCGGCACCCACTGGCGCGGTGGGTGCCGGCCTGGTGGTGTCCGCACCGCGCACCGGCCCGATCACACGGTTCTGCTCGGCGATGTTGCCGTGCGCATCGCGTGCAAATTCCGGCAGGAACGAACGGATGGTGGGCTCCACCGGGCAGTCCTTCATGCAGGCCACGTTCGTCACATCGCCCTTGCCTTCCAGCTTCCACAGTGGCTCGTGGAACACCATGCCGTTGCGGTTGGGCATGCGCTTCTGCACCTCGGCGATGTTGGTGTCGCTCAACGTGAAATCAGCCGGCACCACTTCGGCCAGGCTCAGGATGTAGGCGGTGACGCTGTAGACCTCTTCGGTGGTCAGCGTCTTGGGCGCGTTCCACGGCATGGCGCGGTTGATGTAGTCCCACAGCGTCGAGACCGTGGCCACTTTCATCATGGTGGTCTTCTGCGGAAAGATGCTGCCCGGCTCCAGGTTCTTCACGCGGCCGCGCTCGATGTCGGCCTTGGTGGTGCCGCCCACGATGGGCGTGAACACTTCGTTGGATTCGCCAAAGCTGCCGTGGCACGAGGCGCATTGCGCCTCCCACACCTGCTCGCCCTTGGCCACCGTGCCCGAGCCCTTGGGCAGGCCCTTGAAGTCGGGGCGCACATCGATGTCCCAGGCCTTCACCTCGGCCCGCGTGGCGTCGCGGCCGATCTCCTGCCAGGGCTTGCCTTGAGAAAACGCGGCGCCAGCAGAGAGCGCGGCAACGAGCAGCAAGGTGGATTGAAAAAGGGATTTCATCAATACACCTGCACGTTGGAGACTTCGCCGTTTTCAGAAACTTTCCACGATTGAATGGCGTTCTGGTGGTAGATCGAACGCGTGCCGCGCACCGCGCGCAACTGGTTGATCTTCGGTTGCACATAGCCCGTGCTGTCGATGGCGCGGCTCTGCAGCACCGCCGGTTTGCCGTCCCACACCCAGTCGATGTTGAAGCGCGTGAGCGCCTTGGGCAGCACCGGTCCTTCGAGCCGCGCGGTGCGCCAGTTGCGCCCGCCGTCCACGCTCACGTCCACCCGCTTGATGCTGCCGCGCCCCGACCACGCCAGGCCGGTCACGTTGTAGTAGCCCTTGTCGAGCAGCGTCTGGCTGCCCGAGGGCGTGGTGATCACGCTCTTGCATTCCTGGATGCCGGTGTACTGGCGGTGCGTGCCATCGGGCATGTGGTCGATGTAGTGCACCGCCTCATCCTTGCTGGCCCACTTCATGTCGCCCACTTCCAGGCGGCGCAGGTATTTCACCCAGCTCACGCCCTGCACACCCGGCACCACCAGGCGCAGCGGGTAGCCGTTTTCCGGCCGCAGCATTTCGCCGTTCATGGCCCAGGCGACGATGCAGTCGTCCATGGCGCGCTCGATGGACAGCGTGCGCGTCATCGAGGAACCATCGGCTCCCTCGGCCAGCACGTATTTGCCCTTCTGCTTGTCGTAGCCGCACATCTCCAGCAAGGTGGAAAGCAGCACGCCGGTGTATTCGCAGCAGCTCAGCATGCCGTGCGTGTACTGCACCGAAGGCAGCGCCACATTGCCCCACTCCGGCGCCGAGTTGGCACCGCATTCGATGAAGTGGATGCGCGAGACGCTGGGCAGGCGCATGAGATCGTCCATGGTGAACACGCGCTCGCGCTTCACCAGGCCGTTGATCATCAGGCGGTGCTTCGAGGGATCGATGTCCCACCAGCCCTGGTGGTGGCGCTCGAAGTGCAGGCCGTTGGGCGTGATGATGCCGAACAGGCCCTGCAGCGGCGCGAAGCTCACCGAGGCCTGCGGCACGCGTGTGAGCCCCGGGCTCTGGCGGCGCTGCAGATTGGTTTCCCACTGGCTCGGCACGCCGTAGCCCGGTGTGGCCACAGGCTGGCCCAGGCCCTTGGTGTGCGGTGGCAATTCAAGAATGGCGCTCTCGCCGTCTGCGGCCATTGCGCGGGTGGACGCCGCCACGCTGGCGGCGGCGCCCGCACCCATGGCCAGCGCCTTGCCCATGAAGCTGCGCCGCGCCTTGCGGGCCTGCTCCAGCTTGTCGGCGCCGAGGTGGTTTTCTGGCGCGGGCAGCACACGCCCGATCACTTGGCTCAGGTCTTCAGACACGGATTGGTTCCTGCAGGTTGGCGGTTCACACAGCGACTATATGCGTGATTGCTGATATTCGGATAGGTAGAAACCCGATGACTTTTTCAAACTGCGGGAGAGCCTCCTCTGCTACATTTTTCAGCGCAGTTCCGTACAACCAAATCCAATGGAGACCACGATGGGGAAATCGATCAAATGGCTGGCAGGGAGCGTGTTGTGCGCCGCTGCCCTGGGGGCGCAGGCCCAGGTGAATCAGGTGAAGGTGTGGGCTGCGGCCTGCGCCAACTGCCACGGCACCGATGGCCGCGCCGCGCCCGGTACGATCGCGCTGGCCGGCCAGGGCAAAGACGACCTGCTGCAGAAGCTGCTCGATTTCAAGGCCGGCAAGCGGCCCGCGACCATCATGCACCAGCTCTCCAAGGGCTACACCGACGAGCAGCTGGCGCAGATCGCCACCTACTTCGCCGCCCAGAAGAAATAAGGAGCCCACGCCATGAAACGTCGTCAATTTGTTCAAACGCTGGGCGCCGGCTCGGCCGTGGCCAGTCTGGGTTTTCTGGGTGGCTGCGCCACGCGCGGCAGCGGTGCCCGGGTGGTGGTGGTCGGCGGGGGCTACGGTGGCGCCACCGCCGCCAAGTACGTTCGCCTGTTCTCCGACAACAGCATCGATGTGACGCTGATCGAGCCCAACGCGGCCTTTGTCTCCTGCCCCATTTCCAACCTGGTGCTCGGTGGCCACAAAACCATGGCCGACATCACCACGCCGTACGACAACCTGAGCAAGCGCCATGGCGTGAAGGTGGTGCGCGACATGGTCACCAGCATCGACCCGGCCAAGCGCACGGTGAAGCTGGCCGGCGGCGCCGAGCTGGCGTATGACCGCCTGATCCTTTCGCCCGGCATCGATTTCATGATGGACTCCCTGCCCGGCATGGCAAAGCCTGGCGCGGCCGACAAGGTGCTGCACGCCTGGAAGGCCGGCCCGCAGACGCTGGCGCTGCGCCGCCAGCTCGAAGCCATGCCCGATGGCGGCGTCTACGCGCTCTCGATTCCGCTGGCACCCTACCGCTGCCCGCCCGGCCCCTACGAACGCGCCTGCATGGTGGCGAGTTACTTCAAGGTGGCCAAGCCGAAGAGCAAGGTTGTGATCTTCGACGCCAACGACGACATCACCTCGAAGAAGGGCCTGTTCATGAAGGCCTGGGAGGACCACTACAAGGGTCTCATCGAGTACCGTCCCAAGCACAAGCTGGTGGACGTGGACGCCGCCACCAACACACTGAAGTTCGAGTTCAACGACGACTTCAAGGCCGGCGTGGCCAACGTGCTGCCCAACCAGCGCGCTGGCGACATCGCGGTGAAGACCGGCCTGGCCACGGCCAATGCACGCTGGTGCGAGGTGGACTTCCTTACCTTTGAATCGAAGGCGCAGAAGAACATCCACGTGCTGGGCGATGCGATCCAGGTGGCCCCGCTGATGCCCAAGTCGGGCCACATGGCCAACCAGCACGGCAAGACCTGCGCCGCCGCTGTGGTGTCTCTGCTGCAGGGCAAGGAAGCGCCTTCGCTGCCGATCTACGCCAACACCTGCTACAGCTTCGTCACCGCCACCGACGTGGTGCACGTGGCCAGCGTGCACCGCTACGACGCGACGCAAAAGACCATGCTCACCGTGCCGGGATCGGGGGGCTTGTCCACCGCAGCCACCGCGCTCGAAGGCGAATACGCGATGGCGTGGGCGCGCAACATCTGGGCCGACACGCTGGCCTGAACGGCCACGGTCCGAAACAAAGCCCTGCTCGCAGGGCTTTTTGTTGGCCTTCCATCCGCGCAGGAGTTGATTTCATGAAAAGACGGTCGCTGATTTCTCTGGCCTTGGGCGCGCTGCCACTGGCCACCACCCGGTGGGCCGGCGCTGCGGAGCGCATCGGCGTGCTGCTCCTCCACGGCAAGAACCCCGGCGGACCGGAAAGTCCGCAGTACGTCCCCGTGAAATCGGCCATGGAAAAGCAGGGCTGGCTGGTGAGCATTCCTGACATGCCCTGGTCGCGCAACCGCTACCTGCAAGGCCATTGGGATGGCGCCATGGCTGAAATCGCCCAGCACATCAAGGCGTTACAGGAGAAGGGAGCAACGCGGATCGTGCTCATGGGACACAGCATGGGGGTGCCCGCCGCCATGAGCCACGCCGCGCGAGGTGGCACCGCGCACGCGCTGGTGCTGCTGGCGCCGGGCCACGTGCCGCGCGCGTACTTCACCGTGCCGCAGCTGTCACCGGTGCGTGAAAGCATCGAGGCGGCCCGCGCCATGGTGGCCGCCGGCAAAGGGGATGAGTCCAACCGCTTCATGGACATCAACCAGGGTCGCCAGCAACCCATCGTCACCACGGCGAAAAACTTCCTCTCGTACTTCGATCCCGAATCAGACGCCGACATGGGCGTGACCGCGCCGAGACTGCCGGCGAACCTGCCGGTGCTCACCGCCATCGGACAAGGCGACCCGATGTTCAAGCGCGTGCGCAGCTACTACGTCGATCAGTTGCCCGCGAACCCGAAAACGCAGTTGATTGAAGTGTCGGGTGGCCATCTGGACACGCCTCAGGTGGCGCTGGCTCAAATGCTCGAATGGATACCCAAGGCGGTCTCTGCCTGAAGACAGCACCGTATACTCGCCACCTGCCGCAAGGCACATCCGCTAGGGGTGTTGCGCTGGGGTCCTGTACCCCGGTCGCGACTGAGAAAGTCCCTTTGAACCTGACTGAGGTAATCCTCGCGCAGGGAAGCAGGCCGGTTTCATTTCTCCCCGTCGCCCCGGTTCGCGGCGACCCCGGCCCAGCCCACCTGCCTCAACTTTGCATGGAGCAAATTGATGGCATCCGCTTCTTCTTCGTCTCCGGCCAACCAGGCCCTGACACCCATCGCACCCGGCAACCGGGTGTTTCATTTTCACGAGCACGCCGCGCTCTGGTTCAGCCTGGGCACCGGCCTGCTGGTGATGCAGATCGGCGCTTACCTGGTGCCGGCGGTGGGCACGCGCGACGCGGTGATAGCGATCGTGCTGGGTTCGCTGATCGGCGCCGGCCTGCTGGGCTGGACCGCGCGCCTGGGTTGCCAGACCGGGCTGGCCAGCGCGGGCCTGATGCACGCCACCTACGGCAGTGCGTTCGCCAAGCTGCCGGTGCTGCTCAACATCGCGCAGCTCATCGGCTGGACCACCTTCGAGCTGGTCATCATGCAGGAGGGCACGGTTGCGATCCTCAAGCAGGCCCTGGGCAGTGAGCCCGGTGGCCTGCTCGACGGCACCGGTGGCAAGCTGCTGGCCACGCTGCTCTGGGGCGGTGTGCTGATCGCGCTCATGGCCGGCTCCATGCTCACACTGGTGCGCCGCTTCGTGAGCCGCTTCGGGCTGCCGCTGGTGGTGGCCTCGCTGGTGTGGCTCACCTGGCAGTTCGGCACGCGCCTGCAGGCGCAGGGTTTCGAGGCTTTCTGGAACCGGCCGGGCAACGGCGGCATGGGTTTGTTTTCGGCCATGGACCTGGTGATTGCCATGCCGGTTTCCTGGCTGCCGCTGGTGGCCGACTACGCGCGCCACGGCAAGCGCGCCGCCACCACGCTGGGCGGCACCTGGCTGGGCTACGCGCTGGCCAACATCTGGTGCTATGCGCTGGGTGTGCTGGTGGTGAGCACGGTGGAACCCGGCACCAACCTGGTCGCGGCACTGCTGCTGGCGCAGGGTGGCCTGATCGCACTCGGTCTGATCCTGCTCGATGAGATGGACAACGCGTATGGCGACGCGCACTCGGGCGCGGTGTCGGTGCACAGCCTGCGCCCGCGCTGGAGCATTCGCAACGCGGGCCTGGCCTTCGCCGCACTGTGCACGGTGCTCGCGCTGCTCCTGCCCATGCACACGCTGGAACCTTTCCTGCTGCTGCTCAGCTCGGTGTTTGTGCCGCTCTACGGCGTGATCCTGGGCCGGCTCGGCAGCGGTGCAGCGCTGGGCGAGCGCCGCACGGTGAACTGGAGCGCAGCTGCTCTGTGGGTGGCGGGCATTGCCACCTACCACCTGCTCGCGAAGTTCGCTCCCGAGCTGGGTTCGGCGCTGCCCACGCTGGCGCTCACCTTCGTGTTCGCTTCGCTGACCCGTCCGCGCAACTCCACAGGGTTGGCCACCGCCAGCGCCTGAGCGTCATGCGATCAGTTGCGCGCCTGCTTTCTTTGAATCACCGGTGCGTGCCCGTGATTCAGGGGGCCGTGGCCGGCGCCGGTGTACACATCGGCACCTTGCGCGATGGCCTGCAGGATGTACGCGCGGGCCAGCGAAACGGCGCGCTCCAGCGGCTCGCCCAAAGCCAGGTGCGCCGCGATGGCCGAGGACAGCGTGCAGCCCGTGCCGTGCGTGTTGCGGCTGGCAATGCGTGGCGAGGTCAGGCGTTGCGCCGCACCTGCGCCCGTGACCAGCAGGTCGGTCACTTCATCACCGGGCAGGTGACCGCCCTTCAGCAGCACGGCGGGTGCGCCGAGTGCGAGCAGGTCGCGAGCGGCGCTTTCGAGTTCGTGCGCGGTGGCAATCGGCCGCCCCAGCAGCAGCGCCGCTTCGTCGAGGTTGGGCGTGATCACGGTGGCCAGCGGAAACAGCTCGTCCACGAGCACCTGCACCGTTTCGGGCGCGATCAAACGGTCGCCCGATGTGGCCACCATCACCGGGTCGAGCACCACGCGCTGCACCTGGTAATGCTTGAGCGCCCAGGCCACGGTGCGCACGATCTCGGGTGCGTGCAGCATGCCGATCTTCACGGCGTCGACACCGATGTCGTCGAGCACTGCGATGAGTTGCGCCTTCAGCATTTCGGGCGGCACGCCATGGATGCCGCTCACACCCAGCGTGTTCTGCGCGGTGAGCGCGGTGATGGCGGTCATGCCGTAGCAGCCCAGCGCGGCGAAGGTCTTGAGGTCGGCCTGGATGCCGGCGCCACCGCCGCTGTCGGAGCCGGCAATCGACAGGACGCGGGTGTAGCGAAGCGGTTCTTCGTTTTTCATCATGGCGCGCATTGTGGCAGCGCCCGGGGGCACCCATGCTGAAACCCCACGCTGTGGTGCTGGGTGCCGGCCTCATGGGCCGGCTGCTGGCCTGCGCGCTCGCGCAGCGCGGGCACCGGGTCGAGGTGTTCGATGCGGGTGGGCCCGAAGCTGAGCACGCCGCCGCGCGCGTGGCCGCTGCCATGCTGGCGCCACTGGCCGAATCGGCCGTGACCGAACTCGCTGTGGTGCGCATGGGCCAGCACGCGCTGGCGCGCTGGCCACAATTGCTGGCCGCGCTGGAGCGCCCGGTGTTCTTCCAGCAAAGTGGCACGCTGGTGCTGTGGCACCGGCAGGATGCGGCCGAAGCCGAGCGCTTCGCCGGCCAGCTCGCGCGCACCAGCGCCGCCCTGCCCTCGCTGCCGCAAGCCCAGCGCATCGACGCCAACGCCATCGCCGCGCTCGAACCCGCGCTCGGCCACCGCTTTGCGCAAGCCCTGTACCTGCCCGACGAAGGCCAGCTCGACAACCGCGAACTGCTTGCTGCATTGGCGCACCAGATGCACGCGCTGGGCGTGGCGGTGCACTGGCACACCCCTCGCACACTGGCCGAGGTGGACCCAGGGCCACAGGCCTGGCTGTTCGATTGCAGAGGCCTCGGCGCGCAGCCGCAGTGGAACGCGCTGCGCGGTGTGCGCGGCGAAGTGGCGCGCGTGCACGCCCCTGGCGTGAGCCTCTCGCGCCCCACGCGCCTGGTGCACCCGCGCTACCCGCTCTACATCGCTCCCAAGCCCGATGGCCTTTTCGTGATCGGCGCCACCGAAATCGAGTCCGACGACCTGACCCCAGCCAGCGTGCGCTCCACGCTGGAACTGCTGAGCGCGGCCTACACCGTGCACCCGGGTTTTGGCGAGGCGCGCATCGTCGAACTGGGGGTGCAGTTGCGCCCCACCCTGCCCGACAACCTGCCCGCCCTGCGTCTCGCCGCTCCGCGCAGAATGGAGATCAACGGCCTGTACCGCCATGGTTTCCTGATTGCCCCGGCCATGCTCGACGCGGTGCTGGAGATCGTGGACCTCGACCAATCGCCGCTGGCCTCGTCGTTGGGCTTGCCAGTGATCCGATAAGAGAAACTTCCGCATGAACATCGTCATCAACCAGGAGACCCGCGAGCTGCCCGAAGGCGCCACGCTGGCCGATGCCCTGAAAGTGTGGGACACGCCCGCCGTGTTCGCCGCCGCCGTGAACCTGCAGTTCGTGCCCCGCACCGCCTACGCACAGCACCGCCTGGCAGAGGGCGACCGCATCGAGATCATTGCCCCCATCACGGGGGGCTGAGGACAAGCCCCATGGACATGACCACCCCGCTGACCCACGAAGACCCGCTGGTGCTTTACGGCGAAACCTTCGCCAGCCGCCTGCTGCTCGGCACCTCGCGCTACCCGTCGCCCGCCACGCTGGAGGCGGCGGTGAAGCGCGCGCAACCCGCCATGCTCACCGCTTCGCTGCGGCGCCAGGGCGCGGCGCAACCCGAGGCCGGTGCGGCCTTCTGGAAGCTGCTGCAGGAACTCGCCGTGCCCGTGTTGCCCAACACCGCTGGCTGCCACACCACGCAAGAGGTGATCACCACCGCGCAGATGGCGCGCGAGGTGTTCAACACGCCGTGGATCAAGCTCGAACTCATCGGCGACGACTACAGCCTGCAGCCCGACACGCTCAACCTGGTCGACTGCGCGCGCCAGCTCATCAACGATGGCTTCAAGGTGCTGCCGTATTGCACCGAAGACCTGGTGCTCTGCCAGCGGCTGGTCGATGTGGGCTGCCAGGCGGTGATGCCGTGGGCCGCACCCATCGGCACTGGGCGCGGACCTGTGAACCCCTACGCCATGCGCCTGCTGCGCGAACGCCTCGCCGTGCCCCTGATCGTGGACGCCGGCCTCGGCCTGCCTTCGCACGCCTGCACGGTGATGGAGTGGGGTTACGACGCCGTGCTGCTGAACACCGCCGTGGCGCTGGCGCAGTCGCCGGTGGAAATGGCTGGTGCGTTCGCCGACGCCGTGCGCGCCGGCCGCGCCGCGTACCGCTCAGGCGCCATGCAGCCGCAAGACAGCGCCCAGCCCAGCACGCCCGTGATGGGCACCCCCTTCTGGCACCACACCCCATGAGCAGCACCCCGAACCCCGAGCAGATGGCCCGCGCCATCGTTGAGGCCCACCGCGACACACTGGCGCTGCCACTGCAGCCGCACGCCGAGCGCGTGTCGGTGCAGACCGGCGACGAGGTGTTCACCGCCGCGCTGCAGGCCGCCCAGGCGCTGGGCTTTGTGCCCGACGACGCGTTGTGCGTGGCGCGCGCGTGGTCCCAGCAAGTTCAGCGCACGGGCGCATTTGACCCGTTGCAGTGGCCCGACGAACCCGCCGATTTCGGCATGGCGCCCTTTCCGCGAGCCAACGCGTTCGCGGCCTGCCCCATGGCGCTCGGCCTCTACGCCGTAATGCCCGACGCCGAATGGACCATCCGCATGGCGCGCGCGGGGGTGCCCACGGTGCAGCTTCGCTTCAAGTCCACCGACGCAGCCGCCATTCGCGCCGAGGTACTCGCCACCGTGGCAGGAGTGCAGGGCACCGGCGCGCGCCTGTTCATCAACGACCACTGGCAGGAAGCGATCGACGCCGGCGCCTATGGCGTGCACCTGGGCCAGGAAGACCTGCAGGCCATGACCCCGGCTGGACTGGACGCCATAAGAAGCGCCGGCCTGCGCCTGGGCCTCAGCACGCACGGGTACGCCGAGATGCTGATCGCCGAGCGCCACAGCCCCAGCTACATCGCGATGGGCGCGGTGTTCCCCACCACGCTCAAACTGATGGCTACGGCACCGCAAGGCACAGGCCGCCTCGCGGCCTATGCGCGACTGCTGCGCGATGTGCCACGCGTGGCCATCGGCGGCATCGATCTGGTGCGACTGCCAGCCGTGCTCGCCAGCGGCGTTGGTTCGGTGGGCGTGGTGCGCGCCCTCATGGCCGCGCCCGATCTGGCTGCGGCGGTGGCGACCTGGAAGACAGCGATCACATCCAGCTGATTGCCCGGGCATGCCGTGGCTCGGTGCCATGACGCACAGACCCAGCGATGCGCGCGCCGTAAAAAGGTCCTCAGGCGGGCCGCATGGCGCTCGCCCCAACGCAAAGGACATCGCATGAACTGGGACACCATTCAAGGCAACTGGAAACAACTCACTGGCCGCGCCAAGCAGCAGTGGGGCAAGCTGACCGACGACGACCTGCAGGTGGTCGAGGGTCACCGCGACATGCTCTCGGGCAAGATCCAGGAACGCTACGGCATTGCCAAGGACGAAGCGGACAAGCAGCTCAGCGCCTGGGAGAAAAGCGCTGACGACACCTGGCTGGACGCCGACACCAAAGCCCGCCGGGAATGAGCCCGCAGAGCGCTACGCTTTCTGGCCCATGAGCTCGGTGTAGAGCTTCCGGTCCGATTCGTAGCAACTGCAGGCCTCGGCTTCGAGGCCTGTGCGGTCCAGCACGGTGAGTTCACCCCGGTGGTACTCGATCAGGCCGCCGTGCTGGAAATCGCTGGCCGCCTGCGTCACCCCCACCCGGCGCACGCCGAGCATGAGGGCCATGAATTCCTGCGTGACATGAAAGCTTGGGCTCTGTGCGCGGTCCTGGCTCATGAGCAACCAGCGCGCCAGGCGTGGGCCGATCATGTGGAAGCGTTCACACGCTGCGGCCAGGGCCGCCTGGTGGAGTCGCACCATCAACGTTCTCTGCACGATGTTTCGCAATTCCGGCAAGGCTTCGCTGGCTTCCCTGAGTGCTTCGGCACCTATGCGCCAGCTCATCCCCGCACCTTGCACCAGCGCACGCCACGGCGTCTTCGCCAACCCGAGAATGAGTTCGGAACCGAGCATGGCCTCTCGGCCCACCATGCCCACCTCGAGAGACGGGTGGCTGTTCAGCTCGATCACCAGTGAGATGTAGCCTTCGCGCGGGAAGTACGCATGGGTCAGCACCCGGTTGTTTTCGCTGAGTTCGGCTGAGAGCACCAGCTCGAACGGTTCGCAACGGTCGAGGAACTGCTTGCGCACCGCCGTGGGCAACTGCTGGATCAGGCGGTTTTCGGATGGGGGCATGGAGCACTTCGCAGATGACCGCCAGCGGCGGCGCCACCAGTCGGTTCCGGACCAGTGTGAACGCTAAGCGTCGGGCCGTACAGTCCGCCACCGCACATAGACCAATCGACCTGGCGCTCAGGCTTGCTGTCGGGCCGGTTCGATGTGCGTGAAGTCGCGCTGATGGGCCTTGCGCACACGCGTCATCTTCTCGCCGAGCGCATGGGTGTCGATGCCGGCCTCGCGGACCATGCGGAACAACACCGCCTGTTCGCTGTCCATGCTGGGCACCACGCAGTCGGCGATGTCACCCACGGTGTTGTCGTAATCCGGGTCGCCGGGCTCCATCTCGTCGAGTTGCGCAATCAGTTCCAGCAGGCGCTCGTGGTCGCAGAAGGCCGACAGCGCAGGCGAATTGGCGCCGGCCACAGACCGCACCAGGGGATAGAAAATTTCCTCTTCCAGACGCGCGTGCAGGCTGAGCGTGTCGCACAGGCAATCCACAATTTCGGCCTTGCCCTCGGGGCCACCCGCGCCCGCCATGCGCAGGCGGTCAAACTCCCGCAACAGGCGTCGGATCAGGTCGTGGTCCAGTCGCAGCTGGTCCAGCGCGTCGCGCGCGCGGCCGAAGGCGCGAACGCGCATCATGAGGAACGGTCTTTCATGCCCGCTTTGTAGACCGAGGCGGCGCTTTCTTCTGTTCGCTAGCGCACACCAGGGGGCGCCTGCGAACCCCTTCAATCCTTCTCGCCTTGCGGCAACAAGCGGTCGCTTTCCCGCTTCACCACGGCGTAACACTCGCAGGTGCGCTTCTCCAGCCCGGGGCGGTCCAGCACGGTAATGCGGCCGCGCGAATAGCGGATGAGCCCGGCACGCTGCAAACCAGCCGCCGCTTCTGTCACACCCTCGCGACGCACCCCCAGCATGTTGGCGATCAACTCTTGCGTCATCACCAGCTCGTTGCCCTGCAGGCGGTCCAGGCTGAGCAGCAGCCAGCGGCAGAGCTGCTTGTCGAGCGAATGGTGGCGGTTGCACACCGCTGTCTGGCTCATCTGGGTGATGAGTGCCAGCGTGTAGCGCAGCATGAGGTGCATCACCGGCCCGGCCCGGTCGAACTCCGCCTTCACGGCGTCGGCGCGCAGGCGGTAGCCCTTGCCTGCGCTTTGCACCACCGCTCGACTCGGCGTGGTGCCCCCGCCCATGAAGATCGAAACGCCCACCACGCCTTCGAATCCCACCACGGCAATCTCGGCCGAGGCTCCGTTTTCCAGCACGTAAAGCAGGGAGACGATGGCGCTGGTGGGGAAATACACGTAGGCCATGGGCTCGCCGGATTCGTACAGCACCTT
The DNA here is from genome assembly GCF_002127265.1 of Hydrogenophaga sp. IBVHS1. Lineage (GTDB taxonomy): Bacteria > Pseudomonadota > Gammaproteobacteria > Burkholderiales > Burkholderiaceae_C > Hydrogenophaga. The sequence goes on along the minus strand of NZ_NFUU01000001.1, from coordinate 757,341 downwards.
GCCCAGGGTAAGGTCGACCTCCTCCAGTTGCGGCTGCCAGCGCAGCCATTCGGCCTCGGGCAGAACGCGCAGAAGGTGGTTCTGTCGTGGCTCAATGTTCATGGAAGACCTTTGTTGTGTTCGATAGCGTACACACCCCAGATCGGCTTCGGTGGCTTTGCAGTGGATATCGGTCGCTGACCTGATGACCGGCTCAGCCCGTGGTGGGCAGAGCGATGACGAAACAACTTCGCACCGGGAGCTCGCGCCAGCGCAGGCGCTCGCCCACCGACAGCAGCTGCGCGCCCTCGCTGGCACAGCGCGCGCGCGCCGCAGCCGGCTCAGCCCGCAACAGCACGAAACGCATCGATCGCCCATCGCGACGCAGGGTGATCTCGGCCTCGGGCCAGTGCGATGGCAGGCAGGGTGAAAAGCACAGTTCCTGCGCATCCAGGCGCAGTCCGAGGATGGATTCCTGCGCTGCGCGGTGCAGCCAGCCGGCCGCGCCGGTGTACCAGCTCCAGCCGCCCCGGCCCACATAGGGCGGCTGGCTGTAGACATCGGCCGCCATGGCGTAGGGCTCCACGCCATAGACCGCGCCGCGTTGCGGATGCGCCGCGCGGTGGGCCGGGCTCAGGTAGGTGAAATAGCGGTAGGGCGTGTCCCGCGCCTCGGTGTCGGCATCTTCGCCGGCGGCCAGCGCTGCGGCGGCCATCAGCGCCCACACACCTGCGTGCGAGTACTGGCCACCGTTCTCGCGCACACCGGGTGGGTAGGCCTGGATGTAGCCGGCGCTGGGCATGGCGTTGGAAAGCGGCGGCGTGAGCAATTGAAGCAAGCCCACCTCGGTGTCCACCAGGCAGGCTTCTACCGCCTCCATGGCCTGCACCTGCCTTTGCAGCGGGGCCTGGCCCGAGAGCACCGACCAGGCCTGGGCAATCAGATCGATGCGCGCCTCGGGCTGCACGTGCGAGCCGAGCGGGCTGCCGTCGTCGAAGAACGCGCGCTTGTACCACTCGCCGTCCCAGGCCTCATTCTCCAGCGCTTGCCGCCAGCCCTGCAGCGCTGCTTCCCAGCGCCCGACCCGCGCAACATCGTTGCGCTGGCGCGCGAGTGGCAACCAGTCGACGACGATGGCACAGAGGAACCAGGCCAGCCACACCGACTCGCCCCGCCCCTCAATGCCCACGCGGTTCATGCCGTCGTTCCAGTCGCCGCCGCCCATCAGCGGCAAGCCGTGGGCACCCACGGCCAGGCTGTGATCGATGGCGCGTGCTGCGTGTTCGTACACCGTGGCTTGCGCCTGGCTCACACGCGGCGTGTCGTAGATGTCTTCCGCGCCATCGGCCAGCGTGCTGCCTTCGAGGAACGGTGCCTTCGCCTCCAGAATGCCGGCGTCACCCGTGGCGCGCAGGTAGTGCGAACAGGCAAAGGGCAACCAGAGCAGGTCGTCCGAAAAACGCGTGCGCACGCCGGCACCGCCCGGCGCGTGCCACCAGTGCTGCACATCGCCTTCGGCGAACTGGCGCGACGCGCAGAGCACGATCTGCTGGCGCAACAGGGCGGGCTGGGCCCACACCAGCGCCATGGTGTCCTGCAACTGGTCCCGGTACCCGGTGGCACCGCCGGCCTGGTAGAACCCGGCCTTGGCCCACAGGCGCGAGGACACGGTCTGGTACAGCAGCCAGCGGTTCACCAGCACATCAAACAGCGCATCGGGCGTGCGGACCTCGCTGGCGCCGAGCAGGGTGTCCCAGCGGGCGAGCGTCGTCTTTTCGCGCGCCAGCGGCGCCACGGCAATGGCATGGCGCGCCAGCACCTGTGCGGCGGCGGGGCTTTCTGCATAGCCCAACAGAAACACCTGCTCCAGGCTCGCACCGGGTCGCAAGGTGATCGGGCGCGAGAGCGCCGCGCACGGGTCGAGGCCGGAGCCACTGCGCCGGCCCAGGTGTTCGGGCAACACCAGCTGGCCACGGGGATCGAAGAACTCGCGCCGGTCGCAGGTCCAGTCCAGCCCTTCGCCGTCCTGCGCGCCCACCTGCGCTTCGGCAAAAAACGCCGTGCCGCCACCGAAGCCCGCTGCCGCCTCGGTCTGCGTGCACATCAGACCCAACAACCCATCCGCCGGGGAAGCCGCCAGCCGAGGCTCGGTGTGCAGCGTGGCGCGGTCGCTGCGCTTTTCGCCGAGCATCCATTCCACAATGCCCACTGCACGCAGGTGCGCCTTGCTCTGGCCCCGGTTGCTCAGCCGGATGCGCACCTGCTGAACCGCGCTATCGGCATCGACACACCAGCGCACCGACACCGCCAGCTCACCGCGCTGGTGCTCGATGGTGGTGTGCCCCTGGCCGTGCACCACGCGGTAGGTGACGTCGCTGGCGCCCCAGGCCGATGGCGCCACGCTCCAGACCTCGCGCGTGCGCCGGTCCTGCAGCAGGAACCACTGCGCCGGCGGGTCGGCCACCGGGTCGTTGGTCCAGGCGGTGAGCTGGTTCAGGCGGCTGTTGATGGCCCAACTGTGGCCCGCGCCGCTTTCCGAAACGATGGTGCCGAACACCGGGTTAGCCAGTACGTTGGTCCAGGGCCGGCGGGGCCGCAAGCCCACGCCCACGTCGAAGGCAAAAGCGCCTGTGCCGGTGGCGAAGGCCCCCACCGTGGTGGCCGGGCGCCGCTCCAGCGCATGCATGGGCACGCTCTCGATGCGACCGGAGCGGTCGGCGTGGCCGGCCGGAGCACCGTGTCGCTGCGCCCACGCCCGGACCTGCTGAACCCAGGGCGGCCCATCGGCCTGCAGGTGGACGCGCGCCAGAGACTCCAGCGTGGCGAGCTGGGTGGAAGTGAGGGCATCGGGCCGCAGCACATGCAGCCCGGTCACCGAGCCCCGTTGGCTCGCCACAGCGCCGGCCTGCTGCTCGCTCAGCAAGGTGAGTTCGCGCTGCAGCGGCATCTGGTAAGAGTGCACCTCGCTGCTGAGCACCACCAGATCGCAGGCCACACCACAGCGCGACCACTCACGCAGCGCCTGCGCCAGGATGCGCAACAGCCCCATGCCCTGCGGCGATCCCGCGTCCACCAGCAACAAGGGCCGGTCGCCCGAAATACCCAGAGGCCACAACGAACGCCGGTCGCACTCGCGAGGCAGGGCAGCGCCCTCGCCCACCGGCAGCACATCCCGTGGCACGGTGAGCACCAGGGCGGTGGTGAGCGCCTGCAACGCGGGCAGGTACTCGGGCAACGGCCGGTGCGACACCGCCTGCACGCCCGCCAGCGTGGCCGACATCAACGAAGCCCGCTCCACCGTGCTGGGCTGGCGGTGCTTGTCGACGACGGCGCGCAGCGTGGCGGCGTCGTCGCTCGCGGCCGTGGCAAAGGTGACGCTGGCCTGCGCGCCCGGCGCCAGCCGCAAGGTCACGCCCAGCACCGCCACCGGGTCCAGCCCGGTGTCCAGCGGGCCAGACTCCTGTGGCACCTCGCGCAGGTTGGCCAGGGGCAGCGCCGCCGTGTGGTTGCGTCCCAGCCACTGCAGCCGGTCGGTCTGGCAGCGCCAGGCCGTCACCACGCCCTCGGTGGCGGCCACGAAATGGGCGGCCTGCAGGGTGCGTTCGGTGTGCAGGCGCGGCCGGCGCTCGAAATGCAGCGCCTGCTGGTCGGCCAGCCACTGCGCGGTGACGAAGAAGTTGGAGAACGCGGGGTGCGCCTCGTCGGCCGCCGGGCTGGCAAGCGTCACCTCGAAAGCCGAAATCAGTTCGAGCTCGATCGGCTTGTCTCCGCGGTTCACCAGCACCACCTTGCGCAGCTCGATGTCGTCTTCGGGGCTGACCCAGACCGTGGTGCTGGCGCGCAGTTCGGGCCACTGCGCCTCGAAGCACACGCGGTCGGTGTGGTAGGTGCACTGGTAGAGCGCGTTGGGGTCGGGCGCCGGGTGGCTGGTGATGGACACCGGCGCGTCCTGGCGCCCCAGCCGCAGGTAGACAAAGCTGCCGCAGGCGTCGCGCAGGGCGTCGTCGCGCCAGCGCGTGATGCCGGTGCCATCCCACCGGCTCCAGCCCCCGCCGTGCGGGCGCAGGGTGACGCTGTAGCGTCCGTTGGACATGAGGTGCGTGGGCGCCAGCGACTGGGCATCGGGTGTGACCGGACGCACGTGGTCGGGCGCGCGGCGTTGCAGCGCGTGCAGCGGCAGGCTGGGCGGCGTGAAGGCGGGCAGGCGCGGTAGATCGCGCGGCGAGGCTTCGTGCAGCAGCGAGGCCACCGCCTCCAGGCGCGGGTGCGCCATGCCCCAGCGCCGCGCCACGCCGTCGCGCAGCACATTGGCCAGCGCCACGATGCTCATGCCCTGGTGGTGCGCCATGCAGGTGCTCACCAGCGTGTAGCGCCCGCCCTCGGTCTGGCGCGAGGGCGTGAAGTCCAGCGCCTCGAAGTAGCCATAGCGCCCACGCGCGCCCAGCTCGGTCAGCGTGCGCAGATTGCGGCAGGCCAGATCCACATCGAGCTGCGTGGCCAGCGCGGTGGCGTATGGCGCAATGACGCGTTCGTGCAGCGGCGTGCGGCGCAAGGCCAGGCGCGGCACACCCTGCGGCGCGTACTGGTAGGCCAGCGTGTGATCGCGTCCCGCGTAGGCGCACTCCGAAATGCCCCAGGGCATGTCGTGATCCTGCACAAAAGCCATCTGCTCGTGCAACGCGGTACAGGCCGCTTCCTGCAGCAAGCTGCCGTGCGGCTCGGCGGTGAGCAGCGTGGGCATGAGGTACTCGAACATCGACCCCGACCACGACCGCAACAGCGCGCGCTGGCCACTGGCAAAGAAGGGCCGACCGAGCGCCGACCAGTGCTTGACCGGCAGGTCGCCCTTGGCAATGGCCAGCAGACTGGTGGTGCGCGCCTCCGAGGCCAGCAGGTCGTAGAACGATTTGTCGAGCTGCTGTTCATCGAGCCGAAAGCCGATGTGCAGCAGATGGCGCCGGGTGTTGTAGAGGAAGCGGAAATCCGCCTCCCAGGCCATCTGCTCGAAAGCGGCCGCCAGCGCGAGCAGCCGCTGGCGGGCGCGCTCGCTGGTGCCCTCGGCGGCGGCGGCGCGGTCCAGCCCGGCCGAGCGCAGCGTGGCCAGGTGATCGGCCAGCAGCCAGGGCATTTCCTCGCGTTCGGAGACCGGCTGGCGCACGTTGGGCGGCGCCACCGACATGCCATCGAGTTCGGCGGTGGCCTCGAGCATCAGCGTCTGGAACCGGGCGAAAGTGGCGCTGTCGTGCGGATCGGGCAGCGTGAGGCGCAGCAACTGGCCCATGGCGGTGTGTTTCACCGGGCGGTGCAGCAGGCTCTGCACCACCGCCATGTGCGGCGCGATGCGCTGGCGCGAACGCTCGATGGCCTCCTGCGTGGCCTGCGGCGCGTGCGGCTCGCGCGCGAGTTCGGTGCAGGCCTGCGCCAGCGCGAGCAATTCGGCGCTGAGGTTGCCGCTGTCCACCGTGGACACATACCTGGGCAGCAAGGGCTGCAGGGTCTGCGTGTCGTACCAGTTGAGAAAGTGCCCGCAGTGGCGTTCCATGCGCTGCAGGCTGCCCAGCGTGGCTTCCAGCCGCGCCAGCAGATCCTGCGTGCCGATCCAGCCGAACTGCCGCGCGCACGCCACGCTGAGCAGGTACAGGCCGATGTTGGTGGGCGAGGTTCGGTGGGCCACGGCATCCACCGGCAGCGTCTGCAGGTTGTCGGGCGGCAGGTGGTGGTTCTGCGCGTCCACGCAGCGCTCGAACAGGCGCCAGGTGTCGCGCGCCACGCCTTCGAGCAGGTCACGGTCTTCCGGTGCCATGGTTTGAAGGCGCGGCCTTGACCACGGCTGGTTGGCCCACCACGAGAGCAGCGGCCCCGCCACCCAGCAGCCGAGCACCACCATCGCGATCGGATCGGCTGGCGAGCGAAAGGCGAGCACGGCGGCCAGCAAGGCGAGAGACAAGGCGCTGGACAGACCGTGGTGGCGCAGCGCCGCGACGAGGCGGTGGTCTTGCGCCGCGCGGGCGGCGTCCGCGGTGGTCCACTCGAGCAGGCGGCGCCGGCTCACAGCCAGCCGGTACAGGGTGCGCAGCGTGGCGTCTGCCGAGAGCAACGCGTGCTGCGGCAACAGCACCAGATGCCACAGGCCGCCCGCCAGCGCGCGCACGAGGTCGCGCACGGAGGCACGCAGGAACCGCTCGCCCACTTGAATGAAGCGGCGCGGCACGCTGCCGGCGAACGCCCCCAGCAGCGGGGCAGCCGCCTGTGCGGCGGCGCTCAGCCACAACGCCATGGGGAGCGACAGGCCGTGGCCGAACAACGCCAGCACGATCAGCCCCAACGATGCCGGCGCCACCAGAGAGCGGCGCAGGTTGTCGGCCAGCTTCCAGCGGTTGATGCCCGAGAGCGGCCAGTGCACCAGGAAGGGCAGCAGCTGCCAGTCGCCGCGCATCCAGCGGTGCAGGCGCGCAGCGGCCACGTCGGCGTGTGCAGGCTCGTCTTCGATCAGGGTGACGTCGCTCACCACCGCGCAACGCGCGATCGCGCCTTCGAGCAGGTCGTGGCTGAGCACCCGCTCGGTGGGCAGCCGCTGGCCGAGCACGGCATGCAGCGTGGCCACGTGCAGCAGGCCTTTGCCCGTGAAGCTGCCTTCGCCAAACAGATCCTGATAGACATCGGAGGACATCGCGCTGTAGGGGTCGAGACCCCGCTGGCCGTCGTGCAGCCACTGGTGCGGCGTCGGCACCTCGTCACCGCGCAGCGGCGCCACCACGCGCGGCTGCAGGATGCCGTAGCCGTGCACCACGCGCTGGCCGCTGGCGTCGAGCACGGGCCGGTTCCCGGGGTGCTCGGCCACGCCGACCAGCGCGCGCAGGCGCCCAGGTGGCAACTGCGTGTCGCTGTCGAGCGTGAGGATGTAGCGGGTGTTGGGCGCCAGGCGCGATAGCTCGCCCAGATCGAGGAAGGGGCCCGGCGCATGGGTGGCCAGCGCGGCCACCAGTTGTTCGATCTTGCCGCGCTTGCGCTCCCAGCCGAGCCATCGACCTTGTGTGGTGCTGAAGCTGCGCTCGCGGTGCAGCAGCAGGAACCGCGGCGGCTCGCCGGCTGCGGCGGGGTGGCGGGCGTTGAGCGCATCGAGCAGGCTGCACGCCTGGCGCAGCAGTGCCGCGTCGTCTTGCCGCTCCGGCGTATCGGCATCGGCCCAGTCGCTGAGCAGCGCAAACTGCGCGCAGGGCTCGGGGTTGGCCAGGTGGTGCAGGTGCAGCCTGTGCACCAGCGCAACGATGCCGGCCGGGCTGTTGAGCAGCGCCGGAATCACCACCAGCGTGCGCGCCGAGTCGGGCAGCCCATCTGCCATGAGGAAGCGCGGCAGATGCATGGGCTTGGCCGACTCGCTGATCAGCCGGTTGGTCAGCGCGATGATGGTTTCCGACGCCGGAAACAGCATGAGCAGCAGCGCCAGCGCAGCGCCCGCCTGACCGACCCACCCCACGGCTTCGCCCTCCGAACGCAGCAGCAGCCACATCACCAGCCACAGCGTGCCGCCCAGCAAGGCGCTGAAATACAAGGGCGTGCGCGTGAGGCGGAGGCCGACACGCCAGCGCGTGGGAATAAGGCGGCGCACGCCGAGCGCTTGCTCCAGCTCGGCGCGCCCCTCGCCCTCCAGCCAGTGACCGGCGAGCGACGTGTCGCCGCTGCCGCTGGTCATGGCCTGCAGAAGCGTCTGCGCCACCTCGGATTCGAGCCGCCCGCTTTGAGCCGACAGGCGCTCGATGCCATGCAGCGTGGTGTTGCGCGTGGCGTCGTCCTCGGCTGCGAAGATCGGCGAAGCCAGCATCACCTGCATGACGCGGCTGGTGTGGGCGACGATGTCGGACCAGTCGGCCGCGCTGATCAGCCGCAGCGAGGTCACGGCATTGCCCATGCTCAGGTGGTCGGCCGCCTGGTCGGCGTGGTGCTGCGACTGCAGCGCAGCCAGATCGGGCGCCACTTCTCGCAGCCATTCGCGCACCTGGGGCAGCGCGGAGCCCGGGCGCGCCGCGCGCGAACCCGCCAGGCTTTGCGACAGGTGCACCAGGAACACGCTGCGCACACCGCTCTGTTCGGCCACGGCGTACATGGCCTGCGCCTCCCGCAATCCCAGCTCGTCGATGCGGCTGGCGCACTGGCTCGCAAGTTCGCGTGCCGCCTTCTGGCTGGCAATGCGGTCCACCAGGCGGCGCAGGTTTTCGACCAGCACCACCCGCAAGGTGGTGGGCAGCGCCCACAGCTCACCCTGGCTGAGTTCGCGCGTCTCCTGGTAGGCGTCGAGGAAGTGGCCGAGCAGGGTTTCGTCGAACGCGCCGTCGGTGTGCGCAACGAATGCCCACGCAATGCCGTAGACGCGTGGCAGGCCCGCCAGTGGCGCATCCTGCAGCACGGGCAGCGAACGGTAGTAGCGCGCAGGAAGGCCCTCGCGGATCTCGCGCAGCTGGTCTTCGATGAGGTGGAAGTTGTCGAACAGCCATTCCGCTGCCGGGCTGATGTCGCGCTCGTCCAGCGAGTGCGACATCAGCGCCTGGTAGGAAGCGCGCAGGCTGCGGATGTTGCTTTGAAGGCGTGGGTAGAAGGTGGCCTGGCCGAGTGTGGCGCGCCCCGCCCGGTGCGACTCACCCAGGCTGCGCCCGTGCCGCTCAAACCGGGCAATGCCGAAAATTTCCGAACGAATGGGCTCCTGCGCGGGTCCCAGGCGCTTCAACGCCTTCTGCGGCATTGACTCAGAACACGAGCCATGCGGCGCTGGCCAGCACGATGATCATCAAGGCGGCGGTCACCGTTCGTTCGGACATCCATCCCACCACGCCAGACACCGTTCCCCAGGCCGCCTGCACCGGGCTGCGCAAGGCACCGCACAGGCTCAGGTGCTCACTCAAAGCGGAGCGGTTGAGCGCAGAAATCTCCGCCGGCTCACCGTACGAAGAGGTGTCCCAGCTGGGTTGCAGAGAAACAGTTTTTGACATGGCAGCTCCTGATGAACGGTGAAGGGGCTGGCGATTTGCAGCGTTCATGGGTTGTAGGCCAGAGGGGGCGCATCGTCTGTTCGTTGACGCACGCAGGTGCCCGTTGCAAGCCCGTGACGGGAACGTGGTGAATGAGCGCCAGCGCACAGACCCGGCCGCTATCAACGCGCAAATTCGGTGCATCGTTTCCAGATCTGAAAGGATCACCATGAACCAGTACAAGTCTTTCCTCGCACTGCGCCAGAGTGGTGCAGTGATGGCCGTCTGCGGCGCCATCTTTCTGGCCGGCTGCGCGGCCCCGGACTACCAGACCGCGCCACCCGGCTATCCCTACCCCGACTCGCAGGCGCAGCCCGGACAGCCGATGGCGCAACCCGACTACCGCCGCCGTCCGAATGAAACCCTTTACGAGGCAAATGTGACCTCCATGCGCGCCGTGGTCGCTCCGGGCCCGCAGCGTTGCTGGATCGAGCGCGAGCCCGTGGCCCAGCCCCGGCACAACGTGCCGGGCGCGATTGCCGGCGGTCTGATCGGCGGCATCCTGGGTCACCAGATCGGGCGCGGCACGGGCCGCGACATTGCCACCGTGGGTGGCGCCGTGGCGGGTGCCGCCGTGGGCTCCAACGTGGGCCGCAACAACGCGCCGCAGACGCAGGACGTGCAACGCTGCACCACCGACACCAGCGCCGCCACCGAATATTGGGAAGTGACCTACAACTTCCGCGGCACGACGCACTACGTGCAGATGACGACACCACCGGGACGCACCATCCTGGTGAACGGCAACGGCGAGCCGCGCATCTGAACACCTCGCACCGATCTCCCCCCCTTTCCACGCCACGCGCGGGGCTTGCCCCGAGCTCGGCGTGGATTTTTTTGCCCGCGAAGGCGTGGCTGGAAATTTGACATGTTGAAGAAGAAAGTGGTGTTGGTCACCGGCGCCGGTTCCGGCATCGGCCGGGCGGTTGCCCTGGTGTGCGCACGCGAAGGCGCAGCCGTGCTCGTGAGTGACATTGACGCGGCCAGCGCCAAGGCCACCGCGGAAATGGTGCGCGAGCTGGGCAGCGAGGTGCTGGCAGTGGTTGCCGACGTGGGCAATGCCAGCGATTGCAAGAACCTGGTGGAGCGCTGTTGCGCGCACTTCGGTCGACTCGACGTGGCCTGCAACAACGCTGGCGTGGGCGGCCAGAGCCTGCCCACGGCCGACTACCCGCTCGAGGAGTGGGCGCGCGTGATCCGGGTGAACCTCAGCGGCGTGTTCTATGGCATGAAATACCAGATCGAGGCGATGCTGCGAAACCACCCAAGTGGCTGCGGCTCCCGCGGCGCGGTGGTCAATGTGGCCACCATCCTGGGTTCGGTCGGGTTCGCCACGGCACCGGCCTACGCCGCTGCCAAACACGGCGTGGTGGGCCTCACCCACACCGCCGCGCTGGAGTACGGCACGCAGGGCATCCGGGTCAATGCGGTCGGCCCGGGCTTCATCCGCACACCCATGATCCAGCCGCTCGAAAGTGATGCCGCCGCGGTGGCAATGCTGATCGCGGCGCACCCGATCGGTCGCCTTGGCGAGGCCGAAGAGGTGGCAGAACTGGTGGCCTGGCTGGCCTCGGATCGAGCCTCGTTCGTCACCGGCTCCTACCACCCGGTGGACGGCGGCTACCTCGCCCGCTGAAGGCAGCTTCTAGACGCCGACCGCGACGAAGCGATCGGTTCGCGCGGCCCTTCGAACCGACTGCAGATCTTCATGCATGGCCTGCGCCGGGCAGGCGCCGGCCAGCCAGTCGTTGGGCGTGACGAACCAGAGCGCGAGCTCGGTGTCCTCGAACACGCCGCGCAGGTCGGACAGCAGTGGGCGCATGCAGGCATGCACGGCGGCTCGCGGCAGATCGAACTGGAACAAGGGCAACATGAAACCCCACGGACTCTCGATCGCGACCACCGATTGCGAAACGATCCAGCGGGCCACCAGCGAAACCGGCTGCACGATCGACAACTCGGCGTTCTCCTCGCAGCGGTGCCGGATCAGCTCGGACAACTCGTCGCCGCTGGCAAGACCGCCACTCTCGGCAAAAGCCTGAGCGGTGGTGGCCCAGTGATCGATGGGCGAGAGGACCGGCACCCGACTCTCGATTTCGTCGAGGAACGGCGAGGACCGGAAAATGGGCCTGCATTTCGATCGGAGCCATGCTTCTTCTCCTGGGCACAGGGAGGCATCCCGCATGCCTCCTCAGCCTCGAAGCTTGGCCTTTGAAACAGCCGCGGTCTGTGCGGTGGCAGACATGGGGTCCAATACGCACATGACGCCCCCCACAGCCCCGCCCGCCTCTTTCAACGACACCGAACAACGCCTCACCGAGCTGGAAATCAAGGCCAGCTACGCCGAGGACCTGCTCGACACCCTCAACCAGCAGGTCGCGCGCCAGCAGGATCAGATCGAATTGCTGCTGCGCGAGGTGAGCCGCCTGCGCCAGCGCGGAGAAAGTGGCGCTTCCGTGGCCCCCCGCGATCCGCGCGACGAGCTGCCGCCGCACTATTGAACGCTGCGGCTACTGCCGCACGAGCTTGATCGTGCGCCCGTTGTCGAAGGTGCCTTCGAGCGTTTTGTCGTCGGTGCGTTGCAGCGTGGCCTTGCGGTCGCGGCAGCCGGCAACAGCGCTCGAAGCATCCAGCTTCAGGTCCAGCCTGGCGGCAGGGTCACCGGTGATGGACAGCGGCAGCGGCCGGCCCACACAGGCGTCGCGCTTGTCCTTGTCGCTGCGGGCGTAGGTGGTCCAGGTGCCGGTGCCACCCTTCAGCTCCACCATGGCCTCGCGACCTTCTGCACCCTCGGTGGCGAAGGTGGCGCGCCAGTTGCCATCCAGCGTGGCCTGGCTCCAGACCGGTGGGGCAAGAAGACAGGCAAGGACGATCAGGCAGAGGTGGTGTGGCGTGCGCATGGCGCGCATTCTCGCGCTAGCCGAGCCATTGCGCCACCGTGATCGCTCCCAGGCGCGCGCCGGGCCCGGGAATCAGCGTGTCTTTGCCAATGCGGGAACCGAAGTAGCGCGCCTGGTCATCCGTGACGACTTCGCGCGCATCTTGCCGGGCCTGGAAAACCCGCCGGATGAGGGCGTCGAGCGGCACCGCCTCCGGCCCGCCCACTTCCAGCATGCCGTTGGCAGGCGCCTGCACGGCAACGTCCGCCAGCGCAGCCGCCACATCGGCCGAAGCAATGGGCTGCAACGGTGCCGAGGGCAGGCGCACGGTCTCCCCTTCGGTGTTCACCTGGGCGATCGGCATCAGGAACTCGTGGAACTGCGTGGCGCGCAGGATGGTGAAAGGCACGCCACCCGCGCGGATCAATGCTTCCTGCGCGACCTTGGCTCGGAAGTAACCGCTGTCGGGCACACGCTCCGAGCCCACCACCGACAGCGCCACGTAGTGCTGCACGCCAGCGCGCGCGCTGGCCTCCAGCAGGTGGCGGGTGGACGAGCGGAAAAAGTGCATCACGGCCTCGTCCTCGAACGAAGGCGAATTGGTCACGTCCACCACCACCTGCGCGCCCGCCAGGGCTGCGTCCAGCCCTTCACCGGTGACGGCGTTGACGCCGCTGGAAGGCGAGGCAGGGGTGACGGCGTGTCCCGCCTGTTCGAGCAGGCGGGTGAGCTGTTTTCCGATGAGGCCGGTGCCTCCGATGATCACGATGTTCATGGGATCTCCTTGTGTGAGTGGTTTCAGGCGATGTCTTTTTCGGGCACCGGCGCGCGGAGGCCCACGCACACGCGGTTCCAGGCACTGATCTGCGCGATGGTCCAGCACAGCTCGACGATCTCCTGGTCGCTGAACTGCGCCTGGAGTGCGGCGAACTCGGTGTCGCGGCTTCCGTGGTGTTCCACCAGCCGGGTCAGGGACTCCGCCCAGTCCAGCGCAGCGCGCTCGCGCGGGCTGTAGAGGTCCGCCTCGCGCCAGGTGACGAGGCTGTTGATGCGCTGCCAGGTTTCAACGTGCTTGCGCAGGTCGCGCACGTGCATGTCGACGCAGAACGCGCAGCCATTGAGCTGCGAAACGCGCGTTTTCACCAGGTCCATGAGCGGTACGCCCAGCGTGGAGCCTGCGGTGGTGGCGCCCACGGCCACCATGGCCTGGAAAGTCTTGGGTGCGATGTCGGTCCAGGGAAGTCTTGCGGTTTTCATGATTCGCCTTGATGAGGTGGTTGGGATACACCTCACAAGACGGTCAGGTCGGCGGCTTTGTGACAGACCCTTCGCGACCGAGTGCGGTGGCGATGCGCGCGAGCTTGTCGGGGTTGCGCTGCACGTGCAGGCGAAGGATGCGTTGGCCGTCCGTCACGAACGACTGTGCCGATTCCAGCGCGCCATTGACGAAGCGCAGCAAGCCCCACTGCCCGTTGAGCACCACGACCTCGAAGCGCACGGCGTCACCGAATCGTCGGTGGGTGGCGTAAAAGAGTTGAGCGATCCGACGGTCGCCCACGATGGGCACGCCGAAGCTGGGCACTTTGCCGCCGCCGTCGCCCACCAGTTGGGCGTCTTCGGCCAGCAGGTTCTTGAGGTCGTCGAAACGCCCGCTGGAAGCCGCTTCAGCGAACCCGCGCAGCAACCGGAGCTGGTCCTCGCGCGAGACGGTGTGGCGCGGTCGCTCGTCCTTCAACTGCTCGCGGGCGCGGTGCACGATCTGGCGGCAGGCGCTTTCCGTCTTGCCCAGGGCCTGAGCCACCTCGCCGTAATCGGCGTCGAACACCTCGCGCAGCAGGAAGGCCGCGCGCGCCTCGGGCGCCAGGCGTTCGAGCAGGACCAGCAACGCCACCGAGACGTCGTCGGCGCGTTCGACCAATTGTTCCGGTGTAACCGGCGATTCCGCCATCAGCGGCTCGGGCAGCCAGGTGCCGATGTAGTGCTCGCGCTGCACTTTGGCGCTTCGAAGCCGGTCGATCGCCAGTCGCGTGGTGACGGTGACCAGCCAGGCCTCGGCGTTGTCGATGTCCGTCGGGCGGTTCTCGTGCCAGCGCAGCCAGGCGTCCTGCACCACCTCCTCGGCTTCGGCGGACGTGCCGAGCATGCGGTAGGCCATGCCCTGCAGTCGCGGGCGCAATCGGTTGAAGGTGTCGGTCGGCATGTTCATCAGACGTTTCAGCCGCCATTTTGTGACAGCGATCACATTCGCTTCGTGCCGGTCGGAGGGACTGCACCGCCCGTCCCGCGCGCGTGAGGGCGTGCGCGGAGAACCCTGACAATGCAGGCAGGCGACAGACGCCCACAGAAGGAACATGTCAGGTGTCTTGCATCCATGGGAAGCCCCGATGATCGAACAGCGGTTCGGTGAGGAACCCTATACCGCCGGGCTGGGCGATCCGCCCGGCTACCAGCCGCCCCGACGCATGAGCCGTCGCCAGCGCATGGCCCTGCTGATCCTGTTCACCGTGAGTGCGGTGCTGGCCATGCTGATCTGGCACGAAGTGCAGACCTCTTATTGGCAGGCCCGGGAGCTCAACAGCTACGCCGCCGGCCTGCGTCACCATGTGGCGCCGGGGCCGGCAGAGCAGATCCGCTTCCCGACCGAAGGGCCATTCGACGAAAGGCTTGGCTATGTGGCCATTCCGGGCTTCGCAGAGCGCCTTCGGGCGCGTGGCTTCCAGATCACCGGGCAAGCACGCCAGAGCGAATCGCTGCAGGCCCACCTGGCGCGCGGCTGGTTCGCCCCGTACGCCGAAAAAACCCACACCGGCCTGACCGTGCTCGATTGCAGCCGTGAGCCGCTGCACGCGTTTCGCTACCCCTACCGGCGCTTCGAGCGTTTCGAGAGCCTGCCGCCGGTGGTGGTGCAGGCGCTGCTGTTCATCGAGAACCGCGACCTGCTCGATGCCGAACGCCCCGAAATGAACCCGGCGGTGGACTGGGTGCGCTTCACGCGCGCGGTGATCTCGCAACTGGGCAGCCAGATCGATCCCGACATCGACACACACGGCGGCAGCACGCTGTCCACGCAGATCGAAAAGTACCGCCATTCGCCCGGTGGCATCACCCACGATGCGCGCGAAAAACTGCGGCAGATGATCTCGGCCTCGGTGCGGGCCTACCAGCAGGGCACGCAGACCATGCCGGCGCGCCGCCAGCTGGTGCTGGACTACATGAACACCGTCCCGCTCTCTGCCGCGCCGCGCCACGGCGAGGTGCACGGTCTGGCGGACGGCCTGTGGGTGTGGTTCGGTACCGACTTCGAACGAGCGCAAAGTCTGCTCACCGACCCGTCTGCCGAGGCCGACGCGAAGGGGCAAGTGCTGCGACAGGCGGTGGCGCTGATGATTGCGCACCGGCGCCCTTCCCACTACCTCGGCCAGGGCCGCAAGGACCTGGACCAAAGCACCGACTCCCACCTGCGCCTGCTGGCCACGGCCGGCATCATCGACAACGCCTGGCGCGACGCTGCCCTGCGGCAGACGCTGGTGTTCCGCGACATGGAGAAGGACCCTCCGCTGCTGCCCTCCACCGCCAGCAAGGGCACCACCGCCGTGCGCACGCGGCTCGCGGGTATGCTCGGCACGTCGCTGTACAGCCTGGACCGGCTTGACGCCGAGGCCAGCACCACCCTGAACGGCAAGCTGCAGGAGGCCGTGAGCGATTACCTGGGCCGACTGAACGAGCCGGACTTCGCCAGCTCGCAACAGCTCATGGGCGAGCGCCTGCTTCAGCCGGCCACGCTCACGGAGGTGCGTTACAGCTTCACCCTGCTGGAGAGCACGCCGCAGGGCAACCTGGTGCGGGTGCAGACCGACACCACGCAGCAGCCGCTGGACATCAACGAAGGCAGCAAGCTCGAGCTGGGCTCCACCGCCAAACTTCGCGTGCTCGCCACCTACCTCGAACTGGTGTCCGAACTGCACGCCAGGCTCGCCACCCTGGAGCCGGCTGCGCTGCGGGCCACCGAAGTGAGCCGGCAGGACACGCTGACCCGCTGGGCGGTGGACCATCTGAGCGGCCAGAGCGACACCAGCCTCCCCGCGATGCTGGAAGCCGCCATGGATCGGCGTTTCTCCGCCGATCCCGGCGAGCAGTTCTTCACCGGTGGTGGGCTGCACAGCTTCCACAACTTCAACCGCTCCGACGACGCCCGCAACCCGACCCTGCGTGAATCCATGCAGGCGTCCATCAACCTGCCCTTCGTGCGCCTCATGCGCGAGGTGGTGCGCCACACCATGTACCAGGTGCCCGGCAGCACGGCGAAGCTGCTGGAAGACGAACTCGATCCGCGCCGAGAGGCCTACCTGGCGCTCTTCGCCGACCGCGAGGGCCAGGCCTTCCTGCGCCGCTTCTGGCGCAAAACCGACAACCAGACGCCGCAGGAACTGCGCGCGATGCTGCTCGATGGATTGACCCCCAATGCCGATCGGTTGAGCGCCGTGTTCCGCTACCTGGAGCCCGAGGCCTCGCCCGAAGCGCTGGGTGTCTTCCTGGCCACGCGGCTGGGAGACAGGACACCGGAAGCCGAACGCCTGGTCAGCCTGCACGAGCGCTTTGCGCTCGAGGCCTTCGACCTGCCGGACCGCGGCTATGTGGCCCGCGTGCACCCGCTCGAACTCTGGCTGGTGGCCTACCGGCTGAAGCATCCCCAGGCCACACTGGGCGAAGCCATTGCGGCCAGCGCCGCCGAACGCCAGGCGGTCTACCGCTGGCTGTTCCGCACGCGCGCCAAGGACGCACAGGACACCCGCATCTACACCATCCTGGAGGTAGAGGCCTTCCTGGAAATCCACCGCCGCTGGACCCGCCTGGGTTACCCCTTCGGTCACCTGGTGCCCTCGCTGGCCACCTCGCTCGGCAGTTCGGGCGACCGGCCCGCAGCGCTGGCCGAACTGATGGGCATCATCGTCAACGGCGGCGTGCGCCGACCCACGCACCGCATTGCCGACGTGAAGTTCGCGCAAGGCACGCCTTGGGAAACCGAGCTGCGCCCGACGCCCGCCGAAGGCGAACGCGTGATGGCGCCGGAGGTGGCGCAGGCGCTGAAGAAGGCTTTGTCGGAGGTCGTGGAGGCCGGCACAGCGCGGCGGCTGGCCGGCAGCTTCCAGAGCAAAACCGGGGAAGACCTGTCGCCGGGGGGCAAGACCGGCACCGGTGACAACCGCGTGGTGATCAAGGGACGCAGCGGCCAGGCCATGAACCGCACCGCCACCTTCGTGTTCTACCTTGGTCCCCGGCACTTCGGCAGCATCACCGCCTACGTGGTGGGGCCCGACGCGGCGAAGTACCGGTTCACCTCGGGCCTGCCGGTGCAGATCCTGCGCTCGATGGGGCCGGTGCTGCTGGCCCACCTCGACGGCAGCCCAGGCAGCGGGTGTCCCCGCGAACCCTAGGCCTGAACAGCGCGGGCTAAACTGGCCCGAATGGCTACCCCACCCGACCTTGATCCCACCGCCACACTGCGCTTCATTCTCAACGGCCGGTCCGGCAGCCAGGACGGCGACGGCACCCGCGCAGCGATCGAATCCACACTGCAGGCGGCTGGCCGGGCCGGCGAACTGAACTATTGCGAGCCCGGCGAACTGCCACAAGTCGCGGCCAGGGCGGCCAGGCAGGCGCTGGCGGAGCGTTCGGCCATCGTGGCCGTGGGCGGTGATGGCACCATCAACGCGGTGTCGCAAGCCGCGCATGCATCGGGCTGCGCCATGGGCGTGATCCCGCGCGGCACCTTCAACTACTTTGCTCGCACGCACGGCCTGCCACTCGACGTGGCCGAAGCCACCGCGCAGCTGCTGGCCGCACGGCCCGTGCCGGTGCAGGTCGCTGCCATCAACGAACAGGTGTTTCTCGTCAATGCCAGTGTGGGCCTGTACCCGCAACTGCTGGAAGACCGGGAGGCCTGGAAGTCGCGCTTCGGGCGCAACCGGCTGGTGGCCCTGGGCGCGGCCTTTGCCACCTTGATGCGGACACCGAACCGCCTGAAGCTGAGCATCGAGCTCGACGGCATCAAGCGCGAATTGCGCACGCTCACGCTGTTCGTGGGCAACAACCGGCTGCAGCTGGAACAGGTTGGGGTGGCAGAGCAGAAAACTGGCGCAGCAAAGCCGGACAGCGGCCGCGTGACGGCTGTGGTGCTCAAGCCCATTGGCACGCTGGGCATGCTGCGGCTGATGCTGAGCGGCGCCCTGGGTTCGCTCGGCGAGGCCGAGGGGATCGAGCATTTCGAGTTCGAGCACATGGTGGTGAAACCGCCGAGCGTGATGCGACTGCGCCGCATGAAGGTGGCGTTCGACGGCGAGGTGGCGCGCATGGCGCCGCCGCTGCGGTTTCGCGTGATGCCCGAACCGCTGTACCTGCTGAAGCGGGACACCACCGCGAAGGACGCGGCTTGAGCGTCGCCCTGCAGATCTCCGATCCGCATTTCGGCACCGAGGTGCCCAAGGTGGTGGAAGCCCTCGCGCGTCTGGCCTCGCAACTGAAACCGGATCTGTTGGTGCTCTCGGGCGACATCACCCAGCGCGCACGCGCCGCACAGTTCGAGGCGGCAAAAGCTTTTGTGAGCCGCATCGACGCGCCGTTGCTGGCGGTGCCCGGCAACCACGACATTCCATTGATGAACCTGTGGGCGCGGCTGGCGCACCCGTATGCGAACCACCAGGCGTCCTTTGGTGGGCAACTCGAACCTGAATTCGAATCCCGAGATCTGCTGGTGCTGGCGGTGAACACCACGCGCGCGCTGCGCCACAAGAACGGCGAGGTCTCATCGACCCAGGTGCAGCGCGTGGCAGAGCGGTTGAAGAATGCCCGTACCGATCAACTGCGCGTGGTGGTGGTGCACCAGCCCATTGAAGTGATGCGGCCGCAGGATGAACCCGATCGCCTCATTGGCCACACGGCGGCGCAACAGGCCTGGGCGGCAGCGGGTGCCGACATCGTCCTGGGCGGACACATCCACCTGCCCTATGTGCTGGCGTTGCCCGGTCTGGCGCGGCGCATGTGGGCGGTGCAGGCGGGCACCGCCGTGTCGAGCCGTGTGCGGCGGGACGTGCCCAACTCGGTGAACGTGTTGCGCTGGTCGGCCGATCAGGGTGTCTGCGTGGTCGAGCAATGGGACCACGTGGCAACCAGTCAGGCGTTTGAACTGCAGCTCGCGACGCGCCTTGACGTGGCGCGTGCCACCTGAGCCGACACGTTCAGCCGAACATCATCGATCGGTGTGCCGAGGCGCCCGCCATGGCGCCAGCCCCCACCGAAATCGCCACGTTGCCGGCCGCGCGCGCAGCGTCGCCACAGGCGAAAACACCCGGCACGGTGGTGGCCTGCATCGCATCGGTGCGAATGAACTCTCCGGTGGGTCCCTCGTCCATCTCGCAACCGAGCTGATCCGCGACGGCGCTGGCGACGCGGGTTCTGGTCACGGAGAAGAGGCCGTCCATCACGAACCGCCGGCCGTCGCGCAGTTCCACGGTGGATGCATCCACAAGCCGCGTCACCGCGCCCTCCTCCACCTTCACGCCACGCGCGGCCAGCGCAGCGCGCTGCTCGCCGTCGGGCACGAAGGCGTCGTTGAGGAACAGCGTGGTCGTGCCCCAGTCGGGCAGCATGAGTGCGTGGTGCATCGACATGGGGTTCGATGCCAGCACACCGATGCGGCCCTCATTGAGTTCGTAGCCATGGCAGTAGGGGCAATGGAACACGCTCACACCCCAGCGCTCGCGCAGACCATCGATGGCGGGCAACTCATCAACCACTCCCGTGGCCAGCACCAGCTTGCTCGCCTGCGCGATCTGACCATCGGGCAACGACACGCGAAATCCATCGCCCTCGCGCTCTGCCTGCGTCGCCGTGCCATCCAGCCATCGCAGGTTCGGATACGCCAGCAGCTGCGCTCTGGCTTCGGCCGCGATGGCATCAGGTGCCTGCCCATCACGCCCCAGGAAGCCATGCGATGCGCTGGCGAAGCGATTTCGGCGCAGGTTCGAGTCCACCACCAGCACGCGTCGGCGCGCGCGTGCCAGTTGCAGCGCGGCGGACATGCCGGCGTAGCTGCCGCCAATCACGATGGCGTCAAGGGATTCGGTGGAGGTGTTCATGGTGGTGGCTGGCATGGGGGTGTTCGGCAAAGCGCCGGTTGAAATCGGCCGCAAGGTCGGCCAGGGTGACGCGACCCAACCTCTGCACCAGCAAGCTGTGAGCTTCCTGCAGCGCGCCCGACAGGGCCTCGTTGACGGCCTGTTCGACCAGACAGTCGGGCTTGTCCGATCGGTGGCCCACGGCGAAAACGGCGGGCGCACCCACGGCCTCGTACACGTCGCGCAGCGTCACCGTGTGCAGATTGCAAGCCAGCACCCAGCCGCCGCCATGGCCCTTTTCAGAGCTCACGAAGCCTGCGTTGCGCAGACCAGCCAATGTGCGGCGCACCACCACCGGACTGCCCTGCAGGCAAGCTGCCAACGCCTCAGAGGTCATGGGCGCATCGCTCTGCGCCATGTGCAGCAGGAGGTGAAGAATGGAGGAGAGTCGGCTATCGAGTTTCATGTAACTTCTGAGGTTACATGAAATCAGGATGCCCCTCCCGCTCGAGGGGAATTGAGCTATTTCGCCAGCGCGCGGCCCGAATGCACCGCGCCCGCGCGCGACTCGATCACCGCCTCCACCTCGTGGCGCAAACCGAGCAGGAAGCCGAACTCGGCGACCACGAAGAGTGGGCCGATGATGAGGCCCATGATGTCGTCGACAAAGGCCGGCTTGCGGCCCTCGAAGATGTGGCCCACGAACTGGATCACCCAGCCCACCACAAACAGGCCAATGCCGAGCGTGGCCCAGGTGCCGGTGGACAGCGTGGCGGTGGTGTGGGCAAACGCCAGGCAGGCCGCGAGCAGCAAGCCCATGACGATGCCGTAACGCAGGTCCAGCCGCAGGTAGTAAAGCGTGGCGGCGATCACCGCGAACGTGGCGGGTGTCAACGACAGCCCCGCCAGCTCGAACGCCGGGCGCGCGAGCAGCACCACGACGGAGAGCACGATCATGGGAATGCCGATGAAGTGCGTGACGATGTTGCGCCGGTCGCGGTGGTAGGCGGCGTAATTGCTCAGCTGGTCGTTGAGGGTTTTCATGGTGTGTCTCCTGTCAGGGCGGCCCCGGGTAAACATCATCGCCAGAGTCGCCCGCCTGCGCCAGCGGGGATGCACGCAAGCCGTCACAACAGCGACTGCGCGTCGTCCTCCGGGCGCGCGGCCGGCCCGCTGCGCGCCAGCGCCATCCACACGTGGAATGGCAATTGCGGCACGGCGCGGCGCGGTGCTTCGCGCGCCACCACCAGGCGCTCGCCTTCGAGCTGCAGCACACCGCATTCGGGTGGCACTTCTTCAGGCTGGGCGATCGGTCGGCCTTTTGCGTCCTGCCCCAGCACATACCAGCAGGCGCTGGCCAGGCCCAGGTAAGCAGCGCGCTTGGCAGGCCGCCGAAGGTCACCCAGCAGATCCGCGCGGCTGACCTTGATCTCGTGCACCACCGGTTCCAGGTACGCCTCCACCGTGGTGTGGCGCACCGAAAACACATCGGGGCAGGCCATGCACCACATGTGGTCCGGGGCCATCGCGGGTGGCTCGCACTCGAAAGCGCTGAGTTGGTGTGACGGCGTTGACACCTCGTTATCGGCCTCGAACAGTTCAGATGGCAAAGGCACGCGCAGCATCAGGCCGCGCCAGGCGAGCCGCCCCGCCTGAGCCATGGCGATGGCCACCCGCTCCACCAGTGCCTCGTGCGGCGTGCGCACGGCTTTGTTGTGCGCAAACACCGTGGCCAGGCAATGGATGCCGGCGTCGCTCACGCGCAGCGTCTCGCAGCCCTCGGGTGAAAGCCTGCGCTCCAGCAGACCGGCGGCGAGCAGTTCCACCTCCAGCATGTCGTGGCAGGGCCAGCCCGCGGAGCGGTGAATCTCGCGCAGGCGCCGGTGGTGGTGGCGTGTAAGGGCGGCGGCAATCGGGTCCATTTACTGACTATATATCCAGTACCATGCCGCGTGATGCCTGCCTCTTTCCTGTCCGACGAAACGCCAGCCCCGACCCCGGTGGCGGTGCGTGTGCTCTGCGCGTTCGCGGCCAAGACCGGCGATCTGGACCTGCGTTTCACGCCCTCGCCCAGCGCGCAGGACGGCATTCAGGGACACGCCACCGTCACCGCTCGGCGCAAGGCGGGCTACCAGCGCGAAGTCAGACTCAGCGCGCGTTTCGGCGAGCTGCTGGTGCAGGGCCGCGCCGACGGCTTCGACGCCACCACGCCACGGCTGGAAGAGATCAAGACCCACCGGGGAGATGCCGACCGCATCCCCGACAACCACCGCGCCCTGCACTGGGCGCAAGCCCGCGTGTACGCCTGGATGCTGTGCGAGCAACTCGGGCTGCAGCGCATCGAAGTGGCGCTGGTTTACTTCAACATCGACACCGCTCAGGAAACCGTGC
This sequence comes from Hydrogenophaga sp. IBVHS1, assembly GCF_002127265.1. Taxonomy (GTDB): domain Bacteria; phylum Pseudomonadota; class Gammaproteobacteria; order Burkholderiales; family Burkholderiaceae_C; genus Hydrogenophaga. The sequence continues at coordinate 734,955 of NZ_NFUU01000001.1, read as the reverse complement.
TGCCGGTGTGGCACAGCGCCGTGGAGTTGAAGGCATTTTTTGAAACGCTGTGCGCCCGCTACGCCGGCTGGGCACGCGCCGAAGGCCTGCACCGCGTGGCGCGCGACGCGGCGCTGCAGTCGCTGGGGTTTCCGTTTGAGGCATTTCGACCAGGCCAGCGCGAGATGGCTGCCGCCGTGTACCGCGCTCACGGCGCCGGGCGCCACCTGCTCGCGCAGGCACCCACCGGCATCGGCAAGACCATGGCCGCGCTGTTCGCGGCGCTGCGCGCTGCGCCAGAGCAAGGCACACACAAACTCTTCTACCTCACGGCCAAAACGCCTGGTCGCCAGCTGGCGCTGCATGCCCTGCAACGCCTGCAGGTGCGGCCGCTGCGCGTGCTGGAACTCGTGGCACGAGAGAAGGCCTGCGAGCACCTCGACAAAGCCTGCCACGGGGATGCTTGCCCGCTCGCGCGGGGCTTCTACGATCGCCTGCCGCAAGCCCGCGAAGACGCTGCACAAGCCGGCTGGCTCGACAAGCCCGCGCTGCGTGCCGTTGCGCTCCAGCACGGCGTGTGCCCGTATTACCTGGGTCAGGACATGCTGCACTGGAGCGATGTGGTCGTGGGCGATTTCAACCATTTCTTCGACCTCAGCGCGGGTGCCTGGGCGCTCACGCTGAATCAGGAACTGCGGGTGGGCCTGCTGGTGGACGAGGCGCACAACCTGATCGAGCGCGCCCGGCTGATGTACAGCGCTGAGCTTCACCCAGCGTCCTTCCAGGCCGTGCGAAAGACCACCCCCGCCGCGCTGAAGAAATCCATGGACCGGCTGCATCGGCAGTGGAGCGCCCTCGCCCGCTCACAGTTGCAAGACCACGAGATTCTTCACGAGTTGCCCGGTGCATTCATCGACGCGCTGCAACGCCACGGCGGCGAGCTCTCCGACCACCTCGCCAACGAACGTGACGATGTCCATGGCGATCTGCAAGCCTGGCTGTTCGAGGTGCTGCATTTCCTGCGCGTGGCCGAGGTGTTTGCCGATCACTCCATGGTCGATCTCACGCGCCCGCAAGCCGCACCAGGCCGCGCGCGCCACCCGGTGCTGAACATTCGCAACCTCGACCCCGGCCCGCTGCTGAAGCCACGCTGGGAGGCCGCACACAGCGCCACGCTGTTCTCGGCCACGCTGCGCCCCATGGACTACGTGAGCCAGTTGCTCGGCCTGCCCGACGACACTGCGCGGCTTGAAGTGCCTTCACCCTTTGATCCTTCGCAACTGCGCGTGCGCGTGACGCCAGACATCTCCACGCGCTACAACGACCGCGACGAATCGCTCAACCGCCTCGTGGATGTCATGGCCACGCAATTCGCGGAGCGCCCGGGCAACTACCTCGCCTTCTTCAGCAGCTTCGAGTATTTGCGGCAGGCGTTCGACCGATTGCAGGAACACCACCCCGCGATTCCCGTGTGGGCGCAGTCGCGTGGCATGAACGAACCCGAGCGCGATGCCTTTGTGGCCCGTTTCACCGATGAGGGCCAGGGCATCGGCTTCGCGGTGCTGGGCGGCGCCTTCGGCGAGGGCATCGACCTGCCGGGCCGCCGCCTCATCGGTGCTTTCATTGCCACGCTCGGCCTGCCGCAGGTAAACCCGGTTAACGAACATCTGCGCCAGCGGCTGCAAACGCGCTTCGGCCAGGGCTACGACTACGCCTACCTGTTCCCCGGCCTGCAGAAGGTGGTGCAGGCCGCAGGGCGCGTGATTCGCGGGCCGCAGGACGAAGGCGTGGTGGTGCTGATGGACGACCGGTTCAACCGCGCCGAGGTGCGGCGCCTGCTGCCCCCGTGGTGGGGTATTTGAGAATCAGATGCCCGCGTCAATGGCGGGTTCGATTTCAGGCAGGCGCGAAATCAGCACCTGGTCGATGCGCCGGCCGTCGAGCACCAGCACCTCGAAGCGCCAGCCCGCGCAGTCCACGCTGTCGTCCTTTTCCAGCAGGTCGCCCGCCACGGTCTGCATGAGCCCGGCCACGGTGTTGTAGCGGCCCTTGTCTTCGTCGGGCAATTCTTCAATGTCCAGGCGCGACTTGAGTTCGGCAACCGGCATGGCACCGTCCACCAGCCAGGCGCCGTCTTCGCGCTGCGTGGCCCAGGCATCCACCGAGGTACGTGGCGAGAGTTCGCCGGTGATGGCTTCGAGCATGTCCAGCGGCGTGAGCAGGCCCTGCACCACACCGTATTCGTCGACCACGAACACCATGCGCGTGGCGCGCTCGCGAAACTGCTCCAGCAACTCCATGCCGGTGAGCGTTTCCGGCACGAACACCGCCGGCTGCACGTGGCGCATCAAGGGTTCGTTGTTGCCTTCGGCCTGGAGGGCGAGCATGCGCGGCAGGTGGATCACACCCACCACGTCTTCGAGCCCGTTGCGGCACACCGGGTACCAGGAGTGGCCGGTGGTCCAGGCCTTCTGCACCGCGACGTCGATGCTGTCCTGCGCATCCAGCCATTTGATTTCGGAGTGCGGCACCATGATGGAAGTGAGCTGCCGGTCGTCGAGCAGGAACACGTTGCGCACCATCTGGTGTTCATGCTCTTCGATGATGCCGGCGTCCACGCCCTCTTCCAGGCTGGCATTGATTTCTTCTTCGGTCACATGCTGCACCGCATTGGTGTCGATGCGCAGCAGCTTGAGCACCCACTGCGTGGTGTGCGTAAGCAGCCACACGAAAGGCTTTGCCGCCTTGGCCACGAAAGCCATGGGACGCGAAACCCAGCGCGATACCGCCTCGGGATACAGCTGGCCGATGCGCTTGGGCACCAGCTCGCCGAACACAATGGTGATGAAGGTGATCACCACCACCACGATAGCGGTGGAGAGCACGTTGGAAGTGGCCACCGTGAAGCCATTGGCCTCAAACCAGAGACCCAGGTCGTCGCTGAACGCGGCCTCGCCCACGATGCCGTTGAGCATGCCGATGGACGTGATGCCAACCTGCACCGACGACAGGAACTGCGTGGGATTTTCCAGCAGCTTGAGTGCGGTGATCGAGCCCTTGTCACCGGCCTCGGCCATGGCCATCAGACGCGCCTTGCGGCTGGACGCCAGGGCCAGCTCGGACATGGCGAACGCGCCATTGAGCACGGTGAGAAAGACGATGAGGAGGATATCCATAATGCGTGGATGTCAATTTACATGATTGGTGATGTGCAGGGCTGCGACTCCGCGCTGGGCCGCCTGCTCGACCACATCGGGTTCTCGCCCAGCCGGGACACGCTGTACCTGCTGGGCGACCTGGTCAACCGCGGCCCCGAATCGCTGCCGGTGATGCGCCGGCTGATGGAGCTCGGCACGTCGGCGCATTGTCTGCTGGGCAACCACGACCTGTTCCTGCTGTCGGTGGCGCACGGGGTGCGCAAGCTGCACCGAAGCGACACACTGGACGACGTCCTGAACGCGCCAGACCGCGATGCCCTGCTCGACTGGTTGCGCGCACGGCCGATGGCCCTGCACGAGCATGGCTGGCTCATGGTGCATGCGGGCGTGCTGCCGCAGTGGGACGTGGACCAGACGATGGCGCTGGCAGGTGAGCTGCAGGCAGTCTTGCGCGGCGCCGACTGGATCGAATTCCTGCACGCCATGTACGGCAACGAGCCGCCCCTGTGGAGCGAATCGCTCACTGGCGCTTCGCGTCTGCGCGTGGTGGTCAACGCACTGACACGGCTGCGCTTCTGCACCGCCCAGGGCGTGATGGAGTTCGAGGTCAAGAGCAGCGCGGCCATAGCGCCCGAGGGCTTCATGCCCTGGTTCGACGTGCCGGGCCGCCGAACCGAAGGCGTGCCGATCGCATTCGGCCACTGGTCCACCCTGGGCACTGTGGACCGGGGCGACCTGCAGGCGCTCGATACCGGATGCGTGTGGGGTGGGTGCCTCACGGCCGCGCGCATCGACGGCCAGAAGCCCGGCGAAGTCGAGCGGATTTCCGTGCGCTGCGACCAGGCCCGCAAGCCTGGAAAGTCCTGAAGCAAAGGCGGCGCGAGCCGCCTGGCAGGGTCGGGCAAGGGCGCTGCCCTCAGCTTTCTTCTGGCACCGGCGCAGGCGCTGGAGCGGGTGCGCTCTTGAACAGCGCGGGCACCTTTTTGCGGGTCTTGATGTTGGGCGAGGCGGTGCGTGTGGTGGCGCGCTGAGCCACTTCCCAGGAAGGCGGCGCATCGCTGGCGGCCGAGGGTTCGTAGGGCTTGTCGAACAGCGGATCGGCTGGCGCGCGCGGGGCGCGTGCGGGTGGCCGGCCCGGCGCCGCGGTGCGCTCCGGTCGCTCGCGGCTGGCACGCGCTTCGCGGCGTTCGGTGGTGTCATCGTCAGCCGGTGCCTGCCAGGCGCGCTGACCATCATTGAAGCGGCCAGCGGGGCGGCGGTCGGCTTCAAATTCCAGCGCTTCGAGTTCCAGCTTCTTGCCCAGCAACTTTTCCAGGTCGCCCATCAGGCGCGCGTCGCGCCCGCTGACGAACGACACCGCCAGACCGGAAGCGCCGGCGCGGCCCGTGCGGCCGATGCGGTGCACGTAGTCTTCGGCGTTGAACGGGATGTCAAAGTTGAACACCGCCGGCACGTCCTTGATGTCGAGGCCGCGCGCTGCCACATCGGTGCAGACCAGCAGGTCGACAGCACCGCTCTTGAAAGCATCGAGTGCCTTCAGGCGCTCGTCCTGGCTCTTGTCGCCATGCAATGCCGTGGTGTTGAGGCCTTCGCGCTCAAGCGAACGCGCCAGACGCGCGCAACCCAGCTTGCTGTTGACGAACACAAAGGCCTGCTTCAGGCCACGCTCGCGCAGGATTTGCTTGAGGATGCCGCGCTTGTCGTCGTCTTCCACGCGGTAAAAATGTTGCTCCACCGTGGAGGCGGTGGCGTTGGATCGCGCCACCTCGATCGTGACCGGGTCCTGCAGGTAGCTGTTGGCCAGGCGCTTGATCTCGGGCGAGAACGTGGCCGAGAACAGCAACGTGGTGCGCTGCTTGGGCAAATAGCTCAGGATGCGCTGCAGGTCGGGCAGGAAGCCGATGTCGAGCATGCGGTCGGCTTCGTCGAGCACCACGTATTCAACCTGGTTGAGCACGCAGTTCTTGGCTTCGATGTGGTCCAGCAGGCGCCCTGGCGTGGCCACCAGCACCTCCACGCCCTTCTTGAGTTCGGCGGTCTGCGGCTTCATGTCCATGCCACCAAACACCACCGTGCTGCGCAGGTTGGTGTACTTGGCGTAGAGCTTGACCTGATCGGCCACCTGATCTGCGAGTTCGCGCGTGGGCAGCAACACCAGGGCGCGCACCGGATGCCGGGCGGGCGAGGTCGAGGCGTTCTCGTGCTTGAGCATGCGTTGCAACAAAGGCAGCGTGAACGCGGCGGTCTTGCCGGTGCCGGTCTGGGCGGCGCCCATCACGTCGCGACCTTCGAGCACCACCGGAATCGCCTGCGCCTGGATCGGCGTCATGGTCTCGTAGCCCATTTCGGCCACGGCTCGCTCAATGGCAGGCGAGAGGGAAAGTTCGGAAAAGGATTGGGTCATGGACTTCAAAGTTAGCCCGGTATTGTCTCACTTTGACGACTTTTGGCCCAAAAGTGAGCTTTACGCCTGCAAATGGACCCTTAGGAGCACCGCGGAACCGGCTTTGCCGGGCCGCAGGTGCCGCCCCTTGGGGGTGACGCCGCAGGCGGCGCGGGGGGATCAAAGTGCGGCGGCCTTGAACGTGTCGCAGGATTGAACCTGACCACTTTGAAGGCCGGCATTGAACCAGCGCTGACGCTGCGCGCTGGTGCCGTGGGTGAAGCTGTCGGGCACGATCTGGCCCTGGCTTTTGCGCTGCAGGGCATCGTCGCCAATGGCGGCGGCGGCCGTCAGCGCCTCTTCCACATCGCCGGGTTCCAGAATGGCCTTGGACTTGTGGTTGTGGTGTGCCCAAAGGCCGGCGAAACAGTCGGCCTGCAGTTCCAGCCGGACCGACATGGCGTTGTACTCGCGCTCGCTCACGCGCCCGCGCATTTTCTCCATCTGGTCGGTGATGCCCATGAGGTTCTGCACGTGGTGGCCCACCTCGTGCGCGATCACGTAGGCCTGCGCGAAGTCGCCGGGCGCGCCCAGCTGGCGGCGCAAGGTTTCGTAAAAGCTCAGGTCGATGTAGACCTTCTGGTCGCCCGGACAGTAAAACGGCCCCATGGCCGACTGGCCTGTGCCGCAGGCGGTGGGCGTGGCGCCACGAAAGAGCACCAGGCGCGGCTTCTGGTACTGAGAGCCGGCTTGCTGAAACACCTGCCCCCACACATCTTCGGTACCCCCCAGCACAGAAGCCACGAACTTGCCCATGTCGTCGGTGGGCGCCTGTGCCGGGCCCTGCGCCTGCTCCACCTGAGCGGTCGGCGCCATGTCGCCACCGCTCAAGGCGCCCAGAATGGTGAGGGGATTGATGCCAAAGATCCAGCCCGCCACCAGCGCCACAGCGATGGTGCCAATGCCGATGCCTCTCCCACGGCCGCCACCGCCCAGGCCGCCGAAGCCCCCACCACCACCCGGTTGTGAGCGACGGTCCTCCACCTGATCGGATTCGCGGTTGTTTTCCCATTTCATGCGTGGCTCCTCGGCGGCGCAAATACGGCCGCGGGTACCTGCATTATGGGGCGCACCTCACACCGTTGCGGCCGCCACCGGGCTGGTTGGACGGCCCTGGAAATCGGTCCAGCATCGGCGGCTGAAGTCGTAGAGCTTGCAGCGGCGCGCGGTGTCGAAATACCAGCGCCAGGAAAAGCGCTGCACGATGATGCGCCCGGGCAGCGCGCTTTCCAGCAGGCGCTGCGCGCCCTTGAGCTTGTAGAGCGGGATGCTCATGTCCACGTGGTGCGCGGTGTGCTCCATGATGTGGTGCAGCAGCGCACCGATGCGCAGGGGAAAGGTGAGGTGCACGGTGGTGGAAACGAACGGTGCCGCCCTGGCCCAGGCGGCTTTGTCGTCGTGCCACTGCACCGCCGTGTGAGTGTGGTGCACATAGACCACAAAGCCGATCATGGCGTTCCAGAACAGGAAGGGAACGGCGAAGCCCATGCCCAGCAGCAGCCAGACCGACTGGCCGGTGGCCAACGCAGCGACCACCAGCCCACCGATCCAGACCAGGGCGGAGGCAACGACGAAGAGGCCATCCCACACGAACTCGGCGCGGCGCGTGCCCATGTAAGCCTTGCGCGGAAAAAACATGCGGCGCCACCACATTTCCACCAGGTAATACAGTGCCGGGCCGAAGCCGCTGCGGTAGGCGCGCTCCATGGCGCGGCGGGCCGGCGGCAGGGCCTCGTATTCGTCGCGCGTGAGCGGCGCCCACACAAAATCCACGCCTTTGAGGTTGGTGTAACCGTGGTGCACCACGTTGTGCCCCACCTCCCACAGGCTGTAGGGCGTGAGCGAAGGCAGCATGGCGATGCGGCCCAGCACGCGGTTCAAGCTCCGGTGCGGCGTGTAGCTCTGGTGGCAGGCGTCGTGGCCAATGATGAAGAGGCGGCCGATCATGAAGCCCGCGCCCAGGCCGCACAGCAGCTTGGCCCACCACGCGCCGAGCAGCACCGTGCCGGACATGAGGGCGCCGAACACGAGCCAGTCGAACACCAGCAGTGCAACGGCCTGCACGGTGCGGCGCTCGACAATGGGCGCGAGCCAACCGCGTATCACCTTGCGGTGTGGCAGCGGCTGGCCAGCGGGAACGGGATCGGGGAGTGTGAAGGAGGGAGGGAGACTGGACATGGGCGGGGATGCTAGACCCGCCCTCCTCCGATGGCCTTGACGCAGGTCAAGGACTGAAGCGTGCTCAGGCTTTTGGTAGCGTGACCCCGACCTGGCCCTGGTATTTGCCGCCACGGTCCTTGTAACTGACCTCGCACACATCGTCCTTGTCGCTCTCGAAAAACAGCACCTGCGCGCAGCCTTCGCCCGCGTAAATCTTGGCCGGCAGTGGCGTGGTGTTGCTGAACTCCAGCGTCACATAACCTTCCCACTCGGGCTCGAAGGGCGTCACATTAACGATGATGCCGCAGCGCGCGTAGGTGCTCTTGCCCAGGCAGATGGTGAGCACATTGCGCGGGATGCGGAAGTACTCCATGGTGCGCGCCAGCGCGAAGCTGTTGGGCGGGATGACGCACACTTCCTTGTTGATGTCGACGAAGCTGTTCTCGTCGAAGTTCTTCGGGTCCACCACCGTGCTGTGGATATTGGTGAACACCTTGAATTCGGGCGCGCAGCGGATGTCGTAGCCATAGCTGCTGGTGCCGTAGCTGATCACCTTGCGGCCATCCACCTCGCGCACCTGGCCGGGCTCGAAGGGTGAAATCAGGCCGTGTTGTTCGGCCATGCGGCGGATCCATTTGTCGCTTTTGATGCTCATGGGGCGGCATTGTAGGTGGCGCGCCGGGCGCGCCCGCCTTCGTCAGAGCCCCCATGAACTTTCCGGAATTTCAGTAATTACTGAAAATTCAATCTGAACGCGATACAGTGGCGCCCATGCCGCTGCAAGACCACCTCCCCCCGCTGAACCGAGAATTCGTCGCCCACTTCGGGGAAATGGGCAGCCGATGGGGCATCAACCGCACCGTGGGGCAGATCTACGCCCTGCTCTTCATTTCGCCCAACGCGCTCAACGCCGACGAGATTGCCGAGACGCTGGAGTTCTCGCGCTCGAACGTGAGCATGGGCTTGAAGGAACTGCAGGCCTGGCGCCTGGTGCGCCTGCGCCACCAGCCGGGCGACCGGCGCGAGTACTTCGAGGCGCCGGCCGATGTTTGGGAAATCTTTCGCGTGCTGGCCGAAGAACGGCGCCGCCGCGAGGTGGAGCCCACGCTCTCGATGCTGCGCACCGCGCTGCTGGAAACCCCCAGGACAGAGGCCGAGCAGCACGCCCAGGAGCGCATGCGGCAGATGCACGATCTGATCGACCGGCTCATGACCTGGTTCGACGACGTGCAGAAGCTCGCGCCCGAGACCGCGATGCAGCTCATGGGCATGGGCGCTACGGTGACGCGTGTGCTCGAACTCAAGGACCGACTGACCGGCAAAGGCGCGCGCGGCGCGCGGCCCGAGAAGCTGCCCGACGCCGCCTGAACAGGAGATCAAACCCATGGACGCCCTGATCCTCTCCCGCATCCAATTCGCGGCCAACATCAGCTTTCACATCCTGTTCCCCACCATCACCATTGCGCTGTGCTGGTTCCTGCTGTTCTTCCGGCTGCGCTTCCTCAAAACGCGCGACCCGGCCTGGGAAGAGGCCTACTACTTCTGGACCAAGGTGTTCGCGCTGACCTTCGCGCTCGGCGTGGTGTCGGGCATTGTCATGAGCTTTCAGTTTGGCACCAACTGGCCGGGCTTCATGGAAAAGACCGGCAACATCTCGGGCCCGCTGCTGGGCTACGAAGTGCTCACCGCGTTCTTCCTGGAAGCCAGCTTCCTGGGCATCATGCTGTTCGGCCGTGGCCGCGTGAGCGAGCGCGTGCACCTGGCCGCCACCATGCTGGTCGCGTTTGGCACCACCATGTCGGCGTTCTGGATCCTGAGCCTGAATTCGTGGATGCAGACACCCGCCGGCTTCGAGATCGTGGACGGCAAGTTCATTCCGGTCGACTGGCTCGCCGTGGTGTTCAACCCCTCGTTCCCCTACCGCTTCGCGCACAAGCTGCTGGCCTCCACACTCACCGCGTCCTTCCTCATCGCTGGCCTGTGCGCCTGGCAGCTGCTGAAGGGCAGCGCCACGCACGGCACGCACAAGGCGCTGCGCACGGCCCTGATCGCTGCCGCTGTGGCCATGCCGTTGCAGTTTGTGGCCGGCGACATGCATGGTCTGAACACGCTGGAGCACCAGCCCGCCAAGATCGCCGCACTCGAAGGCATCTGGCACACCGAGAAGAGCGCGCCGCTCACGCTGTTCGGCATTCCCGACGAAGCGGCGGGCACCACGCACTACGCCGTGAAGATTCCAAAGATGGCGAGCCTGATACTGGCGCACGACATGGACGCGGAGCTGAAGGGCCTGAACGAATTTCCCGGCGCGCATCCGCCGGTGGCGCCGATCTTCTGGGCGTTTCGCGTGATGGTGGGTGTGGGTTCTCTGATGCTGGTGGTGGCCTGGTGGGGTGCCTGGATGCTGTGGCGCCAGCGCAGAGAAGGTGCGCATCCCGATGGCCGTGTGAAGCTGCCACGCCCCCTGTTGTGGACGCTGGCGGGCATGACCTTCTCGGGCTGGCTGGCCACGCTCGCGGGCTGGTACGTCACTGAAATCGGCCGCCAACCCTTCGTCGTCTACGGCCACCTGCGCACTGCCGATGTGGCCACACAGATCGCGCCGCCCATGATCGCGCTCACGCTCACGGCCTACCTCATCGTCTACGGCCTGCTGCTCATCACCTACGTGGGTGTGCTCAAGTACATGGCCGAGCATCCTTTCAAGCACGCCCCCGAGGCCCCGGCCGGCGCGGCGCTTGGCAAGGCCGGCGTCTGATCGAAGGGAACACCACATGACCACCTGGGCCGAAATCCTGCCTCTGATCTTTCTCGCCGTGATGGGCCTGGCGCTGCTGGCCTACGTGATCCTCGACGGCTACGACCTCGGCGTGGGCCTGCTGCTGCCGCTGGCGCAGAGCAAGGAAGAGAAGGACACCATGATCTCCAGCATCGGCCCGTTCTGGGACGCCAACGAGACCTGGCTGGTGCTGGGCGTGGGCGTGCTGCTGGTGGCTTTTCCGATGGCACACGGCCTGGTGTTGCAGGCGCTGTACCTGCCGGTGGCGGTGATGCTGATCGGCCTGATCCTGCGCGGCGTGGCGTTCGACTTCCGCGTGAAGGCGCCGACGAAATACGTACCTTTCTGGAACCGCTCGTTCTTCGTGGGTTCGCTGCTGGCGAGCAGCTCGCAGGGCTGGATGCTGGGCAGCTACATCACGGGCTTCGACAGCGGCTGGATCGGCCTGGCGTTCAGCCTGGGCATTGCGATCACATTGCCTGCGGCCTATGTGTTGCTCGGCGCGGGCTGGCTGATCATGAAGACCGAGGGTAAATTGCAGACGCACGCGGTGCGCTGGGCCGCCCGCGTTTTGTGGCCCATGGGCTTTGCGCTGGTGGCCATTTCGGCGGCCACACCGCTGGTAAATCCCGGCGTGGTGGCGAAATGGTTCAGCGTGCCCGAAGTGTTCGGCTTGATGCCGATTCCGCTGAGCTGCGCCATCGCCTTCTTCGCGGTGCGCTGGGTGGTGACGCACCCGAACGTGGTGAAGGCGGGCTACGGCTGGGTGGTGTTTGCGGCCACGGTGCTGATCTTCATCCTCGCCTTCTTCGGTCTGGCCTACAGCATCTTTCCGGACATCGTGATCGGCCGCATGACGGTGTGGGAAGCCGCCATTTCCACCGAGTCGCTCACCGTCGTGTTTGTGGGTGTGGCAATCACCTTGCCGGTGATCATCGTGTACACGATCTACATGTACCGGGTGTTCTGGGGAAAAGCGCGGGCCTTGACGTATACGTAGTCAACCAGAGAAATCAGCCCCAGCCACCACCGTACGCGAAACCAAACGATCGTCCCCAAGAACAATCAACGCAAACAGCAACTCGTCCAGGCTGCGAGCCTGCGATGTCTTGCGAGCCAGCAAAGGCGTGGCCTGCGGATCGAGCACCACAAAATCGGCCTCGTTGCCGGGTTGCAGATTCCCCACCACGCCCTCCAATCCCAAAGCCCGCGCAGCCCCCGCCGTGTGCTGCCACCAGAGCTGCCCCGGCGTGAGGCTCAGGCCGGTCTTGGTGTGGCCCTCTCGGCCCACGCAGTAAGCGGCCAGCATGGTGTGGAAAGGCGAGAAGCTGGTGCCCCCACCCACATCGCTCGCCAGCCCGTAGCCCATGCCCGCCGCGTCCGCCGCCGCGTAGTCGAAGAACCCGCTGCCCAGAAACAGATTGCTCGTCGGGCTCACCGCGGCCACTGTGCCAGTGCGCGCCATCAGCTCGCGGTCGGCCTGGTCCAGGTGGATGCAGTGCGCGTACACGGCGCGCTTTCGAAGCAACCCGAAGTCGTCGTACACGCCCAGGTAACTGCGCGAATCGGGAAACAGCTCTGCCGCCCAGCGCACCTCGTCGCGGTTTTCTGCCACGTGCGACTGGATCCACACATCGCCGTACTTCGCCGCCAGCTCACCCGCGCCGCGCAACTGCGCCGGCGTGCTGGTGGGCGCAAAGCGCGGCGTGATCGCATAGCCCAGGCGGTCCACGCCATGCCAGCGCTGAATCAACGATTCGGTATCGATCAGGCTCTGCTCGGTCTCGTCGCGCACGCCGTCCGGGCTGTGCCGGTCCTGCAGCACCTTGCCGGTGATGAAGCGCAGGCCGCGCGCGCGCGCCTCCTCGAACGCGGCGTCCACCGAGGCCGGATGCGAAGTGGCGAAAGTAAGCGCCGTGGTCACGCCATGGCGCGCGAGTTCGTCGAAGAAGAAGCCGGCCACCTCCCGCGCATGCTCAGGGTCGGAGAAACGCGTCTCGTGCGGGAAGGTGTAGTTTTCCAGCCAGGGCAGCAGGCCCGCCGCCGGCGCACCGATCACATCGGTCTGCGGGTAGTGCACATGCATGTCCACAAAGCCCGGCGCGATGAGTTTGCCGCGAAGGTCTTCCACCGAAACGCCGGGGAAGTTCCCGATCAGCGTGTCATGGTCGCCCACCGCACGCACCACACGCCGGCCTTGTGCATCGGGGCCCACCACGAGCAGGCCATCGGCCTCGTACACGGGGCTCTGGTCGTCGGCAAAACGGAGGATGGCGGCGCGGTAGGCTCTCATTTGAACGAGCTTAACGCCTCATGCGCGCGACGGCATAACGCCCTGCCGATAGGGCCCATACCGCCGCCGTGGGTCAACGGTCCACAGAACCCTGCACGCCTTCAACCAGCCAGTTCATGCCGAGAATCTGCGCGTCGCTCAGGCCCTGCCCGGCTTCAATCACGGTCTTGCCCTGGTTGTCGCGCACCGGCGCGGTGCGTGCGGCGGTGAACACGGGCAACTTGCCTGCAGCCATGTCGGCCTGGCGCGCCAGCACTTCGTCGCGCACAGCGGCGGGCACCTTGCTGCCGAACGCATCGACGCGGATCATCCCGTCTTTCACGCCGCCCCATACGCCGCCGCTCTGCCAGGTGCCGTCCAGCACCGCCTGCACGCGGCGCGTGTAGTAGTCGCCCCAGAGGTGCGTGACCGCCACCACCTGCGCATCGGGCGCGACCCTGCGCATGTCGGAGTGGTAGGCCACGGCGAGCTTGCCGCGCTCCTGCGCGGCGGTCATCACGGCGGTGGACCCGGTGTGAAAGGCGAGCACCTCGGCGCCCTGGTTCATCAGCGTCATGGCCGCATCGCGCTCGCGCGGAGGGTTGAACCACTCGCCCAGCCACACCACCTTCACCGTGGCACGCGGGTTCACCGAGCGCATGCCCAGCGTGAAGGCGTTGATGCCCTGAATCACTTCGGGAATGGGAAAGCCCGCCACATAGCCCGCCTGCGTGGCCATGCGGCCGGCGGCGACACCGGCCAGGTAGCGGCCTTCGTAATAGCGCGCGTTGGCCGTGGCCACGTTGGGCGCCGTCTTGTAGCCGGTGACGGACTCGAACTTCACATCCGGAAACTCGCGCGCCACCTTCAGCGTGGGCTCCATGTAGCCGAAGCTGGGCGTGAAGATGATGCGCGCACCCTGCTGCGCCAGATCGCGGATCACACGCTCGGCATCCGCGCCCTCGGGCACGTTCTCCACATAACGCGTCTCCACGCGGCTGCCCAGCGCGGCCTGCACCGCGAGGCGCCCTTGCTCATGCTGACGTACCCAGCCGGCATCGGTAAGCGGCGCCACGTAGACGAAGCCGACCTTCAACGGTGGCGGCGACGTCTGTGCCTGGGTGATGGACAGGGGAGATAAAAAGCTGGCAACTGCCAGCACGCACAAGGCGCGCCGGGTCACGAGGTTTTTGTACATGGTGTTCCTCTACATGGCTTCCGTGAATGAAAAAGCGAGCCGGGGAAGCACCGGGCTCGCTGGGGGCGGATTTTACGCGGGTCCGCCCGTCACCACTTCGTAAGCCGTGCTGCGTCCACCGTCCTCGGTCTTGCGCAACGCGCCGAGCGACACGAGATGCTGGATGTCGCGCAACGCGGTGTCTGAGGAACATCTGGTCAGCTTGGCCCACTGCCCGCTGGTCAGACGTCCCTCGAAACCGTCGAGCACGCGGTTCAGCATGGCCACCTGTCGCTCGTTGAGCGATGTCTGCGCCCAGCGTTGCCAGAACGTCGACTTTCGCAACACTGCGTCCAGCGTGTGGTGCGCGCTGTCGACCGCGCGCTGCAAGGTGTTGATGAACCACGCGAGCCAGGCGGTCACATCCAGATTGCCGCGCTGCGTGCGTTCCAGAACCTCGTAGTACCCCTTGCGTTCGCGTTGAATCTGCGATGAAAGGCTGTAGAAGCGCTGTGGACTGCCGTCGCCGCGCGCCAGGAACAGGTCTCCCACAGCGCGCGCGATTCGGCCATTGCCGTCGTCGAAGGGATGCAGCGTAACGACCCACAGGTGCGCGAGACCCGCCTTGATCACGGCGGCCTCGCCCGTGGGGGCATTGGCCCAGTCCAGGAAACACCGCATCTCTTCGTCCAGCCGCTGCGCGGGAGGCGCCTCGAAGTGAACTCGCTGCCGCTGCACGGACCCCGACACCACCTGCATGGCGCCTGCTGCATCGTTGCGCCAGGCTCCCACCCTGATTCGCGTGAGCGAGCCAAAGCCCGTGGGAAACAGGGCCGCGTGCCAGCCGAACAGCCGTCCGGCGCTCAAGGGGAGCTGACAGTTGGCCGTGGCGTCCAGCACCATGTCGACCACGCCTTCCACATGCCGGTCGGTTGGAGCAAGTGCGCCGATGTCCACGCCCAGTCGCCGTGCCACCGACGAGCGAACCGCGTCCACATCGAGTTGTTCGCCTTCAATCTCGCTGGTCTTGAGCACGTCGTCGGTCACTGCGCTCAGCGTGGCGCGGTCGCGCAAGGCGAGCCCTACATCGGCCATGCGGCCCAGCAACAAACCCTGGGCACGACTGACCTCGCTCAGCGGGCCACTCAAAGCGGGCAGGTCGTAGCGAAGCGCAGGCCAGTCGGGCGACTGCCAGATATAACGTGCATCGTTTCGGTAATCACCGCTTTTCATGCGGCGATTATGCGGTCAATCACCGCATGAAACCGCTATTCGCCGCAGAAAATGCGGCGAATAGGCTGCAGTTTCGCCGCATGCACCCCTCAGGCGTTGATGGCAGCGTCCAGCATGGCGGTCATTTCTTCGCGGCGTGTCTCATTCACAAAGCTCGCCTCGATGCTGTTGCGGGCCAAGGTGACCACGTCTTCGTGCGAGAGCTGCAACGCCTGCACGGTCTGCACGAAGTTGGCGTTCATGTAGCCGCCGAAGTAGGCCGGGTCGTCGCTGTTGACGGTGGCGCACAGGCCGGCGTCGAGCAGGCGCTTCATGGGGTGATCCGTCAAGTCGTTCACCACGCAGAGCTTGAGGTTGGAGAGCGGGCACACGGTGAGCGGCACGCGGCGGCGGGCGAGTTCGGCGACGAGCTTGGGGTCTTCCAGGCTGCGCACACCGTGGTCGATGCGCTCGGTCTTGAGGTCGTTGAGCGCTTCCCAGATGTACGCTGGCGGGCCTTCTTCGCCCGCGTGGGCCACCACGTGCAGATCAAGCTCGCGGCAGCGCGCGAACACGCGCGAGAACTTGCTCGGCGGGTGGCCGACCTCGCTGGAATCCAGCCCCACGCCAATGAAGTGCGCGCGGTAGGGTAAAGCGGCTTCCAGCGTGGCGAACGCGTCTTCTTCACTGAGGTGGCGCAGGAAACACAGGATGAGTTCCGCGCTCATGCCCAGCTCACCGCGTGCGCGTTCGCAAGCGCTGGCAAGGCCCTTGATGACGGTGGCCATGGGCACGCCGCGCGCGGTGTGCGTCTGTGGGTCGAAGAACACTTCGCTGTGGACCACGTTGTCGGCCTTGGCGCGCAGGAAATAGGCCCAGGCCATGTCGTGAAAATCGGCCTCGTGCAGCAGCACGCTGGCGCCGGCGTAGTAGATGTCCAGGAAGCTCTGCAGGTCGGTGAAGGCGTAGGCGGCGCGCAGGTCTTCCACGCTGGCGTAGGGCAGCGCGAGGGCATTGCGCTCGGCCAGCGCGAAGATCAGTTCGGGTTCCAGCGAGCCTTCAATGTGGATGTGCAGCTCGGCCTTGGGGATGGCAGCGGCCAGTTCGGCGGCGGTGGTCATGGTCTCTCCCGTGTTCAACACGTGCCCAGCGAAATGTCCAGGCGTTTCAGGTAGCGGCGGTACGCGCTCGAGACGCGGTCTGCCGGGCCGTGCACTTCGGCGACCGGCGCCAGCCGGCCCACCGGCAAGGCACGCGGTGTCTGTGATTCCACCACAGGCCGGTCCTGCGAAAACACGGCGTCCTGGAATTCGCGCAGGGCTTCGTCACTGGAGCTGTCGCCCTGCGTGGCCATGGCGAACCAGGCGGTGCAACTCTCGTGCCCATCGGGCCGCACGAAGAGGGCAATGGCGTTGCTCACCGGGTCACCTTCGGCCGCGTCCTTGCGCAGGATGGCAGCAAAGGGATGGGGCACGGTGTAGCGGTAGGCGATCCACGCACCGCCATCGGCACCGGCATAGGCGCGCGGCTGCCAGGCGCGCGCGCCGTTCACCTGCACGCCATCGGTGCCCTCTTCCACCTGGCCGATGTCCACCTGCGCATGGCTGCGCTCTCCGAGCCATCCTTCGTGCACGAAGCCGAAGTGGCTGAGGTCCAGAAAATTTTCCACCAGGCGCGGCGCGCTGGTGTTGAGTTCGTAGGGGCCGCACAGCACCTGCCGCCAGGCCGGGTTGTCGCCGGGCTCAAAGACCGGTAGATCCGGCAGGGGTTGCGCGGGTTGGCCGAGACGCACCCACACCAGGCCATAGCGCTCGCGCGCTTCATGCACCGTGGCCATATGGCCGGCGGGCGGCTCGAAATCCGGCGCCGCGGGCACGTGCTTGCAACGACCACCGGCTTCAAACTGCCAGCCGTGGTACGGGCACTCCAGCCGCGCACCATGCAGACCAATGAGCACGCGGCCCAGCGAAAGGCTGGCGCCCCGGTGCGGGCAGCGGTCTGCCCAGGCGTGAACCTGGCTGGCGCCGTGGGTGTGCTCGCGCCACAGCACCAGCCGCTGGCCGAGCAGCGAGCAGGCCAGGGGTTCGTCGCGCAGTTCGTGCGCTGCGATGACAGGGTGCCAGAGTTGCTGTTCGACCATAGGCTCCATTCAAACAAAAAAAGCCGCCCGGAGGCGGCCTCTTTTTCCACGGTCT
This sequence comes from Hydrogenophaga sp. IBVHS1, assembly GCF_002127265.1. GTDB lineage: Bacteria > Pseudomonadota > Gammaproteobacteria > Burkholderiales > Burkholderiaceae_C > Hydrogenophaga. The sequence goes on along the minus strand of NZ_NFUU01000001.1, from coordinate 717,580 downwards.
GTGGACTTAGTTCGGCACTTTGCCTTCAACGCCCTTGACGTAGAACTTCACGCCGCCCAGGAACTTGTCGTCAGCGACTGCGTCCTTGGCCAGCACTTCCTTGCCGTCCTGACCCACGAGCGGGCCCTTCCAGATGTTGTAGGTGCCGGCCTTCAGGCCTGCGCGCACTTCGTCCACCTTGGCCTTGGCTTCGGCAGGGACGTCGTCGGCCACGGAGACCATGTCGATCGCACCTTCCTTCACGCCCCACCACACGCCGCCGGTGGTCCAGGTGCCTTCCAGCGCGTCCTTGGTGGCCTTGATGTAATAAGGCGCCCAGTTGATCACAGCCGAACCCAGGTGGGCCTTGGGGCCGTAGGCGGTCATGTCCGAATCCCAGCCGAAGGCGCGCTTGCCCAGCTTCTCGGCGGTCTGCAGCACGGCCGACGAGTCGGTGTTCTGCATCAGCACGTCGGCGCCGCCGTTGATCAGCGAGGTAGCGGCTTCGGTTTCCTTTGGTGGGTCGAACCAGCCGTTCACCCAGACCACCTTGGTCTTCACTTTGGGGTTCACCGACTGCGCGCCCATGGTGAAGCTGTTGATGTTGCGGATCACTTCGGGAATTGGGATGGAGGCCACCACGCCCAGCGTGTTGGTCTTGGTCATGCTGCCCGCGATGATGCCGGCCATGTACGCGCCTTCGTAGGTGCGGCTGTCGTAGGTGCGCATGTTGTCGGCGGTCTTGTAGCCGGTGGCGTGCTCGAACTTCACGTCCTTGAAATCGGGCGCGACCTTGAGCATGGGCTCCATGTAGCCGAAGGTGGTGCCGAACACCAGCTTGTTGCCCTGGCTGGCCATGTCGCGCAGCACGCGCTCGGCGTCGGCGCTCTCGGGCACGTTCTCCACGAAGCTCGTCACCACCTTGTCGCCGAACTCTTTCTCCACCGCCTTGCGGCCGTTGTCGTGGGCGAAGGTCCAGCCACCATCGCCCACCGGGCCGACATAGGCAAACGCGATCTTCAGCGGCTCGGGCTTCGGTGCCGGGGCGGCGGCGACCGGGGCCGGCGCAGGCGCGGCGGCGGGCGCAGCGGCCTCTTCCTTCTTGCCGCAGCCGATCAGCACGGCACTGGTCAACGCGGTCAACGCGGCAACCTTCATCAGGGAGCGTTTGTTCAGGTCTGTCATGGGTTTCCTCGGTGTGAGAAGGGTGGTGGGAAAACGGGGTTGAATACAGGTCTGGGTACGGTACGGTATCGGTAAATTATGCACCCGGGTAGAAGGGTTTTCCGATGGACGTGGGCATGTTGATGCGAATCCACGTGGGGTTGCGCGAGATGAGCACCAGCACGACGATGGTGGCCACGTACGGCATCATGGTCAGGAACTGGCTGGGCACGTTCACGCCAATGCCCTGCAGGTGGAACTGCAGCATGGTGACGCCGCCGAACAGGTAGGCACCCAGCAGCACGCGGGCCGGGCGCCAGGTGGCAAACGTGGTGAGCGCCAGCGCGATCCAGCCCTTGCCGGCGATCATGCCTTCCACCCACAGCGGCGTGTACACGGTGGACACGTAGGCGCCCGCCAGACCGCAGAGCGCGCCACCGGCCATCACCGCCATCATGCGGATGCGACGCACCGGGTAGCCCAGCGCGTGGGCCGATTCCGGGCTCTCGCCCACGCTGCGCAGCACCAGGCCTGCACGCGTGCGGTACAGAAACCAGATCAGCCCGAGCACCAGCGCCACACAGGCGTACACCATGGGGTGGTGGCGGAACAGCGCGGGGCCGATCAGCGGAATCTCGCTCAGGAACGGAATGGCGAACTGCGTCTGCTCGGGCAGCTTTTCCTGCACGTAGCTGCTGCCCGCAAACGCCGAGAAACCGGCACCGAACAGGCTGAGTGCGAGCCCCGTGGCGTACTGGTTGGTGTTGAGCCAGATCACCAGCCCGCCGAAGATGGCCGCCAGCAAAGCCCCGGCGCCCATGCCGGCCAGAAAGCCGAGCGTGCTGCTGCCGGTGTGCACCACGGTGGCAAAACCGGCGAGCGCGGCGCAGAGCATCATGCCCTCGGCACCCAGGTTGACGATGCCGGCCTTCTCGTTGATCAACAGGCCCAGCGAGGCAATGGCCAGCACGGTGCCCGCGTTGAGCGAGGCGGCGAAAAGCAGTGCGATGGATTCCATGTCTTCCTCACTTCTTCCAGACCAGGCGGTAGGCAATGAGCGTGTCGCAAGCCAGCAGCGCAAACAGCAGCAGACCCTGGAACACCCCGGTGATTGATTTGGGCAAGCCCAGGCGCGACTGCGCGAGTTCGCCGCCGATGTAGAACATGCTCATGAGAATGGCGGAGAACACGATGCCCACCGGGTGCAGCCGCCCCACGAAGGCGACGATGATGGCCGCGAAGCCGTAGCCTGCCGGCACATAGGGCGTGAGCTGGCCAATGGGCCCGGCCACTTCCAGCGCGCCCGCAAGGCCGGCGGCGCCGCCCGAGGTGAGCAGCGCGATCCACAAGGCCTTGCGCGACGAGAAGCCCGCATAACGCGCCGCAGCAGGCGCCAGGCCGCCCACCAGTTGCGCATAGCCCGAGTAGGTGCGAAACAGAAACACCCACACGGCGGCCACACCGGCCAGCGCCAGCAGCAGGCCGATGTTCACGCGAGAGCCGCTCATCAACCGCGGAATCTGCGTGACCGACTCGAAGGTCTTGGTCTGCGGGAAGTTGTAGCCGAGCGGGTCTTTCCACGGTCCGTACACCAGGAAGTTCAGCACCTGCACCGCCACATACACCAGCATCAGGCTCACCAGGATTTCGTTGGCGTTGAAGCGGTCGCGAAGCAACGCGGTGATGCCGGCCCACAGCATGCCGCCCAGCACACCGGCGGCCAGCACGGCCGGCACGATCCACGCGCCGGTGTCTTTGGTGGCGGTGAGCGCCATGCCTGCCGCGCAGATGGCGCCAAAGATGTATTGCCCTTCGGCGCCGATGTTCCACACGTTGGAGCGAAAGCACACCGCCAGCCCGAGCGCGATGATGAGCAGCGGCGTGGCCTTGACCATGAGCTCCGAGAGCGCGTAGGTGCTCTTGATGGGCTCCCAGAAGAACACCTGCAGGCCGCGCACCGGGTCCTTGCCGAGCACGGCGAACAGAATGACGCCGATCACCACGGTGATGAGCAGGGCCAGCAAAGGCGAGGCGTAGCCCCAGCGCGCCGACGGCTGGGGACGGACTTCAAGCCGCAGCATGGGCAGCCTCCTTGCTGTTGTGTGGTGCGGAGGTTTCCCACAGGCCCGACATCCACTCGCCAATGCGTTCGATGGTGGCGTCCTTGCGGTCCATGCTGGGCGAGAGTCGGCCCTTGGCAATCACGTGCAGGCGGTCGCTGATCTCGAACAGTTCGTCGAGTTCTTCGCTCACCACCAGCACCGCGCAGCCGGCGTCGCGCAGCGCCAGAATCTGCCCGCGAATCTGCGCCGAGGCACCCACGTCCACCCCCCAGGTGGGCTGGCTCACGATGAGCAGCTTGGGTTTGGCCTCGATCTCGCGGCCCACAATGAACTTCTGCAGGTTGCCGCCCGAGAGCGATTTGGCCGCCGCATCCGGCCCGTTGGCCTTCACGTTGTAGCGCGCAATCACGTCTTCCGCCTGCTTCCTGAGTGCGTTCACCTTGATCCAGCCGCCCGCGCCCAGCGCATCGCGCCGCGAGAGCAGCAGGTTGTGCGCCAGCGAAAGCGTGGGCACCGCGCCACGCCCCAGGCGTTCCTCAGGCACAAAGTGCAGGCCCAGCGCGCGGCGCCTGCCGGGCGCGTAGCGCGAAGCATCTTGCCCGCTCACACGGATGCTGCCGGCCGGCGCGCGGCGGTCTTCCCCCGAGAGCGCATACAGCAGCTCGCTCTGGCCGTTGCCCGACACCCCGGCAATGCCCACCACCTCGCCTGCCCGAACGGTGAGCGCGATGTCGTTCAGTTGCGTACCAAAGGGGTCGTCGCTCGCGAGCGTGAGGCCGCTCACTTCCAGCACCGCTGCGCCCGCGTGAAGTTCGCGCACGTTGAGTGCCGGCGGTTCGGCGCCGATCATCAGGCGCGAGAGCGAGGCATTGCTTTCTTGCCGCGGATCGCACACGCCGGTGACCTTGCCGCCGCGCAACACGGTGCAGGCGTTGCAGAGCTCGCGAATCTCGTGCAGCTTGTGGCTGATGTAGAGGATGCTGCAGCCCTCCGAGGCCAGCTTCTTCAGCACCACAAAGAGCTTTTCGACCGCCTGCGGTGTGAGCACCGAAGTGGGTTCGTCGAGGATCAGCAACTGCGGGTTGGTGAGCAGCGCGCGGATGATTTCCACCCGCTGCATTTCACCCACGGACAGCGTGTGCACGGGCCGCGAAGGGTCGATGTCCAGCCCGTACTCGGCTGCCTTGGCGGTGATGCTCGCGGCCACCGCCGGCAGGGTGAGCGATTTGTCCAGCCCCAGCCACACGTTTTCTGCCACGGTGAGCGTGTCGAACAGGCTGAAGTGCTGGAACACCATGCTGATGCCCAGCGCGCGCGCCTCCTGCGGGTTGCGGATGTGCACCGGCTTGCCGTTGAACATCACCGTGCCTTCGTCGGGTTTCACCGAGCCGTAGATCACCTTCATCAGCGTGGATTTGCCGGCGCCGTTTTCGCCCAGCACGGCGTGCACCTCGCCGGGCTGCACGGTGAGCGAGACATCGCTGTTGGCCACCACACCGGGGTAGCGCTTGGTGATGCCGCTCAATTGAAGTCGGGGTGTGGTCATGTGTCTCCTTCTTGTGGGTGGGGTCAGGACTCGGCGTCCAGCCGCTTGAGCGAAGCGGCGACCGTCTTGATCTGTTCGCGCAGCCAGCGCGCCGCGTTCGATGCGTGGGTGCGCTCGTGCCAGAGCTGGTAATACATCATCCGGGGGAATTCCACCGGGCTGGGCAGCACCTTCACCGGCAGCACACTGGTGAAGCGCTCGCAATACTGGCGCCCGGTGGTGAGCACCAGCAGGCTGCCCGCCACCATGGCCGGAATCAGCCCGAAATGGGGGCAGCGCGCGGTGATGTTGCGCACCAGACCCAGGCTGGCCAGGTGGTCGTCGATGAAGCCGCGCGCGCCGGGGTGGGTGGGCGTGGGCGCAATGTGCTCGGCGCCCAGCCAGGCCTCCACGTCCCAGCCGCGCCGCGCGGCCGGATGCTGGTTCGACACCAGGCACACCACCTCGTCACCGAACAGCCGCCCCAGGTGCAGATCGTCCGGCGGCTGCGCCCAGTTGCCAATCACCACGTCCACATCGCCCTGGGCCAGGTGGTTGCGGTAATCGGAATCGCGCGAGAGCGGGTGGATGTCGATCGGGCAGTGCGGCGCCAGGCTCTTGATCTGCGTGACCAGCTGGGGCAGGAACAGCGGATCCAGATAGTCGCTGGCGGCCAGGCTGAAGCTGTGGTGGGCGGTGGCGGGATCGAAACTGCGCGCGTCGGAAAACAGCACCTCGGCGCTGCGCAGGATGTCGGCCGCCGGCTCGATCATGCGCAGGCCGGCCACCGTGGGCACCATGCCTGAGCCTGAACGCACCAGAAGGGGGTCTCCGGCGAGTTCGCGCAGGCGCTTCAGGGCCGCGCTCACCGCCGGCTGGTACATGCCCAGCCGGATCGCCGCACGCGAGACGCTGCGTTCGGTGAGCACGGTGTGCAACACGCGAATGAGGTGCAGGTCTATCTTGTCGAACATGGCCCCGTATTTCATACCGGTGTCATATGCTGGTGAATGGTGTTTTGGGCATTCTGGACATATGACGGAGCATATGTTGTGCCATGGGGCCGGCGCTATGCTGGCGCGCATGACACCCCAAAAATCAGCACAAACCCTGAGCTTCCTGCGCCGCGGCCAGCCCGTGACGCTGGAAAACGTGGCCCCCGACCGCACGCTGCTGGAGGTGTTGCGGGAGGACCTGCACTGTACCGGCACCAAGGAAGGCTGCGGCGAAGGCGACTGCGGCGCCTGCACCGTGGTGCTGGGCGAGGCGGTGGCCGGCAAGCTGGAATACAAGGCCATCAACAGCTGCATCCGCCTGGCGCATTCGGTGCAGGGGCTGGCGGTGTGGACCGCCGAAGACATTGCCGCCCCCGGCGGCGACCTGCACCCGGCACAGGAAGCCATGGTGCAGTGCCACGGCAGCCAGTGCGGCTTCTGCACGCCGGGCTTTGTGATGAGCCTGTTTGGCATGTACCAGAATACGAAAGGCGGCAAGGGCATCGACCGCACCCAGGCGCAGGTGGAGCTTTCGGGCAACCTGTGCCGCTGCACCGGCTACCGCCCCATTCTTGATGCAGCGCAGCAGATGGGCACCCTGCCCCTGCCCGCCGGCTGCGGTGTGAATGAGGCGGCTACCGTGGCCGCGCTGAAGAAGCTCCCGCCCGCGCCGGCTGAGCACTACCTGCGCCCGGCCACGCTGAAGGCGCTGCTGCAGGCCCGCGCCGCGAACCCCAAAGCCCAGGTGGTGGCCGGCTGCACCGACGTTGGGCTGTGGGTCACCAAAATGCACAAGCGCTTCGAGCAGGTGCTGGACGTGACCGCTGCCGAAGAACTGAAGCGCGCGGAAACCTACCCTCACCACATCGCCATCGGCGCCGCCGCCACGCTGACCGACGCCTACGCCGCGCTGGTGAGCGAGCGCCCACAACTCAAGACGTTTGCCCAGCGCTTCGCCGGCCTGCCGGTGCGCAACTCGGGCACGCTGGGCGGGAATGTGGCAAACGGCTCGCCCATCGGGGATTCCATGCCGCTGCTGATTGCGCTGGGGGCCAACGTGGTGCTGATGCGCTGGGATCCGAAGCGCGGCGCCATGGCCCACCGCGAGATGCCGCTGGAGGATCTGTACACCGGCTACCGGCAGAACGTGATGAAGCCGGACGAGCTGCTTTGCTGGATCAAGGTGCCTCGGCCGGTGAACGGTGAGACGGCGAAGGTGTACAAGATCAGCAAACGCTTCGACGACGACATCTCCGCCGTCTGCCTCGCCATCCGCATGACGGTGGAAGGCGGCACTGTGAAGGCCGTGTCCATCGGCGCCGGCGGCGTGGCCGCCACGCCGGTGCGCGCCCGCCAGACCGAAGCCGCCCTGCTCGGCCAGCCCTGGAGCGCCGACACGGTAATGGCCACCACCGCCGCGCTGCGTGCCGAGTTCCAGCCCATTTCCGACATGCGCGCCAGCGCAGCCTACCGCCACACGGTGCTGGGCAACCTGCTGCAGCGCTTCTGGCTGGAGAGCCAGGGCCTGCAACGCATCAACCTGGAAAGCCTGACCGCATCCGACCTGGAGGCCGTGGCATGAACGCACGCGACAAAAACCCGACCGACACGCCGGTGGTGATCTCCTCCCGAGGGGACGCCGAGATCGCTCCCGAAACCCCCATCCCGACCACACCGACGCAACCCAAAGCCGAACGCGCCGCCGGCGTCTCCCGCTTCCACGAAAGCGCGCGTGCCCAGGTGGCCGGTGGCGCTACTTATATAGACGACATCCCCGAAGTGCGCGGCACGCTGCACGCCGCGCCGGTGTGCTCGCCCGTGGCGCACGGCAAGCTGCGCGGCATGGACACCCGCGCCGCGCTCGCCGTGCCGGGCGTGCGCGGCGTGTTCAGCACCGCCGACATCCCCGGCGACCCGATGCTCGCCGCCTTCGCGCACGACGAGCCCGTGTTCGCCACCGACACCGTGCAGTTCCTTGGCCAGGTGGCCGCGCTCGTGGTGGCCGACGACGTGATGACCGCGCGCCGCGCCGCACGGCTGGTGAAGTTCGACATTGAGCCCCTTCCGGCTGTGATCAGCGTGCACGAGGCGCACGCGCTGCAAAGCTACGTGTTGCCACCGGTGCATGTGAAACGCGGCAACGCCGCCGCCGCACTGGCGCGCGCACCGCAGGTGATTGAAGGCACCTTCGAGATCGGCGGGCAGGAACACTTTTACCTGGAAGGCCAGGTGGCCTATGTGCTGCCGCTGGAGCAAGACCAGTGGTGGGTGTATTCGAGCACCCAGCACCCCGGCGAGGTGCAGCACTGGGTTTCGCACGCGCTGGGGCTGGACAACCACGCCGTGACGGTGGAATGCCGGCGCATGGGTGGCGGCTTCGGTGGCAAGGAAACGCAGGCCGGCAACCTGGCCGTGTGGGCCGCCATCGCCGCCAACAAGCTCAAGCGCCCGGTGAAGCTGCGGCTGGACCGCGACGACGACTTCATGGTCACCGGCAAGCGCCACCCCTTCGCCTACCACTACCGCGCCGGCTTCGATGCCACCGGCCAGCTCTGCGGGCTAGAGCTGGAGATGCTGGCCAACTGCGGCTTCAGCGCCGACCTTTCCGGCCCCGTGGCCGACCGCGCCATCTTCCACGCCGACAACGCCTACTTCCTGGAAGACGTGGCCATCTCCAGCTACCGCTGCAAGACCAACATACAAAGCCACACCGCGTTTCGCGGCTTCGGCGGCCCGCAGGGTGTCATCGTCATCGAACGCATCCTGAGCGATATCGCCCGCGCGCTGGGGCTGGACCCACTGGACGTGCGCCTGCGCAACCTGTACGGCATTGAAGAACGCAACGTCACCCACTACCAGATGAAGGTGGAGGACAACATTCTCGAACCGCTGATGACCACGCTGGCCCACACCAGCGGCTACCGCGAACGCCGCGAGCAGATTGCCGACTGGAACGCGCAGAGCCCCGTCATCAAGAAAGGCATTGCGCTCACGCCTGTGAAGTTCGGCATCAGCTTCACCGCCACGCTGTTCAACCAGGCCGGCGCGCTGGTGCACGTGTACACCGACGGCAGCGTGCAGGTGAACCACGGCGGCACCGAAATGGGCCAGGGCCTGAACACCAAGGTGGCCGCCATCGTGGCCGACGAACTCGGCGTGCCGTTTGAAAAGGTGCTGTCGACCGCTTCAGACACCAGCAAGGTGCCCAACGCCAGCGCCACCGCCGCCAGCAGCGGCACCGACCTGAACGGCCGCGCCGCGCAGTTTGCCGCCCGCCACGTGCGCGACAACCTCGCCGCGTTCGTCTCCGGCCTGGACAACTGCGGTGCCGGCGCCGTGCGTTTCGAAGGCGGCCAGGTGATCACGCCCACCACCACGCGAAAGTTTGAAGACGTGGTGAGCGCCGCGTACGCCAACCGCATCCAGCTCTGGAGCGACGGCTTCTACCGCACGCCCAAGATCCACTACGACAAGACCACCCTGACGGGCCGGCCGTTCTACTACTTCGCCTACGGCGCCGCCGTGACCGAAGTGGCCATCGACACGCTCACCGGCGAGAGCCGCGTGCTCAAGGTCGACATCCTTCACGACGTGGGCCACAGCATCAACCCAGCCATCGACATCGGCCAGATCGAAGGCGGCTTCGTACAAGGCATGGGCTGGCTCACCACCGAACAACTGGTGTGGAACGACAAGGGCTACCTGCAGACCCACGCCCCCAGCACCTACAAGATCCCCGCCACCGGCGACATCCCCGAACACTTCAAGACCGACCTCTGGCCCGAGGCCAACCGGGAAGACAACGTGCACGGCAGCAAGGCCGTGGGCGAACCGCCCTTCATGCTGGCGATCAGCGTGTTTGAGGCGCTGCGCGATGCGGTGGCGCAGGCGGGCGGGAATGCAGAGGCGATGAATGCGCCGGCGACGGCGGAAGAGGTGTTGCGGGCGGTGGGCACCTAGGCTGGACGCATGCTGGTAGCCTCACGTGGTCGGCAGGGCTTCCGCCATGCCAACCCCGGCGATCTTGCCCCAGCAAAAGTGAATTCATCCATCATGACCAGCCCTCTGTACACCGCCTCCGTTCCCGTCCTGCAGCAGATGCTGAAGGCCTTGTCGGACGTGCTCAAGAAAGCCGAAGACCACGCCACGCAAAAGAACATCGATCCCAATGCGCTGCTCCAGGCGCGGCTGTTTCCCGACATGTTGCCGCTGATCCGTCAGGTACAGATTGCCGCTGACTTCTCCAAGGGCATTTCCTCCCGCCTGGCGGGTGCCGAGGTGCCGTCCTGGCCCGACACCGAGGTCAGCTTCGCGGACCTGCAAGCGTTGATCACCAGGGCTTTGGCCCATGTTGGCTCCTTCAAGCCGGAGCAATTTGATGCAAGTGAGAGCCGCGAGATCGTGCTGCGCCCCGGCACGCCGAAGGAAAAGAAGCTGATGGCCAGCGCCTATCTGCTGCACTACGGCCTGCCGCAGTTCTTCTTCCACGTGACCACCGCCTATGCCATCTTGCGCCACAACGGCGTTGAGATCGGGAAACGTGACTACATGGGTGCTTACTGAGGCTAGATGGCCGACCCGTTTCGGGCGTGCGACGTTGGTTTATGGATGGTGGAATTGCGGCGATAGCTGCCGGCGGGGATTCCTACTTTCCAGGCACAAGCCAACCCGAAGAGATCACGTTTGGCTCAGGTGAAAAGTTGCAGTTGCTCTTAGCTGATCAGCGTACAGAAACACGTCATCGACGGCCTCTATGTTCATCACTTCCTCTTCCTTGCTGGTACTAAAAAGGCCCAATCGCAACTTCTGATTGTTGTTGAACCTCAGACGGCAAATCGGCTTGCGGTTGTTGTCATCTAGGAGTACGGCGCAGTAGGACTGAGCATCGCGAATGAAAATTCGCTTTGGTGAGACAACGTCTCGAAGGATGGCTTTGACCAGATGAAATGCTTCGAACTCCTCCATGGATGTGTCAACTTGCGCTTGTGTCGCACTCGTCGCAAGGGGTATGGGATTAGCAGTGTTCTGCATGGGTGTGGCTGGCGGCTGAAGATTGATGACCGAAACAGCCTCAGGAGACATCGCGCCTTTCAAGCGGGCATTGATGCGCTCGCCGATGAGTTGTTCGAATGCTCGTCTTGCAATGGGCGTGAACTGCTCGCGAATCGCCACCGTGAATTTTTTGTTGCCGATCAAATCGGTCGCAAGTAAACGGACGACCTCCTCTGGGGGATTCTCAATCCAGGCAGACAGCTTGTTCTGAATGGCTCTTGTGTACTTGAGCTCATTCGCCGTAGTCAGGATCGTGTCCAAGTCGAACGCTGCTTTCGCAAATTTCTTGAGCTCTTCGACATCACGATCTCTGAAGTCGAGAATGTTGAACTCGAAGAATGGCTTTTCGTCCATCTTGTTCGGGTGCTCAAGATCTGTGAAGAATTTGTACACCAATCCGTTGGTGAGCACACCGAACCTGGCGGCGGTGACATGGAAGTACCTGAATAGCTGACCCGCATGATTGATGCTGAGATCTCCGCCAGCTTTTTTGCACTCGAAGAGCATGATTGGTTTGCCATCACGCAGGATGGCGTAGTCCACCTTCTCGCCTTTTTTTGTGCCGATGTCCGCAATCAACTCTGGCGTGACTTCCAGCGGATCGAAAGGGTTGTATCCCAAGATCTGAATGAAAGGCATAACCATCGAATTCTTGGTCGCCTCCTCAGTCTGGATCATGTCTTTAGTGACTGAGATTCTTGATGCCAGAACGCGTAACTGATCGATGAAGTCCACAGAATTTTCCTCCTCACGGTTTGTTGAAAACTGATCTCACAAAAACTGTGCTCCCGCATCCATGTGCGCGTGAGCAAACGAATCCGGCACGCGACAGAGAGCTGCTTGATGTGTCGAGAGCCATGTCCGCCAGTACCTGATGCCCCTACCGCCTGTTGACTGCACGCAGGGCCTCCTCAAGCCGGACTCGACTGGCTGCGCGCAAGCGCTGAATACCTAGGGCCCTCGCCATGCTCACCAAGTTTTCATCGTCGGTGTTTACAGGGTCGTGGCACATCTGTGCCAGCGCCTGGAGCTCTGGCATGCAAACCTCGTCAATCGAGCGTTGCTGCTCCTCGGGGGGGCGCCTGAAGGCAACTGGAGAACCTGGGGGAAGCGCTTGAGGCCAATAAAAGGTGCCGACGTCCTCTTTGGAGTTCTTGAACCGCTGGCGAGCGATCGCTTCAACACGCTCCTGAATGCGACCGCCGGTTCTTTGCCATTGATGCGCACGACTGATACGACGTGCCAACACAGAATCAAGAATTGGTCCTTCGGTTTGAATCACGTGCTCAATCATGGCGATCAAGACTGACTCATACGAAGCTTCATAAAACCTGTCAGCCACAGCCGCCCCCTCCAGTTCTTCCGTGGGCACCTCCCGGTAAAACTGCCCTTGGCTGCTCGTGAGGTCACTCGATCCCTGCTGAGCTGCATTCCTGGCATACACCTCGTCAAAAACCTCGACGGACTCTTCGGAGAGAGCGGTGCCACTTCGCGTTGCTTCACCAGGGTGTTTATTCGCTGCAGGCACCGTGGCGTGGGCCTTTCGCAGGGCGGCCTCAGCAGCTTCCTTTGCTGCAGCCATTTCTGCCTCTTCGGCACGTCTCTTACGGCTGACCTCAAGCAGCGCCGCAAGCTTCGCGTGGATACGATCAAGTGTTCCATTCTTGTCGACCCACCAGTCGGTGGACCAGATGCGCAGAATGTCCCAGCCCAAGCCTCGCAGCACTTGCTCACGCAGTTTGTCTCGATCGCGCGCGGTGGCTGAGCGGTGATACGTCGCCCCGTCGCATTCAATTCCAGAGAGATAGGTACCAGGAGCATCTGGGTGCACAACTGCAAGATCAACCCGAAACGATGAGGCGCCGACTTGTGCGTGCAGCTCCCACCCCTTTGCCGCCAGCGCGCCGGCAACGGCCTCTTCGAACGGACTCTCAAAGTCACCGAGGCTGCCGCGTGTGGCCTCTGCCAAGGCTTTCGGACCGCGTTCTGCAAACTCAAGGAAATGCTTGAGGTCACGGACACCATGCGCTTGCGTGCGGGAGAGGTCCATCTGATCGGGTTTGAGACTTGAGAACACGCGCAGCTCTTGACGGGCTCGCGTGATGGCCACGTTCAAGCGCCTCTCTCCACCATCGCGGTTCATGGGGCCGAAGTTCATCGAGACTGCACCGCTCATGTCAGGACCATAGGAAATGGAGAAGTACATGATGTCGCGTTCATCCCCTTGAACGCTCTCCAAGTTCTTCACGAACAAGGGCTCCAGTTCGGCTTCGGAGAAGTGAGGCTCGATCGAAGGATCCTTGCGCCGCTCTTCGTCCAAGAGATCTTCAATGAGTTTTTGCTGCTCCGAATTGAAGGTGACCACGCCAATCGTGTGTTTCGAAGCTCTGAACCCTGGCGACTTCAGTTTTGCGACGACGTCTGCAACCACCGCCTTTGCCTCGGGTTTGTTGATCCTGGCGCCACCCTTTTCATAGACGCCCTTGACGTAGTGAAAGCTGACGGCTTTGTCTTCTGTCACTGGTGAGGGGAAGGTGACCAGTTCACCGCCGTAATACCGGTGATTGGAGAAGGCGATGAGGCTCTCGTTGCGGCTGCGGTAGTGCCAAGAAAGATCGAGCGTTGGAAGATTTGCTCCCAGACATTCATCCAAGATGCTTTCCATGTCACCTTCGACCTCTTCGTCATCGAGCGACGACTCGGCTCTGTCAAAGAATGCAGTTGGGGGAAGCTGTTTGGGGTCTCCGACCATCAAAACCTGCTTGCCGCGGGCAATCGCGCCGATGGCGTCCCACACCGGAATCTGCGAGGCCTCGTCAAAGACCACAACGTCGAACTGCTCCGAATCTGGCGCAAGGTACTGCGCGATCGAAAGCGGACTCATCAACAAGCATGGCGTGAGTTTCACCATCGCAGTAGGAATTCCTCCGATCAGCTCACGCAGTGGGAGGTGGGCACGCTTCTTCGTGATCTCGCGGCGCAACAGCCCCCACTCGGAATTGCGAGTCACGTCCTCCGGCGAGGGCAATCCCGAACAGAGCGATGCTCTCACCCAGGCACGTGTCAGTTCAGTAAATTTGCTGTCCAGCGCCCGAAAATCAGCGATACGCTTCTCGTGTTCTGCGGAGACAAAGGTCCGGATGACTTGCTCACTATCGACGACCGCGTTGAGCCACCATCGGCAGTAATTCGTCTCAAACGCCTTCATCACGTCTGCAGGTGCGACGGCACCATTCTCCAGGCCGGCAACCATTGGGCTGAGGCCCAAAGTTATTGCTTCCCCTCGTACCTTCCGCCACGGACACCAAGCATGAAGGCGCGCTTCGGATTGCACAAGATTCTTGCAACGCCCAACCAAGCTCTCGATGTCAATTTCCTGGAAGTCCGCTTGTGCCAGGTCAGAGAAGTGCCCTTGTTGCGCCAGCTTGTCCACGGCCGGCTGCAGCTTGGCCCATGCGTCCAGATAGTCTTGGCCCCTGCCTGCGACCGGACCATTCACATCCAGCAGCCCATTTCCGTCAACCACCAGTCGTTCAAGCACCGCTGAAACAGCAGGTACCTCGGACGGTGCGAGGGCAAGGTTCGATATCGCTGCGGCAATGGAACCCTGAAACCGGATAGCCTTTTCAACATCCTGAACGTCGGTGTCCAGCCCTTTCCAGACGCCATGAGTTGACATGCCGAGTTGGTCGAAGGAGGACAGTTGGCGTTCACATGCTGTGCGCTTTGCAAGCAGCTGGTGATCACGGGAGAACATCTCGCCACATGCTCCCGTCGCAACCAACTGCAGCTCGCCCTCCATGGTTCCCCGTGAGCGGATGATCTCAAGGAGGCGCGCGAATATGGTCGCTACGCGCAAGATGTGAACATCACTTTCAAGCCCTCTCCAAAGGCCACCCGTTTGACTGCGCAGGTTGGGGAAGGCGTTGATGCGCTGATCAAGTTCGCCGATGGAACGGAGTTTCTGCACCTCTCCAGCCAGAGTCTCACCCCCTCGGCCAGCGGCCAATGCGTCCAGTCCTTCGTCGGTCCAAGCCAAGCCTTGTTTGACGGCGGCAGCGGCTGCTTGGAGCTTCAAGGCGCCCGTCAGGACTTCTGCACGGGACTTCAGTCCGAACCAGATGCCCGACGCCTCGGGACCGATGTCGTGTTTTTCGATCGCCGACCGCGTGTCTCGTATGGCGACCAAGGCAGTCAAGTCGTTGGCAACGCTGGGTTCACCATCGCCAGCCACAAGTGCCTCCAGGATCTTTCGGACCTTTCTCTTGCCGGCCCACGACATTGGCCATACCGACTTCTGTGCCTTGGCGTACTCTCGGTGCAGCAGGTAGACATTCACCTGCTCAATACCGTCGGAGTAGCGGACAGAGAGCGTCTTCCCGAGCGACTCCAGCCGCTCCAGCAGCTTCACACCGTTCGCGATGCTTTCCTGTGCGTCTGCGGGCCACGGTCTTGCGAGGCTTCCGACCAGATCTGTGCGCCTGGCCAAGAGATCTGCGCCGCTCTCTGCATCGTGCACGACTCCTGCAGTCCAGCCGGGCGAGAGCTCAGCATTCAACTGGGCATGCTCGACCACCAACTTGCATCCAGCACTGAGCGCTTCCGAAATGGTCTTTGCATCCGCCCTGAATGCGAATCGCCAGTCTTTTCCGGAAGCCATGGGAAGCGCCCGGCTCAAGGTGGCCAGCGCGGTGCGGCGCCGGCGCGTCAGTTGTCCTGTTTCCAGGCCAATCGCCTGGCAGAACGACTCGGCCGTGTTCTGGATTCGCTCAGCCACAGGAACCACAGCCCGAGCCGCATCGATCAGCATCTGCTGCCAGGTCGGTGACCAATCATCCTGGCCAACATCCTTGAGTGGCCCTGATGTGAGAGCGTTTGGGCCGACGGCAGATGCGTTGACCGCCAATCGGTCTACCACCTCGCGGAGTTTCTCGGTGTCTTTGGCACCGTGTGCCGAATGCGAAGACCAGGACAGTCCCAGCGCGGGCATGTCGGCGCCCGCCACGACCACACCAATGGCATCAAATATGGATTGGCCGTTCGAATGCTTGTGATGCAACCGCTCGACATACACGTTCAGTTCGTCGCGCAGACGCTTCAGCCTCCGGGCCTCCGCCGCCCAAGCTTCCGGATCAATGTCACCCTTGGCCTCCCAGGCCGTCTTGAGCTGAGCCAGCACGTCGAGCTTTCTGGCTTTGTTCGAATGCAACTCCAAACAAAATTCGCCGAGCTTGACCTCACGCAGGCGTCTGTAGACGACGTCCAACGCGGCAATCTTTTCTGAGACAAACAACACACGTTTGTTCTCGGCCAGGCACTGAGCGATGAGATTGGAGATCGTCTGGCTCTTACCCGTACCAGGAGGCCCGATCAGCACAAAATCCTTGCCCCTGGCTGCGGCCATCACGGCCGCCAATTGAGACGAATCAGCGGGCAGGGGGCAGAATGTCTGCTCGGGTCCGAAGTCGCGGTCGAGTACCTTTGGATTGGGAAAAGAGGACGTGCTCGGAAAGGGATCCCGTGGCGTGTCGAGGAGGTGTTTGACCACGTTGTTCTGTCGCAGCTGGTCGGTACGCTGCACCAAGTCCACCCACATCAGGTACTTGGCAAAGGAGAACATCGAGAGGTAAACATCTTCCGAAACCTCCCAGCCCTTGATGTCTTTGACTGCCGCTGACACGGTACGCCAGATCTTCGCGATGTCCACGCCAGCATCGTCTTGGGCAAGCTCACCGCCTTGGATCCCCAGTTCCAGTTTGAAGTCCTGGCGCAACATCTCAATCAGCGTGGGATTGAAGCGAGGCTCATCTTCGTGGATGGTCAACGAGAAACCAGACCGGACGCTCTTGCGGTTCAACGTCACGGGCAAGAGTACAAGAGGCGCCTTGAAGGTTTTCTCGTCTTTCTCGTCGCGGGTCCAGGTGAGAAAACCCAGAGCAAGAAACAAGGTGTTCGCGCCACCTTCTTGTAGGGTTGTCCTTGCCGATCGGTACAAGTCAACCAGTCGGGTTTCGAGTTCCTCCTGAGGGAGGCTGACAAAAACCTCCCTGCGTTTCAGCGCATCGACGGCGTGGGTGCGGCGCAGGTTTTCGCGCTCACGCGCTTCATGGATGGCCTGATTCCTGGGGTCCGAACCATCCATCAGATCAGGCCGTTGCAACAGTCGCACTTCCTTGCCGTCGGACATGAGGTCCTCAAGTGCTCCGGGATCTGGCGCCTCCAGCTTCAGCGATTTCTTTCCCGCCTTGAAGTTGAGCAGATTGTTGCGCATCGACAGGTCAAGCAACTTGCGCTGCCAGCGCGCGAGTCTGTCTTTCGGGTCCAGTGTCGAGGGCTTGCCTTCAACAATGATGTCGTCTGGAAGATCCGGGGCCTCGTCGAAGGGGACTACCGTCGGTCCGTCATCCTCCGGCTTTGCCTGGTGGAGAGGCGTTTCATTGCTTGCCAACGGCTTGATGCGTTGCAATCGCGCCCGCCGCACATCTACCGCGAGCTCGAACCTCTCGGCTTGCTCTTCTGAGACTTGGGACGTACCGTTGTCTGCTGCGAATCGAAAGGGAACCCCTGGTCTCTGCGCCACGAGGGTGGTCTCGAACAACACCAGTTCTTTGAGCTTCACGCGTTTGCGCAGCGCGGTGATGTCATCCACCACAGAGGAGGAAAACTCTTCGTGTTTGAGCCAAACGCCTGCGAACGCATGTCCCTTGGTAAATATCAGCAAGGGGTTGAGACCGGCTTGCTCCAAGGCCGAGCAAAAGAGAAGAGCCAGGTCAAGGCACGTCGCGAGACCTGAATCCGCGATTTGTCCCGAAGACCGAATCTTCTGTCCTGAGTGCTCAAAACTCGCTGGTGGCAGTGCGTAGTCAAGCTTCATGCCGACGACAGCACCCCAGATGGCCGATGCGATTTCCCACGCGCGCTTGGGTCCACCCTTGTAGCCATCAAGAGAGGCATCCTTGCCGTTGTCTCGAAGCACATCCGCAGCCTTCTTGAGAAGCCGGTCAATCGCAGGTTCGTTGGGCTGGACGAAGGCCGCGATCATGTCCGGCATGTGCGCGATTCCGCCCCATTGGTTACGAGGGAGAAGTTCGACTTTGCGAGAAATGACGACGGGATCGTCTTGCGGACCTGCATCGGCCCGTTTGAGGGTGAGCGTGACCGTTGCCTGCTCTGCCTCGGTGAGCTTGCTCAGCAGCACTCCATCGAGTTGAACGTCCAGCTCTTGCACTCGATAGGATTGACCGGCCCCAACCGAATCGAGCCGCCATCTCTTGGCTCGAACAAAGGCAGGGATGGATTCGAGCACCAACTCCAGGCCTTTGGATTCCTCGGTAAGTGTGCTGACTACCTGCAGTTCTCGGAGCAATGGAACCGAGTTCTGAAAATCAGCGAGATTCAGCTTGGTTGAAAACGCAGCTTCCAGCCGAAGTTCACGCACGACATCTACCGATTCGGTTGTGTCTGGCTTCGGGTTTTCATGTTCTGTTTGCTTCCAGTCGAGCTGCGCCATCTTCAATCCAAGTCAGTTGAACTGTCCACAGGCCCGATAGGCCCCTCCCTATGTGGCTCATCTCTTGCGGATGTGAGCTTCAGCCAAAGAACCATACTGACACAAAGTTGCCCAGCCTAGGGTGATTGCTCCGTCGTACTTCGACGCGACGTGGAATCGGTCGCACATCCGGGGATGTCCGGGGTCTGAATGAAGACAAGGCAGGCAAGACTACAAAGCGACCGGCTGAATTAATGTCCATCCGCAGGTCCAGTAGCTTTCATGTCTCTCGGTCATTCGTGTTGTGGCTGCAGGTTCATCTAGTCGAGCACCCGGCCACGTATTTGTGTGACGTGACCGGCGCAGTATATCGACGGGTCTGGCGAAGCCGGGTGCTTACTCGTTGCGTCGAGCTTCGGTACCAGTACCCCCCATGGGTATCAAGTTGTACGATGTGCCGCGGCCAGCCATTCCTCCACTGAAAGGGTGTATCCATGTTGTTTCCCACCACCGTCGTCGGCAGTCTTCCTCAGCCCGACTGGCTCATCGACCGCGCCAAGCTGGCCGGCAGGTTCCCGCCCCGGGTTCGAGCAAAGGAGCTGTGGCGCATTCCAGAGGCCTACCTGGCCGAGGCGCAGGAAGATGCCACCCTCATTGCGATTCGCCTGCAGGAAGACGCGGGGCTGGACATCGTCTCTGACGGTGAGATCCGCCGCGAGAGCTATTCCAACCGCTTCGCCACGGCGCTGGAGGGTGTGGACCTGGACAACCCGGGCTCGGCGCTGGACCGTTCAGGGCACCCGAACCCGGTGCCTCGCATCGTTGGCAAGATCCGGCGCATGCACGCGGTGGAGGTGGGGGACCTGCAGTTTTTGAAGAAGCACACCAAGCTGCGAACCAAGATCACCGTGCCCGGCCCGTTCACCATGCTCCAGCAGGCTCAGAACGACTTTTACAAAAGCGAAGAAGAAGCCGCCATGGACTACGCGGCGGCCGTGAACGAAGAGATCAAGGACCTGTTTGCTGCGGGTGCCGACGTGGTGCAGATCGACGAACCCTACATGCAGGCCCGGCCGGAGAAGGCCCGGCAATACGGCCTGGCCGCGTTGAACCGCGCGCTAGAGGGTGTGCAGGGCACCACCTGCGTGCACATCTGCTTTGGCTACGCCGCCATCATCCACGAGCGGCCTACGGGCTATTCCTTTTTGCCCGAACTCTCGGGGTGCCGGTGCAAGCAGGTATCGCTCGAAACCGCGCAGTCCCACCTCGACACGTCGGTGCTGCGCCAGCTGGAGGGCAAGCAGTTTTTGCTGGGATGTCTTGATTTGTCGGATCTGAACGTGGAAACGCCCGAGGTGATTGCCGATCGCGTGCGCAAAGCGCTGGTGCATGTGAAGCCCGAGCAGATCATTCTGGCGCCGGATTGCGGCATGAAGTACCTGCCGAGGGAAGTGGCGCAGGGCAAGCTGGAAAACATGGTGGCTGCGGCGAAGCAGCTTCGGAAAGAGTACGCGTAGGGGCCTGTCTGAACTTCGAGCGGACTCGGGCCATGCGCATCCTGCTTGCCGAAGACGAAACCGACCTTGGAAACTGGTTGACCAAGGCCCTGGCCCAGAGCGACTTTCAGGTCGACTGGGTGAACGACGGCCGCATGGTGCGCCGCAGCCTCAAAGCCACAAAGTACGACGCACTCATTCTTGACCTGGGCCTGCCCGGCCTGGGCGGCCACGACGTGCTGGCCGATCTGCGCGAAGCAGATGAGCGCCTGCCGGTGCTCGTCCTCACGGCGCGCGACTCGCTCATGGAGCGCGTCAGCTGTCTGCACGGTGGCGCAGACGACTTCCTGGCCAAACCGTTCGATGTGGCGGAACTGGAGGCGCGGTTGGTCGCACTGATCCGGCGCTCCCGGGGACAGGACCATCCGCGTTTCACTTGCGGGCCGCTGGGCTACGACAGCGCGTCCAAACAGTTTCGGCTGAAGCATGACGTGCTGAGTCTTACGCCGCGCGAACATGCGCTTCTGCGCGCCCTTATCCAGCACCCCGGCGAGCCACTGTCCAAGCGCGAGTTGCTGGAACGCCTGTTCTCCGACGAACAAGACGTGAGCCCCGAGGCCATCGAGGTGCTGGTGCACCGCCTGCGCAAGCGTCTTGAAGCGTCTCCTGTGCGCATCACCACGCTGCGAGGGATGGGTTACCTGCTGGAGTGTCCCGCGTGAAACCTCCGCGATGGCTGGGCGGCAGCATCCGCCGCACACTGCTGGTGGTTCTGGTGCCGGGCATGCTGCTGGTGTTTTCGGCCGAACTCTGGCTGGCCTCGCGCACCGCCAGCGAAGCGGCAGACGCCGCCTACGACCGGTCGTTGCTGGGCGCGGTGAAGTCCATCGACTCCAGCATTTCCACCGCCAGCGGAGGCCTGGCTGTGGAACTTCCCTACCGCATGCTGGAGTTCTTCGAGCTCACCGCCGAAGGGCAGGTGTACTACAGGGTGGCCACCGAAGACGGCCTGGTGGAGATCGGCAGCTCCGACCTGCCCCCCCCGCCCAGTCTCTTGCAATCGGGCCAACCCCAGTTTCACGAGGGTGTGTATTTCGGAGAACCGGTTCGTGTGGGCAGCTACGCGCGCGAGCTCTCCACGCCGCTGGCGGGCCAGCCAGGACCGCAGCGAGTGGTGATTCAGGTGGCCGAAACCCTGGAAGCCCGCACCGACTTCCGGCGTGCCCTGGTGCTGCAATCGGTGGCGCGCGACTTCCTGCTGGTGGTGGTGGCCAGCACCTTGTTTGGTCTGGCCATTGCCTGGGCCATGCGCCCACTGGCGCGCCTGCGCCAGGATGTGGAGGCCCGACCGCCGCAAGATCTCACCCCGATGGACAGCGAGGGTGTGCCCGCCGAGGTGTTGCCGCTGGTGGGTGCGATCAACCACCACATCGGGCGCAACCGGGAGCAGGCCGAAGCGCGCCGACGTTTCATCGACGACGCCTCGCACCAGTTGCGCACGCCGCTGACCACGCTGGCCACCCAGGTGGCTTTTGCCCAGCGCGAGCAAGACCCTGCCGCGCTTCGCGAGGTGATGGACAACATCCGCCAGCAGCTGGACGAAACCATTCGCCAGACCAACCAGATGCTTTCGCTTGCCAAGGCGGACAGCGCCGCGCCGGAACCCGAGCCGGTGGACGCGGTGGTGCTGGCCGAAGACCTGGTGAGCCGCTGGTGGCCTGTGGCGCGCGAACAGGGAGTCGACCTGGGCTTGCACGCACCCATGACCACGCTGTCCTTTCACGGCGAAGCCGGTCTGCTGAAGGAAGCCTTGTCCAATCTGCTGCACAACGCAATCCGCTACGGCGGTGCAGGCTGCCAGGTGACGCTGGCTGTGGACCACAGCGACGATGGCGTGCGCTTCAGCGTGGTCGACAACGGCCCCGGCCTGCCGCCCGACGAACTGGCGCGCGCGGGCGAGCGGTTCTTCCGCGGCCACCACGGCCCGTTGCCTGGCTCCGGGCTGGGGCTGGCGATTGCGCGCACGGTGGCCAGGCGCCATGGCGGCGAGATGAAGGTGAATGCCGGACCCGAGGGGCTCGGGCTGGAGGTCACCATGACCTTGGCCCGCGCCTGAGCTCCGGCCACTTTTACGGGTTAACCCTGAAGAATCTGCCCCATTTCTGAAAGCGGCTTGAAAGTACGCTTTTTCTACAGTGCCCTCTTCGCAGCAAATCCGTTGCGAGCGTTTCACCCCCAGAGGAGACACTTTCATGAGCATCACATCCCGCTTGGTTGTTCTGGCCATCTCGGCCAGCGCCGTCACCGCTTTCGCCGCTGGCGCGCTTGAAAAAACCGAGTGCATCGCGCCCGCCAAACCCGGCGGCGGTTTCGATCTGACGTGCAAGCTTGTTCAAAGCGCACTGCAGGAGGGCAAGTTCGTCGCCGACCCGATGCGCGTGACCTACATGCCCGGCGGCATCGGCGCCGTGGCCTACAACACCGTGATCGCGCAGAAGCCCGATGCAGCCAACACCATCGTTGCTTTCTCGGGTGGCTCGCTGCTCAACCTGGCCCAAGGCAAGTTTGGCCGCTACACCGAGAACGACGTGCGCTGGCTCGCCGCCATCGGCACCGACTACGGCGCTGTCGTCGTGGCCGAGAACTCGCCCTTCAAATCGCTCAAGGACGTGATGACGGCCATCAAGGCCGATCCCACCAAGGTGGTTCTGGGCGCCGGTGGCACCGTGGGCAGCCAGGACTGGATGAAGGCCGCGCTGACCGCACGCGCCGCCGGTGTGAACCCCAAGACCATGCGCTACGTGGCCTTTGAGGGCGGCGGCGAAGCGCTGACCGCGCTGCAGGGTGGCCACATCCACGTGTTCACCGGCGACGCGGCCGAGGCCGGACAACAGATCAAGGCCGGCGCCAAGGTTCGCATCCTGGCGGTGATGAACGACAAGCGCCTCGCTGGCGAAATGGCCAGCATTCCTACGGCCGCTGAACAGGGCTATGACGTGGAATGGCCCATCGTGCGCGGCTTCTACCTGGGCCCCAAGGTGAGCGACGCCGACTACAAAATCTGGGCCGACACCTTCACCAAGCTGATGGCCACGCCCGCCTACGACAAGCTGCGCAGCGAGCGCGGCCTGTTCCCCATGGCCCTGACGGGTGCGCCGCTGGACGCCTACGTCAAGAAGCAGGTGGCCGACTACCGCAAGCTGGCCGAAGAGTTCGGCCTGAACGTCGTGCCCGCCAAGTGACATCTGCGGGGCCTCGGCCCTGCATGGCGGCGCCACCCTGATGGTGGCCCGCCCCCCTTTTCCCCGGAGTACCCCATGAGTGACCGCGTCCTCGGTGCGGTGTGTGTTGTTGCGTCCGCCGCCATGGCCTGGGCCGCGCAGGACTACGCCGCCGCCATCTCCTACGAACCCGTTGGCCCGCGCGCCTTTCCGCTGCTGCTGGCCTGCGGTCTGGGTCTCTGTGGCCTCTGGCTGGTGCTGCGCCCCACCGCTGGTGCAGAGTCCTTCCACGGTGTTCCATGGAAGGCCACCGCCTTGTGTGCAGCCGCCGTACTGGTCTATGCGCTGCTGTTCCAGTGGCTGGGTTTTGCACTGGCCACGGCACTGATGGCCGTGCCGGTGGGCATGGTGTTTGGCGGCAGCTGGAAACAGTCATTCGCCGGTGGCGCCGCGCTGGGCCTGGTGCTGTTCCTGCTGTTCGACAAGCTGCTCGATGTGGTGCTGCCCACCGGCCCGCTGGCTGCGCTGCTGGGAGGTAGCTGACATGGAAGTGCTACAACACCTGATCTTGGGCTTTGGCGTGGCGCTCACCCCGACCAACCTGCTGATTGCCGCGCTGGGCTGCTTCATCGGCACCATCGTCGGCCTGCTGCCCGGCCTGGGTCCCATCAACGGCGTGGCCATTCTGATGCCGCTGGCATTCGCCATGAAGCTGCCGCCGGAGACTTCGTTGATCCTGCTGGCTGCGGTGTACATCGGCTGCGAATACGGCGGGCGCATCTCGTCCATCCTGCTCAATGTGCCGGGCGACGCGGGCGCCATCATGACCGCGCTGGATGGCTACCCGATGGCGCGAAATGGCCAGGGCGGGGTGGCGCTGTCGATCTCGGCCTGGAGCTCCTTCGTGGGTTCGCTGGTGGCCACCATCGGCATCGTGCTGTTCGCACCGCTGCTGGCCAGTTGGGCGCTCTCGTTCGGTCCGGCAGAGTATTTCGCGCTCATGTGTTTTGCCTTCGCCTGCATCGCCGGGCTGATGGGTGACGCGCCGGTTAAAGCCGGTCTGGCTGCGCTCATCGGCCTGTCCATGTCGTGCGTGGGGCTGGATTCCAACTCGGGTGTCTACCGCTTCACTGGCGGTGACGTCCACCTCTCAGACGGCATTCAGTTCGTGGTGGTGGTGATCGGCGTGTTCTCCATCAGCGAGCTGCTGCTCATGCTGCAACAACACCACACCAGCGCCGGCATGGTCACGCAGACCGGTCGCATGCTGTTCAACTGGAGTGAACTCAAAGCCACCTGGTGGGGCACGGTGCGCTCCAGCGTGGTGGGCTTCGGTGTTGGCGTGTTGCCAGGAGCAGGCGCCACCATTGCCAGCGCCATGACTTACTCGATGGAGAAAAGCCTGACCGACAAGGAAGGCACGTTCGGCAAGGGCGATATCCGAGGTGTGGCCGCGCCCGAAGCGGCCAACAATTCGGCCGCCACAGGCTCCTTCGTGCCCATGCTCACGCTGGGTGTGCCTGGCTCCGGCACCACGGCGGTGATGGTCGGCGCGCTTTCGCTCTACAACATCACGCCCGGCCCGGCGTTGTTCACCCAGCAACCGGATCTGGTGTGGGGCCTGATCGCCTCGCTGTTCGTGGCCAACGTGATCTTGCTGGTGCTCAACATCCCGCTGGTAGGCGTGTTCACCAAGGTGCTGAGCGTGCCCAACTGGTTGCTGGTCCCGGGCATTGTGGCCGTGAGCAGCGTGGGCGTGTACGCGGTACACGCCACCACGTTTGACCTGGTCCTGATGACCGGCCTGGGTTTCACGGCCTACCTGCTGCGAAAGCAGGGAATCCCCATGGCGCCGCTGATCCTGGGCTTTGTGCTGGGCGACATGATGGAGCAGAACCTGCGCCGTGCCCTGTCCATCAGCAATGGTGACGCCAGCATCCTGGTGGGCAGCCCCATCGCCATTGGCCTGTGGGCAGCGGCTGGACTGATGCTGTTCGTGCCGATCGGAATGAGAACTTTGGCTGCGCGACGGGATGTAAAGCTCGGAGCAGCCTGATCCTCACTTCCCTGCCGCATCAACATGGTCCGGCCGCGCTGCTTTCGATTTGCATGAAAATCCGCTGAGACCGCAAACTCACATCGCTTGAAATCGCACACTCCCTCCAAGAGGCCTGCCGTGATCCATCATCTCCGTCTAGCCGTCAGCGTCATCGCCCTGGGCTTGCTGGGCGCCTGCGCATCGGCGCCGCCCGTGAACAGCGTGGCCACGGTGGCTGTGCAGGCCACCGTTGCACCGGCTGATCTTGTGGCGGGGCATTCACACGCCGTGCGGATGCGGGCTGCGCTGCAGGCGGCGGGCGTCAGCGCCGAGGTGATCTCGGCCGGGCGGGTCGTGCGGGTGGCGTGCGCCACCATGAGCGACGGCACCTGGGGAGGCCTGGGCGTGCTGCCCGAAGGCGCTCGCGCGGCGAACGACAGCGTGTGGCGCATTCGGGTGCTGGATGTGGGCGACAACGACCGTGAGGCGGTGAACCCTCTCACCACGCCCGTGCCGGCGCTGAACTGGTCGGGCAAGTCGGCTTACACCTTCGTGCCGAACTGGCGGGAGCTGGGTCGTCGTTCCAACCTGGACCCGGTGCCGCTACCGAGCGATCAGGAGGACAGGTACCACGTGGTCTTCAGCCGCTACCTGGTGCGCTGCTCCGGCTAGTCTCACTTTTCATCACCGCTGGGTATGGCGGCGGGCCTGTTTGCGCAGATCGGATTGCTTGCGCATCTTTTCTCGCTGCTGGTTCCTGCGCCAGGCGCACAAGCAGCGGGACTGGCGACGGGCCTTGCAACCACTTGTGCGATGAACGGGCGCATGGTTGTGGCGAGTGTGCTGCCCACTGACGCCAACTACCGCATCGTCGCGGCATTGGCCTACGGCGTTCAACTGTCGGGTTCGATGATGTTGCTGCTGACCAGCGAACAGCACATCGCATGGGTCCTGCTCAGCGTGGCGCTGTTCGGCTCAGGCATCGGCAATGCGACCTCGCTGCCGCCGGTCATCGCGCTTGCGAAGTTTGCCAAAGAATACGTGCCGCGTGTGGTAGCGCTGATCGTGGCGCTGGGACAAGCTGCCTCTGTATTCGCGCCGGCTGCATTCGGGCTCATGGTGAGTGCATCGACCCATGACGAATTTCACGTGGCCGCAAGAAGGCCCGCTGCATACATTGGCATGCACTGTCTGCACGCCCCGTGCGACGTGACGGGAAGAGCAGCTTCCTGCTCAACCTGATCGAACGCTGCAACCAACTCCTTTTTTTCAGCCTCCCATGAAACCTGTCCTCAAGCACATCTTCCTGCTCAAGCGCGAGTACGCGCAGCTGCCTTTCTTCGACTTCCTGCGCGACGAGGGCATCCCGGCTCGCGACCGGCTCGCCTTTTTCCCCTGCATGGCGTCCTTCATCATGAGTTTCGGCGACCTCAATCGCCTGGTGCTGCGCGAGGAGCCAACCGAGGACCCCTACCTCAAGATGATCAACGCCCACACCTACGAGGATGATCACCACTGGCCCTGGTACCTCGAGGACTATGCCAAGCTGGGCCACGACGGGACGCGGCAAGCGCCCGGGGAAACGCTGCGCTTTCTCTACAGCGATGCGACGATCCAGAACCGGCTGCTGGCGCATCGCCTGGCCCACCTGATCTGGGGCGCCGAGCCGGTGGTCCGCCTGGCCATCATCGAGGCGATCGAGGAAACCGGGAACGTGCTGTTCGAGCTCACCTCGCGCATTGCCACGCAGTACCAGAAGGAGACTGGCGTCGAGCTGCGCTATTGCGGCGAGTTCCATTTCAACCTGGAGTCAGGCCACGCAATGAACAACGATCACGCCGAACTGGCACTCATCGCCCTGGATGACGCGCAGCGGCGCGACGCGCTGGAGCGAGTAGACAAGGTGTACGCCTGGTTCACCGCGTGGACGCACGAGCTCCTGGCGTTTGCGCGGGCGGCGAAACCGCAAGCCGAAGTCGCCTGAACTGGAGGGGAGCAGACAGACCGCTGGCCCGCATCTCCATACCGCACCACCTGTGGGCGTACAAGGCTCGGTCGCGGGCAGGTACCACGTGGTCTTCAGCCGCTCCGTGGTGCGCTGCTCCGGCTAGTCTTATTTCTCTGGCACGCCCCTGCCCCGCCGCCGGCGCGCCGCCAGCGGCGACTCGGCCGCCGCGTAAGCCCCCAGGCCCGCCGCGCGATCCAGCGGCGCAACGGTTTGCAGGGTGGTGCCGCCCGGAGGCTGCAGCTCAGGTGGAAAGAAGGCGAGCTTTTGCGCACGCGCCAGCTTGTCGGTGCGCGACGGGTCGAGGTCGCGCTCGTTCACGCCGCCGGGTGGCTTCACGGCGATGCCGTCCACGATCTCCAGATCGAACCACCAGCGTTTGACCGCGTTGCGCTGGCCGCCGCCGGTGGCGTCGTCGTGCTCGATGAGCTGGCGGCGCGAGGAAGGCACTTCAATGGACAACCACAGCAGCCGCTCGGATTCGACCAGGTCTTCGCGGTTGTAGGGGCAGGTTTTCATGCAGCGGCCGCAGGCGGAACCCTTCATGTTCGTCAGCCGGTACTTTCCGCATTTCTCCACGTCGGGTTTCCAGATCTCGTAGCCGTTGAACATCACCTTGGGGCCGAACGGGATGGCATTGCAAGGGCACTCGCGCGCGCACTTCATGCACAGGTTGCACATGGCCTGCAGGCCGAAGTCGATCGGCTTGTCCACCACCAGCGGCAGGTCGGTCGTGATCAATACAGACTTGGAACGCGGGCCAATAAATGGGTTGAGGATCAACTCGCCGATGCGGGAGAGTTCACCCAGGCCAGCCATCAACACGGCGGGCAGGTGCAGCAGCTCGGAATGGGCGTTGGAGTGCGCGCGCGCTGAATACCCCATGCGCCGCACATGGGCGGCCATCACGCCCGCCATGGTGGCGCCGCGCAGGTAGGCGCGCATCGATTGCGCGCCCGAGATCCAGTCATCCCCGGAGGCGCCTTCCATGGTCTCGAAGCCCTGGTCCATCAGCATCACCACGGCGTACCGGTGGTAGGGCCCGATCGGGCGCCCTTCCACTTCGTCGTGGGAGTAGTACATCCACGGCTCGGCTTTGCAGATGCCCACCAGATCAGCGCCCAGCACATGGGCCAGGGCCTTGATGGCGTCTGCGTTGCGCTGCGGGTCCGACAGATCACCGCCCAGGCCGGTGGGCTGCAGCGGTTCGCGCGTGCCCTGCAGGGGCACCAGTGCGCGGATCAATGGCGTCATGGCAAAGGCCAGCGGGTGCTTCACGGCAAAGCGGGTGCGCTCGATCCGGGCCTTTTCGCCCAGGTCGCCGGCCAGCGCGCGGGTGAACAGATCGGCGCGCTTGGGCACGCGGCGAATCTCGTCGCGCAGCAGCAACGTGGTGGGCTCGTCCACCCGGCGGATGCGCTCCATCTCGTAGCGGCCCATGTGCACCGGCCGCCGCGCGAGTTCATCGTCCTCAAAGCCAGGCCGCGTGCCGAGGGCGCCCATGTAGGTGTCGGAGTCCGGCCAGGCCAGGGACGCATCCGGTGCGATGGGCTGGTCCACCGCCACGGCATAGTCGGAGGTGACCACACCCACGCGAAAGCCGCGTTTGGAAAACGGCATGGCCAGCACGCCATCAACCGCTTTGGCCACGCCAGCGCGCTGGGCCAGTGCAGCCAGATCGAGATCGGTATGGCCGGCCACGTGCCCGCGCGCCGACCAGCCCAGCGCGCGGATGTAGCCCGCCATCACCGCCGCCACCTCGGCGCAACGCAGGTCAGTGCGTTCGGCGTGGGTGCCCACGATCCATTCGGCGCCCGGCTCGCCAGGCTTCGGCTCGCGGCTGAACTCCACCAGGAACACGAACGCATGGCTGTGCGGTGAAGAGGTTGGTTGCAACCAGTCCTGCGGATGGATTTCACAGACACCGGCGAGCGTGCATTCCAGAAAGTACGCAGACGCCTTGAGGTTGCGCGCACGGGTTTCCAGGTCATCCGGCACCGGCGCGCGCGCAGGCGCAACCGGCCCATCCAGGTGAGCCTGAAACAGCGCTCTGTATTCAGGCAGCGCGCCCAGCACCGAGTCGGCGCCGGGCGGCATCGCGTCATCTGGTTGACGCACGCCCGCTGCGGGCTCCACCGCAGCACGCGGCAGCAGCTCGGTGGGCAACACGCCGAGATCGAAGTGGCGATCTCGGTTGGAGAAGAGACGGGGCATGAAGCCTCCTTCTGGGGGGAGGTCGCAATATATCAAGCGCCCCGCGTCTGGCGACCGAACTCATCCGACTGGCATCGGTGCCAACGGCTAGAGATCCTCACGCGCAGTCTGCAAAGCCTTCGGCGTGGACAACGCCCACCAAGGCCTGTCAGCCGCAGCCTGCGATGTCATCTGCAGCACACTCGCGCCACCCAGTTGCCGCGCATCCAGCGCCAGGTGCGACTGGTCGTAGTAGCCGGCGTCGATCGACTCCTGCGCGAGCGAAGCGTCATCCTGCGTGACCACGGCTGTGAGCGCTCGATGAAAGCGCTCCAGCCGCTCGAAGTGTTTGGGTGAGATGCCCAGCACGCTCCGGCAGCGCCGTTCCAGCTGGCGGGGGCCAATGCCCAGCGCCACGCCAGCCTGCGCGCCCAGGCGTCCCAACGCTTCACACAGTTGCTCGGCCTGCTGCCACTGTTCAGCGGAAACGCTGTGCATGGCGCGGCTGAAGCTTGCCGTCAGCGCGTGCAGGCAGGCCCACTCGTTGTCCAGCGGGCCGAGTTCCTCCGCCAGCCGCGCTGCTTCAGCTTCGCCCACCACGCTGCTCCAAGGCAAGGCGGTGTTGGTGGCGGCGCCGCACACTGGGTGAAGCAGACAGGCCGCCGCAGCGGGCCGCACGATCAGGCCCAGTGCCGTGATGCCGCCCGCGTGGGCGTACGCCGTGGGCTCGGTGGTGAGGGTGTGAAAGGAGGCGGCCTGCGCAATGGACCACCGCGCATCGGGTTCGGTGCGCGTCAGGTGCATCGTCAGCATGGCGCGTGGCATGGCCGGGAAACGCGACTCGTGCTGGTCAGCGCCCATGCGAATGATCACCGCGCCATCGAGCCATTGCGACAGCGGATGAGGGACGGCGAAGACCTGCAGCATCGCGACATCTTACGAACGCCCGCGCGTCACGCCAAGCGGCAGGCGCCCGGTGTGACGCCATAGCGCTGCTTGAAGCGCCGGTAGAAGGTGGACACCTCGCCGAAGCCGGCGGTGAAGCCGATGCTGGCGGTGTCCAGGTGTTGGGCATGCGGGTCGCGCAGCAAGGCATGTGCGTGGTGCAGGCGGGTGCGGGTGAGGAACTGCTGGAAGCTGCAGTCCGACAGCGTGAACAGCGCATGCAGGGAACGCACCGAGAGGCCGAAGGCAGCAGCCACGGTGGCGGGCGTCAACTCGGCGTCGGCAGCGTGTTGCTCCACATGGCGCTGCACTTGCAGCAGCAGCGCCCGCCGCTGCCTGCCCCGCCAGCTTTCAGCGCACCGCACCAGCGCCCCGCCCCAACCGCCACCACAGGTAGCCCGGCAGCGCAAAAGACAGACCCACCAGAAACGTGAGGGGAATCGCCCACCACCGCAACCCACCCGCCGCGCGGTCCATGCCCACGCCGACGCTGAACGCGATGGCGGCCAGGTACACGTCGAACGTGATGGCGGTGGCAAGCGGATTGGCGAAGGCGTGCTGGAAGAACACGCCAGGCAGCACGCTCCCGCCATGGGCAAAGTACTGCAGGTTGTAGAACCAGGGGAGCAGGAGGCCAACGACGGCAATGGCTGCAAGCAGATGTCTGGGTTTCATGCCAGCGAAGTTAGCTGAGCGGATGGCCGGCGTATAGGAAAAACGCGTCATCGCGGACCGCCGCTTGCACGTGGTGCGCTGGCGAAGGCAATGCCGATCGCCACCAGCAAGGATGTCGATGCGGTTACCCAGCCCAGCTCCTCACCCAGCAGGCGCGCCGCACCCACAGCCGTCATGGGCGGCACCAGCGCCGCAGACAATGAGGCTCGAGCCGCGCCGAGGCGCGCTATGGCCACCGAGTACGTCACCAAACCCAGAACGCCGGCGATCACTCCCTGCCAAAGTACTTGCAGCAACACATCGTGGAGGGGCGCTGTGAACAACAAAGGCGCACCCCACACCGCGAGTGGGACAACGAGGAACAAAGCCGACCCGGTGTTGACGAGCGCCGCGCCCTGCAGTGCATTCAGACCGCTGCGGCGAAACGCCACCGTGTAAATCGCCCACAGCGCAGCAGCCACCATGAACAGCAAATCACCCCGCCAGCTTCCCGCCACGCCAGCGCGCAGGCTGGACGCTCCCAGCGAAAACACGCCTATCGCCACCAAAGTCAGCCCCAGCCACTGCAAGCCCTGCACACGCTCATCGAGCACGAACCGGCACACCAAGGCGGTGAACAAGGGCATCGTGCCGGCCATGAACACGCCGACATGCGCGGCGGGAGCAAACTGCGCACCTGCCAGGACGAGCAAACCGAATGGCAATCCCCCACAAGCGACGAGCAGGGCCACCGCTCTCCAGGTCAGGTTTGCTGGCCATGGGGTTCGAAACAGAATCGGACCGAGCAGACACGCTGGGATGGCGTAGCGCAGCACCGCCAGTTCCATGGGGCCAAGCGTGGTGGTGACGCCGTGCCGGGAAGCGATCTGCCAGCCAGCACCGATCACGGCGGCAGCAAAGGCGGCGAACAGGCCCAGGAGATATCTGCAATTCATCGCCGGGAGTCTGCGACGAGACAACCCCGGCGAATATCAAAATCCTGCTCAGTTAGCGGGCGTTCCTGAAAGCTTGGCGCGCCTGGGCAGGCGTCAGTCCCACTTCCGTTCGAAACGCATGGCCAAAATGACTCTGGTGACAAAACCCCAGATCGTGAGCGAGTCCGGCAAGATCATTCTCGCCCGCCTCAAGCCGGTCCAATGCCACGCAAAGACGCAAACGCTGTCGGTATTCGTGCAGGCTCACTCCAACGTGTCGTCGGAACGAACGCGCCAAGTGGGAAGGAGAAACATGGACCGCATCGCAGACATCCTGAACCGTCACACGGTCGCCTCGCTCACGCATCAGGAGGCTTCGCGCGCGCGATACGTGCCCAACGCACGCACGACTCGGATGCAAAAGGACCGCGGACCTGAATGCGGAGTCGACTATGCCAACGGTTTGCGCTGCCAGGGTTCTACCCGCTTCGAGATTGAGCCAGTGGAGCCTCAGGTGAAACAAAGCGGAAGGGGGCAACAGCCAAGCTTGCGGTTCGGTGGGCACCTTCACGCAGTGTCTGGCGGTTGCACTCACCACCACACCGGCTCGGCCATTCGATCCTTGCTCTGGCTTGATCTGATAGGGAATCGCTTCTGCAAGGCCAAAGGCAGTCAGGCCGTCGATCAGCACTTCGCTATCGCCGCTGCGGAGTTGCGCAGCTCCACTTCCCGGCAAGACCACCCTGCGGGTTGGCGTGCGATACAGGGGGCTCCATTGGGGCGCCGCTTCATGCCAACGCACACGTTCCACCAGCACGTTCCGACTGGCACCAATGACAACTCGATCTTGCGGCATGAACAAATTCTAGGCCGCAAGTTCGATGTGTCGCTAAACCATCGGCGGGTCCGTCTCCCGCTCGAAGTGGCGGTGCTTGGCCATCGCGTCGATGAACGCGTCCACATCCGTGCCCTGCACGATGCCGGGATCGGCCTCACCCGATGGCAAGGTGGGCGCCACGCCCGCCGCCTGCAACAGCGCGTCGGAAGCCGGCATCACCAGAATAGCTTTGCAGTGGCGGTGCTGATCGCGGATGAACTCCAGCGTGTGGCCGTCCTTCGCCAGCGCGTCGGCCACGCCATCGCCATCGGGCAGCACCAGTGCATCGAACAGGAAGCCGGGCTCGTTTTCCAGCGAGGCATCGGCGTCGATCGCCACCCCGTCCGATGTCTTGACGGGACCGATGCGCGGACCCACGAAGCGCGGCACCGCGCCTTCGGCGAACAGCGCGGCGTGCACGTTCATCGCGCTCTGGCCATTTGCGCCGTCGGCCACAAGCAGCGCAACCTTGCGCCCCTTGATGGAGCCATCGCCAGGCCGGGCCAGCAGCGACAAGGTGGGCGATCGGGTGACTTCGGGCATGGTGGGGTTCTCCAGCGCACGCGGCATGGCGTCGGGCAACACCGCCATGCCCAGCCCCTGGGCCACCTGCTGGGCGAGTGCTTCAGAGGCATTGCGCAGCGAGGCCACCATGCGTTCTCGAATGGCGGGCACCGTGACCTTGGACAGCTCGAAGCGGAACGCAGCCGCAATGTGGGCCTGCTCCACCGGGCTCTGGCTTTCAAAGAACAGCGTGGCCTGGGTGTAGTGGTCGGCAAACTTCTCGGGTTTGGCGCGCACCTTGCCCTGCTCTTCCTTGGCCTGAATGCGCGCGGGCACGGACACAAAGCCCTGTTGCGCGCCAGCCTGGAAGGGACAGCCACCGCCCAGGGAGTTGGGTTCGTAGCTCACACGACCACGCGGAATGGCCTGGCGGTGCATGCCATCGCGCTGGTTGTTGTGCACCGGGGCCAGCGGTGAATTGATCGGAATCTCGTGGAAGTTAGGCCCACCCAGGCGGGTGATCTGCGTGTCGACATACGAGTGAATCCGACCGGCCAGCAGGGGGTCGTTGGAGAAATCGAGCCCGGGCACGATGTGCGCGGTGCAGAAAGCGACCTGCTCGGTTTCTGCAAAGAAGTTGTCGGGGTTGCGGTTCAGCACCATGCGCCCCACCGGCCGCACCGGCACCAGCTCTTCCGGGATCAGCTTGGTGGCGTCGAGAATGTCAAAGCTGAACTGGTCTGCCTGCTCTTCGGTGAACACCTGCAGGCCCAGTTCCCATTCGGGGTAGGCACCGGCTTCGATGCGTTCCCACAAGTCGCGGCGGTGGTAGTCCGGGTCGGCGCCGGAGATCTTCACGGCCTCGTCCCACACCAGCGAATGCGTGCCGTACACCGGGTTCCAGTGGAACTTCACAAACACCGATTCGCCTTCGGCATTGACCATGCGGAAGGTGTGCACGCCAAAGCCCTGCATGGTGGCATAGCTGCGCGGAATGCCCCGGTCGGACATGGCCCACATCAGCATGTGGGTGGACTCGGGCATGAGCGAAACAAAATCCCAGAAGGTGTCGTGCGCGCTGCCGGCCTGCGGCATGCCGTTGTGCGGCTCGGGTTTGACGGCGTGCACCAGGTCCGGGAATTTCATGGCGTCCTGAATGAAGAACACCGGCATGTTGTTGCCCACCAGGTCCCAGTTGCCTTCGTCGGTGTAGAACTTCACGGCGAAGCCGCGCACATCGCGCGCGGTGTCTTTCGAGCCGCGTTCGCCCTGCACGGTGGAGAAGCGCACGAACACCGGCGTGATCTTGCCGGCCTCCTTGAACACGGAGGCCCTGGTGATGTCGGTCAGCGGCTCGTAACACTCGAAGAAGCCATGCGCTGCCGAGCCACGCGCGTGCACGATGCGCTCTGGAATGCGCTCGTGGTCGAAGTGCGTGAGTTTCTCGCGCAGGATGAAATCTTCCAGCAATACGGGGCCGCGCACCCCGTACTTCAGTGAATTCTGGTTGTCTGCAATCGGCACACCCTGGTTGGTGGTGAGCCTCTGGCCCGATGAATCCACCCGCACGCGGTCTAGCGCCTCGATGGTCCAGTTCACGCCTTCGGCGGCCTGGGTGCCGGTTTTGGCAGACACGTTTTCTTCCGACAGCGTGCTGCCGGTGGGCAGGCGCGATGCCGGCTCCACCGTGGCCCCGGGCTGGGGGTGCAGTCCGTTGTCGAACCCGTGTTCACCCGCCTTGCCGGCGTTGAAGGGCATGCCGGCCACCATGTCGTGGGTCTGCACCGCCTGTTGCGAGGCGGTGTCGTCGGCGGCCTTCACCTGGGAAGGCGCGCTGTCGGTGTTGCGGGCGGCAGCGGGTGAATCGCTGCGCGTGGGGTTCTTTGATTTGGCCATGGTGAGTTTTCCGATGCGAAGAAAAGTGCTCCCAACCACCTGCATTCAGGCGGCTGGCATCGTTACCGCGCTGGTCACGCGGTCGGACGCCACCCTCTTCGGCAATGCGCGTGCCCGATCGGGCGGGTGGCAGGACCATCAACGA
The DNA here is from genome assembly GCF_002127265.1 of Hydrogenophaga sp. IBVHS1. Taxonomy (GTDB): domain Bacteria; phylum Pseudomonadota; class Gammaproteobacteria; order Burkholderiales; family Burkholderiaceae_C; genus Hydrogenophaga. The sequence continues at coordinate 682,404 of NZ_NFUU01000001.1, read as the reverse complement.
AGGGGCTTGCACCCAGCGATGGCGGAATCTGCGGCAAGAATGACTGAAAGTGGTTGCGCGACCTCGCCTTCCCGAGGCACAGGGGCTGGAGCAGCAGGCACGCCGATTGCCGGGAAGGTGGCCTGCTCCCCAGGAAGAAAGGTGCCCATGACCGCCAACCCTGTGGCCTACCTACCCACCGCCCGGTCCAGCCACGCCCATCTGCTCGCTCTCAAAGACGCGCTGCGGCCTCTGGCCGACCCTGTGGAAATCCAGGGCACCGCCAGCCAGATGCTGTGCAAAGTCCTCCACGCCAACCGCGTGGCCTATTTCGAACTGCGTGGGGACGAGTACGTGATCGAGCGCGACGAGGTGAATGGCGTGGTTTCCATCGCCGGGCGTTACCCCGTGTCTTCCTTCGGGCAGCGGCTGCTGGACCACTACCGCTCTGGCCGGGTGGCGGTCTGCAACGACGTGCAAGCCGACACGGCGCTTTCGCCGGGTGAACGCGCGGCCTATGCGGCCATCGGGGTGGGTGCCTACGTGGGCGTGCCGCTGATCAAGAACGGTGCTTTTGTGGTGGGGCTGGGTGTGCACGTGAAAGGGCCCAGGGCATGGACGGCGTGGGAGACATCGCTGGTGAACGAAACCGCCGAAGTCACCTGGGCGGCCGTGGAGCGTTCGCGGGCAGAGTCCGCCTTGTTGCGGTCGGAGCAGCACTACCGCATGCTGTTCGACTCGATTGACCAGGGGCTGTGCACGATCGAGGTGCTGTTCGACGAACAGGGCAAGCCGAACGACTACCGTTTCCTGCAGACCAACACCGCCTTCGAGCGGCACACCGGCATCGCCGACGCCCATGGCAGACGCGTGCGCGAGGTGGCCCCGGACCATGAAGCGTTCTGGTTCGAGATCTACGGCCAGATTGCACTCACCGGCAAGGCCCGCCGTTTTGAGCACGCAGCGAAAGCGCTCAACCGGTACTACGAGGTGTACGCGTTCCGCGTGGGCGCGCCGGGAGACCACCAGGTGGCCGTGCTGTTCAACGACGTCAGCGAGCGCCGGCGGCGTGAAACCGATCTGGCCTTCCTCTCGGAAGTCAGCAGCGACCTGGTGCAGCTCACCGACACCGACGAAACCATGGCCGTGCTCGGTGCCAAGATCGGCGCCCACATGAAGATTTCGCGCTGCGAGCTGGCCGAAATCAACGATGCGGGAGACGAAGTGACCGTGGGGCACGAGTGGCACCGAAGCGGCATGCCGGGCCATCGGGGCGTTTACCGCATTGCCGATTACCTTTCGCAGAACGTGGTGAGCGCTCTGGGGCGGGGCGAAGTGCTGGTGGTGACCGATACGGCGAACGACCCGCGCGTGGATGCGCAACGCCTGGCGGCCCACCACACCGCCGCCTTCATCGCCGTGCCCATGGTGCGGGAAGGTCGATGGCGATTCCTGCTGGCAGTAAAACAAGCCGAACCGCGCGACTGGCGCGAGGACGAGGTGGCTCTCATGCAGGAAATCACCAGCCGGGTGTGGACCCGCCTGGAGCAGGCCCGTGCCGAAACCGCGCTGAAGGTCTCTGACGCTCGGCAGAAGGCGCTATTCAGCCAGATGCTGGGTGGCGTGGCAGAGACCGATCTGCATGGCAGGTTCCTGAGCGTCAACCGGCGCTACAGCGAAATTCTGGGTTACTCGCAGGCCGAACTGCTGGGCATGCGCATGCAGGACGTGCTGTATCCCGAAGACCGGCCAGTGAACCTGGCACGTCGCGCGCGGCTCATTCACCACGGCGAGCCGTTCGAGATCGAGAAGCGGCATGTGCGCAAGGACGGTTCGGTTATCTGGGTGCACAACAGCGTGTCCCGTCTCTGCGACAGCGCGGGCAAGCCCAGAAGCATCATCTCGGTTTCGCTGGACATCACGGCCCGCAAGCAGCAGGAGGCTGAGGTACAGCGAGGCGCGGAGCTGCTCGACTACCTCATCCACCATTCGCCCAGCGGCTTCTACATCGTCGATGCGGACTTTCGCATCTCGCACATCAACGCGGAAACGCAGACGCGCGCGTTCCGCAATGTCAATCCCGCCATCGGCGTGTCGCTGGACGCGGCCATGCGCGTGCTCTGGCCCGAACCTCTGGCTGCGGAACTCATTGCCATCTTCCGCCACACGCTGGAGACAGGTGAACCCTATGTGTCGGACGGTCTGGTGAGCGACCGCGCCGACCTTGGCGAGGTGGAAACCTACAACTGGCAATTGCTGCGCATCACCATGCCCGATGGCCGGTATGCCGTGGCCTGCTTCTACTACGACACCACCCAGCTGCGCCGCGCCGAACAGGAGCTGCGCGAAGCCGATCAACGCAAGGACGAGTTCCTGGCCACGCTGGCGCACGAGCTGCGCAACCCGCTGGCGCCCATTCGCAACAGCCTGCACATCCTGCGCATGGCCAACGGCGGTGGTGCGGGGGCCGATCGTGTGCACGACATGCTGGACCGACAGGTGAAGCACATGGTGCGGCTCGTGGACGATCTGATGGAGGTTTCCCGCATCACGCGCGGCAAGTTCGAACTGCGCACGGAATCGGTCCAGCTTGCCGACGTGGTTCACAACGCGGTGGAGACCAGCAAGCCGCTGCTTGAAGCGGCGTCACAGCAGCTGGTCCTTTCGCTGCCCGACCAGCCGTTGACGCTCGAGGCCGATGGCATGCGGCTGGCCCAGGTGCTGGCCAACCTGTTGAACAACGCCTCCAAATACACCGAAGAAGGTGGCTGCATCTGGCTCGGTGCACAGCGCGAAGGCGCCGAGGTGGTGGTGTCGGTGCGGGACAACGGCGCCGGCATTCCGCCGGAAATGTTGCCGCGGGTGTTCGACTTGTTCACGCAGGCAGACCGCACCTACCACCGTGCTCAGGGCGGGCTGGGGATTGGCCTGACGCTGGTGCGCAACATCGTGACCATGCATGGCGGCAGCGTGGAGGCGCGCAGCGAAGGGCTCGGCCACGGCAGTGAATTCCGCGTGCGCCTGCCGCTGGCCACAGCGGCAGGCGCCCAGCTGGATGTGGTCAGTCAGCCCGAGACACAGGCGCCCCGCTTGCGCCGCATCCTGGTGGTGGACGACAACCGCGACAGTGCAGACAGCCTGGAAATGGTGCTGCAATTTCTGGGTGCAGATGTGCAAACGGTGTACGACGGCCAGTCGGCGCTGGAGGCGATGGACACCTACCGCCCCTGCGCGATGTTCCTGGACATCGGCATGCCGGAGATGGATGGCTACGAGGTGGCCCGGCGGGTGCGGCAAAGCCCGCAAGGCCGCGACATGACGCTGATTGCGCTGACGGGCTGGGGCCAGAAGGAAGACCTGCGGCGATCGCACGAGGCGGGCTTTGACCGCCACCTCGTGAAGCCCGCCGACGTGGACGACCTGCGCGCCGTGCTCGCCACCCTGAGCTGAGGCCCCGCGGGATCCGAAGCAGTGCACCAGGCACATGCTTTGCCAAGGTAAACGGCGTTCGTCAAAACCGGCGTATGCACCGACCACCTCATTCATCCCACGTCAAAGGAATTCCCATGGCCACCACCCGCTCCGCCCCCGATGCATGCACCCTGCTCGATGCCGACCACAAAGCGGTCAAGAAGATGTTCAAGGACTACGACGACCTCGCGTCCTCCAGCGCGAAGTCTGCCAACCAGAAAAAGCGGGACCTGGCGCGAGAGATCTGCCAGGAGCTGACGGTGCACGCCACCATCGAAGAAGAGATCTTTTATCCGGCCCTGCGCGCCGCCCTCAAGGAGACCGACCTGCTGGCGGAGGCAGAAGTCGAACACGCTGGCGCCAAGGACCTCATCGCCCAGATCGAAGCCACGGAAGAAGTCGACGAGATGTTCGACGCCAAGGTGAAGGTGCTGGGCGAGTACATCGACCACCACGTCAAGGAAGAGCGCAATGAGATCTTTCCCAAGGCACGCGCGGCCCGCGGCCTGGACCTGGTGACCATGCGGCAAGACCTGCTGGCGCGGAAAGAAGCGCTCATGGGCATGGAACCGGCCTGATTCCGCCCGCAGCGCCGCCCGCTGCGGGGGTTCGGGAACGCCAATTGCCCCTGAAGGCTTCCTGTTGCGAAAGGAAGCCTTCATGGACAACCATCACCACCATCCGCCACCCGACCAGGCCCTGGCCGAGCGGCCGACCGAGTATTCCGACCCGGAGCTGAAGGAGTACACCGACGAGCAGGCGGAAGACCTTCTGGAAACCGTCATCCACTACATGCCCATCGTGTTGCCGCTTGCGGGCGCGCTGCAGATCTTCATGCTCGCGTTCATCGCGGTGTACCTGGCATAGGGTCTGGTTTTTCTGGGGCCTGAGGGCCCGCTTTGAGCAACGGTCATACTCCGGCATCCCTGGTCCGGAGCACACCGTTTCATGCCCCTCTTCGCCGTCACGGTCTTCCTGTCAGCGTTCCTGCTGTTCCAGATTCAGCCCATCGTTGCGAAGATGATCCTGCCGTGGTTCGGCGGGTCTTCCTCGGTGTGGACGCTGTGCATGGTGTTCTTCCAGGTGGAACTGCTCGTGGGCTACGCCTATGTGCACCTGGTTCATGAAAAGCTCAGCGCACGCCGCCAGCCCTGGGTGCACGGCGCGCTGCTGCTGCTGAGCCTGGCCACCCTGCCGGTGGTGGCCGACCCCTCCTGGAAGCTGGACGCGCAGGCCTACCCCACCTGGAGCGTGCTGGGCGTGCTGGCCACCACGGTGGGTGTGCCCTACCTGCTGCTCTCCACCACCGGCCCGCTGATGCAGGCCTGGTATGCGCGCAGTTTCGTGGCGCAGGGCGTGCAGCCCTACCGGCTCTATGCACTGTCCAACCTGGCGTCGATGCTGGCGCTGCTGTCTTACCCCGTGCTGGTGGAGCCGGCCATGGCGGTGAAGCCGCAGGCCTGGGTGTGGTCGGTGGGTTACGCCCTGTTCGTGGTCGCCTGCGTGGCCACGGCGGGCTTCACGCTGCGGCGGCAAGGTGGCACCCATTCGAGCGCCCACGCGGCCCCGCTGCAAGAAGCACCCCACCCCGGCTGGCGCGAATGCCTGATGTGGGTGGGCCTGGCGGCCACGGCTTCCATGCTGCTGCTGGCCATCACGCGGCACCTCACGCAGGACGTGGCGCCCGTGCCCTTTCTCTGGGTGCTGCCGCTGGCGCTGTACCTGCTGAGCTTCATTTTGTGTTTCGACGCACCGCGCTACTACGTGCGCCCGCTGTTTCTTGGCGCGCTGCCGCTGGCCTTCCTGGCGCTGGATTTCGCGATGAACGAGGGCTTGAGCGCGCCCGTGCTGGTGGGTCTGCTGAGCGCAGCGGTGTTTGTGTTCTGCATGGTGTGCCATGGCGAGCTGGTGCGGCGCCGGCCACCGGTGCGCCACCTCACGCTCTTCTACCTCATGCTCTCGGTGGGTGGCGCACTGGGCGGCCTGTTCGTCGGGCTGGTGGCGCCGGTGGCATTCAACGCCTACTTCGAACTGCCACTGGGCCTGTTCCTGTGTGCGCTGCTGATGGTGCTGGTGCTCTGGCCCGAGCTGCGCGGCAGGCGGCACGCTCGCTGGCTGCGCGGTGCCTTGCTGGTCGCGCTGCTGCTGTATGGCGTTCGGCTGACCAGCATTTCGCTGGACTACGTGCAGGGTTACACCGAAGTGGTGCGCAACTTCTACAGCCAGACCCGCATCGAGGACAGCGTGGACGAAGACGGCCTGGGACCGGTGCGCAGCATGGTGCACGGCAGCATCACCCACGGCGAGCAGTACCTGAGCCACCCCCGGCACGCCACCGCCTACTACTGCGAACGCACCGGCATCGGCCGCGCCCTGCAAAGCCTGCCGACCGATCGGCCACGCCAGATCGGGGTGGTGGGCCTGGGCGCAGGCACGCTCGCGGTGTACGGGCGCGCGGGCGACGAGATGCGCATGTATGAGATCAACGACCAGGTGCTGGACCTGGCGCGCAAGCACTTCAGCTACCTGGCCGACAGCGCGGCCACCATCGTGCCGGTGCTGGGCGACGGGCGCCTGATGCTGGAACGCGAATCGCCGCAAGCCTTCGACCTGCTGGCCATGGACGCTTTCTCCGGCGACTCCATTCCCACCCACCTGCTCACGCTGGAAGCCTTCGAGGCCTACCAGCGGCACATGTTGCCCGACGGGCTGCTGGCGGTGCACATCACCAACACCTACCTGGACCTGCGCCCGGTCATGGCATCGGCCGCACAGCACCTCGGCAAGGTGGCCGTGCTGCTGGAACTAAGCGCGGGCCACGGCGACCCGTTCTGCCGCCGATCTTCGTGGGTGGTGTTTGTGAGCCCCGCGCAGGCCGCCGCGCTGCCGGCGGCGATGCAAGGCGCCAAAGTGCTGGTGCCGACACCGGGCTTCCGGCCCTGGACGGACACGTTCTCGAACCTGTTCGACATCCTGATCTGAATCCGCAGCACGGTCTTGAACCGGGCATCGCGGTCAGTGGACATCTGCGTGATCAGGGTCCACGGGTCGCCTTCCAGGCGCTGCCACCGTTCACCCTGCCCTGCATGTCACGGCCCATCACCTCGCCGGCGTAGCGCAGTCCATCCACGGTGAACTGGATCTGGGTGCCTGTCATGCGCGCATCGCGCAAGGGAAACGCCTGGCCGCGCTGGCGCAGCGTGCCCTTGAGCATCTGAAACGTCTGCTCCAGCACCAGTTCCTGTCCATTGCCCAGTTGCCAGGTGCCCGCCACCTGAGCGGGCACGGTCCATTGGTAGGCCTCGCAATAGGTGCGGCAACCTTCCACCACCCGCTGCACCTGGTCGGGCACCCAGTCTTCCAGGTTGAAAGAATTGGAGACGATGCGCGTGCCAGGCTTCATGGCCAGCAGCGTGGGCCGCAGGCGCATGTTCAGCTCGGGCAGCAGGAACATGGTGACCACGGTGGCGCGGGAAAAGTCCGACTCGAAGATGTCGGCCTTCTGAAAAGTGGCGCGCGTGCTCACGCCCTCGGCTTGTGCGGCCCGCCTGGACAGCGCCACCAGATCGGCGTTGTATTCGATGCCGTGTGCGATGGCGCCACGCTTCGCGGCCGTGATGACGAGGCGGCCATCACCGGAACCCAGATCGACCAAGTAGTCTTGCGGGGTGAGCTTCGCCATTTCCAGCATGCGGTCGACCAGCACCTCAGAGGTGGGAATCCACATCACGTCCTTGCCGGCCTGGCCCTCGGCAGGCTGGTAGGTGGGCGCGGGGGTTTGCGCTGGGGCGTGAACGCACAACGCCGAGGCCGCCACAAAGATCGCAGCGGCCAGCAAGGAGGGGCGAAGTTTCATCATGGTGGGTCTCCGGTTGAGTGCAGCAGGCGCTCAGTCGAGCGGCCAGGGCAGCTGGCGCTGCAAGGCGGGTACTTCCGATGCTGGCGGTGCTTCGGCACCGCCGCCGAGCCCGCGCCACCACGGCACCACGGCCTGGAGGTGCGCCGGTTCCACGGCTTCACCCAGGCGGGGCATGAGCAACGAGGCGCCGTGGGAAGGCGCCAGCTTCAGCAGCGTCTCCACCGGTTCGTCCCACTCGTGCATGGCCAGGCTGAAGGTGCCCCAGTGCACCGGCAGAAAGGCCCCTCCGCCGAGCAGCGCGTGCGCCTTCAGGGCATTCACGGGGCCCAGGTGAATGTCGCCCCACGCGGGGTGGAAAGCGCCCACTTCGAGCATCACCAGATCGAACGGGCCGAGCCGTTCGCGGATGGCGGCGTACTCGGTCGTGAGGCCGGTGTCGCCGCTGAAGAATACGCGGTGCCGCTCGGACTGCACCACCATGGAAGACCACAGCGTGGCGTTGCGGTCCTTGAAGCCGCGACCCGAAAAATGCTGAGAAGGCGCGGCGGTGATGGTCAGGCCCGTGCCCGGCACGCGGTGGCTTTCCCACCAGTCGAGCTCGGTGATGCGCTCGGCCGCCACGCCCCAGGCCTGCAGGTGCGCGCCCACACCGAGCGAAGTGACGAAGGGCACGCTGCTGTGCCGCGAGAGTGCGCGGATGGTGGGGTAGTCCAGGTGGTCGTAATGGTCGTGCGAGATCAACACCACGTCCACCTCGGGCATCTGCTTCAGGCGCAACGGCACGGGCTGGAAACGTTTGGGCCCGAGCAGGCGAAACGGCGAAGCGCGCGTGCCCCACACCGGGTCCGTCAGAACACGGTGACCATCGATCTCGATCAGCACGGTGGAGTGGCCAAGCCAGGTGGCGCGCAAGCCGCTCTGCACGGGCCGACTCCAGGCCTCGCGGGGATCGATCGAAGGCAATGGCCCGGTCGGCGCGCGCCGCCCGCCGGAACTGAGGAATTCCTTCAGCGTGGGCCGGGGCACCGTGCTGTCTCGCAAACCCGGCAACACCGGATGCTGATTGCGAAAGCCTTCACCGGTCCACAAAGCCGAAACCCGCATGCGCTCCAGCCGCTCGCCCTGGGCGCGTTTGCCGAAGGAGTTCACAGCGGGTTCTCCTCGCGTCCGGGCAGGGAGAGCCGCGCGGTGGCCGGTGCCATTTCCGACAGCAAGCGCCCCTTGCGCCACACCTTGAGTCGCGTGGCGCGCAGGCGAATGGCTTCGATCGGATCGCGCGCCTGCAGCAGCACGAAGCTGGCGTCCTTGCCCGCTTCCATGCCGTAGCTGGCCAGGCCCATCACCTTTGCGGCGTTCACCGTCACCGCGTCGAAGCACTGGCGCATGCCGGCCTGGCTCGTCATCTGCGCCACGTGCAGGCCCATGTGCGCTACTTCCAGCATGTCGCCACTGCCCAACGAATACCACGGGTCCATCACGCAGTCGTGACCGAAAGCCACCGTGACACCGGCGGCCATGAGCTCAGGCACACGCGTCATGCCACGCCGTTTCGGATAGGTGTCGTGTCGGCCCTGCAGCGTGATGTTGATGAGCGGGTTCGCCACCGCGCTCACGCCCGACTCGGCAATCAGCGGGATCAGCTTGCTCACGTAGTAGTTGTCCATGCTGTGCATGGAGGTGAGGTGCGAGCCGTTCACGCGGCCTTGCAGGCCCAGGCGCTGCGTCTCGCAGGCCAGGGTCTCGATGTGGCGCGAGAGGGGATCGTCGCTTTCGTCGCAGTGCATGTCCACCGGCAGGCCGCGCTCGGCGGCGAGTTCGCACAGCAGCTTCACGCTGGCCGCGCCGTCGCTCATGGTGCGCTCGAAGTGCGGAATGCCGCCCACCACGTCCACGCCCAGGTCGAGCGCTCGCTTGAGGTTGTCGAGCCCGCCCGGGCTGCGCAGCACGCCGTCCTGCGGGAATGCCACGAGCTGAACGTCCAGATACGGTGCCATGCGCTTCTTTGCTTCCAGCATGGCGCGCACCGGCAGCAGGCTCGGGTCGCTGGTGTCCACATGGCTGCGAATGGCCAGCAAACCCTTGGCCACCGCCCAGTCGCCGTAGGCCAGCGCGCGCTCCACCAGCGCTTCTTCGGTCAGCAAGGGTTTGAGCTCGCCCCACAGCGCGATGCCTTCGAGCAGCGTGCCGCTCTGGTTGACGCGCGGCAGGCCGTAGCTGAGCGTGGCGTCCATGTGAAAGTGCGGGTCGCAGAACGGCGGCGTGAGCAGCTGACCGCCAGCGTCCAGCGTGTCGTGCGCGGTTGCATTCAGCCCGGCGCTCACCTCCACGATGCGCCCGTCCTGCACGGCCACGGCCATGTCGGTTCGGCCGTCGGGCAGGGTGGCGTGGGTGATCAGCAGGTCGAGCATGGGTTCTTACTGCGTGCCGAAGATGCGGTCGCCCGCGTCGCCCAGGCCGGGCAGGATGTAGCCGTGGCTGTTGAGCTCGCGGTCGATAGCGGCGGTGTAGATGGGCACATCGGGATGCGCGCGCTGCAGCGCGGCAACGCCTTCGGGACAGGTAAGCAGACAGACGAACTTGATGGACTTGGGGCCGATCTCTTTCAGCCGGTCCACGGCTGCGATGGCCGAGTTCCCGGTGGCGAGCATGGGATCGACCACGATCACGTCGCGTTCGTTCATGTGCGTCGGCATCTTGAAGTAGTACTCCACGGCGGTCAGCGTTTTCGGATCGCGGTACAGACCGATGTGGCCCACGCGCGCACCCGGCACCACGCTGAGCATGCCGTCCAGAATGCCGTTGCCCGCGCGCAGGATGGAGACGAACACCAGCTTCTTGCCGTCGATCACCTTCGCCCGCATGGTCTCCAGCGGCGTCTCGATTTCAATCTCCTGCATCGCCATATCGCGCGTGACCTCGTAGGTCATGAGCATCGCCATCTCGTTGAGCAGGCGCCGGAAACTATTGGTGCTGGCGTCCTTGCGGCGCATGAGGGTGAGCTTGTGCTGCACCAGGGGGTGGTCGATGAGGTGAACGTTGCTCATGGTGGTAGGGGCCTTCGAGGTAAAAAAGTCAGAACACCGTGCCGTCGCTGGCGATGTGGAAGGGCGGCAGTCCGCCACGCAACCGTTGTGCCAGCAAGCGCCCTGCCCCCCAGGTGCCGCCTTCGAGCACGCAGGCCAGCGGCAACTGATCGGGCTGCAGGCCCAGCTCGGCGCGCACCAGCGGTGCGAGCTCATCCAGCAAGGCCACGGTGAGCGCGCGCCATTCCACAATGAATGGATCTCCCGCCTGCCAGGTGCGCGTGGCGTGGTCGGCGGGCAGCGGATGCAGCACACCCGCATCGATCAGCAGACCGCCGTTGCGGTACTCGGGCAGGCCCGTGAGTGCGTCCAGCCCACCCAGCTTCACGCCCGCCCACTCGAACGGTTCCAGCAGTGAATAGGTAAGCCACTGCGAGAGTTTGTGGAACGGCATCCAGCCGGCGGTGAGGCCTGGCCCGGGCACGGCGGAATGCCGCCAGCAATCGCCCAGAGCGATGCCGCCCAGCGTGTTCTGCGCCGGCCAGATGTCGGACAAGGTGTCGAGCAGTGTCTTGAGGATGTCGTGCGCTTCGAGCGAGGTCGCATGAAGCGCGTCGTAAAGCGCACCCGGGCGCCCGGACGGCCCGTAGGTGCTGGCATGGCCGAGCAGGGCCACACCCAGGCGCCGCAGCACATCGACCCGGCCTTCCAGCCCCACCAGCGGATTGCCCTCGCTCACCTGGAACGCCGCGCCCAGTGTCCTGGTGGTCAACGCTGCCAGGCCGGCGGCGTCCACACGGAGCGGTTGCGCCGGCTCGCTGGAGAACAAGCCTGCGGTGAAGGCATGAAAGCTCGCCACGCCCAGGCCTTCGGAACGCGAGAAGGTCTGTCCACTCGAAGCTTCGTCGTAGCGCCAGTCCGCGCCAGCCCCCGCATCGAGCAGCACGCTGACCAGCGCCAGGTCGATCTGCGTGCGCGCGCGTTCTGCGGTTTCCACCGGACCCAGCAGCGCGTCGAGCAACGCGCGCCGGTCCACGCCACCGGCCTCGAAGTGGCGCCAGCGGCTGTGGTACGGAATGCGCAGGTCGGGGAAGCGCTGGCGCGTGAGTTCGGCCACGGTGCGTGCAGCCGATTTCAGCGCCGCGTCGTCGACCGAAAAACAGGCGGAGTCACCAGCACGGGCGCGCGCCAGCAACGCCGTGGCGCGTTCGCGAATCGCCCCGGTGGATCGCAGCGCGCTCACCGCCCCTGCGGCGGTGGAGGCGTCGGCGTGGGCAGAAACGCCGCTCAAGCGCCCAGCCCCCGACCCTTGGCGATCTTGAGTTCTTCCGCGCCGGGCACCAGCCCCGGTGTGAAGTACCCCGCGGCCATCTTGGCGTCCATCTCCACACGGGCATCGGCCGGAATCAGTTCGTCCGGGATGTTGATGCGCTCACCCACCTCAATGCCGCCGCCGGTGATGGCGTCGTATTTCATGTTGCTCATGGAGACCAGTCGGTGGATCTTCTTCACGCCCAGCCAGTGCAGCACGTCGGGCATGAGTTCCTGGAAGCGCATGTCCTGCACACCGGCCACGCATTCGGTGCGGGCGAAATACTGGTCGGCCGTGTCGCCGCCCACCTGCCGCTTGCGCGCGTTGTAGACCAGGAATTTGGTCACCTCGCCCAGCGCGCGGCCTTCCTTGCGCGAGTAGGCCACCAGGCCCACGCCGCCACGCTGCGCGCCCAGAATGCATTCTTCGATTGCATGGGTGAGGTAGGGCCGGCAGGTGCAGATGTCGGAGCCGAACACATCGGAGCCGTTGCACTCGTCGTGCACGCGGGCGGTCAGCGTCACATCTGGGTTGGCCAGGTCGCGCGGTTCACCGAAGATATAGACCGTCTGCCCGCCAATGGGCGGCAGGAACACCGAGAGGTCGGAGCGTGTGACGAGCTCGGGGTACATGCCACCGGTTTCCTCGAACAGCACGCGGCGCAGGTCGGTCTCGCTGCAACCGAAGCGCTTGGCCACGCCCGGCAGGTACCACACCGGTTCCACCGCCACCTTGGTCACCACCGCCGCACCGCCCGCCGTGAGGAACTTGCCGTCGGGCTTGAGGCGGCCCTTCAGCAAGGCGTCGATCACCTCGGGCAGGATCACGTGCGCCTTGGTCACGGCGATGGTGGGACGAATGTCATAGCCCGCCGCCAGCTCGGTGGCATACACATCGGCCACCACCGCACCCCAGGGGTCGATGCTGCAGATCTTTTCCGGGTCGGCCCACTGCGGGTACGGGCCGATGATGTCGGTGGGCGAGGTGTTGGTGAGATCGGCACGGTGCTCGCGCTTGAGCGCCCCGGCCGCCACCGCCAGCGCGCGGTACACGCTGTAGCTGCCACTGTGCGTGCCGATCACGTTGCGGTGCGACAGGTTCAGCGTGGTGCCCACCACCGGCCCGCGCTCCCTGGCCGTGGCCGCGCCCCACTGGATGGGGAGTGCGCCAAAGCCGCCGGAATGCGAGGTGAGGCGGATGTGCCGGGGATGCGGCGAGTTCGGCGAGGGCGGTACTTCAGCGGCCACAAGGCCTGTCGGTGACGGGGAATCTTCGGACATGATGGGAAGCTCCTGGGGGCTGGCCTACCCAAGCAAGCTCAGTGCCAGACATCTTATGCCTGCCCGAAGCACATGCCCTTCAGTACAATCGCCGACCGCTCCCCACTGCCCGTCGCCTCATGCATTACTCTGCCTCGCACCACAAGCTCAAGCTCATCCTGGCGGCCCATGGCCTTAAGACCGGCGATGCGGGCGGCATCGACAAGCTCTTCGGTGGCAAAGACGGCTACTACTGGTTCGGCACCGTGCGCGACCTGTGCCCGGAAGGCAAGACGCTTTCGTGGGAAAGCCAGTACGCCATGGTCAACGCCATTCAGGCGCACGAGAACGCCACGGCCGAAGAAGACGAGATGAAGGCACAGGTGCCCAGCGCCGCCAACATCGCCGCGCTCTCCAAGCTGCTGGCCGATCCGCTCTGAGCAAAGCTACTTCAGCCGTTCGATCAGGCCCAGGGCGGCAGCGGGCGCGCGCTCCTTGGCGCCGCTGATGAAAAACATGAACACATCGCGTGATCCCGCCGGCTTGCCAGCGGGGGCCAGCCGTGGCACATCGGCTGGCTCGGCGCCTGCCGCCCAGGTTTTGGCTGCATCAGCCCAGCGGTCCAGGGCCTTTGGTTCGTAACCCGTCTTCACCTTCGCTTCGGTGCGCATGAGGCGCGCATAGACGAAGTCCCCGGTCAGGTCGGCGAACGAGGGGTAATCGTCCGAGTCGGTGAACACGGTGGCGCAGCGGTACTTGCGCGCGAGTGCCAGGTACGCGGGGTCGATGAAGCTGTTGTGGCGCACGTCCAGCGCATGGCGCAGCGGCAGGCCGTCCACCTTCTCCGGCAACAGCCGCAGGAAGGCTTCAAAGTCATCCGGATCAAACAGCTTGGTCGGCGCAAACTGCCACACCAGCGGACCGAGCTTGGCGCCCAGCTCACTGAGGCCGCTACCGATGAAGCGCTGGATCGATTCGCCTGCTTCGCCCAGTACCTTGCGGTTGGTGGCAAAGCGGTTGGCTTTCAACGAGAACACGAAGCCCTCTGGTGTCTCGTCGCGCCACTTGGCAAAAGTGGGCGGCTTGAAGGTGCTGTAGTAGGTGCCGTTGACCTCGATCGCGGTGAGGTGCGTGCTGGCGTACGCGAGCTCCTTGCTGTGAGCGAGCCCCTTGGGGTAGAAGTTGTCGCGCCAGGGCTCAAAGGTCCAGCCGCCCACGCCGACCCGCACGCTGCCTGTTACGGATTTCTTTCTGCTCACACCCGTCTCCCGGAAAAGCTGAGTGCAAACGACTTTACACTCCCCCCTGCTCCGGGGTGCACGGACCTGAAAGGGTCTGGCGCTGAGATGGCTGACCAGCCGAACCCGCGAACTTGATCCGGTTAGTACCGGCGAAAGAAGAGCTCACGCACACCCATGGCGGGTGGGCGGACCTCCGGAGCATTTCTTCAATGCCTTTTTCCCGGAGACCGCCACATGAACGCACCCGACCACCTTGCCCTCGCGCAACTCGCCCTCAGCCGTGAGCCCTTCCCTGCTTCGCGCAAGTTGTATGTGCCCGGCACGATGCCAGGCGTGAACGTGCCCATGCGCGAGATCGCGCTCACCAACGGCGAACGCGTGGTGGTGTACGACACATCAGGTCCGTATTCCGACCCCACAGCCGCCATTGATGTGACGCGCGGCCTGCCCGATGTGCGCAGCGCCTGGATTGAAGCGCGCGGCGACACCGAGACCTACGCCGGCCGCGCGCGCCAGGTGCTGGACGACGGCGTGAAAAACGAAGCGCGCCAGAACGACACCAGCATCGAACGCATCGAGGCCCTGCGCGCGCAGGCCGCCGGCCTGCAGCGCTCGCCACGCCGTGCACGCTCCGGCATGAACGTGACGCAGATGCACTACGCCCGCAAGGGCATCGTCACGCCAGAAATGGAGAGCGTGGCACTGCGCGAAAACGGCAAACGCGAGTGGATGGCCGAGTACCTGGGCGACGCCGCACGAGAGGCGCGACTGCGCGGCAACCCCATGGGCGCGCACATCCCGGACGTGATCACGCCCGAGTTCGTGCGCGACGAGGTGGCTCGCGGCCGCGCCATCATCCCGGCCAACATCAACCACACCGAACTGGAGCCCATGGCGATCGGGCGCAACTTCCTGGTGAAGGTCAACGCCAACATCGGCAACTCGGCGGTGACCTCCAGCATCGAGGAAGAAGTGGACAAGCTGGTGTGGGCGATTCGCTGGGGCGCCGACAACGTGATGGACCTTTCCACCGGTCGCAACATCCACACCACGCGCGACTGGATCGTGCGCAACTCGCCGGTGCCCATCGGCACGGTGCCGATCTACCAGGCGCTGGAGAAAGTGGGCGGCGTGGCCGAAGACCTCACCTGGGCGATCTTTCGCGACACGCTGATCGAGCAGGCCGAACAGGGCGTGGACTACTTCACCATCCACGCGGGCCTGCGACTGGCCTTTGTGCACCTCACGGCAAATCGGCGCACCGGCATCGTGTCGCGCGGCGGCTCCATCATGGCCAAGTGGTGCATCACGCACCACCGCGAGAGTTTTCTCTACACGCACTTCGAAGAAATCTGCGAAATCATGAAGGCGTACGACGTGAGCTTTTCGCTCGGCGATGGCCTGCGCCCCGGCAGCGCGGCAGACGCGAACGACGAGGCGCAGTTCGCCGAACTGCAGACGCTGGGCGAGCTGACGAAGATTGCCTGGCAGCACGATGTGCAGACCATGATCGAAGGACCGGGCCACGTGCCCATGCACCTGATCCAGGCCAACATGGACGAGCAGTTGAAGCACTGCCACGAAGCACCCTTCTACACGCTCGGGCCACTCACCATCGACATCGCACCGGGCTACGACCACATTGCCAGCGCCATCGGTGCGGCCATGATCGGCTGGATGGGCACGGCCATGCTTTGCTACGTGACACCCAAGGAACACCTGGGCCTGCCCGACCGCGACGACGTGAAACAGGGCCTGATCGCTTACAGAATAGCCGCGCACGCGGCCGATGTGGCCAAGGGCCACCCCGGCGCCCGCGCACGAGACGACGCGATGAGCAAGGCGCGATTCGAGTTTCGCTGGCACGACCAGTTCAACCTCGGGCTGGACCCGCACACCGCGCGCGATTTCCACGACGAGACCCTGCCCAAGGACAGCAGCAAGGAGGCGCACTTCTGCAGCATGTGCGGGCCGAAGTTCTGCTCGATGAAGATCACGCAGGACGTGCGCGACTACGCCGAAAGACAGGGATTGAGCGAGGCCGACGCCCTCGCTCGGGGCATGGCCGCGAAGTCCGCCGAGTTCAAGGCCACCGGCGGCGAGTTCTATGTGCCGGTGGACTCGATCCTGAAAAAGGCCGACGCATAAACTCGGCGGCATGACCGACGACGACCTGCCCCCGCTGCACCCCACGCCCCCCGGCTTCTACCGCCACTACAAGGGCGGCTGGTACGAGGTGCTGGACACCGTGCGCTGCAGCGAGACCCTGCAGGGCATGACCCTGTACCGCGCGCTGTACGGCGGCTGGGGGCTGTGGGTGCGGCCAGCGGCGATGTTTGCCGAGGTCGGCGTGTTCGAAGGGCGTGAGCAGCCGCGGTTCACACGTCACGAGGAGGCTACCGTGCCGCTGGAGATCTTGGACGCGGCTAAAAGAGCTCCTGCTGCGCCCGCACCGCCTGCGGTCTGAACTGCGACGTATCCAGCGGCTCGCGCTCCTGGTTGAAACCCAGGCGCTGGCAGGCCTTGTCGAAGCGCTGGCGGATCAGCTCGGCCCAGACGCCGCTGCCCTTCATGCGCTGCGAGAAATCGGCGTCGTAATCCTTCCCGCCGCGCATCTCCTGCACACGCGCCATCACGCGCGCGGCGCGGTCGGGGTAGTGCTGTTCCAGCCACTGGCGAAACATAGGGCTCACTTCCCAGGGCAGACGCAGCACGGTGTAAAAGGCCCGGCGCGCACCGGCCTCGTGCGCGGCTTCCAGCACCTGCTCCATGTCGTCGTTGATGAAGGGAATTTGCGGCGCCACGCTGACACCCACGGGAATGCCGGCCTCGGCCAGCGTGCGCAGCGTGCGCAGACGCCGGTGCGGCGCGGCGGCGCGCGGCTCCAGAATGCGCGCGAGCTTCGCATCCAGTGTGGTGATGGTCACGTACACCGCGGCCAGGCCTTGTGCGGCCATGGGCGCGAGCAGGTCGATGTCGCGCTCCACGCCGCTGCCCTTGGTGACGATGGCGAGCGGATGGTGCGTGTCGCTCAGCACCTGCAGCACACCGCGCATCAATCGCCACTCGCGCTCAACGGGCTGATACGCATCCGTCACGGTGCCGATGGCGAGCAACTCGGGCACGTGGCGCGGACTGGCCAGTTCGCGCCGCAACACCTCGGCCACGTTGCGCTTGGCGATGAGCTTCGTTTCGAAATCGAGGCCGGGCGAGAGGTTGAGGTAGCTGTGCGTGGGCCGCGCATAGCAGTACACGCAACCGTGTTCACAGCCCCGGTACGGATTGAGGCCGAGGTTGAAGCCGATGTCGGGCGAGTCATTGCGGGTGATGGCGCTCTTGCAGTCTTCCCAGGTGACCTCGGTGGCCGGCGGCGGCGCTTCGTCCCTGGCCAGTGCGGTTTGATCCAGCGCGCCCCAGCCGTCATCAAAAGCCTCACGCGCGGCGCGCTCGAAGCGGTGCGGCTGCTGGTGGGCAACGCCGCGCCCCTTGATGGCCTGAATGGGAATGTGGACGCTTTTCATGGAGACGATCACTGTACACAAAACCAGTGTAGAGTGCGCGATCCAGGAGGATCCATGAACCCATCTTTACAGGCGGCCAGCACCGCCGATTCCATCGTGTCCGTGCGCGGCGTGAGCAAGACCTACCCGGGCGGATTCCAGGCCCTCAAGCGGGTTGATCTTGACATCCGGCGCGGCGAGATCTTTGCGCTGCTCGGCCCCAATGGCGCCGGCAAGACCACGCTCATCAGCATCGTCTGCGGCATTGCCAAGCCCAGCGAAGGCGTGGTGCTGGCCGATGGCTTCGACACCGAGCGAGACTTCCGGCAGGCGCGTGAGGCCATCGGCCTGGTGCCGCAGGAGCTGCACACCGATGCCTTTGAAACCGTGTGGGCCACGGTGACCTTCAGCCGGGGCCTGTTCGGCAAACCACCCAACCCGGCCTACATCGAGAAGGTGCTCAAAGACCTCTCGCTCTGGGACAAGAAGGACAACAAGATCATGACGCTCTCGGGCGGCATGAAGCGGCGGGTGCTGATCGCCAAGGCGTTGTCGCACGAGCCCAAAATTCTGTTTCTCGACGAACCCAGTGCGGGCGTGGACGTGGAGCTGCGGCACGACATGTGGCGCATGGTGCGCAAGTTGCGCGAAGGCGGCACCACCATCATTCTCACCACGCACTACATCGAAGAGGCCGAAGACATGGCCGACCGCATTGGCGTCATCAGCCAGGGCGAGCTGATCGTGGTGGAAGACAAGCATGTGCTGATGCGCAAGCTCGGCAAGAAGCAGCTCACGCTCACGCTGCAGCATGCGCTCGCGCAGGTGCCCGAAGCGCTGGCGCACTGGCCACTCGAACTCTCGGGCGAAGGGCTCACGCTGACCTACACCTTCGACACGCAGAAGGAAGAAACCGGCATCGCCGAACTGCTGCGCGCGCTGGCGGGGCAAGGCATCGATTTCAAGGACCTGCAGTCCAGCGAGAGTTCGCTGGAAGACATCTTCGTCAGCCTGGTCCACAAGAAGCAGGAGAGCCTGGCATGAACATCCACGGCATCAAGGCCATCTACCGTTTCGAGATGGCGCGCACTTTCCGCACCATCACGCAGAGCATCATGGCGCCGGTGCTCACCACCTCGCTCTACTTCATCGTGTTCGGCACGGCCATCGGCTCGCGCATGGGCGAGATCGACGGCGTGAGCTACGGCGCCTACATCATCCCCGGCCTGGTCATGCTCTCGCTTCTGAGCGAGAGCATCTCCAACGCGTCCTTCGGCATCTACATGCCCAAGTGGTCGGGCACCATCTACGAGCTGCTCTCGGCGCCGGTGTCGTGGGTGGAGGTGTTGCTGGGCTATGTGGGGGCGGCGGCCACCAAGTCGGTCATGCTCGGTCTGCTGATCCTGCTCACCGCGCGCGTGTTCGTGCCGTACCACATCGCCCACCCCGGCTGGATGATCGGCTTCCTGCTGCTCACCGCCGTCACCTTCAGCCTGTTCGGTTTCATCATCGGCCTGTGGGCCGACAGCTTCCAGAAACTGCAGGTGATTCCGCTGCTGGTGGTCACACCGCTCACCTTCCTGGGCGGTGCGTTCTATTCCATCAACATGCTGCCGCCCGTGTGGCAGACGGTGTCTCTCGTGAACCCGGTGGTCTACCTCATCAGCGGCTTCCGCTGGGCCTTCTATGGCGTGGCCGATGTGCACATTGCCGTGAGCACCGGCATGACGCTGGTCTTCATGGCGGCCTGCCTGGGCTTCATCTGGTGGGTCTTCAAAACCGGGTACAAGCTGCGCCGCTGAGGGCCCGCCGTGGATTCGCTCATCGCCGCCTCTGCCCGTGCGCTGGCCGCCGGCGATGCGCTGGGCGCCCTGAAGCGCGTGGCCCTGCGGGAGGACCCGCCGGCGCTGGCACTGCGAGGCATTGCCATGGCGCAACTCGGTGAGCACGCGCGTGCCCGCACCCTTTTGCAACTCGCTGCGCGCCGCTTTGGCACGCACGAGGAACGGGCGCGCGCCCGCTGCGTGGTGGCCGAAGCTGAAGTGGCCGTGGCCATGCGGGATTTCAGCGGCCCGGTGCGCGCGCTGTCTGCCGCGGCGGCCACACTGGAGGCGCACGGCGACCGTGCCAACGCGCTGCAGGCGCGGCTGATCGCAGCGCGGCGTTTGCTGCTGCTGGGCCGGCTGGACGAAGCCGCGTCCACGCTCGGACGACCCGACACGCAGGGCCTGCCGCCGGTGCTGGTGGCGGTGGCTGAACTGACCGGGGCCGAACTGGCGCTGCGTTCGCTGCGGGTCGACGAGGCGCAGGCGGCGCTGCAACGCGCCCACCAATCGGCCACGCTAGCGGGCGTTCCCGCGCTGGTGGCCGAGGTGGCGCAGGCGCAAGCCACACTGGAACGCCCTGCCGCCCGGCGCCTCGGTGCGGGCGGCGAACAGGCCTTGCGACTGGACGAGGTGGCGGCCCTCAAGGCCACCGACGCGCTGGTGGTGGATGCCTGCCAGCGAGGCCTTGGCGCGGGAGCGGAATGGCAAACGCTGGCGCGGCGCCCGGTGCTGTTCACGCTGGCACGCGCCCTGGCCGAGGCGTGGCCCGGCGAGATCGACCGCGAAACCCTGATCGCCACCGCCTTTAGAACCCGCCGCCCCGACGAAACTCACCGCGCACGTCTGCGGGTGGAAATCGGTCGCCTGCGCGCACTGGTGCCCACGCTGGCCCGCATCGAGGCCACCGCGCGCGGCTTCGCACTGAGGCCGCTGGACGATCGCCCTGTGGTGGTACTGGCGCCCCCCATCGATGGCGAGCAGGCCTCGGTGGTGGCACTGCTTTCGGACGGCGCGGCCTGGTCCACGTCGGCTCTCGCGCTGGCGCTGGGTGCCAGCCAGCGAACGGTGCAGCGTGCGCTGGCTGAACTGGAAACCGCAGAGCGCGTGCGCGCCATCGGGCAAGCGCGGGCACGCCGCTGGCAGGCGCCGCCGTTCACGGAATTCACGACGATCTTGTTACTCCCTGCTGCGCTGCCGATTGCCTAGAGTGGCGCCATGGCTTTATTCCGAGGCCAACCAAAGGAACCACCATGCCCACCACCACCAGCGCCCCCTTGAAATCCAATTCACGCGCCAAAGCGAGCGCCGCCGAGATCGTGCGGGAGTACGGCCCGTTTGCCCAACCCGAACCCGCCCACGGTGTGACCTACGACGGCCGCAACGTCTGGGTGGCCAGCGGGGCGACCCTGGTCGCCTTCGACCCCGACAGCGGCGAGCGCACACGCACCCTGAACTGCACTGGCGATGCTGGCACCGCCTTCGACGGCACGCACCTCTACCAGATCGCCGAGCAACGCATCGACAAGATCGATCCGGCCACCGGCAAGATCCTCGCCACCATTCCCGCCCCCGGCCAGGGCGCCGACTCGGGGCTCACCTGGGCCGAAGGCAGCCTGTGGGTGGGGCAGTACCGCAACCGCACCATCCACCAGATCGACCCGGCCACGGGGACTGTCCTGCGCACCATCGAGTCGAACCGCTTCGTGACCGGCGTGACCTGGGTCGACGGTGAACTCTGGCACGGCACCTGGGAAGGCGAGGAGAGCGACATCCGCCGCATCGACCCGGCCAGCGGCGAGGTGCTGGAGCGACTGGAGATGCCTGCGGGCCTGGGGGTCAGCGGGCTGGAATCCGACGGCGCCGATCTTTTCTACTGCGGCGGTGGGCCCACCGGCAAAGTGCGCGCCGTGCGCCGCCCCCGAAGCGCGAGCCGCGCCTGAGGACGCCTCAGCGAGACAGCGCGAGGAAGAAGCGAACCATCTCTGCCGAGGCATCGGGTCCTGCGCCGTCGGCGTAGGACCCCCGCGCATCGCCACCGGACCAGGCATGCCCGGCCCCGTGCAGGACCCAGGACTCGATGACCCTCCGACCCGATGCGTCGGTGTGCACGGTGCAGGTGTAACGCCGGCCACGTGCCTCGCCCGTCTGAGTGCTTTCGGTCAGGTTTCCGCCCCCCGCTGCGGCCTGGTGCGCGCTCCGGGCCTGCTTCACGATTTCGGTGGCGTTGGTCTGCTGCACGGTGTGATCGCGGTCGCCATGGAACACGATGGTGGGCACGGCCCGCGCGGCAGCGCGGTTTGATGCTGCGGGACGGGCCGGCAGGTCTTTCAGGCCGGGCATGCCACTGCGGCCGCCCTTCATGGTGGCCATCGCCGAAGCCACGTCCTGCGCACTGCCGAAAGGCAGACCCGAATGCGCCCCCACGCCGGCGAAAAGCTCCGGATAGGTCTCGCCCATCACCACCGCCATCGCCGCACCTGCGGACAAGCCAGCGACGAATACCTGGCGCGGTGCCACGCCGTGGCGCCCAGCCACCTCTCGCACGATGCCCGCAATCAACACGGGTTCGCCCGCGTCTCGCGCCTGGTCTTGCGGCCGGAACCAGTTCCAGCACTTTGACGAATTGGCCTGCGCGGTCTGCTCGGGATAGACCACGAGGAAGCCGTGCTCGTCGGCCAGGCGGTTCATGCGCGTGCCCACGGCGAAGTCGTCCGCCGACTGCGTGCAGCCATGCAGCATCACCAGCAACGGCGGCTCGTCCACCACGCGGGTGGGCGTGTAGAGCTTGTACGGCCGCACACCCGCGCTGTGCCGGAACTCATGCTTGATGAATTTTCCGGGCGCCTGCACGCTGGCTTCTGTCGTGGCTTCTGTCGTGGCTTCTGCGGTGTCTGCGACCGAGTCCACCACGGTAGCCTCCACGTCGAACACGGTCGCGCTCTGAGTCGCGCGGGCGCCTGCCTCACTCGCACCCGCTGGATCCAGTGCGCGCCGTATGGTGTCGGTCACATCGCGCATCGGGCCCGTCGAAGTGTCCAGGCCAGCGGATGCCAGCGCTCGCTGGATGGTGTCGTTGATGGCCTGCGCGTCGTAGGACGGTGGGCGGGCGCCGAAGGGGCTTTTCATAAAGGCTTTCTGTTGCCGAGGTGAGGGGCCGAGGCTTTGTGCTCGCTCATGCCCTTGCGCGAACCGTGGCGGTGCGCGTAGATCCAGGTGAACTCTGCACCCAGCAGAAAAATCTGCGCCGAGTAGTAGACCCACATCAGCAGTACCACCAGCGAAGCGGCGGCGCCAAAAGGTGAGGCCACACCACTGCGGCCGATGTACAGCCCGATGAGGAACTTGCCGACCGTGAACAGGAAGGCGGTGAGCGCCGCACCGATCAACACGTCGGGCCAGGCCACCCTCACGCTGGGCACCCACTTGTAGATCATGGCGAACATCGAGGTCATGAGCGCAAAGCTCAGCGTCCAGTCCACCAGGTTCGCGACCAGCGCCATCTCCCCGAACCAGGGCGCCCACCATTTGCCCAGCGCCGCCAGCGCGGCACTTGCCACCAGCGAAACCATCAGCAGGAACACGATGCCCAGCACGATGCCGACCGAGAGCAGGCGGCTTTTGAGGAACTGAAAAATGCCGCTGCCACCCCGCTTCTCGGGCGCACGCCAGATGCGATCCATGGCGTCCTGCAGTTCGACGAACACCGTGGTGGCGCCCACGATCAGCACACCTACCCCCACCACCGTGCCGTAGGCGCCAGCCTCTGGCCGGTTCAGGCTTTCGAGCAGCGTCTGCACCGTGCGCGCACTCTCGGTGCCCAGCAGACCCGAGAGCTGTTCCAGGATTTCGCCACGCGCAGCCTGTTCACCGAAGAACAGGCCAGCGAGCGAAATCACGATCAGCAGCAACGGCGTGATCGAGAAGATGGTGTAGAAAGCCAGCGCCGCACCCATGCTGGGCGCGTAGTCGTCGATCCACGCGTTGAGGGTGTCGCGGATCAACGCACCGATTGGCCGGATCATCGCAGTGGGCGCCGCACGCGCGTTTCGCTCACGTCCTCGAGGCCCAGTCCATCGCCAGCTTGCCACCTGCCGCCGCCGCCGTGCTGACGAAGGTGCCCCACGCAATGTCGATCACCGAAAGGCGCCAGGGCCAGTCGCGCAGCGTGGCGAGGTTGGTGAGGTCGTAGGTGGCGTAGGCGAAGAAGCCAAACAGCGCCGCCATCAAAAGGGTGTGGCCCCAGTCGCTGCCGCCAGATTGTGGCGACACACCGAAGATCACCACGCCCGCCGCGTACAGCGCATAAAACGCCACCGCCACAGCGATGTTGGGCCGTTCCGACATGAGGTGACCGATGCCTTGCTGGTACATCGGCTTGGCGATCACGCCCAGCCAGATGAGATCCAGCACGATCATGACAACGGCAGTGCCGGCGTAGGCTGCAAGGTATTTGTTCATGGACAGAAGTATCTACCGGACGCTGCGGGTGAGCCAACCCCAGGGATTCTTCAGGGCCGCGACAGCCCGCTGTGCGAACCCGATTCGCCCATGGCGATGGGTTTGCCCGCCAGCGCAGACGCCACCACACCGAAGGCGCGAACCATCTTGCTGTCGGGTGCGTCCCAGTAGTCGGCGGCCTCGGCCACGAACTTGATCAGGCCCAGATTGGGCGAGTCGGGCCCTTCCGGAAACCAGGGTTTGGCAAAAGCCGTCCACAGCCGTTCGATGTGTGCGCGGTCGGTCACGATCTCACCGCGTCCCGACAGCGAAACGTATGTGCCTTCGGAAGCATCGGCAAACGCCAGGTTCACCGATTGCAACTGCTCCACCTTGTGCGAGCGCAGGTCGGTGTAGAACCAGATGGCACCACTCTCGTCCATTTCCAGCGGCGCCATGGGCCGGCTGGCCAGGCTGCCATCGGGTTCCACGGTGGTGAGCATCGCGGTGCTGATGTCGTCGATGAGGTCGGCAATGTGCTGACGGTCGGGGCTGGTCTGGGTGTCTGGCTTCATGGGTCAAGTTCCTTGAATGGTGAGGTGGGCTCTGTTCGACCGATCAGGTGAAGATGGCGATCAGGATGATGATGGGCAGGGGTACGCCGAGAAAGAGCAACAGAAGTGAACGCATGTCGGCCTCTTTGAATGGTGGGTTGAAGGGACAGGCTCAGGCGTCGCGGCGGCGCCCGCCGAACGTGGCCGCCAGACTGGCCACGAAGGCGCCCGCGAGCAGCGAGATGAAGAGCCAGAGCGCACTCTTCGCCGATGCCGAACGGGCCTTGTCAGCGGCCTCCCGTGCCGCTGTTTCGGCTTCGCGAAGGCGGGTCTGGGTGCGTTCGTAGGTGTCGGTCACTCGGCGTTCGGCTTCCTGCTGCGACAACCCGGTGCGTTGCGCCACCAGCTGACCCACATGGCGAACGTCATCGGGTGGCAAGGGATCGGTGAAGCCCGCGTTCAAGAAGATGCGCGTCACTTCGATGCTGTCTTGTGGCGAGCGCTGGAGGGTGAACGGCTGAGGGGCAGCGGGCGCGACACCCGGCGTGGTGGACGTGGCAGCGGCCGCGTCCTGCGGTGTGGGTGCATTGCGGCGGAACAGCGAGTCGACGAAATAGCCCATGAGGTCCTCGCCTTCACCCGCCTTCGAGCCGGAGGCCACAGCGCCCACCGCAGTGGTGGCGGCGGTGCTGGCAGCGCCGCCCGCCACAGTGGCCGTGGCCTGCACCCCGGTACCAACGATCGACGCCACCACCGACGTGAGCAGCGCCGCCGTCGTCAACGTCGCCACGGCCCAGGCGAGAAAGCCATGGGCGGTGTCACGGAAGTACACCTCGTCGATGTGCGTGCGGAGCCAGCGTGTGCGCAGCCGCCCGGCCAGATACCCACCCATGCCCGAGGCAACCAGTTGCGTGGCAGTGAGCCACACGATGGTGGACACACCGAGCGCCGTGGCGCTGGCGCCCTCGCTGGCCCAGGGCGATACGGCCGACAGCCCGAGGCCGACACCCAGCATCAGCAGGATCAACGAAAGTGCCGCCGCAGCAGCGGCGCCGGCGAAGACCGCACCCCAGGAAACGGCACCGAGCATGGTGGGACTGCCGTCGTCGTTGTCGATGTTGTAAGAAGGGACCTGACCGGGCCTGCCGGTGTCCGAGGTGGTGATGGCCATGAAGATCCTCCGCGTCTCTGCAATATGAGACTGCACCGTATCTGCTCGGTGAAGGAAGGGTCTGTGCGCTCTCGCACCTTTCAGGTGGGCCGGTGTTTCATCAGCAAGGCGTGGAGGCCCTGTGCAGCGGATGAAAGCGCACGGTCTGCGCGCTGAACCAGGAACACCTGCCGCTTCAGGCCGGCGGATTTGATCCTGCGCGCCAGCAAGCCGGGTTGCTGAAAGTGGAACAGCGTGAGCGAAGGCACGATGGTGATGCCCAGGCCCGCCTGCACCATTCCCGCCACTGTGCTGAGTTGTTCGAGTTCGAGCACGGTGCGCATGCGGTGCGGGTACAGCGCGGCCTCCACATACTGCCGCACGCTGCTGGAGCGGGCGAGCTGAATGATGGGCCACGCGTGCAGCTCGGCCAGGCGAACCGGGCCTTGGGCCTTGGCCAGCTCATGCGCTTTCGGGTAGACCACGTGGAAATCGTCCGAGCAGAAGCGCTCGGTGCGCAGCTCGGGCAGATCGGTGCGCGACGAGGCCAGCGCGAAATCGGCACGACCCGAACGCACACGCTCCAGGCATTCGTCGGACAACACATCCGCCACATCGAGCTCGATGCCGGGATGTGCCTGGTGAAAGCGCGCGAGCAGAGGCGGCAACCATCCCGCTGCGAGCGAAGGCAGGATGGCAATGGCGACACGACCGCGCCGGCGCGCGACGTGATCGCGCACGCCCTCGATGGCACCCTCCGCGTCCTTGATCAACCGCAACGCTGCATCGAGAAACGCATCGCCCTCCGCGGTGAGTTCCACATGCCGCGTGGTGCGTTCGAACAGCCGCCCACCGAGATTGGTTTCCAGCGAACGAATCAGGGCCGAGAACGCGGGCTGCGACAGATGGCAGAGCGACGCCGCGCGCGTGAAGTTGCGCTGCTCGGCCAGCGCCACGAAAGCACGCAATTCACGGGTGGACAGATTGATCTGCATTGCGGATCAATATATCTGAATTTCGAGTTTCCACAATGACTGGATCGCGCCTACATTGCCCGGCATGGCAGACAACAACATGCTTCACGTGGGTTCGGCCGCCGGCTTCTCCGGCGACCGCATCGACGCCGCCGACGCCGTGGTGGATGCCCTCATCCGCACCGGAGGACCAGCCTGCCTGATCTTCGAGACCCTCGCAGAACGCACGCTGGCCCTGGCGCAACTCGCCCGCCTGCAGGACCCGGAGGGCGGCTTTGAACCGCTGCTGGAGGAACTGGTGCGCCCCGTGCTTGCGCGCTGCCTGGCGCACCGCATTCCGATCGTGAGCAATTTCGGCGCCGCCAATCCGCTCGGCGCGGGCAAGCGCATCCAGGCCATCGCTGCATCGCTGGGCTTGCGCGCGCCTCGCGTGGCGGTGGTTCAAGGCGACGATGTGTCGAACCGGGTGGTCGACCGCCTGATGACGCCGGACTTGCAACAGCAGCTGGCCGGCCGTGCGGTCATCAGCGCCAACGCCTACATCGGCGCCCAGGCCATAGCCGATGCATTGCGCGCGGGAGCCGACGTGGTGGTGACAGGCCGGGTGGCAGACCCTTCTCTGGTGCTGGGCCCGGCCCTTGCGCACCACGGCTGGAGGCTGGACGACTGGGACCGCATCGCCGGGGCCACCATGGCGGGGCACTTGCTGGAATGCGGCGCGCAGGTCACCGGCGGCTATTACGCAGACCCGGGCGTGAAGGAGGTACCCGATCTGGCACGGGTGGGTTACCCCATCGCGGCCATCGAAGCCGACGGAAGCTGCACGGTCTTCAAACCCGAAGGCACGGGTGGCGTGGTCGACGAGCACACCGTGAAGGAACAGCTGCTCTACGAAGTGCACGACCCCGCCGCCTACCTCACGCCCGATGTGGTGGCCGACATCACCCACGCGCGTGTTGAACAGGTGGGACCCGACCGGGTGCGACTGTCTGGAGTGCGGGGGCACGGCCGGCCCGACACCTTGAAGGTGAACGTGTGCTTCGAGAGCGGCTGGCTGGCCGAAGGGGAAATCTCCTATGCCGGTGTTCGCGCTGAATCCCGCGCCCGGCTTGCCGCCGATATCCTGACCCAGCGCCTGCAAGGCACGGGCCCGCTGCGCATCGACCTGATCGGTGTGACCAGCGTGCTGGCCGACGACCACGGTCGCTGGTTGCAGGAGACCCCACACGGCCGCGCCACCGACGTGCGCCTGCGTGTGGCCACACGGCATGCCGACAAGAGCACCGCGCAACGCCTCATGCGCGAGGTGAACGCGCTCTACACCTGCGGCCCGGCGGGCGGTGGCGGCGTTCGCACGGCACTGCGGCCCACGTTGGGCACCGTTTCGTGCACGCTGGACCGCGAACAGGTTCCCACCCGCTTCCTCATGCTGGAGTCCGCGCCATGAGCGTTGCCGTCCACATCCCGCTCTGGCGCGCCGCCCACGGCCGCACCGGTGACAAGGGCAACCGCTCCAACATCAGCGTGATTGCCTGGAGCGAGGCGCTCTACCCGTTCATCGAAGCGCAGATCACCGCGCTGCGCGTGGCCGAGCACTTCCGTCACCGCGCGCCCACTCGCGTGGTTCGCCATGTGCTGCCCAACCTGCACGCGCTGAACTTCGTGCTCGACGAAGTGCTGGACGGCGGCGTCAACGACGCCCTGAACCTGGACAGCCACGGCAAGGCGCTGTCCTTTCATCTGCTGGAACTCACGCTTGAGGTTCCTGCCGACCTGGTTTCCCATCTGCGCGGTCCGTCGGACTGACGCAGCTTCCATCCCCACCCACAAGGAGACAGACATGACCCATCCCTTCACCCGACGCCGCGCCGTCATCGCCCTGGCATCTGCACTGGCAGCGCCAGCCGCCATGGCGCAGGCCACACTCACCACCAAACCCATCACCTTTGTCGTGCCATTCGCTGCCGGCAGCGCCACCGACATCCTGGCACGCGCGCTCGGCCAATCGGTCAGCGAACAGACCGGCCAGCCCGTGGTGGTCGACAACAAGGCCGGCGCCAGCGGGATGATTGCCGCGCAGGCGGTGGCCGCGGCGCCCAAGGACGGTCACACAGTGCTCATCACCACCAACACCACGCATGCGGCGAACCAGCACCTCTACAAGAAGCTGTCGTACGACCCGGTGAAGGACTTCGCGGCCATCACCGGCATCGGCAAGGGCGGCCAGATCATGATCGTGCGCGCCGATGCACCTTACAAGACCGTGGCCGATGTGCTGGCCGCGGCCAAAGCGGCACCCGGCAAGCTCTCCTTCGGCAGTGGCAGCTCATCGAGCCGTGTGGCGGGTGAACTGTTTCAGCAACTCGCTGGTGTGAACATCCTGCACGTGCCCTACCGCAGCAACCCCATGGGCATCACCGACCTGCTGGGCGGCCAGATCACCATGATGTTCACCGACGCCTCGACCGGCATGCCGCAGATCACCACCGGCAAGGTGCGCGCGCTCGGTGTGACGGCATCGAAACGCATGACGGCACTGCCGGATGTGCCCACCATCGCCGAAGCCGGCGTGAAGGGTTACGACATGGGCTACTGGTTCGCCGCCTACGCTCCTGCCGGCACGCCGGCCCCCGTGGTGACGCGCCTCAACGAACTGCTGCACAAAGCCATCGAAAGCCAGGGCGTGCGCCAGTTCTTCGCCAACAGCGGCGGTGAAGTGTTTCCCACCTCACCGGCCGAGCTGGTGAAGTTTCAGGCCAATGAAACCGAGATGTGGGGCCGGGTGATCAAGGCGGCCGGGATCGAGGCGGAGTGATTCAGGGGGTCGCCGCCATGTGCGTCGACAGGAAGTCCAGCACCGCGCGCACCGAGGGCAGCAGGCTGCGACGGTGGGGAACCAGCGCGGTGGTGGTCACCGCGCCTGCTGACCAACGGGGCAGCACCTGAACGAGCTCGCCACGCGCCACGTGGTGACCGCAGATGCTTTGAGGCAGGCAGGTGATGCCAAGGCCGGCTGAAGCCGCATGGAGCAGCGCCACGGACTCGTCCGCCACCAGGCGGGGTGGCATCGTCACGGTTTCGCTCGCACCATCGTCGCGCCGCAGTGCCCATGCCACGGCTTCGGGCGAGGTCAGCAAGCCCGGGTGCTTCAACAGGTCTGCGGGTTTGCGAGGCGTGCCATTCGCCTTGAGCAAGGAGGGCGCGGCCACCAGCCACACCGCTTCTTCCATCAACTTGCGCTGCACCAGCCCCGAATCGGGCAATGGCGAAAAGTGGCTGCGCACGGCGATGTCGAACCCTTCCTGCAAGAGGTCCACGAAACGATCGCTGGCATGCAGCTGGATGAGCAATCGCGGCCATTGGCGGGCCAGCGCCGGCAGGTGTTGCGCCAGCAGGAACTGCACCACCGGCACGGCGGCGGTGATGCGCACGGTACCGCTGGGTTCGGCGAGACGTTGCTGCACGATCTGCTGAGCACTCTCCGCTTCGATCAGCGCGGCCCGCGCGTGCTCGTAGAAGTCGCGCCCGGTCTCCGTCAGGTGAAAGCTGCGCGAATTGCGTTCGATAAGACGCACACCCAGACTGGTTTCCAGTGCGGCCACGCGCTTGCTCAAGGTGGACTTGGGCACTGAGAAGCGCCGCGCTGCCGGCGCGAAGCCACCGCTTTCCACCGCCTGGGCGAACAGGGTCAGGTCGTTCAGGTTCATGGGGCCATTGTCCACATTCGTGGACTTTGCATCCACTTTTTGCCATCTAGTCATCCATCGTCCACGACGCAACAATTCGCTCCTTCATCCAACCCAAGGAGTTTTTCATGCATCCCATCCTCTTCTACGGTGTGCCGGAATGCTGCTCGTTCGGCTCCATCGTGGCGCTCGAATGGAGCGGCCTGCCCTACCAGCTCTGCCGCATCGAGATGCCCACCGTGGTGAGCAGCGAGGCCTACCGGCGCATCAACCCGGTAGCCGAGACGCCTTCTCTGCGCACCGCCGATGGTCGCCAAGTAAACCAGAGCATGGCCATCCTCCACCACATCGGTGCGCAAAGCACAGGCAGCGGATTGGTCCCCGCGCAAGGCACGCCTGAGTTCGACTTTTTCAATGAAGTGCTGGCCTTTCTCAACACCGACTTCTTCGAGTCGTTCTCGCCCCTCTGGTACGCCATGGAGCATGGACTGGCGAACGAGGAGCAGCGTGTCGTGACCACCATGGGGCACCACAAGGTGCGCAAGGTGCACGCAGATCTGGAGCAGATGCTGGGCTCGAATCCCTGCCTGGCGGGCTCACGACGCACCGCCGCCGACGCCTACTTCATGGGCATCGCACGCTGGAACGACTTCCACCAGGTGCTGGACCGGCGCGAGTTCCCGGCCCTGGCCGCTCTGCACGCGCGTCTTGAGCTCGACCCCGCCGTGCGCTTCGCCCATGCGGTGGAGCGCGGTGAGTTTGCGCAGAGCACAGGCGCGTTCGGTGGGCATGTGGATCTGGATGACTTGCTGCTGAGGCTTCAGGCGGAGGCTCCCGCCAACTCCACCGCATCCGAAGCGTTCAGCCGGCACGTCGGGTAGGCCCCGGGGAGGCATGCGCTTGGGTTGCTGACCCGCAATGCAAGCGCCTTGTCATGACAATGCATTTGCATTACCATGCGATATCATTTTCGGGACCACCGCCATGCCGAACTCTCTCGCCGCCGAATCCACTCTCACCGACCGGTACCAGACCACGGTACCAGAGGCCGTGCGCCGCACGCTCGGCCTGAACAAGCGCGACAAGATCAGCTACCTGATCCGACCCGATGGCGAGGTGGTGCTGACACGCGCCGTGTCCGATGCAGCGGTCGACCCTGCCTTCGAGCCATTCCTGAACTTGCTTGCCCTCGACATCGCCCGCCACCCTGAGCACCTCAAGTCGTTGGACGCGGGCCTGCTTCGACACGTGAAAGCCTTGACCCAGGCCGTCCAGGTCGATCTGGATGCGCCGCTCTCGGCCGACGATGAATGAGCCGCGCGTCCCCAAAAAAGCCTGCGGGCGCGCCTGTGGTGGTCAACGGCTGGACGCTGTTTGCGCATCCTCTTTTTCTCGAGCAGTTGCGTGCGCTGACGCAAGATGTCGTCGACCTCCAGCGCAAGGATCCCAAGGGCTATATCCACAAAAACGCCACCAAACGCCTTGCCGCCATCCGCCAGTTGGCGTTTGAAGTCATCCCGCAAGACCCGACCCGACCTGAATACCGTCAGGGCGACACGCTGGGTGAGACTCACCGGCACTGGTTCCGTGTGAAGTTCTTTCAACAATACCGGTTGTTCTTCCGCTTTCACGCTCCCAGCCAGACCATCGTGTACGCATGGGTGAACGATGAGGCCACCAAACGCGCCTACGAAAGCCGTCAGGATGCCTACCGCGTCTTCTCGCGCATGCTGGAAAGCGGCCATCCACCGGATGACTGGTCGCAGCTGTTGACCGAGGCTCAGCGGTCAGACCCACCGCTGACGCTGCACAGTCCAAGCGCTCTGAACGTCTGGGATTGATCACATGCGCTCCCGGTTTGTTGCCTCCATCTGCCTCGCGTTGGTCTGCGCCACAGCACAAGCCACCGAGCCTGAAAACATCCCCTTCATCGACGCCCACGTGCACCTCAACGACGAGCGCATGCAGGTCGAGCTGATGCAGCGCCACGGTGTGGAGCGCGCCGTGGTGTTCTGGGGCCGCAGCAGCGACAACGACACCGTGGCGGCCAGCGCGAAGCGACACCCGGGTCGCTTCATTCCGTTTGCTTCCGTATCCCCCGAGCGCGCCGCGTACCGGCGCGGCTGGGAGCGGGACGACCCGGCCCTGCTGGAGACGCTGGACACGATGCTGGCCACCGGGCTGTATCTCGGCATTGGCGAGATCTCGGTCACGCACTTCCCTTCCCCTGGCCTGCCCGAGGCCGACTTCAATCCCAACGGCGCCACGCTGCGCGGCATCCTTTCGCTGGCGCGCAAGCACCTTGTGCCCGTGATGGTCCACGCTGAGTGGACGCGGCTGCGCGAGTTCAGCGAACTGCTGCGGTCGTTCCCCGATGTGCCGGTGATCTGGGCGCATGGTGGCTACACGCCTCTCTTCGTCGCGCAGCGCATGCTCGATCAGCACCCCAACCTGTTTTACGAACTGAGCGCACGCACCTGGCCTGTGCACCCGCGCTCGCCCGACTACACCATCCTGCGCGACGGCCAGAACGTGTGGCCGCAGTGGCTCGCCTTCATCGAGAGCAAGCCCGAGCGCTTCCTGGTCGGCACGGACGCCAGCCACCGCTCCGCCGAGAGCGAGGCCATGAAGTTTCAGAGCGTGCAAAACTTCCTGCGCCAGCTCACCCCTGCAACACGAGATCTGGTGGCGCGTGGGAACATCATGAAGCTGTTGAGGTTGCCCCCATGAATCCCTTCTGACAAGGACATCACATGCCCACCACCGAAACCCTGGAGCGCTTCATCGAGCGCGTCGAACAAGGCCTTCACGCGGAAGCCATCGAAGAGTTCTATGCAGAGAACGCCAGCATGCGGGAAAACCTGGCTGCGCCGAGGACGGGCAGGGATCGCCTTGTGGCGCTCGAACGCAAGGTGCTGGCGCGCGCGCGCTCCGTGCAGTCAACCTGCGTGCGGCCTGTGTTCGTCAACGACTCACACGTCGTCATCCGCTGGATTTTCGAGTTCGAGTGGAAGGACGGCAGCGCGACGCGCATGGAAGAGCTGGCCTACCAGCGCTGGGAAGGCGAGCAAATCGCCGAGGAGCAATTCTTCTACGATCCGGCGCAGATGGCGCCGACGCAGCCCGCCTGATTCCCTGCAGGGGTGCTATCGCTTCTGCCGCGTGGCTTTCGCTTTGGTCGCTGGCTGCTTCAATCGGTTGCCTGCCTGATCAATCCACAGCAACGCATCTGCATGCGCGACGAAGCGTCGCAGGTAGTCGGGCGACAAGGTCTGCAACATGCCGAGCGTGCGCAGCACCAGCATGTGCGAGTTGAGCGGGCCGGCATTCTCGGGGCCGCGTTGCACGGCGTGGGTCACCTCGTTTTCGGTGGAGATGCGAGCCCAGCTTTCGCGGAAGGCCTGCACGCTGCGGAGTTCAGCGCCCGGCGGGCTGAACCCTGCGATGTGCTGGTTGAGCTGGGCCAGCGGGGAAAGCAGAACCCGTTCACTCACGGTTCGGCGCTTTCGATGGCGTGGCCTTGGGCACCGGGGCCATCTCTACCCTTCGATTGAGCGCCCTGCCCTTTTCTTCGCTGTTGGAAGCCACGGGTTGTTCGGCACCGAACGCGGCGCTGAACACGCGCTGAGGTGGCATGCCTTCCTGGATGAGCGCGCGGGTCACCGTGAGGGCGCGCTGGGCGGAGAGTTCCAGGTTGTCGGCGAAACGCTGGTTGGTGGCCTGCACGGGTCGGTCGTCGGTGAAGCCGCTGACCATCAGCATTTCATCTCGCTCACCCAGGTACACCTGCAGCGGCGGCACCAGGCTTTGCAGAATCTGCCGGCCTTCGGGGCGCAGTTCGTCGGAGTTCAAGGCAAAGAGCACGCTGCCGCTGATGCCGATGCGGCCGTTGTCCAGCGTCACGCGGCCGTTTTGCAATGGGATGGCAAGTGCCTTCTCCAACGCCATGCGGCGCTGTTCTTCCTGCTGGCGTTTCTGCACCTCGGCCTGCAGGCTGGCCGCCAGGTCCATCTGCACCACCAGCACGCCCACCAGAATCAGCACGAAGGCGCCAACCAGGCCGGACATGAGGTCGCCGAACACCGCCCACACGGGCGCGGTGCGGTCGGTGCCGTCGTCGTCATCGAGCGCGCGATCGTCCAGGCGGGTCATCATGCGATGGCTTTCTTCTCGGCCTTCTCGGCCTTCGCCACCGGCTCGGCGCTGCGCAGGCGGCGCAGGTCTTCCAGAATCCCTTGCTGCGATGTGATGCTGAGGTCGATCACCTCGCGGGCCTGGGCCACGTAGTAGGCGAGCTGTTCGTCGCTGCGCTGGATGGACTGGCTCACCGCGTTTTCCACGCCCTGCAGGCTGGCAATGAGCTTTTCGTTGGTGGTGCTGAACAGCTGCACGCCGTGGCCGAACGCCTCGCCCAGGTTGGCGAGTTCGGTGGCGCTGCCACTCACCTGCGCCGCCACGTCTTCGGCGCGCACGGCCTGTGCGCCCACCGTGTCGGCGAACTGCCGGCCCACCTGCTCGAGCACGGTCCCGGCCGAAGTGACGAGCGATTCGATGGCAGCGCGCTGTTCGCCGGTGGCCACCTCCACACTTTTCAGCAGGCCATCGATCTGGTTCATGAGTTCGGCGCGTTCCTGCAGCGCGCGGTTGTCGCGCTCGGTGAGCTGGCTCATGTCGTGCCGCAGTTGCCCGATCACCTCTGCCGCGGCCATAGGTGCTTCGGCGGCGGTGTGCAGCAGGCTCTGCATGACCGCTTCACCTCGTGCGGCTTCTTCAGCGCGCAGCGTGGCGAGTTCGTTGCGCCACAGCGTGGCCGTTTGCGCCAACTGGTCGGCGGCGGCCTGTTGCTGAGCCAGTGAATTTGCGCCCGCCTGTTGCCATTCAGCTTGCAGTGTGGTGGCCAGGGATTGCAGGGACGCGGCCCACGCGGCCTGCCGCTGCTCCAGTCGCTCGCCCATGCCGGTCAACTGCGTGTTCACCAACTCGCCCACGCGCTCGTGCAGGCGCGTGGTGTCCTGCGCGATCGCGTTCATGGCGTTGCTCACCACGGGTTGCAGGCTCTCACCCGCGGCGCGGGCGCTGGCGGCCATGCTCTCCTTCAGTGACTGCTCCACCGAGCCTGCGAGACTGCTGTAGGCCTGTGCCGCTTCCTGGTGAAACTGCGCCTGTCTTGCCAGCAACTGTTCGTCAAGCTGCTGGCTGCGGCGCTCCATCTGCTCCATCAGCGCGCTGAGCTGGTTCGCCACCGCAGGCAGTGCACCCGCCTGCTGCTGCAGGGCCTTGAAGGTTTCCTGCCGCTGGTGCGCCAGCGAGAACGGGCGCAAGGTGGTGGCGGTCAGGGCGTCCAGCTGCCGCGCCACGTCCTGCCGCTCGCGCCGGCTCAAGGCAGACATGAGGCCCAGCATGGCCGAGGTTGCCACGCCCACCACCGAGGTACCAAAGGCCAGGCCAAGGCCCTTGATGGGCGCGGCCAATGCGGAGCGGATGGCCTGCAGGTCGGCCGAGCCTTCGAGCGTGAACACCACCCCCTTGAAGGTGACCACCATGCCGAGGAAAGTGCCGAGCATGCCGAGCATCACCAGCAGACCGATGAGGTAAGGCGTGAGCGCAAGACCCGGCAAGGCACCGCGCTCGGCTTCCACGCGTTGGCGCACAGCGTTCTGCAGCGCGGGTGGCACGCGGCTGAGCCAGTCGCCCAGTTGCTCCAGCGGCTGGGGCACATTGGCCAGCGCCTGCGCGAGGGACGCCGTGACCGCGCGAAAGCGCCGGATCTCCTGCGCCCCGATCAAGTAGATGGCGCCGATGAGCACGGTCATGCCGAGGGCAGTGGCGCTCGTGCCCACGAAGCCCAGGCCCACCCAGACAATGGCGGCGAGGCCGAGAACGAAGGCGGAGAGGAGAAACAGGCGGTTCAGAGAAGGGCTGCTCATAAGAGGGCGTTCAGTTCGTGTCTTGGGTCAGCGCTTCCACGAGCCCAGTGGCCGGCTGAAGGCGAAGCTCCAGTTCGGCTCGAAGGGTCTGCTGGAAATCGTGTTCGAAAAGGGGTGGCCAGCCTTCCGGCTCGGCCTTGCGCAGTTGCTGGAAACGGGTTTTCAGAAAGGACGGCACACCGGCCAGCAACTTCTGTTCGCGCCCGCCCATCATCTGGTCCACCACGGCATCCAGCGCCACCAGTTGCGCCAGGCGCGTAGAAGTCTGGCTCAGCGCCTGCCGCAGGTGGCCGCGGAAGGCGTCAATGGCCATTTCCATGCGGCGTTGATGGTCCAGGTAACGCTGGTGGTGCGGAGAAAACTCGGTGTCGGCCGCGTGCACCGGGTGGATGGGTGGTGCGGCGATCGAATGGGTCAAGGTGGTGCGCAAGCGTTGCAGTTCGGCCTGCGCGGCCGGCGCATCCATGGGCTTTCCCCCTCGCCGGCGGGTCTTGATAGCGGGCAGGCTCTGATGCGCGGCATGCAGCGCAATGGCATCGGCCACGTTCAGCCATTCACCCAGCCGCTCGCCGATGTCGCGCCGGGGCGCGGCCTCGGGCTCGGCAGGCAGCCATGCGGCGAGCTGTCGCACCAGCGGGGAACGGTTGAAATGGCTGTAACGCAAACACTTTTCCTTTGGAACACTTCGCGCCGGTCGGTGAACACCACCGCCCAGGGCACCACGCAGAGGTCGCTCAGACCACCAGCACGGCGCGGAAGTCGTTCACGTTGGTGTGCGTGGGCCCGGTGATGACGAGATCGCCGATCGGCTGGAAGAAGCCGTAGGCGTCGTTGCGGGCGAGGTGGTCGGTGACTTTGAGGCCCTGGGCACCGGCCCGGGCGAGCGTGTCGGGCGTGACCAGCGCGCCCGCATTATCTTCCACGCCGTCGATGCCGTCGGTATCGGCCGCCAGGGCCCACACGCCCGCCTGCCCGCCCAGCGCCTGCGCAAGGCCCAGGC
This sequence comes from Hydrogenophaga sp. IBVHS1, assembly GCF_002127265.1. GTDB lineage: Bacteria > Pseudomonadota > Gammaproteobacteria > Burkholderiales > Burkholderiaceae_C > Hydrogenophaga. The sequence goes on along the minus strand of NZ_NFUU01000001.1, from coordinate 645,206 downwards.
AGAACTCGCCGGCGCGCCCGCCCCGGCCCCGTGGCTGGCCCTCGGCGCGGGGCCGCACCGTCACCGTGGTTTCACCGCCGCTCAAGAAAACGCAGGGTTTGCCAAAGCTGCTTCGGCCCAGCGCGGTGGAGCGCGCCAGCGCCGCGTGCACCTTGCCCACCTCGCGCGACTCGCCTTCGATCTCGTCACTGAGCAGCACCACATTCAGGCCCAGGGCGCGCGCCGCCACGGCTGCGGCTTCCAGGCTTTGCTGCGGTGTGGCGATCAGTTGTACCTCGTGCCCTTGCAGGCGTGGGTCGCCGGGCTTGGGAGTTTCAAGCGCGCCGCTCTCCAGTTGTGCGCGCACCGGCGCAGGCACGTCGATGGCATAGCGGCGCAGAATGTCCAGCGCCTCGGTGCAGGTGGAGGCGTCGGCTACGGTGGGGCCGCTGGCGATCACGCTCACATCGTCGCCGGGCACGTCGCTGATGGTGAGCGTGACCACGCGCGCCGGCGCACAGGCCGCCGCCAGGCGCCCGCCCTTGATGCGCGAGAGGTGCTTGCGCACGGTGTTCATCTCGCCGATGTGCGCGCCGCTCTCGAGCAACTGGCGGTTGATGCGTTGCTTGTCTTCGAGCGTGAGGCCTTCGCATGGCAGCGTGAGCAGGGCCGAGCCACCACCGGAGATCAGGCAGAGCACCAGGTCGTCGGCCGTGAGTCCCTCGGCCAGCTTCAGGATGCGCTGGGCCGCGTCCAGCCCCGCCGCGTCAGGCACGGGGTGCGATGCTTCCACCACCTCGATGCGCAGCGGCAAGCCTTCGGGGCGCGGGGGCGTGTGGTGGTAGCGGGTGACGACGAGGCCGCTGAGCGGTGCGTCGGCGGGCCACAGGGCCTCCACCGCCTGCGCCATGGCACCGCCCGCCTTGCCTGCGCCGAGCACCACGGTGCGGCCTTTGGGCGGTTCGGGCAGGAAAGCGGCGGTGTTGTGCAGCGGCAGAGCGCGCTGCACCGCCACGTCGTACAGGTGGCGCAGCAAGGCGCGGGGATCGTTCAGGCTGGGGGTTGCAGTTGGCTGGGGCATGGGGGCGAGTTTAAGTGCGGGGAGCCCTCACCCCTGCCCTCTCCCAGAGGGAGAGGGAGTAACGCACTTCAGGCAGACGGCTCCGGGGCAATGGGATGCCTGGCCATGATCTCGAGGCTCCGACAGAGGGCCGAGTGGTCGAGTCCCGCCATGCCATGCGCGGCACAGCTCTGCATCAATTGCGCCGCGCTCGCGGTGTGCGGCAGGCTCACCCCGAGTTCCCTCGCGCCCTGCAACGCGAGGTTCAGGTCTTTCTGGTGCAGCTCGATGCGAAAGCCGGGATTGAAGCTGCGTTTCACCATGCGTTCGCCGTGCACCTCAAGGATGCGGCTGGCCGCGAAGCCGCCCATCAGCGCCGCGCGCACTTTGGCCGGGTCGGCGCCGGCCTTGCTGGCAAACAGCAGGGCTTCGGCCACGGCCTCGATGTTCAGCGCCACGATGATCTGGTTTGCCACCTTGGTGGTCTGGCCGTCGCCGTTGCCGCCCACCAGCGTGATGTTCTTGCCCATCGCCTCAAACAACGGCTTCGCGCGCTCGAACGCGGCCTGCGTCCCACCGACCATGATGGTGAGGCTCGCGGCCCTGGCACCCACTTCCCCGCCGCTGACCGGGGCGTCCAGATACTCGCAGCCGAGCGCGTTGATCTTCTGCGCAAAGGTCTTGGTGGCCATGGGGCTGATGGAGCTCATGTCGATCACCAGCTTGCCCTCGCTCAAGCCTCGGGCCACACCGGTCTCACCGAACAGCACGTCTTCCACGTGCGGCGTGTCGGGCACCATGCAGATGACGATGTCTGCGCGCCTGGCCACCTCGGTGGCGTTGGTGCACACGGTGGCGCCGGCTTCTGCAAAGGCCGCCGGAATCTTGCTCCGGCTGGCCACGAAAAGCGTGTACCCGGCCTTGCGCAGGTTCAGCGCCATCGGTGCGCCCATGATGCCCAGACCAATGAAGCCAACTTTCATGGCGTTGTTCGTTGTCATGCGTGAATCCTCACAAGGTCTGTCCGTGCGCAGCGATCCAGGCCAGGCCCTTGTCCGTGCCACCGGGGCCCGCGTCCTGCGGCTTGTATTCGCAACCAATGTGTCCCGTGTAGCCCAGCTCGTCGATGCGGTCGAACAGGTAGCGGTAGTGAATTTCGCCGGTACCCGGCTCGTGGCGGCCCGGCGTGTCGGCCAATTGCATGTGCGCGATGCGCGGCAGCAGCTCTTTGATGGTGTTGGTCAGCTCGCCCTCCATGCGCTGCGCGTGGTAGATGTCGTACTGCAGGAAGAGGTTGTCAGAGCCCACGTCATCAAGGATGCCAATCGCCTGGCGCGGTCGGTTGACGAAGAAGCCGGGCATGTCGAAGTGGTTGATGGGCTCGAGCAGCAGGCGCACGCCGTGCTGCTTCGCAGCGTCCGCAGCGAAGCGCAGGTTGCTCACCAGCGCGGCTCGGGCCTCTACCTCGCTCACACCCGCCGGTGGAATGCCGGCCATGCAATGCAGGTTCGGCGTACCGAGCGCGGTGGCGTATTGCAGGGCCAGCATCACGTTGGTGCGGAACGCCTCTTCGCCACCAGGCCAGCATGCCTTGCCGCGTTCACCCTTGGCCCAGTCGCCGGGCGGCATGTTGTGCAGCACCAGCTGCAGGCGGTTCTGCTTCAGGCGATGCGTGATCTCCTCGGCCTTGAAGTCGTAGGGAAACAGAAACTCGACGGCCTTGAAGCCGGCGCGCGCGGCGGCTTCGAAGCGGTCCAGGAACGGCAGCTCGTTCCAGAGCATGGAGAGGTTGGCAGCGAATTGGGGCATCTCATCCGTTCCTTGTTCTAGTCCAGCAGGCCGACCGTTTCCAGACCCTGAGGGGCACGGCAATCGATCGCTTCAAACTCATTGATCTTGTCGATCTCGGTGCCCATGGCGATGTTGGTGACGCGCTCCAGTATGCATTCCACCACCACCGGTACTCGGTGCTGCGCGGCCATCTGCTGCGCCTGTCGCAGCGCGCCCTGCAGCTTCTCGGGGTCGGTTACACGCAGGGCCTTGCAACCCAGGCCTTCGACCACGGCCACGTGGTCCACGCCGTAGCCGCGCAGTTCACCCGCGTCCTCGCTCATGTTCTGGTTCTCGAACGCAAGCTGCACGCAGTAGTCCATGTCGAAGCCGCGCTGGCTCTGGCGGATCAGCCCAAGGTATGAGTTGTTCACCAGCACGTGCACATAGGGCAGGCGAAACTGCGCGCCCACCGCGAGCTCCTCGATGAGGAACTGAAAGTCGTAGTCGCCCGAGAGCGCCACCACGTTCTTTGTCGGGTCCGAGGCCACCACGCCGAGTGCCGCGGGCAAAGTCCAGCCCAAGGGTCCGGCCTGACCGCAGTTGATCCACTGGCGCGGGCCGTACACATGCAGGAACTGCGCGCCTGCGATCTGCGACAGACCGATGGTGCTCACGTACACCGTGTCGCGGCCAAACACCTGGTTCATCTCTTCGTACACGCGGTGCGGCTTCATGGGGATCTGCTCGAAGTGCGTCTGGCGCAGCATGAGCCGCTTGCGCTCGGCGCAGCGGCCGGCCCAGCTGGCGTAGCTCGGCCACTGGCCGGCGGCCCTGCGCTCGCGCGCCACCTGCACGAAGAGTTCGAGCGCGGTTTTCGCGTCCGAAACAATGCCGAAGTCGGGCTCGAACACGCGACCGATCTGTGTGGGTTCGATGTCCACGTGCACGAACTTTCGGCCTTTGGTGTAGGTCTCGACCGAGCCCGTGTGGCGGTTGGCCCAGCGGTTGCCGATGCCCAGCACGAAGTCGCTCGCCAGCATCGTCGCATTGCCGTAGCGGTGGCTGGTCTGCAGGCCCACCATGCCAGCCATGAGCGGGTGGTCGTCGGGGATGGTGCCCCAGCCCATGAGCGTGGGGATCACCGGCACGCCGGTCAGCTCGGCGAACTCCACCAGCAAGTCGGCCGCGTCAGCGTTGATGATGCCGCCACCGGCCACGATGAGTGGCCTGGTGCTGGCCGCCAGCATGTCGAGGGCCTTCTCGATCTGTTTGCGGCTGGCGGCTGGCTTGTAGGCGGGCAGCGGCTCGTAGGTGTCGGGGTCGAACTCGATCTCGCCCATCTGCACGTCGAACGGCAGGTCAATCAGCACCGGCCCCGGGCGGCCCGAGCGCATGAGGTGGAAGGCCTGCTGGAACACGCGCGGCACCAGCGCGGGCTCGCGCACCGTCACCGCCCACTTGGTCACCGGCTTGGCAATGCTTTCGATGTCCACCGCCTGGAAGTCTTCCTTGTAGAGACGGGCGCGTGGCGCCTGGCCGGTGACGCAGAGGATGGGAATGCTGTCGGCCTGAGCGGAATAGAGGCCGGTGATCATGTCGGTGCCCGCCGGGCCGCTGGTGCCGATGCACAGGCCGATGTTCCCCGCTTTGGCGCGCGTATAGCCCTCGGCCATGTGCGAAGCGGCCTCCACATGCCGCGCCAGAATGTGCGAAATGCTGCCGCGCTGGCGCATGGCGGCGTAGAACGGGTTGATGGCGGCCCCGGGCACGCCGAAGGCCTGCGAGATGCCTTCCTTCTCCAGCACACAGATGGCAGCTTGCGCCGCAGTCATTCGGGCCATGGTGCGATTCCTTACCTGGGTTGATGAACTGGGTCCGATGCTAGGGAGAACCTGCCTCCTTGAGAATGGCAGTGCAGGTACTTTGATTCGGTACTCCAGGTATGCAATCGGCCGGCGCCGGCGTTAACATGCCGCCATGGACCGCTTCAAGGAAATCGAAGCCTTCGTGCTGGTGATGGAGCACGGCAGCCTGGCCGCCGCCGCACCGCACGCGGGCATCACCCCGGTGATGATGGGCCGGCGCATCGACGCGCTGGAGCGCAGGCTGGGCACGCTGCTCATCCACCGCTCCACACGCCGGCTGGCCCTCACCGAGCAGGGTGCGCGTTACCTCGACGAATGCCGCGCGCTGCTGGCGCAATGGTCGGCGGCAGAGGCCACGGTGTCGGCCCAGAAACACCGCGCCAGCGGGCACCTGGTGGTGTCGGCCCCGGCCGCGTTCGGGCGCCTGCATGTGGCGCCGCACGCCAGCGCTTTTCTCAAGGCCAACCCGGAGGTGAAGATCTCCTTCAACCTCACCGACCGCGTGGTGGATCTGGTTCGCGAGGGTTACGACGTGGGCCTGCGCATCGGTGGCGCGATCGACCCCAATTTCGTGGCCGTGCACCTGGCCACCAACCAGCGCGTGGTGTGCGGCACACCGGCCTACTTCCGCAAGCACGGCAAGCCGAAAACGCTGGACGACCTGAAGCGCCACAACTGCCTGGCCTTCAACCTGCAGGGGGGCCAGCAGCGCGGCTGGTATTTTCAGGAGGACGGCAAGACCGTGACGGTGCGTGCCGAAGGCAACCTGGACTGCAACGACGGCGAACTGCTGCACCGCTGGGTGAGCGAGGGCCTGGGCCTGGGCTGGCGCTCCACCTGGGAAATCCAGGCCCAACTGCAGCGGGGAGAACTGGTGACGGTGCTTGACGAATTCGCCCTGCCCGCCTACGACATCCTCGCCGTCTACCCGCAGCAGCGCCACCTGCCCGCCAAGGTGCGGTTTTTCATCGACCACCTGAAGAAGGTTTACTCGCAGCCCGGCTACTGGCTGCGCGAATCGCCATGAACAACGCAACCCTGCTGATCCGGAACGCCACCTGCATCGCCACCTTCGACCACAACGACCCCGCGCAAGGCCGCGAGTTGAAGGACGCCTCGATCTTCGTGCGCGGCAACCTCATCGAATGGATCGGTGCCGATGTCGACCTGCCCCCGGCGCTGCGCGACGAGGCGAATGAGGTGATCGATGCGCGCGGCCATCTGGTGACGCCGGGCCTGGTGAACACGCACCACCACATGTACCAATCGTTGACCCGCGCGATTCCCGGCGTGCAGGACGCTGAACTCTTCAGCTGGCTGCGCGGGCTCTACCCCATCTGGGCCAGGCTCACGCCCGAGATGGTGCGCGTGTCCACACAGGTGGCCATGGCCGAGCTGCTCCTGAGCGGCTGCACCACCAGCAGCGACCACCTCTACATCTACCCCAACGGTGTGCGGCTGGAAGACAGCATCGAAGCCGCGCAGGAAATTGGCATGCGGTTCCTCGCCACGCGCGGCAGCATGAGCGTGGGCGCGAGTTCGGGTGGCCTGCCGCCGGACTCGGTGGTCGAAAAGGAAGACGCGATCCTGAAAGACAGCCAGCGCCTCATCGAAATCTGGCACGACAGCGCCCATGGCGCCATGTTGCAGGTGGCGCTGGCGCCCTGCTCGCCGTTTTCCGTGAGCCCGGCCTTGATGAAGGAGAGCGCTGCACTCGCCCGATCATTCAAGGGCCTGGGGGTGCGCCTGCACACCCACCTGGCCGAGAACGACCACGACATGGCCTACAGCCGTGAGAAGTTCAACAAGACGCCCGCGCAGTACGCGCAGGAGCTCGGCTGGCTCGGCGACGACGTGTGGCACGCGCACTGCGTGAAGCTCGACGACGAAGGCATCTCCCTCTTTGCCGCCAGCCGCACCGGGGTGGCCCACTGCCCCTGCAGCAACATGCGCCTGGCCTCGGGCATTGCGCCCGTGCGCCACATGCTGAACGCCGGCGTGCCGGTGGGCCTGGGTGTGGACGGCAGCGCCAGCAACGATGGCGCGCACATGGTCAACGAGGCACGCCAGGCCCTGCTGCTGGCGCGCGTGGGGCGCGCGCTGCAACCACCGGAAACGCGCGAGGGCAGGACCTTCTTCGGCTGCGACCTCGGCCCGGCCGAGATGACCGCGCGCGACGCGCTGCACATCGCCACGCGCGGCGGCGCGCAGGTGCTGGGCCGATCGGACGTGGGCCACGTTGCGCCCGGCATGTGCGCCGACCTTGCGCTGTTCGACCTGCGCACGCTCGGCTTTGCCGGCGGTGCGGTGCACGACCCGGTGGCCAGCCTGCTGCTCTGCGCCAGCCCAATGGCAGCGCACACGGTGGTGAACGGCCAGGTGGTGGTGCGCGACGGGCAACTCACCACGGTGGACCTCGGCCCACTCGTGGAGCAGCACAACCGGCTGGCAATGCAGCTGGCCAAGGGCGCTCGCAGCGCCTGAGCGCTCAGCCCTCGCCCACGCCGGGCAGCTTCAGGGGTCGGTCCTCGAACTCGGTGTTGAGCACCACGGTGCTGGTGGTGCGCGCCACGCCCGGGATGGCCTTGATCTGGTAAAGCACTTCCTCCAGCGCGCGGGCGTGGGTGGTGCGGATCTTGGCCAGAAAGTCGAACTCGCCGGCCACGCTGTGGAGCTCCAGCACCTCGGGCAGTTCGCGCAGGCGCGGCGCCACTTCGCGGCAGTGCACACCGCCGTCGTTACGGATCGCCACGAAGGCGGTGAAGCGCAGGCCCACGCGGTCGGGGTCCACGCTGAGCGAGAAGCGCTCGATCACGCCGCGCTCCACCATCTTTTTCACCCGCTCGTGCACGGCAGCGGTGGACAAGCCCACCTCGGAGGCCACATCGGCGTAGGAACGACGGCTGTCGGTGCTCAATGCCGTAAGAATTCTGGCGTCTGTGTCATCGAGCTGAATATTTGCTTGCATGGCGACTGAATTCTGTTCAAAATACGGACACACGGCGATTCGCCGGAAATTATCCTACGCAAAGCCGGATATGCCGTCCATTTTCAACCCCAAAGCCGTGGATCGCCAAACCCTCAAGCTGGGCGGCGCCTTGCTCATCGTGTACCTGGTGTGGGGCACCACCTATTTCGCGCTCGACGTGGCGATGCAGACGCTGCCCCCGTTGCTCATGAATGGCGTTCGCTTCCTGCTGGCGGGCTTGCTCATGCTGGCCATTGCGCGCTGGCAAGGGCTGGCCTGGCCCACGGGGGCCCAATGGCGTGCCAGCGCGCTCATCGGCACGCTCATGGCTTTCGCTGCGATGAGCCTGATGGTGGTGGCGCAGAAGCTGGGCATTGGCTCGGGCCTCATGGCCACGGTGGTTACGACCATGCCGATGTGGCTGGCGCTGTGGACGCGCTGGGGCGGCGAGCGCGTGCCGGTGACGAGCTGGATCGGCCTGGTGCTGGGCGCCACCGGCGCAGCGTTGCTGGCACTTGAAGGCGATTTCTCCACCACGCTGATCGGCACGCTGTGCGCCTTTGGCGCGCCCCTGGCATGGAGCCTGGGCTCTTACGCCTCGCGCCGGCTCGACCTGCCCCCACCTGCCATGGCCTCGGCCGCGCAGTGGCTGCTGGGCGGCCTGCTCGGGCTCGTGGTGGCATGGCTGTGGGAACCGGGTTCGCGCGATGTGGCCTGGGCGCAGGTCTCGCTCGCCTCGGCGCTGGCCTGGCTCTACCTGGTGGTCATGGGCACCATGGTGACGCTCAACGCCTACCTGTGGTTGCTCAAGAACACCTCCGCCGCGCTCGCCGGCAGCTACTCCTTCGTCAATCCGGTGGTGGCGCTGTGTGTGGGGGTCTTGCTCGGCGGCGAGCGCCTGACCGGCTGGGTGTTCGTGGCCATGCCGCTGATCCTGCTGGCGCTGGCGCTCATCCTGTATGGCCGCGACCTCATGCGCCTGCTGCGCACGCTCTGGCCCGCGCGCCCTTCCGGTTCGATGCCCGGCGTGCGCTGAACCTACCTCAGGGGTTTCGCAACAAGCCGAGCTCGACCTCGGCCACGTCCATGCGCACCATGCCTTTGGCCACCAGCACCTGGGCCAGGCGATCGATTTCCTCGCCCACGGCGCCGGCCATCATGGCGATGTTCTGCGCGTGCAGGGCCATGTGGCCTTTCTGGATACCGGTGGTGGCCAGCGCCTTCAAGGCCGAGAAGTTCTGCGCCAGACCCACCGCCGCGACGATGCGGGCCAGCTCCTCGGCGCTGGACACGTTCAACAGCTTCAGCGCCAGGCGCGCCATGGGGTGCACCTTGGTGGCGCCCCCCACCAGACCCACGGCCATGGGCAGTTCGATGGTGCCCGCCAGGTCACCGCGCGCGGTGGCTTCCCAGGCGGTCAGGCTGGCGTAGCGCCCGCTGCGCGCGGCGTAGGCATGGGCACCGGCTTCCACGGCGCGTGTGTCGTTGCCCGTCGCGAGCACCACGGCGCTCACGCCGTTCATGATGCCCTTGTTGTGCGTGGCGGCGCGGTAGGGATCGGCATCGGCGAAGTGGTAGGCCGAGAGCATGGCGTCGCGCACATCGGCGCCACCGATGGCCTCCAGTGGCCACACGCAGCGCGCACGCGCCAGCCGGCGGTCCGCCAGGTTCGAGAGGATGCGCAGGTTGGTGGTGCCCGAAGTCCACTGCGCAATGTGCGGTGCGAGCTTCTCGGCCATGGTGTTCACCGCGTTGGCGCCCATCGCATCGCGCGTATCCACGATCAGGTGCGTGATCACCATCGCTCCACCGCGTGTGTCGAGCACGCGCACCTCCAGATCGCGAAAACCGCCGCCGAGCTTGACCAGCACGGGATCGCAGGCGTCGCACATGGCTCGAATGTCCTCCAGCCGCTCCAGAATGCGGATGCGCGCATGCTGCGGATCACTCACACCCGTCAGCTGTATCTGCGCAATCATCTGCGTGCCCGACATCGATGTGATGAAGCCTCCCGCGTCGTAGCTCTGGCGCGCCGCGTTGCACACCGCCGCCACCACCGACGATTCTTCCGTGGCCATGGGCACCAGACGGTCGCGGCCGTCGATGCGCAGGTTGGTTGCCACCCCCATGGGGATGTTCATGGTGCCGACGAAGTTCTCGATCATGTGATCGGCGGTCTCGGCTGGCAGGTTGCCGGTCTGCGCCAGCAGCGCCTGGTCTGCGGCGTCGAGATTGGCGAAATGCGCCACGCGCTCGATGCGCTGCGCCACGCCGAGCTTGTGAAAACCGCCGATGCGGCTGGAAGGTGTGGGGGTGTTCATGCGGTCAACCTTGTTGAGGATGTGCGGATTCAGCGCGAAGCCATCAGCTTCGGCAGCCAGGTGATGAGGTCGGGAAACGCAGCGCAGATCAGCAGGCCGATGAACTGCAGAAAGAAGAAGGGAATGATTCCCTTGTAGACCGCGCCCATGCCGATGTGCTTGGGCAGGGTGCCCTTGATGTAGAAAAGCGTGTAGCCAAAGGGCGGGCTGATGTAGCCCATCTGGATCGTGATGGCGTAGAGCACGCCGAACCAGATCTCGTCGAAGCCGAGCAGGCGCACGATGGGCAGGAACACCGGCACCGTGAGCAGGATGATGCCGAGCTCGTCGAGCACGGTGCCCAGGAAAATCAGCAGCAGCATCATGGCCGCGAGAATCCACCAGCGGTTGACCTCCATGCCTTTGATGAATTCGAGCAAGGTGTCTGCACCACCCAGGCCGGTGAAGATCGCCACATAGGCCTTGGCGCCCAGCGTGATCCAGAGAATCATCGACGTGGCCTTGAGCGTGTCCACACCGGCCTGGCTCAGCATGGGCAGGTTCAGCTTGCGCTTGAACAACGCGGGCACGATGGCCCCGGCCACGCCCACCGCCGCAGACTCCGTGGGTGTGGCAATACCGAAGAAGATGGAACCGAGGATGAGCACGATGAGCATGCTCGGAAACACCAGCGCCTTCAGCGCCAGGATCTTGTCGCGCAGCGGCGCCTGGCGCGTGCTCGGGTCCAGCGGCACCCACTCGGGCTTGAGCCAGCCCACCACCACGATGTAGGCGATGTACAGCGTGGCCAGGATCAGCCCCGGGATGAGGCCGGCGATCAGCATCTGGCCAATGGAGACCTGCGCCGTGACCGCGTACACGATGGTGAGAACCGACGGTGGAATGAGGATGCCCAGCGTGCCCGACGCGCAGATGGTGCCCAGCGCGAGCTCGGGCTTGTAGCCACGCCGCAGCATCTCGGGCAGCGCGAGGATGCCCATGGCGGTGACCGCCGCACCGACCACGCCGGTCATGGCCGCCATCACCACGCAGATGATCACGGTGCCGATGGCCAGGCCGCCGCGCAGGCGGCCGAACCACAGCTCCATGGCTTTGTAGAGGTCTTCGATCACGCCCGAGCGCTGCAGGATGCAGGCCATGAGGATGAAGAGCGGAATCGCCAGCAGCGCCTCCGACTTCATGGTGTCGTAGATCTGCAGCACCAGCACGATGACGGCACTGGGCTCCCACAGCGTGACGATGAACAGCAGCGAGAGGCCACCGAGCACGAAGGCGATCGGCAGACCGCTGAGCATGAAGAGCGTGAGGCTGCCGAACATCAGCAGCAGGATGGTGTTCGGGCTCACGTCATCGCCCCCTCAACCGCCGACGCGTCCCCACCGGTGCGGTAGAACACACGGCACAACTCCACCACCGCCTGCAGCAGCATGAGCACCAGCGCGAGCGGCACCACCGCCTTGGCCGGCCAGATGGGTGGGTTCCAGGCCGAGAAGCTGGTCTCGCGGTACTCCCACGCGCTCCAGGCCGATGGCCAGCTGAAGTAGATGAGGATGGCGCAGAACAGGATGATCACGGGGAAATTCACCAGGTCCATGCGGCGCTGCCACACCGGGTTCAGCCGCTGGCGAACCAGGTCGAGCGTGACATGGCCACGCAGGTGCAGCAGGTGCGGGCCACCGAGCAGAAAGTACGGGCCGAACAGCAGCACCGCGAGCTCCATGGCCCACACGGTGGGGTCGTTGAAGAGGTAGCGGCGCACCACCTCGTAAAGCATCACGGGCACCACGATGGCCATGAGCCACACGGTGAGGTAAAAAATGGCGCGGTTCACGCGCGTGACGGCCGAAGTGGCCGCCAACAGCCAGGCGGGCATACCGGTTTCCTTGAAGGGCCAGCGAAAGCGCCCCGCACCGCCCAGGCAGCGCGGGACGCGTGCGATCAGGCCAGCAGGCCCAGTTCCTTCATGAAGGCGATCTGGCTGTCCAGAATCTTGCCGGCCAGGGCATCGCCCTTGGTGGCGGCGCGCCAGGCTTCGATGGCCTTGGGGCGCGCGGCGGCCACGTCGGCCGCGCTGAAGCGGATGATCTCGCAGCCCTTGGCCTGGTACTTCGCGAGCACCGAGGCGTCGTTCACCACGATGCGCTGGCGCAGCGCACCCGACACCTCGCGCGCGGCCACCGCCAGCGCGGCCTTGAACTCGGCCGGCAGCTTGTCGTGCGCCCCGCGGTTGGCCACATAGGCGGTGGCGGTGGTGGGCTGGTGGAAGCCGGGCACGATGACGAACTTGGCCACCTCTGCCAGGCCGGCTTCGAAGTTGGCCGTGAGGTCACCGCGGTCCGCCATGTCGATCACGCCCTTGTCGAGCGCGGAGTACACCTCGCCGGTGGGCAGCGGCGTCACCGCCACGCCGAACGCGCCCATGACCGAAGAGGCGAGGCCCACGAAGCGGCCCTTCTTGCCGGCCAGGTCGGAAATCTTGCGCACCGGCACCTTGGAGTGCAGCGGCTCCTGGCCGTACACCGTGGGGGCGATGTAGTGCAGGCCGGCCGGCGCATAGGCCTGGCGCGCCATCTCCAGACCACCCTTTTCGTAGAACCAGGCTTCGTATTCATCGGGCTCGGCAAAGCCGAAGGGCACCGTGCTGGTGAAGGCGAACGAAGGAATCTTGCCGGCCTCGTAGCCATCGAAGGTCTTCATCATTTCAAAGGCGCCACCGCGCACGGCATCGAAGGCCTGCGCGGCCGGCACGATCTGGCCGGCGGCGAACAGGTTGATCTTGAAGCGGCCGCCGGTGAGCTCGGCCACCCGCGCGACGAACTGCTCTTCAAATTTCTGCGGCGTGGTGCCGCCGTCCCACAAGGCCTGCATGCGCCAGGTGACGGTGGACTGGGCGCTCGCCAGCCTGGGCGCGGCAAGGCCCGCCACAGCGGCCCCGGCCAGGGCGGACTTGAGCATCGCGCGCCGCGCAACGGTTTTCTCGGTCATCTGTTTGTCTCCATTCGATTCTGGTTGTGGTCATCCCGCACGGGCTGGCGGGCGGTGGTGTCGCCGGTTGGGGCGACGACCGGCAAAGTGTATCGACGGGTCCCACCATCAACAGGTACAGTTTGGTGACGGACGGAGAAACCGTACCCATCAATTCATGGAGACAGCGCCGTGCAAGAGACCCCGAACTCTCCCGACCACAACGCCTCACCAGACACCAAGGTGGAAGCGCTGGTCAAGCGCATCGCATCGGCCATCGACCACGGCCTGCTGCCCGCCGGCACGCGGTTGCGCTCCATTCGCGACTGCGCAGACAAAGAAGCGCTTTCACGCAACACCGTGGTGGAGGCCTACAACCGCCTGATCGCACGCGGCTATGCCGAATCGCGACCCGGCTCGGGCTACTTCGCGCGCAAGGCCTCCGGGCCGCGCACGCAGGCGCCGGCAGCGCACCTGAGCGAGGCGGTCGACGTGGTCTCGCTGTTGCGTGAGCAGCTGGAACAGCATTACGAGGTGCGCGTGGGCGATGGCCGCCCGCCTGCCTCGTGGATGGAAGGGTCCGAGCTGGGCCGCCACCTGCGCGGCGTGCGCTCCAGCACCTGGAACCAGCTCGAACACGGCTACGGCACGCCGTGGGGTTACCTGCCGCTGCGCCAGACCATTGCGCGGCTGCTTCACGAGCGCGCCATTCAGGCCGACGCGCGCCAGGTGCTGCTGACCCAGGGCGCCAACCACGCGCTCGACCTCATCGTGCGCCAGTTGCTGCAGCCGGGCGACGTGGTGCTGGTGGACTCACCTGGCTACTACCCGTTGTTCGGCAAACTGAAGCTGGCCAAGGTGGACATGGTGGGCGTACCGCGCCTGGCCGACGGGCCGGATCTCGAAGCCCTGCACACGCTGGCCACCGCGCACCGGCCCAAGGTGTTCTTCACGCAGTCGCTGGCCCACAACCCCACGGGCGGCTCGCTCTCGCTGGCGAAGGCGCACCGGCTGCTGCAGCTCGCTGCACAGCACGACCTGCAGATCGTGGAAGACGACCCGTTTGCCGATCTCATGCCCGCCAGCGCACCGCGCCTCTCCGCACTGGACCAGCTCGACCGCGTGATCTACGTGAGCAGCTTTTCCAAGACGCTGTCGGCCGGCCTGCGCGTGGGCTTCATCGCGGGACCGAGCGCCACCATCAACGATTTGTGCGACCTCAAGATGGTCACGCTGGTGTCCACCTCGGACTTCGTGGAGCGCGTGGTGAGCCAGCTGATCGATGGCGGCCAGTACCGCCGCCACCTCACGCGCCTCAAGGCGAGGCTCGATGCGGCACAGCGCCAGTCGATCCCGGCGATGGAGCGTGCCGGGCTTCGGCTGTTCTCGCCCTACACCGGTGGCTACTACGCGTGGGTCGAACTGCCGCAGCGCGAGTCAGAGATCGGTCTGGTGCGGCGAGCTGCTGCGCAGGGCATCTTCATTTCACCCGGCTCGGTGTTCTACCCGGACCGCCATTCCGAACGCGCACGCATGCGCGTGAACATGGCCTACGCGGGGGACGCTCGTTTCCTGCGGTTGTTTCAGGCCGGCTGAACCAGCACGCGCAGCAACCAGTCGTTGAGGTCTTCCACCTCCTCGGCGCACACCGAATGCTCCATCGGGTAGCTGTGCCAGTCGACGTCGTAACCAAGGGACTGCAGCACATCGCGCGTGGCCTCGCCGCGATCCAGCACCACCACGGGGTCGTGCTTGCCGTGCGCTAGAAAGATCGGCACATCGCGGTTGACGTCGCTGCGTTCGGCCGCCGTGGTGCCGGCCAGCGGCAGATAACCGGAGAGGCCCACCAGCCCGGCCAGGCGCTGTGGCGCGCGCAGGCCCGCCATGAGCGTCATGGCACAACCTTGCGAAAAACCCATGAGCACGGTGCGGCTGGCCGGCACACCGCGCGCCGCTTCGCGATCCAGCAATCCCTGCACCAGCGCACTGCCCTGGCGCAAACCCGGCTCGTCTTCAGGCCGCTCAGCGCCCGGCTGGCTCGGCGGTGGAAAGATGTCGTACCAAGCGCGCATGCGGTAGCCGCCGTTGAGCGAGACCGGCCGCACCGGCGCGCTGGGGAAGACGAAGCGCACGGGACCCACCGAGCTCAAGTCGAGCTCCTGCGCAATGGGCACGAAGTCGTTGCCATCGGCGCCGAGGCCGTGCAGCACGATGATGGAGGCAACCGGTGTGGCGGCCGGGTCGCCGCCGCTCACGAGTTCGAGCAGTTCAAGGGAAGTGGTGTTCATGGGACGCAGCATACCGCTGCGCCCTTTACTCGACGAACCCCGGCAACCACAGGGAAATCGCCGGGAACGCGCACAGGATCAGCAGGCGCAGCACGTCCACCGCAATGAAAGGCATGGTGCCCTTGTAGATCGAACCCAGTGGCACGTCGCGCGCAATCGAGTTGATGACGAACACGTTCATCCCCACGGGCGGGCAGATCATGCCAAAGGTCACCGCCATCACCACGATCACACCGAACCACACCGGATCGAAGCCGAGCTGCATCATGGCCGGGAACACGATGGGCACCGTGAGCAGGATCATGGCGAGCTCGTCCATCACCGCCCCCAGAATGAGGTAACCCACCATGATGAGCGCGAGCACGCCATAGGGCCCCACCGGCAGGTGCACCAGGAACTCCACCGCGTTCTGCGTGAACTGGGTGATGGTGAGGAAATAGCCGAACAGGTAAGCCCCCACCACGATCATCATGATGGCCGAAGACACACGCAGCGCGCCGATGAGCGCCGCGCGGATCTGCGGCCAGCGCAACCGCCCGCGCAGCATGCCGATCAGCAGCGTGCCGATGGCGCCCACGCCGGCGGCTTCCTGCACCGTGAAGATGCCGCCATAGATGCCGCCGAGCACAAACACGAACAGCACCACCACCGCCCACAAGGCGCGCAGCGAAGCGAAGCGCTCGCCCCAGCCGTGGCGCTCGCCACGCGGCATGGCATCGGGCCGCAACCGCGCCACCACCGCCACCACCGCACTGTAGAACGCCACCGCCATCAGGCCGGGGATGATGCCGGCCGCAAAGAGTTTGGTGATGTCGGTCTCGGTCATGATGCCGTAGAGCACCAGGATCACCGAGGGCGGGATCATGATGCCCAGCGTGCCGCCGGCGGCAATGAGCCCAGCCGAAAAGCCGGCGTTGTAGCCGGCGCGGCGCATCTCCGGCAGCGCCACCTGCGTCATGGTGGCCGCCGTGGCCACGGAAGAACCGTTGATGGCCGAGAAGCCGCCACAGGCCGCGATGGAGGCCAGCGCCAGGCCGCCGCGCCGATGCCCGAGCCAGGCGCGGCCGGCCTTGAACAGCTCGGTGCTCATGCCGGAATGCGAGGCGAAGGCGCCCATCAGGATGAACATGGGAATCACGCTGAGGTTGTAGTCGGTGAGCACCGACAACGGCACGTTGGCCAGCAGGTTCAGCGCCGGCCTGGTGCCTGAGAGCACGGCAAAACCACCCACGCCCGCGATGCCCATGGCAATGCCAATGGGCACGCGCAGCGCCATGAGCCCGAACATGGAGACGAAGCCCAGCAGGGCCACCAGATCACGATCCATGGGCGGCTCCCGGCACGTCGTCTTCCAGCGGCTCGGGCGCGGCCGCGCGGCCCTGCCACAGGTGCACCAGCCGCACCACCGCCAGCACCGCCGCCACCGTGGCACCCACCGCGGCCACGCTGTAGAACCACTGCAGCGGAAGCCGCAAGTCCATCGTGCCCTGGCTGCCCGTGCCCGCCACCTTCACCCACACCATCCAGGCCAGCGGAATCATGAAGGCCGCCGTGATGGTGGTGGCCACCAGATCCACGCGTCGCTGGCCGGCGGGCTGCAGGTGCTCCCACACGATGTCCACACCGATGTGCGTGCCGTAGTAGGTGGCTAGCGCAATGCCCCAGAACATGGCAATGCCCTGGAGCATCTGCGAGCCGTCGAACCAGTCGGGAATCTGCGTGCTGAACGCATAGCGCACCAGCACGTTGCCCGCCGTCAACACCGCCACCAGCAGCAGGGTGAGCGCGGCCACCGTTTCGATGGCCGAGAACAGCCGTCTCATCAGTTGGAGGCCTTGCGCGCCGCCAGCTCCTTGCGCAGATCATCCAGCGCGGCCTGCCCAGGAACGCCCGCGCCATCGGCCGCCTTCACCCACTGGGTGTACACCGGCTCCACCGCCTTCTTCCACACGTCGAGTTGGGCGGGCGAGATCGGCACGATGGTGTGGCCGGCAGTCTTCTCCAGCTTGCCCTGGCCCGAGTCTTCCTCGTCGCCCCAGGCACCACCCACCTTGCCGGCCCACTCGTTGTTGCAGTGGTCGTCAATCACTTTTTTCTGACCGGCGGCCAGTTTGTCGTACCAGGGCTTGTTCATCACCCAGACGAAGTCCGAGGTGTAGAGGCGCATGTCGCTGTGGAACTTCACCGCCTTGTCGATGCCGAAGGTGACGATGGAATTCCACGGGAAGGTGATGGCGTCGGCCAGGCCTTTTTCCAGCGCATCGCGCGATTCGGGTGCAGACACCTGCACGTTGGTCGCACCCAGCAGTGACATGGTCTGCGCCACGGTGCCGTTGGCCGAGCGGATCTTCATGCCCTTGAGCTGGCCCGGTTCGGTGATGGGCTTCTTGGAGTGGAAGGTGCCCACGTGCACGTGCGCGAAGCAGAACTTCACGTCCTTCATCTCGGCAGCGGCGTACTTGCGGTACCACTGGTCGAGCGCGGCGGAGCCAGGGCCCGGCTTGGCGATCAGGAACGGCAACTCACCAGCGGCCACGATTGGGAAGCGGCCGGCCTGGTAGCCGGGGTTCACCCAGGTCATGTCGGCGATGCCGTCGCGCGCCATGTCGTAATGGTCGGCGGCCTTGCCGAGCTGCTGCGCAGGAAACAGCGCCACCTTGATCGAACCCTTGGACGCGGCTTCGACCGACTTGGCCCAGGGCTCGAAGCCGAGTTTGGCCAGCGGGTGCGAGGCGGGCAGCCAGTGGGCGAACTTGAGTTCGGCCGGCTTGTCCTGCGCCTGCGCGCCTGCAGCGCCCAGCAACAGGGCCGCCACGGCGATGGCACGAAGCGTGGGCTGGAAGGTCTTTTTCATGTTTGTCTCCTGTTGAGGTCTTCTGGAAGGAATCGCAGGCGGCGTGCGCTCATGCGGCGGGGGAAACGGGTTTGTCGCGCCGGGGCCGTTCGGCCCAGAACACGGGTTGGTTGCCAGCGGCAGCGGGCCGGTGCGCGATGTTGAGCTTGCCTTCGGGGTCGGCCAGTGTCGCCTTGAGCGCATCGCGTAGCGCGGTGGCGGCGGTGTGCGCATCCAGCGTTCCCGCGAGGGCGGGCGCCACATGCTGCGTCCACAGACGGGCGTAATTCAGGCGACCTCGGGCCTGCGTGTCGCCGTAGCCCTTGAGTACCTGCGGCAGGCCCGCCAGCCCCAGCGCCAGCTCGGGTGATTGCGGCAGCACCTGGCCCATGGCACCGAGCCAGGCAGCGAGCGTTTCATGTTCCTGCGCAAAGCGCAAGGAACGCGGTCGCAGCGGGCGCAAGCGCGCCAGGCTGCGAAGCATGAGGTAACCCCACAGGCTGGTGGAGCGGATATGCATGCTCACGTGCGCCTTGCCCAGCCAGCCGCGCCGCTGCGCGAGCTTCATCAGGCCCTCGCCCATCGAGCGCGGCAATACGGCGGCCACCTCGTCGATGCCGGGCTTGAAGTGTTCGGTGACGCGCACGATGTCGCCATCTCGGGCCTGCGCTTCGCTGGTCACGCGGGCATAGCGGCTGCGGCGGGTCTTGAGGTCGGCGACGCGGATCACATCTTCAAAACACATCCACAGCGCGAGATGGCGCACGGCTTCTTCCAGCGCTTCAGCGGCCGCCGGTGTGCCCGCGATCACCAGGCTTTGCACGTGGTCCAGGAAAAGGACGGCGTAAGCGTCGTTCTGGTAGTCGCGGCAGCGCAGCGCGCCGTGCGCGGCCAGTGTCTGCACGGCGGGCGACCAGGTTTTCAGGCGCGTGACCCACGCGTCGCGCACGCCAACCGGCAGGCCGGCATCGGCGAGCACCTGCTGTGCGTCGGGTGCCACTTCGCTGGCCACACGGGAGGGATGCCGCGCTTCATCGAAGGCCGCTGCGAAGCCCGCCAGACTCGCCTGCACGCCTTTGCCCGATGCGTGGATCACGGCCTCGCACACATCACGCGGCCAGGGCAGCACATCCGCACCCGCCAGGGCGCCAAACATCACGGCCGAGATCACAGTGCCGGTCTTCACGGTGACCGCTTCCATGTCGAACAGCACGGTCTGTCGCGCCAGCGCACGCGCCGCGTCGGCGAGGCGTTTCGGGTCCTGCCGGCCATCGGCCATGTGCATCTTTTCCAGCGTGGTGTACACGCGGTGCGTGGACGCCAGCAGCGTGGTGCGATCGGTGACGAAGCCGCGCTCGACCATGCGGGCGGCCTCCAGCAGTTCACTCGCCACCACCACATCCACGCGGCCGGCCACGGGCGTGAGTCCGAACACAGGCCGGTCGCCACGGATCAGCGGCTGGCGCAACAGCTCGATGTAGTAACTGGTGGCGCCGGTGCGCTGCGCCACCCCGGGCACCGAGGTGGCCTGCACCGGCAGGCCTTGAATGCGGGCGCACTGCACCAGCCAGTCGGCCAGCACACCGCCGCCTTCGCCGCCGAGCGCTGCGATCAGGATGCCGTAGGCGTTGTCTTGTGAAGTCGTCATGGATCAGGCCGGCTGCAGCAGGCCGATGAAGAAACGGTTGAATCGATCGGTGAGGCGGTCCCACCAGCTCGGATGGGTGACGATCTCGATCTTGTGGAACGACGGGCAGAGCACGGCCGCATCGGCCACTTCGCCGCACAGGCCGCAACCCACGCAACCGTTGGTGACGTGTGCCACCGGTTCACGGCGCAGCGGGTCGCTCGATGGTTTCACGGTGAGGGTGGGACAGCCCGAGAGGCGGATGCACGAATGGTCGCCGGTGCAGGTGTCTTCGTCCACGCCGTAGCGCGTGCGCACCGTGCGCAGGCCTTCCTTCAGTCGGCGGGCGCGAATCGGTTTCAAACGGCGCTGGCGCTCGAGCTGGCATTCGCCTTCGGCAATGACCACCTTCAAGCCCATGAAGGGCGAGTTGACCGCCTCCTTCAACAGATCGCGCACTTTCGACACGCGGTAGTTGTGCACCGTCTTGACCCATTTCACGCCCATGCCCTTGAGCGTGTTCTCGATCGTCATCTCGTCGGCCGTGGCGCTGGACCCTTCGGCCACCCGCTTGGCCTCGGACAGCGGCGAAGACATCGTCTCCTGCGTGCCGGTGGCCGAGGTGTAGCCGTTCTTCATGATCACCAGCACGCCATCGCCCTGGTTGAGAAGGGTCGAGCTCACGCCCGAGAGCAAGCCGTTGTGCCAGAAGCCACCGTCGCCCATGATGGCAATCGGCCGCTTGGCGGAGAAGTTCTTCACTGCCGCACTCGACGCCATGCTCATGCCGTAACCGAGGATGGAATTGCCAAACGAGAACGGCTCGAAGGTGGCGAAGGAATGGCAGCCGATGTCGGTGGAGATGTGCAGCTTGCCCACGTCTCGTTCGACCAGCTTGAGCGCCGCAAACACCGGTCGCTCGGGGCAGCCGGTGCAGAAGTTCGGCGGGCGCGCAGGCACGCCACCGCCCAGCTCGACCAACGCGCGCTGGCGCACCTCCACCAGCTCGGTGCCGAAGGATTTCGCCGCCGAGGTGTCCACCGCTGGCACATGCCGATCGACGAATTCGGCGAGGCCCTTGAGCAGGAGCTCGGCCGTGTACTCGCCGCCCATGGGCAGCAGGTCCTTGCCGTGCAGGCGGGTCTGCAGGTCGGCGCGGCGCAGCAGCGTGGCGATCTCCTGCTCGATGAATTCGGGCTGGCCTTCTTCGATCACCAGCACCGCGCGCTTGCTGGCAGCAAACGCCGCGATCTGCTCGGGCACCAGCGGATACACCACGTTGAGCACCAGCATGGGGAGCCGCGTGTCGCCATTTGCGTCGGCCAGGCCGGCCTGCTGCAGAGCACGGATGGTGGTGTTGTAGAGACCCCCCTGAACGATCAGCCCGACATCGGCATGCTCGCCGTCGAACAGTTCGTTGAGTCCAGCCTCGGCAATGAACTTTCGCGCCGCCGGCATGCGCACTTCGTACTTGTGCTTCTCGTGCCGGAAGGTGGATGGCGGGTGGGAGAGCCGGTCGTAGCTGAAGGACGCCGCTTCCTGCTGAAGCAGGCGGCTGGAAATGGCGGGCGCGATGTTGTCACTGGCGACAAAGCTGCCCTGCACGTGGCAGGCGCGAATGCGCAGCTCCATCATCACCGGCGTGTTCGAGGCCTCGGAAAGCTCGAAAGCCTTTTCGACCATGCGCACGATGGTGGGCAGGTTGGGGCGCGGGTCCATGAGCCAGAGCGCCGATTTGAGCGCGAAGGCGTGCGTGCGTTCCTGGATCACGCTGGCGCCTTCGCCGTAGTCTTCGCCGACCACGATGAGCGCGCCGCCCATCACCCCGGGCGATGCGAGGTTGGAGAGCGCGTCGGACGCCACGTTGGTGCCCACCACCGACTTCCAGGTGACCGCGCCGCGCACCGGGTACATGATGGAGGCAGCCAGCATGGCGGCGGCCGAACTCTCGTTGGTGCAGGCTTCCACGTGCACGCCGAGTTCGTCCATGTAGGGCTTGGCCTGCACCATCACATCGAGCAGGTGCGAGATGGGAGACCCCTGGTAGCCGCCCACATAGGTCACGCCCGACTGGAGCAGGGCCTTGGTCACGGCCAGGATGCCCTCGCCGTGGAAGGTCTCGCCGTTGCCGAGCTTCAGCGCTTCAATCTCGCTGTGAAATGAACGTTCCAATCGTGGGTCTCCAGTCGTTATGTTTGGGAATTTAGGCGACCGATCCCCATCTGACCAATGGATTGATCGGATGTGGCACATTCATGAAACCGATAATTCGGGTGAACCCTTAGACCACTTCAAGGCCCTTGAGATGAACTTCCGGCAACTCGATCTGAACCTGCTGCGCGTGCTGGTTGCCATCCACCGCAGCGGCTCGGTCACCGCCGCCGGCAAGGCACTGGCGCTCTCGCAGCCCGCCACCAGCAACGCGCTGGCGCGCCTGCGCGAGTATTTTCAGGACGACCTCTTTGTGCGCTCGCCGCGCGGGCTCAAGCCCACGCGTCTGTGCGAACGCCTGGCGCCCGAGGTGCAGGGGCAACTTCAGTTGCTGGAAACAGCGGTGATGGCGCGCGACCAGTTCGACCCCGCCCATGCCGAAATGCGCTGGCGCCTGTCCTTGTCGGACCTGGGCGAAATCATGTTCCTGCCGGAGCTGGCCGCCACGCTGCGCCAGCAGGCGCCGCAGGCGCACCTCACCAATGTGTCGGTGGCGGCCGAAGACGTGCCCGCCGCGCTCGAATCGCGCGACATCGACTTCGCCATCGGCATCCTGCAGCCGAGGCACCGGGGGGTGCGCTCCGACCTTCTGTTTCGCGAACACTACGTGGCCCTGACCTCAACCAACTGGCGACCAAAATCGGGGAAAGTGGGCCGCACACTGAGCGCGCGCCAGCTCGGCGAGGCTTCGCTGGTGGTGGCCTCGCCCACCGCCACCTTTCACGGCAGTGTGGAAAAGATGCTGCTGCGCATGAAGCTCTCCGAACGCATCGTGCTGCGCGCGCGCCACTTCGGCGCCCTGCCCGAACTCGCCCTCAACACCGACCTGCTCACCATCGTGCCGCAGATGTACGCCGCCAACCTGGGACAGCGCCGCGACCTGCGCGTGTGGGAACTGCCGCGCGCCGCCGCGCCCAGCTACGAAGTGCGCCTGGTCTGGCACGAAAGCACCGCACGAGACCCGGCCCACCAGTGGATCCGCGCACAGGTGCACCAGTTGTTTGGTCGCGCCAAAAACACCGCGTGAATATGATGCCGCCCATGACACCCCAAACCCTCATCGACCACCTGGATCAGGGCAGCCTCTGGCCTGCGCCGATCACCACCGACCCCGCGTTCGACCTGGACACCGCGTATGCACGGCAACTCGAAGTCAGGCAACTTCGCATGGCGCGCGGAGAGCAACCGCGCGGCTTCAAGGTGGGCTTCACCAACCGCAACATCTGGCCGCGCTACAACGTCTTCGCGCCGATCTGGGGCACCGTGTGGAACACCACGCTCACGTTCTGCGACGGTGAAGGCACCGTGGGGCTAGCGCACACGTGCCAGCCGCGCCTGGAGCCCGAGATTGTGTTCGGCATGAAAGCCACACCCGTGCGCGACGCAACGCTGGAGCAGTTGTTTGAGGCCATTGATTGGGTGGCGCCCGGGTTCGAGGTGGTGCAGTCGCACCTGCCGGGCTGGAAGTTTTTGCCGGCGGACACGGTGGCCGACGGCGCCTTGCACGCGCGCCTGCTGGTGGGCCGGCGCACGCCGGTGGCTGAGCTGGCTGGCAACGCTCTCGCGCTCGACGCGTTGCTCGCCAGCGCAGAGGTCGCCCTGCAGAAGGGCGACGCCACGGTGGAGCAAGGCCGCGGCGCGAATGTGCTCGACAGCCCGCTGCGGGCCCTGCTCGATTTCGTCAAGACACTGCGTGCCTGCCCGGGTGCACCCGATCTGCAGGCGGGCGATGTGGTCACCACCGGCACCTGGACGGACGCGTGGCCGGTAACGGCGGGCGAGCATTGGCGCGCCCGTTTTTCAACGCCACTCACCAGCCTGGCGGTGCGCTTCACCGATGAAGGCTCTGGGCAGCTTGCAGGTAAACCCCTCTAAACAGCTTGGCCCGCGCGGGGTAGATTCGCCTGTTCGCATTCAAAACGGAGACAAAACACATGAGCCAGATCGCACCTGAACTGTTGGCCCTGCAACGCCTGTACCACTGGGAAAAAACAGCCCCCAACCGCGTGGCCCTCACGCAGCCCATGGGGGGCGGCGCGGTGCAGGATTTCACCTGGGGTCAGATCGGCGAACAGGTGCGGCGCATGGCCACGCACCTCCAGTCACAGGGCTGGGAGCCCGGCTCAAAGGTCGCCATTCTTTCAAAGAACTGCGCCTGGTGGATGATGAGCGACCTGGCCATCTGGATGGCCGGCCACGTGTCGGTGCCGCTCTATCCCACCCTGGCGGCCGAAACGGTGCGGCAGATCCTCACGCACAGCGAAGCCAAAGCCTGCTTTGTGGGCAAGCTGGACGGCTGGGAGGGCATGAAGCCCGGTGTGCCTGCTGGCCTGCCGTGCATCAGCTACGCGCTCTCGCCCGACGATGCCTTGAAGAACTACGAAGGTTGGGACGCCATCTGCGCGCGCAACGCACCGCTGCAAGGCCAGCCGGTGCGCCCGGCCAACGACCTTGCCACGCTCATCTACACCTCCGGCACCACCGGCATGCCCAAGGGCGTGATGCACAGCTTCGGCAACTTCGCCTGGGCGCTCGACGCCGGCCTGAAACGCATCCCCATGTCGGGCGAAGACCGAATGCTGTCTTACCTGCCGCTCGCCCATGTGGTGGAGCGCATGCTGGTCGAACACGGCTGGCTGCGCACCGGCATGCACGTGTACTTCGCCGAATCGCTCGAAACCTTCACCGCCGATTTGCAACGCTCGCGCCCCACCATCTTCTTCTCGGTGCCGCGCCTGTGGGTGAAGTTCCAGCAAGGCATTCACCACAAGATGCCGCCGGCCAAGCTCAACCGCCTGCTGGGTATTCCCATACTGGGCGGCATTGTGCGCAAGAAGGTGATGAAAGCGCTCGGGCTGGACCAATGCAAGTTCGCCGCGGGTGGCGCGGCTCCCATGCCGGTTGCGCTGCTCCAGTGGTACAGCAAGCTGGGCCTGCACATCAACGAAGGCTATGGCATGACGGAGAACCTGGCGCTCTCCCACATCACCGAACCCGGCAAGAACCAGCAAGGCACGGTGGGCCCGGTGTACGAGGGTGTGCAACAGCGCCTGGATCCGCAGACTGGAGAAGTACAGATGCTCAGCCAGGCGCTGATGATGGGCTACTACAAGGAGCCCGAGAAAAGCCGCGAGTGCTTCACCGACGACGGCTGGCTGAAGACCGGCGACAAGGGCAGCATCGACGGGCAAGGCCTGCTTCGCATCACGGGTCGTGTGAAGGATCTGTTCAAGACCGGCAAGGGCAAATACGTGGCGCCCGCGCCGATCGAAGACAAGCTGGTCATGCACGATGCGGTGGAGGCCTGCGTGGTCACCGGCGCCAACCTCGGCCAGCCGCTGGGCATCTTGATGCTCAACGCCGATGCCGTCGCTCGAGTGGCCGATGCCGGCGCACGCACCGAACTTGAAACTTCGCTCGCCAGCCACCTCAAGTCCATCAACGCCACGCTCGACCCGCACGAACAACTGCAATGCCTGGTGGTCGTCACCACGGCGTGGACGGTGGACAACGACATCATCACGCCGACCTTCAAGGTCAAGCGCAACCGCATCGAAGACCTTTACGCGAAGAACTACGAGGCGTGGGAATCGTCAGGCAAAAAAGTTATCTGGCAGTGACGCCGGAGGCGACGCGCTCCTGCGCCACGCGCTGGAGCACGCCCCGGCCGCCTTGTTCGCACAAGGCCATCACCACCGAGAAGCCATCCATGTTCCCGTAGTAAGGGTCGGGCACTTCGCCCGGCTCGTCGATGCCAGCGTACGCCAGAAACAGATGCAGCTTGTGTCGATGCGCCGGCGGGCATTCCCGCTCGAGGTGCGCAAGGTTCAGCCGGTCCATGGCCAGAATCAGGTCGAAGGTCTCGAAATCCTCCGGCTGCACACGCCTTGCGCGCTGCTCGTCGATCTGTCGGTAGCCGCGCGCCCTGGCCACCTCGATGGCGCGCGAATCCGCCTTTTCGCCCTGACGTCCTGCATAGGTGCCGGCCGAGTCCACCTCCACCACGTTGGTCAGTTGCAGGCGCCTCAGTTCGGCGTGCATCACGCTCTCGGCCAAAGGTGACCGGCAGATGTTGCCCATGCAGACGATGAGTATTCGATACATGCCGCTGAGGTTACCAAAGAGAAGGCCCGCCAGAGGCGGGCCTTGAACAGGGGGAGGAATGCCGCCTCAGATGAGGTAGCTGTCCAGGCTCTTGCCGGAGGCGATGACCGTGCGCACCCACTCGGGCT
The DNA here is from genome assembly GCF_002127265.1 of Hydrogenophaga sp. IBVHS1. Taxonomy (GTDB): domain Bacteria; phylum Pseudomonadota; class Gammaproteobacteria; order Burkholderiales; family Burkholderiaceae_C; genus Hydrogenophaga. The sequence continues at coordinate 619,085 of NZ_NFUU01000001.1, read as the reverse complement.
TGCGGCCCGGGCCACCTGCCCAGAGTTCGCCATTGGGGCCGCGGTATTTGGCAGGTGCACCCGATTTGGATTTGCCGGCCTTCTTGCCGCCACCCGTGCTGGCGCCCAGATCGGCGGCGGTAATGCCGAATTGCTTCATCTTGGCCTTGATGTCTGCAATCACGGACGAGATTTCATTCTTGCGAGCCTGCTCGGCTTGCGCCATGAGGTTTTGGGCTTGCGCCATCAGTTCGGAATACGTTGCCATTTGGAAGGTCCTTTTTCTGGTTTCGCTGCAGTTATTATCGATTGCATCCCAACGATGCAAGCCGAATTCTAATGAGGTTTCAGCGATTTCACCCAGTCTTGCAGCTCTGAAGGCAATTCAGTTTGTAACTCGATTGGCGCCGATGTGAGGGGATGCACCAATGCCAGACGCCAGGCATGCAGAAACATGCGCTTCAATCCTGCGCGAGGCAATTGCCGATTCAGTTCAAAGTCACCGTATTTGTCGTCGCCTGCAATCGGAAAGCCCGCGCTGGCCAGATGCACGCGGATCTGGTGGGTACGCCCGGTCTTGATGGTGACCTCCAGCAACGTGAATCCTTCAGGCGACGCAGCAGCGAGCGCGCCCGGCGCCTGCAGCCGGGTGGCCACCTTCACCAGCGTCACGGAGCGCATGCCCTCGGGGTCCTCGCGGGTGGTGACCTTCACACGCCGTTCTCCGTCCGGCAGCAGAAACTTGTGCAAGGGCTGGTCGAGCACCTTGAGCCGGGCTGGCCAGTTGCCTTTGACCAGAGCCAGATAGGTCTTGCCGGTGGAACGATCGCGAAATTGGTCCTGCAATGCCGTGAGCGCACTCTTCTTCTTGGCAATCAGCAAGATGCCGCTCGTTTCACGGTCGAGCCGATGGACCAATTCGAGGAAGCGAGCCTGCGGGCGCGCCTGGCGGATTTGCTCGATCACGCCAAAACTCACGCCGCTACCACCATGTACCGCCACGCCAGCGGGCTTGTCGATTGCCAGAAAAGCATCGTCCTCGTGGATCAGGGGGAATTCGCGCGGAGGCGCCGGATTGGCTGCCTTTTCTTCTGCGCGCTCAGAAAGGCGAATAGGTGGAATGCGAAGCGTGTCGCCTGTGGCCACGCGGTCATCGGCTCCCACGCGCCCTTTGTTGCGGCGCACTTCACCGGATCGGATGATGCGGTAGATGTGCGATTTGGGCACGCCCTTGAGCATGCGAATAAGGAAATTGTCCAGACGCTGACCGGCCGACTCTTCGTCGACCGTGATGAGTCGGACTTCCGCAGGGGGCGACTGGCTGGACATGTTGCGGAATTAGGCCACCACAAGGGGCGGGGAGCTGACTATAATGCGCCACACCCGTCGTGTGCCGTAAGTGATTGATTTGCTTTGAGTTTAAGCCAGTCACTGTGGGCAAAGGCCTGATCTTGCCGGGCAAGAGGCCAGACGCGGGTTGGTTGCCACCCTCAGCACCCGGGTCTGGCGCCACTGCCTGACGCATTTCAGCGTGAATCCAGGCAAGGCGTCGGATCGGTCGAAGCTGCGGGCGAATCCGCTGAAGAAAATGCGAACCCGAATACGGAATACCCCAATCGCCCAGCCCCGGAATGAGGCTGGGTGAGGACACAAGTGAAACCAGAGTGAGACCGGCCAGATCCATGTCGTTGACAGCCATCGAGCCATCCCTGTTCACCCAACTCCACGCGCCTACGCCCTGACCCGGCGGTTCGACGCGCGGCACCCCGGTGCCCGCCTGTGTCGAACGCCTCCCGCGAACCGCGGGTCAACGGCTCTCCGGCAATTCCTCCCTTCGTTCGCTTTTCCCGCTGGTTCACGGCGAGTTGGCGCTTCGGGCCCAAGGCCCGGGCGCTGTTGTGTGCTGGAACGAAGGAAAACACATCATGAAACGCATGTTGATCAACGCCACGCAGGCCGAAGAGCGCCGCCTGGCGATCGTGGACGGGCAAAAACTGCTCGACTACGAAATCGAAATCGAAGGGCGCGAACAGCGCAAGGGCAACATCTACAAAGCCGTGGTCACCCGCGTGGAACCCTCGCTGGAGGCCTGCTTCGTCGACTACGGCGAAGAACGCCACGGCTTCCTCCCGTTCAAGGAAATCTCGCGCCAGTACTTCACCGCGGGCGTCTCGGTCAACCAGGCGCGCATCAACGATGTGATCCGCGAGGGCCAGGAACTGCTGGTGCAGGTGGAAAAGGAAGAGCGCGGCAACAAGGGCGCAGCCCTCACCACGTTTGTGAGCCTGGCCGGCCGCTACGTGGTGCTGATGCCGAACAACCCGCGCGGCGGCGGCGTGAGCCGGCGCATTGAAGGCGAAGACCGCCAGGAACTCAAGCAGGCACTCGACCAGCTCGAATACCCCAACGGCATGAGCATCATCGCGCGCACCGCCGGCATCGGCCGCGACGCGCCCGAGCTGCAGTGGGACCTGAACTACCTGCTCAAGCTGTGGAACGCCATTGACGGCGCCGCACAAGGCGGCAAGGGCGCCTACCTGATCTACCAGGAATCGAGCCTGGTGATCCGCGCAATCCGCGACTACTTCAACAGCGACATCGGCGAGATCCTGATCGACACCGACGACATCTTCGAGCAGGCGCACCAGTTCATGAGCCACGTTATGCCCGAGCACGGGCACCGCGTGAAGCGCTACCGCGACGACGCACCGCTGTTCTCGCGCTTCCAGATCGAGCACCAGATCGAAACCGCCTACAGCCGCACCGTGAACCTGCCTTCGGGCGGCGCCATCGTGATCGACCAGACCGAAGCGCTGGTGGCGGTGGATGTGAACTCGGCGCGCGCCATCAAGGGCGGCGACATCGAGGAAACCGCGACCCGCACCAACCTGGAAGCCGCCGACGAAGTGGCGCGCCAGGCCCGCCTGCGCGACCTCGGCGGCCTGATCGTGATCGACTTCATCGACATGGAAGAGTCGAAGAACCGGCGCGAAGTGGAAAACCGCCTGCGCGACGCGCTGCGCCAGGACCGTGCGCGCGTGCAGTTCGGCGCCATCAGCAAGTTCGGCCTGCTTGAAATGAGCCGCCAGCGCCTGAAGCCTGCGCTCAATGAAGGCGCGTCCATCCCCTGCCCGCGTTGCGGTGGCTCCGGCCACATCCGCGACACCGAAAGCTCGGCCCTGCAGATCCTGCGCATCATTCAGGAAGAGTCGCTCAAGGACAGCACGGCCGCCGTGCTGGTGCAGGTGCCGGTTGAAGTGGCCAGCTTCCTGCTCAACGAAAAGCGCACCGAGATCACCAAGATCGAACTCAAGCAGCGCATCAGCGTGCTGCTGGTGCCCAACAAGTCGCTCGACACGCCCAACTACAAGCTGGAACGCCTGAAGCACGACGACCCGCGCCTGGACAACCTGGACGCCAGCTACAAGATGGCCGAGGAAGTGGACGACGTGGCCAGCTTCACGCGCCGCAGCCAGGAACGCACGAACAAGCAGGAGCCCGTGATCAAGGGCGTGCTGCCCGATGGTCCTGCACCGGTGGCCGCGCCGCGCCCCGAGCCGATCGCTGCGCCGGTGGCCGCTGCGGCCGCGCCCGTGGTGTCGAAGCCAGCACCGGTGGCGCCCGCTCCCGCGCCCGCCGAGAAGGGTTTCTTCGGCTGGCTCAAGAGCCTGTTCGGCGCCGAAACGGCACCGGCCAAGCCTGCTGCGCCGATCGTGACGTCCCCCGCCCCCGGCAAGACCGGTGCGCGAGAAGAACGCCCCGACGGCCGCCGTGAAGGTGGTCGCGATGGCCGGGGTCGCGGTGGCCGCAATGGCTCCGAAGGCCGTGGATCGCGCGAAGGCCGCGAAGGCAACCGCAACGGTCGTGGCGGCGAAGGCCGCCCGGTGGAAGGACGTGGCGAAGGCCGTGTGGAGGGTCGCAGCGAAGGTCGTAGCGAAGGCCGCGGTGATGGCCGGCGTGGCGAGCCGCGTCCTGAGGGGCGCAACGAGAACCGGAACGACAACCGTGGCGAGGGCCGAGGTGAAGGCCGTGGCGAAGGCCGCAACCGCCGTGAAGGTCGCGGCGAGGGTCGCCGCGATGCGGCACCGATGGACACCAACGGTGCCGTCGCGACAGCGTTGCAAGTAGGCGCTCCGGCAGGCGAGGCGCAGGCACCCGAGCAGGCCGAAGGCCAGCGCCGCGAGCGCCGTCCACGCAACGACAATCGCCGCCGCCAGGGTGGCGCCGAGGGCCAGGACGGCACCGCCCGCCCCGAGTCCACAGACGCGGCCCCCAATGAAGCCGGTGTGGACAGCGCTGCGGACAGCATGCCCCGTGAAGGCGAAGGCGAAGCGGGCGCACCACGCTCCGGCCGCAACCGCAACCGCGATCGTTATGGCCGTGACCGCCGCGAGCGCGCACCGCGTGACGGCGAGGCGGCACCTGAAGCCAGTCTCGACGCGCCCGTGACCCAGCCCATGGCGTACAGCTCGCCAGCCGATGAAGCCGAGGCTGCGGCCCAGGAAGCCCCGGTGCGCAGCTACTTCAGCCTGCCGGCGCAGGACGAAACGCCCGCCAACCGGGAGACACCGAGCAACGTTCCCGAAACCGCGCGTACTCAAACTGCACCCGTGGCTCCGGTGACTTCGCACGTTCTGCCCGTTCCGCCCGTGGAAGCGGCCGCGCCGATCGAGGTGGCAGCTCCACCCAAGCCCGCGCCCGCACCAGTGGCACCGCGCCCGGCCCCGGCGCCAGTGGTCGCGCAGGCGCCTGCTGCAGCCCCGGCTGCCGCGCGTGCGCTGCCCAAGGTGCAGGCTTATGCGCTGTCGATCGACGAACTCCAGCAAGTGGCACAGGCCAGTGGCCTGGAGTGGGTCAATTCGGATCAACAGAAGGTTGCACAGGTGCAGGCTGCCATCGCCGCAGAACCCAAGCCGATCCACGTACCGCGCGAACCCCAGCCGCCGGTGGTGATCGACGAAGGCCCGCTGGTGCTGGTGGAAACACGCAAGGACCTGCGCAACATGACGCTTCCCTTTGAGGGGTAACGCTTCCAGGCAGTCTCTGCACTGAGACTCGCACAAGAAAAAGCCGGTCGGATTTCCGACCGGCTTTTTCTTTGTGCACTTGCCTGATCAGTCCAGCAGCGCCGCCTGCTTCCACGCGGCTTGTGCTGCGTCTGCGTCACCACGCTCTTCGGCCAGTTGCGCCAGCCCCCGCCAGGTGCGGCGCAGCAGATCGGGGTCGCGCAGGCTGTGGCTGGCCTGGCCGAGCATCTGGGCGGCCTTGCCCCAGAGCTGTCGGCGCAGGCAGGCCTGGCCCGCCAGGTATTGCAGATTGGGGTTCTGAGGCATCTGGCGCTGGAGCTGCTCCAGTTGCGCCAGCCCGGGCGCGTCGAGCTGGTCCAGCCCAGGTTCCAGGGCCATCACCATGTGGCGCTGCTGGACGGGATCGAGTGCGTCAAAGCCCGGCCACAGTGGGTCGAGCCAGGCGCGCACGCGTTGCAAGCCCGACAGCCGTTCCGGTTCGCTGCCATCGGCGCGCATGCCCGCCACCAGCTGGTTGGCGCGCCGGGCGGCCGCCAGCGCGAGCTCGGGCATCGTGCGCTCGTCGGCGTCCAGACCATTCCAGAACGCATCGAGCTGGGCCAGATCGTGTGCCTCACTCAAGGCATCGAGGGCCAGCCCGCGCACGATGCTGCGTGAGGCTTCGGGAGAAAAGGCGCGGTGCTTGGCCAGCAGGCGTGCAGTTTCCAGGGCCTCGCCTGCGGCGCCACCCAGCCGCGCAATGCGCAACTTCAGGCGCAGCGCAACGATGCGCCTTGCAGCACCCTGGGGCAGTTCAGCCAGACGGCTGCGTGCCGCTTCACCATCGCGGTCTTCGACGGCCCAGCGCACGGCGCGCAGCAGCACGCCTTCGTGGGCATCGGGTGCGCTGCGGGCCAGCTTGGGACTGAGCGCGGCCTGCAGGTTCTCATCGCGGCGCTCGCGGTTCTGAAGCGACTGCGCGCTCTCGGCCACCAGCAGGTGGGCGAGCAACTGCATCTGGTCGCGGCGCGGCCACTGCCCGGATGGCACGGATCGGAGCTGATCCACCGCCTGCTGCGCGGCAGACTGGGCCCGCACGAAACGCCCGGCGAGCTGGTGCGAGAGCGCATCCAGCACATGCCCTACCACCACGCGCTCGACCTGCTGGCTGCGCCACCGCTGCGCCTGCACAGGCAGGTCGCGCAGCAACGCAAAGGCACGCATGGCCACGTACAAAAGCACGAAGCCGACGATCAGACAAAAGATGGCGAAGTTGAACGAGACGTCGAACCGGTACGGAGACCAGAACAGCGTGAGTGTGGCGTCGTTGTGGCCCACGAGCAGGGCGAGCGCCACCGCCAGGGCCGCCAGTGCAAGCAGCCAGAACACGCTGCGCATGGCACCGCCGAAACGGGCGGCCATCAGCGGCCTCCAGCGGCTGCGTTCAGCGCCGCCAACGTTTCTTCCGGACGTGGCAGGTCGCTCTCGACAAGCTCCTTGCGCAGCCGACCCAGGGTGGACTGAGCCTGCGCGATGGGCGCCGCCGAGGTGTCGAAATAACGGGCGAGCGCCGACTCGACGGCGATCAGGTCGGCCTGACTGGACCGCATGTGGCGCGCCAGCAGACCGAGGCGCGCATTGAGCAGCTTGAGCTTGAGGTTCTCCCGCAGGAACAACGCCTGATCGGGCGCGAGCAGGATCGCCTCCGGGCGGTCGATGCGGCTCACGCGAACGAGCTCGCGGCTGCTGCGCGAAACGTCGGCCACGATGCGCTCCCACAGGCCCGTCCACCAAACCGACAGGCGTGTGCCCCAACCCGCTGCAGCGCCATCTTCGGTGGCACCAGCGGAGCTGCCTTCCAGTGCAGGTTCGGCGGGAGCCGGCGCGGCAACGGGTGCGGGTGCAGCAGGCGCAGCTTTGCGAACTCTGGTCTTCGGCGCGGTCACCGGGTGGCCGGGGCCCACCTGGTTGAGCAACGGCCAGTCGTCGATCTGTCGCGCCAGTTCGTCGAGCTGCTGGACGAGCGAGGGGATGTCGGCCAGCGCGGCACCACGGATGCGTTCGATGTCGCGCGCGATGGCGCGTTGCACCGGGTTCAGCCGGGGTTGGGCCGCGCGCGCAATGCGCTGATCGGCGGCTTGAAGGGCCGAGATGAGGGGCTGTGCGCTGCCGGTGAGCTGGGCGTGCTGCTGCGCCAGACGCACTGCCGATTCCAGGTCCTGCACGAGGTTGTCGTCGCGCGAGCGCGAGAGCGAGAGCATGAGTTCTTCGAGCTGGCTGCGCTGCAGGCTCACCTCGGACAGGCGCAGTTCGGCCACCGCGAGCCGTGCTTGCAGTTCTTGCGTGAGCGCCTCGGCCTGTTCGGCGTAGCGCCGCGCGTCACCGGCCAGCGTGGCGGAATCCTGCGCGCGGCGGGCCATCTCCTGCTGGGTCAGGTTGAACTTCTGCCAGAGCAGCCCGCCCAGCACGAGCGCCAGCACCGCCAGCGTCACGCCAACCAATGCCAGGCCCCGACCCGCGCGAGGCGGAGAGGGCGGCGGAGGCGCGACTGGCGCGGCGGGGCGAACGACAGCGGGTTCGGCTGGCGAGGGCGTGGAGGGGTCAGGAAGAGATGCGCTCATGGTCGGTACCACGCCGATTCTAGGGCGCGCAACACATCACTCAGCGCAGGCCGTGTCACAAGCACCCGGCCGAATCCGGCCTCTCTCGCGTTCTCGCCGATGCGCGGGTGCGTGACCAGCGCACTGGCGCTCGACCAGTCGGGCGCGGGGGTGAGGGCGCGCAACGGCAGCAGCGCTTCGGAACTGCTGAACAGCCAGGCGCTGCCAGCGTCGCTGGCGGCGCGAACCAGCGCCTCGTCGTTGGGCGTGAACTTCGGGGGGCAACGCGCATAGGCCACACAACCCTCGACCCGAGCGCCGAGCGCCAGGCACTGCTGAATCAGCCAGTCGCGTCCATTGCCAGCCACTTCGCCCCCGGCCGCCGCACCCGCTTGGTCGCTGGTGCCTGAGGCGGACAAGGAGCCGCGCGAGGCGCCGCGCACGATCAGCACCAGGCGACCGGGCCCCACCTGCGAAGCCACCAGCGGCCACAGGTGTTCGGAATCAAACTGCGCCGAGTCGACCGTCGGCGTGTCGATCCGAGCGGTGTCGATCCCAAGGGATTCGAGGGCCTGAGCCAGCAAGCGTGCGGTGCCCGGCCCTGGCGCCCAGAAGCGGGTGCGCAGATGGGCAATGGGCGGGGGTGCCACGCCGGTGGCGAAGAAGTGGTTGACCGCCGCCCCGCTCACAAAAAGAATGGCATCGGCCTGCGGCCAATGGGCGCGCCAGTGGCGAAGGCCCTCTTTCTCATCCGGCGATTCGGGCTCGCCGATGTGGATCAACGGCAGGGCTTCGGCCGGCCACCCCTGCTCGCGCAGGGCCTTCACCCAGGTTTCGGCCTCTGGCGCAGGGCGCGTGACGATGAGTCGATCCAGCCGACGCGCGTCGGCCGCCGGGCGCGGAGCGGGTGTCAAGAAATCAGGCCTCCGCCAGCGGCGGTTTTGCGCCGGCCTGGCGCAAGTCGCCGGCCACCCGCTGCCCGAGTGCTTCGGCGTCCGCCAGCGAGCGCACGGTGGCTTCGCCCGCCACCCGCACCAGCGCGTGCCGCCCATCGGGATCGCCCCAGGCAGCCTGCAGGCGCAGTTGGCCAGCGACGTCCCAATCGGCGTATGCCGCCAGCGGCATCGAACAACTGCCGCCCATGGCGCGCGAGACCGTGCGCTCGGCCGCCACGCGCTGCCATGTGGGCGCATGCGCCAGGGGCGCCAGCGCGGCCAGCAGGTCTGAGCGGTCGGCACGCACCTCGATGCCCAGCGCCCCCTGCCCCGCCGCCGGCAGCGATTCGGTGGGCTCGAAGATGTGGCGAATGCGCGCCGACAGCCCGAGACGCTTGAGCCCGGCGGCGGCAAGCACGATGGCGTGGTACTGGCCTTCATCGAGCTTGCGAAGGCGCGTGTCGAGGTTGCCGCGCAGGGGTTCGATGCGCACGTCGCTGCGGCCGGCCTGGTCCAGCGCTTCGCGCAGCAGCACCAGTCGACGCAGGCTGGAGGTGCCCACGACCCCATTGGCTGGCAGATCGGCCAGGCCCGCGCAATGCGGTGACACCCACGCGTCGCGCGGGTCTTCGCGCTCCATCACGCAAGCGAGTGCAAAGCCGGCCGGCAGGTCCATGGGCACGTCCTTGAGCGAATGCACGGCGATATCGGCGCGCCCTTCCTCCAGTGCCACTTCGAGTTCCTTGACGAACAAACCCTTGCCGCCCACCTTGGACAGGCTGCGGTCGAGAATCTGGTCGCCCAGCGTGGTCATGCCCAGCAAGGTCACGCGGTGGCCCAGGCCTTCGAGCAACGCCTTGACGTGCTCGGCCTGCCAGAGAGCAAGCCGGCTCTCACGGGTGGCGATGGTGATGGCCAGTGGGGCAGCGCTTGAAGACATGGGCAGAGGGTGCGTCTGCCGGGCCGAAACCCTTGCGCGGTCTCGTACCCAGCTGGTAACTGGAAGGGTGTTTTTGAATGCTAGCATGGCCGTTTGCCGCAGCGCCGGTCCACCCCCACTGAACGCCAATCCCATGACGCGCCCACCCAACCGCACCGACAAGGACCAGCCGCTGATCGAAGACATCCGTCTGCTGGGCCGGATTCTGGGGGATGTGATCCGCGAGCAGGAAGGCCAGGCCGCCTACGACCTGATCGAGCAGATCCGCCAGCTTTCAGTGGCGTTCCGGCGCCACGCGGACCAATCGGCCGACAAGGCGCTCAAGAAGCTGCTCAAGGGCCTCAGCGGCGATCAGACGGTCAGCGTGATCCGCGCCTTCACGTACTTCAGCCATCTGGCCAACCTCGCCGAAGACCGCCACCACATTCGCCGCCGCGCGGTGCACGAGCGGGCCGGCGACCTGCAGGAAGGCAGCCTGGCGCGCACGCTGCAGCGCCTGCACAAGGCCGGCATCACACAGGCCGAGGTGGTGCGGACGCTGGCGCAAAGCCACATCTCGCCGGTGCTCACGGCGCACCCCACCGAAGTGCAACGCAAGAGCATTCTGGACGCCGAGCGCGCCATCGCCCGACTGCTGGCCGAGCGCGACGAGCACGACATCCTGCCGCGCGAGCGCACCGACAACGAGGCGCAGATTCGCGCGCGTGTAACCCAGCTCTGGCAGACGCGCCTGCTGCGCTTTACCAAGCTCACAGTGGCCGACGAGATCGAGAATGCACTGAGCTACTACGAAGCCACCTTCCTCAGCCAGATACCGCGCCTGTACCGCGAGCTGGAAGAAGGCCTGGGCGAAGGCGGCCAGTTCGCGAGCATCGCCCCCTTCCTTCGCATGGGCCAGTGGATTGGAGGCGACCGCGACGGCAATCCCAACGTGACGGCACAGACGCTGGAGCTGGCGCTGCACAGCCAGTCCGAAATGGTGTTGCGTCACCACCTCACGCAACTGCACCACCTCGGCGCCGAGCTCTCGGTATCGGCCATGCTCACCAGCGTGAGCCCGGCCATGAAAGCCCTGGCCGAGCGCTCCCCCGACACCAACGCCCATCGCCAGGACGAGCCCTACCGTCGCGCGCTCACGGGCATGTACGCACGGCTGGCCGCCACCTTGAAAGCACTCACCGGCGGCGAGGCCGCGCGCCACGCCGTGGCACCGCAAGACCCCTACACCAGCGCCGACGAACTGCTGACCGACCTGCGCACCATCGAGGCTTCGCTCAAGGCCCATCACGGCGAAGCGTTGGCCCGCGCGCGCCTGGCACCGCTGATGCGCGCGGTCCAGGTGTTTGGCTTTCACCTCGCCACCGTGGACCTGCGCCAGAGTTCCGACAAGCACGAAGAAGTGGTTGCCGAACTGCTCGCCGTGGCCCGCATCGAGGCGAATTACTCCGGGCTGGACGAAGCGGGCAAGCGCGCCTTGCTGCTGCGCCAGCTCAACGACGCGCGGCCGCTGCGCGTGCCCGGCGTTGCCTACTCGGCGCACACGCTGGGTGAACTCGCCATCTTCGACAACGCGCGCAGCGGACGCCAGCGGTTTGGCGCCCAGGCCATCCGCCACGCCATCATCAGCCACACCGAGACCGTGAGCGATCTGCTTGAAGTGCTGCTGCTGCAGAAGGAAGCAGGCCTCCTGCGCGGCACACTCGACGCCGACGCAACGTGCGACCTGATCGTGGTCCCGCTCTTCGAGACCATCGAAGACCTGCGCAATGCGGCGCCCATCATGCGCGACTATTACGCGCTTCCCGGCGTGCGCACCATGGTGCAACGCGGCGCAAGCGACGGCTATTGCGAGCAGGACATCATGCTCGGCTACTCCGACAGCAACAAGGATGGCGGCATCTTCACCAGCAACTGGGAGCTTTACCGCGCCGAGATTGCCCTCGTCGAACTTTTCGATGCGCTCAACAAGGCGAGTCCACAACCCATTCAGCTCCGCATGTTCCACGGCCGTGGCGGAACGGTGGGGCGAGGGGGAGGCCCCAGCTTTCAGGCGATTCTGGCGCAGCCCCCGGGCACAGTGCGTGGGCAGATCCGTCTGACCGAGCAGGGCGAGGTGATCGGATCGAAGTACGCGAACCCCGAGATCGGCCGGCGCAACCTCGAAACACTGGTGGCCGCCACGCTGGAGGCCACGCTGCTGCAACCCACACGCGCCGCACCCAAAGCGTTCCTTGAAGCCGCCGATGAGATCTCTCGCCAGAGCATGGCCGCCTACCGCGCGCTGGTGTACGACACCCCGCGCTTCGCCGAGTATTTTTTCGCCGCCACACCCATCCGCGAAATCGCCGAACTCAACATCGGCTCGCGCCCCGCGTCTCGCAAGGCCACGCAGAAGATCGAGGACCTGCGCGCCATTCCGTGGGGTTTCAGCTGGGGCCAGTGCCGCCTCACGCTGCCAGGCTGGTACGGCTTCGGATCGGCGGTTCACGCGTTCCTGCACCGCGATGGCCCCAAGGGCGTGGCTGCGCAGAAGGCGCTGCTGCAGAAGATGGTGAAGCAGTGGCCATTTTTCAGCACCTTGCTCTCCAACATGGACATGGTGCTGGCCAAGAGCGACCTGGCGCTGGCTTCCCGCTACGCCGAACTGGTGGACGACAAGCGACTGCGCACCAAAGTGTTTTCAGCCATCGAGGCGGAGTGGCACCGCACCGCCGGCGCGCTGGCGCTGATCACCGGCGAGAAACAACGGCTGGTGAACAACGCGGCGCTGCAGCGCTCCATGCGCCACCGCTTTCCCTACATCGATCCGCTTCACCACCTGCAGGTGGAACTGGTGCGCCGCTACCGGGCTGGTGAAAACCATGCCGACCGGGACGAGCGCGTGCGGCGGGGCATTCACATCTCGATCAACGGCATTGCGGCTGGCCTGCGCAACACGGGGTAGCCTCGGCCGAGCGGGGTGAACCAGTAAAACCTAAAATGCACCAGTGAACACCTTGACCAACGCCGACCTCCACTGCCACTCCGTGGTCTCCGACGGCACCCTGACACCCGAGGCACTGGCGCAGCGCGCCAAGGCCAATGGCGTGGAACTGTGGGCGCTGACCGACCACGACGAGCTGAGCGGCCAGGACCGCGCCATGGCCGCCGCACGTGAGGTGGGCCTGCCCTACCTCACCGGTACCGAAATATCGGTCACCTTCGCGGGCATCACAGTGCACATCGTGGGTCTGGGGATGGATCATTCAAATCACGCCCTCCTGGCGGGCCTGCGCGCCACGCGCGGCGGACGCGAAGAGCGCGCACGCGAGATGAGCGACGACCTTGCACGGGTGGGCATCCCGGGGGTTTATGAAGGCGCCCTGAAATACGTGGGCAACCCGGAGCTGATTTCGCGTTCGCACTTCGCCCGCTACTTGGTGGAGATTGGCGTCTGCAAGGAAACCAACGAGGTGTTCCGCAAGTACATCACCGAAGGCAAGCCCGGCTTCGTGCCACACCGCTGGGCCTCGCTGGGCGACGCCGTGCGCTGGATCGTGGATGCGGGCGGCGTGGCGGTGATCGCGCATCCCGGGCGCTACAAGCTCACGCCCACCGAAGAATTCGCGCTCTTCACCGAGTTCAAGGCGCACGGCGGGCGGGGCGTGGAAGTGATGACCGGCGCCCATGGACAGGCCGACTACGTGAAGTACGCCGGCTACTGCCAGGAATTCGATCTGGCCGCTTCACGCGGCAGCGACTTCCACAGCCCCGACGAGAGCCACACGGATCTGGGTTCGCTGCCCGACCTGCCAGGCAGTGTCACGCCCGTCTGGGAACTGCTGGAGTCGCGCATCCAGTAGGTCCACGCCTGGCCATGTCGCAGTACTTCGACGTCCATCCCGAGAACCCGCAACCCCGCCTGCTCAAGCAGGCGGTGCAGTTGCTCGAGCGCGGCGGTGTGCTGGCCGTGCCCACCGATTCGAGCTACGCGCTGGTGTGCCACCTTGACGACAAGGCTGCGGCCGATCGGCTGCGCCGCATTCGCCAGGTCGACGACAAGCACCACCTCACGCTGCTCTGCCGTGACTTGAGCGAACTGGCCAGCTACGCGCGCGTCGACAACCGGCAGTTTCGACTGCTCAAGCTCGCCACGCCCGGCCCCTACACCTTCATTCTGGAGGCCAGCAAGGAAGTGCCGCGGCGCTTGAGCCATCCCTCGCGCAAGACCATCGGCCTGCGGGTGCCTGCGCACAAGACCCTGCAAGACCTGCTGGCCCTGCACAACGCGCCGCTGCTGGCCACCACGCTGATCCTGCCGGGCGCAACCGATCCATTGAACGACGCGCATGAAATTCGAGACCTGCTCGAGCACGATCTGGCCGGCGTGATCGACGCCGGAGCCTGCGCGCTCGAACCCACCACGGTGATCGATCTCACGCCCATGGGCACCGGTGGCGAGCCCGAGGTGCTGCGCACCGGCCAGGGCTCGCTGGCAGCGCTCGGCCTCTAGCCGCGCGCTCTGGGACAATACGCGTTTGCCCGACGCAGCCCCACCCCATGGATTTCGCCCAGATCGCTCAGACCGTTGCTCTCTACGCCATCCCGGTGCTGTTCGCCATCACGCTGCACGAGGCGGCGCACGGCTACGCCGCGAAGCGTTTTGGCGACAACACGGCCGAGATGCTGGGGCGCATCACCCTCAACCCGATCAAGCACATCGACCCGGTGGGCACCATCGCGATGCCGCTTCTGCTGTATTTCGCCACATCGGGCGCTTTCCTGTTCGGCTACGCCAAACCGGTGCCGGTGAATTTCGGACGCCTGCGCAACCCCAAGCGCGACATGATCTGGGTCGCGCTGGCCGGCCCGGGCGCCAACCTCGTGCAGGCGATCGGCTGGACGGTGCTGTTCTATGTGCTGCTGTCCTCGGGCGTTGAGGAACCCTTCTTCCTCAAGATGTGCCAGGCCGGTCTGCTGGTCAATCTGGTGATGTTCGCCTTCAATCTTTTTCCCCTGCCCCCGCTGGACGGTGGCCGCATCCTGGTCGGCCTGTTGCCCTGGAAACAGGCCGAGCTGGTGTCCCGCATTGAACCCTGGGGCTTTTTCATCGTCATGGCGCTGGTCATCACCGGCGTGGTGGGCAACCTCTGGCTGCGCCCGCTCATGATGCTCACCGGCAGCGCCATCGAAACGCTGCTCACGCCCGTCCGCATGTTGCTGCTCTGACCTGAACCCGTTCATGAAAACCCAACGCGTCCTCACCGGCATCACCACTTCGGGCACCCCGCACCTGGGCAACTACGTGGGCGCCATTCGCCCCACCGTGCGCGCCAGCCGGCTGGCCGAAGTGGAGAGCTTCTACTTCCTGGCCGACTACCACGCCCTCATCAAGGTGGGTGAACCTGCCCGCGTGCAGCGCTCCACACTCGAGATCGCTGCCACCTGGCTGGCCTGCGGGCTCGACCCTGAACGTGTGACCTTCTACCGCCAGTCCGACATTCCCGAGATCCCCGAACTCACCTGGCTGCTGACCTGCGTGACCGGCAAGGGGGTGCTCAACCGCGCCCACGCCTACAAGGCCTCGGTGGACAAGAACACCGCCGCTGGCGTCGACCCGGATTCAGGCGTGACCGCCGGCCTCTTCATGTACCCCGTGCTCATGGGCGCCGACATCCTCATGTTCAACGCCCACCAGGTGCCGGTGGGCCGCGACCAGATCCAGCACATTGAAATGGCGCGCGACATGGCCGCCAGCTTCAACCACCTCTACGGCGAGCACTTCACGCTGCCCGAAGCGGTGATCGAGGAGCACGTGGCCACGCTGCCCGGCCTGGACGGCCGGAAGATGAGCAAGAGCTACGACAACACCATCCCGCTGTTCGCCCCGCGCGAGCAGCTGAGGAAGCTCATCATGGGCATCGTCACCGACTCGCGCGCCCCGGGCGAGCCCAAAGCCACCGAGGGTTCGGCCCTGTTCCAGCTCTACCAGGCCTTTGCCTCGACCGATGAAACCACCGCGCTGGCTGGCGCCTACGCTGAAGGCATCGCCTGGGGCGATGCCAAGCAGGCGGTGTTCGAGCGGCTGGACCTTGAGATCGCGCCGATGCGCGAGGTGTATGAGCAACTCATACAGGACCCGGCCCGCATCGAAAAAACCCTGCAGGCCGGCGCTCGCAAAGCCCGCGCCATTGCCACCCCCTTCACCGCCCGCCTGCGCCATGCAGTGGGCCTGCGCCGGCTCGACAGTGCGCAGACCGGCCCGAAAGAAAAGTCGGCCAGGACGGCGGTACCCTCTTTCAAGCAATACCGCGAAAGCGACGGCCTGTTCCATTTCAAGCTGGTGGACGCAGCCGGACAGTTGTTGTTGCAGAGCAGAGGCTTTGATACACCCCGTCAGGCAGCCCAGGCTATTGCCACTTTGCAGCAACACGGTATTGCGGCACTCGACGCGATGCAGCCTCAATTGGCCGTGCAGGCCGATGCCGATGCATTGAGCGCGGCGTTGGCGCACTTCCAGACGCCTGCCGCATGAGGGTCCCCAAGGCACCAGGACCCTCCCCCGAGATTGGTGGAAAATCTACCCCTGCGTGTTCCTGAGTCATGTACATTCGTTCCTCAACCCAAGGTCCAGGCAGTTTTGAGGCAGTGCGTTCGACTCCCGGCTTCAGAAATCATGCAAAAGTAAAAAGAACGACTGCCTTTGAGCGGCTTTGGCTATCGCCAAGAGCCACTGTTCTCGATATGCTGTCTTATTGAAACCCCTTATTACCGCGCGCCAGACATGAGTATTTTCGTAATTGACGACCACCCGCTGATGCGGGAAGCCGTCGTCATGCTGCTTCGCCGCCTGAGGGCGTCTACCCAGGTAGTCGAGCTGGAACGTCTGGCTGCAGTGAGCAAGGCCATTGCCGAGCACGGTGAACCCGAACTGGTCTGCCTGGACCTGAAATTGCCCGACACCAATGGCGTGTCTGGCGTGCGCGAAGTGCGCCAGATGCTGCCCGACACCTCCCTGATCGTGCTTTCGGCGTCCCCCTCGTCCGACTACGAAGACCTGGCCCGGGAAGCCGGTGCCGACGCTTATGTGGAGAAGTCGGCCGGTGCGGCCCAGATCGCGAAGGTCTTGCGGGAATTCCTGGCCGAAGAGGTGGAAGACGAGAACGCGCCCACCATTCCGGAAAAACTCTCCAAGCGGCAAAAACAGTTGCTGGTGATGCTGGACCGGGGCCTGAGCAACCGCGATATTGCGGAGCAG
Organism: Hydrogenophaga sp. IBVHS1; assembly: GCF_002127265.1. GTDB lineage: Bacteria > Pseudomonadota > Gammaproteobacteria > Burkholderiales > Burkholderiaceae_C > Hydrogenophaga. The sequence continues at coordinate 602,388 of NZ_NFUU01000001.1, read as the reverse complement.
CTTCAGATCAGCGAGCACACCGTCAAGGTGCACCTGTGGCGTCTGTTCCGCCGCCTCAACGTCAAGAGCCGTTCGCAAGCCAGCCACCTGGCCCGAACTGCCGGCTTGCTGGACCTCTAAGCGGCCCTAAGCGGCTTCTGCGCCCGCCTCGGCGGGCGGCTCCTGTTGCGTGAACGCCGGCAGCATCACGCGAAAGACACTGCCTCGACTGGCCTCTGAATTCAGCGACAGCTGATAGCCCATGAGCGACGTGAGCTTGGAGACGATCGTCAGGCCCAGGCCCAGGCTGTCTTCGGTGCCCTGATGCTGGGACACCCGAAAGAACTCCTGAAAAATCGCTTGCTGGTGCTCGCGCGCAATGCCCACGCCGGTGTCCCACACCTCGAACACCAGCATGCCTTCGCGCTGGCGCAACCCTAGCAACACACCGCCCTGGTGGGTGTGGCGCAGGGCGTTGGACAGCAGATTGCCCAGGATGCGGCGCAGCACCACGGGGTCTGACCAGATCGTGCAGGGCCGGGCATGGGTGCGCAGCCGCAGCGACTTGCCCACCGCCACCGGCTCGAACTGCAGCGAAAGATCCGCAAAGAGCTTGCGCACATCCACATGCTGCAACCGAACCTTGTAGTTGCCCGCGTCGATGCGCGTGAGGTCGAACAGCGAATCAAACAGCTCGTTGATCGCACGGGTGGATTGCAGGATGCGCGGCGCAATGTCGCGCGCCATCTCGGGCTCGGTGGCCAGCCAGTCGGCGTACAGGCTCAGCGCGTGCACCGGCTGGCGCAGATCGTGCGCGGCTGAGGCCAGAAAGCGGTTCTTGGTCGCCACGGCGCGCAACGAGGCGCGCGTCTGCAGGGTCAGCGAATCGATCAGTTCCTGATTGGAGAACTGCAGCTCGAAACTGGATCGGTGCACATCGTGCAGCCGTCGGCCAGCCATCACCAGCAACCCCCAGAACACCAGCAGCAGTGCGATCAACACGAGGCTCACCTGGATCGCACCCGGCCGGTCAATGAAGCGGATGGTGTTGGCGAGCAACCCAACGGCAACCGAAAGGATGAGCATGCCCGCGTAGTGGCGGAACACAGGTAGGTAAGCGCTGAACGAGGTGAGGGTGAGCAGGCCATGACCCAGCACCACCAGGCCACAAATGAACTGAACCGAATGCGGCGCCTGCAGGTAAGTCAGGATCACCGGCCCGCCCCAGAGGAACGCCGAAGCGGTCCAGGTCCAGCGGTAGCGCTCCAGAAAGTTCAGGCGCTGCGGACCTTCCAGGCTGTCGTAGCGCAGGCGGTAGATACCAATGAGCCGGTAGCGGTAAATCAACATCACCAGCATGAGCACGGCCCAGACCGCCAGACCACCCGAATGCACATGTCCGGCCATTAGGTACACCAGCAGCGGCAGCGCCAGCGCGGTCGCCAGCAGCGACGGGCCCACGTTGTCCATGAGCACCCCAATGAGGTGGGAGACCACCCATGTGTCCCGCACCTCGGGCGAGGCGGGCATGTGCTGATAGGTGGCGGGTTGGGTGTCGACGAGCATGAAGGGCCACGTGGGCAGGCGCTGAAGCGGGCATTGTCTCACCGGCCAGCGCCGGCCTGGGGAACCCGGCCCGTACAGCGCCTGCTGCTAGAATCGCAGGCTTCGAACACGGAGAGGTGGCAGAGTGGTCGAATGCGCGGGACTCGAAATCCCGTGTACGTTTTCAACGTACCGTGGGTTCGAATCCCACCCTCTCCGCCAGGAAACTGGACCCGTAAAAAGCCCTTTTAGATCTAGCATCTACGAGGGCTTTGTTTTTGGACTTTCCCCTCACGTGGAGAGTGTGATCCACGGGCTATTGATTGCCGAGGGAGCCAGTCTTCGCTTTCGACAGCGCGCCAGAACCGGCAGCGCGAAGCAGCTTCTGGAAAGTGGGGCAGGACGCGTGGTTGGTTGCCGGGCACACGGCTGCATGAGCCAGCCCTCGGCTCATCGCCTTCAAGCGTCTGATCGTCCCATCGAGCTCTTTCGCTTTAGCGGCCAGCATCTGGCGGTCAATGCTGAACTTTCCATCCGGCAACAGCATGGAGCCGATTTCATCCAGCGACAGCCCGCCTGCCTGCCCCAAGGCAATCAACGCCAACTGGTCGAGCACTTCGGGCCCGAAGCGCCGTCGCAGGCCATCCCGCCCCACCGAGTGAATGAGTCCCTTCTCCTCGTAGAACCGCAGCGTCGAGGCCCGCACACCCGTCTTTTTCGCCACTTGCGCGATATCCATAAAAAACCCCTTGACCTCAAGTTGACTTGAGGTTCTACAGTACCTCCAGGTTGGCACTCCAGTCAACTTGAAAGGACTTTAATGAACGACTTGATCGACGCCGCGTCCCGCGTCATCCTCATCGGATTCGGGGCCACAGCCATCATGGACATCTGGCTCTTGCTGCTGAAAGCGCTGGGCGTTCCCACCCTCAATTTCGCTCTCATTGGACGCTGGGCAGGCCACTGGCGCCATGGCGTCTGGAAGCACAAGGCAATCGCAACGGCGCCCGCGATGCGCGGAGAGCTGGCTCTGGGGTGGGTCGTCCACTACGCGGTGGGCATTGGATACGCCGGCCTCGCCGTCGCGCTGTTCGGCGTCGAGTGGATGCACAGCCCGAACCTCTTGCCGGCGGTCGCCATGGGCATGGCAACTGTTGCAGCTCCCTGGCTGGTGATGCAGCCCGCAATGGGCGCCGGCATCGCTGCGTCCAAAACACCAGCTCCGGGGCGCAACCGAATCAGGAGCCTCGTGAACCACACGGTATTCGGTGGAGGCCACTTCCTCTCAGCACTCGCTGTTGCCCGCCTTCAAGGCGCAGCGTCTTAACTCAACTGGATTCATCATGAAAAAACTTGCAGTCATCTATCACAGCGTCAACGGGCATACCGAGCAGATCGCTGGACACATCGCATCTGGCGCCCGCGAAACGTCAGACGTTGACGTGACGCTGCTCAAGGCCGAAGGGCTCGTGCCCCAGGACCTCCTCGCCTACGACGCTTTCGTCTTTGGTTCACCCACCTACCTTGGCGGTGTGTCTGGCGTGTTCAAGTCCTTCATGGACTCCACGGGTGGCATGTGGAAGCGCCAGCAACTGAAGGGCAAGCTGGCCGCTGGGTTCACCGTCTCGGCGCTTCCGTCAGGCGACAAGCAGTCCACCCTGCTCTCCATGTTCGTCTTCGCCATGCAGCACGGAATGGTCTGGGTGGGCAACGCCATCCTGCCCGAACAGCATAGCGGCGTGCCCTATGAGGAAGCTGCGAACCGGCTGGGCTCGTGGTCGGGCCTGATGGCGCAGGCAGGGCACACCCTCAACGGTGACACCCTGGTTCCCGGCGATATCAAGACGGCAATAATGTTCGGCGCCAACATTGCCGAAGCCCTGATGCGGATGACTTCACAGGAGGTCACTCAATGATCCCAAGGAAATTCGAGCCTGTGCTGAACGGGTTGGTCCTCTCGGGGATCATGTCTTTGCTCGTATCGGGCGTTGCGACGCTCCACGCCGCGCAGCCAGGCGCCGCGTCTCTATCTGTTTGGGCATCCTCATGGCTGACCGGCTGGTTTGTCGCCTTCCCGAGCGTCCTGCTCGCCGCACCGTTCACACGCAGCATCGTTCGGAGGATGGTCGGCTGACGATTCACAGCCCACGTCTCCAGGCCACCTTGGCATCTGAGGTGACTCAGGCCGGAGCGAGCCGCTCCAGCCCACCCATGTAAGGCCTCAGCACCTCAGGCACGGTCACGCTACCGTCGGCATTCTGGTAATTCTCCAGCACCGCCACCAGCGCCCGGCCCACGGCCAGGCCCGATCCGTTGAGGGTATGCACCAGTTCGTTCTTGCCCTGGGCGTTCTTGAAGCGGGCCTGCAGGCGGCGCGCCTGGAAGGCTTCGCAGTTGGAGACCGAGCTGATCTCGCGGTAGGTGCCTTGCGCGGGCACCCACACTTCCAGGTCGTGCGTGCGCGTGGAGCCAAACCCCATGTCGCCGGTGCACAGCACGAGCACGCGGTACGGCAGGCCAAGCTTCTGCAGCACGGCCTCGGCATGGCCGGTCATGGCGTCGAGCGCTTCGTAGCTCTTCTCGGGGTGCACGATCTGCACCATTTCCACCTTGTCGAACTGGTGCTGGCGGATCATGCCGCGCGTGTCGCGCCCGGCGCTGCCGGCTTCCGAGCGAAAGCACGGCGTGTGGGCGGTCATGCAGATCGGCAGATCGGCCTCGGCCAGCACGGTGTCGCGCACCACGTTGGTCAGCGTCACTTCGCTGGTGGGAATGAGGTAGAGCGCCTGGGTGTCGGGCACGGGCTCACCTTCCTGGCCGCCCTTCTTCACGGCGAACAGGTCGGCTTCAAACTTGGGCAGCTGACCGGTGCCGTGCAGCGTTTCGGCGTTGACGATGTAGGGCGTGTAGCACTCGGTGTAGCCATGCTCCTGCGTCTGCACATCCAGCATGAACTGCGCCAGCGCTCGGTGCAGGCGCGCCATGGGGCCGCGCATGAAGGTGAAGCGCGAGCCGGCCAGCTTGGTGCCGGTTTCAAAATCGAGCCCGAGCTTTTCACCAATGTCGACGTGATCGCGCAATTCAAAGTCAAACACGCGAGGTGTGCCCCAACGTCGCAGCTCCACGTTGCCGTGTTCGTCGCTGCCCACGGGAACACTGGCGTGCGGCAGGTTGGGCACGGCCAGCAGAAGGGTCTGCAACTCGGCCTGAATGGCTTCGAGCCGAACGCCGGAGGCTTCGAGTTCGGCCTTGAAGGACGCCACCTGCGCCATCACGGAATCTGCGCCCTCGCCTTTGGCCTTGAGCTGGCCGATCTGTTTCGACAGCGTGTTGCGCTGGCTCTGCAGGTCTTCGGTGCGGGTCTGCAGCGCCTTGCGCTCCGCCTCCAGCGCGCGGAAGGCCGCCACATCCAGATAGGGCTGGGGCTGCTTGCGGGTTTCCAGGCGCGCCACGACGGTGTCGAGGTCTTTTCTCAGTTGAACGATGTCTAGCATGCGGCGATTGTAGTTTTGCGCCCTGGACGGGGCGGGCGCGCGCCTAGCGCAGGTGCTGGAGCGGAGCGGCGTCGCCGTCTTCGGACTTGAGGCCCTTGGGCAGTGGGAACTTGATGGTCTCGGTCAGGCCGTCCATGGTGCGCACGGAGATGGCCCCCAGCGCCTTGATGCGATCAATCACCTGGCGCACCAGGATCTCAGGCGCCGATGCGCCGGCGGTCAGGCCCACACGGCGCTTGCCCACGAACCACTCGGCCTTCAGTTCATCGGCGCTGTCCACCATGTGGCTGGCCGTGCCCAGCTTGATCGCCACCTCGCGCAGGCGGTTGCTGTTGGAGCTGGTGGGGCTGCCCACCACAATGACGATGTCCACCTGGGGGCTGAGCAGCTTGACGGCATCCTGGCGGTTCTGTGTGGCGTAGCAGATGTCCTGCTGCTTGGGTTCGCGCACCTGCGGGAAGCGCGCCTTGACCGCGTTCAGGATCTGGGCGGCGTCGTCCACCGACAGCGTGGTCTGCGTGACCACCGCGAGCTTCTGCGTTTGCGCGGGCGAGACGTGGGCCACGTCTTCCACGTCTTCCACCAGGTGAATGCCGCTGTCCAGCTGGCCCATGGTGCCTTCCACTTCGGGGTGTCCCTTGTGGCCGATCATGATGAACTCGAAGCCTTCGCGGTGCAGCTTGGCCACCTCCACGTGCACCTTGGTCACCAGCGGGCAGGTGGCGTCGAACACGTGGAACCCACGCTGTTTGGCCTCCTGCTGAATGGCCTTGCTCACTCCGTGCGCGGAAAACACCAACGTGGCACCGGGCGGCACATCGGCCAGGTCCTCGATGAAGATGGCGCCCTTGGCCTTGAGGTCGTTCACCACGTAGGTGTTGTGCACGATCTCGTGACGCACGTAGATGGGCCGGCCAAACTTGACGATGGCGCGCTCCACGATCTCGATGGCGCGGTCCACACCGGCACAGAAACCACGCGGTTCAGCGAGAACGATCTCTTGCGAATCCGTCATTCCAGCACCCCGATCAATCGCACTTCGAAGCGCACAGGTTGTCCGGCCAGCGGATGGTTGAAGTCGAACAACACCGCGCCGTCTTCGCGCACCTCCACCGCGGAGCCGGCATATTGCCCCAGACCATCGGGCGTGGGGAACTGCACCACGTCGCCGGGCACGTATTGCTCATGCGGGTCGCCCAGTTCGTTGAGCAGCTTGCGCGCCACCCACTGCACCATCTCGGGCTGGCGTTCACCAAAGGCCTCGCCTTCATCGAGTTCGATCACCGTCTGCGTGCCCTCCTCCAGCCCAAGCAGGCGCTGCTCGATGGCCGGCGAGAGTTCGCCCGTGCCCAGGCTGAGCGTGGCGGGCTGTCCCCCGAAGGTGTCGATGATCACCTGCCCCTGCGGCCCGGACATGCGGTAGTGCAGGGTGAGAAAGGAGCCTTCTTGGACGTGGGGCATGGGAGGGGGAGTAGTGGGAACAGCGCCTATTGTAAAAAGCAGGCCACAACAGGGAGAAAAACCACATGGAAGGCCTTCAGACACTCGGGCTCAAGAGCCTGCCGAGCGACGCGCGGCCGCGCGAAAAGCTGCTGGCGCGCGGCGCCTCAGCGCTCAGCGACGCCGAACTGCTGGCGCTGCTGCTGCGCACCGGCATTCCCGGCAAACACGTGGTGCAGCTCGCCCAGGAGCTGCTGGACCGCTTCGGCGGCATGGCCGGGTTGCTGCACACCGGCGCCGATGCGCTGCGCCAGATCAAGGGCCTGGGGCCGGCCAAACGGGCCGAAATGGTGGCGGTGCTGGAGCTTGCCCGCCGCGCGCTGGCGCACCGGCTGCAACAAAGCCCGGTGTTCGACAGCCCAAAGGCGGTGCGGGACTACCTGCAACTGCAGCTGGGCGGGCGACAACACGAGGTGTTCGCGGTGATGTTTTTGGACAACCAGAACCGCCTGATCGCCCTGGAGGAACTGTTTCGCGGCACCCTCACACAGACCAGCGTCTACCCACGCGAAGTGGTGCTGCGCGCCCTGCACCACCACTGCGCGGCCGTGGTGCTGGCGCACAACCACCCAAGCGGCGTGGCGGAGCCCTCTCGCGCCGATGAAACCCTCACGGCCACGCTAAAGGCCGCGCTGGCGCTGGTGGATGTGCGCGTGCTCGATCATTTCATCGTCACGCGTGAACAGGCTGCATCCATGGCGGAGATGGGGTTGGTGTGAGGCCGGCGACAATGGGTGGATGAAAGTCCGCACGCTGGCTGAGCTCAAGGCGTTCAAACGCGCCATGGCCGAACAGGCCGCCGCCGAAGCGGCCACCCAGGAGGCGGAGCGCCTGCTGCAGGTGCGCCGCGAGCGTGAGCAAAAACTGTTTGCGCTCGCCGTCGGGCCGGTGCAACCGCTGGCCGACAAAGGACGCATTCCGCCGCGCCGCGTGCCGGTCGACCCCCAACCCGTGCAGCGCATGCTCGACGAGGCTTCGGTGATGCGGGAAGCCCTGTCGGACGACTTCGATGTGGAGACGCTGCTGCACACCGATGACATGCTGAGCTACCGGCGGCCCGGTCTGGGCCCGGCGGTGGTGCGCAAGCTGCGCGAAGGCGGCTGGAGCATCCAGCGCCAGATCGACCTGCACGGGCTGCGCACCGACGAGGCCCGCGAAGCGCTTGGCCGCTTCATCCGCGAGGCGCACCAGAACGGCCTGCGCTGCGTTCGCGTGGTGCACGGCAAGGGTCTGGGTTCCCCCGGACGAACGCCGGTGCTCAAGCAGCGCGTGCTGCGCTGGCTGGTGCAGAAGAACGAGGTGATGGCTTTCGCGCAGGCGCGTCCGGCCGAAGGAGGCGCTGGCGCGCTGGTGGTGTTGCTCCGGCCGGGTTGAGGGCCCGCTACGGGCGCTGCGCGGGATAGCGGTGCTCCGGCAGGCCCGGCACATCGACCGCCACCGACAACACGCTGCCCGCCAGCGGCTCGCCACGGAGCTGCGCGCGGCCCAGGAATTTGCGGGCGGTGGTGATGTACAGCGTGCGCAGATCGGCACCCCCCAGGCAGACGCAGCTCGGGTTGGTAACGGGGAGTTCAATCACCCGATCCACCTTGCCGCCCGGCGTGTAGCGAACCACCCGGCCACCCGCAAAGATGGCATTCCACACGAACCCCTCGGCGTCCACGCAAGCGCCGTCTGGCCGGTCACGCGGACCGCTGTGGTCCACAAACACCCGCCGATTGGCCAGTGTGCCGGCGGCGGCGTCCATGTCGAACTGCCAGGTCACGTACCGGCGCGTGTCGGAGAAATACAGGCGGTCTTGCGCGGGTGAAAAGGCCACGGTGTTGGAGACGATCACGTCCTGGAACAGGCGGTGGGCCTGGCCTTGCGGGTCCACGCGGTAGAAGGCGCCGTTGGGCCGGTGAAGCTGGTTGTCCATGGTGCCGACCCAGAAGTTGCCCAGGGCATCGCAACGCCCGTCATTGAGTCGGTTGTCGTTCTGTTCAGGCTCGACCTGGCACACCAGCCGCAGCCCACCGGTTCCCATGTCGAACAGGTGCAGGCCCAGGTCCAGCGCGAGCATCACGCACTGGGGCTGGGTGGTCAGGGCCAGGCAGCCGACAAACTTCGCGTCAAAACCAAAAACATCGTGCCGGCCGGTCGCAGGATGAAAGCGCTGAAGCTTGCCGCCATCGATGTCCAGCCACAGCAGGCACTGGGTCTGTTCGCACCACAGCGGGGTTTCACCGAGCAGATCTTGCCCCGGGATCGCGCAGGTCACGGCGCTCATCGACGGGGCACCCCGCGACCGGTGGCCGCCTTCTCCACCACATTGCCCCAGGTCCCCACGTTGGCGGACTTCAGCAGCGGCGAAGCGTTGGAAGCCAGCGCCAGTTCTTCAGCCGCTCGCAACAACGCCGGACCAAACTGCAACATGCGCTTCAAGCCGAGGCGAGAGGTCGGCCCCGCGATGACGATGACGCCGGATGTGGCTTCATCGCCCTTGTGAATCGGTGCGGCCATGGAGCTCATGCCGGGCGCGTAGGCGTCTTGAATGACGCTGAATCCGCGCTTGCGGTGTTCGTCCAGCGTCTTGAGGAACGCCCTCACGCTGGTCGGCGCGTTGGGACCGTAATTTTTGGGAAGCCCCAGCCCTTGCCGCGTGACGTATTCGATCGCCACATCTTCCGGCAAGGTCATGAGCCAGGCCTGCCCCGCCGCGCTGCAGGACAGCCGCAGATCAATGCCCATGTCGGGGTCGTACAGCAAGCCGGACTTCGCGCCCTGCGCCTTCGCCACCAGCGTCAGCCGCTCGCCGTCGACGATGGCGAGCCGAACGAGCTCTTCGGTGACCGAAGCCAGCCGGCTGATCACAGGTTGCGCGATATCCACAACACCCGACTTGCTGAGAAAGCTCAAACCCATGGACGCCATCTTGGTGGTCAGCGCGTATTCGCCGCGCACCGGCAATTGCCGCACATAGCCGTACTTGATCAGCTCCTGCAAAGTGCGATGGCACCCACTGCGCAACTGATTGAGCTCGGTGGCGATCTGCGCCAGGCCAACACCATCGGGGTATTCCGTCAGGTACTCGAGGATCGACAAGGATTTTTCAAGCGCACCACTCATGTCTTTCCTTCAACAAAATCGTTCAAATTTTGAATGATATATTTTTATTGAATGCCTTTCAACTTTATGGCAGCATTCGCCACCTTGGAAACAACGATGAAAAGGTCGGCAGGCAATGTCTCTTCTTGGAAACGCGGCGCTCGCGATGTGGTGGGATATGGCGGCGGATCAGCGCGCGGAGTTTGAAGACTGGCATTCGCACGAGCATTTCACCGAGCGCATGTCCATCCCCGGTTTTCGTCGTGGCACGCGCTGGAGCAGCGCGGAGGGCGGAGAAGGCATCTTCCAGATGTACGAACTTGACGCGTACGACGTGGTCCAGTCGCCCGCCTACCTGGAGCGCTTGAACGCGCCCACGCCTTGGTCCACCAGAATGATGCCGCACCACCGCCACATGGTGCGCAGCCAGTGCCGCGTGCTGGCATCCGCAGGCGGTTCGGTGGCCAGGCACGCCCTCACCATCCGCCTCTCGCCCCGGCCCGGTTCGGAGGCTCGCCTGCAAGCCGCGCTCTCTGAACGCCTTCCCACCCTCGCTGCGCAACCGGGTTGCGTGGGCGCGCACTTGTTGCGCCACGAAACGCCACCCATCGCCGCCACGCGCGAGCAGCAGATACGGGGCAACGATCAATACGCCGACTGGGTGCTGGTGGTCGTGGGCTACGACCTGGACGCACTGCGCGCTCTGCAGGTCGGCGCGTTGTCCAGCACGGCCCTGGGGGAACTGGGTGCCGAAAACGGCGTGCTGGGTGCGTTGCATGCGCTCTGCCATTCCACCACCCCTGCGGATGTTGCTGCACCTGCAAAGGCAGCGGCCTGAGGCATGGCACGCAAGATTTTCATCGCGGCCCAAGGGCCATTTTCAACAACCAGGAGACAAGTCATGAAGGTTCGTCATTGGATGCTGGCCGCCACGCTGGCGGCGATCGGTGTGGGCGCGCAGGCGCAATCGCAGGAGCGGATCATTCGCTTCGGTCACGTGGTGCAACCCGGTCACCCCATCTCGCTGGGTGTCCAGAAGTTCGCAGAGATCGTCTCGGCGAAGACCGGCGGCAAGATCAAGGTGCAGGAACTGGGCGGCGGCACGGTGGGTGGGGAAGCCCAGCAACTGAGCGCCGTGCAGGGCGGCGTGCAGGACATGACCCTGCCCTCGGCCACCATCATGGGCGGCGTGATCAAGGAATACACCTTGCTCGACATCCCGTTCTCGTTCACCAAGGCCGAGCAGGTCGATGCGCTGGTGGCGGGGCCGTTTGGGCAAGCCCTGAGCGCCAAACTGGCCGACCGCGGCATGGTGGGCCTGGCGTTCTGGGAAACCGGCTTTCGCAACTTCACCAACAGCCGCAAGCCGATCGTCAACGTGGAAGACCTGAAGGGCCTGAAGCTGCGCGTGATTCCCAACCCCATGTTCCTTGAAAGCTTCGGCGCACTGGGCGCCAACCCGGTGCCCATGCCCTTCCCCGAGCTCTATGGCGCGCTGGAATCGAAAGCCATGGATGCACAGGAGAACCCGTTCTCGGTGGTGTTGACCAGCAAGTTCAACGAGGTGCAGAAGTACCTGAGCGTCACCAACCACGTGTACACCGCCAACCCGGTGGTCATCAGCAAGCGCACCTGGGACCGGCTCACACCGGAAGAGCAGAAGATCGTGCGTGAAGCAGCCGTGGAAGCCGGTGTGTTCCAGAAGAAGCTGAGCCGTGAAGCGGCCGGCGGCGCGCGCAAGGAACTCGAAGCCAAGGGCATGCTGATCAACGATGTGCCCGCCTCCACGCTGGAGAAAATGCGCGAACTGACCAAGCCGGTGGCAGACAAGTTTGCCGCCTCCTACGACCAGGCCATCGTCTCGATCTACCGCGCCGAGATCGACAAGGTGCGCGCCAGCATCAAGTAACACGCGGGTGGGCAGTGCTGCGCTAAGCTCTCCCTCACGGGGCCACGGTGGCCCGCTTGAGGAAACCACATGAGCCTGCCCACCCTGCGCGTGGTGTTTGTTTTTACCGCCGACGACCAGACCTGGATCCGGCGCTCGTCCATCACGGTTCCCCCGTTCTGGAACGGGCATTCGGTGCCCCCGGTTCGCGGCGACATTGTGCGGTTCCAGGGCCGGCAGTTCACGATTCAGGGTCGCGTCTGGGAACACGATGGCGAAGCGCCCACGCTCAAGCTCTACATGGGCGCAGCGCACGCACCCAGCGACACCGATTTCGGCACGCTCTGATCGGCGCCTCAGGCCGGCGTATTGCGCATCCAGTCGGCGGTCTGGAAAAAGCTGGTGCGCAGGCGCTCGCGCAGCGCCGCATCGACCCCAGTCTCACCCATGGCCTGGTCCATGCACGCCAGCCACTGATCGCGCTCGAGGATGCCGATGGCAAACGGCATGTGGCGCATGCGCAGGCGTGGGTGGCCGAACTGCTCGGTGTAGTGCTGCGGTCCACCCATCCAGCCGCAAAGAAACCAGAACAGCCGCTGGCGCGCGTTGTCCAGCGTGCTGCCGTGCGCCGCACGGAGTTCGCGGTAGCCGGGCTCGATGTCCATGAGGTCGTAGAAGCGGTCGACCAGCGCGCGGACCTTTTCCTCGCCCCCGATCCATTCGAACGGCGTATCGAAGCGCGCGGGCTCCTGCGGGTTGTGGATGGGGAGGTTCATGCGGTCGCCTTGCGCAAGGTTTCAACCACCGGCGTGCGCAACACACTGCGCAGGCCCCACCAGCCCGCCATGAGGGCCAGCACGGCCCCGGCGATGGCACCACCCAGCGGCACCCACGGAGAGGCGGTCCAGGAAAACTGGAACACGAAGCGCGCCAGCGCCCAGCCCACCGCGACCGCCACCACCGAGGCGAGGAAGCCCGCCAGCAGGCCCACGCCCAGCAGCTCGATACGCTGCACCTGCCGCAGCAGCTTCGACCCCGCCCCCACCGCACGCAGGATGGCGAATTCCCGCTCACGCTCGCCACGCGTGGCGGTGATGGCGGAGAGCAGCACCACCAGACCGGCGGCAAGCGTGAATGCAAACAGGAACTCCACCGCACTGATCACCTGACCCAGCACGCGCTGCACCTGCGCAATCGTCTGACTCATGTCGACGTTGGTGATGTTGGGGAATTGGCGCACCAGGGCGTTGTCGAATCCGTTGGTGCTACCTGCGGCCACCTCGGGCGCGCGGAACGCGCTGATGAAGCTCACCGGCACATCGGGCACCTGCGCCACGGGGAACACAACGAAGAAATTCACCCGCATGGAACCCCAGTCGACCTTGCGGAAACTGGTGATGCGGCCTTCGGTGATCTGCCCCGCGATGTCGAAGCCGAGACGGTCGCCGAGCTTGAGGCCCAGCTCCTCGGCCAGGCCGTCTTCCACACTGATCGCGTCGGCCTCGTTGTCGACCCAGCGACCCGAGCTCACCGGGTTGTGCTCGGGCAAAGTGGCGGTGTTGGAGAGGTTGAACTCGCGGTCCACCAGACGCTGCGCACGGTCGCTCGCGAAGTCTTCCGGATTCACGCTCTCGCCGTTGATGCGCACCAGCCGCCCCCGGATCATGGGGTACCAGTCGAAGCGCTGAACACCCGCGTCGCGCAAGGCCTTCTGGAAGGCTTCTCCCTGCTCGGGCTGCACGTTGATGACAAACCGGTTGGGTGCGTCGGGCGGCGTGGCGTTGCGCCAGCTGGCGATCAGATCGGTGCGCAGCAGCACCAGCAGCACCAGCGCCAGCAGGCCCACTGCGAGCGCGCTGATTTGAACCACGGCGTAGGCGGGACGAGCCGAGAGCTGCCGCGTGGCCATGACCAGTGCGCGAGGCGCGGTGGCCTCGTTCACGCTGGCTCGCAGCACACGCACGGCGGCGTAACTGGCGGCCGCGAACAACAGCACCGCGCCCGCAAAGCCACCCACCGCGATGGCGCCGAGCAGCAGGTCGCGGCTGGCGGCCAGCAGCAGCGCGGCGAAGCCCACGATGCCCAGACCGAGCACCGCGAGCGTGGCGGGCTTGAGTTGACCCACATCGCGCCGGATCACCCGCAAAGGCGGCACCTGCGCCAGTTGAAGCACCGGCGGCAGGCCAAAGGCCAGCATGAGTGTGAGCCCCATGCCCAGCCCCAGCAGCACGGGTGTCATGCCCGGCGGCGGGAGGCTCGCCTCCACCAGGCCAGCCAGCAGCAACACGAACGCGTGGTGCACGCCATAACCGATGAGCACGCCCAGCGCGCTCGCGGCCAGGCCAATGAGCACGAATTCCAGCGTGTAAGCGCGCGCCATGGTGCCTTGCGAGAGGCCGAGCACACGCAGCATGGCGCAATCGTCCAGATGGCGCTGCGCGAAACCTCGCGCCGCAATGGCCACCGCCACGGCGCACAGCAGCGCCGCCAGCAAGGCCACGAGGTTGAGGAATTTCTCGGCCCGTGCCAGCGTCTGCTGCATCTCGGGGCGACCGCCTTCGAGCGACTCGAGCCGCAGGCCGCGCACCCCAGGCTTCTTCATTTCTTCGTCCACCCAGCGGCTGAACTGCGCCACCCGCGCATCAGCCCCGGCCACGGCCAGGCGGTAATTCAGACGACTGGCGGGCTGCACGAGGCCGGTGGCGGCAAGGTCGCTGCTGGAAATCATCACGCGCGGCGCAAAGTTCATGAAGCCCGCGCCCCGGTCCGGCTCCACCACAACGATGCGTGCAATCCGGAATGAGGTGTCGCCCAGCAGCAGCGGGTCGCCCATCTTCAGGTCGAGCGCCACCAGCAGCGCCGCATCCACCCAGGCCGTGCCTGGTGCGGGGATCTCACGCGTGTCGGCGTCGGGCGAACCGGGCGCTTCAGCCACGCGCAGGGCACCACGCAATGGATAGCCCTCGCCCACGGCCTTCAGTGCCACCAGGCGCGCCGCACCGCCCTCTTCATCGCGCGCGCGGCCCATGGTGGGGAAACCCAGCGTCTGCGTGGTGGTGAGGCCGAGCGCGCGCGCCTGCGCCTCGAAGCTCGCGGGCGGCGCGTTGTCGCTGCTCACCACCGCGTCACCGCCGATGAGGGCGCGGGCATCGCGCGTCAGACCGTTCTGCAGGCGGTCGGCAAAGAAACCAACCGCCGTGAGCGCGGCCACCGCGAGCGTCACGGCCAGCATCAGCAGGCGCAACTCGCCCGCACGCCAGTCACGCACCAGAGAAGACCAGCCCAGGGTCCAGAAGCGGATCGGGAGCGAGGCAGGGGATGTACTCATTCTTGGACCTTATCGCATCAACAAACTCCACACATCGGACCGGCGCGAAGTGGATTGGTTCAGAACGCCGCGGAACTGGCTTTGCCAGGCCGCAGGCGTTGCCCCTGAGGGGTGACGCGCCGCAGGCGTGGCGCGGGGGGAGCCCTATTTCGTGCCAAAAATTCGATCGCCCGCGTCGCCGAGACCCGGAACGATGTAGCCGTGCTCGTTCAGTCCCCGGTCGACGGCGGGGGTGTACACCGGTACGTCAGGGTGCGCATCGTGAAAGGTCTTGAGTCCTTGCGGGCAGGTCACCAGACAGACGAAGCGGATCGAGCGCGGCCCGGTCTTCTTCAACCGGTCCACGGCGGCCACGGCCGAGTTGCCGGTGGCGAGCATGGGGTCGAGCACGATCACGTCGCGCTCGTGCATGTCCTGCGGCATCTTGAAGTAATACTCCACCGCCTGCAGGGTGGCCGGGTCGCGGTACAGCCCGATGTGGCCGACGCGCGCGCCGGGGATCACCTGCAGCATGCCGTCCAGGAAACCGTTGCCGGCCCGCAGGATGGAAGCCAGCACGATCTTCTTGCCGTCGATCACGCGGGAGGTCATCTTTTCCAGCGGGGTCTCGATCTCGATGTCCTGCATGGGCATCTCGCGCGTGAGCTCGTAAGCCAGCAGCGCGCTGAGTTCGTGCACCAGTTCGCGGAAACTCTTGGTGCTGGTGTCCTTGCGGCGCATCAGGGTCAGCTTGTGCTGCACCAGCGGGTGATCAATGACGTGAACTGCTCGGCTCATGGGGCCCCTCGGTGAAAGGACACCGAGTTTATGCCCGACCCGCAATTCGCCGCTTCAGGAGGGAATGGCGGCGCGATCGCGGGCGATGGGGGCCGCTGCCGGCACGGCATCGAGTTCCAGCCGCTGCGAGTTGGCGTAACAAAGAAAGTGCTTGTTGGTCGCACGCCCGATTGCACAAAGGCCCACTCGCTGGGCCACGTCCAGCCCCATCTGGGTGATGCCGCTGCGCGACACCACCACCGCCACGCCCATCTGGGCCGACTTGATCACCATCTCGCTGGTGAGCCGGCCGGTGGTGTAGAAGATCTTCTCGCCAGAGGGCAGCAAGGATTGGAGTGACATCCAGCCGGCGATGGTGTCGACCGCGTTGTGGCGCCCCACGTCCTCCACGAACAACTGCAGTTCTTCGCCACAGAACAGCGCACAGGCGTGCACCGAACCGGCCGATTTGTAGGTGCTCTCCTTGAGCCGGATCGCGTTGACGATGGCGTAGAGCTCAGACTGCTTCAACCCCGCCTCGGCGGGCAGCTGGATGCTGTCAATTTCGTCCATGAGGTTGCCGAACACGCTGCCCTGGCCGCAGCCGGTGGTGACCACGCGCTTCGATGTGCGCTCCTCGATTCGGTCGATTCCGTGACGGGTCTTCACCGAAACCGCGTTCACATCCCAATCCACCGTGACCGACTCGATCTCGTCGATCGAAGCGATCAGGCGCTGATTCAGCAAATAGCCCAGCACCAGCCACTCGGGGTGCGCGCCCAGCGTCATGAGCGTGACCAGTTCGCGCTTGTCCACGTACACCGTCAGGTCGCGCTCGGCGGGAATCGAGATGACCTCGCGCTGACCGTGCTCGTTCATGACCTCGACTTCACGGGTCAGCGGGGCACGGGCCTGGGTCAGTTGGGGCAAGGACATGGGACGAAGACTACCGCATGAAAAGGGCCGCCACCCGGAGGTGCGGCCCTGGGGGCTGCGCTGGCAGGGGTATCGGTTGTTACCCCGGCCGACACGCTCACTTCTTGGCGGGCGTGGCGGGACCGGCGGGCGCCTGGGTGCTCGGCGGGCTGACCGCAGTGGCGGCAGGAGAATGCGCACCGGCGGCTTCGGCCGGCTTGGGGGCCACGTAGGCAAACTGACCAGGATCGGTGCAGGTCGGTGCGGTGGCCACCGCAGGCTTCACCGATTTGCCCGACGCCGCGGCGGTCTTGAAATAGTTGCTGACCGCCTTGTCCATGGACATGCAGAGCTTGTAGGCGTCGACCTTGGCGGCCCAGGCGGTCCTGGCGGCAGTTTCGGCGGCTTTGGCTTTGGCTTCGTCGGTCGGCGGCGGCGGTGCGGGCAGCTTGGCGTGGGCAGCAAAAGCCATCAGCAGGGAGATGCACAGCAGGCTGCGTTTCATGGGGCTTCCTTGTCTCGGATCGTTGCGGTGGGTGACCATCTTCGGACTCAGACCTTGACCGTCTGACCGGTGTCGGTCGGGCCATTGGCGCTGCGCTGGGCGGGGATCTTGCCGGCCTTGATGTCGTCGTACCAGAGCTCATGGTGTTCCTTGGCCCAGGTCTCATCCACATAGCCGGTCTTCATGGCCTTGTAGGCGCCCTTCATGCCAATGGTGCCCAGGTAGATATGGCCCATGAACAGGCACATCATGAGCACCGCAGCGCTGGCGTGGATCATGTGAGCCCACTGCATGTTGCCCCGGGTGAATTCGACGGCGGGAACCAGCTTGTCGAGGAACAGGCCGGAGCCCACCACGATCAGGCCGAGAAAGAACACGCCAGCCCAGAACACCACCTTTTCGCCCGCGTTGAAGCGGTGTGAAGGCACTTCATGTTTACCGAGCAGGCCACCGCCCTTGAGCAACCAGGTTAGATCACCCTTTGCAGGCAGGTTGTCCTTGATGAAGGTCACGATCATGATCACCAGCGTGACGGCGAACAGGGGGCCCGCAAAGTTGTGCAGGTTCTTGAGCGCGTAGGTCAGCCAGCCAAACAGCGTGCTGCCGATGATGGGAAGCAGGAAGAACTTGCCGAAGGCCATGACGATGCCCGAAATGGCCAGGGCCACAAACGCGATGGCATTGAGCCAGTGCGCCGCCCGCTCCACGTAGGTGAACCGCTCGATCACGCGGCCGGTGGGCTGGCCGTGAAGGTCGATGGACCCTTTGGCCATGTAGAAGAGCGCGATGGCGAGCATCACGATCAGCAGCAGCGAGCCGCCGTAGGGAATGATCCAGTCGTTTCGCACCTGCCGCCAGGCTTCGCCGGCGTTGGTGACGCGCGAACCCGGGTACTGCACGAAGCCCTGAATGAGGTTGCCCGCCTCCGCGTACGGCAGGCTGGTGGTGCCGGTGACACCCTTGCCCACGTCGCGCCACATGGGCGCGTTGTTGCCGGGCTGCACCTTGCCGCGCTCTGCGTTGGTCTGCTCACCGTACTTGGGATCGGTGCTCGCATCGGGCGCGATCTCGAAGATGTTGGCGCTGCGTATGCCGCCTTGCTGCTGGGCAGCCGGCGCGGTTTTGGCGGGCGCCGGATCTTCCGGCACCGGCTCCACCTTCAAGGCCTGAGCGTTGGCCCAGCCGGCGCTCAGCGCCAGCACAGCTGCCGACCAAAAGACCGGCGAACTCAGGCGGCGCAAGCCACGTGTCAACAACGAAGTGGACATGGTTCGGCCTTACTTGCTGTTGCCCATGCGGGTGTAGTCGTTCTGCCCGTACTGCGCGCGCGACTTGAGCTGCTGCTCCCAGCTCGCCTTGTCGCCGGCCTTCCAGCCGGTCTGCGTGTACTGGCTCTGGCCGACGCCCTGGTAGGGCGCGCCGTCCTGCTTGACACCAGCGCCGTTCATTTCCTGGGGCTTGTCGCCACAGGCGCTCAACACCAGCGTCGCAGCAGCGAGCAGAGAAGAAAGGGTCAGGCGGCGGATCGTCATGACTTGGTCCCCTGTGCCGTGCCGTAGGCCGTGCCCCAGCCCCAGACCTCGGCGCCCTTGCCACGCTGCAACACGCGGTTGCGGAAGATGTCGGCCACCACGTCGCCGTCACCTGCCAGCAAGGCCTTGGTCGAGCACATCTCGGCGCAGGCCGGCAGCTTGCCTTCAGCCAGGCGGTTGCGGCCGTACTTTTCAAACTCGTCCTGACTGCCATGGGCCTCGGGACCACCGGCGCAGAAGGTGCATTTGTCCATCTTGCCGCGCACGCCGAAGGTGCCTTGCGATGGGAACTGCGGTGCACCGAACGGGCAGGCATACGAGCAGTAGCCGCAGCCGATGCACACGTCCTTGTCGTGCAGCACCACGCCTTCGTCGGTGCGGTAGAAGCAATTGACCGGGCAGACCGCCATGCAAGGTGCATCGCTGCAGTGCATGCACGCCACCGAGATCGACTTCTCGCCGGGCACGCCATCGTTGAGGGTGACCACCCGGCGGCGGTTCACGCCCCAGGGGACTTCATGTTCGTTCTTGCAGGCGGTGACGCAGCCGTTGCATTCGATGCAGCGCTCGGCGTCACAGATGAATTTCATTCGTGCCATGTTGTGCTCCTGGTCTTACGCTTTTTCGACGTTGCAGATCGTGGTTTTGGTTTCCTGCATCATCGTGACGATGTCGTAACCGTAAGTGGTACCTGTGTTGACGGCTTCGCCGCGCACCACCGGGAAAGCACCGTCCGGGTAGTAGGGCTTCATGTCCTCGCCCTGCCAGCGGCCGGAGAAGTGGAACGGTAGCCACACCGTGTCCGGACCAACACGCTCGGTCACAAGCGCCTGCACATTCATGCGTGCGCCGGTGGGCGTGTTCACCCACACGCGCTCGCCATTTCGCACACCGCGCGCGGCTGCGGTGGTGGGGTTGATCTCGACGAACATTTCCTGCTGCAGCTCGGCCAGCCAGGGGTTGGACCGCGTTTCCTCGCCGCCGCCTTCGTACTCCACCAGACGCCCCGAGGTCATGATCAGCGGGAACTTCTCGTGCATCTTGTCGGCCACGTTCTTTGACTGCAGCGACTTGTACAGCACAGGGAGTCGCCAGCGGGTCTTTTGATCGTCGTGGCTGGGGTACTTGGCAACAAGCTCGGGACGCGTGCCGTAGATGGGCTCGCGGTGCTGCGGCACGGCGTCTGGGAAGTTCCACACCACGGCGCGCGCCTTGGCGTTGCCAAAAGGATGGCAGCCGTGCGCCATGGCCACGCGGATGATCGCGCCGGTCGGATCAGTCTTCCAGTTCTTGCCTTCGGCGGCCTTCTGCTCGGCCTCTGACAGGTCGGTCCACCAGCCCAGCTTCTTGAGCAGCACGTGGTCGAACTCCGGATAGCCGGTGGTGATCTCCGCGCCCAAGGAGTGGGAACCGTCTTCAGCCAGCAAGTTCTTGCCCTCACGCTCCACGCCAAAGTTGGCGCGGAAGTTGCCGCCGCCGTCCATCACATGTTTGGAGTTGTCGTAGAGGTTCGGCGAGCCTGGATGCTTGATTTGCGGTGTTCCAAAACAAGGCCAGGGCAAACCGAAGTAGTCGCCGGTCATGTCGTAACCGGACTCTTTGTCGATCACCGTGCCCTTCACCTTCAGCGTCTTCACATCGAACGCATTCATGTTGCGCATGTGGGCCTTGAGGCGCTCCGGGCTCTGGCCGGTGTAGCCGATCGTCCAGACCGACTTGTTGATCTCGCGAAGGATGTCTTCCGGCACGGGCTCGTCCATGCCCTTGACCTTCTGCATCTTGTAGTTCTTGCTGAGCTCGGTCGCGAAGCCGAGTTTCTCAGCCAACTGATGCATGATCATGTGGTCGCTGCGGCTCTCCCACAGTGGCTCGATGACTTTTTCGCGCCACTGCAAAGACCGGTTGGACGCTGTGACGGAGCCACTGGTTTCGAACTGGGTCGCTGCCGGCAGCAGGTACACCGCGCGGTTGGGGTTGAGGTCTTCGGCCTTGCCGGGCATGGCCGCCATCGACGCAGTGGCTGAAGGGTACGGGTCCACCACCACCAGCAAGTCGAGCTTGTCCATGGCCCGCTTCATTTCCAGGCCGCGCGTCTGCGAGTTGGGCGCGTGGCCCCAGTAGAAGACGCCGCGCAGGTTCGGACCCTGGTCGATGAATTCGTTGTTCTCGAGCACACCGTCGATCCAGCGAGAAACCGTGATGCCGGGCTTCTCCATGGTTCCTTCGGCGTACTGCTTCTTGATCCACTCGTAGTCCACACCCCACACATTGGCAAAGTGCTTCCACGAGCCTGCTGCTAGGCCGTAGTAGCCGGGCAGCGAATCTGGATTGGGGCCGATGTCGGTTGCGCCCTGCACGTTGTCATGGCCGCGGAAAATGTTCGCGCCACCACCGGAAACACCCACGTTGCCCAGAGCAAGTTGCACGATGCAGGAGGCACGCACCATGGCGTTGCCGATCGAGTGTTGCGTCTGACCCATGCACCACACCAGCGTGGAGGGACGATTCTTGGCCATCATTTCGGCCACTTTGGCCATTTGCGCCTCGCCCACACCGCAAGCTTCTTCAACCTTGTCGGGCGTCCACTTGGCCATCACTTCGGCCTTGATGGCCTCCATGCCGTACACGCGATCGTTGATGTACTGCTTGTCTTCCCAGCCGTTCTTGAAGATGTGATGCAGCAAGCCAAACAGGAAAGGAATGTCGGAGCCGGAACGGATGCGCACGAACTCGTCGGCCTTGGCCGCCGTGCGGGTGAAGCGCGGATCGACCACGATCATCTTGCAGCCGTTTTCCTTGGCGTGCAGCATGTGCAGCATGGACACCGGGTGCGCCTCGGCAGCGTTGGAGCCGATGTACAACGCGCACTTGCTGTTCTGCATGTCGTTGTACGAATTGGTCATGGCGCCATAACCCCAGGTGTTGGCCACGCCGGCCACCGTGGTGGAGTGGCAGATGCGCGCCTGGTGATCGGTGTTGTTGGTGCCCCAGAAACTCACGAACTTGCGCATCAGATACGCCTGCTCGTTGTTGTGCTTGGACGAACCGATGAAGTACACCGAGTCCGGGCCACTGGCCTCGCGCAGTTCCTTCATCTTTGCGGTGATCTCGTTGAGCGCCACGTCCCAGCTGATTCGCTGGTACTTGCCGTTCACGAGCTTCATCGGGTAGCGCAGGCGGTATTCGCCATGGCCGTGCTCGCGCAGGGCTGCGCCCTTTGCGCAGTGAGCGCCCAGGTTGATCGGCGAATCAAACACCGGTTCCTGGCGAACCCACACGCCGTTTTCCACGATCGCATCGGTGGCGCAACCCACCGAGCAGTGGGTGCAGATGGTGCGCTTGACTTCGATCTTGCCGGTGCCGTCGATGGACTTGCCTTCAGCGGCCTTCGCCTTTTTTACCAGCGTGAGCTGCGTGGCCGCGAGGCCCACACCAACACCCAGGCCGGAACGGCGCAGGAAGCTCCGTCGATCCATGGTGGGCAGCGCAGATGACAGGCCGCGCTGAAGGTTGTGGACGAAGCCGGAGGAGCTGCGGGCAGCGTGGGCGCCCGAGGAGGATTTTTTGGTCAGCAACATGGGGGCTCCTGTGCGCTCAGATGCGGGTGGTCTGGTAGTACTGCTTGACGTGATCGCTCAAGCTGTAGCCCCCGCCCTTGGTCGGCGCTGGCTTGGGCACGGCGACGGTGGCCTCCGCAGGCACGCCGCGAGGAATCAGCGTGGCGGCAGCGGCCAGGGCACCCACGGTAGAAGCGCCGGCAAACAAGGTGCGGCGGTTGAGGCTCGTGCGGCCATCTTCGGGCGTGGATCGTGGGGACTTGTTCATGCATGTCTCCTGGTTGAACAGGGCTCGCAGCACAACGTGCGGGCCTTTTGCATACGTCGAATCTAACCCGCCCCCACAGCCTGTGCAAGCGACTCCCATGCCCCCGCCCCGCAGCAAGATGAGAGCTATTCTCATCGCCGCATGCCGCACCGCAGCATGCGTCGGTGCTCCCGATTTCATAGCCAGAAGCGTGCCATGCGATGCGCACCGCAGTGGTACTTGCTTTGGTACTCATCTGCCTGCACACACCCCCGCGTTCGCAAGGGATAACCCTGAAGGTACAGCTCGATCTGTGCAACGTTGCGCCAGGCTGTCATGGCGCAATGCGACAAGTTGTCGCACGCGCCGCTTGCATCGAAGCGGACCAACATCCTGGTCAGGCGTCGGATTTGCCCCAATACCCAACTGATTTGGTCGACCTCCTCCGTAGAATGCCTGCGGTGGAGACCACCCTTTTTCCCCCCTCGCCCGAAAAGACGCTTGAAGGCTGGCCCGACTGGTCGATCCTGATCGTGGACGACGAGCAGGGCATGCTCAACTTTCTGGTCAAGACGCTGGCACCGCGCTGCCACTTCGTGATGAGCGCGGGCAGCGCCGAAGACGGCGCGCAATGGCTGCGCGGTCACCATGTGGACCTGGTGATCCTGGACATTTCCCTGCCCGGCAAGAGCGGCGTGGCGTGGCTCAAGGAACTCCGTGAACATGGCTTCAACGGCGAGGTGATCCTGATCACCGCCTTCGCCGATCTGGACACCGCCATCGAGGCGCTGCGCGCCGGCGCTTCCGATTTCATCCTCAAGCCCTTCCGGGTGCCGCAGATCCTCAATGCGGTGAAGCATTGTTACGAGCGTTCGCGCCTGCGGCGCGAGAACTTCGTGCTGCGCCGCGCGGTCAGCAGCACACCAGGGCGCAACGCGCTGGTGGGGTCGTCGCAGGCCATGCAGCGCTTGGGGCAGTCCATTGCACGAGTGGCGCCGGTCAACAGCACGGTGCTGCTTCAAGGCGAATCGGGCACCGGCAAGGAGCTGGTGGCGCGCGAGCTGCACGCCCTCAGCAGCCGCGCCGGTGGTCCCTTCGTGCCAGTCAATTGCGCGGCGGTGTCGCCCGAGCTGATCGAGAGCGAACTCTTCGGCCATGCCAAAGGCGCGTTCACTGGCGCCACCCGGGCACGCGATGGTCTCTTTCACTACGCGCAGGGCGGCACCTTGTTTCTCGACGAAATCGCCGAGCTGCCGCTGTCCATCCAGGCCACGCTGCTGCGCGCCATCGAAGACCTGAACATCCGGCCCGTGGGCAGCGAACAACTGGTGCCACTGAACCTGCGCATCGTGGCCGCCACCAACCGCCAGCTCAGCGAAGAAGTGGCCGCCGGCCGTTTCCGCAAGGACCTGTTTTTCCGCCTGCAGGTCGTCGATCTCACGCTGCCGCCGCTGCGCGAACACAAGGAAGACATCGCCGAACTGGTGGCGCACTTCATTGCCCAGCTCGCGCCTTCACTGGGTGTGGAGCCGCTCGTGATCACAGCGCAGGAAATGGACTTTCTGCGCCAGTACGACTGGCCGGGCAACGTGCGGGAACTTCGCAACCTCATCGAGCGCTCGTTAATTCTGGGCAGTCTCAACGTGTCAGCCCTCTACCCCGGCGTGAAGCCAGCGCCCGAGAGCGGCTCTGCGCCTGCCATGCCCACCGACCTCCACACGCTGGAGAAGCTGCACATCCTCACCGTGCTGGACTCGGTGCAGGGCGACAAGACGCGCGCGGCGCAGTTGCTCGGCGTATCGCGCCGCACGCTGGAGCGCCGCGTGGCCGAGTGGAACAGTTTGTGAGCCTTTGGCGAACGCCCCGCTGGCTCGCCAGTTCGGTTCGGAACAAGCTGCTGGCCATGGCGCTGCTGCCGCTGCTGGTGGCGTTTCCGCTGCTGGTGCTGGCGCTGGCGCTGTGGGGCAACGCGGCCTACGACCGGCTGCTGATCACCAAGGTGCGCAGCGATCTGGCGGTGGCGCATGGCTACTTCGATCAGGTGCTGAGCGAGGTGGGATCGGGCACCCAGGGCGTGGCCGCTTCGCAGGCGCTGTTTGCGGCACTCCGGCCGGCCAGCACCGCCGGCCAGCGCAACGGACTGAGCGATCAGCTCGCCCTGGCGCGGGAACGTCTCGGGCTGGACTTCCTGCTGCTGTACGACCCGCAAGGCCGACCGCTCGCGCGCGCGGTGCCCTCGGGCCTGAGCACTGCCGACACCACCGCACCCGTCCCACCCATGCCTGCGGCGTTGGGTCGCGCAGCGCAAGCGCGCACGGCGCGCTTGCTGGTGCTGGAGCCCGACGACCTGGCCGCGTTGGCGCCGCACCTGATGCCGCGCCTTCGCATTCCGCTCGTGGCCACGCGCAATGCCGCGCCCGCCACGCGAGACGCCGAGCACCGCGCCATGGTGATGCTGTCCACACACCCCGTGCTGGATGCAAGCGGTCGAACCATCGCGGTGCTGACAGGTGGTCTGCTGCTGAACCAGAACCTGGACTTCATCGACCACATCAACCGCATCGTGTATCCCGAAGGCTCGCTGCCCTTCGGCAGCCAGGGCACCGCCACGCTGTTCATGGACGACGTGCGAATCACCACCAACGTGCGCCTGTTCCAGGACCAGCGCGCCATTGGCACGCGGGTGTCGCAGACGGTGCGTGACGCGGTGCTGGGCCGGGGCCAGACCTGGCTGGACCGAGCTTTCGTGGTGAACGACTGGTATGTGTCCGCGTACGAGCCGCTGCTGGACGCACGCGAGCAACGCATCGGCATGCTGTACGTGGGCTACCTGGAAGCGCCGTTCCGGCTGGTGCGCTACGCCATGCTGGCCGCCATGGGCCTGATCTTTCTGGTGGTGATGGCGCTGTCTGCCTGGTTCTCGCTGCGCTGGGCGCGCAGCATCTTTCAGCCGGTGGAGCAGATGAACCGCACCATGCAGCTGGTGGAAGAAGGCCAGCCGCAGGCGCGCGTAGGTCCACTGCCAGCGCGCGACGAGCTCGGCGCATTGGCCGGGCACCTGGACCAGCTGCTCGACGTGATCGACGACAAGACCGAGGCTCTGCAACGCTGGGGCGATGAGCTGGACCACAAGGTCGCCGAGCGCACGCAGGAACTGGAAGCGAGCAACGCCTCGCTGCAACTGGCGCAGCAACAACTGGTAAAGAGCGAAAAGCTCGCCGCCATCGGCCAGCTCACAGCGAGCATCGCGCATGAAATCAACAACCCGATTGCGGTGATGCAGGGCAACCTGGACCTGATGCGCGAGACGCTGGGCAAAGCGAGCGAACCGGTGAGCTCCGAGCTGAAGTTGCTGGACGAGCAGGTGGAGCGCATGCGCATCATCGTGACGCAGTTGCTGCAATACGCACGACCCACGGAGTACGCGGGCTATGTGGAGACGCTGGACCTGAACCGCACGATGGAAGACTGCCTGGTGCTGGTGGGCCACCTGCTGGCGCAGACGAGCATTGCGGTGCAGCGCAACTTCAAGGCTACCTGCCGTGTGGCATGCAACCGGCAGGAACTGCAGCAGGTGATCATCAACCTGATGATCAATGCGATTCAGGCGATGCCACAGGGTGGCGAGTTGAAGCTGCTGACGCGGGACTGGTGGCC
The DNA here is from genome assembly GCF_002127265.1 of Hydrogenophaga sp. IBVHS1. GTDB lineage: Bacteria > Pseudomonadota > Gammaproteobacteria > Burkholderiales > Burkholderiaceae_C > Hydrogenophaga. The sequence continues at coordinate 576,398 of NZ_NFUU01000001.1, read as the reverse complement.
CGAGGGCAGCGAAGGTGGCAACGCCATCGGTGCTTTGCTGGTGGTGCAGGACAGCGGCGCCGGCCTCTCACCCGAGGTGCGCGATCGCCTGTTCCGACCCTTCTTCACGACGAAGAACGACGGCAATGGCCTGGGTTTGTGGATCAGCCAAGGGCTGGTGGAGCGTTACGGCGGTGGCATCAGCGCGGACAACCGGCCGGATACCTCCGGCGCCTCGTTCACCGTGCTGTTGTTGACCGAGCCTCGGGCGCCTGAGGCCGCACCTACCGGTGATGGGCGGCCTGGGGCTCTTTGAAACTCTCGCTATTCGACCTTGCGCCGAAAGCAACCACCTCAAACCAGCATGTCGAAGCCCTGAGATTCCACGCTCACGAACGCACGTGTGAATCCGGCGAGAGCTCCATAGAAGCGGGCCTTGGGATGCGCAGCAATCGCATCGCACATCTGCGGCACCCACGGCAGCACGTGCTTGGTGAAGAACTTCTGCTGCTGCGTGAGGTTGGCCACCTCCACCTCGTCTCCCGCGATGAGGTAGCGCATCACTTCGCTGATGTAGGCCACGTGGTCTTCGGTTTCTGGCATGGCTTCGTCGCGCGCCAGACCGAGTTCGGCGAGGTCGCTGCGCAGTGCCGCCAGCGGCTTCTCGTTCAGGAAGCCACTCAGGTAATGCGAACCGAAAAGATAGACCTCGGGTTTGCCAACGCCGCCAAACAGCGAGTCGTACTCGTTCGCCACAGCCTCGTCGTCCACCGCACGCGCAGCGGCCACGAGATCGCGCCAGGGTTCTTCCAGAAAACCACCGGCGGCCGGCGCTTCGGTCACCGCCACCCGCAGTTGCGCCATGAACTCCCGCGTGGGCGGCGCGTAGTAGAGGGCGGCGAGAAGACCATAGACCTCGGCGCGGGCGGTTTCTTCGTCCAGCGCGGAGGGCGAGACAGGAATGGCGTTGTTCATGGTGAGTGGCGAAGTCAGATATCTTGAATACGCGTTTCGCCGGGGTTGGAATAGAGATCCACCACGCGGCAATCGCCACACATTTTCAGGCGCTCCAGCGCCTCGCCCTGGAACATGGCGTGGCCCGAGAGTTTGGCGAGCATGACCTCGATGCCTTTCAAGGTGCCGAAGGGCTTGCTGCAACGTATGCATTGGTAGGGCTGAGCCTCGTTGAGCACGCGCAATTGCTTGCGCTGCTCGCCGAGCAACAGGCGCGGCTGCAGCGTGATGGCGTCTTCCGGGCAGGTACTGGCGCACAGGCCGCACTGCACGCAGTTCTTCTCGATGAAACGCAGCTGCGGGCGCTCGGTGTTGTCCTGCAGTGCGCTCGCCGGGCAGGCGCTCACACAGCTCAGGCAGAGTGTGCAGGTGTCCTTGTTGACGGCGATGGTGCCCAGCAGCGAGGCCTGTGGCAATGGGATCGCTTCCACCGAGGGGCGGTGGGCCACGCTGTCCTGCATGAGGTGATCCAGGGCCAGCTCAACCGTGGCGCGCTTTTCGGCCTGAATGGCAAAGGTAGCGCGGCGCTTCACGCTCTGAGCCGGCGCATCGCCCAGCATCGCGTCCAGCGCCTTCGCGTCGCGCGCCTCGATCAGCCGGAAGTGCTGGCCGCTGTAGCCCAGCCCGCTCAACACTGCTTGCGCCACCGCCATCTGCTCGCGCACCGCGTCGCGGTACTGCGGCGCTTCCTCGCCCGTCATCAGCACCCACACCTGCGACGCGCCGTAGGCAAAAGCCGAGAGCCACACGTCAAGCCCGATGGACGCCGTGTGCCACAGCGGCAGTGGAATCACGCGCGCCGGCACGCCGCGCACGCCCTTGCGGTCGAGCGAGGCCGCGCGGCCCAGCTCGCCGATGAGCGCGGCACCCGCTTCCTGGCTGTGCAGCAGCAGCGCAGTGTCCTTGCCACCGGCCTTGGCATACGTGGCCAGCACGGTACGGAGCTTCACGCCCTGCTCGCTCGCGCGCGGGTAGGCGTACGAGAGCGCGCCGGTCGGGCACACGGTGGTGCAGGCGCCGCAACCCACGCAGAGGTTGGGGTTGACGACGATCTGATTGCGCTTGATCTCGCTGCTGATCGCCAGCGCCGAGCAGATCTCCACGCAGGCATTGCAGCCCACCGTTTCGTTGCGGCCGTGCGCGCAAAGCTTCTGCTTGTAGGTGAAAAATTTGGGCTTTTCGAATTCACCCACCAGGTCGCGCAGCTTGATGACGGTGGCCATCGCGCTCGCATCCTGCAGACCGCCGGCCAGGTGAAAGTAACCCTGCGGATGTGCATGCTGCTCGAAGGCAGGTGCCTCGCGCAGATCGAGCACAACGTCGAACTGCTCGCTGTGTTCCTGCGGCTCGCGCTGGAAGTTGATGGCGCCCACCGATTCGCACGCTTTCACGCACGCACGGTGGCTGCGGCATTTGTCCATGTCGATCTGGTAGTCCAGACCAATGGCGTCTTCCGGGCAGACCGCCAGGCAGGCGTTGCAACGCGTGCAGAGGTCCAGGTCGATGGGGTTGTTGGTCTGCCACTGCACTTCGAAGGCACCGAGCCAGCCGCGCAACTGCTGCAACGCGCCAGCGATCACCGGGTACTGCCGCGCCTGCATGCCGGCGCCGCCCGTGGCCATGAGGCTGACCTCCAGCGTATCGGCCACCATGCCGGCGATGCGCTCGCTCTCGTCCAGCGCGCCGATGATCAGCAGGCGGCCCGAACTCTTGTAGGTGACGGTGGGTACGGGCTCGGCATCGGGCAGGCGTGCAGCGGCCAGCAGCGCGGCCATTTTGGGTGTGGCCTGCGCGGCCTCGCGGCCCCAGCCGCCAGTTTCACGGATGTTGACGAAGTGGATCGGCCGCACGTCCAGCGGCACCGCGCCCTCGGTCTCCTGCGAGAGTTCGGTGAAGAGTCGACTCTCCTGCGTGCAGGCCACCACCAGTTCTTCCTGGCTGCGGCAGGCGCGCTGGAACGCGGGCGCGTCGCGGCGGCACAGCGTGGTGTGCAGCGTCAGGTCTTCATCCAGCGCCTCGCCCAGAACCTTTGGGTTCAAGGGCATGGTCTGGTTGCAATTGCAGATCAGCGTGGTCATCGTGGGGCTTATGGGTATCGGAATCGGAATCGGAATCGGAAACGGAATCGAGATCGGAAGCATCGGCGGCGATGGCTTCCCCCGGCTCGACATCCGCATCAGGGGCGGTGGTGGTGACTTCGGCTTCCGCAGCGGCTGCGGTGTCCGGCAGGGCCGCCACCTTGGGCTTGTCCTCGGGGTCGTCCACCAGTTTCAGGAACTGCGCACCGACCATCTTGGCCATATCGGCCACAGACAGTGGACTGGGTTTGGAGTAGTCGTCGATGTAGATGTCGAGGCCGTCCATCACGTTGTAGTGCGGGTCGGTGAAAAGCTTCTTTACGGCGGCATTGCGCACATCTGCCGGCACGCCGCGCGCCACGAAGGCCGAGTAGTCCGACTCAGGGGTGAGGCGGGCCACGTCTTCCAGCGTGAGCACCGGAGGTGCCTCAGCGGCAGGTTGCTCAGGAAGGGGTTCTGCCTTCGGCACGGTCACCGGTGCCGCCACCACCACCACCACGGGCGCGGCAGGCGCCACAGGTGGCTCTGCCGGCAAAGGCTCGCCCGTGCGCACCTGCACCTTGCGGCGCGACCAGCGCGAGAAAAAGTTGCTGTCGTCTTCGGAGGCCATGGTCATTGCGCAGGTGGTCCGCCACCTCGAATCTTTTCAGTCGAAATTCGCACCGGCTGGCCGAAGCGATCGGTCAACGGCTTGAAGCTGTCGGGGCGCTTGCGCTTCTTTGGCTCGGGCTGGTAGGTGGCGTCCACGAAACCGCGCACCCACTCCACCACCTCGGCGGGTGCGGGCACTTGGTCCACACGCTCCTGCGCATCGAGCCAACGGCCTGCGTCGTGGTAGCTCAGCGTCACGATCTGCGGCACCGCCATGGCTTCACCGTCGAGCAGGCGCGCTTCGTCGGCACGCCAGAACACCCAGAAGCAGGGTTGCGGGCTGTTGAGATTGAGGAAGTAGCCCTCGGCATCGTCGCGGAACAACTCCACCCGAAAACGCGGAAACAACCAGTGCGTCGCCTGTGCACTGGCCTCGGTGCCATCCACGGGCTCTACCGCCTGCGGTTCGTGCGATTCGTTGGCGTCGGCCGGCCCGGTGTCTTCGGGTTCGGAGCGCAGCACCACATCGGCCAGCACCCAGCGCCAGGGCTGCCAGCGACTCATCGGCCCCACCACCGGTTCACGCCGCATCACCACGTCGACTTCGATCGCGGGACGGCTGCGTGCAGATACCGGGGTATGTTCAATCTTCATAAGAAGACCGCAATGTAAGCCATCCCCTGTCCGGCCGATTCCCGCCCGGTGGTTCACCCTGCCACGGGTGACGAAATGCGCGGGCAAACCCTAATAGGTTTCGAGATGGAGACGGCCTTCGCGCTTGAGTGAGGCGCCGATCGTTTCCCAGTTCAAACCGGCGCCCTGGGCCACATCACGCAGCGCCAGCACCACGCCCTCTTCCATGCTCTTCAGGCCGCACACATAGAAGAAGGTGTTCGGGTCCTGCAGCAGCAAGGCCAGGTCGGCGGCTCGCTCACGCATGGCGTCCTGCACATAGCGCTTGGGCGCACCGGGTGTTCGGCTGAAGGCGAAGTTGGTGTCGATGAAATCCTTGGGCAGGCTTTGCAACGGACCGAAGTACGGTAGCTCTTCCTGCGTGCGCGCGCCGAAAAACAGCATGAGCTTGCCGCCTTCAAACTTGCCCGAAGCGCGCAACCGTCGACGCCACTCCGTCATGGCGCGCATGGGTGCGCTGCCGGTGCCGGTGCAGATCATCACGATGTGGCTCTTCGGGTGGTTGGGCATGAGGAAGCTGGTGCCGAACGGCCCGATCACCTCCACCTTGTCGCCAACCTTCAGGTCACACATGAAGTTGCTGGCGACACCGCGCACGGGTTGGCCCTGGTGGTTTTCCAGCACCCGCTTGATGGTGAGCGAGAGGTTGTTGTAGCCCGGGCGTTCGCCATTGCGCGGGCTGGCGATGCTGTACTGGCGGGCGTGGTGGGCGCGTCCCGAGGCATCGGTGCCCGGCGGCACGACGCCGATGCTCTGACCTTCGAGCACCGGGAAGGGCATGGCACCGAAATCCAGCACGATGTGGTGGGTGTCGTAATCGCCGCCAGCGGTTTTCCCGACTTCGGTCACGCGCACATTGCCGGTCACGGTGGCGGTCACGGTCTTCTGCGCGGCCTTGGGACCGTAGAGGTTGGTGTAGGCGTGGGCAGCCGACCAGGGCGGCAGCGTGGCACCGAAAGCCGAGGCGTTGAAGAGTTCCTGTCCGGAGGGGTCGGGCTGGCTGGCGGGGGCTTGGGCAGGCTGAGCATGAGCGGTGGGGCCTTCGCTCAGGCCTTCCAGTTCCTCCGGCGGCAACTCGGCCGGCAGCTCGTCCCAGGTGAGCTGCTCTTCCGGCGTATAGGCGCGCACGCGCGGCATGGTGCGCCAGTTGTCGATGGAGCCCGTGGGGCACGGCGAGATGCAGGCCATGCAAAGGTTGCACTTCTCGGCATCGACCACGTAGTTGCGGTCGTCGTGCGTGATCGCCTGCACCGGACAAGTGGCCTCGCAGGTGTTGCACCGGATACAGATCTCGGGATCGATCAGGTGCTGCTGAATGACAGCGCTGTTGGTAGCCATGTCCATCGTTTGTCTCCTGCACCTTCACCCCAACCCTCTCCCGTCAACGGGAGAGGGAGTAAATCACTCAATTAAAGCGCACGTATTCGAAATCGACGGGCTGGCGGTTGATACCCATGACGGGAGGTGCGATCCAGTTGGCAAACTTGCCGGGATCGACCACACGGCCCATCAGGCTGGCCACGAACGCTCGGTCGGATTCGCTGGGCAACCAGTTGTTCCGGTTGGCATTCCACTCGGCTTCGGAAACCACGCGGCCGTCGGGCGCCACCTTTACGCCCTTGAGCAGGCCGATGTTGCGGTGGAAAGCCTTGTGCGGGACGGTCAGGCGCACGGGAATGCCCGCCTTTTCGATCACCTTGTTCCAGCGCTCGACACCCCCCACGCTGTCCTTGATGTAATCGTCGCGCAGGACTTCGTTGAGCGCGTTGAGCATCGGCACTTCCTTTTCAATCAGTTGGCCGTTCTGCACATTGAGCACGCGGTAGGTCTGGCCCTTGAGCACGTGGTCGTCGGCACGCTTGCCCTCTTCATACCGACCCTTGAGACCGGTGGAGTAGAAGGTGGCGGCGTTGCTCGATTCATCGGCACCAAACAGGTCGATGGTCACCGAAAAGTGGAAGTTCAGGTAACGCTGGATGGTCGGCAGATCGATCACGCCGGCGGCGCGCAGTTTGGCGGGATCATCGGTCTTCAATTCGTTCATCACCTGGCAGGTGCGGTTGATCACGCGGCTCACGCCCGACTCACCCACGAACATGTGGTGCGCTTCTTCGGTCAGCATGAACTTGGTCGTGCGGGCGAGCGGATCGAAGCTGCTTTCGGCCAGGGCGCAGAGCTGGAACTTGCCATCGCGGTCGGTGAAGTAGGTGAACATGAAGAAGCTCAGCCAGTCGGGTGTTTCTTCGTTGAAAGCTTCCAGGATGCGGGGGTTGTCGGCGTTGCCGCTGTTGCGCTCCAGCAAGGCTTCACCTTCTTCGCGGCCGTCCTTGCCAAAGTACTTGTGAAGCAGGTAGACCATGGCCCAGAGGTGGCGGCCTTCTTCGACATTGACCTGGAACAGGTTGCGCAGATCGTACTGACTCGGGGCCGTCAGGCCGAGGTGGCGCTGCTGTTCGACCGATGCAGGTTCGGTGTCGCCTTGCGTCACGATGATGCGGCGCAGGTTCGCGCGGTATTCGCCAGGGATGTCCTGCCAGGCGGCCTCGCCCTTGTGGTCACCGAAGTGGATCTTGCGGTCCTGTTCGGCCGGGTTCAGGAAGATGCCCCAACGGTAATCGGGCATCTTCACATGGCCAAACTGCGCCCAGCCTTGCGGGTCCACGCTGACCGCAGTGCGCAGGTACACATCGAAGTTCTGCGAGCCGTCCGGGCCCATGTCGTCCCACCACTTGAGGTAGTTGGGCTGCCATTGCTCCAGCGCGCGCTGCAGCGTGCGGTCTTCGCTCAGGTTGACGTTGTTCGGGATCTTGTCGCTGTAGTCGATGGTGGACATGAGGGTCTCCTGGGTGGTGTTTCGAAATCCGTTCGCCCTGAGCTTGTCGAAGGGCTCACACGGAAGTGGTTGGCAAGGGCTTCGACAGGCTCAGCCCGAACGGAATGGGTCGGGTTGCTCGGTAATCGTGCTCAAACTCTGTTCATGTCGAACTGCGCCTTGTCGCCTTTGCCATAGACCTTCAAGGCGCCCTTCTCGCCCACGGCGTTGGGGCGAATGAAGATCCAGTTCTGCCAGGCGGTAAGCCGTCCGAAGATGCGCGTGGCCATGTTTTCTTTCTGTGCGAAACGCAGGTTGGCTTCAAGGCCCGTGAGCGCGTCGGGCGACATGGACGCCCGCTCCTCGAGTGCCATGCGCACCTCGTCGGCCCAGTCGATGTCGTCGGGGGCTGCGGTCACCAGGCCGAGCGCCAGCGCAGCGTCGGCGTCGAGCGCCTTGCCGATGGCACCGCGTGCAGCCTCCATGGGTTCCACTTCTTCGTAGAAGCGGCGCTGCAGGCGCGACTGGTCGTTCACCATCGGCAGATAGCCGAAGTTGAATTCGTCGAGCTGCAGCTTGGGCGCGGCATCGGCGTCGTCGGGCAGGGCGAGCATGTAGGCGCGGTCGGCGCAGAAGGCCAGCTCGGCGAGCGAGCCCGCGAAGCAGGATCCCGACTCAATCAGCGCGAACAGGCTGCGAGAAGACACATCGAGGCGCGCGAAGGTGCGGCGCATGAGGCCAAGGGTCTCGCGCACCAGCCAGTGGTCCTTGTTGGCCAGCATCAGCGCATCACTGGCCAGCACGGCGGCGGCGTCGCCTTCGGTCTTCAGCAGCCAGGTACCGATGTCGAGCTCGTTGGTGCGCAGGCACAGGATGGCGTCGTCCAGCTCGCGCGCCATCTGCAGCGGCCACCAGGCGGCGCCTGCGGCCTCGATGCCGGCGATGTCGGTGGGCTGCGCGCCAGTGGGCGCCTTCACGGTGATCGTGGCGCTGCGCTTGCTGCGGTCAATGGCCACGTTCACATGCGCGTAGCCCAGGCCGTCGGCGCTGTCGGTGCGCTGAATGCGTGTCAAGGCCACACCCTTGCCTGCAGCGGGGCGGTCGCTCTTGGCAGCCAGCGCATCCGCCCGTTCCTTCACATGTGCAGCAAACTGCTGCGGCTTGGCGATGGAGTCGACCAGTCGCCAGTCCACCGCCTTCTTGCCGCGCACACCCTCGCTCGTGGTGCAGAAGATGTCGGCCAGGTCGTGGCGCACATGGCGCTTGTCGGTCACGCGCGTGAGGCCGCCGGTGCCGGGCAACACGCCGAGCAAAGGTACTTCGGGCAGCGACACGGCCGAAGAGCGGTCGTCCACCAGCACGATCTCGTCGCAAGCCAGTGCCAGCTCGTAGCCACCGCCAGCGCAGGCGCCGTTGAGCGCGGCAACAAACTTCAGGCCGCTGTGCTTCGAGGAGTCCTCGATGCCGTTGCGCGTTTCGTTCGTGAACTTGCAGAAGTTGACCTTCCACCCGTGGCTCGAGAGTCCGAGCATGAAGATGTTGGCGCCCGAGCAGAACACACGGTCCTTGCCGCTGGTGACGACCACGGTGCGCACTTCGGGGTGTTCAAACCGCACGCGGTTGAGCGCGTCGTGCAGCTCGATGTCCACACCCAGGTCGTAGCTGTTGAGCTTGAGCTTGTAGCCGGGGCGGATGCCGGCGTCTTCGTTGATGTCCACCGACAGCGTGGCAATGGGGCCATCGAAAGCCAGTTTCCAGTGGCGGTACTGGCTGGGGTCGGTGCGGTAGTCGACGGTGGTCGGGGTGGTGATGGCGGTGGCGCTCATGGGTCTTTGTCTCCGGGGCGGTGGTCTCAGGCAGCTTGGGTGGCTGCGGCGGATCAGGCCCGACAACCCACCACTACACGCGGGCTCGAACCTGTTGATGTGAATAATAATTCACAAAGTCAAAAGCGTCAATGCACTTTTATGCATGTTACGCCGGCAGGTCAATCAAGACTCTCACCTGTTCGCGCAAGGCGATGAAAGCGTCGTCCAGCGGGTAGGCGCTGGTGTTGAAGTTCATGTCGGCCTTGGAGTAGAAGGCCGAACGCCCGGCCAGAATGCGCTTCAAATCTTCCATGGCTTCGCGGCTCGCGGCCATGGGGCGCATGTCACCCTGCGCGGCCACACGGCCCATGTGGTCGGCCGGGTCGGCCTGCAGCCACACCGTGGTGCAGTGCGACAGCAGCAGGTTGAAATTGGCCGCATCTGAAACCAGCCCACCGGGTGTGGCGATCACCACTTCCGGGTAGATCTGGATCGTCTCCTCCAGCGCGCGACGCTCGTAGCGGCGGTAGGCCGGCGTACCGTAGAGGGAGTGAATCTCGTTGATGCTGCAGCCGGCGAACTTCTCGATCTCGCGGCTCAGTTCGACGAAGGCAAAACCGAGGTCGTCGGCCAGGCGCTGGCCCAGCGTGGACTTGCCCGCGCCGCGCAAGCCAATCAGCGCGATGCGCGCCTTGCGACTCGGGTCGCCGCCCGGCATGGCACCACCGCCCAGCAACCCACCGATGGCGATGCGTGCGCGCCGCAGGTCCGATTCGCTGCGCTTTTCAAGCAACTCGCGGATCAGCAGCCACTCAGGTGAGCTTGTGCTCACATCACCCAACAACTCAGCAAGTGAACATTGCAGTGCCTGGGCCACCTGCAGCAACACCAGGATCGACGCGTTGCCGGTCCCGTATTCCAGGTTCGCCAGATGGCGCTCGGAGACATCGGCGGCCAGTGCCACCGCCTTGCGCGTCATGCCCCGGCGAGAGCGCAGCGTGCGCACCCGCTCGCCGAGCGACACCAGAAATGGATGGCGCGGCTCCTCGGCTGCCTGCTCGGCAGGCCGGCTGGCAGAAGCCATCACGCTGGAGTCGGCTGCATCCATGGCGAACGGTGCTTTCTAAAGTGTCGAAACTGGAGGGATAACCCTTGGAGGCCTTGCCAATCCGGGAAGCATGCACTTTAATGCACACTTCGCGGCAAGCAAGATAGTGCATTTATAGCGCCATTCGATGACCGCGAACAGCCCTGACTTCCCGGGGCCCCTTCTGGAGACACCATGAACACCACCCTGCTCGCCAACCACCTGGGCGGCCAGTGGCACACCGCCACCGACGCCGGTACACCCTTGTTCGACCCCGTTCTAGGCACCGAACTGGTCCGTGTGGGCAACAACGGCCTGGATCTGGGTGGCGGATTCCGCTTCGCCCGCGAAGAAGGCGGGCAAGCCCTTCGCGCCCTCACCTACGGCCAGCGTGCCGCGATGCTCTCCGCCATCGTCAAGGTGCTGCAGGCCAACCGGGACGCCTACTACGAGATCGCCACCGCCAATTCGGGCACCACCGCGAAAGATTCGGCGGTCGACATCGACGGCGGCATCTTCACCCTGGGCTACTACGCGAAACAGGGTGAGGCCTTGGGTGAGGCGCGTGCCTTGCTGGATGGCGAACGCATCCGCATGGGCAAGGACCCGGTGTTCCAGACCCAGCACATCCTGCAGCCCACGCACGGCGTGGCGCTTTTCATCAACGCCTTCAACTTTCCGAGCTGGGGTTTGTGGGAAAAGGCCGCGCCCGCCCTGCTCTCTGGCGTGCCGGTGATCGTGAAACCCGCCACCGCCACGGCCTGGCTCACCCAGCGCATGGTGAAGGACGTGATCGACGCCGACATCCTGCCGCCCGGAGCTCTCTCGGTGGTGTGCGGCTCGTCAGCCGGCCTGATGGATCAGTTGCAGCCTTTCGATGTGGTGTCGTTCACCGGTTCAGCCGACACGGCTCGCGTCATCCGCAGCCACCCCGCCGTGGCTGAGCGGTCCGTGCGTTGCAACATCGAAGCCGACAGCCTCAACAGCGCGCTGCTCGACCCGGCCGCCACAGCCGACAGCGAAGCCTTCAATTTGCTGGTGAGCGAGGTGGTGCGCGAGATGACGGTGAAGGCGGGCCAGAAGTGCACGGCAATCCGCCGTGTGTTCGTGCCGCGGGCGTTGTACGACGCCGCCGCCCAGGCCATCGGCGCGAAGCTCACGAAAACCAGCGTGGGCAACCCGCGCAATGAAACCGTGCGCATGGGTTCGCTGGTGAGCCAGGAACAGAAGGCGAGTGTGATCGCAGGCATCGCCAGGCTGCGCACCGAAGCCGAGGTGCTGTTTGATGGCAGTGGTGCCGCGCTGGTGGATGCGGACGCGGCCGTGGCGGCCTGCGTGGCGCCGGTCTTGCTGGGATCGCGCGAACCCGCCAAGGCGAAGGTGCTGCACGAGGTGGAAGTGTTTGGTCCCGTGGCCACGCTCATGGCCTACGACAGCATCGAACAGGCCCATGAACTCATCCGCCGTGGCGAGGGCTCGCTGGTGTGTTCCGTCTACAGCGCCGATCCCGCCTTCATCGCCAGCGCCGCGCTCGAACTCGGCTCGGCCCATGGGCGCGTTCACGCCATCTCGCCCGACGTGGCAGCCAGCCAGAGCGGGCATGGGAATGTGATGCCGATGTCGCTGCACGGTGGCCCGGGACGCGCAGGCGGCGGCGAAGAGCTGGGTGGCCTGCGCGCTCTGGCCTTCTACCACCGCCGCAGCGCCGTGCAGGCCAGCAGCGCCGCGCTGGACGCGCTGGCTGCCTCGGCGGTAGCCTTCAAATATTGAGCCGCCGAGGAGACACACCATGACCAACACCGCCGCACCACCCGAACGCTTCAACTTCGCACGCCACCTGCTCGAACTCAATGCCGGCCGCGCGCAGAAAACAGCGCTGATCGACGACCAGGGATCGATCACCTACGGGCAGCTCGCCGATCAGGTGCAACGCTTCTCGGGTGCGTTGTCTGCGCTGGGCCTGCGGCGCGAAGAGCGCGTGCTGCTGCTGATGCACGACAGCAGCGACTGGGTGGTGGCCTTCCTCGGCGCGCTGCACGCGGGCGTGGTGCCGGTGGCGGTGAACACCTTGCTCACGGCCCAGGACTACGCCTACATGCTGGCCAACAGTCGGGCGCATGCCGTGCTGGTGTCGGCAGCGCTGCTGCCGACGCTGCGAACCGCGCTGGCTGCGAACCCGAACGAGGTGCGCCACCTCATCGTCTCGCGGGCCACCGAAGCGCTGCCGCAGGGCGCGCACGATTTCGCCAGTCTGGTGGCGCAGAGTGCGCCGGCACCAGCGGCCGACACGCACGGGGACGAGCCTGCCTTCTGGCTCTACTCCAGCGGGTCCACCGGAGCACCCAAAGGCACGGTTCATACACAGGCCAACCTGTACTGGACGGCCGAGCTCTATGGCAAGGCGGTGCTCGGCCTGCGCGAGGACGATCTGGTGTTCTCTGCCGCCAAGCTGTTCTTCGCCTACGGCCTCGGCAACGCGCTCAGTTTCCCGCTCAGCGTGGGGGCGAGCGTGGTGCTGATGGCCGAGCGGCCCACGCCGCAGGCCTGCTTCAAGCGCTTCGTGGATCTGAAACCCACGGTGTTCTACGGCGCCCCCACGGGCTATGGCGGCATGCTGGCCAGCCCGGATCTGCCGAAGAAGAGCGATGTGGCATTGCGCCTGTGTTCGTCGGCCGGTGAAGCCTTGCCGCAAGACATCGGCCAGCGCTGGACGAACCACTTCGGCGTGGAAATCATCGACGGCATCGGCTCCACCGAAATGCTGCATGTGTTCCTCTCCAACCGGCCCGGCGACGTGCGCTACGGGACCACCGGCAAGCCGGTACCGGGCTACGAGATCGAGCTGCGCGGTGAAGACGGGAGTCCGGTGCCCGATGGCGAGATCGGCGACCTCTACATCAAGGGCCCGAGTGCCGCGCTGATGTACTGGAACAACCGTGACAAAAGCCGCGACACCTTTCAGGGCGGCTGGACCAAGGCTGGCGACAAGTACACGCGCGACGCCGATGGCTACTGCACCTACGCGGGTCGCAACGACGACATGCTGAAAGTCAGCGGCATCTATGTGAGCCCGTTTGAAGTGGAGGCCACCCTGGTGCAACACCCGGCCGTGCTCGAAGCCGCCGTGATCGGCAAACAGGACGCCGACGGCCTGACCAAGACCAAGGCCTTCGTGGTGCTGAAGGCTGGTTCGCAAGCCACGGAAGCCGAGCTGCAGGCCTTCGTGAAGGAAAAGCTGGCGCCCTACAAATACCCTCGCTTCATCGAGTTCCTGCCTGAACTGCCCAAAACGGCGACCGGGAAGATCCAGCGGTTCCGGTTGAGGGAAAAGGAAAGCGGGGCGGCTTGAGGACTCAGGTGTCCTTCGACACCTTGATCGAAGGAAACTTCGACGAAAAATCCTTCGCCTTGGCCGCGATCTTGATCGCCACCTGCCGCGCCACCGTCTTGTAAAGCCCCGCGATCTCACCTTCAGGATCGGCCACCACGGTGGGCATGCCGCTGTCGGCCTGCACGCGGATGCTCATGTTCAGCGGCAGTGCGCCCAGGTAATCCATGCCGTATTCGGCGGCCATGTTCTTGCCGCCATCCATACCGAAGATGTGTTCCACGTGGCCGCATTCCGGGCACACGTGCACGGCCATGTTCTCCACGATGCCCAGAATCGGCACCCCAACCTTCTCGAACATCTTGATGCCTTTGCGGGCGTCGAGCAGGGCAATGTCCTGGGGCGTGGTGACGATCACCGCGCCGGTGAGCGGCACGCGCTGAGAAAGCGTGAGCTGGATGTCGCCCGTGCCGGGGGGCATGTCGACGATGAGGTAGTCGAGGTCTTTCCAGTTGGTCTGGCGCAGCAGCTGCTCCAGCGCCTGGGTGGCCATGGGGCCGCGCCAGATCATGGCTTCGTCGCGGTCGATTAAAAACCCGATGGAGATGACCTGCACACCGTAGTTCTCCAGCGGCTCCATGGTCTTGCCGTCCTCGCTCTCGGGTCGGCCTTCCACGCCCATCATCATGGGCTGGCTGGGGCCGTAGATGTCGGCGTCCAGAATACCGACCTTGGCACCCTCGGCCGCCAGCGCCAGTGCCAGGTTGACGGCGGTGGTGCTCTTGCCCACGCCGCCCTTGCCTGAGGCCACGGCGATGATGTTTTTCACGTTGGGCATGAGCTGCACGCCACGCTGCACGGCGTGGGCGGTGATCTTTGTCGTGACGTTGACCGACACGTTGTCCACGCCGGGCACCGACTTGGCTGCGGCAATGAGCGCACGGCGCAGCGCCGGAATCTGGCTCTTCGCCGGGTAGCCCATCTCCAGATCGAAGGCCACGTCGCCGTCGCCAACCTGCAGATTCTTCAGCGCCCTGGTGGACACGAAGTCCTGGCCGGTGTTCGGGTCGGTCACGGCTTGCAGCGCGGTCAACAGCGCCTGGGAATCAACGGCCATGGGGAAATGTCTCCAGAGGGGAAAGGGAATGCACGTTATCGGGCGAGCGGGGAAGAGTCTAACGTCCCACTTCTGCGGGGGCCAGGCACACAGTCACCAATGATGGCATCGGCCCGTAAAATGGCCGGTTCCCCGACAGAAAGCCCCTTCCCATGAGCCAGCCGCGACGCCTGTTCGTCACCACCGCCCTGCCCTACGCCAACGGCCACTTCCACATCGGCCACATCATGGAATACATCCAGGCCGACATCTGGGTGCGGTTCCAGCGCATGCAGGGGCACGAGGTGAGCTTTGTCTGCGCCGACGACGCGCACGGCGCGCCGATCATGATCGCCGCCGACAAGGCCGGCAAGACGCCGCAGCAGTTCGTGGCGGACATCGCTGCCGGCCGCAAGCCCTATCTGGATGGCTTTCACATCGGTTTCGACAACTGGCACAGCACCGACGCGCCGGAAAACCACGCGCTGGCGCAAGACGTGTACCGCGCGCTCAAGGCCAATGGCCTGATCGAAACGCGCACGATCGAGCAGTTCTTCGACCCCGAGAAGAACATGTTCCTGCCTGACCGGTTCATCAAGGGCGAGTGCCCCAACTGCCATGCCAAGGACCAGTACGGTGACAACTGCGAGGTCTGCGGCAAGGTCTACAGCCCGACCGACCTGATCAAGCCGTACTCCGCGCTCTCTGGCGCGAAGCCGGAGCTGCGGAACTCGGAACACTTTTTCTTCAAGCTCTCCGACCCGCGCTGCCTCGAATTTCTCGACCAGTGGACGCAAAGCGGCGCGGTACAGCCCGAGGTGCTGAACAAGATCAGCGAGTGGATCGAGCCTGATGAATCGGGCAAGACCAAGCTGGGCGACTGGGACATCAGCCGCGACGCGCCTTACTTCGGCATCGAGATTCCAGATGCACCGGGCAAGTACTTCTATGTGTGGCTGGACGCCCCCATCGGCTACCTGGCGTCGCTGAAGAACCTGTTCGACAAGACCGGTCGCGACTTTGAAGCCTTCATGGCCGATCCGACCACCGAGCAGTTCCACTTCATCGGCAAGGACATCATCACCTTCCACACGCTGTTCTGGCCGGCGATGCTGAAGTTCAGCGGCCGCAAGGTGCCCACCGCGGTGTTCGTGCACGGTTTCCTCACTATCAACAACGGCGAAAAGATGAGCAAGAGCCGGGGCACCGGCCTCGATCCCCTGAAGTACCTCAGTCTGGGCATGAACCCCGAGTGGCTGCGTTACTACCTGGCCGCCAAGCTCAGCGCCCGCAATGAAGACGTGGATTTCACGCCCGACGATTTCATGGCCCGGGTCAACAGCGACCTGATCGGCAAGTACATCAACATCGCCTCGCGCGCGGCGGGGTTCATTGCCAAACGTTTCGAGGGCAAGCTGGGCGAAGTGTCCGCCGATGGCGATGCCCTGATCGATCACCTGCAAAGCGCCGCGCCGTCCGTGGCGGAGCTGTACGCCGAGCGGGAATACGGCAAGGCGCTGCGCGAGATCATGCTGCTGGCCGACCGCGTGAATGCTTACGTGGACCAGAACAAGCCCTGGGAACTCGCCAAGCAGGCGGGCATGGACACCCGGCTGCACGATGTGTGCACCACCTGCATCGAGGCCTTTCGCCTGCTCACGCTGTACCTCAAGCCGGTGCTGCCCGCGCTCGCGGCACAGGTGGAGGCGTTCCTGCAATCGCCCCCGCTGGGGTTTGCCGACACCGCACGCCTGCTCGGCAAGGGCCACGCAATCAATACCTACCAGCACCTCATGCAGCGCGTGGACGTGAAGCAACTTGAAGCGCTGTTTGAACCACCACCGGCGCCCGCCGTGGCGGCCACGGTGCCCGGCGGTGAGCCCATCGCCGACACCATCACCATCGACGATTTCTCAAGGATCGACCTGCGCATCGCACAGATCGTGAATTGCGAGCCGGTGGAAGGCTCGACCAAGCTGCTGCGCCTCACGCTCGACGTGGGCGAAGGCCGCATGCGCAACGTGTTCAGCGGCATCGCCAGCGCCTATGCGCCCGAAGACCTGGTGGGCAAGTTCACCGTGATGGTGGCCAACCTGGCGCCGCGCAAGATGAAGTTCGGCGTGAGCGAAGGCATGGTGCTCGCCGCCAGCCACGCCGACGAAAAGGCCGAGCCGGGCATTCACATCCTTAACCCCTGGCCAGGCGCCACGCCTGGCATGCGGGTGCGCTGAGCGGCCCCTTGTTCAAGCCGATCCGCGGTTTCACCAGTCTGCAGCGCACGCCGCAGACCGACCTCAAGCTCGGCTCGGTGCTGGCCTTCGTGGCGGGCGCCGCCAATGCCGGCGGCTTTCTGGCGGTGGGCCAGTACACCTCGCACATGACCGGCATGGTCTCGTCGGTGGCCGACCACCTGGTGCTCGGCCGCTTCACGCTGGCGCTGGCCGGTGTGGGCGCGGTGCTGGCTTTTCTGCTGGGCGCCATGACCACGGCCTGGCTGGTGAACTGGGGCATGCGGCATGAGCTGCGCAGCGCCTACGGCCTGCCGCTGATCCTGGAAGCAGCCGCTCTGCTCGTGTTCGGGCTGTTCGGCGCGGCCATTGGCTTCATGACGCCGGTGTTCCTGCCGCTCACCGTGGTGCTGCTGTGTTTCATCATGGGATTGCAGAACGCGGTGATCACCAAGATCTCGCGCGCAGTCATCCGCACCACCCACGTGACCGGTCTCATCACCGACCTCGGCATCGAGCTCGGCAAGCTGCTGTATGTGAACCGGCAGGGGGGCGGTGCACCGGTGCAGGCCGACCGGCACCGCCTGCGCGTGCATGGCCAGCTGGTGGCCTGCTTCTTCGTGGGAGGTCTCGCGGGTGCGCTGGGCTTCAAATACCTGGGTTTCATCAGCACCGTGCCGCTGGCGCTGATGCTGCTGCTGCTGGTGATGCGCCCTGCGCTGGACGACTGGCAGCGCCTGCGCGCGGCCTGAGTCGCTCACTTCCTACTTCGGATCGATTTCGGGATCGCGCATCGACCCGGTGGACACCACCCGCAGGTCGCGGTCGAAGACCACTGTGAAGATTTTCGAGTCGCCAGGATTGGGGCCGTCGAGGTATCGCCAGTCGTAGTGGGTTTCGCGCTTGAGGTCGTAGGTGGTGACCTTCATCGGCTTGCCCAGCATGCGGCGCACCGCCTCCATCGGCATGCCGGGCACCACCTGCTTGAAGTTCTGTGGCGTGAGCACCTGCCGCAGGGCAGCCATCCGCCCATCGGGCCCGATGGTGATCATGTAGTTGCGGTGGCCGGCAGGCTGGCGGTTGTATTCGTAGATCTGGCCGCCGTCCTCCGCTTCCCAGACCGCCTCCGGCGCGCCGAATCGCTCGCGGACGTCTGCCTCGGTGGACACGCCCTCTTCCAGCTCGCTGATGTTCTGGGGATCGCAGCCGCTGATGAGCCATGCACAGGCCATGAGCAGCACGGGCCAACTCCATCGCTTCCAGGCAGCTTGCATGCGGATCCTCTTCAAAGCAGAAAAATTCAGTTTAGTCGCGCTGGTGCCAGCCGCCGATCTGTCAGCCTCATGAACGGTTGCGAAAGGTAACATGCCCCATGTTCCAAGGATTGCCTCCCCTTGCACCCTTCCGGCCGCGCCTGCTGCAGGATATGAAGGGCTACAACCGGGACAAGCTGGTGCGCGACGTCGGCGCTGGCGCCACGGTGGGCATCGTGGCGCTGCCCCTCGCCATGGCTTTTGCCATTGCCAGTGGACTCAAGCCCGAGGCCGGTCTGTGGACCGCCATCATCGCGGGCTTCCTCATCTCTGCCCTGGGCGGCACCTCCATGCAGATTGGTGGGCCGGCCGGCGCCTTCATCGTCATCGTCTACGGCATCGTGGAACGCTACGGCGTGGCCAACCTGCTCATTGCCACTGCCAGCGCCGGCGTGCTGCTGTTCCTCATGGGCCTGTTCCGGCTTGGTTCGCTGGTGCGATACGTGCCAGTGAGCGTGGTGATCGGCTTCACCAACGGCATTGCGGTGCTCATCGCACTCTCGCAGGTGCGCGATTTGCTGGGGCTGGACATCGCGAAGATGCCCGCGAGCTTCTTCGGCCAGATCAACACCATGGCACTCCATATTCAGAGCTTCAACGTGTTTGCGTTTGTGCTGGGTGCGCTGTGTGTGCTGGGCCTCTTCATATGGCCCAGGCTGTGGGCGGTGGATTCACAGTTCCGCCGCCAGCTGAAATCGATCGAGACCGTGAGCGCGCTCAGGGCCACTTCTCGCATTCCCGGCCCGGTGGTAGCGCTGGTCACGCTCTCCCTGCTGGCCTGGGTGCTGGCCCTGCCGGTGGAGACCATCGGCACGCGTTTTGGCGGCATCCCCCAGGGCGCACCGGCCTTCGCGTTGCCCGACTTTTCCTGGGAAACCGTGCGCCTGCTGGTAACACCCACGCTCACCATCGCCATGCTGGGGGCCATCGAATCCCTGCTCTGCGCCCGCGTGGCCGACCAGCTGGGCGACGCACCCAAGCACGATCCCAACCAGGAGCTCATGGCCCAGGGCATTGCCAACGCCGTGGTGCCGTTCTTCGGCGGCATGCCGGCCACGGGCACGATTGCACGCACAGTGACCAACATCCGATCTGGCGCCGCATCACCGGTGGCCGGCATGGTGCACGCGCTCACCCTGGCCGCCGTGGTGCTGCTGGCGGCCCCGCTGGCGTTTCACATTCCGCTGGCGGTGCTGGCGGGTGTGCTGCTGTTCGTGGCCTGGAACATGGGGGAATGGCGCGAGTTCGCCCGCCTGAAGCAGTTCAGCAACCACTACCGGCTGATGATGCTCTCCACCTTTGCGGTGACCATCGTTTTCGACCTCACCGTGGCGGTGGAGCTCGGGCTGGTACTGGCCGTGGTGCTGTTCGTTCGGCGCCAGAGCTCGATCTTCCGCGCCGAACCGGTGGCGCGCACCGAACAGCAGCTCACCTACAAGCTCTATGGCTCGCTGTTCTTCGGTGCCGTGGCCAAGATCGACCCCATCGTGACCGAGGTGGAGCGTTCGCCCGAACCGGTCAATGTGATGCTCGATGCCAGCCACATGATCTCGCTCGACACCACCGGACTGGACGCGCTGGAGCAACTGCACAAGGCGGTTCACAAGCGTGGTGGCCAGCTGGGGATGGTGGGCCTGCACGAGCAGCCGCGCTCGCTGATCGAGCGATCGGGCTTTGCGACCCGCCTGCACACCTGTCAGTAGCACACCGCTAAAATCCCCTCTTTCCTCTGCGCTGGCCCCGGCCGCCCACCATGTCCTTCTTCCGCCGCCCCGACTACACCTCCGACGCGACCCAGTTCATTGAGTCGCTCAAGCAGAAAAAGCCTTCGCTGGAGCAGGAGCAACGCAAAGGCCGCGCGCTGCTGTGGGACAAGCAGATCGACCGCGAATTCCAGTCCAGGGCCGAAGCCGCTCGCGTGCCGCAGCAGCCCTACGTCTACCAGACCGGCTCCGACCACACCTGAGTGCCGGAATGAACGGCGAGCCCCACATGCTCGACGAGGCCCCCCAGGGCCTGGACGCGGTGCTGCCCAGCGTGGTGGACCACGTGGCGCTGGCCCGCCTGTATGGCGAGCCGCTGTTCGCGATGCCGCGCGATCTCTACATCCCACCCGATGCGCTGCAGATTTTCCTGGAAGCCTTCGAGGGCCCGCTCGACCTGCTGCTCTACCTGATCCGCAAGCAGAACTTCAACATCCTCGACATCCCAATGGCGGCGGTCACCCGCCAGTACCTCACCTACGTGGATGAGATCCGTGCCAGCAACCTGGAGCTGGCGGCCGAGTACCTGCTGATGGCGGCCATGCTGATCGAGATCAAGTCGCGCATGCTGCTGCCTCCGAAGAAGGTGGCCGAGGGCGAGGAACCCGAAGACCCGCGCGCCGAGCTGGTGCGCCGCCTGCTGGAATACGAGCAGATGAAGCTGGCTGCGCAGCGCCTGGCCGACTGCCCGCAGTACGGCCGTGATTTCCTGCGCGCCCAGGTCTACGTGGAGCAGGCGCTGGCACCACGTTTCCCGGACGTGAACGCCGTCGACCTGCAAAGCGCCTGGCGCGACATCCTCAGGCGCGCCAAGCTCGTGCAGCATCACAAGATCAGCCGCGAAGAACTCTCGGTTCGCGAACACATGAGCATCGTGCTGCGCCGCCTGCAAGGCCGCAAGTTCGTCGAGTTCGGTGAACTGTTCGACCCCACACACGGGTCCCCCGTGCTGGTGGTCACTTTCATCGCCATGCTGGAGCTGGCCAAGGAAACGCTCATCGAGCTGACCCAGGCCGAAGCCTTCGCCCCCATCTACGTTCGCCTGGCCTACACACCTGCATGACCGATCTGCACCGTTTCGACGTCCTCATCATCGGCAGCGGCCTGGCGGGCCTCACCACCGCCCTGCACCTGGCCTCCACCCACCGCGTGGCGGTGGTCACCAAGCGCGCGCTTACCGACGGTTCCAGCAACTGGGCCCAGGGCGGCATTGCCGCCGTGCTGGCCGAGGGTGACAGCTACGCCTCGCACGTGGACGACACGCTGGTGGCAGGCGCCGGCCTGTGCGACCTGGAGGCGACGCGCTTCACCGTGGAAAACGCGCCCGCGGCGATCGCCTGGCTGCAAGAGCTCGGGGTGCCTTTTTCCACCGAGGGCGGCGAGCTGCACCTCACCCGCGAGGGCGGCCACAGCCACCGCCGCATCGTGCATGCGGCCGACGCCACCGGCGCAGCGGTGCAGGCCACGCTGATCGAGCGCGTGCTCGCCACGCCGGCCATCCAGGTGTTCGAGCACCACATGCTGGTCGACCTCATCACCGACCGCAAACTCACCGGCCACGACCCGGCGCCGCATGCGGCCGAACGCTGCCACGGCGCCTACGTGCTCGACACCGTGCGCGACGAGGTCGTGACCTTCAGCGCCACCCACACCGTGCTAGCCACCGGTGGCGCAGGCAAGGTGTACCTCTACACCACCAACCCCGACACCGCGACCGGCGACGGCATTGCCGCCGGCTGGCGCGCGGGCTGCCAGGTGGGCAACATGGAGTTCATCCAGTTCCACCCCACCTGCCTGTACCACCCGCACGCCAAGAGCTTCCTGATCTCCGAGGCCGTGCGCGGTGAAGGCGGCTTGCTCAAGTTGCCAGCCTCCCACGGTGGCCACCGCTTCATGCCCGACCACGATCCGCGCGCCGAACTGGCACCGCGCGACGTGGTGGCCCGCGCGATCGACTTCGAGATGAAGAAGCATGGCCTGGACTGCGTGCACCTGGACATCTCCCACCAGTCGCCCGAATTCCTGCGTGAGCACTTTCCCAACATCCTGGCGCGCTGCGCCGAACTGGGCATCGACATCACGAAGGAGCCGATCCCCGTGGTGCCTGCGGCGCATTACACCTGCGGCGGCCTGGTGACCGACCTCACCGGCAGCACCGGCATCGCCGGCCTGTACGCCGTGGGCGAGACGACCTGCACCGGCCTGCACGGTGCCAACCGCTTGGCCAGCAATTCGCTGGTGGAGTGCATGGTGTTCGCTCAGGGTGCCGTGGGCGCGATTCGCAGCGCATCGGGCGCCCCGGCCCCCGCCATGCCCTTGTGGGACGACAGCCGCGTGACCGACGCCGACGAGCTGGTGGTGATTTCCCACAACTGGGACGAGTTGCGCCGCTTCATGTGGGACTACGTGGGCATCGTGCGCACCGACAAACGCCTGGAGCGCGCCGCGCACCGCATCTCGCTGCTGCAGGCCGAAATTCACGAGTTCTATTCCAGGTTCCATGTCACACGCGATCTGCTGGAACTGCGAAATCTGGTGCAGGTGGCCGACCTGATCGTGATGTCGGCCATGATGCGGCACGAAAGCCGCGGCCTGCACTTCAGCCGCGACTACCCAGAGCTGTTGCCGGAAGCGAAGCCGACCATCCTGGTGCCGCCGGCGAGGTAAACGCGGTCAGGCAGCGCCGATGTTCGGCACCAGTGCCCCTGGGTTCTGGCCACCGCGCTGCGCGGCCGTGAAGGCCAGCATCCGGTCGATCGGCAACCTCGCCCGCTCGATCAGCGCGGCATCCACCTCGATGCGGTTCAGCCCTTTCTCCAGCACCTGAGCCACCCCCGCCAGCCCGTTCATCGCCATCCACGGGCAGTGCGCGCAGCTCTTGCAGGTGGCACTGTTGCCGGCGGTCGGCGCCTCGAAAAACACCTTGCCGGGATTCTGCTGGCGCAGCATGTGCATCATGCCGTTGTCGGTGGCGACGATGAATTCGGTGGCGTCCATCTCGCGTGCGGCCTTGAGAATGGCCGAGGTGGACCCCACCGAGTCGGCCAGCGCAATCACGTCGGCAGGGCTCTCGGGGTGCACCAGCACCTTGGCCCCGGGGTGTTCTTTCTTGAGCGCCTCCAGTTCGAAGGCTTTGAACTCGTCGTGCACGATGCATGAGCCGGTCCACATCACCATGTCGGCCCCGGTTTCGCGCTGGATGTAGGCACCCAGGTGCTTGTCGGGTGCCCAAAGAATCTTGTGACCCTTGTCCTTGAGAGCGCTCACGATGTCGAGCGCACAGCTCGACGTAACCAGCCAGTCAGACCGCGCCTTCACCGCCGCGCTGGTGTTGGCGTACACCACCACCGTGCGGTCGGGGTGCGCATCGCAGAAGGCGCTGAATTCGTCGATGGGGCACCCCAGGTCGAGCGAACAGTTCGCATCCAGATCGGGCATGAGCACGGTCTTTTCGGGGCTGAGTATCTTGGCCGTCTCGCCCATGAAACGCACACCCGAAACCACCAGCGTGGTGGCGGGATGGTCGCGTCCGAAGCGCGCCATCTCCAGCGAATCGCTCACGATGCCGCCCGTCTCCATGGCGAGATCCTGCAGGTCGGGATGTACGTAGTAGTGCGACACCATCACAGCATTGCGCTCTTTGAGCAACGCGCGGATGCGTTCCTTCAGCGCGGCGCGCTGCTTTGGCCCCGGCTCCACCGGCACGCGCGCCCAGGCGTGCTGCGTGGGGCAGGCGGGTTGTTCGTATTCGACGTCGATCACGTCGCTGCTGGATTCGGTCGTGGGGTTCATGTCGTTCTGCCTGTCGGGGAAGGGTGGCTTCAGATCGCCTCGAAGCGCATGGAGAAATCGATCGCCCGGATGTCCTTGGTGAGGGACCCGATGGAAATGCGATCGACGCCGGTTTCTGCAAGGGCGCGCACGGTCTGCAGGTTCACGCCGCCGGAGATCTCGAGCACAGCGCGTCCGGCGTTTCGGCGCACCGCCTCATGCAGATCGGACGTGGCCATGTTGTCCAGCAGCACCATCGTGGCGCCGTGGGCCAGCGCTTCATCGAGCTGCGCCAGCGTCTCCACTTCGATCTCGACGAAGCGGGCTGCGGGTGCGGTGTCGCGCACGCGCTGCAGCACCTGGGCCACACCACCCGCCGCAGCAATGTGGTTCTCCTTGATCAGCACCGCATCGTAAAGACCGATGCGGTGGTTCACGCCACCACCGGTCGTCACGGCGTACTTCTGTGCCAGCCGAAGGCCCGGCAGAGTCTTGCGCGTGTCCACGATGCGTGCGCGCGTGCCGGCCACCGCATCGACATAGGTCGCGGTCTGCGTCGCCACAGCCGAGAGCAGTTGAAGAAAATTGAGCGCCGTGCGTTCGGCCGTCAGAAGCTGCTGCGCGCGGCCCTCGATGGTGAGCACCGTCTGGTCGGCCGCGCATCGCTGGCCTTCGGCTACGTGCCATTGCAGGCGGGCTTGCGGGTCCAGCGCGTGCACCGCCGCCTCCACCCAGGGCGTGCCGCAGATCACCGCCGATTCTCGCGCCAGGATGCGCGCGCGCGCCGTGCGAGCGCCATCGACCAGCGCCGCCGTCAGATCACCGTCGCCCACGTCCTCCGCCAGCGCTCTGGCCACGTCCGCACGCGCCAGTTCTTCAATGTCGAAAGAAGTGAATTCGGAGAGGTGTTTCATGGGCCGCAAGCATAACGGGATGGTCTATAGTCCCGCATTCTCACCCACCCCTGAAACACGCGGGAACCACGCATGAGCACCCCCACCACCACCGAGCCCATGGCCACGCCGTATGGCACGCTGCCCACTGCATCGCCCCTGCCCCAGCGCAAACCGGTGAGCCTGCCGCGCCTGAATGAAATGCGCGAGCGCGGTGAAAAAATCACCATGCTGACGTCCTACGACGCCACCTTTGCCGCCGTGGCCGATGCAGCTGGCGTCGAGTGCATTCTGGTGGGCGACTCCCTGGGCATGGTGTGCCAGGGTCTGGCCAGCACCGCCGGCGTGACACTGGAGACCATGGCGTACCACGTGGAGAGCGTGGCACGAGGCCTGCGCCGCGTGCAGGGCACCGCCTGGCTTCTGGGCGACCTGCCGTTTGGCAGCTACCACGAATCGAAAGAGCAAGCCATGCGCAGCGCTGCGCAGCTGGTGCACGCGGGCGCGCACATGGTCAAGCTGGAGGGCGGTGGCTGGACGGCAGAAACTGTGCGATTTCTGGTTGAACGCGGCATCCCTGTCTGCGCGCACCTCGGGCTGACGCCGCAAACGGTGCATGCACTCGGCGGTTACCGCGTGCAGGGTCGCGGAGACGCAGCCGCACTCACGCTCAAACGCCACGCCCTCGAACTGCAAGACGCCGGCGCCACCATGCTGGTGCTGGAAATGGTCCCCGCCGCCCTCTCCACCGAGATCACGCAGCAGCTCCCACACTGCCACACCATCGGCATCGGCGCGGGCAAGGGCACCGCGGGTCAGGTGCTGGTGATGCACGACATGCTGGGCGTGAACCTGGGCAAGAACCCGAAGTTCGTGCGCAACTTCATGGATGGTGCGAGCGGCGTGCGCGAGGCCATGGCGGCCTACGTGGCCGCTGTGAAGGACGGGAGCTTTCCGGACGACCAGCTGCACGCGTGGTGAGAGGCGCCACTGTTCGGTCCCGATCATGGGCGGTCGGGCATCTGCGGGCGCGGCTGGAGCGCGACTCATGGCCCCGACTGCAGATGGCTCTGCTGGTCATGCTCACCGGTGCGAGCGGGTTCCTGGCTTCCTATCTGCTTTTGCAAACTGGCCTGCAGGCCATGTGGGTGCGGTACCCGGTGTCGGTCGCTTTCGCGTACGGGGTGTTCCTCCTGCTGCTCTGGCTGTGGATGAAGACGCGGGCGTCCGACTACGCAGAGGTGCCCTCGGGGGATGGGTCCTCGAACGGCGGTTGTGAGGCAGCGAGCCCCACCGACCTGCACAGCGGTGGCGGTGGAGACTTCGGAGGGGGCGGCGCTTCAGCCAGCTTTGATGCGCCTTCAGGGTACGGCGATCTGCCTCTCCCCGGCTCCGGCTTGGTGAAAGATGGCCTGGCCTCCGTGGGCAACGCCGAGGAAGCGGCTTTGCCGTTGCTGGCGTTGCTGCTCGTCGCCGCTCTGGTCGTGGGCCTGCTTGGCGTAGCGGTCTCTTCCTTCTACATCCTGTATGCGGCACCAAGCCTGTTCGCCGAACTGCTGCTCGACGGCGTGCTGGCAGCAACCCTGTACCGGCGGCTGCGCCACTTCGAATCGCGGCACTGGCTGGAGACCGCGCTGCGGCGCACTGCCGTGCCGTTCGCCCTGACCGCTGCGCTGCTGGGTGTCGGCGGAGCCGCCATGCAATGGTATGCACCCCAGGCGCATTCAATTGGCGGCGTGCTGCAACGAGCCGCCAGCCATCCCTGAGGGCCGAAGCGATAATGCCCCGGCCGATCGCTTCGGCTACCACCCGACCATTCCATGAAAATCGTCCACACCATCGCAGAGCTGCGCGCCACGCTGCAGCCGTTCAACAGCCCCGCCCTGGTGCCCACCATGGGCAACCTGCACGACGGTCATCTGGACTTGGTGCGCGCCGCGAAGCCGCTGGGCGACGTCACCGTGGCGAGCATCTTTGTCAACCGCCTGCAGTTCGCGCCGCACGAGGATTTCGACACCTATCCCCGCACCTTGCAGGCCGACTGCGACAAACTCGCGGCCCAGGGTTGTGATGTCGTTTTCGCCCCGTCGGAAAAAGAGATGTACCCCGAGCCGCAAGGCTTCAAGGTGCATCCCCCCACCGAGCTGGCTGACATCCTGGAGGGGCATTTCCGACCCGGTTTCTTCACAGGCGTCTGCACTGTGGTGATGAAGCTTTTTCAGACCGTGCTGAGTGAAGCCAAAGGCCCACGCTTCGCGGTCTTCGGCCAGAAGGATTACCAGCAGCAGATGGTGATCCGTCGCATGGTGCGGCAGTTTGCACTGCCCGTCACCATCGTGAACGTACCCACCCAGCGCGCTGCCGATGGATTGGCCCTGAGTTCGCGCAATGGTTACCTGAGCGAAGCCGAGCGCGCCGAAGCGGTGCAGCTCTCGCTGGCACTGCGCGCGCTGGGGCGAGATGCGCTGGCGGCTGCGGATGGCCTTGTGCGCCACCTGCCGGCGCTGGAGACACGGGCCATGGAGGCACTGGCTGCGCGCGGCTGGCAGCCCGACTACCTCACCGTGCGCCGCCGGGTCGACTTGCAGGCGCCACAGCCAGGCGATGCCCTGGTGGTGCTGGGCGCAGCCCGGCTGGGCAAAACGCGCCTGATCGACAACTTCGATATCTGATGCCTGGGAGCTCGCCATGCTTCAACTGCGCCCGAATTGCGAATGCTGCAACAAGGACCTGCCCAACGAGAGCGTTGAAGCGCGAATCTGTACCTTCGAGTGCACGTTCTGCAGTGATTGCGCTGACGCTCGCCTGAACGGAATCTGCCCGAATTGCGGCGGTGAGCTGTTGCGCCGCCCGCGCCGGCCAGCTGCCGCGCTGGCCCGCAATCCAGCCTCGACAGAGCGCGTGTTCAAGCCCGAGGGCTGTGTCGCCGCCAGCTCGGCTGAAGCCAGGCCTTAGCGGCTTTCTTCCTTGGGGTCGCGCCCCATGAGCGCGGCGACCGCCTGCGCCGGCTTCAGCCGACCTTCGAGCAGAGCAACCACGGCCTCGCTGATCGGCATGTCCACGCCCAGCAGGCGGGCCCGCTGCACCGCAGTGCGCGCGGTGTACACGCCCTCGGCCACATGGCCCAGCGAATCCACGGCCTGCCGCAGGTTCATGCCTTCAGCCAGCAACAGGCCCACCCTGCGATTGCGCGACAGATCGCCCGTCGCCGTGAGCACCAGATCGCCCAGGCCCGACAGCCCCATGAAGGTCTCGGCGCGAGCGCCGAGCGCCAGCCCCAGGCGTGTCATTTCGGCCAGGCCACGCGTGATCAACGCAGCGCGCGCATTGAGGCCCAGTCCGAGTCCATCGCAAAGGCCCGTGGCAATGGCCAGCACATTTTTCACCGCGCCCCCCACCTCCACGCCAATGATGTCGTCGTTGGCGTAGACGCGCAGCGTCGGGCTGTGAAAGGCGGCCACCAGCATGTCGCGCACACAGGCGTGCTCGCTGGCGGCCACCAGCGCGGTCGGCTGCCCGCGCGCCACTTCCTGTGCGAAGCTGGGTCCGCTGAGCACACCGGCCTTGAGCCGGGGCGCCATCTGGGCACGGATCTCGTGCCCCAGCAACCCGACAGACCGCGCATCTTCCTGCGGCGCCTCGAAGCCCTTGCAAAGCCATGCCACCGGGGCCGGATGGTCCTTCAACTGGCCCAACAACCCCCGCAGCCCCGCCATGGGTGTGCCGATGACCAGCAGGTCGGCAGCGAGCCATTCGTCCGCATGGGCGTCCATTGGCCCGTGGCTGATTGCAAGGGTGGGGGGCAGCGCCACGCCCGGCAGGTAGCGGCGGTTTTCGCGCTGGGTGCGCATGTCGTCGGCCTGCCGCACGTCGCGCGCCCACAGGGTGACCTGGCGGAATTCACCCTCCTGGGAGGCCGCGCTCACCGCCAACGCGGTGCCCCAGGCACCCGCTCCGAGCACGACGATGTTCATCAGGTCTGCGTCGGCGAGCGAATCTGCTTACTGGGTGACGATGCGAGGAGCGTCCTGCTCGGCCTGCGCCTGCTGCTGTTCGTACATGGCCTGGAAGTTGATTTCGGCCAGGTGGACCGGCGGGAACCCGCCACGCTGCACCAGATCAGCGACGTTGCTGCGAAGGTAGGGATAAACGATCTGAGGGCAGGCGATGCCCATGATCGGGCCCATCTGGTCCTGCGGCAGGTTGCGGATTTCGAAGATCCCGGCCTGCTTGGCTTCCACGAGAAACACCGTGCGATCCTTGATCTTGGTGGTCACCGTTGCGGTCACGCAGACTTCGAAGATCCCCTCCGCGACCGGGCTGGCTTCCACGCCGAGCTGGATGTCCACCGAGGGCTGCTCCTGTTCCAGCAGGATGGCCGGGGAATTGGGCTGCTCCAGCGATGCCTCCTTGAGGTAGACGCGCTGGATCTGGAAGGTAGGTTCCTGGTT
Organism: Hydrogenophaga sp. IBVHS1; assembly: GCF_002127265.1. GTDB lineage: Bacteria > Pseudomonadota > Gammaproteobacteria > Burkholderiales > Burkholderiaceae_C > Hydrogenophaga. Next base: position 547,493 of record NZ_NFUU01000001.1, on the reverse strand, counting down.
TTCTGCCATGGTATGTCTCGATGAAGAGGGGAAAAAGTCAAGCCCGCCGGGGCGTCGATCCCGCAGCGGGCAAAGAGGCGATTATGGCAGCCTCGCCACGGCGAAAACCTGCTGGCTCAACCCTGCAGAAGGGGCTCCAGACCGCCGCGGCTGTCGAGTGCGTACAGGTCGTCGCAGCCGCCCACGTGCGTGTCACCAATGAAGATCTGCGGCACGCTGGTGCGCCCGGTGAGCTGGGTCATTTGCGAGCGCAGGCCGGGCTGACCGTCCACATGGATTTCCTCCAGGTCGGCCACGCCGCGTTGCTCCAGGAGTGCTTTAGCGCGGCTGCAATATGGGCAGTACGCGCTGGTGAACATCTTGACCTTGGCCATGGGGCAGTTTCCAGAAAACCGAAAGACCCGATGATCAGGCTTTTTCCACCGGCAGGCTGGCCGCACGCCAGGCACCCATGCCCCCGGTCAGGGATTGGGCATCGGCGTAGCCCAGCTTCTTGGCGATGGCCACAGCCCGATTGGCTTTTGCCCCGGTGGCGCACACCATGATGAGCGGCACGGCCTTGTTCTTGACCGCCGTTGGCAGCTTGGCTTCGAGTTCGTCCAGGGGCAGGTTCTTCGCCCCGATCACGTGCCCGGCGGCGAATTCCTTCGACTCACTGACATCGATGACGACCGCCTTTTCCCGGTTCATTCGCTGCACCGCCTGCACAGTGTTGAGCGTGCCGGCGCGTCCGCCCGCAGAGACCGCTGGCCAGACCAGCATGGCGCCGGCGGCGAAGGCCACGGCGATGAGAACCCAGTTTTCGATGAAGAAACTCACGGAGACACCTTTCGAGTAAGCCCGGGATTTTAGAATGCCAGCTTGCTCGCCTGTCTTCCGCTCCCTAAAACGCCCGATTTCCCATGCACAAACTCGTCCTGATCCGCCACGGCGAATCCACCTGGAACCTCGAAAACCGCTTTACCGGCTGGACCGACGTGGACCTGACCCCGACCGGCCTGGAGCAGGCCAAGGCCGGCGGCCGGCTGCTCAAGGCAGAGGGCTACGACTTCGACCTGGCCTACACCAGCGTGCTCAAACGCGCCACACGCACGCTGTGGCATGTGCTCGATGAAATGGACCGCACCTGGCTTCCAGTGGTGCACAGCTGGCGACTCAACGAGCGCCACTATGGAGCACTGCAAGGCCTGAACAAGGCCGACATGGCGCGTCAGTATGGTGACGAACAGGTGCTGGTCTGGCGCCGCAGCTACGACACCCCGCCGCCGCCGCTGGAACCGGGCGACCCACGCAGCGAGCGCGGCGACCGGCGGTACGACCGCCTCAAACCCGAAGAAATTCCGCTCACCGAGTGCCTCAAGGACACCGTGGCGCGTGTGCTGCCGTTCTGGAACGAGGCCATGGCACCGGCCATCCGCTCCGGCAAGCGAGTCGTTGTGGCGGCGCACGGCAACAGCATCCGCGCCCTGGTGAAGTACCTCGACGGCATCTCTGACGCCGACATCGTCGGCCTGAACATCCCCAACGGCATCCCTCTAGTTTACGAACTCGATGCCGAGTTGCGCCCCCTGAAGCACTACTACCTGGGCGACGCCGAGGCGGTGGCCAGGGCTGCGGCCTCGGTTGCGGCGCAAGGCAAAGCGTGATCGGGTGATCCGTCACGCCCGCTTCAAATAACCAATACGCGACTTGGGGAACCGACCCATCCCGCCTTGCTCCAAGGTGTATATTGGCCCGAGAGGGTCTTGCAGGCCCTGCACGGGCGTCTTAATTGGGGTATCTCGATGGCAAAACAGGTGAGTCACAAGCTGAAGATTGCAGGCTGGGTGGCCATTGGTGCGGTGGCTGGAGCGCTCACCACGGTTCAACTCCAGGCGGTCGCGCGCGGCACGCTCGCGCCTCTGCCGCTGGAAGAGTTGCAACAGCTCGCGGCTGTCTTTGGCATGGTCAAGACCGACTATGTGGAACCGGTCGATGAGAAGAAGCTCATCTCCGAGGCCATTTCCGGCATGGTGGCCAGCCTGGATCCCCATTCCCAGTACTTCGACAAGAAGTCCTACAAGGAATTCCGCGAAGGCACGAGTGGCCGTTTTGTTGGCGTGGGCATCGAGATCTCCATGGAAGACGGCCTGGTCAAGGTGGTCTCACCCATCGAAGACTCCCCCGCCTTCCGCGCTGGCCTCAAGTCGGGCGACCTGATCACCAAGATCGACGACACCGCGGTCAAGGGCCTGACGATCAACGACGCCGTCAAACTCATGCGTGGCGAGCCGCGCACCAAGGTGCTGCTGACCATTTTCCGCAAGGACGAGGATCGCACGTTCCCGGTCACCATCACGCGCGAGGAAATCAAGACGCAGAGCGTGAAATCGCGTGTGGTCGAGCCTGGTTACGCCTGGGTGCGTGTGTCTCAGTTCCAGGAACGCACCATCGAAGACTTCGCCCGCAAGCTCGAAGACATCTACAAGGCAGAACCCAACCTCAAAGGCCTGGTGCTGGACCTTCGCAACGACCCGGGTGGCCTGCTCGATGCCGCCGTGGCCTTGTCTGCGGCGTTCCTGCCCGAGAACGTGACCGTGGTGTCCACCAATGGACAGCTCGAAGACAGCAAGTTCGTCTACAAGGCGATCCCGCAGCACTACCTGCGCCGTGGCGGCACCGATCCCATCAAGCGCCTGACCGAAAACACCAAGGGTGCGCTCAAGCGCGTGCCGATGGTGGTGCTGGTCAACGAAGGCTCGGCCTCGGCCAGCGAGATCGTCGCTGGCGCCCTGCAGGACCACAAGCGGGCCATCATCCTGGGCAGCCAGACCTTCGGCAAGGGTTCGGTGCAGACGGTGCGTCAGCTCACGCCGGACACCGGCCTGAAGCTCACCACCGCGCGCTACTACACGCCATCGGGCAACTCCATCCAGGCGAAGGGCATCGTGCCAAACGTGATGGTCGACGAGACCGTGGAAGGCAACGTGTTCGCAGCGCTTCGCACGCGTGAGGCGGACCTCCAGAAGCACCTGGGCAATGGCAAAGACCCGGCCGAAGCGCCAATGACGGATGCACGGCGTGCCGAAGAGCAGCAGCGCGACGAAGCCCGAGAGATCGCACGCAAGCGTGTGGAAGAAGAAGCCCGCAAGAACCCCGGACAGCGCCTCGTGCCCGAGTTCGGCAGCGACAAGGACTTCCAGCTTCAGCAGGCGCTCAACCAGCTCAAGGGTCGCCCGGTGCTGGTGAGCAAGACGCTGGAAGTGCGTACACCCGAGAAGAAGGAAAACTGACGCCCACGCAGGGCGGCTGCCTGCGGGCACGCCCTGGGACACTGCCTTGGACGACGCCCAGCTCCTGCGCTATTCGCGCCACATCCTGCTCGACGAGCTCGGCATCGAGGGTCAGGAAAAACTGCTCACTTCGCATGCGCTGATCATTGGCGCAGGTGGATTGGGTTCGCCGGTGGCGCTGTACCTGGGCAGCGCTGGCGTAGGCCGCATCACCGTGGTGGACCACGACGTGGTCGACGAGACCAACCTGCAGCGGCAGATTGCGCACAATCTGGCCCGCGTGGGCCACCCCAAGGCCGAGTCGGTGCGCGATGCCATCGCGGCCATCAATCCCGACGTCCGCGTGACGCCCCTGGTGCAACGCGCCGACGAAGCGCTGCTCGATGCGCTGGTATCGCAAGCCGACGTGGTGCTGGACTGCACCGACAACTTCGCCATCCGGCACGCCATCAACCGCGCTTGCGTGAAGCACGCCAGGCCGCTGGTCTCCGGCGCGGCCATCCGCATGGACGGACAGCTCAGCGTGTACGACACCCGCGATGCCGATCGACCATGCTACGCCTGCGTGTTTCCCCACGACGCCGGACTGGAAGAAACGCGCTGCGCCACCCTGGGCGTGTTCGCGCCGCTGGTCGGCATCGTGGGCAGCATGCAGGCGGCCGAGGCACTCAAGCTGCTCACCGGCCTGGGTTCTCGGCTCGCTGGCCAGTTGCTCATGCTGGATGCTCGCGACATGGGCGTGCACCAGATCGCATTGCCCCGCAATCCGCATTGCAAGGTCTGCGCGGCACGTCCCTGATATTTCGCCATCAGGGCAAGTGGCACGGCCCGTGGCGACGACGAAAGTCGCGCGGCAACTCGGACGCCGCGTCGGCCACCACACCCAGCCCAGCCTTGCGCGACGCCTCTTCCTGCCGGGCATAGGGTCCGGGGCTTCGGCCCCAGCGGTACGACCAGGCAAGCCCGCGCGAGACCAGCCAGCCGCCCACATCTTCGTCGCCGTGGCTGATGCGCGCCAGCCCGCGTCCGTAGTCGTCGTGGCTCCTCACGCGCACCTGCACCACCTGGTTCAGCACGCGAGAAGCCAGCGCATCGCGTGCCAGCTCACCTCCCGCCTGGCAGATCTCGGGGGCGTCAATGCCGTCCAGGCGAAGCTTGCGGTAGCGCCCGCCCGACACCGGTTTGACCCAAAGGGTGTCGCCATCGAACACGCGGCTCACGCGCGCTGCATAGACATCGCCTTCGCTGGGCGCGCTTGCCTGCGCGCCGGCCGCGCCACAGGTGAAGAGCCACAGGTACAGGACCAGCCTGCGCAACCTTTCAACCCTTCTTGCCGCCCATGACCAGCAAAAGGCCGCCGACCACGATGGCGCCCACACCGGCCCACACCGGCACGTTGACGGTTTCCTTTTCCTTCACGGTCAATTCAACCGGGCCGAGTTTCACGGCCGAGGTGTCCTTGGTGTAGCTGAAGCTGCCATAGACCAGACCGATGACGCCGGCTGCGATGAGGATGATGCCGACCAACTTGGCTGTGTTCATGGAGATTTCCTATTTGTTCATGCGCTTCCGTGGTGCGTCCGGTATGGCCGCCACGCAGCGCAGTGCCGATGATGCATCAAACGCCGTGCTCAGGTGGCGTCGAACAGACGCGTGTACCTGCGCTGCATTTCGTCGGTGCTCACGTCTTCAATGGCGTGGCCGATCAACCAGCGATGGCCGAACGGATCGCGGACCACGCCCGAACGCTCACCGTAGAACGCGTCCTGGGCCTCACGCTCCAGCGTGGCGCCCGCCGCCAGCGCGTGTTCGATCATGCGATCGGCGTTGTCCACGTGCAGGTGAATGGACACCGGTGTCGCACCGATGGACGACGCACTGCGGATGCCGTATTCCGGAAACTCGTCGCACACCATCACTGTCATGGCGCCAAACGCCATCTCGGCGTGGCCGATGCGGCCACTGGGTTCGGTCAGGCGAAATTTTTCGCTCGCGCCGAACGCGCGCTGGTAAAAATCGATGGCGGCTGCGGTATCGGACACGCACAGGTAGGCAAAAACTTCTTCAATTTTCATGAGTCACCTCGGGAAGTTGTAGAAAGCCGGCATCTTCCCCATGCACTGCAGAGACGTATAGAAAAAAATTGACCTCAAATCCGTCGCGCGGGCAAGCTCTCAACAGGCAGGTGGTTGGCATGTGGAGGCGAGACGCGGCGATAGGCCTGCGGCGTAACACCGGTGAACGCCAGAAAATCGCGGTTGAAATGCGATTGATCGCTGTAGCAGGCATCCGCCGCCAGAGCGGCCAGCGGCTCGTGTACGCCCCGCCCGAGGGCCGAGAGCACCTGCTGGAAACGCTGCACCCGAAGCCAGGTCTTGGGTGGCAAGCCCACAGACTGCCGGAACAGCTCGATGAAGCGTCGGTGGCTCACGCCGCTGTGGCGCACGGCATCCGCGACGCTCCATGCGCCGGGCCTTTCAGCCAGAGCGGCGGCGATCGCGGGGTGCAGGCCTCGCACTCGCGGAAGGCGGGTCTCAAGCGCGGCCTCAAGCAAGGCCAGACGGTCTTCGGCACGATGGCTCTCCTGCAAACGTGACCGCAGGCGAGGAGCATCGGCGTTCCAAAGATCTTCCAGCGGCGTGTGGCGCTCGGCGAGTTCGTCCGCACCCACGCCAAACAGACACTGTGCCGCGCCCGGGCGCAGCACGGCACCCACCGAGCACGCGCGACCAGAAAACTCCCGCACATAGAAACTTGAGCGCGCACCCCCCACCAGCGCAGTGGCCACGGGCTTGGCCACGCCGTCGCGTTGAGGGTCTGCGATGTGCAATGGGCTGTCGGTCATGCGCAGGACGAGGTGCATCAGGCCGGTGGGCAATGTGTGTTCGCGCGCCCATGGTTCGCCGCCACTTGTGGCACCGCCTTCGCTCGACCACACCATGGCCACGAAGGGCCGCAGGGCGGGCGTGGGAAGGCGCTGCAATGTCATGGCGGAGGCCTCTCAACAGGCCGCATCAACGGCCCCGGAAGCGCCAGCGTATCAGGCGCTCAGGCGCTCGTCGAGCCGCCGCAGCCCGGCCACGGTCTGCAGGCAGGCCTGCGCGGCTTCGGTGCCCTTCACGGCAAAGTGCCGCAGGAAGTACTTGCGGTGCTCGGCGTGCTCGTGAAAGTGGTGCGGTGTGAGCACGGCCGAGATCATGGGCACGCCGGTACCGAGCTGCACGTCCATCAGCGCCTGCACCACCGTCTGCGAAACGAAGTCGTGGCGGTAGATGCCGCCGTCGACCACCAATGCGCTGCCGACCACGGCGGCGTAGCGGCCCGAACGGGCCAGCCGCTGCGCGTGCAGCGGGATCTCGAACGCACCGGGTACGTCGAACACGTCGATGGCATGGGTGTCGAAGCCGTTTCGAGCCATTTCTGCAAAAAAGGCGTCGCGCGCCTGGTGCACGATATCGGCGTGCCAGGACGCTTCGACGAAGGCAAAGCGCAGATCGCCCGGCAGTTGAACGGTGGGAGGAGTAAGGGAAGCTTCTGACTGATTCATGGTGTCCTCGAGTCGGGATTGGCCAAAAAATCAGGGCGCACAAGCGCGAATGCCAGCCGGCGGCGCGCAAGCACCACCGGGGCAAACGGCTCGCGCTCTCTTTTATCCGGACTCTGGAGCCTGTTGCCAGACACCTTACCGTCGGTCCCGGGATCTCACCGGGTCTGCTGACCCCAGGCACCGAAATGAATCGGCACATGGGCGCTCGCGGCACTCGTGTGGTCGTGTCGCCACGCCACCATCACCGCCGGTGGGGAATCTCACCCCGCCCTGAGAACGCTGTTGTCCGGCACGCTGGCCGGACCCGCGAATTGTAGGCAGGGGTGGCCGACCCCACTGTCGCGCGGGTTGAAGGCTCAGGCGCTGACGATCCAGCCCTCCAGCGGATCGAACGCCGGCAAGCCCCATTGCGGATGCCCCGCACCGTGTTGATGCCGTGCCCACGCCGCCTGCAGCAGGCACAGCACGGCGTCCAGGCTGTCGCCGCTGGCGTCGTCGGCGAGCGCATCGCGCTGGCCGTGGGTGAGACGCAGGCGCAAGCCACAGGCGACCAGCAGCGGCGCCTGGCCGTTCTCCAGTGCATTGATCAGCGTCTTGCGTGCGATCAGGCGATCTGGCGTCTGGCGGGCTCTATCGTCGCTCTTGTACGAAACCGTGCCCAGCACACTGCGCGCGAGAAGGCCCGGATACGCCTCCAGTCCCACGCGCTTGCCGTCGCCGGGCCACAGGCCAGGCAGCGTCACGCCGGCGGCCATGAGCCGCGGTACACCGGCGTGCAGCATGTAGGCCACCGGTGGGTTGACCCATTTCATGCTCGGGCTGGAGCCGGCCGGGCCGTCGGTGGCGCGGTGGGCGAACTTGCCACCCACGGGCCGCGCATGGCAAAACGCCGAGAAGGCGTCGCGAATATCGGGGCGTGACATCGCAGCGTAGTGAGCCATGCAGGCGGCCCATTCGGTGGGCCAGCCCAGCGTGGTGACGAGTTCACGCGGAAGTCCGAAGGGAAGATCGAAGCCGCCGACCCATTCACCCGGAGCGGCCAGGCGCTGGCTCCAGGCTTCGAGCGTTTCAAACCGCTCCACGGCGTCGAGCCAGACGCGGCCCCGATCGACATGGCCTACGGCCAGCGTGATGGGTTTTCGGCGGCTCGGTGCGCTGGTGAAATCGCACCCGAGCAGAAGCGGATTCACGTCGCCGCTCAGGCGCGACCGATGATGCTGGCCGTGGCCATCAGCTCTTCGAGCAACGCCAGCGAAACCTTGCCCGAAACGGCATAGGGATCGAACTCAGGTCGCTCGGAATACTTCAGCACGATGGACGTGTTGAGCTTGGAGAGGTTCACCTGGCCCATGGTCCAGCCACCAAACCGGCGCTCTGAAATTTCTTCGTAGTGCAGCAGCTCCACGCCCGCATGGCGAGGGTCGGCCACGATGTGGTTGTAGAGCGTGTTGACGGCAGTGCGGCCACCTTCGATGGCTTGCAGGAACACGCCACCGCCGTAACACAGCACACCGGTGATGCCGTTGCCCATGTTGTGCGAGCGCGAGGCTTCCAGGATGGATTCAATGGCCTTGGCGTCTTTGTCGACCGCGCGACTGACGTAGAGCAGGCGTACAAGCATGGGGTTCTTCTTCGCAGGGTGGGGTTCAGCGGGGAATGAGCGCGAGGAATTCTCGCCGGAGGTTGGAGTCCTTGAGGAACACGCCGCGCATGACCGAATTGATCATCTTGCTGTCCATGTCCTTCACACCTCGCCAGGCCATGCAGTAGTGGCTGGCCTCCATCACGATGGCCAGGCCATCGGGCTGGGTTTTTTCCTGGATCAGGTCGGCCAGCTGCACCACCGCTTCTTCCTGGATCTGCGGCCGGCCCATGATCCACTCGGCCATGCGTGCGTACTTGGACAAGCCGATCACGTTGGTGTGCTCGTTGGGCATGACGCCGATCCAGATGCGGCCAATGACAGGACAGAAGTGGTGGCTACACGCGCTGCGCACGGTGATCGGGCCCACGATCATGAGCTCGTTCAGGTGCTCGGCATTGGGGAACTCGGTGACGCTCGGGCCGTGCACGTAGCGGCCGTTGAACACTTCCTTGAGGTACATCTTGGCCACGCGGCGCGCGGTGTCGCCGGTGTTGTGGTCGTTCTCGGTGTCGATCACCATGGCATCGAGCACGCCCTGCATGTGCACGGTCACTTCCTCCAGCAACTGGTCGAGCTCACCCGGCTGGATGAATTCGGCGATGTTGTCGTTGGAGTGAAAACGCTTGCGAGCGGCCTTGACGCGCTCCCGGATCTTCACAGAAACGGGCACGCCGATGTCGTCGTCTGAAGGGGCGGCGGGGGTCATGTCGGATTCGGCTTTCATCAGCATGGCGCATGCTAACACCGGACTTATGACCACACCGCATGGGAAAAATAGCGCCCTGCAAGCAGGGGGTTTTCAGCCCGAAGGGGCCAACAACAGGCGCTCCAGGGCCTGCAGGGTGTCGGCCTCGTGCAGCGGTTTGTCAGGCCGCAGACGCTGCATGCGCGGGAAGCGCAGGGCGACACCACTCTTGTGGCGTGCGCTGCGCGCGATCCCCTCAAACGCCAGCTCGAACACCAGCGTGGGCCGCACACTGCGCACCGGGCCAAACTTCTCCAGTGTGGTCTTGCGGATCACCGCGTCGACTCGATCGAACTCCTCGTCGCTCAGCCCCGAGTAGGCCTTGGTGAAGGCCACGAGTTGAAGGCCCTCGGGGTCGGCCGGCCGGCGCTCCGCGATCGCCGCGACCACGGCTTGCGCTTCGGCCGCATCGACGGGCGCACGGTTCCAGACGGCAAACGTGTAATCGGTGTACACCGAAGCGCGGCGGCCATGGCCGGCCTGAGCGTAGATCAGCACACCGTCCACGGTGAGCGGATCGAGCTTCCACTTCCACCAGGCCATTAACCCACCCTCGCCAGCACGCTTCTGGCGACCCGTTCCATAGACGCTGTCGCGGTGCTTGAGCATGAGACCTTCGACACCCAGTTCGCGGGCCTGCACGCGCAGCGCGGCGAGCGCCTCCCATGTGTCGGCTCCAAGCACGGGCGACAGCCACATGCGCGGCCCTGGCACGTCATCCACAGAACGCGCAAACACCTCCAGCCGCGAACGGCGCTGGTGTTGCGGCAGACCACGAAGGTCTTCGCCCGCCGCCTCCAGCAGGTCGTGAGCCATGAAGCTCACGGGCGCGTCGGCCAGCACCTTGGGGCCAAGAATCTTGCGGCCGATGCGCTGCTGCAGCAAGGCAAACGGCGCGGGTCGCCCGGGTCTCTCGCTGCCGGGCAGCAGAGGCTCGTCGGAGGAACCGTCCCACACCAGGATTTCACCGTCGACCACGGTGCCATCGGGCCAGCGCTGCGCCAGCGCAAGCAACTCGGGAAAGCGCTCGCTCATCAGTTCCTCGCCGCGCGACCACACCCATACCCGCCCGGCCCGCTTGACGATCTGACCGCGGATGCCATCGAACTTCCACTCGGCAAGCCAATCCCCCACCGCCCCCTGCGCGCGCAGGTTCACGGCGGCGTCGGCATCGAGCGCGCTGGCGAGGAAAAAGGGGTACGGCTGGCTGGGCTCCGCCTCGTGGGCCTCTGCACCCGAGATGAGCGCGCGGTACATGGCCGCGCTGGGCGCGCGCTGGCTGTCGGTGTAGCCCATCATGCGGGCGGCCACGTGGCGGGCATCGAGCCCCGCATGGGCGGCGATGGCGCGCTGCACCAGCAGCTTGCTCACTCCCACCCGGAAGCCGCCACCCACCAGTTTGACCAGAAGGAAGCGCCCCACAGGATTGAGCTCGCCCCACCAGGCCTCCAGGGCGCGGGCCACGGTGTCGTCGTCCTGACCTCGCAGCGGCAGCAGGCGCTCGTTCATCCATTGACTCAGCGGGACTTCCATGCCGCCAGCATCGGCCGCATCGGGCAGCACCAGCGCGATGGTTTCGGCCAGATCGCCTACGGTCTGGTAGCAAGCTTCAAACAGCCAATCGGAAAGACCGGCCGCTTTGGTGGCCAGCGCTCGCAAACGGGCCGTCTTGATGAGCTGGCGGGGCTTGCCGCCCGAGAGAAAGTACACCGCCCAAGCCGCATCATCATCGTCCACCTCAGCCAGGTAGCGCTGCAGCGCGGCCAGCTTGGCGCTGGTGGCGGTGCTGGCATCGAGCTCGGCAAACAGCGCGGCAAAGCGGTTCATGCGGTTTCGGCGCGAGCTTCTTGATCGTCGCCGTACTCGGTGTGGAACTCTTCAGCCCGAAGGCCTTGCTCGCTCAGGTGTCGCACCAGTTCGACCGCGCTGCCATGGGTGACGACGACGCGCTCGGCACCAGTGGCCTCGATGGCGCCGAGCAGACCCGGCCAGTCGGCATGATCGCTGAGCACGAATCCGCGGTCGTGCCCGCCGCGCCGGCGCATGCCACGCACCTGCATCCAGCCGCTGGCAAAGGCATCGGAAAAATCGCCGAAGCGGCGAATCCACGGCGTACCCAGCGCGCTACCCGGCGTCAGCACCAGCGCGCGGCGCAACAAGGCCGGGTCCGCAATTTCGGTGACCGCCACCGTCTCAGGCAGCGCCACACCAGCCGCTCGGTAAGCCCGGTTGAGCGGCTCGACGGCGCCATGGCACACGATGGTGCCGATGGAGGGGTCCACCCCGCCCAGAATGCGCTGCGCTTTTCCCAGGCTGTAGCACACCAGCACGCTGGCGCGCCCGGCGGCGGCGTTGTCGGCCCACCACTGGTTGATCTGCGCGAACAGTTCGGCGTCGGGGCGCCAGCGGTAAATGGGCAGGCCGAACGTGGACTCGGTGATGAAGACATGGCAACGCACCGGCTCGAAGGGTGCGCAGGTGTGATCGGGCACAGCGCCCGCGGGGGTGGGCCGGTAGTCGCCACTCGCCACCCACACTTGGCCTTCATGCTCCAGCCGCACCTGCGCCGACCCCAGCACGTGGCCCGCCGGGTGCAACGAAATGCGCACGCCGTTGTGCACCACCTCCTCGCCATAGGCCAGGCCTTGCAGGGTGATGTCCGATCCCAGCCGCGAGCGCAGCAAACCTTCGGACACCGCAGTGGCCAGGTAGTGTGCGTGCCCCACGCGCGCGTGGTCGGCATGCGCATGCGTGATCACGGCCCGGTCCACACGACGCCAGGGATCGATGTAGAAATCTCCCGGCGGGCAATACAGCCCCTCGGGGCGCTGGACGATGAGGTCGGGCTTCAATATCGGTGGCCGGTGAGGAAGAGCGTGGTTCGCATGATGCCGAAGGCCACGCGGTCCAGCAGTCGCTGGTGCCATGGCCGGCTGCTGAGTGTCTTGACGTCCAGGGTGTGTCCGGCATTGAGCATGATGCTGTCCAGATAACCCAGCAGCAGGCTGGCAAAGCGGCGGTCGTTGGTCATGACGTTGGCCTCGCGGGCCAGCAGCATGGACAGCGGGTCCAGGTTGGTGGACCCCACGGTGGACCAGCGATCGTCGACCACGGCGACCTTGGCGTGCAGCGCGCTGGGGGCGTACTCGTGGATCTCGATGCCGGCTTCCAGCAACGGCGCATACACCGGACGCGCCGCGCGGTACTGCAGGAAATGCTCGTACTTGCCTTGCAGCAGCAGCCGCACCCGCACACCCCGCGCAGCAGCCATCATCAAGGCCCGCCGCAGCTTGCGCCCGGGTATGAAATAGGCGTTGGCGATCACGACATCGTGCCGCGCCTCGCCGATGGCCTTGAGGTAGGCGCGTTCGATGTCGTGGCGGTGGCCGACGTTGTCGCGCAGAAGCAGGCAGGCGCGTGCGCTGTCCACACCCAGGGGAGCTGGCCCGGATTCGTCGGCGAGCCCGGTGGCGTCCCGCTCTCCCAGTGCGCCGGCCCGCGATTCAATCTTGCGCAGCACGCGCGAAAAATCGCCCGCCGGTCGGGACTCACGCAGGGCGTCCCATGCCGCCTTGAACTCACGCTGCCGCGCCTTGCTCGCCGCGCGCAGGCGCCACCAGAGCTGCTCCATGGTGTCCGACATGTCCTGCACCAGCGGACCTGCCACACGCAGGCAGAAATCCAGTCGCGGCTCGCTGAGCCGACCGAGCGCCACGTCGTCCTGATCGTCGATGATGTTGATGCCGCCACAAAACCCCACGGTTCCATCCACCACGCAGAGCTTGCGGTGCAGGCGCCGCCAACGGCTGGGGAGCAGCAGGCCGAAGCGGCCCAGGGGCGCGTAGATGTACAGCATCACGCCCGCTCGCTCGAAGCGCTCGCGCCATTCGGCTGGCACACGGGGTGAGCCGACCCCATCAATCACGAGGCGCACCACCACGCCGCGGCGGGCCGCGCGTTCCAGTGCCTCGGCCACCATGAGCGCCGAGCCCGCAAATTCAAAGATGTACGTTTCGAGGTGAACCACCTGGCGCGCCGCGTCCATTGCATCGACCAAGGCTGGAAAGAATTCGGCGCCGCCCTGCAGCAACAACAACTGATGGCCGCCGCGCATGCCACCGGGTGTGGCTCTTCGAGCCTGTTGATCAGCAGGGTCGGTGCTCACAGCTCCAGCTCGGCAATCAGTGGAAGGTGATCGGACATGCGCGACCACACCTTGCCGTGCGGCACTTGTGCCGAGAGCGGACGCAGGCCACGCACAAAAATGCGGTCCAGGTGCAACAGGGGCAGGCGCGAAGGGTAAGTGGGCAGGCGGATGCCCTCGAAAGTGCGAAGGCCGAGCGCCGCCATGGGTTTGAGCAACTGGGCGCCCCAGTCGTTGAAATCACCCGCCACGATCAGCGGAGCGGTCTCGGGCAGCTCGGTGGCGATGTAATGGCCCAGCCGCTGAACCTGGCGTTCCCGACTGGCGTGGATCAGTCCCAGGTGCACCACCACCACATGCACGTCGACACCATCAATGAAGAGTTGCACGTGCAGCAGGCCACGCTGCTCGAAGCGGTGGTCGGACACGTCGGAATGCTTGCTGTCGAGCACCGGCCAGCGCGAGAGCAAGGCGTTGCCGTGTTCGCCATGGCGGGTGGTGGCATTGGTGCGGTAGACCGACTCGTAGCCATCGGGCGTCAGGTAGTTGGCCTGGTCGAGATCGGGCCAGCGGGTGAAGTGCTTTTCGAGCTTGCGGTGATGGCGGCGCACTTCCTGCAGACAGACGATGTCGGCATCGAACTGCTCCACCGCGTGCGCCAGGTTGTGAATCTCCAGCCGGCGCGCCGGGCCAAGGCCCTGGACGCCTTTGTGGATGTTGTAGGTGGCGACACGGAGAATGGTCATGGGCAAATCATGCCATCAGGTCGTTAACCGACGGTGAACGCACGCGCAAAGCGCGGGAGCCATGTGATGGCCTCGGCGTTGGACGGGGAGAAACAACGCTCGGCCGCTTCGGCCCAAGGCAGCCACATCTGGGCACGGTGCTCGCGCGGGCTGAGCAACACCGGCATCGCATGCGGAATGCAGAGTCCGAACAAGTGCTCAGTGTTGTGCGTGATGCCGGGCGCGTAGCGATGGCGCCATTGCGGGTAAATTTCATACACGTTCTCAAGCGCCCAGTCGCTCAGAACATGGCCAGGTGCCCGCGCGTCAAGCCCCGTTTCTTCCCGCACTTCGCGCACCGCGGTCTCTTCGAACGCTTCCTCTTCCGTGTCCTTGGAGCCCGTGACGGATTGCCAGAAGCCCGGGGCATCTGCCCGCTCGATCAGCAACACCTCGAGCGCTGGCGTGTGGATCACCACCAGCACCGACTGGGGGATCTTCATGTGGCGTTCAGCGCGGTGGCATGAAAGCAGCACGCAGCGCGATCACCCGGCGCGCCAGGCGCCACATGGACCAGGCCCGCAGACCCAGCCCGAGAGCGCGCCTGGGCCGCCAGAGCGCAAGAGCGCCCACGCCACCGGCCACCGCCAGCGGGTTGGCGCGCAACCAGTGCCAGGCGTCCTGAATCCGGTCGATCCAGGTGAACGCTTTTTGCAGCCCAAGCACTTCGAATTCGGTCTGCTGGCGCAGGAAAGAGGAGCGCCTGACGAGACGCTCGCGGCGGTGTGCCAGCACCCGGGCGCGCGGATTCATGAACCCAGTCCCTCGCGATCCTGCCGCAGCTCTTCAATGCTGGCCGAGAACAGCCGGGTGCCGTTTCGCACCCGTTCGCGTGCCAGCCAGGCGGCCACACCACCGGTCAGCAGGAACAGTGCCGTGAAGATCCCCAAAGCCAGCAGACGATGGCTGTCCCACAGGGCAACGGTGATAAACAATGCCAGGAAGGTCAGGCCCAGGCTGAGGAAAGTGACGGCCACGGCACCGTAGACCATCAAGGCGCCCACGCGCAGCACCTCTTCCTGCGCCTCCACGCTGAAGAGCTCCAGGCGAACCTGGAGCAGCTCGAGCACGGTGCTGGCGAGACCGCGCAGCGACGAAGACAGGCGTTGCGGCGAAGCCATGGGAGATCCCGGCGGCGGGTTCAGCGGCGCCCGATCAACAGACCAATGACCAGGCCCACACCGGCGGCCGTGCCGATGGCTCGCCAGGGGTGCTCGTGCACGTAGTCGTCGGTGGCGCGGGCCACTTCACGCGTCTTTTCCTTGATGGCGTCTTCCGCATCGGCCAGCTTGTGGCGCGCGGTGCGCAGGTTCTCGTTGATGCGATCTCGCAATTCGGCCACTTTGCCCTCGGTCTGGTGGGCGGTGGCCTGCATCAGCTCTTCGGCGTCGGCAATGACGCGCTGGAGATCGGCAACGAGCTTCTCTTTGGGGTCGATGGATTCGGTGTTGCGGCTGCTCATGGCGGACTCCTTACAAAAGGTCATCCTAACAAACCCGCTCTGTTCGAAACAAATACCGGCAGATAACCGGCCAGACCGGTGCGATACCAGACAAAAAGGGCGCCCCTTTGGCGCCCTTTTTGCCAATCCGCACGCGAATCGTCAGGCTTTGACCGCCTCGGTGTTGCGCAGGCGGATGTGAAGCTCGCGCAGTTGCTTTTCGTCGACCGGGCTTGGTGCCTGGGTCAGCAGGCACTGGGCGCGCTGGGTCTTGGGGAAGGCGATCACATCGCGAATGGATTCCGCACGGGTCATGAGCGTGACGATGCGGTCCAGACCGAAGGCCAGGCCGCCGTGGGGCGGCGCGCCGTATTGAAGCGCGTCCAGCAAGAAGCCGAACTTGAGCTGAGCTTCTTCGGGCGAGATCTTGAGGGCGTCGAACACCTTTTGCTGCACCGCCGCAGTGTGAATGCGCACCGAACCACCGCCGATCTCCCAGCCGTTGAGCACCATGTCGTAACCCTTGGCAATGCACTTCTCGGGTGCGGTGACCATCCAGTCCTCGTGGCCGTCCTTGGGTGCGGTGAAGGGGTGGTGCACCGCCGTCCAGCGGTCGGCTTCCTCGTCGTGCTCGAACATCGGGAAGTCCACCACCCACATCGGGGCCCAGCGGTCTTCAAACAGGCCGTTCTTGCGGCCGAGTTCGCTGTGACCGATCTTCAGGCGCAGCGCGCCGATGGCGTCGTTGACGATCTTGGCCTTGTCGGCGCCGAAGAAGATGATGTCGCCGGCCTTGGCGCCCGTGCGTGAGAGCACATCGGCCACGGCCTTGTCGTGCAGGTTCTTCACGATCGGGCTCTGCAGCCCGTCGCGGCCCTTGGTGGGATCGTTGACCTTGATCCAGGCCAGGCCCTTGGCTCCGTAAATCTTCACGAACTCGGTGTAGGCATCGATCTCGCTGCGGCTCATGTCGCCACCGCCGCGCACACACAGCGCCACCACACGGCCACCCTTCATGGTGGCGGGTGCCGAGAAGACCTTGAAGTCTACATCGCCCATCACGTCGGTGAGTTCGGTGAACTCGAGCTGCACGCGAAGGTCGGGCTTGTCGGAGCCGAAGCGGTGCATGGCTTCGCTGTACGCCATGATGGGGAACTCGCCCAGGTCCACGCCCAGCGTGTTCTGGAACACCGTCTTGATCATCCCCTGGAACATCTCGCGAATATCCTCTTCGGTCAGGAACGAGGTCTCGATGTCGATCTGCGTGAACTCAGGCTGGCGGTCAGCGCGCAGGTCCTCGTCGCGGAAGCACTTGGTGATCTGGTAGTAGCGGTCGAAACCGGCCACCATGAGCAGCTGCTTGAAGAGCTGAGGGGACTGCGGCAGGGCGAAGAAATGACCTGCGTGAACCCGGCTGGGCACCAGGTAGTCGCGGGCACCCTCAGGCGTGCTCTTGGTCAGCATCGGCGTCTCGATATCGATGAAGCCATTGGCATCGAGGAACTTGCGCACTTCCATGGCCACGCGGTAGCGCAGCATGAGGTTGTTCTGCATGTAGGGACGGCGCAGATCGAGCACACGGTGGGTGAGGCGTGTGGTCTCGGACAGGTTCTCGTCGTCGAGCTGGAACGGCGGCGTGACGGAAGGGTTGAGCACCTTGAGTTCATGGCACAGCACCTCGATCTGGCCGCTCTTCAGCTTGTCGTTGGTGGTGCCGGCCGGGCGTGCGCGCACGAGGCCCGTGACTTGCACGCAGTACTCGTTGCGAACATCCTCGGCGGTCTTGAACATCTCGGCGCGGTCGGGGTCGCAGACCACCTGCACATAGCCTTCGCGGTCGCGCAGGTCGATGAAGATCACGCCCCCGTGATCGCGCCGACGGTTCACCCAGCCACAGAGCTTGACGGTTTCGCCCAGCTGGGCTTCGGTCACCAGACCGCAATAGTGGGAACGCATGGCCATTTGATTTTTTCTTTCAACAGAGTCGCAGGAAGGGCCTGCCGGGAAACATCAGGGAGACGGATGGCTGGCGCCAGGGGCAGCCAGCTTGAGGTTCGGATTCTTCGGACCACCGGGCACGATCACACCCATGGAGACGATGTAGGTGAGGGCTTCGTCCACGCTCATCTGCAACTCCACACAGGCGCTCTTTCGCACCATCACGAAATAGCCACCGGTGGGGTTGGGGGTGGTGGGCACGTAAACGCTGTGGAATTCATCGAACTCGCCCATGCCACCGGGTTTGGCCTGCAGATGGCGCAACACGTCGCCAGCGGGCGAGCCGGTGAGAAAGGCGATGGTCCACATCCCCTCGTGCGGCCACTCCACCAGCAAGGCCTTGCGGAAGGCGTTGCCCTTCTCCGAGAACAAGGTGTCGGACACCTGCTTCACGCCCGAGTAAACCGAGCGCACCACGGGAATGCGGTGCAGCAGCGCGTGCCACCAGTGCACGAGTTTGTTGCCGATGATGTTGGAAGCCAGTGCACCGATGGACAGCACGACCACCAGCGCAAACACCACGCCCAGCCCCGGAATGTGCACACCCAGCAACTGGTCGGGCTGCCAGCTTGAGGGCAGGATGCGCAGGGTCTGGTCGAGCGTGCTCACGACCCATTCGAGCACCCACAGGGTGACGATCAAGGGGACCAGCACCAGCAGGCCCGAGAACAGCCACTTGCGAATGGACGGCATGAGGGCGCTCAGGTGGATGAGGGGGGCGCGGCCGGCGTGACTGCGGGCGCCGCGGGGGCGGCAGCAGCCGGCGCGGGCGCAGACGCAGGTGCGGCCGATGTGTCGGTTGCGCCTGGGGTTGCGGATTCACCGGCGGGCTTGGGGGTTTCGGTGGCCGCGCTCGTGGCGTTCGCAGCTGGCTTCTGCCCTTCGCGAAAATCGGTGACGTACCAGCCCGAGCCTTTGAGCTGGAAGCCGGCGGCGGTCACCTGCTTGCGGAATGTGGCATTGCCGCATGCGGGGCAGACGCTGAGCGGATCGTCCGACATTTTCTGCAACACATCCTTGGCATGGCCGCAGGACTCGCACTTGTAGGCATAGATGGGCATGACATGAACCGGTTGAGGTGCGGGAGCGCCGCGAGAGGAGGCGCGAATGGCGCGCCAGACGTCCCCGCGCGGGGCGTGGAACAAAACCCGTCATTATAAATTGAGGGCCCTCCCCCGCCCCGCCCGGGTGTCGGGTATTACCAGAGCTGCACGCGCACAAGCACCTGCATGGCCAGCAGACCCAGCAAAAAGCCGAGGCCCGCGTAAATGATGCCTTGCAGCAGGCGGTTGGTGCGGCGCTGCTCGGCCACCAGCTGGTCGATCTCCCGGCGCAGTTCGTGCGGCTTGTGCTGCAGGAAGTCGTGGAGAAGGCGCGGCAGTGCCGGCAGCAGCTTGGCGTACTGGGGGGCCTCGGCCTTGAGCTGCTGGAGCAGCTTCCTGGGCCCCACCTGCTCGATCATCCAGCTCTCCAGGAAGGGCTTGGCAGTGTTCCAGAGGTCAAGTTCGGGGTCCAGCTCGCGGCCCAGGCCCTCGATGTTGAGCAGGGTCTTCTGCAACAGCACCAGTTGCGGCTGGATCTCCACATGGAACCGCCGCGAAGTCTGAAACAGCCGCATCAGCACGAGTCCGAGCGAAATTTCCTTCAGCGGACGGTCGAAGTAGGGCTCGCACACCGCGCGGATCGCCGACTCCAGCTCATCCACCCGGGTGTCGGCGGGCACCCAGCCCGATTCGATGTGAAGCTCGGCCACGCGCTTGTAATCGCGCCGGAAGAACGCGGTGAAGTTCTGCGCCAGGTACTCCTTGTCGAACTCGGTGAGCGTGCCCACGATGCCGAAATCGAGCGAGATGTAGCGGCCGAAAGTGCCCGGTGCAAGGCTGACCTGGATGTTGCCCGGGTGCATGTCGGCATGGAAGAAACCGTCGCGGAACACCTGGGTGAAGAAGATCGTGACGCCATCGCGCGCCAGCTTCGGAATGTCCACCCCCTGGCGGCGCAGCTCATCGACCCGGTTGATCGGGATGCCATGCATGCGCTCCATCACCATCACGTCGGTGTGGCAGTAGTCCCACAGCATCTCGGGAATCAGCACCAGATCCAGACCCTGCATGTTGCGCCGCAGCTGGGCGGCATTGGCCGCCTCGCGCAACAGATCCAGCTCGTCGTGCAGGTACTTGTCGAACTCTGCCACCACCTCACGCGGTTTCAGACGCTTGCCATCGGCTGAAAGCCGCTCCACCCAGCCGGCCATCATGCGCATGAGGCCGATGTCCTTGTCGATCACCGGCAGCATGTTGGGCCGCAAGACCTTCACCGCGACCTCGCGGCCACCATGGCGGCCGTCGCGGAGGGTGGCGAAGTGCACCTGGGCGATGGACGCGCTGGCCACCGGCACCTGCTCGAAATGGGTAAACACCTCCGACAGCGGCTTGCCGAAGGCGCGCTCGATCGTGGCCACCGCGATCGCGCTGGAAAAAGGGGGCACCCTGTCCTGCAAATGGGCCAGCTCGTCGGCGATGTCGCTGGGCAGCAGGTCGCGTCGGGTGGAGAGCACCTGGCCAAACTTGACAAAGATCGGTCCCAGCCGTTCGAGCGCCTCGCGCAGGCGCTGACCGCGCGGCGCATCCAGGTTTCGGCCGATCGAGACGATGCGAGTCAGGAGACGCAACGTCGGTCGCTGAAAACTGGAAAGCACCAGTTCGTCGAGCCCGTAGCGCAACACCACCCAGACGATGAAGGCGCCGCGAAACAGCCGCGTCATGCCGAAGGGCCGTCGGGGCGTTCGCTGGCGGGGGCAGCGGCGTTGGGTGGCTTGGGCGGGAACCCCGCAGGGAGGCGATCGACAAAGGCCTTGACGGCCTGAGCAGCAGAGCGCGCGAACCGCGACAAAGTATGGGCCGTGGCATCACCGACCACGCGGGAGAGATCTTCTTCCACGTCCCAGCGCACGTTGTCCACCAGCCAGGCCACTTCCGCCGCCAGTTGCACGTCGCCCTGAATGTCCACGCCCGGCTTGTCTCCAGCCAGCAGGCTCTGCGCAAGGTCGAACGGCGAGGTCTGGGTCAGCGTCACGCTGAGCTCTGGTTTGGTATCAGGCGCACAGCGCTCCAGCAGGCCAGCGGCGGTCGGCGCGAGCGTGAGGTGGAAGTCGCCCCACTGGATGCGCACCGGCTTGCCCTTCTGGCGACGCAGCCGATCCTGCGCAACCTTCTCCTGCATCAGCACGTGGTTGAGAACGAGCACCAGCCGGTTCTGCAGTTCATCCACCACCCATTCGGGCGGGCGGATCTCACCCAGCAGGGACTGCAGGAAGTTCAGCGGCCTGGCGCCGGGAGCGGGCGGGGAAACGGGCGGTTCATGGTTCATGGCCGCCCGATTTTGACACCTCTTGCGAGTCCTACTGGAGCGCCTGCACACCGGCCACGAGCCAGCCGCCGTTGCCGCTCTTGGGACGGGTGATGTTCCAGACCTCGCGGAAAGGGTTCGGCCCGGCGGAAGCTTCCTCACGGATCAAGCCGGAGAATTCAACGCTGGCCATGTACTCCTCGTCCATTTCCTCGATGCCCAGCAATTGCGCATCCAGCATGACGACTTCGGTCTTGTTCTGAGCACCCACGCTGGCCTGCTCCCGCTCGGCGAGCTGGCTGCGGATCTGCTCCAGCATGCCGTCGGTCATCATGGCGCGAAGGCTGGGGATGTCGGAGCGGTCCCAGGCGTCCTGGAGGTTCACAAAATTCTTCTTGGACGCGCTGAGAAAGCCGTCCACATCGAAGCCAGCTGGCACACCCCAGGACTGGCTGCCGCCGAGCGCGGAACCGATCAGTGAACCGCCGCCGCTGTGCACGTTGCGGTTGTCCAGCGCCACCGGGCCACTGCGCTCCCACGGGCGCGCTGAGGCATCGTTGCCCACGTTCTGCGGCAGGTAGCTGCGTGGCGTGGCCGGGTCGTACTGGGAATTGCCAGTCTGACCGGCTGCCTGGTAGGCCAGGCCTTGAGAAGCGGAAGCACGGCGACGCATCACCATGCCGATCACGGCCATGACCACCATGGCCAGCAACCCGAAGAGCAGGATCTGGCCGAAAGCTTCACCCAGGCCCAACGAAGAGGCCAGCCAGGCCAGGCCCAGGCCGGCAGCCAGGCCGCCCAGCATGGCGCCCCAAGGGCGCTTGGGCGCGGCCGCTGCAGCGCCGGCAGGCGCAGCGTTGGCCGGGCGCGCAGCATTCTGAGCCGGCGCAGGGGTGGCCTGCTGTGCAGGCGGCACGGTGTTGCGCTGCTGCGTGACATTGCCCGACTGCTTGCCGAAGGAAATGCCGCCACCCATGCGCTTGGCCCACACATCCTGCGACCCGAGCGCCATGGCGCACACCAGAACCATCGACCACAACTTGTTCATGCCCTTGTCCCCTACAAATTTCAAACACTAAGAATCAAACTCGAATCAACACTTGATGCCGACGTGCAACGCGACCACACCGGCCGACAGATTGTGCACATCCACATGACCGAAGCCCGCCTCGCGCATCAATTGCCTCAGCGCTTCCTGCCCCGGATGCATGCGGATGGACTCAGCGAGGTAGCGGTAACTGCCCTCGTCGTTGGCCACCAGTTTGCCCAGTTTGGGAAGCACGTTGAACGAGTACCAGTCATAAGCTTTTTCGAGCGGCTTCGCCACCCGGGAAAACTCCAGCACCAGCAACTTGCCCCCCGGTTTGAGCGTGCGATACATCTCACCCAGCGCAAGTTCCTTGTGAGTCATGTTGCGCAGGCCAAAAGCCACCGACACCAGATCGAAGGAATCGCTGGCAAACGGCAGGTGCTCGGCATCACAGACCAAGGTGGGGAGGACCACGCCTTTATCAAGCAAGCGGGTACGGCCTTCGCGCAGCATGGCTTCGTTGATGTCGGTGTGGACAACCCGGCCGCTTTCACCCACCTTGCGCGCAAACGCCAGGGCCAGGTCGCCGGTTCCACCGGCAATGTCGAGCACCTGATCGCCCGGCTGCGGGTTGGCCACGGCGATCGTGTACCGCTTCCAGAGCCGGTGCAGGCCCGCCGACATGAGGTCGTTCATCACGTCGTATTTGGGCGCTACCGAATCGAAAACGCTGCGCACACGCTGCGCCTTCTCGCCTTCGTCAACCGACTTGAATCCGAAATGAGTCGATGCCATGGTTTGCTCCGTTGCGCTCAATGGCTGCCACAGGCGTGGCCGCCTTTTTCCGGCATGGGCGCATCGCGCTCCACCCCGGCCGCCACCAGCCGCGCGTTGTAATCAGCCCACAGTTCGGTCTGCTTTGAGCCCAGGAAATGCAGGTAGTCCCAGGAAAAGATGCCGGAGCTGTGGCCGTCGCTGAAGGTGGGCTGTACCGCGTAATTGCCCACCGGCTCGAGCGCGACGATGTCCACCTCACGCTTGCCGGTCTGCAGAACTTCCTGGCCCTTGCCATGGCCCTGGACCTCGGCAGAAGGCGAGAACACCCGCATGAGCTCGAACGGAATGCGGTACTCGCTGCCGTCTGAGAAGCCGACCTCGAGCACGCGCGACTGCTGGTGCAGCGTGATCGATTCCGGGGTGGGGGTGGTTTTGTTGAGTCCGGCCATGGTGGTCTCCGTGCGGGGGTGGTCAGACGAGCACGCGCTCGATGCCGCCTTCGTTGGCCTTGGCCACGTACTCGGGCAGCCACTGCTCGCCCAGAATCTGGCGCGCCATTTCCACGACGATGTAATCGGCTTCCAGCAACCCGTTCTGAAGGTCGTCCGTGTAGCGCGAGAGCCCCTGCAGGCAGCTCGGGCACGAGGTCAGTATCTTCACGTTGTCTTGTTCACCCACGGTGCCTGCTTCGCGCAATGCCGTCTCGCCCTTCTGAATCTCTTCTTCCTTGCGGAAGCGAATCTGGGTGGAGATGTCGGGCCGGGTCACGCCCAGCGTGCCCGACTCCCCGCAGCAGCGCTTGCTCTCGATGACGTTGTCGCCCATCAACCCCTTGACCGTCTTCATGGGATCCTGAAGCTTCATGGGCGTGTGGCAGGGGTCGTGGTAAAGGTAGCCGCCCTGCCCCGTGGCCAGCGTGATGCCTTTTTCGAGCAGGTATTCGTGGATGTCGATGATTCGGCAGCCGGGAAAGATCTTGTCGAATTCGTAGCCCTGAAGCTGGTCGTAGCAGGTGCCGCAGCTGACCACCACCGTCTTGATGTCGAGGTAGTTGAGCGTGTTGGCGACACGGTGAAACAGCACCCGGTTGTCGGTGATGATCTTTTCTGCCTTGTCGAACTGGCCGCTGCCGCGTTGCGGATAGCCGCAGCACAGATAGCCCGGAGGCAACACGGTCTGCACCCCGGTATGCCAAAGCATGGCTTGCGTGGCCAGGCCCACCTGGCTGAACAACCGCTCGGAACCACAGCCCGGGAAATAAAACACCGCCTCGGTCTCGGCCGTGGTGGCCACCGGGTTGCGAATGATGGGGACGTAGTCCTTGTCCTCGATATCGAGCAAGGCGCGCGCGGTGCGCTTGGGCAGGCCACCCGGCATCTTCTTGTTGATGAAGTGAATCACCTGCTCCTTGATGGGAGCGGGACCCAGCGTGGCCGGCGGGGCGCTGGTCTGCTTGCGCGCCAGGCGCTTGAACAAGTCGTTGGCCAGGCGCTGGGCTTTGAAGCCCACGCCCACCATGGCACCACGCATGAACTTGATGGTCTCGGGGTTGGTCGCGTTCAAAAAGAACATGGCCACCGCGTTGCCGGGCCGAAAACTCTTCTGACCCATCTTGCGCAACAGGTTGCGCATGTTCATGGTCACGTCGCCAAAGTCGATCTTCACGGGGCACGGCGAAAGGCACTTGTGGCACACCGTGCAGTGGTCGGCCACGTCCTCGAACTCTTCCCAGTGCTTGATGCTGATGCCCCGGCGCGTCTGTTCTTCGTACAGGAAGGCCTCGATCAGCAGCGAGGTGGCCAGGATCTTGTTGCGCGGCGAATAGAGCAGGTTGGCGCGCGGCACATGGGTGGCGCACACCGGTTTGCACTTGCCGCAACGCAGGCAGTCTTTCACGCTGTCGGCAATGGCGCCAATGTCGCTTCGCTGCATGATCAGCGATTCGTGGCCCATCAGGCCGAAGCTGGGCGTGTAGGCGTTGGAGAGGTCTGCGCTGCGCAGGCTGGCATCGCCCACCGGCCCCTGGCGCAGCAGCTTGCCCTTGTTGAACCGGCCCTCGGGATCAACCCGGCTCTTGTAGTCTGCGAAGGGCTGGAGCTCCGCGTCGGTGAGGAATTCCAGCTTGGTGATGCCGATGCCGTGCTCACCTGAAATGACGCCATCCAGCCGGCGCGCCAGCGCCATGATGCGGGCCACTGCCTCGTGCGCCGTCTGCAGCATCTCGTAGTCGTCGCTGTTGACCGGGATGTTGGTGTGCACGTTGCCATCACCCGCATGCATGTGCAGCGCCACCCAGACACGGCCCTTGAGCACGCGCTGGTGAATGGCATTGACTTCTGCCAGGAGCGGACCAAAGGGGGCGCCGGCAAAAATCTGCTGCAGCGGCGCGCGGATCTGCGTCTTCCAGCTGGCACGCAGCCGGTGATCCTGCAACTGCGCAAACAGCGCATCCACATCGCGCAACCAGCCTGTCCATTGCGCACGCACCTCGCGCACCAGCGCCAGCGCCTGCTGCACACGGTCTTCGAGCAGTTCGGCAGTGGGGATGTCGTTGGCGTCATCGGTCTTGCCCAGCGGCAGGTTGCCGCGGGTGAAGAACGCCTCCAGCGCATCGCACAGCTTGATCTTGTTGCGCAACGAGAGCTCGATGTTGATGCGCTCGATGCCTTCGGTGTACTCGCCCATGCGAGGCAGCGGTATCACCACGTCTTCGTTGATCTTGAAGGCGTTGGTGTGCTTGCTGATGGCCGCCGTGCGCTTGCGGTCGAGCCAGAATTTCTTGCGTGCCTCGGGGCTGATGGCGATGAAGCCTTCGCCGCTGCGCGAGTTGGCCAGGCGGATCACCTCGCTGGTGGCACGGGCCACGGCGTCGGCATCGTCGCCCACGATATCGCCCACCAGCACCATCTTGGGCAACGTGCCGCGCTTGCTCTTGGTGGCGTAGCCAACGGCCTTGAGGTAGCGATCATCCAGGTGCTCCAGGCCGGCCAGAATGGCGCCGCCCGAGCGCTTCATCTCGCCGAACATGAAATCCTTGATGTCGACGATGGAGGGGACGCAGTCGCGCGGGTTGCCGAAGAATTCCAGGCACACGGTGCGCACGTGCTGCGGCATGCGGTGAACCAGCCACCGCCCACTGGTGATCAGGCCGTCGCAACCTTCCTTCTGGATGCCGGGCAAGCCGCTCAGGAACTTGTCGGTCACATCCTTGCCCAGGCCTTCCTTGCGGAAGGTCTTGCCGGGGATCACGAGCTGCTCGGTGCGCACCGGCGTCTTGCCGTCGGCCTCGAAGTACTTCAGCTCGAAGCTGGCCACGTCGGCGTCGTGGATCTTGCCGAGGTTGTGGTCGGTGCGCGTGACTTCCAGCCACTGCGCCTGCGGGGTCACCATGCGCCAGCTGATCAGATTGTCCAGCGCCGTGCCCCAGAGCACCGCCTTTTTGCCGCCCGCGTTCATGGCGATGTTGCCGCCAATGCACGACGCTTCAGCGCTGGTGGGGTCCACCGCAAACACATGCCCTGCCCGCTCGGCCGCATCGGCCACGCGCTGCGTGACCACGCCAGCCTCGGTCCAAATGGTGGGCAATGGCTTTTCGTGCCCGGGCACGCTGACCCATTCCACCTCGGTCATGGCTTCGAGCTTCTCAGTGTTGATCACCGCGCTCTTCCAGGTGAGTGGAATCGCGCCGCCGGTGTAGCCTGTGCCGCCGCCACGCGGGATGATGGTGAGGCCCAGTTCGAAGCAACCTTTGACCAGCAAGGCCATCTCGGCTTCGGTGTCGGGTGTCAGCACGACAAAGGGGTATTCAACGCGCCAATCGGTCGCATCCGTCACGTGCGAGACGCGCGAGAGGCCGTCGAATTTGATGTTGTCACGCGCCGTGAGCTTGCGCAGCACCTTGTTGGCGCGCTGGCGCAGCGCGGCCATGTCTTCAAAGGACCGGGCAAAACTGTCGACTGCGCCGCGCGCGGCGGCCAGCAGTTCCACCACCAGCGCATCTCGCGCGCCATCGTCCTGGGGGGTGCGTCGCTTCTGCACCTCTGCCAGGCGGTGGTGCAGTGCGTCTACCAACTGCTGGCGGCGCTTGGGGCTGTCGAGCAGATCGTCCTGCAGATAGGGATTGCGCTGCACCACCCAGATGTCGCCCAGCACCTCGTACAGCATGCGGGCCGAACGCCCGGTGCGGCGTTCGCCACGCAGACCGTCCAGCAACGACCAGGCTCGCTCGCCCAGCAAACGCAGGACGATTTCACGATCCGAGAAAGAGGTGTAGTTGTAGGGAATCTCGCGCAGGCGCGGCGCTTCGTCAGTGGAGGTGGCGAGCAGCGAGAGCGGCGTGGGAGCGTTCATTGGTGTGGCAGTCGCCAGCATGACAGTAATGAGCCCAAGATGGTACCGCAGCGCAACATACACCCACCCCCCCTATGGAAACCCCTGTTGTCATGGGCGGGAAACGCCGTTGCAATCGTTTTGTCATACAAGACCCATACGCTACCCCGTTCCCGACACCCTCTTAGGAGCATTCATGCAAAAGCGACTTCTTCCCCTGTCCGGCGCTCTGGCGCTCGCCGCGCTGTTGAGCGGCCCGGCCCACGCCCAGACGGAAATTCAGTGGTGGCACTCCATGACCGGTGGCCTGAACGATTGGGTGACAGGCCTGGCGAACGGATTCAATGCCAGCCAGAAGGAATACAAGATCGTGCCCACCTACAAGGGCACCTACGACGAAACCATGCCGGCCGCCGTGGCCGCCTTCCGGGCCGGCAATGCCCCCCACATCCTGCAGGTTTACGAAGTGGGCACCGCCACCATGATGGCGGCCAAAGGCGCCATCGTCCCCGTGGGCAAAGTGCTGGCCGATGCAGGCTACAAGTTCGATCCCAAGGCCTACATACCCGCTGTTGTTGGCTACTACACGGCGCCCAACGGCCAGATGCTGAGCTTCCCGCTCAACAGCTCCACCACCGTCTTCAACTACAACAAGGACCTGTTCAAGAAGGCCGGTCTGGACCCGAACCAGCCGCCCAAGACCTGGCCTGAAGTGGTGTTGGCCGCAGCCAAACTCAAGGCCTCTGGCGTGAGCTGCCCGTTCACCACCAGCTGGCAAGGCTGGACCCAGCTGGAGAGCTTCTCCACCTGGCACAACACCGAGTTCGCCACCAAGGGCAACGGCTTCGGCGGCACCAGTTCGCGCCTGGCCTTCAACAGCCCGCTGCACGTGCGACACATCGAGAACCTGGCCAACATGGCCAAGCAAGGCCTGTTTGTGTACCGCGGTCGCGGCAACGCGGCCGACGCTCCGTTCTACTCGGGCGAGTGCGCCATGGCCACCGCGTCTTCGTCCACCTACGCCAGCATCAAGAAAAATGCCAAGTTCGACTTCGGCATTGCTCCGCTGCCTTATTACCCCGATGTGGCCGGCGCTCCGCAAAACACGGTGATCGGTGGCGCTTCCCTGTGGGTCATGGCGGGCAAGAAAGCCCCCGAATACAAGGGCGTGGCCGAGTTCTTCAACTACCTCACGAACGCCGAGATCCAGGCCAAGAGTCACCAGACCACCGGCTATCTGCCGATCACGCTGGCTTCTTTCGAAGCCACGGAAAAGTCGGGCTTCTACAAGCAGAACCCCGGTACCGACGTGGCGGTGAACCAGATGATCCGCAAAACCACGGAAAAGTCGCGCGGCATCCGCCTGGGCAACTTCGTTCAGATCCGTGCGATCGAAGACGAAGAGCTCGAGCAGGTCTGGGCGGGCAAGAAGACCGCGAAGGAAGCCCTGGACAGCGCGGTCAAGCGGGGCAACGAACTGCTGGTTCGGTTCGAGGCAGCCAACAAGAACTGAGTATGCTTGCCGGGGCGGCATGGCTCATGCCGCCCCTTTTTGCGTGCACAGCGCGTGAATTCGACCCAACCCTTCGCCTCTGGCACGCATGGCCTCTGAAAAACGCGTTGTCTTTCGTTCCAGCTGGTTGCCATGGGCCTTGCTCGCGCCCCAGGTCGCCGTCATCCTGGTTTTCTTCTTCTGGCCAGCAGCACAGGCGCTGCTTCAATCGTTTCAGCAGTCGGATGCGTTTGGAATTTCTACCGAGTGGGTGGGCTTGCAGAACTTCCGAAACCTGCTTGACGACGAAACCTATCTCGCTTCGTTCAAGACCACGGCCGTCTTTTCGGTTCTGGTGGCGGGCCTGGGCATCAGCATCTCGCTCGTGCTGGCCGTGTTCGCAGACCGTGTGGTCAAGGCCACGCTGATCTACCGCACCTTGCTGATCTGGCCCTACGCGGTGGCACCCGCTGTGGCGGGTGTGCTGTGGCTGTTCATGCTGGCGCCGTCCATCGGGGTCATCTCGTACGCCCTGCGCGCCATCGGCATCGAGTGGAACAGCCTGCTCAACAGCAACCACGCCATGACGCTGATCGTGCTGGCCTCGGTGTGGAAGCAGATCTCCTACAACTTCCTGTTTTTCCTCGCTGGCCTGCAAAGCATTCCCAAGTCCTTGATCGAAGCCGCCGCCATTGACGGGGCGCGGCCGTGGCGCCGCTTCTGGAGCATCCAGTTCCCCCTGCTCTCACCCACCACGTTCTTCCTGTTCGTCATCAACGTGGTCTATGCCTTCTTCGACACCTTCGCCATCGTGGACGCGGCCACACAAGGCGGCCCGGGCAAGGACACCGCCATCCTTGTGTACAAGGTCTACTACGATGGCTTCAAGGCACTGGATCTGGGTGGCTCGGCCGCGCAGTCGGTGGTGCTGATGGTGATCGTCATTGCGCTGACCGTGGTTCAGTTCCGCTTCGTCGAGAAGAAGGTTCAATACTGATCATGATCGAACGTCGCCCAGGTCTCACGCTTCTCTCCCACGCAGTGCTCATCCTGGGCGTGCTGGTGGTGGCCTTCCCGCTCTACCTCACCTTCGTGGCGTCGACCCAGACCGCAGACGCCATCGTACAGGCGCCCATGTCGCTTCTGCCGGGCAACCAGCTGATTGAAAACTACACAGCGGCCCTCAAGGGCACGGGCATGGGCGCGGCGTCGAACGCACCGGTCGGCCGCATGATGATGGTGAGCTTGATCACCGCGCTGGTGATCGCCATCGGCAAGATCGCGATCTCGCTGCTGTCGGCCTTTGCCATCGTGTACTTCCGCTTCCCGTTCCGCATGCTGTTTTTCTGGGCGATTTTCGTCACGCTGATGCTGCCGGTGGAAGTGCGCATCGGGCCCACGTATGCCGTGGTGGCCAACCTCGGCATGCTCAACACCTATGCCGGTCTCACGGTGCCGCTCATCGCTTCGGCCACCGCCACGTTCCTGTTCCGTCAGTTCTTCCTGACCGTGCCCGACGAACTGGTGGAAGCCGCTCGCATGGACGGCGCCGGACCCATGCGGTTCTTCAAGGACGTGCTGTTGCCGCTGTCGGTGACCTCCATCGCCGCCCTGTTCGTGATCCAGTTCATCTACGGATGGAACCAGTACCTGTGGCCCCTGCTTGTCACCACTGAGGAAAGCATGTACCCGGTGGTGATCGGCATCAAACGCATGATCAGCGGCGGCGACGCGGCGACCGACTGGAACATCGTCATGGCCACCGCCATTCTGGCCATGATCCCGCCTGCGCTGGTCGTGATGCTCATGCAGCGCTGGTTCGTCAAGGGCCTGGTGGACACCGAGAAGTAAGCGAAAGACCGAAAACAACATGGCCTCCATTTCCCTGCGCAACGTCGTCAAACGCTACCGCACCGGCAAGACCGAGCTGCAGGTCATCCACGGCGTGAATGCCGAAATCGCCAATGGTGAATTCATCGTCATCGTCGGCCCCTCTGGCTGCGGCAAGTCCACGCTGCTGCGCATGGTGGCCGGGCTGGAAGAAATCAGCGGCGGCGACATCTGCATTGGCGATCGGGTGGTCAACCAGCTCGAGCCGGCCGAGCGCGACATTGCAATGGTGTTTCAGAACTACGCGCTCTATCCCCACATGACGGTCTTCGACAACATGGCCTATGGCCTGAAGATCGCCAAGGTGCCAATCGCCGAAATCAAGCAACGGGTGGACAAGGCCGCGGGCATTCTCGAACTGGGTCACCTCCTGACCCGCAAGCCGCGCGAACTCTCAGGCGGCCAGCGTCAGCGCGTGGCCATGGGGCGTGCCATCGTGCGCCAGCCGCAGGTGTTTCTGTTCGACGAGCCGCTGTCCAACCTGGACGCGAAGCTGCGCGCACAGACCCGGCTGGAGATCCAGAAACTGCACCGTGAGCTGGGTATCACCTCGCTGTTCGTCACGCACGATCAGGTCGAGGCCATGACGCTGGCCGAACGCATGATCGTGATGAACGCCGGCCGCATGGAGCAGTTCGGCACGCCGGAAGAGGTGTATTCCCGCCCGGCCACCACTTTCGTCGCCAGCTTCATCGGCTCGCCGCCCATGAACCTGCTCAAGAACGCTCCAGGCGGGCGCCCGGGCAGCATCCTGGGCATCCGCCCAGAGCATCTTGACATCGGTACGGACGGTTGGGCGTTGCAGGTGGAAACTGTGGAATTGCTGGGCGCCGAGCGTCTGGTGCACGTGCGGCTGGGGGAAGAACAACTCATCATCCGCACGCATGAGGACCAGGGTGCACCGGCCATCGGCAGCACGATCCACGCCAAGCCGCGCGAAGACCGTGTGCACTGGTTCAACGCAGAGACCGGCCAGCGAGCATGAACTTTCCCCGGTGGATCGCTCACCGCGGCGCGGGCAAGCTGGCACCTGAAAACACCCTCGCCGCATTCCGGCTCGGCGCGGCCTGCGGCTACCGCATGTACGAATGCGACGCCAAGCTCAGCGCCGATGGCGTGGTGTTCCTGCTGCACGATGCCACGCTGGAGCGCACCACGAACGGCCAGGGCGTGGCCGGTGACCAGCCCTGGAGCAGGCTGAGTCAGCTTGACGCGGGCAGCTGGCATTCGCGCGCGTTCGCCGGTGAGTCACTGGCCACGCTGGCAAGCGTGGCGCGGCATTGCAAGGCTCACGGCCACAGGCTCAACATTGAAATCAAGCCAACGCCGGGACTGGAAGCCCAGACCGGACGCGCAGTGGCCAGCGAAGCGGCCCGCCTTTGGGCCGATGACAGCGGGAACCCGCCTTTTCTGACCTCGTTCCAGCCTGCGGCGCTTCAAGCGGCAAAGGAAACCGCAGCCGACATTCCCCGTGGTCTGCTGCTGGACACGCTCTGGAATGGCTGGCTTGAGGCCGCCCGCCAGCTCGGCTGCGTGGGCCTGGTGTGCAACCACGCGCTGTGGGACGCTTCCACGGTGGCCCAGGCGCGAGGTGCTGGTCTGAAAACCCTGGCCTACACCGTCAACGACGAGTGGGCCGCCCAGCGGCTGTTGCAGTTGGGGCTCGACGGCATCATCACCGACCGGGTCGACCTGTTCGCGCCGGTCGACTGACCGACCCGGGCATCAGCGTCGACGGTGCAGCCACCAGGCGAGCGTGCCTTGCACCAGCACCAGGGCGGCGTAAGTGGCCATCTTTCCGTCGCGGCCGAAGAACACCAGACCCGCCAGCAGCACCCCTACCCCGGCCACCAGCAACATGAAGGCCTCCAGCCGTGCCCCCGGTGCGGAACGTCCGGCGCGTCTCAGGCGGGGCACGCCCCAGAGGATCAAACCCACCGCCATGGCGGGCGCGATGAACCCCGCCAGGTGCCCAAGGAACGCTAGAGGTGTCATTTCAAGTTGACAGTGACATGCATAAGGGTTCAATTTTATAATCAGCACATGTCTGTCTGGGCTCTTGGCATCAACCACAACACGGCTCCGCTCGATCTGCGGGGCCGTTTTGCGTTTGCGCTTGACCAGATCCAGCCCACCTTGCATGGGTATCGGCAGAGCCTGGCGCGCCAGCCCGAGGCCACGCTGCTGTCCACCTGCAACCGCACCGAGCTCTATGGAGCAGGTGATCAGTCGGCGGTGGATCCCACGCTGGAATGGCTGGCACAAACCGGCGGGGTGAGCAGCCACGTGCTGCGGGACCACGCCTATGTACTCCGGGACGATCAGGCCGCACGCCATGCCTTCCGCGTGGCCAGCGGCCTGGACAGTATGGTGCTGGGTGAAGCGCAGATCCTCGGCCAGATGAAGGACGCGGTGCGCGCGGCCAGCGATGCCGGCGCCCTGGGCACCACACTGCATCAGCTGTTCCAGCGCTCGTTCGCGGTGGCCAAGGAAGTGCGGAGCTCCACCGAGATCGGGGCCCACTCCATCAGCATGACCGCCGCCGCCGTGCGCCTGGCTTCGCAGTTGTTCGAGGACTTGCGCGATATCAAGGTGCTGTTCGTCGGCGCGGGCGAAATGATTGAACTGGCCGCCACGCACTTTGCCGCCAGAACACCCAAGAGCATGGCGATTGCCAACCGCACACTCGAGCGGGGTGAAAAACTGGCCAGCCGCTTCGGCGCCCAGGTGATGCGTCTGGCCGATGTGCCCGATCGGCTGCACGAATTCGACGCCATCATCAGTTGTACCGCCAGCACGCTGCCCATCATTGGCCTGGGTGCGGTGGAACGCGCAGTGAAGAAGCGCCGTCACCGCCCGATGTTCATGGTGGATCTGGCGGTGCCGCGTGACATCGAGCCCGAAGTCAAGGCACTGTCCGACGTGTACCTCTACACCGTGGACGACCTGGCGACCGTGGTGCAGACCGGCAAGGACCACCGCCAGGCGGCCGTGGCGCAGGCGGAGGCCATCATCGATGCCGGGGTGCTCAGCTTCATGCACTGGCTGGAACAACGCGACCCGGCCAATGGGCTGGTGCCGCTGATCCAGCAGATCAACGCGCAAGCGGACGAGTGGCGCGCGGTAGAACTGGCGCGCGCACGCCGCTTGCTGGCGAAGGGTGAGCCGGTGGAAGCGGTGCTTGAGGCCCTTTCGCGTGGCCTCACGCAAAAGATGCTGCACGGCACCCTGGCCGAGTTGCACACCGGCGACAGCGCCGCGCGCGCCGCCACGGCGCAGACTGTGTCCCGGCTGTTCCTGCGCGACGAACCGCCCAGATCCCCGCGCGACGCGCAACCCTAGCTTGTCGGTCCGGCGTCTGTCCACTGCGGGCTGGCGCCTGCACTCGCTCGCTCGGCTCATCCTCACTCCCCATGAAAAACTTTGTCCGCGATACCCTGCTGCGCCAGCGCGCACGGCTGCATGAACTCGACGCGCTGCTGTCTGCCCCCGACGTGGTCGACGACATGGACCGCTTTCGCTCATTGAGCCGCGAGCACGCTGAGGCCTCCACCGTGGTCGAGGTGTTCAACCGGTACCTGCAGCGCGAATCCGACGCCGCCTCGGCAAAAGACATGCTGAACGATGCCGACATGGCCGAGATGGCCCAGGAAGAGATCAAGAGCGCTGAAGCCGATCTGGAACTGCTGGATGGCGAACTGCAGCAACTGCTGCTGCCCAAAGACCCTGACGACGAACGCAACGCGTTCGTGGAAGTGCGCGCAGGCACCGGGGGCGACGAATCCGCTCTGTTCGCCGGCGACCTGGCGAGGCTGTACACGCGCTACGCAGAGCGCCAGCGCTGGCAGGTCGAGATCGTGAGCGAATCACCCAGCGAACTGGGCGGCTACAAGGAAGTGGTGTTGCGCATCGCCGGCCATGGTGCGTATGGGCGTTTGCGCTTTGAATCCGGTGGCCACCGCGTGCAGCGCGTGCCCGCCACGGAAACCCAGGGCCGAATCCACACCAGCGCGGCCACGGTGGCGGTGATGCCCGAACCAGATGAAACGCAGGCGGTGCAACTCAACCCGAGCGAGTTGCGCATCGACACCTACCGCGCCAGTGGCGCAGGCGGCCAGCACATCAACAAAACCGACTCGGCCGTGCGCGTGACACACCTGCCCACCGGCATCACCGCCGAATGCCAGGACGGCCGCTCGCAACACAGCAACAAGGCCAAGGCGCTGCAGGTGCTCACCGCGCGGCTTCAGGAGAAGGACCGCAGCGAACGCGCCGCCGCTGAAGCCGCCACCCGCAAGGGGCTGATTGGCAGCGGCGACCGCAGCGACCGTATTCGGACCTACAACTTTCCGCAGGGCCGGCTGACCGATCACCGCATCAACCTCACGCTCTACAAGGTGCTGCAGGTGATGGAGGGCGACCTGGACGAGGTGATCCATGCATTGCAGGTGGCGCGTGGCACGGAACTGCTGGCGGAGCTCGAACAGCGCAACGGCTCATGACCCTCGGTGACACACTGGCGCAGTTGCAGCGGAATGGCCTTGAAAGGCTGGACGCCCAGATGCTGCTGCTCATGGCCGCGCAGCGCGGCCCCCACGACCGCGCCTGGCTGATGGCGCATGAGGAAGAGCCACTGAGCGCTGAAACCGCGACTGTTTTGAGCGATTTGGCGCAGCGACGCCTGATGGGCGAACCCATGGCCTACCTGCGCGGAGAACAGGAGTTTTTTGGACTCACCTTGCAGGTCGATTCGAGGGTTCTGGTGCCGCGCGCCGACACGGAAACGCTGGTGCATTGGGCCCTCGAGGTGGCCGGCCGCAGTGCAGGCACCAGGAGCCTGCTCGACCTGGGCACTGGCAGCGGCGCGATCGCGCTGGCCCTGAAGTCGGCCCGCCCTTCTTGGTCGGTCACCGCCACCGACGCCAGCGAACCTGCGCTGGAGGTGGCACGAGCCAACGCACAACGGCTCGGACTGGCGGTGGCGTTCCACGCCGGACACTGGCTGGCGGCCGTGCCCGGTCAGCGCTTCGATGTGATCGTGAGCAACCCCCCATACATTGCCGCAGAAGACCAGCATCTGGCCGCGCTCACGCACGAACCTGCAACAGCCTTGGCCTCGGGATCCGACGGCCTGGACGACATCCGCACGCTCGTGGCCACCGCCCCCAAAGCGCTCCGGCCGGGCGGCTGGCTGCTGCTGGAGCACGGGTACAACCAGGCCAGTGCCGTGCGCTCCCTGCTGCAAAACGCGGGATTCGAGCAGATCGACAGCCGCACCGACCTGGCGGGCATCGAGCGCTGCAGCGGCGGCATCTGGCCTCTGCAGCGATAATGTGAAACGACTCCGGGCCTTGCTGGCCCATCTGCAAAAGGACTCTTCAGCCATGAGCGACGCACAAACCCGCATCGACCAACTGGTCAAATCCAACGACATCGTGCTGTTCATGAAAGGCAGCGCGAGCTTTCCCATGTGTGGCTTCTCGGGCCGCGCGATCCAGATCCTGAAAGCCTGTGGCGTGGAAACCAAAACCCTCAAGACGGTCAACGTGCTCGAAGACGAAGGCATCCGCCAGGGCATCAAGGAATACAGCAACTGGCCCACCATTCCTCAGCTCTATGTGAACGGCGAGTTCGTGGGCGGCTCGGACATCATGATGGAGATGTACCAGTCGGGCGAGTTGCAGCAGGTCATTAGCGGCCAGGCCTGAACCGTCGAACGCCATCCTCCAGCCACCTTCGGGTGGCTTTTCGCTTTCTGGACTGCGTCATTTCACACATCGCACGCCAGTCCGTTGGAATGCAGGCAACAACTGTGGCTATTCGGCATTGAGATCGGGCACGTCTTGTGCTTGAATGAATTCGTCACTGAACCCCACAGGAGAACCGCATGAGCTCTCGCAGCCTGGTCGCTTCACCCTCCCTCGGTCTGCCCATCGCCCAGATGCGCAGCGTGTTCAGTGCCGACGACGTCGAGCGCAAGCTGGCGCACCTGCAGGCCAGCGGCAACGAACGCGACTACGAGGGCCTGCGCAACACCTGGCAGCGCATGCTCGAACGGGGTCCCCAGCGTTTTGCGGTCAAGCCATCGGGCGTGCCCGATATGGCGCCGCTCTACGACCTGCTGCCCAATTTTGGTGAGGTGCTCGACGACGTGAAGCGCCATGTGGCGCTGAGCCAGGACAGCCGTGACAGCCTGGAGGTGACGCCCATCCTGCTGCTCGGGCCGCCAGGCGTGGGCAAGACACACTTCGCCCGCCAGCTCGCCGACCTGCTGGGCACCAGCATGAGTCTGGTGCCCATGAGCTCCATGACCGCCGGCTGGCTGCTTTCGGGATCGTCTTCTCAATGGAAAGGCGCCAAACCTGGCAAGGTGTTCGAGGCGCTGGTAGACGGCCAGTACGCCAACCCCGTGATCGTGGTGGATGAGATCGACAAAGCCAGCGCGGACGCGCAGTACGACCCCCTCGGCGCGCTATACAGTCTGCTGGAGCACGACACGGCGCAGAACTTTGTGGACGAATTTGCCGAGGTGCCGATCGATGCCAGCCAGGTGATCTGGGTCACTACGGCCAACCACGAACGGAGCATCCCCGAGCCCATTCTCAACCGCATGAATGTGTTCGAGATCGCGCCTCCCACGCCGGACGCGGCACGCAAGATCGCGGCACATCTTTACCGCAGCATCCGTGGCGAGCACGACTGGGGCCAGCGCTTCGATCCCGAACCGGCCGACGACGTGCTGGATGCACTGGCCACGCTGGCACCTCGGGAAATGCGGCGCGCTCTGGTCACGGCCTTCGGAAATGCGAGGCTGGACAACCGCTACAACCTGGAAGCGGACGACCTGCCTCGAGTGGGCGCGAGCAAGGGGCGCATCGGCTTCATGCAGTGAGCCGCCGCTGGGCCGCCCCAAGGCGAAACGCACCCCCTGGGGCAGCGACCCGCACAGCGACGCAGCGTGGGCGCGGCATGCTTCAGGCGTCGGGGTGCGCCCAGTTTTTCGCGGCTGCGTAAACCGCGTTGGGGTATTCGGCGCGTCCCCGGCTGCCGTTGTAACGGCCGAGCGCCATGTAGGTATCCCCGCGCTCGCGGTCCAGGTAATGGCGCAGGATCACGCAGCCAAATCGCAGGTTGGTCTGCATGTTGAACAGGCGCCCTACTTCTCCGTCGCCGATCAGGCGCGACCAGAACGGCATGATCTGCATGTAGCCTCGAGCGCCCACGCGCGAGATGGCAAATTTCCGGAACGCGCTCTCTACCTGGATCAAGCCCAGCACCGTGGTGGTGTCCAGCCCGGCGCGCTTGGACTCGTACCAGACGGTCTGCAGAAATTCGATACGGGTCTGAAAATCGGTCTTGCGCCGTTGCAGACGATCGCTCATGGCCCCCAGCCAGCGAAGATAGGCCAGGCGCCTGGCCTGATCGGTGAATTCAGGAACGGGCGGCGCAGTGTTGGCGATCGCCGCGCTCAGGGCGCCGCGCACGGAGTCGGCCAACGGTTCTTCGAGCTGGCCGCCGGCCACCACCCGACCCGACCAGCCCACCACGCCCAGCGAAGCCGCTCCCAGCAAGCAGCCCCGCCGCGACAAACCCGACAGGCTCATGCCTTCAGCTTGCTCTTTAGGAACGCGAGCAACTCGGGCGTGTTGACCTGAGTGGCGGCACTGTCACGGCGGTGCTGGTATTCCACCTGCCCCGCTTTGAGACCACGCTCGCCGATGGTCACCCGGTGCGGAACACCGATCAGCTCCCAATCGGCAAACATGGCGCCCGGGCGCTCGCCTCGGTCGTCCAGGATCACGTCCACACCGGCCGCCACCAGGTCGTCGTGCAGGCGCTCCGCAGCCTGCTTCACGTCCGCGCTGCGGTCCATGCCGATGGGGCAGATCACCAGCGTGAAGGGCGCCAGGGCATCGGGCCAGATGATGCCGCGCTCGTCGTGATTCTGCTCGATGGCCGCCGCTGGCAGCCGAGTGACGCCGATGCCGTAGCACCCCATCTCGAAGTACGCCGGCTTGCCGTCTTCGCCCAGAA
Source organism: Hydrogenophaga sp. IBVHS1 (assembly GCF_002127265.1). GTDB lineage: Bacteria > Pseudomonadota > Gammaproteobacteria > Burkholderiales > Burkholderiaceae_C > Hydrogenophaga. The sequence goes on along the minus strand of NZ_NFUU01000001.1, from coordinate 509,016 downwards.
AGGTGGCGTTCATGGCCTTGCTGTACTTGGTACCCAGGTAGAACACATGGCCCACTTCGATGCCGCGTTCGATCGCAAGCGCGCCCTTGCCATCGGGCGACGCATCGCCTTCAACCACGTTTCGCAGGTCGGCCACCACATCGGGCTCGGGAAGGTCGCGGCCCCAGTTCACGCCGGTCATGTGGAAGTCTGGTTCGTTGGCACCGCAGATCCAGTCGCCCAGCACAGCCACCTCCCGGTCCACCACCAGCTTCACCGGCTTCTTCAAGCCGATGGGCCCCAGGTACCCGGGCTTGCAGCCAAAGTGTTCTTCGATTTCGGTCACGGTGGCAAACCGGAAGCCGGCATCCAGACCCGCCACCTTGGCCACCTTGACCTCATTCATGTCGTGGTCGCCACGCAGCAGCAGCAGCCACACCTGGCTTTTCGCGATCTCACCCGCCTCGTTCAGCTCGTCGGTGGCCAGCACCAGCGATTTGACCGTGGTCGACAGCGGAACGCCGAGAAGCTCGGCGACGTCTGCGCAGGTGCTCTTGCCGGGCGTCGGCGTCTTGACCATCGGGTTCGCAGCAGCCTGGCGCGGCCCGGCCGGCGCCAGAGCTTCGGCCTTCTCCATGTTGGCGGCGTAGTCGCTGCCCGGACAGTAGACGATCGCATCTTCGCCTGTAGCGGCGATGACCTGGAACTCCTCCGACAGATCTCCACCAATGGCACCGCTGTCGGCCGCCACGGCGCGGTAGCGCAAACCAAAGCGGTCGAAGATGCGACGGTAAGCAGCGGCCATCACCTGGTAGCTTGCCTGCGCCGCTTCGCCATCACGGTCGAAGCTGTAGGCATCCTTCATGATGAACTCGCGCCCGCGCATGAGGCCGAAACGCGGACGGCGTTCATCACGGAACTTGGTCTGGATCTGGTAGAAATTCTTCGGCAACTGCTTGTAGCTGCGCAGCTCCTGGCGCGCGATGTCGGTGACCACCTCCTCGCTGGTGGGCTGCACCACAAAGTTGCGCTCGTGCCGATCCTGGATGCGCAGCAACTCTGGTCCCATTTTTTCAAAACGTCCGGTTTCCTGCCAGAGCTCGGCCGGCTGGATCACCGGCATGGTGAGTTCGACCGCGCCGGCGCGGTTCATTTCCTCGCGAACGATAGCCTCCACTTTCTGGATCACACGCAGGCCCATCGGCATGTAGCTGTAGATGCCGGCACCGAGCTTTTTGATCATGCCGGCGCGCGTCATGAGCTGGTGGCTCACCACCTCCGCGTCCGCCGGAGCTTCCTTGAGGGTCGAAATGAAGAACTGCGAAGCTTTCATGGAGGCACCAGGGTTCTGCCAACGGCAGGATGTGAAGATCGATCAGGGGGTTCGGGCGCGCCGCACAGCTCCCGTCGGGAACCGCCCGCACGCTCCAGAGATGCAACGGGTGTGTGGTCACTTCGCAAGTCGCACGCAGCGATGCATAATGAACACAGTTTAAAAATTTGGGGTTGATTATGCTTGACAGAGAAGGCTTCAGGCCCAATGTCGGCATCATTCTGCTCAACCAGCGAAACCAGGTGTTCTGGGGCAAAAGGATTCGTTCCCACTCCTGGCAGTTTCCGCAGGGTGGCATCGACCGGGGGGAAACTCCCGAACAGGCGATGTACCGCGAACTGCATGAAGAAGTGGGGCTCATGCCCGAACACGTGAGCATCGTCGCCCGCACGCGGGACTGGTTGCGCTACGAAGTGCCGGACCGCTTCATTCGCCGCGATGCGCGTGGCCATTACAAAGGTCAGAAGCAGATCTGGTATTTGCTGCGTCTGGTGGCGCAAGACTGGAACCTGAACCTGCGCGCAACCAGCCATCCCGAGTTCGACGCCTGGCGCTGGCACGACTACTGGGTGCCGCTGGACGTGGTGGTGGAATTCAAGCGGGGCGTCTACGAGCTCGCGCTCACCGAACTCTCGCGCTATTTGCCCAAAGCCGAAAATCGCAACCGATATCTCCGCGGAGGTGTGCGTCACCGTGGCAACGAAGACGGCCCGGCGCCCATCAGCATGTCACTCTCTCCCCATGGGCTGGAATTGCCACCCGGCGCCAGCTTCGATCCTGACCCGCAGAACGACAGCCGTTCTGCGCACTTCGAGCCCAAATGACCATCCGCAATTTCATGCTGCCGACTCGCACGGCGGCCTTGGTACGTTCGTGTCTGCTGGTGCTGACCTGTCTGAGCACGGCGACTCTGGCAACGGCCGACGATGACGAGCCCCAGTGGCAGGAGAAGGCGACCGAAGCGCCCAAGTCGTTCAGTATCGACAAGCTCCAGACATTCACGGTCTCGCAAAACTCTTCGCTCACCTATGGCATCGATCCTGAAACCCTGACGGTTGGCGAAGACTGGGTGGTGCGCTATGTGATGGTCGCCCGCAGCACCAGCGGCGCACTCAATGTGCTCTACGAAGGCATCCGTTGCCAGTCGGCAGAGGTCAAGACCTATGCGCGCTGGGACAACAACCGATCGGCCTGGAATTCCCCGGCCAACGCGGAATGGAAAGCGCTGGCATTCAGCGGTGCGACGCGCCCGGCCATGATTCTGGCCATGGAAGGGCTTTGCAACGGCAAGTCGGTCAACGGCAATCCGCGAAAGATGCTGGCCACACTCAAGACCGGCATGTACCTGCATCGTTGAAGACAGCAACCCGCTGCCTGCCCATCAAGCCCGTGCGGTCAGCACCAGGTTGTCGCGATGGATCATTTCCGGCTCTGCCGCATAACCGAGCAGGCGCTCGAAATCGACCGACGACTTGCGGCAAATGAGGCGAGCCTCCGAGCTCGCGTAGTTGGCCAGACCACGCGCGACTTCCTGCCCGCGCGCATCGTGAACCGCAATCACGTCACCACGCGAAAAATCGCCTGAGACCGCCGTCATGCCCACGGGCAGCAGGCTTTTGCCCTCGCCCACAATCTTGCCGACTGCACCGTCATCAACCACCACAGCGCCACGCAGCTGCAGGTGATCCGAAATCCAGCGCTTGCGCGCCTGGTTTTTCGCTGTCTGGGCCACCAGACAGGTGCCTATGGCCTCGCCGTCCACCAGGCGCAACAGCACTCGGGGCTCTCGGCCCCAGGCGATCACGGTGGAGGCTCCGGAGCCAGCGGCTCGCTTCGCCGCCAGAATTTTGGTGATCATCCCGCCCTTGCCGATCCCACTTCCCGCTCCGCCCGCCATCGCTTCCAGCCGAGGGTCGCCCGCTCGCGCGACGTGCACAAACTCGGCTTGCGGGTCGCGCCGCGGATCGGCGGTGTACAGGCCCTTCTGGTCCGTGAGGATCACGAGCACATCGGCCTCGACGAGGTTGGCCACGAGCGCGCCGAGCGTATCGTTGTCGCCAAATTTGATTTCGTCGTTGACCACGGTGTCGTTCTCATTGATCACCGGCACCACACCCAGTTGCAGCAGTGTGAGCAGCGTGGAGCGTGCATTGAGGTAACGCTCCCGATCGGCCAGATCAGCATGGGTCAGCAGCACCTGAGCGCTACCCACGCCGCAAGCGCGCAACTTGCTCTCGTACATCTGCACCAAACCCATCTGACCCACGGCAGCAGCCGCTTGCAGCTCATTGACTTCCTTCGGGCGGACGCTCCAACCCAGTCTCTTCATCCCTTCAGCAATCGCCCCACTGCTGACCATGATGACCTCGCGCCCTTGCTGAACCAGCGCCGCTAATTGCTCGCTCCATTGGCCGATGGCTTCTTCGTCAAGACCACGACCTTCGTTCGTTACCAGACTGGAGCCCACTTTGACCACGATACGGCGCGCCGACTGAAAGACGGCAGCAGGCGGCATGCCAAGCGCATTTGTCGAAACGTCGGTCTGCTGCATGTTGAGAGCAAGGTCCATGGATCGGAGAGGCTGGTGGTCAGGGAGCTTTCGAGGTGTCGACGAAACGCGGGTCGATGTCGACCGGCGGCAGCGAGTCTGTATGCACCTTGGCAATGTGCTGATACACCTTCTGCACCAGCAACTCGCATCCTTCGCGTGTAAGGGCTGATATCTCGAAGACAGGTCCCTTGTACTTAAGGCGTTTGACGACGTCCTGGATGCGCTTTGCGCGCTCATCGGCGGGCAGCATGTCCACCTTGTTGAGCACCAGCCAGCGTGGCTTGTCGTACAAAGCCTGATCAAACTTCTTGAGCTCGGCCACAATCGCTTTGGCTTGCGCCACTGGGTCCACCCCCTCGTCAAAAGGGGCAACGTCCACCATGTGGAGCAGCAGGCGGGTGCGCTGCAGATGACGCAGGAACTGGTGCCCAAGGCCAGCACCTTCGGATGCTCCCTCAATCAGGCCTGGCACGTCGGCCACCACGAAACTCTTTTCCGCCGCGACGCGCACCACACCCAGATTGGGGTGCAGCGTGGTGAAGGGATAGTCTGCAATCTTTGGCCGGGCGTTCGAAATCGCGGAGATCAGCGTCGACTTGCCAGCGTTGGGCATGCCGAGCAAGCCCACATCCGCCAGCACCTTGAGTTCCAGCTTCAGGGTGCGCTTTTCGCCAGCCCAACCCGGCGTTTTCTGCCTGGGCGCCCGGTTGGTCGAACTCTTGTAGTGCATGTTGCCGAAGCCGCCGTCACCGCCTTTGGCGATCGTCACCTGCTCGCCGGGTTGCAGCAGTTCATGCAGCACTTCGCCGGTCTCGGCATCGGCAATGATCGTGCCCACCGGCATTTTTAGGACGATGTCGTCGCCCTTGACACCAAACATGTCCGACCCTTTGCCGTGTTCGCCACGGTGAGCCTCGAAGCGACGCGTGAAGCGGAAGTCGACCAACGTGTTCAGGCTGGCATCGGCGAGCGCATAGACGTGGCCGCCCCGTCCGCCATCGCCGCCATCCGGACCACCGAACTCCTTGTACTTTTCGTGCCGGAACGATGCGCAGCCATTGCCGCCATCGCCCGCGGCGACATCGATCGTGGCTTCATCCACAAATTTCATGACACGCTTTCCAAGGAGGGATATCGAACCAATGATCCAAAACAAAAAGCCCGCACGGGCGGGCCTTCTGCAGTCGACTTTTCACGTGAGCCCCGTGCACCGCCCGGATTTTGCAACCGGGCATTGCCTGCGGCAACCGGTCAGACCGGTGTGATGCTGACGACGTGGCGGTTCAGTTCGCCCTTGACGGCAAACTTCACGTGCCCGTCGGTCGTCGCAAAGATAGTGTGGTCCTTGCCGAGGCCGACATTCAGACCGGGGTGGAATTTCGTGCCACGCTGACGCACGATGATGGAACCTGCCGTCACCAGTTCGCCACCGAATGCCTTCACTCCGAGCATTTTCGGCTTGGAATCGCGCCCGTTTCGCGTTGAGCCGCCGCCTTTTTTCTGTGCCATGTTGACTTACTCCTCAGGCTGCGATCGACGAGACCTGCAGTTCGGTGAAATTCTGACGGTGACCTTGGCGCTTCTGGTAGTGCTTGCGACGGCGCATCTTGAAGATGTGCACCTTGTCGTGCCTGCCATGGGCCAACACCGTGACCGTGACCGTTGCGCCGGAAACCAAGGGAGTGCCTACCTTGATCTCAGTGCCGTTACCGACAGCAAGAACCTGGTCAAACACGATCTCTTGGCCCACATCCGCAGCAATCTGTTCTACTTTAATTTTTTCGCCAGCAGCAACACGATACTGTTTGCCGCCGGTTTTTATGACCGCGTACATATGAACCTCTTGTAAAAATTCCACGAATGGAAATCCAGCGGACCAAATTCCCCTGAACCACGGATTTTAGCATGTCGGTTTTGGTGCTGCCAAGCCCACCCGTCCGGCAAAACTTGTGGAAATGGCATCCGGACGGCGCCTTCTGCCCGCTTTCTATAATTCGGGACTACCCGATGTGGCCCACCCACGAGCGACCTCTTCTTGACCTCTTCCACCCCCACTCGAACCATTCTGGAACTGATTCAGCCCGACATGCGGGAGGTGGATCGAGTTATCAGCGAACGGCTGACCACCGAAGTCCCGCTGGTCCGGGAAGTTGCCCAGTACATCATTTCCGCAGGGGGCAAGCGTTTGCGGCCCGCCTTGCTGCTGCTCATGAGCGGTGCGATCGGCAGCCAGCACCCGATGCGCCACACGCTGGCTGCCGTGGTGGAGTTCATTCACACCGCCACGCTGTTGCACGACGACGTGGTGGACGAGTCCACCATGCGACGAGGTCGCGAAACCGCCAACGAACGGTTTGGCAACGCCGCCAGCGTGCTGGTGGGCGACTTCCTGTATTCGCGCGCTTTCCAGATGATGGTGGATGTCGGCGACATGCGCGTGATGCAAGTCTTGTCGGACGCCACCAATGTGATCGCCGAGGGAGAGGTGCTGCAACTGGTCAACATGCACGATGCCTCCATCGACGAGAGCACCTATCTGCGTGTGATCCGGTCAAAGACGGCGAAGCTTTTTGAAGCAAGTGCCCGCCTAGCGCCCATCCTTTCGGGGTCCGATGAGCACACAGAGGCACTCTGCGCGCAGTACGGACAGGCGCTCGGCACCGCATTTCAGGTGATCGACGACGTGCTGGACTACGAGGGCAGCCCGGACGATCTGGGCAAGAACCTCGGCGATGACCTCCGGGAAGGCAAGGTCACCCTTCCCATCATCTGTGCTTTGCGTTCAGGTTCGGAGAGCCAGAAAAGCCTGATTCGACAAGCCATCGAGCAGGGTGATGTGGCCCACCTTGACGCCATCCGGGACATCATCCTGCAGACGGGCGCGCTGGAGGCAGCCCGCTCGAGCGCACACGCCGAGGCCAGTCGCGCGATAGACGCAGCGAGGCAGCTGCCCATCAATGCGCACAGTGAGGCTTTGCTACAATTGGCGGCTGGTCTGCTGGAGCGACGCTCCTGAGTCCTGAGGACGGCCCATGAGCCGTTGCTTGGTCGGTTGAACGACCCATCGGGGTGTAGCTTAGCCTGGTAGAGCGCTACGTTCGGGACGTAGAGGCCGGAGGTTCGAATCCTCTCACCCCGACCATTTCCCGGTCGTCATGTGCAGGCAGCTCGAGCAGCCCAAAGGCGAGCTCCGGGCGACGACCGGCGAGCACGCAACCTCGATACAACGCCAAATGCGGCATAAACCGCATTTTCAGCACAAGTTGCCTCAATACTGTCGGGCAAGTCCTTGATTTACGCTAGATTACGGGCTTATGGCGTCTGTCGAATCTGTCGTCCAAGATACACCTTCCATGGCCCTGCCGGGCCTTGGGCGGGCGCTCGTGTCTGCGGGCAAGCTCGGACAGAAGGCGGCTGAAGACCTTTACCGCAAGGCTCAAAGCGGGCGCACCAGTTTCATTGCCGAACTCACCGGGTCTGGCGCCGTTTCGGCATCCGATCTGGCGCACACGATGTCGGTTGCCTTTGCAGCACCTTTGCTGGACCTCGATGCCATCGATGTGCAAAGGCTTCCCGCCGGCCTGCTCGATCCGAAGATCTGCGCCGACTACCGCATCGTTGTACTGAGCAAACGCAACAACCGCCTCATGGTCGCCACGGCCGACCCGGCGGACCAGCAAGCGGCTGAAAAGATCAAGTTCGCCACGCAGATGGGCGTGGACTGGGTGATTGCCGAGTACGACAAGCTCAGCAAACTGGTGGAAACGCAGACCACCAGCGTCAACGAGACGATGGACAACATCATCGGTGGCGATTTCGAGTTCGACGAGGTGGCAACCGATGCGGTGAGCGATGTCACCGACAAATCGTCCGAAGTCGACGACGCGCCAGTGGTCAAGTTTCTGCACAAGATGCTGATCGACGCATTCAACATGCGGGCGTCCGACCTGCACTTCGAGCCTTACGAGCACAACTACCGGGTTCGCTTTCGCGTCGATGGAGAACTGCGAGAGATTGCGTCTCCACCCATTGCAATCAAGGACAAGCTGGCCTCCCGCATCAAGGTGATCTCCCGAATGGATATCTCCGAAAAGCGTGTGCCGCAGGACGGTCGGATGAAGCTCAAGATCGGTCCTGATCGGGTGATCGATTTCCGGGTCAGCACGCTGCCCACGCTCTTCGGCGAGAAGATCGTGATCCGTATTCTGGACCCCAGCAGTGCCAAGGTGGGCATTGATGCGCTGGGCTATGAGCCGGAAGAAAAAGAACGTCTGATGAGCGCCATCGTCCGGCCGTATGGCATGGTGCTCGTCACCGGGCCGACCGGTTCGGGCAAGACGGTGTCGCTCTACACCTGCCTGAACATTCTCAACAAGCCAGGCATCAACATTTCCACGGCCGAAGATCCCTCGGAAATCAACCTCCCCGGGGTCAACCAGGTCAACGTCAACGAGAAGGCCGGGCTGACGTTTGCGGCAGCGCTCAAGGCATTCCTGCGCCAGGATCCAGACGTGATCATGGTCGGTGAGATCCGCGACCTGGAAACGGCAGACATCTCCATCAAAGCCGCTCAGACGGGCCACATGGTCTTGTCGACCCTGCACACCAACGACGCGCCCACCACGCTCACGCGGATGATGAACATGGGGATTCCCACGTTCAACATCGCGTCCAGCGTCATACTGATCACGGCGCAGCGTCTTGCACGCCGTCTGTGCGGCACCTGCAAGGCGCCTCTCGACGTGCCGCGCAAGGCGCTTGTGGATGCGGGCTTCAAGTCCGAGGACCTCGACGGCACCTGGACACCTTACCGACCCGTGGGCTGCTCGGCGTGCAACAACGGCTACAAAGGTCGCGTCGGCATTTACCAGGTCATGCCGATCAGCGAGGAAATCCAGCGCATCATTCTGCGTGGCGGCAGCGCGCTGGACATTGCCCAGCAAGCCAGCAAGGAAGGCGTCCGCACGCTTCGCGAATCGGGCCTTCTCAAGGTCAAGCTGGGCATGACTTCGCTGGAAGAAGTGCTTAGCGTGACCAACGAATGACGCTGGCCGGACACAAGCCTTAGAGGACCCCATGGCAACCGCAGTATCCAAAAGCATCAAGGACATTGTCTTCGAGTGGGAAGGCAAGGACCGCAATGGCAAGACGGTGAGAGGCGAAACGCGCGCTGCTGGTGAGAACCAGGTGCTGGCGGCGCTGAGGCGCCAGGGCATCGTGCCTGGCAAGGTCAAGAAGCGGCGCACGAGTTCGGGCAAACGCATCAAGCCCAAGGACATTGCCATCTTCACGCGTCAGCTCGCCACCATGATGAAGGCGGGCGTGCCGCTGCTGCAGGCCTTCGACATTGTCGGTCGCGGCAACCCCAACCCCAGCGTCACCAAGCTGCTCAACGACATCCGCTCCGACGTGGAAACCGGTACCTCGCTCAGCGCGGCGTTCCGCAAGAATCCGCTTTACTTCGACAGCCTGTATTGCAACCTGGTCGAGGCGGGCGAGGCAGCAGGTATTCTTGAAGAGTTGCTGGACCGCCTGGCAACCTACATGGAAAAGACCGAGGCGCTGAAGTCGAAGATCAAGTCCGCCTTGATGTACCCGATTGCGGTGGTCATCGTGGCGTTTGTCGTGGTCGCCGTGATCATGATCTTCGTCATCCCTTCGTTCAAGGAAGTGTTCACCTCATTCGGCGCCGACCTGCCCGGCCCGACCTTGTTCGTGATCGCCATGAGCGAGTTCTTCACTGAATACTGGTGGCTCATCTTCGGTGGTCTGGGCGGCGGCATTTACTTTTTCATGCAAGCCTGGAAGCGAAACGAGAAGGTGCAGCGTTTCATGGACCGTGTGCTGCTCAAGCTGCCCATCTTCGGCCCCTTGATCGAAAAATCTGTGGTCGCCCGCTGGACGCGCACGCTCTCGACCATGTTTGCCGCAGGTGTGCCCTTGGTGGAAGCGCTTGACTCGGTCGGTGGCGCTTCCGGCAATTCGCTGTATGCCATTGCCACGGAAAAAATCCAGCAGGAAGTCTCCACCGGCACCAGCCTTACCAACGCGATGACCAACGCCAATATCTTTCCGTCCATGGTGCTTCAGATGTGCGCCATTGGTGAGGAATCGGGCTCCATCGATCACATGCTGGGCAAGGCGGCCGACTTCTATGAGGCCGAGGTCGATGACATGGTGGCCGGCATCTCCAGCCTGATGGAGCCGATCATCATCGTGGTGCTGGGCACGATCATTGGTGGCATCGTCGTGTCGATGTACCTTCCCATCTTCAAGCTGGGTCAGGTGGTTTGATGCTCGTGGGTGGCGCGCCGGCAGCGGCGCTGCTGGGCCTGTTGGGCTTGCTCGTAGGCAGTTTCCTCAATGTGGTGATTCACCGGCTGCCCCGAATGATGGAGGCACGCTGGGCCGCCGACTGCGCAGAGCTGCTTCCCCCCGGCGAGTCTTCGTCGGCGCCGGCCGCACCGGCCGAGGCCTACAACCTCATGGTGCCGCGCTCGCGCTGCCCTCACTGCGGCCACTACATCCGTTGGTACGAGAACATCCCCGTGCTCAGCTACCTTGCGCTGGGCGCCAGATGCAGCCAGTGCAAAGCCCCGATCAGCTTTCGTTATCCGGCCATTGAGCTGGTCAGCGCTGCGTTGTTTGCCTGGTGTGGCTGGCATTGGGGACCGAGCTGGTCTGCGCTGGCCTGGTGCGGTTTTTCGGCAGCGGTGCTGGCGCTGGCGTTCATCGACTGGGACACCACATTGCTGCCCGACGACATTACCCTTCCCCTGCTTTGGGCTGGCCTGTGCGCAGCGGCCCTGGGCCTCACGGATGCACCGCTGGTTGATGCAATCTGGGGCGCGGTGGCGGGTTACCTTTCGCTGTGGCTGGTGTACTGGGCTTTCAGGCTCGCCACCGGCAAAGAAGGCATGGGCTACGGGGACTTCAAGCTCTTCGCCGCTTTCGGCGCCTGGTTTGGCTGGCAAGCACTCATCCCGGTCATCCTCATGGCCTCGGTGCTGGGGGCGGTGGTGGGCATCGGCATCAAGGTGCTGGGCCGTTTGCGCGAGGGTGGTTACGTGCCCTTCGGGCCGTTCCTCGCACTCGCTGGCCTCACGGCAATGGTGTTCGGGCCACCGGCCATGCTGACCGCCATTGGCCTGTGAAATCCGTGGCCCCTACCCGCTCCATCTGGCGGCTGGGTATCACCGGCGGCATTGGCAGCGGCAAGAGCACCCTGGCTAGGCTGCTGAAAGCTCACGGCGCCGACCTGATTGATGCCGACGCGATCTCGCGCGAAAGCACGGCCGCTGCGGGTTCGGCGATTCCCGCGATCACCCAGGCTTTCGGCCCCGACTTTGTATCTCCAGACGGGGCGCTGGACAGGCAGCGGATGCGCGAGCACGTGTTCGCTCACCCCGAGGCACGCCAGGTGCTTGAGCACATCGTCCACCCCCTGGTGAGCGCCGAGATCCGGCGTCAAGCGGCGGAATGCTCTTCATCCTGCATCGTTTTCGACGTTCCACTGCTGGTCGAGTCGCCGCACTGGCGTCCCCAGCTCGATCGGGTGCTGGTGGTCGACTGTTCGCCCGCCACGCAGATACGCCGGGTGCAACATCGCAGCGGCTGGAGCGTGGAGACGATCGAAGCTGTCATGCGGAGCCAGAGTTCACGTTTGCAGAGGTTGAAAGCCGCCGACGCAGTGGTGCACAACGACACCGACGACATGGACTCGCTGCAAGCCTCGGCGGAGGTGCTGGCCCGGCGGTTCGGGCTATGATGAAGCCTCGCCCGCCGCTCCACCCCGCGCACATTCGCCGCTGTGATCCTGTACGACTACCCTTTCAACGAACGCATCCGCACCTATCTGCGGCTTGAACAGCTCTTCAGGCGACTGGTGGAGCTCGTACCCCGTACCCACTCGCTGGATCATCACTACGCGTTGCAGACCATCTTCGAGATCATGGATGTGGCCGCTCGCGCCGACATGAAATCTGATGTGCTCAAGGACATCGACCGGCACAAGCAGCAGCTCGCCGGCTACCGCGGCAACCCGATGATCTCCGAGGAAGTGCTCGACGGCGTGATCCAGCAACTGGACGATTGCTTCACCCAGCTCAGCCAGCTCGCTGGCAAAACCGGCCAGTCCCTCACGGAAAACGACTGGCTGATGAGCATCAGAAGCCGCATCGGCATACCGGGCGGCACCTGCGAATTCGACCTGCCCGCCTATTACCACTGGCAGCACCAGAGCGTCGAGGCCCGGCAAGCCGACCTGCACCGCTGGACGGTGCCACTGTCGCCTCTGGCAGAGGCCATTGTGCTTCTGCTGAAAATGCTGCGCGATTCCGGCTCAGCGCAAAAGGTCGTGGCGCCGGGCGGCCTCTTCCAGCTGACCCTGCCGCAGGGTCGCACATTCCAGTTGCTGCGGCTGCGAATCGATCCGGCGCTGGGCCTCATTCCAGAGATCAGCGGCAACCGGCTCATGCTTTCGGTGCGCCTGATGCGCCACGGCGAAGACGACAGGCTTCACCCGGCGCAGGAAGATGCCGCGTTTGAACTGACGCTCTGCGCCTGAGGCCTGAAGATGGACTCGAGCACCTCGAGCGCTCCCATCAAGACCGTGCGGTGTCCGGGCTGCGGTGGTCCCAGCGTGTATGGCCCCCAGAACGCGTATCGGCCGTTCTGCGGCGAGCGCTGCAAGCAAATGGATCTGGGCGCCTGGGCCAGCGAGAGTTTCAAACTGCCCGAAAAAGAGGGTCAAAGCGACCCCGGATTCGAGCAGAGCTGAGGCTCTGCCTCAGGTGCGCTGCTCGGCCGCCAGCCATTCCAGCACCGGTACCGTGCCCGGCAGCACCGGGGTGCAGCGCACCGGCAGGTGCTCCCAGGCGAATTGCTGGCCTTCGCGCATCTGCAACTCACCGGTCCAATCGCGCACCTTGCAGAAATGAAGTCGCACGAGGGCATGCGGGTAATCGACCAGAGACTGCTTCCAAAGATGCGCGGCGCCGATGGTCACCCCGATCTCTTCCTGCAATTCCCGACGCAACGCCTGCTCCACGCTTTCTCCGGCTTCAAACTTGCCACCCGGGAATTCCCAGTAGCCGGCGTACACCTTGCCCGGGGGGCGGCTGGTGAGCAGGTAGGCACCCGCCTTGTCGATGAGCAAGCCAACAGCCACGTCCACCACCTGGCGATCGGCCGGCCGCGGATGATCGCGGTCGGCGTCCACCACCAGGGTCGCGGTGCTCATTCGCCCTGACCGTGCGTGCCAGCGTAGTCGCGCGCGAACTGGTGCGCCACCCGACCACTGCGCGAACCCCGTTCGAGCGCCCACACCAACGCCAGAGGCCGCGCCGATTCGATCTCTGCCGATCCCACGCCCAGCGACGAGAGCCACTGGGCCACGATGGTGAGGTACTCGTCCTGGCTGAAGGGATAGAAACTCACCCACAGCCCGAAACGTTCAGAAAGCGAAATCTTCTCTTCCACCACCTCACCCGGGTGCACTTCGCCCTCTGAGGTGTGGGTGTAAGTGAGGTTCTCCTTCATGTACTCGGGCAGCAGGTGGCGGCGGTTGCTGGTGGCGTAGATCAGCACGTTGGGGCTGGCCGCCGACACCGAGCCGTCAAGAATGGATTTCAATGCCTTGTAGCCGGGCTCGCCGTCCTCGAAGCTCAGGTCGTCGCAGAAGACGATGAAGCGCTCTGGCCGATCGGTTACCACGTCCACGATGTCAGGCAGATCCACCAGATCGGATTTGTCGACCTCGATCAGGCGCAATCCCTGAGGTGCGTACTCGTTGAGGCAAGCGCGCACCAGAGACGATTTACCGGTACCGCGAGCGCCGGTCAGCAGCACGTTGTTGGCCGGCAGGCGCCGCACGAACTGCTCGGTGTTGCGCCGGATCTTTTCCTTCTGGCCGTCCACTTCTTTCAGGTCGCTGAGTGCCATGGCACCCACATGGCGCACCGGCTCCAGCACGCCATGGCCGCTGCTGCGCCTCCGGTAGCGCCAGGCCACTGCCTGCGTCCAGTCGGGCGCGGACATGGGCTGCGGCAACACTGCCTCGATGCGGGAGATAAGCTGCTCAGCGCGTTGCAGCAGATGCTCGAATTGCTCGTTCATGGGCGCGCTTCAGGAACGGTAGTCGGCGTTGATGGTGACGTAGTCGTGGCTGAGGTCGCAGGTCCACACGGTCTCGGAGGCCGTGCCACGACCCAGGCCGATGCGGACCAGGATTTCGGCCTGCTTCATCACGCGCTGCCCGTCTTCTTCGCGGTACTCAGGATGACGCCCCCCCGCGCTGACCACATGCACATCGCCCAGGTGCAGATCGATGGTGTCGACCTCCAGATCGTCGATGCCTGCATAACCCACGGCCGCGAGAATACGGCCGAGATTGGGGTCGCTGGCAAAGAAAGCGGTCTTTACCAGCGGTGAGTGCGCCACCGCATAGGCGGCTTTGAGGCACTCGGAAGAATCGCGTCCGCCGTCGACGCGAATGGTGATGAACTTGGTGGCGCCTTCGCCATCGCGAACGATGGCGTGCGCCAGGTGGCGCGCCACCTTGGTGAGCGCTGTGAGCAACGCCTGCCCGGAGGCACTGTCGAGGTCGGTGATGGGAGGGTGTCCGGCACGCCCCGTTGCCACCACCACGAAGGAGTCGTTGGTGCTGGTGTCGCCGTCGACCGTGACGCGGTTGAAGGACGCGTCGGCCAGGCGGCGCGCCAGGCCGTCCATCAAGTCCGGGGACACGCTGGCGTCGGTGGCCAGGAAGCCCAGCATGGTGGCCATGTTGGGCCGGATCATGCCGGCACCTTTGGCGATGCCCGTGGCACTGATGGCGTGGCCATCCACCTCGAAGCGCTGGCTGAACGCTTTGGGCAGGGTATCGGTGGTCATGATGCCCTGCGCGGCAGAAAGCCAGTGTTCACCCGTCTCGTCCTGCGGCGAGGCGGCATCGGCGAGGGCCTGAGGCAGCCCGGCCAGCAGGCGGTCCAGCGGCAAGGGTTCCATGATCACGCCGGTGGAGAACGGCAGCACCTGTTCGTGGTGCAGCCCGAGGGCACGCGCCAGCGCCGTGCAGGTCTGGCGCGCGGCGTCCAGTCCCGGTTCTCCGGTGCCGGCGTTGGCGTTGCCGGTGTTGATCACCATCGCGCGGATGGCCTGCCCGGAGGCAAGGTGGTCCCGGCAGACCTGTACCGGGGCTGCCGCGTAGCGGTTGCGGGTGAACACCGCACCGACCGCACAACCCTCTTCCAGCAGGAACACCGTGAGGTCTTTGCGGCCCACTTTGCGGATGCCCGCCTGAGTGACACCAATGCGAACACCTGCGATCGGGAGCAGATCGGATGCCTTGGGCATTTCGAGAAGAACCGGCATGAAAACTCCGTCAATGAATCTGGGTATTCGCGTTCAACTACGGTCGCGCGACCAGCGCAGCCGAACCGCGCGTCAGTCCAGCTTGCCGTGGCACAGTTTGAATTTCTTGCCACTACCACATGGGCAAGGATCGTTGCGCCCGACTCGGGGTACTGCGCCTTCTGGTCGCGCGGCGCTGGCAGCGGGCGCCTGCGAAATGCTCTCCACTTCACCGGTTTCGGTGGGCGCCGTGTAGGTCACATTGCCGATCTGCTCTGCGCGCTCCTCGAGCTTCTCCGCTGCCTCCGCCATTTGCTCGGCAGATTGAACGCGCACGTTCATGAGGATGCGGGTGACGTCGTTCTTCACGCTGTCGAGCAACTGACCGAACAGCACAAAGGCTTCGCGCTTGTACTCCTGCTTGGGTTGCTTTTGCGCATAGCCCCGCAGGTGGATGCCCTGTCGCAGGTAGTCCAGCGCAGAGAGGTGTTCGCGCCACTGGCTGTCGATGTTCTGCAGCAGCACCACGCGCTCGAACTGGGTGAAGTTTTCCTCACCCACGAGCTGCACCTTCTCGTCAAACGCTGCCTTGGCCGCAGCCAGCACGCGCTCGACGATCTCTTCAGCATCGATCGCTTCCGCGTCGGACACCCACGAAGTCACGGGTGCGTCCACCGCCCATTCTTCCTTCAACACCCGCTCCAGCGCCGGCAGGTCCCATTGTTCTTCCACGCTGCCTTCGGGCACGTGTGCGTGCACCAGGTCGGTGAAGCAGCCATCGCGCAGCGAATCGATCTGGGCACGCAGCGAGCTGGCGTCCAGGATGTCGTTTCGCTGCTGGTAGATGACCTTGCGCTGGTCATTGGAAACATCGTCGTATTCCAGCAATTGCTTGCGGATGTCGAAGTTGCGTGCCTCGACCTTGCGCTGGGCGCTCTCGATGCTCCGGGTGACGATGCCGGCTTCGATGGCTTCGCCCTCGGGCATCTTCAGCCGGTCCATGATGGCGCGCACCCGATCGCCCGCGAAGATGCGCATCAGCGAATCGTCCAGGCTCAGGTAAAAGCGCGATGAACCCGGATCACCCTGGCGGCCAGAACGGCCGCGCAGCTGGTTGTCGATGCGGCGCGACTCATGCCGCTCGGTCGCGATGATGCGCAGACCGCCGAGGGCCTTGACCTTTTCATGGTCTGCTTGCCAGTGCTGGCGCAGGCCCTCGATGCGGCTCACCTTCGTAGCGTCGTCGAGCGCCGGGTCGTTCTGGACGGCATCGACCATCTTCTCCAGGTTGCCACCGAGCACGATGTCGGTGCCGCGACCTGCCATGTTGGTGGCGATGGTGATGGCGCCAGGCCGGCCGGCCTGGATGATGATGTCGGCCTCGCGGGCGTGCTGTTTGGCGTTGAGCACCTCGTGCGGGAGCTTCTCGGCCTCCAGGAGGTTGGCGATGATCTCGGAGTTCTCGATCGACGACGTGCCCACCAGCACCGGCTGGCCGCGCTCGTGGCATTCGCGAATGTCCTCGATGGCCGCGACGTATTTTTCCTTGGTCGTCTTATAGACGCGATCGAGCTGGTCGCTTCGCTTGCTCGGCCGGTTCGGTGGAATCACCACCGTCTCCAGGCCGTAAATCTCCTGGAACTCGTAGGCTTCGGTGTCGGCCGTACCGGTCATGCCAGCGAGCTTGCCGTAGAGGCGGAAATAATTCTGGAAGGTGATGGAGGCCAGTGTCTGGTTCTCGGGCTGGATGGCCACGCCTTCCTTGGCTTCCACCGCCTGATGCAGACCGTCGCTCCAGCGGCGGCCCGACATTAGACGGCCTGTGAACTCGTCGACGATGACGATTTCACCGCCCTGATTCACGTAGTGCTGATCGCGGTGGTAAAGATGGTGCGCCTTGAGCGAGGTCACCAAATGGTGCAGCAGGGCAATGTTGGCAGGGTCGTAGAGTGAAGCGCCCTCGGGCAGCAGCCCTGCCTGGCTGAGCAGGCGTTCGGCGTTCTCATGCCCCTGCTCGGTCATGTGGATCGAATGCCCCTTCTCATCGACCGTGAAGTCGCCCGGCTTGATAACGCCTTCGCCGGTGCGCGGATCGGCCTCGCCCTCCTGGCGAATCAGGTGCGGCACCAGTTGCTTGATTGCCAGGTAAACCTGCGTCTGGTCTTCGGCCTGGCCGCTGATGATGAGCGGCGTGCGTGCTTCGTCAATCAGGATCGAGTCCACCTCGTCAACGATGGCGTAGTTGAGGCCGCGCTGCACGCGATCACCCGTTTCGTACACCATGTTGTCGCGCAGGTAGTCAAACCCGTACTCGTTGTTGGTGCCATAGGTGATGTCGCACCGGTACGAGGCCTGCTTTTCCTCGCGTGGCGCCTGGGGCAGGTTGATACCCACGGTGAGGCCGAGGAAGCTGTAGAGGCGCCCCATCCATTGCGCGTCGCGGCTGGCCAGGTAGTCATTGACCGTGACGACATGGACGCCCTTGCCCGTCAGCGCATTCAGGTACACCGGCAAGGTGGCGGTCAGCGTCTTGCCTTCACCGGTGCGCATTTCGGCCACCTTGCCATGGTGCAAGGCAAGACCGCCAACGAGCTGCACATCGAAATGGCGCATCTTCATCACCCGCTTGCTCGCCTCGCGCACGACCGCAAACGCTTCCGGCAGGATCGCCTCGAGCGTCTCGCCTTGTCCCAGCCGCTGCTTGAAGGCGTCCGTCTGGGCGCGCAGTTCGTCGTCGTTCAGTTTCTCGAACTTTGGCTCCAGCCCGTTGATGCGTTCGACCGTCTTGCGGTAGGTCTTGAGCAGGCGGTCATTGCGGCTACCGAAGATCTTGGTGAGAAAGGTTGTGGCCATACGTGCGGGCCTGCGCCGGACACCCTCGTGGATTCCGGGCAGACAGATGAATTGAGGAGGGCTCTTGCGAGCCCAAGGGAACCTGAGAGGCGGGAAACTAACCGGGATATGCCGTCGAACGCGGCGCTATCAAGAGCAAAGTGCGCATTTTACCCGGCACACCCAGCCGATTCAGGGCTTGCGCGGCCCAGGCCCGGGCGACTGAGCCGCCGCCACGCTTTCACCCGCCGCGAGGAAGCGCTGGGGATCCTGGGGTACCCCGGCGACCCACACCTCGAAATGCAGGTGGGGTCCGGTGGAACGGCCTGTCGAGCCGATTTCGGCAATTTTCTGCCCTCTTTTGACGATGTCGCCCTTCTTCACGAACACCTTGGACGCATGGGCGTACCGCGTAATGAGGTCGTTGCCATGGTCAACCTCCACCATGTTCCCATAGGCGAGGTGGTATTCCTGCACCACCACCACACCACCCGCGGCGGCCAGAATGGGCGTGCCCGGGTCGGCCGGAAAATCCAGGCCCGTGTGTAAAGCGGAGCGTCCGGTGATGGGATCGATGCGGAAGCCGAATCGCGATCCCACCGACACGCCAGCCACCGGTTGCTCGGTAGGCACCATGGTGCTCTGGATCTTCTGGTCGAACAGCCGCGATTCCACCACCGTGAGCCAATCGACCCGCGAACCGCTGGTCTGGTCGATGCGGTCGAGTGCGCCCATCAGCTCGTCCATGCTCAGTTCACGGGCGCCCACCAGCGCACCACCGGCACCGGGCTTGGGCTTGAGTTCGCTCGGGCTCAGGCCTGCCAGGCCCGCAACGCGTTCTCCCAACGAGTCGATCTGAACCATGCGGGCTTGCATTTCACCCAGCTTGCGGGCCATGGCGTCAAGATTGGCGCGCATGTACGCGTCTTGAGAATTGAACTGGTCCTGATGGACGAGGCGCGCCACGGGAGCAAACCCTGGCCAGCCCTGACGCACACCTTCAAGGAAGACCCAGTGGTAGGTGGCGATGGCACCAAGCATCAGAAGCGCCGAAGCAAGCGCACCCGCCACGACGAGCTTGAAGCCACTCAGGTGCATGGCCCGGCTTTTCGCCAGCCAGGCATCCGTGATAATGATGTGCAAGTCTTCACCTTTCCTGGAACCCGAACCTCACCGGGCCTCCACCACCGAATGTCCACCGCCCCACGAAGCTCCACCATGCTCAGTCTTGAGCAGGCCGTGGGGGCGGCGCCTTCACTTGCTCTACTGCAGGAGCGCATCCGCGAATCCCGATGGTGTCTGGACCAGGTACAACACCTGATCCCCCCAAACTTGCGCCCTCATGTACTCGCCGGGCCATTGCAGGATCAAGAGTGGTGCCTGCTGGTACCCAGCGCATCCGCCTCCACCAAACTGAGGCAATTGCTGCCCGCGCTGCAACTGACTTTGACCCAGAGGGGTGCGCAGGTTAACGCAATCCGAATCAAAGTCCAAACACTGGGGCGATGAGCGTGTCACCGTGGCGCCCAGGCGGCGCAGCGCCATGTCGTGGTGCCGCTTGTCTGACTCGAACAGACGACCTATCGCTTACAAGGCGATTGCTCTACCAACTGAGCTAAAGCGGCGCAGGGTCGCAGATTTTACTTGACCCGTTTCAGCTGCGGCCTGCCGCCCGGCCGGTCAGGCCCTTTCGGGGGCGGAGGCGGCGCCTCTCCCTGCTGACCGGCAGGAGCCGTTTCACTCGGAACGGACCTCAGTGGAACGCCGCGGGACGCATCGGCGATCGGCTCCTGCGGCTTGTCCTCAGCGGGGTCAATGGCGCGCGACGGCTCGCCCGGCGAAGCAACAACCAGCTGCGTGGAAGGCGCGGGCGCTGGAAAGGCCATGCCTTGCCCGTTTTCACGTGCGTAGATCGCAATCACATGCGTGACCGGCACGATGATCTCGCGCGCCACTCCTCCAAACCTGGCTTTGAACTCGATGAATTCATTGCCCAGCTTGAGCGCACTGGTGGCGTCCATGCTCACGTTGAGCACAATTTCCCCGTTCTTGACGAATTCC
The DNA here is from genome assembly GCF_002127265.1 of Hydrogenophaga sp. IBVHS1. Classification (GTDB taxonomy): domain Bacteria; phylum Pseudomonadota; class Gammaproteobacteria; order Burkholderiales; family Burkholderiaceae_C; genus Hydrogenophaga. The sequence goes on along the minus strand of NZ_NFUU01000001.1, from coordinate 488,908 downwards.
ATCGGCACCCGCACCGAGGCATCGACCTGCACCGCGATGTAGGGCGAGAACCCGTTGTCGGCGCACCATTCGTGCAGAGCACGAATGAGGTAAGGCCTGGTGGAAGGGACTTCCGGTTCGAAGGAGCTCATGTAGAAAACGCGGGCGGGAGCCGGTTACTTGCGCATGACCTTCTCGGACGGTGTGAGCGCTTCGATGTAGGCCGGGCGCGAGAAGATGCGCTCGGCGTACTTGAGCAGCGGCGCCGCGTTCTTGCTCAGCTCGATGCCATAGAAGTCCAGGCGCCAGAGCAAGGGAGCGATCGCCACGTCGAGCATGGAGAAGTTGTCGCCCAGCATGAACTTGTTCTTCAGGAACACCGGAGCGAGCTGGGTGAGCCGGTCGCGAATGTGCGAACGGGCCTTTTCGAGGGCTTTCTCGTTGCCTTTGCTGCTGCGCGACTCCAGCATGGAGACGTGGGTGAACAGCTCTTTCTCGAAGTTGAGCAGGAACAGACGCACGCGGGCGCGATCCACTGGGTCCCCAGGCATCAGCTGGGGGTGCGGGAAACGCTCGTCGATGTATTCGTTGATGATGTTTGACTCATACAGAATCAGGTCGCGCTCCACGAGGATGGGCACCTGGCCGTACGGGTTCATCACGCTGATGTCCTCGGGCTTGTTGTAGAGGTCCACATCCCGGATCTCGAAATCCATGCCTTTTTCGAACAGCACGAAACGGCAGCGGTGGGAATAGGGGCAGGTGGTACCCGAATACAAGACCATCATGAGGGAGTCTCCTTAAAGCAAAAACAGTGGCTTGCTTCCATGCCTTGAGGGCACTGCAAACCACTGTGGGACGGGCGACTCGGCGCGGTGGCCGAACCAGCCGGATCGGTTACTTACTTGACGTCTTTCCAGAACGAAGCGTTCAGGCGCCAGGCGATGACGGTGAAAGTGGCCAGGAACAGCAACACCCAGACACCAATGCGAACACGGTTGTTCTGATTGGGTTCGGCCATCCACTGCAGGTAGGCCACAAGATCTCCCACGTTGTTGTCGTACGCTGCCTGGCTCATCGTGCCGGGCTTCACCACATCCCAACCCTTGACCTTGTCCACCTCGTGGCCATGGCTCATCACCTTCTCGTACACCGGCCGGCGCTCGCCCTGCAGCTCCCAAAGCGGATGCGGCATGCCGATGTTGGGGAAGGCGAGATTGTTCCAACCCGTGGGCTTGGTGTCATCGCGGTAGTAGGTGCGCAGCAAGGTGTAGACGTAGTCCGCACCGGTACCAGCACCACTGGAGCGTGAGCGTGCGATGAGGGTGAGATCGGGCGGATTGACGCCGAAGAACTGCTTGGCCTGCTTCGGATCGATCGACGCTTTCATCGTGTCGCCGATCTTGTCGGTGGCGAATACCAGGTTTTCACTGATCTGCTTCTCGGTCAGGCCGATGTCGCGCAGCCGGTTGTAGCGCATGAAGGCTGCCGAATGGCAGCTCAGGCAGTAGTTGACGAACAGCTTGGCGCCATTCTGCAAGGCCGCCATGTCGTTGGTGCGCGCTGGCGCCTTGTCCAGGGGAATGCCGCCGCCGGCGGCCAGGGCTGCACCCGACATGCCCAGGGCCAGCATGAAGCCCACGAGGATTTTTTTCATTTGCTTGACTCTCCGGATTGGCTCTGTGGGGTTCAGTGAGGCTGGAAGGTGACGCGGTCCGGCACCGGCTTGAATTCGCCGATGCGGCTCCACCAGGGCATCAGGAGGAAGAAACCGAAGTAGAACAGCGTACCGACCTGGGAGACGCGCTCGCCCACCGGCGAAGGCGGCAACACCCCGAGGTAGCCCAGAATCAGGAAGTTGATCACGAACACCGTGTAGAGCCACTTGTTCCAGCTCGGGCGGTAGCGGATCGACTTGACCGGGCTGTGGTCGAGCCAGGGCAGGAAGAACAGGATGATGACGGCGCCACCCATGGCCACCACGCCCCAGAACTTGGCATCGATGGACATCATGAGTGCTACCAGAAGCACCGCACCGACCACGATACCCAGCTTGATGGCGCCTGACACCTTGGCTTTCATGGCACCCAAAGCCGCCGCCAGAACGACGATCACCACAAGGGCGAGCATCATTTCAGTGGTGATGGCACGCAGCATGGAATAGAACGGCGTGAAGTACCAGACCGGTGCGATGTGCAGCGGCGTGACCAGCGGATCGGCGGGTATGAAGTTGTTGTATTCGAGGAAGTAGCCGCCGAACTCAGGTGCGAAGAAGATGATGGCGGAGAAGGCCATCAGGAACACCGTGACGCCGAGCAGGTCGTGCACGGTGTAGTACGGATGGAAAGGAATGCCGTCCAGCGGCTTGCCGGAAGCGTCCTTCTTGGCCTTGATTTCGACGCCGTCGGGGTTGTTGGAGCCCACTTCGTGCAGCGCAATGATGTGCGCCACCACCAGGCCCAGCAGCACCAGCGGCACGGCGATGACGTGGAAGCTAAAGAAGCGGTTGAGGGTGGCGTCGCCCACCACGTAGTCGCCGCGGATCAACAGGGCGAGGTCGGGGCCGATGAATGGAATGGCAGCGAACAGGTTCACGATCACCTGGGCGCCCCAGTAGGACATCTGACCCCAGGGCAGCAGGTAACCCATGAACGCCTCGGCCATGAGGCAGAGGAAGATGGCGCAGCCAAACACCCAGACGAGCTCGCGCGGCTTGCGGTAGCTGCCGTAAATCAGGCCACGGAACATGTGCATGTAGACCACGACGAAGAACGCCGAGGCGCCGGTGGAGTGCATGTAGCGGATCAGCCAGCCCCAGGGCACATCGCGCATGATGTATTCAACCGAGGCGAAAGCCAGCGCTGCGTCTGGCTTGTAATGCATCACCAGGAAGATGCCGGTCACGATCTGGATCACCAGCACCAGCAAAGCCAGTGAGCCGAAGAAGTACCAGAAGTTGAAGTTCTTTGGCGCGTAGTACTCGGCCAGATGCTCGTTGTAGAGCTTGGAAAGCGGGAACCGGTTGTCGATCCAGTTCAGGGCTTTCTGACCGATCGGTGCGTCGGGGGATATTTCTTTGAATTCAGCCATGGGATGCCTTCTTGGTCCGTTGTCTGCCAGTGCCGAGGGGCTCAGGCCTGCTTGTCTTCACCCACCAACAGCGTGGTGTCGGACAGGTAGTAGTGCGGAGGTACTTCCAGGTTGTCCGGGGCGGGCTTGTTCTTGAAGACACGGCCAGCCACATCGAAGGTGGAACCGTGGCAAGCGCACAGGAAGCCGCCCTTCCAGTCGTCCGGCAGCGAGGGCTGCGGGCCGGCGGTGAGCCTGTCACCGGGCGAGCAACCCAGATGGGTACAGATGCCGACGGTAACCAGGTATTCAGGCTTGATCGAACGGTGACGGTTCTTGGCGTACTCGGGCGTGGGGTAGGCGGTACGGTCCGAGTTCGGATCGGCCAGTTGGCCTTCGATGGTTTCAAGAGCAGCCAGCTGCTCGGGTGTGCGACGCAGAATCCACACCGGCTTGCCGCGCCATTCCACCACAATTTTTTCGCCGGGCTGGATGCCAGCGATGTCCACTTCGACGGCGGCGCCGGCAGCCCTGGCGCGCTCGGAAGGCTGGAAGGTGCTCACAAAGGGCACGGCGACGGCGGCTGCGCCAACGCCACCCATGGCGCAGGAGGTGATCAGCCAGGTTCGGCGGCTGCGATCGACGGTCGCGCCAGCGGATGCTTCACTCATGGGGATCTTTCAATGAGGTACGGTCGGGGACACTAGGGACAACCCGGCATTGTACTGGAGCGCCAGAAGCCAATTCGGGCTTGCCGGGGTACCCGACTGGAGTATTTCGGCGAGCCGGCAGCAGTGCCTTTGCAGCCCGGCGCCTTCTGCACGGCCTGTGTGAAAATGCAGCGCGAATCGTTCAATCAACCGACGCTTGGAGGACACCATGGGCATGATGCAGGAATTCAAGGAATTTGCGGTCAAGGGCAATGTCATCGATCTGGCCGTGGGCGTCATCATCGGCGGGGCGTTTGGCAAGATCGTCACCTCGATGGTGGAAGACATCATCATGCCCGTCGTGGGAGCGATTTTCGGTAACCTCGATTTCACCAATCTCTACATCGCCTTGGGCAAAGTGCCTGAGGGCACTGCGCCGACGCTGGCTGCCCTGAAGACCGCTGGCGTGCCCACCCTGGCCTATGGCAGTTTCATCACGGTGGCGCTGAACTTCGCCATCATGGCCTTCATCATTTTCCTGATGGTCAAGCAGATCAACCGGCTCAAGCGCGAGGCCCCGGCCGCGCCACCCGCACCGGCGGCTCCTTCGGAAGACGTGCTGCTGCTGCGTGAAATCCGCGACAGCCTCAAGAGGTAAGCCCCACCTTCAGGGTGCTGTCGCATCCATCGCGGCGTCCAGCGCAGCGAGCAAGCTGGCTGCGCTGGCGCGGCCTGTGCCAGCCAGATCAAAGGCAGTGCCATGGTCCGGGCTGGTGCGCACGAACGGCAACCCCAGCGTGGTGTTTACGCCGTAGTCGAGCCCCAGCAGCTTGACCGGTATCAGGCCCTGGTCGTGGTACATGGCGACCACCACATCAAATTCGCCCTGAAGGGCACGCATGAACACCGTGTCGGGTGCGTGGGGTCCGCTGGCGCCGATGCCTGCGCTGCGAGCCATCGACACGGCGGGCGCGATGACCTCGATCTCCTCGCGACCAAACAGCCCGCCCTCCCCCGCGTGCGGGTTCAGCCCGGCCACGGCAATGCGCGCGTTTGCTGTGCCCAGGCGCTGGAAGTAGGCATGGGTGATTTCGATGGTTTGCAACACCTGCGCTGTGGTGACCGCGTCGATCGCCAGCCGCAACGAAATGTGAATGCTCACCAGCACAGTGCGCAGGTCCGTGCTGCTCAACATCATGCGAACCGGCATGGCACTGACGGGCAGGCCGGCGTGCTCAGCCGCCAGCGCCTGCAAGAGCTCAGTGTGGCCGGGGTGCAGGACGCCCGCCTGCGCCAAAGCTTCTTTGTGGATGGGGGCTGTGACCACCGCGCGGGCCTCTTGCCGCAAGGCAGAAAGTGCGGCAAATCGAATGCAGTCTGCGGCGGCTCGACCAGCCCGTGCGTCCACCTGGCCCAAACTCACCGGCCCATCCAGCGTGCAAGCCTGCACCACCGCCATACAACCCGGTGGCACGACGGGCAGGTCGGCCAGCGTCTCGATCTGCGCCAGCATCAGCCCGCCGGCGCCCGCATCGGGCGCGGTGATGCGCAAGGCGCGCTGCAATGTCGGCACGTCACCGGCCACCAGCACCTGGCGCAAAAGGTCTGGTCGCTCACGAAATGCCTTGGCCACGATCTCCGGGCCAATGCCAGCAGGGTCGCCCATGCTCAAGATCACGGGCCGGATCGCGGATGGAGACATGGTGCGCCTCAGGCCGGGTTGTCGATGTCGATGAACACGTGCGAAAGCCCCAGCTGCGCTGCCACATGAGCCCCGACGGCCGGGGCGCCATAGCGCTCGGAAGCGTGGTGACCGCACGCGATGTACGCCACGCCGCTTTCGCGCGCGTAGTGCGCCTGGGGCTCGGAAATCTCCCCGGTGATGAACACGTCTGCGCCAGCGGCAATCGCCGATTCGAAGTAGCCCTGTGCTCCACCCGTGCACAAGGCCACCCGGCGAATCGGGCGGTCGGGCTCGGCCACCAGCGTCACCGCCCTGCCCAGCTGTTTTGCAACGTGATCGGCCAGCTGCGAGGCAGAAGAAGCCTCGCGCTCGCCTAGAAAACCCAGCGACTGGTCGCCAAAGCGGCCGCGCGCATCTGGAAAAATATCTACGCCCAGACGAAGCGCCAGCTGGGCGTTGTTGCCCAGTTCCGGGTGCGCATCCAGGGGCAGGTGGTAAGCAAACAAGTTGACCTCGTGGGCCAGAAGAAGCGAGAGGCGTTGCTTCATCCACCCGGTGACCCGGCCATCCTGACCGCGCCAGAACAGCCCGTGGTGCACCAGGATGGCATCGGCACCTTGCTCGATGGCCGCTTCAATCAGCGCCCGGCTGGCCGTGACGCCGCTCACCAGCGTACCCACCGCCTCGCGCCCCTCCACCTGCAGGCCGTTCGGGCCGTAGTCCTTGAACGACGCCGGCTGAAGCAGCTGGTCCAGCGCGTGGGTCAGGTCGGTGCGAGAGACAGTTGGCATGGGCAAAGTGAAAAGTTGCAATGCGGTCAGGCGGCCCCCATTCTGACACCCGTCTCGCAGCAGGCCTGCCGGCGCAAAGTCAGCGCTTGCGCCACTTGATTGCATGGTTGGCGCACCCATTTGCGGGACAATACGATTCGCGAAACGGATCCAGGCCGGCCGGCAACCGGACCGCTTCGCGTCAACCCGCCCGCGCCCCTACATGAAACGTCTCTGGCTTCTTTTCGCCCAAACCGTCACCGTGGCCGTGGCAGCGCTGTTCGTCGTGGCCACCTTGCAACCCCAGTGGCTGGGCCGCGCGTCAAGCGTGGGATCGGTGGTGCCCGTGCTGCAGGCTCCTTCGACAACGCCCGCAGAAGGAGCGGCTTCCGGCAGTTTTCGTGCCGCGGCGAAGGCGGCATCTGCCGCCGTGGTCAGCATCAACACCAGCAAGGCGCCGCTGAACAACCCGCAGAGCGCTGATCCCTGGTTCCGCTTCTTTTTTGGCGATCAGGCACCCTCGCAGCAGCAGAGCGGTCTGGGTTCTGGTGTCATCGTGAGCCCGGCTGGCTATGTGCTGACCAACAACCATGTGATCGAGGAAGCGGACGAGATCGAGGTGATCCTGAACGACGGCCGCAAGGCGGTGGCCCAGGTGATCGGCACCGACCCTGAAACCGATCTGGCGATCCTGAAAATCAACCTGACCGACCTGCCCGTGATCACCCTTGGCAATTCAGATGCCCTGGAAATTGGCGATCAGGTGCTGGCCATCGGCAACCCCTTCGGCGTGGGGCAGACGGTGACCAGCGGCATCGTGAGCGCGCTCGGGCGCACCCAGCTGGGTATCAACACGTTTGAGAACTTCATTCAGACCGACGCCGCCATCAACCCGGGCAATTCCGGGGGTGCTCTCGTTGATGTCAACGGCCACTTGATGGGCATCAACACGGCCATTTACTCGCGCTCGGGCGGCTCCATGGGCATCGGGTTCGCCATTCCCACCTCCACCGCGCGCAGCGTGATGGAGGCGATCGTGAAAGATGGGCAGGTGACGCGTGGATGGATCGGGGTGGAACCGCAGGACTTGGGCCCTGAACTGGCCGAGAGCTTTGGTCTCGCACCAGGCAGCGGCGTCATCATCACCGGCGTGCTGCAGAACGGCCCCGCCGCTCAGGCCGGCATCAAGCCAGGTGATGTGATCACCGCAGTGGCCGGGCGCAACGTGACCAACGTGGCGCAACTGCTGTCTGCTGTGGCCAACCTGTCACCGGGCACGGCTGCCTCGCTGGATGTGGTGCGCAAGGAAGGCAAGGTGCAAGTGCAGGTCACGCCGGGCCGTCGCAATTTGCCGAGACAGGCCGCGCCGCGCTGAACCCATCTCTTCAGGACGCGGTGGTTTCCTTTTCCGCGTCTTCCTCAGGCTTGGCTGCGCTCTTGATGAACCAGTGAGCGCCCCAGATGCCGAGCTCATAGAGCAGGCACATGGGCACGGCCAGCGCCAGTTGGGATATGACGTCGGGTGGAGTCACCACCGCCGCGATGACGAACGCCACCACGATGAAGTAGCCGCGAAACTCCCTGAGCTTCTGCACGGTGACCATGTTCATCTTGACCAGCAACACGACCACGATGGGCACCTGAAAGGCCAGACCGAAAGCCAGGTACAGCGAAAGGATCGCCTCGACATAGGAGGCGATATCGGGCGTGGCGGCCACGCTGGCAGGCGTGAACTTCTGGATGAAGCCGAACATCTTGTCCAGCACGAAGAACTGCACAAACGCAATGCCGGTGTAGGCCAGCAGACTGCCCAGAACAATCAGGGGAATCGCGAAGCGCTTTTCATGGCTGTAAAGACCGGGCGCCACAAAGGCCCACACCTGGTACATCCACCAAGGCAGCGACAGCAGCAGCGCCGCCATGGCAAGGACCTTGATGGGGACGAAGAAAGGCGAAAAAACCCCCACGGCGATGAGTTTCGCGTCCGGCGGCATGTGGGCACGAATGGGCACCGCAATCAGGTCGATCAGGCCGCTGGGGCCCGGCCAGAATGCCAACAGGGCCATGCAGATCGCCAGACCCACGATGCCGTAGAGCAGTCGATCGCGCAGCTCCTTCAGGTGCTGGACAAAAGGCTGCTCGGAACCGGCGAGTTCGTCGGTGGAATCTTTGGAGTCGGACATCAACGAGGGGCGGAATTGGAGCGTGGCCGGAAGCGGGCCACACGGGCCGCACCCGACTGGGTGCGGGTGCGCACACCAGCACGGGCCTTGTACCACTGCGGCATGGCACCTTGCTTGAGGCGCCAGTTTTTCTTGGGGTGCTTGTAAACGGGGGGCTCCAGCGATCCCAGCGCGGCGCTGCTGTCGTAGGAACTGGACGCACCGTCCAACCCGGCTGTGGCATCGGACCACGATTTCTCGAAATCGCTGGCACCACTCTGCACAGAAGATTCCATATCGCGAGCGGCCTCGGTCACGGAGTCTTTCATCTTCTTGAGCTCTTCGAGCTCCATGGAACGACTGACTTCGGCCTTCACGTCGGAGACGTAGCGCTGCGCCTTGCCCAGCAAGGCCCCCACAGTGCGAGCGACGCGCGGAAGTTTCTCGGGGCCAATGACGATCAACGCCACTGCCCCGATGAGTGCAAGCTTGGAAATGCCCAGGTCAATCATGCGAACACCGTCCTGGCGGCCATGTCATCGGGTGAACGCCTTGCGCCGATCGGCGGCGCATCAGCTCTTCTGCTTGGCTTCGACGTCGATGGCGTTCTTGTCGGCGCGGGCTTCCTGGGTCACTTGCCCAGGCGGGGTGGAAGTAGTGTCGGCGGGGTTCTGGCCGCCTTCCTTGATGCCGTCCTTGAAGCCCTTGACGGCCCCACCCAGATCGGAACCGATGTTTTTGAGCTTCTTGGTGCCGAACACCATCACGACGATCAGCAGCACGATCAGCCAGTGCCAGATGGAAAACGAACCCATGGATATCTCCAGACTTGAATAAAAGTAGCGACAGGCGCTGTGGGTGGGATTCTAAGCCCGGGCAGGAGTTCAGCCCCCTTTGCGCAAGGCACTGACAGCACTGGCGGGGGGGTATTCAGCCGCGAAGCCAGGGCCGGGGGCCACCCATCACATGCCAATGGAGGTGTTGAACTTCCTGGCCGCCTTCGATGCCCGTGTTGCACACCATGCGAAATCCGCCTTCGGGGTATGGATTGCAGCCTTCCTGCAGGGCCAGACGCGGAGCAAGCACCATCATACGGCCCATCAGGCGCTCATGCTCGGGACTCACCTGGGCCATGGAAGGGAGGTGGAGCTTGGGCACCATCAGGAAGTGCACGGGCGCCCACGGATGAATGTCATGGAAGACAAAAACGTCGTCGTCTTCGTAGATCTTGCGGGATGGAATCTGGCCGGCAATGATCTTGCAAAAGATGCAGTTCGGGTCGTGGTCGCTCATGGTTCAGGATGGCATGGGGCGGTTCGCGTTCATGCGAACCATGCCTTTGACAATGCGGTAGAGAAACCAGATGGAAATGACGCACCAGGCAATCCAGCCGGGGATGAAGAACAACAGCCAAAGTGGCGCGGTGACGAGGTAAAGCACACCGGCCCAGATCACGGTACGAATCCGCCATGAGAAATGGCTGGCCTGCCAGGTGCCTTCAGCATCGCCTTTTTTCACGAGGTCGATGACCAGGGCGATGACCAGCAGCCCAGCGCTGGCCTGTGCGCCGGGCATCACCGCTGCCACAGCCACGATCAGGTGCAGGATGTAGCTGATCCAGCCCACCGTCTTGAGGGATTGGGCCATTTCGCTGTCCACAGCTTCTACGTCGATGATGTCGCTCATGCCGGCCTCCTTCAGATTGATGACGGACCCGCTGCGGCTTCGCGCTGCAGCACCTTGCGCATGGCTTTCTCCTCAAGCCCACTCAAACCCTCGCGGCGCACCAGTTCGGCCACCACATCCGCTGGCCCGAGGTTGTAGTGCGCGAGCGCAATCATGCAATGGAACCAGAGATCGGCAGTCTCGTTCACCAGCTTCTGGGGGTCGCCGCCGTGTTCGAGGTCCTTGGCGGCCATGACGACTTCCGTCGCCTCTTCGCCAATTTTCTTCAGGAACGTGTCTGGGCCTTTGTGCAGAAGGCGAGCCACGTAACTTTTTTCGGGATCGCCGCCGTTGCCGGGCTTGCGGCCTTCGATCACGGCAGCCAGTCGCGCCAAATCGTCTGTGGTGGACATGGTGGACCTATCTGTAGATGGATTCCGGATCCTTGAGCACCGGTTCGACGGGGCTCCAGCGATCGCGTTCAAGCTTCTGGAAAAAGCAACTGTGGCGGCCGGTGTGGCAGGCAATGCCGGGCTCGTGCCCGAGCTGGGTCACCTTGAGCAGCACCACGTCGTTGTCGCAATCCATGCGGATGTCGTGCACGGTCTGCACGTGCCCCGATTCTTCGCCTTTGAACCAGAGTCGATTGCGCGAGCGGCTGAAATACACCGCACGGCCCAGCTCGGCGGTCTTCTGCAGGGCTTCGCGGTTCATCCAGGCGAACATGAGCACATCGCCGGTGGCGGCTTCCTGTGCAATCACCGGCACCAGGCCTTGCGCGTCCCACTTCACTTCGTCTAGCCAGTTCATGGCGGGAATCTACCATGCGCTTGCGTCTGGACACATCTACCGAAATGAATGCCGTTAGGATGGTCCGGATCCCCCCCAACAGAACGCCCAAGGACTTCCCATGAAACTTCGCACCCTGCTCCTGGTCGTCTTCATCTTGCTCATCGCGGGCTTCGTCGCCCTGAACTTTGAACAGATCCTGCTTCCTACACCGCTCAACTTCGGCGTCACGCAGGTGCAGGCGCCTCTGGGGCTCGTGTTGCTGGGCCTGCTGGCACTGGTGCTGGTGGTGTTTCTGGCCGCGCTGGTTTATTCCCAAACCCTGCACATGATGGAAGTGCGCCGCATCACCCGCGATGCCGCCGACCAGCGAACGCTGGCCGACAAGGCCGAGGCCTCGCGTTTCACCGAGCTGCGTCAGTACCTGCAGACGGAGTTGCAAGCCACCGCAGCGCGCGAGCGGGAGCTTGCCGACAAGGCGAACCTGAAACTGGACCAGGTGCAAGCGGCACTCACGCAGGTGATCGAGCAGACCGGCAATGGTCTGGGCGCCAGCATCGGAGAGCTGGAAGACCGGCTCGAGCGCCAGAGCCTGCCGCGCAGCACACCGCTCTGAACGTCAGCGGCTCAGAGCCGCACGGGAATACCACGCTCGGCCATGCGGGCTTTGGCTTGCGCCACGGTGAATTCGCCGTAGTGGAAGATGCTGGCGGCCAGCACCGCGTCGGCGCCGCCTTGTTGCACGCCGTCCGCGAGGTGATCCAGATTGCCCACGCCGCCAGACGCAATGACCGGCACGTCCACGGCGTCGGCCACCGCACGCGTCAAAGCCAGATCGAAGCCGGCCTTGGTGCCGTCACGGTCCATGCTGGTCAGCAGAATTTCTCCGGCGCCGTGTTCGGCCATCTGCCGAGCCCAGGCCACCGCGTCCAATCCGGTGTTCTTGCGTCCGCCGTGGCTGTAAACATCCCAGCCCTCACCGCGCTCACTCAGGTCGCTGCCCTGGCGCCGCTTGGCATCAATGGCGACCACGATGCACTGCGAGCCGTACTTGGCAGAGGCGTCAATAATGACCTGCGGATTGGCAATGGCGGCGGAATTGAAGCTGGTCTTGTCGGCGCCTGCGTTGAGCAGGCGGCGCACGTCTTCCACCGTGCGAACACCGCCACCCACCGTGAGTGGAATGAAGACCTGCGAAGCCACGGCCTCGATGATGTGCAGGATCAGGTCGCGACCGTCGGAAGTGGCCGTGATGTCCAGGAAGGTCAGTTCGTCTGCGCCTTGATCGTTGTAGCGAGCGGCGATCTCGACCGGGTCGCCCGCATCGCGCAGTTCGACAAAGTTCACCCCCTTGACCACTCGGCCACCGGTAACGTCAAGGCAGGGAATGATGCGTTTGGCGAGCATTTCAACCGTTCAATTCGTCGGCCAATTGCTGGGCGGCTTCAAAGTCCAGATCACCGCTGTAAATGGACCGACCGCAGATCACGCCCTCGACACCCTCGTCCTCGACGGCACACAGCGCGCGAATGTCCTCCAGGTTGGACAGCCCCCCTGAAGCGATCACGGGAATGGACAGCGCCTGAGCCAGCTTCACGGTGGCGTCGATGTTGATGCCGGAGAGCATGCCGTCGCGGCCGATGTCGGTGTAGATGATGCCTTCGACGCCGTAGTCCTCGAACTTCTTGCCCAGGTCGACCACCTCGTGGCCGGTGAGCTTGCTCCAGCCGTCGGTGGCAACCTTGCCATCTTTTGCATCAAGCCCGACGATGATGTGCCCGCCGAATGCGGTGCACGCGTCCTGCAGGAAGCCCGGGTTCTTCACCGCAGCGGTGCCGATGATCACATAGCGCAGCCCGGCATCGAGGTAACGCTCGATGGTGTCGAGGTCGCGGATGCCGCCGCCCAGCTGCACGTCCACCTCAGCACCGACTTCCTTCAGGATGGCGCGAATCGCCTGCTCGTTCTTCGGCTTGCCGGCGAAGGCGCCGTTGAGGTCCACCAGGTGCACGCGGCGCGCACCCTTGTTGACCCAGTTGCGGGCCATCGCCGCCGGGTCTTCACCGAACACAGTGGATTGGTCCATGTCGCCCTGTTTGAGGCGAACGCACTGGCCGTCTTTCAGATCAATGGCAGGAATCAGCAGCATGATGATGTGATGTCAGTGAAGGCAGAAGGGCTCAGGGATTCCAGGACAGGAAATTGCGGTAAAGCGCCAGACCCTGATCGGCACTTTTCTCGGGGTGAAACTGGGTAGCAAAAATGTTATCGCGAGCAATCGCAGCCGCAAAGCGGTCGCCATAGTCGGCTTCGCCCACGGTATGCACGGCCTGGACTGGCCGAGCATAGAAGCTGTGCACAAAATAAAAATAGGCGCCTTCCCCTATGCCGCTCCAGAGCGGATGCACTGGGCGCCCGAGCTCGTGAAACACCGGGTTCCATCCCATTTGCGGCACCTTGAAGCGGCTGCCGTCGGGCTGCAGGCGGCCCTCCAGGCGAAAGCGAACGACCTCGCCCGGGATCAGCCCCAGGCCATCGGTAGGCCCTTCTTCGCTGCGGTCGAGCAGCATCTGCATGCCCACGCACACACCAAAAAGCGGCTTGTTTGCGGCGGCATGCAGCACGGAAGCCAGCAGGCCGGAAGCAGCGAGTTCCCGCATGCAATCGCCCATGTGGCCCTGACCCGGCAGCACCACACGATCGGCGTCGAACACCTCTTGCGCGTTCGATGTGACACGCACGTCCACATCTTCCGCACGCGCCACGTGCTGCACCGCCTGCGATACCGAGCGCAGGTTCCCGCTGCCGTAGTCCACCACGGCGACTGTCTTGCGTTTCATGGCCGGGGAGTGGTTACAGCGAGCCTTTGGTCGAGGGAATCACGTCGCCCATGCGCGGGTCACGCTCCAGGGCCATGCGCAGCGCGCGGGCGAAAGCCTTGAAAACGGTCTCGGCCTGGTGGTGGGCATTCTCGCCGTGCAGGTTGTCGATGTGGAGGGTCACGCCAGCGTGGTTGACGAAGCCCTGGAAAAACTCGAAGGCGAGCTGGGTGTCGAAGCCACCGACCATGCCGCTTTTGAACGGCACGCGCATGTGCAGCCCCGGGCGACCGGAAAAATCGATCACCACACGCGAAAGCGCCTCGTCCAGAGGCACATAGGCGTGACCATAGCGGCGAATACCCTTCTTGTCGCCCACGGCCTGGGCGAAGGCCTGGCCCAGCGTGATGCCCACGTCTTCCACCGTGTGGTGGCCGTCGATGTGCAGGTCGCCCTTGGCCTGGATGTCCAGGTCGATCAGCCCGTGACGGGCGATCTGGTCGAGCATGTGGTCAAAAAAGCCGATGCCGGTGGACAGGCTGGCGTGGCCTGTGCCGTCGAGGTTGACGCGCACGCCGATCTGCGTTTCTGTGGTGTTGCGCTGCACGTGCCCGATGCGGTCGGGCACGCTGGAGGCGAGAGGCGTCTGGGTCATAAGGAGGTCTGGAGGGCGCGGATCAGCTGGGCATTTTCGGACGGCGTACCCACCGTGAGCCGCAGGCATTGGGCCAGCAGTGGGTGCATTCTAGAAACATTCTTCACCAGAATGCCCTGGGACTTGAGGCCATCGAAGCAGCGTTGCGCATCGGGCACACGCACCAGCACCATGTTGGCCTCACTGGGGAAGGGATGGACACCCGCCATGCCGGCCAGCGCGGCGATGAGCAGCGAACGCTGCTCCCGGATTTGCGCCGCCTGCTGGGCGAACACCGCAGCGTGATCCAGCGCGAACAAGGCGCATTCGGCGTTGAGCACGCTCACGTTGTAGGGGGGGCGCAGCTTGTCGACCTCGTGCAGCAGCGCCTGCGGGCCCAGCAGGTAGCCGATGCGCACGCCCGCCAGGCCGAACTTGGAGAGCGTGCGCATGAGCAGCACGTTCGCGTTGGCGGCCGGGTTGGCGCGAATCTCGTCGAGCCAGCTCCGGCTGGAAAAGGGCTGGTAGGCCTCGTCCATCACCACGAGGCCGCCGAAGCCAGCCGCCTCGGCGATCAGGCGGCGAATGGTGTCCGCATTCCAGAGGTTGGCGGTGGGATTATTGGGGTAGGCGATGTAGGTGATGGCAGGCCGATGTTCGCGCATGGCTGCGAGCATGGCGGGTTCGTCGAGCTCGAAGTCGGGTGTCAGCGGCACGCCCACGAACTTCAGGCCCTGCAATTGCGCGCTCATGGCGTACATGACGAAGCCGGGCAGAGGCGCCAGGATGGTGGCGCCGGGCAGATCGCAACCCATGGCAAGCAACGAGATGAGTTCGTCCGATCCATTGCCCAGCATCAGGGCATGGCCCTCGGGCAAATCCACATAGCGGGCCAGGGC
The DNA here is from genome assembly GCF_002127265.1 of Hydrogenophaga sp. IBVHS1. Taxonomy (GTDB): domain Bacteria; phylum Pseudomonadota; class Gammaproteobacteria; order Burkholderiales; family Burkholderiaceae_C; genus Hydrogenophaga. The sequence goes on along the minus strand of NZ_NFUU01000001.1, from coordinate 473,788 downwards.
CTGCTTCAGTTCTTCAATGCGCGCGCCGGGGTAGCGGTGAATGGCCACGGCGCCCAGCCGCGCGCCCAGCTCGGCCTGCAGCGCGGAGGACAGCGCAAACGGGTTCTCCATCGCGTCGAGCTTGACCATGCCGGTCGAGTCCTGAATGGCATAGGCGTGCATGGACTGCACGTCCTGGCGGATCACGCCCAGGGGGTTGACGCTCATGGGCGCTCCCGCATCGGAGGCACCACGTCCAGCCGCAACTCGGCGGCGCGGGCGTGCGCCTGCAGGCCTTCGCCGTAGGCCATTTCGGCCGCTATCTTTCCGAGGCCTTGCGCGCCGGCCCGACTCACCTCGATGAGGCTGCTGCGCTTCTGAAAGTCGTACACCCCCAATGGCGACGAGAAGCGCGCGGTGCCGCTGGTGGGCAACACATGGTTGGGGCCAGCGCAGTAGTCGCCCAGGCTCTCGCTGGTGTACTCACCAAGAAAAATCGCACCCGCGTGCTTGAGCAAGGGTTCCCAGCGGTGCGGCTCGGCGCTGGAGACCTCGAGGTGCTCGGGCGCGATGCGGTTGCTGATGGCGCAAGCCTCTTCCATGCTGCGGGTGAGGATCAACGCGCCGCGGTCATTCAGACTTCTGGCGATGATGGCCGCGCGCGGCATGGTGGGCAGCAGCCGGTCGATCTCGCGCTGCACAGCCTGGATGTAGTTTGCGTCCGGGCAAAGCAGAATGCTCTGCGCGAGTTCGTCGTGTTCGGCCTGGCTGAACAGGTCCATGGCCACCCACTCGGCGGGCGTGCTGCCGTCGGCCAGCACCAGAATCTCGCTGGGGCCGGCGATCATGTCGATGCCCACGGTGCCGAACACGCGCTTCTTGGCGCTGGCCACGTAGGCATTGCCCGGGCCGGTGATCTTGTCCACCTTGGGCACGGTGGCCGTGCCATAAGCCAGGGCCGCCACCGCCTGCGCGCCGCCGATGGTGAAAGCCCGCGTCACTCCGGCCACATACGCAGCCGCGAGCACCAGTTCGTTGCGTTCGCCACGCTGGGCGGTTGCGGCTCCGCTGCCACCGGTGGCCACGCTGCCGCGCACCGGCGTGGGCACCACCATGACGATGTCCTGCACGCCGGCCACATGAGCGGGCACGGCATTCATGATGAGGCTCGACGGGTAGGCCGCCTTGCCGCCCGGCACGTAGATGCCCACGCGGTCCAGCGGGGTGACCTTCTGGCCGAGCAGCGAGCCGTCTTCGTCGCGGTAGCTCCAGCTCTCGCCAGTCGCCTTCTTCTGCGCCTCGTGGTAGCTGCGCACACGGCGCGTGGCGGCTTGCAGGGCTTCGCGCTGGGCAACAGGCAATCCGTCAAAAGCGCTTTTGAAATCCGCCTGCGTGAGTTCGAGTTCGGCCATGTCGCCAGCAACAAGTCCATCGAAACGCTCGGTGTACTCGAGCACCGCTGCATCGCCCCGGCGCTGCACATCGGCCAGGATGTCGGCCACGCGCTGCTCTATGGCGCCGTCGGTCTCGGATGACCAGTGCAGGCGGGCTTGAAATCTGGCCTCGAAATCGGTGTCGGCGGTGGACAGCCGCAGCGGCTCGGCCTTCAGCGTCATGCTTTGGCTCCCGGCACGATGGCACTGGCGAAGGCCTCGATGATGGGGCGAATGGTGGCCTGCTTGAGTTTGAGCGAAGCCTGGTTGACCACCAGGCGCGCACTGATGTCCATGATGCGTTCGACCTCCACGAGCTGGTTGGCCTTGAGTGTGTTGCCGGTGGAAACCAGATCGACGATGGCGTCGGCCAGACCGGTGAGGGGCGCGAGCTCCATGCTGCCGTAGAGCTTGATCAGGTCCACGTGCACGCCCTTGCCGGCAAAAAATTCACGCGCAATCGAGGTGTACTTGGTGGCCACTTTCAGGCGCGACCCCTGGCGCACGGCCGACGCATAGTCGAAATCGGCGCGCACCGCCACGCTGACGCGGCAGCGCGAGATGTTCAGGTCCAGCGGCTGGTAAAGGCCCTGGCCGCCGTGCTCGATCAGGGTGTCCTTGCCGGTCACGCCCAGATCGGCGCCGCCATATTCCACATAGGTGGGCACATCGCTGGCACGCACCAGCACCACACGCACGCCAGGGTGGCTGGTGCCAAGGATCAGCTTGCGCGACTTCTCGGGGTCTTCCAGCACCTCGATGCCGGCAGCCCGCAGCAGCGGCAGGGTCTCGTCGAAGATGCGGCCTTTGGAAAGGGCGAGGGTAATCATTTCACCCTTTCGATGTCGGCACCGATCTTGCGCAGTTTTTCTTCCATCTGGTCGTAGCCACGGTCCAGATGGTAGATGCGGTCAACGATGGTCTCGCCTTCGGCCACCAGGCCGGCGATCACCAGACTGGCCGAGGCGCGCAGGTCGGTGGCCATCACGGTGGCGCCTGAAAGGCGCGGGATGCCTTCGATGACGGCCACCTTGCCATCGGTCTGGATGTGCGCACCCAGTCGCACCAGTTCGTTGACGTGCATGAAACGGTTTTCAAAGATCGTTTCGGTGACTTTGCTCGCGCCCTCGGCAATGCAGTTGAGCGCCATGAACTGGGCCTGCATGTCGGTCGGGAAACCTGGGTACTCGGTGGTGCGGAAGCTTTGTGCCTTCAGGCGCCCGGACGCGCGCACGCGGATGAAGTCACCGCCAGCGTCCTTGCCAGCCTCGATATCGGCACCCGCCTCGTGCAGCTTGTCGATCACCGCGTCCAGGTGGTCGGCGCGGCCATGGCGCAGCACCACGTCGCCACCCGTGGCGGCCACGGCGCAAAGAAAGGTGCCGGTTTCGATGCGGTCGGCCACCACCTGATGGGTGCAGCCATGCAGGCGGTCCACACCCTGGACATGGATGCGGCTGGTGCCGTGGCCTTCGATCTTTGCGCCCATGGCGATCAGCATCTCGGCCAGGTCACCGATCTCGGGCTCCTGCGCGGCGTTTTCCAGCAGCGTCTCGCCCTCGGCCAATGCCGCGGCCATGAGGAAGTTCTCGGTGCCCGTAACGGTCACCATGTCGGTGGCGATGCGCGCGCCGTGCAGGCGTTCCCGGCCCGCCGGAAGCCGCGCCACCATGTAGCCGTGCTCCACAACGATCTCCGCGCCCATGGCCTGCATGCCCTTGATGTGCTGGTCCACCGGGCGCGAGCCGATGGCGCAGCCACCGGGCAACGACACGCGAGCGTGACCGAACCGCGCAAGCAGCGGCCCGAGCACCAGCACCGAAGCCCGCATGGTCTTGACCAGTTCGTAAGGCGCCTCGGCTTTGATGGGATCGGCCGCCTTCAGTGTGATGCCTCCTCGATCGCCATGGGTCTGGGTCTGCACACCCATGTTGTCGAGCAACTGGCGCATGGTGGCCACGTCGCGCAGGCGCGGTACGTTGTTCAGCGTCACCGGGTCGGCGGTGAGCAAGGCCGCACACAGTTCGGGCAGGGCCGCGTTCTTCGCGCCGGAGATGTTCACCTCGCCGGTCAGGGTCCGGCCGCCGGTGATTCGCAATTTGTCCATGTGAGACTGACGTTCAGGGTTGAGCCGCCCATTCGGCGGGCGTGTAGGTCTTCATCGAAAGGGCGTGCACTTCGTCGTTCTGGATGCGCGCGCCGAGCGTGCCGTAGACGGCCTGGTGGCGCTTGATCAGGCGCAGGCCATCGAACGCCGGCGAGACAATCACCGCCGCCCAGTGGCGACCGTCGCCGGTGACTTCGATGTGCTCACAAGGCAGTCCGGCGGCAATGAGGGATTGCAGTTCTTCAGCGGTCATTTCAGTTCAGTGTCGGATCTTGTAGCCGGTTTTCAGAAGGTGCAGCGCAACGGCGCTCACCACCGCCAGAGCGCTGCCCACCAGCGCCAGACTGATCCAGGGCGAGACGTCACTCACGCCGAAGAAGCCATAGCGAAAGCCGTCGATCATGTAGAAGAACGGGTTGAGGTGGCTCACTCGCTGCCAGAAATCGGGCAGGGAATGGATTGAGTAGAACACGCCCGAGAGGAAGGTCATGGGCACGATGATGAAGTTCTGGAATGCGGCCATCTGGTCGAACTTCTCAGCCCACAGGCCGGCGATCAAGCCCAGTGCGCCGAGCAGGGCAGCGCCCATGAAACCGAAGGCAAGTATCCACAGCGGTGCCACCAGTGTGGGCTGCGCAAACCACCAGGTGACCACCATCACCCCCAGGCCCACCGCCAGGCCACGAACGATGGACGAGCCGACATAAGCGACGAACCAGGCGCGGTGCGACAAAGGCGTGAGCAGCAGGAACACCAGGTTGCCCATGATCTTGCTCTGCACCAGCGATGACGAGCTGTTGGCAAAGGCGTTCTGCAACACGCTCATCATCACCAGGCCGGGCAGCAGGAAAGCGGTGTAGCTCACCGAGTCGTAGACCTGCACCCGGTCTTCCAGCACATGGCCAAAGATCATGAGGTAAAGAATGGCCGTGATCACCGGCGCGGCGACGGTCTGGAAACCCACCTTCCAGAATCGCAGCACTTCCTTGTAGAAGAGGGTTTGCCAGCCGTTCATGCGGGCACTTCCGAAGTCGCATTGGGACGTGGGTGGGCACCCGTCAGATCGAGGAACACGTCCTCCAGATCGGCCTTGCGGATCTCGATATCCTCCGGGGACACACCCACTTCACGCAGGCGCACAAGGATGCGCTCGACCGCCAGCGCGTCGTTGGCCGGCAGCTGCACCACGCGCCCCGTGATGCGCGCCTGCACGGCGAGATCGATCGGCAACACGGCGTCGGTCTTGAAGCGAAGCACGTTCGAGGCCGCACGCGCGAGCAGCGCGGAGGTGGACTCCAGCGCCACCACCCTGCCCTGTTTGAGCATGGCGATGCGCCCGCACAGCGCCTCGGCTTCTTCCAGATAGTGCGTGGTCAGCAGCACCGTGCTGCCCAGGCGCTTGTTAAGGTCGGAGACGAACTGCCACAGCGTCTGGCGCAGCTCCACATCCACGCCCGCAGTGGGCTCGTCCAGCACGATGACGGGCGGCTTGTGCACGAGCGCCTGCGCGATCAGCACCCGGCGCTTCATACCGCCCGAGAGCTGGCGCATGTTTGCGCCCGCCTTGTCCGCCAGGCCCAGTCCTTCGAGCAATTCGTCGATCCAGGCCTCATTGCGGCGAATACCAAAGTAGCCCGACTGGATGCGCAAAGCCTCGCGCACATTGAAGAAGGGGTCGAAAACCAGTTCCTGGGGCACCACGCCGAGCTGGCGGCGCGCGGCGGCGTAGTCGGTCTGGACGTCGCTGCCGTGCACGAGCACCCGCCCGGAAGTGGCGCGCGCCAGCCCTGCGAGCACGCTGATGAGCGTGGTTTTGCCCGCTCCATTGGGTCCGAGCAGGCCAAAGAACTCGCCGGGCTCGATGTCGAAAGACACCGATTGCAGCGCATGCAGATCGCCGCGCGAAGTCGAGTAGGTCTTGGAAACGTTCTGGAAGGAGACGGCTGGCATGCGGGGGCGGGACCCAAGGTTCACCAGCGGCGGGCAGGACATCTGGCCGCCGGAGGGGAACCGGGTATTTTATGCGTCGCCCGCCATCCCCGCTGGCGGCGGGGCGCTGCCGCTTCAGGTGCTGGCCAGCAGTTCCTGCACGCCGTAGAGTCCGGCGAGATCCTGCAGCCGGGGGGGCCAGCCCTCCACGCGCAGGCCTTTGCCTCGGGTCTGCAAGCGCCGGCGCAACTCCAGCAGCACCGCCAGAGCCGAGGAATCGAATTCACGCAGCGACGTCGCGTCGAGCACCACCGTGCCATCTGGCTGATGCGCCAGCTGACCGTCCAGGCGTTGCAGCGTCGGGACGGCCTCCTCCAGGGTGAGGCGCTCGGGCAATGCCATGGTGTGCTCGGGCATGGCCTTTCAGCTCGCCTTGGCCGTGTTGCTCTTGTTGCGCTGGACCAGCGACGCGATCAGGCCATCGATGCCTTTGGCGCCAATCTCCTGAGCGAACTGGGTGCGGTAGGTTTCGACCAGCCACACGCCCAGTACGTTCAGGTCATAGATCTTCCAGCCCGTGGGCGTCTTTTCCATCCGGTAGTCGAGCTGGATCGGGTCGCCCTTGCCACGCACCTCGGAGCGCACCACCACCTCGGTGTCCTCCGGCTTGGAGCGCATGGGACGGTAGGTCACGGTCTGGTCTTTCACCTCGCCGAGCGCGCCCGAGTAGGTGCGCACCAGAAGGGTCTTGAACTCGTCCTGCAGCTGCTTCTGCTGCTCCGGCGTGGCCTGGCGCCAATAGCGCCCCACGGCCGAAGAGGTCATGCGGGCGAAGTTCACATTGGGCATGATCTTGCTGTCGACCAGGGCCGTGATGCGGTTGACGTCACCCGCCTGAATGGCAGGGTCGGCCTTGATGGCGGCCAGCACGTCGGCGGACACGCGCTTGACCAGCGCGTCGGGCGCCTCGTCGTTGGCCAGAGCGGGCATGGAGACCGCGGCGGCGGTCATCATCACGGCGGCGAGCCAGGATCGGCGTTTCATCATCAGTTTTCCTTTCGAGGCCGGTGGCCTTGCTGCAGACAGGGCAGCGTACGTCATCAGAGCGGCTGGATTGTGAAGGGGTTCCCCCTCAATCGTTGCTTTTCGTATCTTCCTGCGAGCCTCCGTCGCCCTGACCGATGCCCTTGTCGATCATGTCGTCGATCTGGCTCTGGCGCCGGTTGAGGTAAAGGTCGCGCGTGAAACTGTATTTGTCCAGCGCAGCTTCCTCCAGCATTGAGCCCGCGCGCAGAAAGCTGGCGCGCGTGTGCACGACCCGCAGCGCATACAGCGAATTCCGGGCAGAAACAGGTGTGACGCCGGTCATCAAATCGCCCTGGCTGTCCACCAGCACGCCCACCGTATCGCGTGCCGAGGACGGCCCGAGCAAAGGCAGCACCACGTAGGGGCCCGACGGCACGCCCCACCGCCCCATGGTCTGACCGAAATCGATGCGCGTGCGCGGGATGCCCGCCTCGCTGGCGATGTCGAGCACGCCGCCGAGGCCAAAGAAGGTGTTCAGGTTGAAGCGGGCCAGGTTCTCGGTGGCTTCGCGCGGACGCAGCTGCAGCGCGGCGTTGACCGAGGACCAGAGATCGCCGAGGTTGCTGAAGAAATTCCCCACGCCGGTCTGCACCAATGCCGGCGTGACGTCCTGGTAGACGGTGGCCACGGGTTTGAGCACTGCCTTGTCCACCGCATCGTTGAATTGGGTCACGCCCCGGTTGAAGGGTTCGAGCGGGTCGCGCGGATTCGCATCGGGGCCGGTGGCGCAAGCGCCGAGCATCGAAAGCGACAACACCAGCAGGCTGGTGCGAAGGGCACGATGGCGGCCCAGATGGCGGATTGACATGTTCTTTTCCCTTGGCGGACTCATTCTTTCGCGGGCTCTTTGCCGGCATCCTTTTCGCCGTCGGCGGCGCGGCTGAACAGGAACTGGCTGATGAGGTTCTCGAGAATCACGGCCGACTGCGTCTGGGTGATCACATCGCCATCGGCGATGTTGCGTTCGTCCCCGCCCGGCTCGATCCCGATGTACTGCTCGCCCAGCAAGCCGCTGGTCAGGATCTTGAGCGAGCTGTCCTTGGGAAAAGCGTAGCGGGATTCCAGCGCCAGCGTGATGTTGGCCTGAAAGGTTTTGTCATCAAACGTAATGGATTCCACACGCCCGACCAGCACGCCCGCACTGCGGACCGCCGCCTTGGCCTTGACGCCGCCGGCATTGTCGAACCGGCCGACCACTTTGTAGGTCTTCTCGAAATTGAGGCTCAGCAGGTTGGCCGATTGCAGCGCCAGAAACAGGATGGCCGCCGCTCCAATGAGCACGAACAGGCCCACCCAGACGTCGTTTTTGGAAGTTTGCATGGTGTTTCTCCGCAGAAATGGGTGCGTCTCAGATGCTGAACATCATGGCCGTGAGCACGAAGTCCAGGGCCAGCACGCTCAACGATGCCACCACCACGGTGCGGGTGGTGGCGCGCGACACGCCCTCAGGCGTGGGGTGGGCCTCGAAGCCCTGCAGCAGCGCGACAAAGGTAACGGCAAAACCGAAGACGATGCTCTTGAGGACGCCATTGCCCACATCGGCCCAGACATCAACCCCGCCCTGCATCTGGCTCCAGAAGGCGCCGCTGTCCAGACCGATGAGCAGCACGCCAACGACCCAGCCGCCCAGGATGCCGACCGCGCTGAACACCGCCGCCAGCAGCGGCATGGTGAAAACGCCCGCCCAGAAACGCGGCGCCAGCACGCGGCGCACCGGGTCCACCGCCATCATTTCCATGGCGCTGAGCTGCTCGCCCGCCTTCATGAGACCGATCTCGGCGGTGAGCGAAGTGCCCGCGCGCCCAGCGAACAACAGCGCCGTGACCACGGGCCCCAACTCGCGCAGCAGGCTCAAGGCCACCATCATGCCCAGCGCCTCGGCCGAACCGTAGCGCTGCAGGATGTAGTAACCCTGCAGGCTGAGCACGAAGCCCACGAACAGCCCCGAGACCGCAATGATGGCCAGCGAATGGTTGCCAAGGAAATGGATCTGATCGCGCACCAGGCCAGGGCGGCGCAGTGCCGCACCCAGCAGCCAGATCAGCCGGAAGAAAAGCCGGGTGCCATGGCCGATGTCCGCCAGCTGGCGGCGCACGGCAAATCCCACGCGCGCGGGGTGCAGGGCCTTCATGAACGTGTCCCTTTGCTGGGCAGACCAAAGTCATCGGCCAGTTCAGGCCCCGGATGGTGAAAGCGCACTGGACCGTCCGGCAGGGCGTTGACGAACTGCCTGACCAGCGGATCCTCGCTGTGACGCACCTCTTCGGGTGTGCCCTGAGCGGCGATCTTTCCATTGGCGAGCACGATGACCTGGTCGGCAATGTGGAAAGTTTCGTCGAGGTCGTGCGAGACCACGATGCTGGTCAGCCCCATGGCGTCGTTGAGCTGGCGGATCAAACGGGCCGCCGTGCCCAGCGAGATCGGGTCCAGACCGGCGAAGGGCTCGTCGTACATCACCAGTTCGGGATCGAGAACGATGGCTCGGGCCAGGGCGACGCGCCGGGCCATGCCGCCCGACAACTCGCTCGGCATCAGGCCTCGGGCTCCCCGCAGACCGACGGCATTGAGCTTCATCAGCACGATGTCGCGCACAAGTGCATCGGGCAGCGCGGTGTGCTCACGCAATGGAAACGCCACGTTGTCGAACACGCTCATGTCGGTGAACAGCGCGCCGAACTGGAACAGCATGCCCATGCGGCGCCGCGCGGCGTACAGGGCCTTGGGGTTCATCACCGTGACGTCCTGGCCGTCGAACAGCGTCTGGCCCTTCTGCGCCCGGATCTGCCCACCGATGAGCTTGAGCACCGTGGTCTTGCCGCCACCGGACGCGCCCATGAGCGCCGTGACCTTGCCACGCGGCACGGTCAGCGAGATGTCGTCGAGGATGGCGCGCTCGCCGTAACCAAATGTCAGGTGGCGCAGTTCGACCAGAGGGGTGTTGGAGTCGGTGGGCATCAAACAAAAACCGGGCAGTGGGTGCCCGGGTTTTCGATGATACGGGATTCGCCGCAGCGAGGGGTCTTGGCGTCCAGAGACACCGCAGGCGCGGCGCGGGGGTGTCTCTTATCTGGGCAGGTCGGAGAACCCCATGAGGTACTCGTCGACCGAGCGCGCCGCCTGGCGGCCTTCGCGGATCGCCCACACCACCAGGCTCTGGCCACGCCGCATGTCGCCAGCGGCGAACACCTTGGGCACGTTGGTGGCGTAGCCATTGGTGAACTCGGTGGTTGCCTTGGCATTGCCGCGCGCATCCTTGTCCACACCGAAGCCATCCAGGATGCTGGCGACCGGGTTGACGAAACCCATGGCCAGCAGAACCATGTCGGCCTGGTAGGTCTTTTCGGTGCCGGCAATTTCCACCAGCTTGCCATCTCTCATTTCGACGTGCACGGTCTGCAGGCCGGTGACCTTGCCTTTTTCACCGATGAAGGCCTTGGTGGAAATGGCGAACTCGCGCACGCAACCTTCCTCGTGGCTGGAACTGGTGCGGAGTTTGAGTGGCCAGTAAGGCCACACGAGGGGTTTGTTTTCCTCTTCGGGCGGCTGGGGCATCACCTCGAACTGGGTCACGCTGGCCGCACCGTGGCGGTTGCTGGTGCCCACGCAGTCGCTGCCGGTGTCGCCACCGCCGATCACGATCACATGCTTGCCATCGGCGCGCAACTGGCCTTTGAGCTTGTCACCGGCGTTCACCTTGTTCTGCTGCGGCAGGAACTCCATGGCGAAATGAATGCCATCGAGCTCGCGGCCGGGCACCGGCAAGTCGCGGCTTTGTTCCGCGCCACCGGTCAGCAGCACGGCGTCAAAGTCCTTCTGCAACTGTTCGGGCGTGATGGTTTCCTTCGCCCAGTTGGTGACCTTGCTGTCTTTGGGCAGCGTGCCGACCATCACACCAGTGCGAAACACCACGCCTTCGGCCTCCATCTGCGCCACGCGGCGGTCGATGTGGGTCTTCTCCATCTTGAAGTCGGGGATACCGTAGCGCAACAAACCGCCCACGCGATCGTTCTTCTCGAACAGCGTCACGTCGTGGCCCACGCGCGCCAGTTGCTGGGCGGCTGCCATGCCGGCCGGGCCGGAACCCACCACGGCGATTTTTTTGCCGGTCTTGTGGCGCGGCGGCTGGGGTTGCACCCAGCCTTCGGCCCATGCACGGTCAATGATGGCGTGCTCGATCGACTTGATGCCCACGGGGTCGTCGTTCACGTTGAGCACGCAGGCGGCTTCACAAGGCGCGGGGCAGATGCGTCCGGTGAACTCCGGGAAGTTGTTGGTGCTGTGGAGCACCGTGATGGCGTTCTTCCAGTCGCCCTGGAACACCAGGTCGTTGAAGTCCGGAATGATGTTGTTGACCGGGCAGCCGCTGTTGCAGAACGGCGTGCCGCAATCCATGCAGCGGGCCGCCTGCACTTTGGACTGGGCGTCGTCCAGTCCCACCACGAATTCCCTGTAGTGCTTCAGTCGCTCCGGAACGGGCTTGTAGCCCTCTTCCAGACGTTCGAATTCCATGAATCCAGTGACTTTTCCCATGATGCGTATCCTTCAATCGTGTTCGGTGCGGCCGGCTTACTTGGCCGGAGCCAGCGACTTCTTGGCCGAGCCCTGGGCCTTGGTGGTGACCGCTGCAGCGGCCTTGCGTGCGTTGATCTCGCCCAGAGCCCGCTTGTATTCGTTGGGGAACACCTTCACGAAGCGGCCGCGCGACTGCGCCCAGGTGTCGAGCAGTTCGCGAGCTCGCTTGCTGCCCGTCCAGCGGTTGTGCTCTTCAAGCAGCTTCTTGAGCTGCGCGTCGTCGGCCTGTTCGCGGTGCCAGATCGCGCGGTCCATGGTGGCTTCCTGCTCGGCGGCGGGCAGCACTTTCTCCAGGCTGACCATGGCGGTGTTGCAGCGCTTGGCGAATTCACCATCTTCATCGAACACGTAGGCCACCCCGCCGCTCATGCCGGCAGCGAAGTTGCGCCCGGTCTTGCCCAGCACCACGACCGTGCCGCCGGTCATGTACTCGCAGCCGTGGTCGCCCGTGCCTTCCACCACGGCGGTGGCGCCGGAGAGGCGAACGGCGAAACGCTCGCCCGCCACTCCGCTGAAGAAGGCTTCGCCCGTGGTGGCACCGTACATGACCGTGTTGCCCACGATGATGTTGCGCGCCGCTTCACCACGGAAGTCGATGCTGGGGCGAACCACCACGCGCCCACCTGAGAGCCCCTTGCCGGTGTAATCGTTGGCGTCGCCAATGAGATACAGCGTGATGCCCTTGGCCAGGAAGGCGCCGAACGATTGACCGCCGGTACCTTCAAGCTGGATGCGGATGGAGTCGTCCGGCAGGCCTTCGGGGTGCAGCTTGGTCAATGCGCCCGAGAGCATGGCGCCCACCGAGCGGTTGACGTTCCGAGCCACCTCGATGAACTGCACGCGCTCGCCCTTGTCGAGCGCGGCACGCGATTTCTCGATCAGCACCACATCCAGCGCCTTGTGCAGGCCGTGCTCCTGGTTCTGCGTGTGCAGGCGTGGCACATCGGCGGGCACTTGGGGCAGGGCCAGCAGGCGGCTGAAATCCAGACCCCGGGCCTTCCAGTGCTCGATGCCCTGCTTCATGTCGAGCAGGTCGGCGCGGCCGATAAGGTCGTCGAACTTGCGGATGCCCAGCTGCGCCATGATCTGGCGCACTTCTTCAGCGACGAAGAAGAAATAGTTCACCACATGCTCGGGCTTGCCGCTGAACTTCTTGCGCAGCACCGGGTCCTGCGTGGCTACCCCCACCGGGCAAGTGTTGAGGTGGCACTTGCGCATCATGATGCAACCTTCCACCACCAGCGGTGCGGTGGCGAAGCCGAACTCGTCGGCGCCGAGCAGCGCGCCGATGGCGACATCGCGGCCGGTCTTCATCTGGCCGTCGGCCTGCACGCGGATGCGGCTGCGCAGGCGGTTGAGCACCAGCGTCTGCTGCGTCTCGGCCAGGCCGATTTCCCACGGGCTGCCTGCGTGCTTGATGGACGACCAGGGTGATGCACCGGTACCACCGTCGTGCCCTGCGATCACCACGTGGTCGGCCTTGCACTTGGCCACGCCTGCGGCGATGGTGCCCACGCCGATTTCGGACACCAGCTTGACGCTGATGCTCGAATGCGGTGCCACGTTCTTCAGGTCGTGGATGAGCTGCGCCAGGTCTTCAATGGAATAGATGTCGTGGTGGGGTGGCGGGGAAATGAGGCCCACGCCCGGCACGCTGTGGCGCAGCTTGCCGATGTAGTCGCTCACCTTGCCGCCAGGCAACTGGCCCCCCTCGCCCGGCTTGGCGCCCTGGGCCATCTTGATCTGGATCTGGTCGGCGCTGTTGAGGTACTCGGCGGTGACACCAAAGCGGCCCGAGGCCACCTGCTTGATCTTCGAGCGCATGGAGTCGCCGGCCTGCAGCTCGTAGTCGACCTCGAAGGTGTCCTTGCCGAGCAGGTCGGACATGGTCTGGCCTTGCTTGATCGGGATGCCCTTCAGCTCATTGCGGTAGCGCAGTGCGTCTTCGCCGCCCTCCCCTGTGTTGCTCTTGCCGCCGATGCGGTTCATGGCCACGGCCAGCGTGGCATGCGCCTCGGTGGAGATGGAGCCCAGCGACATGGCGCCTGAGGCGAAGCGCTTGACGATCTCGCTGGCGGGCTCCACCTCGTCGATGGAGATGGCGGTGGCAGGATCGATCTTGAATTCGAAAAGACCACGCAGCGTCATGTGACGGCGGCTCTGGTCGTTGATGAGCTGCGCGTATTCCTTGTAGGTGTTCCAGTTGTTCGCCCGCGTGCTGTGCTGCAGTTTGGCGATGGCGTCGGGCGTCCACATGTGTTCCTCGCCACGCGCACGCCAGGCGTATTCGCCGCCCGCGTCGAGCATGCTGGCCAGCACCGGGTCGTCACCGAAGGCGGCCTTGTGCATGCGGATGGCTTCTTCGGCAATCTCGAACACGCCGATGCCGCCAACGCGGCTGGCAGTGCCACTGAAATACTTATTCACCACCTCGCTGTTGAGGCCGATGGCTTCAAACAGCTGGGCGCCGCAATACGACATGTAGGTCGACACGCCCATCTTGGACATGATCTTGGACAGGCCCTTTCCGATGGCCTTGACGTACTGGTAGATCGCCTTGTCGGCGTTGAGGTCACCGGGCAGGTCCTTGTGAATCGCGGCCAGCGTTTCCATGGCGAGGTAGGGGTGCACGGCTTCGGCGCCGTAGCCGGCCAGCACGGCAAAGTGGTGCACCTCGCGCGCGGTGCCGGTTTCCACCACCAGACCCGCGGTGGTGCGCAAGCCCTCGCGCACCAGGTGCTGGTGGATGGCCGAGAGCGCCAGCAAGGCGGGGATCGCAATGTGCGTGGCACTGACATTGCGGTCGCTGATGATCAGAATGTTCTTATGGCCCTTGATCGCGTCCACGGCGGCCGCGCACAACGAAGCCAGCTTGGCCTCCACGCCCTGGCGGCCCCAGCTGGCCGGGTAGGTGATGTCCAGCGTGTGGCTGCGGAACTTGCCCTGCGTCACCGCGTCGATGTCGCGCAGCTTGGCCATGTCGGCGACATCCAGCACTGGCTGGCTCACCTCCAGCCGCATCGGCGGGTTCACCTGGTTGATGTCCAGCAGGTTGGGCTTGGGTCCGATGAACGACACCAGCGACATCACGATCGCCTCGCGGATCGGGTCGATCGGTGGGTTGGTCACCTGCGCGAACAACTGCTTGAAGTAGTTGTAGAGCGGTTTGTTCTTGTCGGACAGCACGGCCAGCGGGCTGTCGTTGCCCATGGAGCCGATGCCCTCTTCGCCGTTGGCGGCCATCGGGCTCATCAGGAACTTGATGTCTTCCTGGGTGTAGCCAAAAGCCTGCTGACGATCGAGCAAGTCGGGAGCGAAATTTTCGACGCCCGAGGTTTGTGGCTCGGTGGCACTGATCCGCTGCTCCTGCGCCGATTCACCAGCCACCGGCGTTTCCACGTCGTCCAGGCGAATGCGCAGGTTATCGATCCACTGCTTGTAGGGCTTGCCGTTGGCGAGGTTGGCCTTGAGCTCCTCGTCGTCGATCATGCGGCCCTGCTCCAGATCGATCAGGAACATCTTGCCGGGCTGCAGGCGCCATTTGCGCACGATCTTGTTTTCCGGCACGGGCAACACCCCGGACTCCGAACCCATGATCACGAAGTCGTCGTCGGTGATGCAGTAGCGCGAGGGACGAAGACCATTGCGGTCCAGCGTGGCGCCGATCTGGCGGCCGTCGGTGAACACGATGGAAGCCGGGCCGTCCCAGGGTTCCATCATGGCGGCGTGGTACTCATAGAAAGCCTTGCGGCGCTCATCCATCGTGGTGTGCTGTTCCCAAGGCTCGGGAATCATCATCATCACAGCCTGCGCCAGCGGATAGCCCGCCATCGTGAGCAGTTCCAGGCAGTTGTCGAACGTGGCGGTGTCGGACTGGCTGGCGAAGCTGATCGGGTAGAGCTTCTTCAGATCTTCGCCGAGCACGGGCGAAGTCATCACACCCTCGCGCGCCTTCATCCAGTTGTAGTTGCCCTTGACGGTGTTGATCTCGCCGTTGTGCGCCACGTAGCGGTACGGGTGCGCCAGGGGCCATTCGGGGAAGGTGTTGGTGGAGAAGCGCTGGTGCACCAGACCCAGGGCCGAGACGCAACGTTCGTCGTCGAGATCCAGGAAGTAGGTACCAACTTGATCGGCGAGCAGGAGGCCTTTGTAGACCACCGTGCGGCTGCTCATGCTGACGACGTAGTACTCCTTGCTGTGGGTCAGCTGCAGGCGCTGGATGGCCGCACTCGCGGTCTTGCGGATCACGTAAAGCTTGCGCTCCAGCGCGTCCTGAACGATCACGTCGTTGCCACGTCCGATGAAGACCTGGCGGATCACCGGCTCTTTCTCGCGCACGGTGGGTGACATCGGCATGTCCTTGTTCACCGGCACATCACGCCAGCCCAGCAGCACCTGGCCTTCGGCCGCCACCGCGCGTTCCATTTCCTGCTCGCAAGCGAGTCGGCTGGCATGTTCCTTGGGCATGAAGATCATGCCCACGCCGTACTCACCGGCCGGCGGCAGGTTCACGCCCTGCGCAGCCATCTCTTCACGGTACAGCGCGTCGGGCAACTGGATCAGCAGTCCCGCGCCATCGCCCATGAGCTTGTCTGCACCCACCGCACCCCGATGGTCAAGGTTCTCCAGAATCTTCAGGCCCTGCTTCACGATCGCGTGGCTCTTTTCGCCCTTGATGTGAGCCACAAAGCCCACGCCGCACGCGTCGTGCTCCTGGGCGGGGTCGTAAAGGCCATGTTGCTGGAGATGCTGCTGCTCGGCTGCCGTGGTCATGGCGCTTCCTTCTCGGTTCGTGGGCATGAATGCGAAAAACGGACTGAAGCATATTGCATTGCAACAACAATGCCAAGCATATTAAATGGGGTCAGAGTCTATTTTATCCGGCTGATCTGTTGCACCGAATTAAATAGGGACAGATAGAAGTCGGGTCATGCTCACCCCCTGAAGCACACGATCAAACGACCTTGTGCACTGCCGACGGAGGCCGGCCGCGTGGTGAAGGCGCAATGCGTCGATCTGTCTTTTTCTGCAACTCGGACATGAAGTCAGCGTCGCCCAAAGCCCAGCCCTGCAAGGTGGCGTCTGTGATGGCGCGCTGCGACGGCGCATCGAGGCCGACACGCACCATTTCGGTGTACGCGGCCTCGCGTGCAAACGGCGTATTGCCAAGGTTCCAGTACATCGGATGTGGCGTAACGCGCCGGTCCTGCATCTGACCTGAGAAGTGGCGGTAACTGGACCATGCGTATTCGCTCGGATCGCTCACCAGGCCTGCACGCACCGGGTTGAGATCAAGGTAGACCATGCAGGCCAGCAAATAGCGCTCGGTCTGAATCAGCGTGGACTTGTAGCGCCCTTCCCAGAGGGTGCCAGTGCGTCGATGCAAGTCGTTGTAATAGCGCACATAGCTCCGCCCCACGGCCTGCATCATCAGCGGCACGCCGTCGGCAGTTTCTGGCGTGAGCAACAGATGGAAATGGTTGTCCATCAACACGTAGGCGTTGATGGCGACTTGATGTTTGCGCGCGTTGTCGCTAAGTGCGTCCAGCAAGACCTCGCGGTCGGCATTGTTCGACACAATCGCCTGGCGGTTGTTGCCGCGCTGGATGACGTGGTGTGGATAGCCGGGTACGGTGAGTCGGGGCAAACGGGCCATAAGTCAGCGGAGAAAATGGAGTCTGACCCCAATTATGTGCGCTGATTCCACACTGCTTGTATGCGGCCGGCCAGCAGAATGCCGAGCACGGACGACGCGCCAGTGACGACCCAGGTCCATTGCCATCCCCCCACCTGCGTAGCCACCCAGGCGACCACAGGGGGACCGAGAAACTGGCCGAGGGCGGAAAACTGCTGCATCCAGCCCACGGTGGTGGAGACCGTGTCGCGGTCGGGCGCCAGGCTCACCGACAGGCCGAACAGGGTGCCGGGAATAAGCCCTCCCACACCAGAGAACACCAGCACCGCGAGGTACTGCCATACCGGATGGCCTTGGGCACCGAACGCCACCAGGGCGCCCAGACCCATGGCCAGGTAGGCCCACATGAGCACAGCACCCGGGCGAGCGCCCCGGGCCAGCCACCAGCCTGCACCGATGTTGCCCGCCATGTTGATGCCTGCGGCCAATGCCGTGAGCACACCCACCACCCCGCCGGAGTAGCCCGCCTGGTGGTAGATGGTGGGCAGGAAACCCACGACCGCAAGCCATTGGCCTGAGTACAGGAAGAAGGCCAGCGCCATGAGCCAGGGACCCGGTGCCCGCAAGGTGCTCGCAAGGCGCGGCCCCAGCGCGTTGGCGCCCGGCACCTTTACGACCGGTACGTCGCGCGGCACCCAGCGGGCCAGCGCGAAGGCGGCGAGGATCGACAACAGTGCCAGGAACCACCATGCGCCGCGCCACCCCACCGCGGCCAGCAAGGGCACGCCCAACAGAAGGGCCAGGGCCGTGCCGAGCGGCATGTAGGCTCCCCACCAACCCAGCGACCGCGCAAGCGTTGGTCCGTGTTCCACGCGCTGGCGCAGCAAGCCGGGTGCGGGCAGCACCGCAAGCAGGAAGCCCATCCCTTCCAGAACGCGCGTGGCCAACAAGGTCGGAACATCGGGCGCAAGAGCGCCGAGCGCGCTGCCCAGGGCGAGCAGTCCCAGACCACTGAGCATGACGCGCCGCGGCCCCAGTCGATCTGCCATGAGACCCACCAGCAGGCCCAGCGTCATGCCAGCCAGTTGAACCAGCGAGAGCAGAAAACCAGCCTGCACCAGGCTCATGCCCAGCGCTTCCCGAAGCACCGGAATGGCCACCGGCAGCTTGCCCACGTGCAAGGCACAGCTCACGCCCACCAGCACCACCAGCGCGGCGAGTCGCCGCGCGTCGATGGTGTGCACGATCACGGGAAGAGCACGGCGCCCAGAAGCCGCTCGTGTTCCCGGATGGCAAAACGGTCGGTCATGCCGGCGATGTAGTCGGCCACGGCTCGCGCCTGGTGCCGCCGCTGCCCGTGTGCCTCGGGCATCTCCGAAGGCGTATCCATGTAGCGCTCGAACAGATCCGCCACCACCTGGCGAGCGCGGTGGGTGGTCTCCATGACTTGTGGATGCCGATAGAGATTCCGCAGCAGGAAGGTCTTGAGCTGCTGGCTGCGCTCGCGCATGCCGTCGGAAAAGGCCACGAGCGTGGGACCCGCTCGAACGTCTTCCACATCCCCAGCACCGGATGCCTCGATGCGCTCCCGCGTGGTGTCGATGACGTCATAAACCTGGTCGCTGAGCATCAACCGGATCGCCTCAAAGAGCAGGCGGCGACCGCCCAGGCGGGGATGAGCCTCCAATGCCCGCCGCCGGTAGTGCTCGAACAGCTCGACCTCCTCCAGTTGCTCCATCGAGAGCAGGCCAGAGCGGACGCCGTCGTCGATGTCGTGCGCGTTGTAGGCGATCTCGTCGGCCAGGTTGCACAACTGAGCTTCGAGCGAAGGTGATCCACCGTGCAGAAAGCGCGAGGCGACGCCGCCAGGCTCCTGCTGCTCAAGGCGAATGGCGTTTGCGCGCGAGCAGTGCTTCAACACACCTTCACGGGTTTCAAAACACAAGTTGAGTCCATCGAAGGCGGGATAGCGCTCCTCCAGCTCATCGACCACGCGCAGGCTCTGCAGGTTGTGCTCAAAGCCCCAACCGTCGCCTGAATCGGACCCATCCTGCCCGGACAGATTCCGCAGGCACGCATTGAGTTCGTCCTGACCTGCGTGGCCAAACGGTGTGTGGCCCAGATCATGCGCCAGGGCGATGGCCTCCACCAAATCTTCGTTGAGTCGCAAAGACCGCGCAATGCTGCGCCCCAGCTGGGCCACTTCAAGCGAATGGGTGAGCCGCGTGCGGAACAGGTCGCCTTCGTGATTGAGGAACACCTGCGTTTTGTAGACCAGACGGCGAAAGGCGGTGGAATGGATCACCCGGTCGCGGTCGCGCTGGTAGGCGGTGCGCGTGGGCGCCTCGGGCTCCGCGTAACGCCTGCCGCGGCTGCGTGCCGGGTCGCTGGCACAAGGCGCCAGGCCCCACTCTGCATGGGCGCCGCCAGCTGCGGTCATGGCTGGCGAACGCTGGCGTCGATCACACGAGCCACCACATCGTCGGGAGCCGATTGCACCTTGGCGTGACCCGGCCGGTCGATCAGCACGAACTTGATCTCACCCGCCTCGGCCTTCTTGTCAACACGCATCAAGGCCAGATAACGGCTGACGTTGTTCCTGGCGTCCAGCACTGGCGCCACCGTGGGCAGGCCCGCGCGCCGAACCAGCTCGGCAAGGCGCTTCACAAACGCCTGATCCACCATGCCCAGCGCAGCGGACAGACGTGCCGCCATCACCATGCCGCAGCCCACGGCTTCGCCATGCAGCCACTGACCATAGCCCATGCCCGCCTCGATGGCATGCCCGAAGGTGTGGCCGAAGTTCAGGATGGCGCGCAACCCGCCTTCGCGTTCGTCCTGCCCCACCACCCAGGCCTTGATCTCGCAGCTGCGGCGCACCGCATGCCCGAGCGCCTCGGGATCGCGGTTCATCAGCGCATCCATGTGAGACTCGATCCAGTCGTAGAACGCCATGTCGGCGATGGGGCCGTACTTGATGACCTCGGCCAGTCCCGCACTGAGCTCGCGCGCGGGCAGTGTTTTGAGCGTGTCCAGATCGCACACCACACGCTGCGGCTGGTAGAAGGCGCCGATCATGTTCTTGCCCAGCGGGTGGTTGATCGCGGTTTTGCCACCCACCGACGAATCCACCTGAGCCAGCAAGGTGGTGGGCACCTGCACAAAGGGCACGCCCCGCATGTAGCTGGCGGCCGCGAAACCGGTCATGTCGCCCACCACCCCGCCGCCCAGGGCGAACATCACGGTCTTGCGGTCGCAGCCGTGCGACAGCAAGGCATCGAAAATCCGATTGAGCGTTTCCCAGTTTTTGTGCGACTCGCCGTCGGGCAGGCTCACGGTGTGGATTTTCGGGTAGCGGGCGCCAAGTGCGCGCACCAGGCGCTCGGCGTAGAGCGGTGCCACCGTCTGGTTGGTGACGATCAAGGCGCTGGTGGCCGTGGGCAGATGGGCGTAGGTGTCAGGTACGTCCAGCAGACCTGGGCCGATGGCAATGGCGTAGCTGCGATCACCCAGATCGATGTGAACCTGATCGAGGCTGGATTCTGGAATCTGAGGGGTCATGGCCCCGAGTTTATGCGGTGCGTCCCGCACTGCAGGGCCAGGGGTCAGTGTCCTGCGGCTCCAGGATCGCGCGCCCGGCCCACGGGCGCCATGCCGGCCAGCTCGAGCTGCATCACGATCATATTGACCAGCGTGGCCACCGAGGGGCGGCCCGTCTCGATCACGAAATGCGCCGTCTGCCGGTACAGGGGGTCACGCGCCTCGAACAGGTCACGCAGGCGTTGCAGGGGGTCTTCCACTTGCAAGAGTGGACGGTTTCGGTCGTGCCGCAAACGGCGAAACACTTCCTCGGGCACTGAGCGGAGATAGACCACGGTGCCGCGCTCATGCAAGTGATCGCGGTTGGTCTGGCGCAGCACCGAGCCGCCGCCGGTGGACACGACGGAGATGGGTCCGCGAGTCAGCTCGTCGAGCACCGATTCTTCAAGATCTCGGAAACGCTCCTCCCCCTCGCGCTCGAAGTACTCCCGGATCGAACAACCCAGGCGCTCTTCGATCACATGATCGGAGTCGAAGAAAGGGAGCGAAAGACGTCGGGCGAGTTGTCGCCCGATGGTGGACTTTCCCGAACCCGGGAGGCCCACCAGGAAACACGATGGAACGACGCTCAATTGATGGCCGAGCGCCCCAGTACGCGTGGCGTGATGAAGATCAGCAGCTCTGACTTGTTGGCGATTCGCTCGCGCGACTTGAACAGGTTGCCCAGCGCGGGGAGGTCGCCCAGCAGGGGAACCTTGTTCACCTGGTCACGTTCGGTCTGCTCAAAAATGCCGCCGATCACGACCGTTCCGCCGTTCTCCACCAGCACCTGCGTCTGCACGTGCTTGGTGTTGATGGCGATGCCATCGGGCGTCGATTCACCACGGCTGTCCTTGTTGATGTCCAGGTCCAGAATGATGTTGCCCTCGGGCGTAATTTGAGGCGTCACTTCCAGCTTCAGATTGGCCTTGCGGAATGCGATGGCCGTGGCGCCGCTGGAAGTGGCGGTCTGGTAGGGGAACTCGGTGCCCTGCTCGATCAAAGCCTTGACCTGGTCGGCCGTGACCACGCGCGGACTGGAGACGATGCGACCCTTGCCATCGGATTCCAGGGCGGAGATCTCCAGACTCAAGAAGCGTGATGCGTTCGGGCTGAACAACGACAGCGCATAAGACGCGGCCAGCGCATTGCCCGGGTTGGCTGGCAGGCTCACGAACGGCTGCGAGGTGAGCGTAGGACCGGTCGAGACTGCGCCGTAGGTGGAGCCAAAGTTGCCTTGCACCTGATTGCCGTTGACCGAACCGACGTTGAAGCCACGAACGCCGCCGCCCAGTCGCACACCGAGCGATTTGCCGAAGCTGTCGTCGGCCTCGACGATGCGTGCTTCGATCATCACCTGGCGAATCGGAATGTCGAGCTTGGCAATCAGTTCCTGCACCTGCTGCAGTCTGGAGGGAATGTCGGTGACGAAAAGCTGGTTGGTGCGCGGCTCGGAGATCACGCTGCCTCGCTCGGACAGGATGCGTGCACTGCTCGCCCCACCGCCACCACCACCGCCGCCAGCGCCGGCGGAAACCAGTTGAGTGGCAATGTCCGCGGCCTTGGCGTAGTTCATCTGGAAGCCCTGTGTGCGCAACGTCTCCAGACTCTCGATGGAGGCCTTGGACTCCAGTTCCTGCTTTTCACGCGCGGAGATCTCGTCCTTGGGTGCGATCCACAACACGTTGCCCGATTTGCGCATGCCCAAGCCCTTGGCCTGCAGAATGATGTCCAGCGCCTGGTCCCAAGGCACGTCTTTCAAGCGGAGGGTGACGGCGCCAGTGACCGAGTCGGATGTCACCACGTTGAAGTTGGTGAAGTCGGCGATCACCTGCAACAGCGTGCGAACCTCGATGTTCTGGAAATTCAGCGAGAGTTTCTCGCCGTTGTAGCCAGGCCCTTGCGTCAGCTTGGAAGAATCGATTTTCTGCTCGCGCACCTCAAGCACAAACTGGTTGTCACTTTGGTAGGCCGAGTGCTCCCAGTTGCCAGTAGGGGTGACCACCATGCGCACACGGTCGCCGGTTTGCGTCGTCGTGACGCTCTGGACAGGCGTGCCGAAGTCGCTCACGTCCAGGCGACGGCGCAGACCTTCGGGCAGCGAAGTTTTGAGAAACTCAACCACCAGGTTCTGTCCTTGCTGCCGAATGTCAACACCCACCTGGTTGTTCGCCAGATCCACCACCACCCGGCCAGCGTTGCCCACGCCACGTCGGAAATCGATGTCGCGCAGGGCAGCAACGTCCCTGTTGCGGTTCTCAGAAAAGGAGACCGGCGGCGCAGTGGCTGCCGTTACAGGTTGCGCGCGATCCAGCACCACCAGCAGCGTCTTGCCATCCACACGCGTCTGGTAGGAAGCCGATTGCTTGAGGTTGACGACCACGCGCGTCCGGTCACCCGCCTGAACCACGTTGACAGAACGGATGTTGCCTTCGTTGACCTCGATGGCATTGCGCCCGATCGAGTTGGCGACGCCCGGGAAGTCCAGTGCAATACGTGCCGGCGCCTGAATCGTGAAGCCTGTAGGAACGGCCGCCAGAGGCTCGGTGGTGGTGATGCGAATTACCTCCACGCCGCCCTGCACGCCCCCGGTGATCGACTGAATCGCATTCTGAGCATGCACCCAGAAGCTCGACAACGTCATGCACGCGAAAACCGCGCCTTTGAGCACCCCCCGCTCCACGGCTGAGAATCCGGTCGCCTTGTTTGGCTTGTTCATTTAGTGACATCCTCTTGTAGCTGCAGCGCCGCAGCGCGCTCTGTCCATTCACCTGACGAGTCCTGCACGATCTCTCTCAACACCACTTCGGTTTCGCTGATACGGGTCACGCGCCCATAGTTTTGCCCCAGGTAGTTGCCGGGCCGGACCTGGTAGAGCAAGTTGTCCACCTTCACCAGAGCGACCAGCTGGCCATCGCGGTTGAGACTGCCGACCATCTTCATGATGTCCATCGGGTAGGCCTCTAGCGGCTGTTTGCGGCGGTTGAGTTCGGGCTCGATGAGAGCCGAATTTGCCACCGGGACCGACTGACTGCCGCGCAACACGCTGGCCAGCTTTTCAGTGCTGAAAGGCGGCGTCTGACGTTCGCCTTCGTAGGCTTGCGGCACGAACTTGGTGGGCGCCGGAATCGGCTGCACAGAGGGCTTGATCGAGTTGCGCTCGGTCTGCATCCAGGACTGCAGCTCGTCCTGGCTCGACGAGGTGCACGCCGTCAGGCTCAGGGCCAGCGCCAGCAACGTGCCAGGCTTCAACCATCGGGTCTGCATCACTTCTGGGCTCCCTGGGCTGCTTTTTGCTGCAGCGCGACTTCTTCCTGATCCAGGTAACGGAACGTCTTCGCGGTGCAATCCATCGTCAGCACGCCGTCGCGATCCTTGACAGGCGTGAGCGTCAGATTGTTCAAGGTGACAATTCGCGAGAGATTGGCAATGTCGGCCGCGAACAGGCCGATGTCGTGGTAGGTGCCAGTAACGCGCACCGCAATCGGCAATTCCGCGTAGTACTCTTTCACGCTCACCTGACCCGGACGGAACAATTCAAACTGAAGACTGCGGCCCAGACCAGCCTGGTTGATGTCCGAGAGCAGCGCGTCCATCTCGGCCTTGCTGGGCAATTGTTTTTCCAGCTGGGTCACGTACTGTTGCACCTGTTCCAGCTGCTTCTTGAGCGCATCGAGGTTCACCGCCTGCACAAGCTTCTTGCGGTAGTCCTCGCGCAGTGTCACTTCACGGGATTTTTCCACAATGAGCTCTTCGTCGGACGCCTTCAACCAGGCGAACCAGAGGCCGGCGATCACAGCAGCACAGACCGCCACGAACAGCAGGTTGCGTGGCAAACCAGGCCACTGCGAAGGATCATTGGGGTCAAGGCCGCTGAACTGGGCCTTGAGCTTGTCCTGGATTCCCTTGAAATCCACGTTGATGCTGGGCGATTTGGCCATGTTGCGTGGTTCCCTGATCAGACTTTTCCAGCGGCAGCAGGTGTTGCAGGAGCAACCCCGGGAGCAGCCGGTGCGGCGGACGAGGGACGCTTGAGAGAGACCCGAATACTGAAGTTCGACACCCGCCGCTGCTCACGGCCGGAGACCGCAAAGTTGGATGCAACGATTTCGACCAGTTCAGGGCGAACCAGCCAGGTGCTGTTGTTCGACAGGTTGCGCAACAGCTCGGAGACACGCTCCTGAGATTGCGCCACGCCCACCAGCAAGACGCTCTGGCTTTCCTGGCGCATGCTGCTGAGGTAGATGCCGTCGGGCAATTGAGCCACCAGCTCGTCAAGCAAGTGCACGGGGATATTGCGATCGCCCTGAAGGTTCTCTACCGCCGTCTGACGCGCGCGAAGGGAGGCGATCTCTCGCTGCAGGCTGGCAATGTCCTTGATTTCCGCTTCGAGCTTCTTGATTTCGGCCTGAAGAAACTCGTTGCGACCTTGCTGAGAAGCAATCTGCCCTTGATACCAGGTGAAGATCGCACCGCAGATCACGCCACCAAGCAGGGCGGAAAGGCCCAGCTGGGTGTAAAACTGGTCCTTCTGGCGCTTGCGGGCTGCCTCTCGGTGGGGCAGCAGGTTGATGAGGATCATTGGTAAAACCTCCGCAGGGCCAGGCCCGTCGAGGTCAGGTAAGACGGTGCTTCCCGTGAAATCTTGCGGGCCTGCACAGACGCGGCCATTTCCATGGCATCGAACGGATTGATCACCATGCAGGCAAAGGAGGTCTGGTGCGTCACCGCCTCCGTGAGGCCCGGCAGGGCTGCACTGCCGCCGGCAAGCAGAATGTGATCCACCTTGTTGTACGGCGTGCTCGTGAAGAAGAACTGCAGCGCACGGCCGATTTCCTGCGCCATGCTCTCGATGAAGGGATCGAGCACCGCAGAGCGGTAGTCGTCGGGCAGATCGCCAGAGCGCTTCTTGGCTTCGGCTTCGTCAGACGAGAACCCGTACTGGCGCACGATGAGCTGGGTGAGCTGGGCGCCACCGAAGGCTTGGTCCCGCTCATAAAGCACGTCGTCGTTGCGCATCACCTGCATGCTCGTCGTCAACGCGCCGACTTCAAACAACGCCACCAGAGAATCCACGCCCTGATTGGGCAAGGTCTCGATCACACGCCCGGCCGCCATGCGCGAGGCATAGGACTCCACATCCATGACCACGGGCTTCAGGCCAGCCGCTTCGGCCAGGCCCTGGCGGTCTGACACTTTTTCCTTGCGCGAGGCCGCGATCAACACCTCGACATCGCCCACCGAATTGGCGCTGGGTCCGATCACGCAAAAGTCCAGACTGACTTCATCGAGCGAGAAGGGAATGTATTGATTGGCTTCCGACTCGACTTGAGCTTCGAGCTCCTTGTCGGAGAGGCCGCCCGGCAGAATGATTTTTTTGGTGATCACCGCCGACGCCGGCAATGCCAGCGCCACATTTTTGGTCTTGCTGCCGCTCTTGCGCACCACGCGACGCACGGCCTCGGCCACTTCGTCGAATTTTTCGATGTTGCCGTCGGAAATCCAGCCGCGTTCGAGCGGCTCCATGGCGCATCGCTCCAGCACGAGGTCTCCCGCCCGGTTGCGACCGAGTTCCACCAACTTCACGCTGGACGAACTGACATCGATGCCCAGCAAGGGCGCCGGTTCACGGTTGAATAACGATCCCAATGAGATCAAGGTGACCCCCATTAATGGTGACGACGGGCGGCGCCAAACTTAAGAATTCACTTGAATGCTAGCAGTAAGCCCTTTGTCCAGCAAAGATTTTTTGCTTTTGCGACAAAGTGAAACGTTGTCAAAAGCATACGCATCCGGTGCCCTTCGTGAATTGCTTCATGAGCCACTTATCCGGCCAATTCACAACAACTCACAATAAGCCGGACAGGCGCTCCATTGGAGGGCGTCCCGATTTTTATAATCGGCAATACCGCTCTGATCGACCGCATGCCCAAAAACGACACTTCTTCGCCTCGCTCTTCCGATGGGTCAGTATCGACCGGACGCACCGCACTCCTTTGGGCCGGTCGCTTGGTGGTGGGTCTGGCCGGACTGGCGGTGGCAGGTGTTGCAGGAATGCTGATGGCCGTGGGCATCGCGCTTGCTGTCGCCTACCCCAATCTTCCCGAAGTGGCCAGTTTGGCCGACTACCGCCCGAAGCTGCCGCTTCGCGTGCTCTCCGCCGATGGCGAGCTGATTGGCGAGTTCGGTGAAGAGCGGCGCAACCTGCTGACCTTCGACCAGATTCCAGCGGTGATGAAGAATGCGGTGCTGGCCATTGAGGACGCCCGCTTCTTTGAACACAACGGGGTCGACTACCGCGGCATGGTCCGTGCAGCGCTGGCCAATTTGCGTCAGGCCAAGAGCCAGGGTGCGTCCACGATCACCATGCAGGTCGCGCGTAACGTATATCTGTCGGCAGAGAAGAGCTACACGCGCAAGATCTACGAAGTGCTGTTGACCTTCAAGCTGGAGCACATGCTCACCAAGGAGCAGATCCTCGAGATCTACATGAACCAGATCTTTCTGGGTCAACGGGCCTACGGTTTTTCTTCCGCCGCACAAATCTATTTCGGCAAATCACTTCAAGACGTCACGATCGCCGAAGCCGCCATGCTCGCCGGGCTGCCGCAGGCCCCGTCCGCCTACAACCCAGTGCGCAATCCCAAGCGCGCGCGGGCGCGGCAACTGCACATCATCGACCGAATGGTCGAAAACGGCTTCATCACTGTGGCTGAGGCGGAGGCGGCGAAGGCCGAGGCGCTCAAGCTGCGTCCGTCGGTCAACCCGGATCGACCCCACACCGAATTCGTGGCCGAAATGGTGCGCCAGTCCATGGTTGCCCAGTATGGAGACGAGGCCTACACACGCGGCCTGGTGGTGTTGACCACGCTCAACACCAAGCACCAGCTGACCGCCTACCGGGCTGTGCGCCAAGGCGTGCTCGACTACGAGCGGCGCCAGTTTTACCGCGGCCCGGAGCTGTTCATTGACCTGCCCGATGAAAAATCCGCGCGCGACGACGCGATCGATGAGGCGCTGAACGACCGCCCGGACAACGACGATCTTTTGTCAGCCGTGGTGCTGGAGGCCAACCCGCGCCGGGTGCTGGCGGTGCGTCAGGACGGCGAGCCGTTCGAGATTACCGGAGAAGGCTTGAAGCCTGCCCAGTCCGGGCTCTCGGAGAAGGCGGGGCCGAACATCAAGATCCGTCCGGGCGCGGTGATCCGTGTTGTGCAGACGGGCGCCAAAGCCTGGCGCATCACGCAACTGCCCGAAGTGGAATCCGCCTTCGTGGCGCTGGATCCTCGCAGCGGCAACATCATCGCCCTGATCGGCGGATTCGACTTCCAGAAGAGCAAGTTCAACCACGTCACACAGGCCTGGCGGCAACCCGGCTCGAGCTTCAAACCGTTCATTTACTCAGCTGCGCTCGAAAAGGGTCTGACCCCCATGACCGTGGTCAACGACGCGCCCCTCTTCTATTCCGCCGGGGAAACCGGTGGCAAGCCTTGGGAGCCGAAGAATTACGACGGCCAGTTCGAAGGTCCCATGTCGGTGAGGCGAGCGCTGGCCAAATCGAAGAACATGGTTTCCATCCGCGTGCTTCAGCTGGTGGGTACCCAGAGCGCGCAGGAATGGGTGACTCGGTTCGGATTCGACGCGGACAAGCACCCGCCCTACCTCACGATGGCGCTGGGGGCCGGTTCGGTCACACCCATGCAGATGGCGCTGGGCTATTCGGTGTTTGCAAACGGTGGCTACCGCATCGCGCCCAACCTGATCACCCGGGTGAGCGACCACAAGGGTAAGGTGCTTTATGCCGCCCAACCAGCGCCGCTGGCCGACGAACAACGTGTGATCGACGCGCGCAATGCTTTTGTGATGAACAGCTTGCTGCAGGAAATAACCCGCTCTGGCACCGCCGCTCGCGCGCAGGCCACGCTCAAGCGCACCGACCTCTTCGGCAAGACCGGCACCACCAACGATGCGGTGGACGCCTGGTTCGTCGGCTACCAGCCCTCGCTGGTGGCCGCGGCCTGGGTGGGTTATGACACGCCGCGCAACCTGGGCAGCCGCGAGACCGGCGGTGGGTTGAGTCTGCCGATCTGGATCTCGTTCATGTCCGAGGCTCTCAAAGGGGTGGACATTGCGACCTACACGCCGCCGTCCGGCGTGATCAATGTCGGTGGTGAGTGGTACTACGAGGAATTTGGTCCCGGACGCGGGGTGCATGGACTGGGATTGCAAGACCCGTGGCCAGGCGCGCCAGCAGCCCCGGTGGAGTACGACCCCAACACCAATCTGCCGGTCAAGCCCCCTGCGGCGAACGAAGACCGACGCAGCATCCTGGATCTGTTCAGGAACTGAAGCGCAACGGCAACCCGGCCTGTTCCGACGCGAAGCGGCTCAGCAGCTCGAAGAACTCACCGTGCTGCTTGGTGTCCATCCAGCGCTCGCCGTTGTGCTTGAAGTGGAATCCGCCGGCACGCGCCGCCATCCACACTTCGTGCAGCGGCTTCTGAAGATTGATGATGATCTGACTGCCACTGGCGAAGGTCACGGTGATCATGCCGCCCACGCGTTGGTTGTCGAGGTCTGCGTCTGTCGCGTCGTTGATGCGGTCGCAGGCCAGTTCGATGGACCGAAGCAGCGCTTCCGCCAGGTCCTGGTACTCGGTATCGGTCATTACAATGCCTGGATGTCTGGGTTGAAAAGCATTCTAGGTCGTGGTCCGACCCCATCGCGCCGCATGGCCATCGCGGTTTTGTGTCTGGTTGGCGCCATGGGCGCATCGGCCTGTGGCCAGAAGGGTCCGTTGTACCTTCCGGCGCCCGGCACTTCAAGCAAAGACAAACCTGTCAGCGCGCCTGCGCCCAATGCACCTCGCTGACGCTACTGCCCTCACCGCATGACCACCACTTCAGGCCTGCCGGCCCCGGCATTGCCCACCTGCTTCGCTTACGTCAACCACCAGCTGATGGTGGAAGATGTTCCGCTGGAACGGCTGGCGCGCGAGCATGGCACGCCGCTGTTTGTCTACAGCGAGGCGGCCATGCTCGCCGCGCTCGCCTCCTACCAGCGCGGCCTGGCCGGGCGCAGGCATTTGATCTGCTACGCGATGAAAGCCAACTCGTCGCTCGCGATCCTCCAGACCTTGGTGCGCGCGGGTTGTGGGTTGGACATCGTGTCTGGCGGTGAACTCGAGCGTGCGATGGCCGCCGGCGTTGACCCGGCCCAGGTGATCTTCTCTGGCGTGGGCAAAACCCGCGCGGAAATGCGTCAGGCACTGCGCCTGGGTATCGGCTGCTTCAACGTGGAGAGCCGCGCCGAACTCGACGTGCTGGATGAGGTCGCTCGCGAGATGGGCCTGCGCGCACCCGTCAGCGTGCGCGTCAACCCCAACGTGGACGCCAAGACCCACCCCTACATTTCCACCGGCCTCAAGGGCAACAAGTTCGGCATTGCGCACGAAGATGTGATCGCCACCTACCGCCATGCGGCGGCGTGCGCCGGTCTGCGCGTGGTGGGCATCGACTGCCACATCGGCTCGCAGATCACCCAGTCTGGCCCCTACCTGGATGCGATGGATCGCATCCTTGACCTGGTGCAAGGTATCGAGGCTTCGGGCATTCACATCGAACACATCGATTTCGGCGGTGGCCTGGGCATCGACTACCAGGGCGATGCACCTCCCGAGGCCGATGCGCTGTGGGCTCAGCTGCTGAAAAAACTCGACGCTCGAGGGTTTGGCGACCGCGCCATCTACATTGAGCCTGGTCGCTCGCTGGTGGGCAATGCCGGGGCCTGCCTCACCGAAGTCCTCTACCTCAAGCCCGGAGAGCACAAGAACTTCCTGATCGTCGACGCCGCCATGAACGATCTGCCGCGCCCGGCCCTGTACGAAGCGTTTCACCGCATCGTGCCGCTCGCCCCGCGCGAAGGTGTTGCCAGCACCACCTGGGACGTGGTCGGCCCGGTGTGCGAAAGCGGTGACTGGATCGGCCGCGACCGCGCGCTGGCGGTGCAGGCAGGTGACTTGCTGGCGGTGCTCTCGGCGGGCGCCTACTGCATGAGCATGGCGAGCAACTACAACACGCGCGGCCGGGCGGCCGAAGTGCTCGTGAGTGGCACCAAAGCCACCCTCATCCGTTCGCGCGAGACGGCCGCCGACCAGCTGCGCCTGGAGCGTCTGCTGCCACCGGCCTGATATCCCAACCGCGGGTCAGATCCGGGTGAGCCGGCGCCACAGGCGCCACCCCAGCAAAGCCGCGAGCAGCGCGGCGTACACCGCCACCTCGGCGTAGTCGTTCTTGCCGCTGCGCATCCAGAAAAAATGCAGCACGGCAAGGCCGGCCACCGCATACACCATGCGGTGCAACCGTTGCCAGGTCTGAGCACCGAGCGTGCGAATGGCGCGATTGAACGACGTGGCCGCCAGGGCCAGCAGCAGCAGCCATCCCAGAAAGCCCACCAGGATGAAGGGCCGCTTGACGATGTCGGCCACGATGCCGGCGAGGTCGAACTCCATGTCGAACCAGGCGTAGGCCAGCAGGTGCATGCAGGCATAGAAGAACACGAACAAGCCCAGCATTCGGCGCCAGCGGGCCAGCGCCGGCCAACCGCCGATGACGCGCAAGGGCGTGACTGCCAACACCAGCACCAGAAAGCGCAGGGTCCAGTCTCCCAGTGAGCGAATCAGCGCTTCAGCCGGATTGGCTCCGAGCTGGTTGGAGAAAGCCGCCCAGAGGAGCCACATAAAGGGCAGCGCAGCGACGAGGAAGACCAAAGGCTTGGCCGCCGCGTGCCCGATCCAACGGTTGATCTTTGATCCGGCGGGACGCATCCCGTCAGTACAGCTTGCGCAGATCCATGCCGGCGTAGAGCTGGCCCACCTGGGGTTCGTAGCCGTTGAACATCAGCGTCTGACGGCGCTTGGCGAAGAGGCCGCCCTCCTCCCCAATGCGCCGCTCGGTCGCCTGGCTCCAGCGCGGGTGGTCAACCTGAGGGTTGACGTTGGAATAGAAACCA
Organism: Hydrogenophaga sp. IBVHS1; assembly: GCF_002127265.1. Lineage (GTDB taxonomy): Bacteria > Pseudomonadota > Gammaproteobacteria > Burkholderiales > Burkholderiaceae_C > Hydrogenophaga. Next base: position 442,458 of record NZ_NFUU01000001.1, on the reverse strand, counting down.
TATTCCTGAGGGGCTGCCAGGTTCCAGGCGGTGCGGGGCTCTTTGTCGGTAAAGCGGATCTTCACCAGCGACTTGCCACTCTTGAAGCCGTACTTCCAAGGCACCACCAGGCGCAAAGGCGCGCCATTCTGGTTGGGCAGCACTTCGCCGTACATCCCGAATGCGAGCAGCGTCAGTGGGTGCATGGCTTCGTCCAGGCGCAAGCCTTCCACATACGGCCACTGCAGCACGCTGGAGCGCAGACCGGGCATCTGCTTGGGATCGGCGAGGGTGTGGAACTCCACGTACTTCGCGCTACCTTGGGGCTGCACTTGCTTGATCAGCTCCGAAAGCGAATAGCCCACCCACGGAATCACCATGGACCAGCCTTCAACGCAGCGCAGCCGGTAAATGCGCTCCTCCATCGGGCTGAGTTTCTGCAGCGCATCCAGATCGAAACTGCCTGGCTTGTTGACCAGGCCTTCGACCGCCACGGTCCAGGGGCGTGGCTTGAGCGTCTTGGCCGAGGCAGCAGGTTCTGCCTTGTCAGTGCCGAATTCGTAGTAGTTGTTGTAGCTGCTCGCATCCTGGTAGGAGGTGAGCTTCTCCATGGTGCGAGCGCCGCTGACACTAGAGGCGCGCCCGGGCAAGGCGGCAAGCTTTCCGGGCTTGGGCGTCTCGGTCTGAGCCCAGGCATCGCGGCCCGCCCAACCACCGGCCACGCCAAGTGCCGCAGCCGTCAGGGCGCTGCGTTCCAGCCACTGGCGTCGGTTGAGGTAGGCCGATGGCGGCGTGATCTCGCTGGGCAGCGGATGCTGAAAACCGTTGTGACCGGTGCGGATGATCATGGGACGTTCCTTGCTGGGTCAAACTGCGCGCGAAAGATGCCGCGCACTGTCTTCGTCCGTCGTGGGACAGCCGCGATTCTTACAAAGTTCCGGCCGTCGGGTTCAGAGCTCGCCGTAGCTGTGCAGGCCCGAGAGGAACATGTTCACGCCGATAAAGGCAAAGGTGGTGATGGCCAGGCCAACCAGCGCCCACCAGGCGGCTACGGTGCCGCGCAGCCCTTTCATGAGCCGCATGTGCAGCCAGGCCGCGTAGTTCAGCCACACGATCAGGGCCCAGGTTTCTTTGGGGTCCCAGCTCCAGTAGCCGCCCCAGGCCTCGGCGGCCCAGAGGGCACCGAGCACGGTGGCGATGGTGAAAAACGCGAAGCCGACGGCAATGGCCTTGTACATCACGTCGTCGAGCACTTCAAAGCTGGGCAATTTTTCCGCGATGCGGCGGCGGCCGAAGATGATGGTGCCCACGATCAGGGCGGAGATGCCGAAGTAGACAAACCAGTAGCTGCCGCCGTTCTCGGCCGCCGACTGGCGAAACACGATGGGCTCGAAACACAGCACCACGCCCAGCAGCCACAGCGGCGCGAGCTTGTACCAGCGACTCTCGCTCGCGCTCTGCTTGATCAGGTAGGCGAAGGCCAGCATCGCCGCAATGGCGAAGGTGCCATAGCCAATGAAGTTGGCCGGCACGTGCAGTTTCATCCACCAGCTCTGCAGGGCCGGCACCAAAGGCTGAATCTGATGCGCCTCGCGCACCACGGTGTACCAGAGCAGAAAACCAACCGCCGCGCTGACCACCAGCATCGCAAACGCGCCCATGCTGCGCGTCTTGTACTGGTCTTCGTAGTACAGGTAGAAGGCAGTGGTCATCCAGCAGAACAGCACAAACACTTCATACAGGTTGCTGACCGGGATGTGACCGATGTCGGGGCCGATCTGGTGGCTCTCGAACCAGCGCACCATGGTGCCCACCAGCGCGAGCGTCACCGCCACCCAGGCCAGGCGCGAGCCGAGCAGCTGGAAGGCATCGCCGCCGCGTGTGACCATGCCAACCCAGTAGAACGCCGTGCTCATGAAGAACAGCACGCTCATCCACAGAATGGCGGACTGGCTAGAAATGAAGTACTTGAGCAGGAAGACCTGATCGGCACGGGCCAGATCCGCCGTACCTGCCGGCGTCATGTAGAGCCAGATCGCCAGCAGCGACAGCGCGGCCACCACCACCGCCAGACCTCGCAGTGGCCGCCAGAACCAGCCCAGCCAGATCATGGCCGGCACCGCCCCCACCAGAATGGCTTTTTCGTAGCCATCCATCGCGGTGCTGTAGCGCACGAAGGCCCAGCTTGCGCCCAGTACCACGAGTGCGGCAAACAGCCAGTCCCAGACATTGCGTCGGGCGAAATAGCCCGGCTGCAGGCCGTCGGCACCCCGCCCCTTCTTGAGTTCGATGGTCTGTGATGCGGTGGCGGTATTCATGTGGGCACCTTGAGCAGTTGCGTCTTGAGCAGGTCGAATTCGCGGTCGGCCTCCATCGTTTTTCGGTTCAACGACAGGGCCATGGAAGCCTGGGAGCCCTGCTCACCCGCAGGCGAGAGCCACACCCACAGGCGGCGTTCGCGCACATACAGCATGGCAAAAACGCCGAGAATGAGCAACAGGCAACCCAGGTAGACGATGTTTTGCCCGGGCGCGCGCGCCACCTGGAAAACGCTGGCCTGCACGTGGGTGAAGTCCTTGAGCTGGAAAGTCATGGGCGCGGGATAGAAGAACGTGTCGCTCAGGCTGATCACCGCCTGCGCCATGAACTGTTGCGTGGCCTCGCCACGCTCCAACGGTTTCAGGCCCGCGCGTTCACGGCTCAACTGCAGCAGCTCGAACAGCGTGCCGTTCAGGATGCGCACCAGCACCTCGCTCGCGCGCTCTCGTTCGGCCGCTGGCACGTTGGCTTCGAGAAAGGCCGAAACCGCCTGCAGCCCACCCCGGACGTCCTTGGGTGCGGCACCGTTGACCACCGGCTGCGCAAGGGTCGCTTTCACCGTTTCCACACCAGCAAACAGGTCCATGGCTCGCTGTGCAGAAGCTGCCAGTGCCTCCGCGAGTTCAGGTTTGCCTTCTTCCACGGCAGACGTGGCGTAACGGCGCACCGCTTCCGCTCGCATCTGTGGATCGTCGAGCGCGGCACGCAGGCGCACAAAACCGTCGAGCGAATCGTTTTCGTCAACCGGGATGCGCAGGTAACGAAACGGCTCGGACGGCGTCTCGCGCAGACCCAGCAGGTACATGCGCGAACCGTCAATGTCCATCGGCAGCATGTAGTTGTGGTACTCCACCGCCTGGCCCGCAGCATCGCGCAGTTTGTAAGTGATGCTGGGTCCGACGTTGCGCAGTGTCTTCTCGGTCACGGTCTTGTGGCCGGAGCCAAGGCGGCTTTCGATCGAGCTGCGCAGGTCCACCTTGCGCACGTCGGTGCCCGCGCCGGCACCGGAGCCGGCGAAGTTCTCCACGTTGATCACGCGCAGCCCGGTGTACTCCAGCGTGAGCTGGTCGGCCCCGTTGCTGAGCGCCGTCGACCCGCCGATGGTGCCCTCGATCTCGAACGCCCGCGTGGGTCGGTTCAGCGGCACGGCTTGCAGCTTCACGCGCGAGCCGCCGTCGTCGAAGCTGGACTGGTAAATGTTGATGCCGCGATGGCTGGCCGGGTGGTTCACCTCGACACGCGCCTCCTTCTTCTCGCCGGTTTCGTTGTCCTGAATCACGATCTCGCTGGCAAACAGCTTGGGCATGCCGGTTTCGTAATACTCGACGATGAATTTCTTGAGTTCCACGGTGAACGGCAGGTCCTGGAGCAGAACCCCCGTGGGCTGGGCCAGGATGGCCGTGCCGGCCGTTGTGCCTTCGGTCACCAGCAGGTTGCCCCGGAAGGTGGGATTCGTGCTGGCCAGTCGGTGCTGCGCGGGCACATCGGCAATTAGGCCACCGCCAGTGAACGGCGTCTTGCCGTTGAACCACATTTGCGCGCGAACCACCAGGTCGCCATCGAGCAGCCCCCCAATGCACACCAGCACGATGGCGCTGTGCGCAGCGAGGTAACCAATCTTGTTGGCCGTGCCCGCCTTCGCGGCGACCATCCAGCCCGTGCCGTTGGCCATCGGGCGGGACTGCAGCTTGACCTTCCAGCCCGAGCCCAGCAGCGTCTGACCAATGCGGTTGGCGGCCGCCTCGGGCGTCTCCGCAAGTGCACCCTCGGCCCTATGTGGAAAAGCCTTGAGGCTCTGCTCGCGGATGTTTTCCTTGTAGGCCTTGTAGTCGGAAAAAATCTTGGGCGTGTTGCGGGCAATGCACAGGCTGGTGCTGGTCACCAGAAACGCCAGAATCAGCAGAAACCACCAGGCGCTGTAGACCGCAAACAACTGCGCGCTGGCAAACACGTCCGCCCAGAAGGGACCGAACTGGTTCACGTAGTTGATGAAGGGCTCATGTTGCTTGACCACCGTGCCGATCACCGACGCGATGCAGATCACCGAGAGCAACGAAATTGCGAACCGCATCGACGACAGCAGTTCCACCGCCTCGCTCACGAAGCGGGGACCAGATCGGATTTGCAGGCCTTCGGTGGAAACGGTCATGGGGCGGGAAAAGACAGAAAAAAGGCGGTTCCGGTGAATCCGGAGCCGCCTAGATCAGATGTTGTTTTTGGCTGGCGGTTCAACGCCGGAGGCATCGGCGGCATTGTGCCGCGAAATATCAATGTTGACTTATATCTCTTGCACCCTGGAGGGGCAAGCGGTGTCGGCGGTTTTCAGCGCAACCCGGCGATGTAGTCGGACACCGCCTGAATTTCGCGGTCGTTCATCTTGGCGGCCACGCCCGTCATCTGGGCGTTGTTCTTGCGAGTGCCGTTGCGGAAGTGCTCCAGCTGGGTCTTGGTGTACTCGGCGTGCTGGCCCGAGAGGCGCGGGTATTGCGAAGGAATGCCGGCGCCGTTGGGGCTGTGGCAACCGGCGCAGGCAGCGATCTGGCGGTCCGCGATGCCGCCACGGTAAATGCGCTCACCGAGCTTCACCAGGTCCTTGTCGGTGGCCGCACCGCCCTTGGCCTTCTGGTCGGCAAGCCAATAGGCGATGTTGCGCATGTCGGCATCGGACAACGCGGAGGCGAAGCCCTTCATGATGGCGTTGTCACGCTTGCCCGACTTGTAATCCTGGAGCTGCTTGACGAGGTACTCAGGATGCTGCTGCGCGAGCTTGGGGTTGGCCGGGGTGGTGGAGTTTCCATCCGCCGCATGGCAGGCAACGCACACCTGGCCGAACGAAGCGGCACCCTTGGCCAGGTCGGGCTTGACCGGCTGCGCCTGGGCGCTGAACGACAGGGCTGCTGCGGCAGCGGCACAAAGTAGGGAGACAGGCAATTTCATGACGGGGCGGGCGTCGGCAGCGACGGGTTCTGGTTGAGGAAATTCGCGGGTTGTCTGGTCAAAGCCAATCGATTTTACAATGTCCCACCGGGAAAACCCCCAAATGACCCAATACCCCACTCCAGCCCAACCGACCGCTCCACCCACCGAGCACGCCCAGGGCCCCAAGCCCCGCCTCCCCCAAGCTGGAACCCAGACCCCTGACCCCAAGATCGCCCATGGCTGGTTGCACACCGCCCGCTTCCTGACCACCGCCCCTCAACTCGAACACCTGCCCCCGCTCACGGTGCCCGAGGTGGCCTTTGTGGGGCGCTCCAACGCGGGCAAGTCCACCTGCATCAACACCCTGACGCAGCAGAAGCGCCTGGCTTTCGCGTCCAAAACACCCGGCCGCACTCAGAGCATCAACCTGTTTTCGCTCGGCAAGCAGGGTGTCACCGATGCGGTTCTCGCCGATCTGCCCGGCTATGGCTATGCGGCAGTGCCGCGCGAAGCCAAGCTGCGCTGGCAGCGTGTGATGGGCAACTACCTGCTCACCCGTGAAAACCTGCGCGGCGTGGTGCTGTTGATCGACCCGCGCCTGGGCCTCACCGAGCTCGACGACATCTTGCTGGAAGTCATCAGGCCCAGGGTGGAGGAAGGTCTGAAGTTTCTGGTGTTGCTCACGAAAGCCGACAAACTCAATCACGCCGAGGCGCAGAAGGCGCTGTCGATTGCGCGACTGCAATCCGGCGGCGGCGAAGCCAGACTCTTTTCGGCCCTGAAGAAGAAAGGGCTGGACGAGGTGGCCCAGATGCTCTGGCGCTGGACGCACGAAGAAGGCGCGCCGGCAGTGGCCCCACCCGTTCCCCAGGAAGAGCCCCCGGCGCTGGACTGAAAGCGCGGGGCCATCGAGAGTGCCCGCATGATCCAGACCTTCGACCTGCCCCTGCCCCATGGCATCACCCTGAGCTGTCGCGCTGCAGGGGAGGTGGGCCGCCCAGTGCTGCTCTTCCTGCACGGCTTTCCGGAAGCCGCGTTCGTGTGGGACTTTCTGCTGGCTCATTTCGCCCGCCCCGAACACGGCGGCTACCGCTGCGTGGCGCCCAACCTGCGGGGCTTCGAACGATCGAGCGCGCCCATCGAGGTGGCCGCCTACCGCGCCAAGCCGCTGGTGCAGGACCTCTGCGCCACGATCGAGGCCATCACACTGAACAGCCCCACGCCAGGCCAGCTGGCTGGCCTGGTGGCACACGACTGGGGTGGCGCGCTGGCCTGGAGCCTGGCCGCGCAGCATCCCGGTCTCACGCGCCAGCTGGTCATTCTCAACGCGCCCCATCCAGCAACGTTCGCACGCGAGCTGAGCCATTCATCGGCCCAGCAGGCCAGCAGTGCCTACATGAACTTCCTCGCCCGGCCGGACGCTGCGCAGTTGCTCGCAGAAAACGACTTCGCCCGTTTGTGGCCCTTTTTCACCGCGATGGCGGCCGACAGCGGACCCCACGCCTGGCTGGACGAAGCCACCCGCGAACGCTACCGGGCCGTCTGGCGTCAAGGTCTGCGCGGCGGTTGCGCCTACTACGCTGCCTCGCCTCTGCGTCCACCGACCCCGCAGGACCCCGGGGCCACTGCAGTGCAGATTCCGCGCGACAAGGTGCAAGTGAAAATTCCGACGCTGGTCATCTGGGGATTGGGCGACACCGCCCTGCCGGTGGCACTGCTCGATGGCCTGGACGAATTCGTGCAAGACCTTCGCATCGAACGCGTGCCCGAAGCCACTCACTGGATCGTGCACGAGCAGCCGCAGAAAGTGGCCGCCCTGCTCGGCGCCTTCCTGGCTCAGTCGCTTCCGTAGAGCGAAGGCTCTCCGGGTGGGCGGGTCTTGAACCGCTTGTGCACCCAGTAGTACTGCTCGGGCATGCGCGCGATCATCCCCTCTAGCCTGCGGTTCATCTGGGCCGTGTCTTCCACGGCGTCCGGGCCGGGGTAACCGGGCCACGCGGGCATCACCTCGACCTCGTAGCCGCGCCGCGTCAGCCGTGTGACCACCGGCACCACTTTGGCACCCCCCAGCCGGGCCAGGCGCGGCAGCGTAGGCACGGTGGCGGTGGGCACCCCGAAGAACGGCACGAACACCGACTCCTCAGGCCCGAGGTCCATGTCGGGCAGAAGATAAAGGGCTTCCCCCGAGCGCAAGGACTGCACCACCGTGCGCAGTCCCTGCTGCTTCTCGATCAGCCGGACGGTACCAAATCGCAAGCGGCCCGTGCGGATCCACTGGTCCACGTCCTCGTTGATCTGCGACAGGTAAATGCAGGCATACGGGCGCGGCTCGAGCAGGGCAAGCGCCGTTCCGCCGGCATCCATTCCCACAAAATGGGGCGCCAGCATCAGCACAGGCTTGTCGCCATGCAACTCGTGTGTGGCGCCCACCACCCGCAGGCGCGCGCGCACCGTGGCCTCGCTGCCTTCCCAAAGCCAGCTGCGATCAAGCCAGGCCTGCGCGAACGCAACGAAATGGCGCCGCACGGCGCGATGGCGCTCAAGCGTGCTGTCTTGCGGAAAGCACAGCGCCCAGTTGGTGCGGGCAATGCGCCTGCGCCGTGAAGCCACCGCGTGCAGCACCTGCCCCATTAGCCAGCCCAGACCCCGCACCCAACTTAGGGGCAAGCGGGCCAGCAAGCGCATGACGACCACCCCCAGGCGGTTGCCCCAGCGTTCGCTGAATGTCGCATCGGGCTTGTCGGGAACTTCTTTCGATTCGGGAAGTGGCATCGCGAAATGGGATGAATGAACAGATTCAACGGCTCGCCGCAACCGGTTGCTTGTAGCGGTCGTAGGACCACAGGTATTGTTCCGGGCATTCTCGCACCAGCATTTCCATGGCCTGGTTGATCTGCGTGGCGGCCACGGTGGCGTCGTCCGACAACGGACCCGCGCCCACGAACTCGAATGGACGCACGTGAATGCAATAGCCGCGCCCCCACCTCAGGCGTTCGCCCCAGACCAGCAGCAGCTGCGCACTCGCGGCGTGCACCAGCCGCGCCGGTAGCGTCATGGTGTAGGCCTCACGTCCGAAAAAAGGTGCCCATATGCCTTGCCCTGCTGGCGGCACCTGGTCGGGCAGCAAGCCCACGGCCTGACCAGCTCTGAGCGCCTTGATGAGTTGCTTGACACCTGCCACTGTGGTGGGCGCAGTGAAGAGGCCGGGTCGCTCCCGTGCTCCGGCCATGATGTCGCGCTGCCACGCCTTGCGAGCAGGACGAAACAGCACGGTGGTGGGCTGGCGTTCGCCGAACCGGTCAGCGTAGGCCTGTGCGGCAACCTCGAAGCATCCGAGGTGGGGTGTGAGAAAAAGCACGCCACTTCGCTTTTCAAGCGCCGCCTCGACGTGCTCGGCACCTTCCCAGACAACCCTCACGGAACGCCCCGACCACAAGCGCGGCAGCTCGGCCACCAGCTTGCCCGATTCGCCCACCGAGGCCAGTGCCACGCCCCTGGAAAAGCCCGCCTGGCGGGCGTGGGCAAACAGCCGGCGGCGGTAGCGGGTGGAGAGCCCGAAACTCAGCCACCCCAGCACCCAGCCGAGGGTGTGCAGCACCGGCAACGGCAGCAAGCTGGCGAATCGGAAAAGGAAGCGAATCAGCACGGCCATGATCTAGAATCCGCGCATCGCCGAGTTATTGAACTAATTGCGGGGCGATTCATAAATTCCGCTAAAGCGTTCGCCGAACTCTGAGACCGGCAACGCCGATCAACCACTCTGGAGTTTATACATGGCGAACGACTTTCTCTTCACATCCGAATCCGTCTCTGAAGGCCACCCCGACAAGGTCGCCGACCAGATTTCCGATGCCATTCTGGATGCCATCTTCACCCAGGACCCGCGCAGCCGCGTGGCGGCAGAAACGCTGTGCAACACCGGTCTGGTGGTGCTCGCCGGCGAAATCACCACCAACGCCCATGTCGATTACATCCAGGTGGCGCGCGATACGCTCAAGCGCATCGGCTACGACAACACCGAGTACGGCATCGACTACAAGGGTTGCGCGGTGCTGGTCGCCTACGACAAGCAGAGCAACGACATCGCCCAGGGCGTGGACCACGCGTCTGACGACCACCTGAACATCGGCGCCGGCGACCAGGGCCTGATGTTTGGCTACGCCTGCGACGAAACGCCTGAGCTCATGCCCGCGCCCATCTACTACGCGCACCGTCTGGTGGAGCGCCAGGCTCAGCTCCGCAAAGATGGCCGCCTGCCCTTTCTGCGGCCCGATGCCAAGAGCCAGGTGACCATGCGCTACGTGGACGGCAAGCCCCACAGCATTGACACGGTGGTGCTTTCCACCCAGCACAGCCCCGATCAGAGCGAATCCGCCACCAAGATGAAGGCATCGTTCAATGAAGCCATCATTGAAGAGCTCATCAAGCCGGTGCTGCCCAAGGAATGGCTCAAGGACACCAGGTACCTGATCAACCCGACCGGGCGCTTCGTGATCGGTGGCCCGCAAGGCGATTGCGGCCTGACCGGGCGCAAGATCATTGTGGACACCTATGGCGGCGCGTGTCCGCACGGTGGCGGCGCATTCAGTGGCAAGGACCCCAGCAAGGTGGACCGCTCCGCCGCTTACGCTGCTCGCTATGTGGCCAAGAACATTGTTTCGGCCGGGCTGGCCCGCCAGTGCCAGATTCAGGTGGCTTACGCCATCGGCGTTGCTCGCCCGATGAACGTGACGGTTTACACGGAAGGCACCGGCGTGATCCCCGACGACCAGATTGCCGCGCTCGTCAATGAGCATTTCGACCTGCGTCCCAAGGGCATCATCCAGATGCTGGATCTGCTGCGCCCGATCTACACCAAGACCGCCGCCTACGGCCATTTCGGCCGGGAAGAGCCAGAGTTCACCTGGGAGCGCACCGACCGCGCGGCCGCGCTGCGCAAGGCCGCAGGCCTGTAAATATTCACAGCAAAGCGGCGCAAAGCCCCGTGGCACAAGCCCCGGGGCTTTTTTCATCTTCGCGGGAGAGTCTGTCCCCGCCACCGTCAGTCGTAACAATTTGAATTTTTCGTCCCTGGTTCCGATATGGGAGTACAAGCCAATTTTTCGGCCTGCCTTGCAACGATCGGAGCCTTTGAACATGGACACCTCTATCTGCCCCGACGGGATGGACGCTTCTGCGACGGATTGCGCGCGGTTGTTGAGCGAGCGGACGAAAGAACTCGAAACCGCGCTGCTCTGTGCCCGTTCCCTTTGCGATCAGGCGCCCTGCGGCTTGTTGTCTTTCGATGTGGAGCAACGCTGCACCCACCTCAACCAGACGCTGCTGGGCTGGCTGGGCCACGACAGGCAGGACACCAGCGTGCCCAAGAGCCTGCGCGAGCTGGTGGCACCGCGCTGGCGCGAACAGGCCTCGGCCCATGTGGAAACCCTGCGGCTGAGCGGCCATGCCGATCCGGTTGACATCGAGCTGGTGCGCAAGGACGGCAGCCTGTTCATGGCCCGCCTGTCTTCCACACCGGTCTTCGATGCAGACGGCAATTTCCTGCTGGGCAACAGCACGGTCACGGAGACGGGTGGGCACGCGATGTCTGACAAGCCCTCTGCCAACGAGAGCCTGCTGCGCAGCATCACCGACCGCATCCCCGCCCGGCTGGCCTACTACGACAAGGACTTGATCTGCCGCTTTGCCAACCAGGCCCATGCCGAACGCTATGGCAAGAAGCCGGCCGACATGGTGGGCTCACACCTCAGCCAGGTGGTGCGCCCCGACATCCTGCCTGACATCCTGCCCCGCGTGGCTCAGGCACTGAGCGGACAGACTCAGACCTTCGAGGCCGAACGCGTCTCAGCCAATGGTTCGCGCAACTACTTTGAAGTGCACTACATCCCCGATTTCCAGAACGGCGAGGTGGAGGGCATCTTCATCGAACTGCACGACATCTCGGAGCGCCGACGCACCGAAGAATTCGTGCTGCACGCCAACCAGGACCTGGAAGAACGCGTGCGTGAGCGCTCCGCCGAACTGTTTGCCAGCGAGCAACGTTATCGCCTGATGGTTGACGCCATCCAGGACTATTGCGTTTACTTCGTCGACGAGAACGGCACCGTCACAGAATGGAGCGAAAGCGCCCAGCGCCTGCATGGTCACAGCCATTCGCAGATGGTCGGGCGTTCCTACGAAGACCTGCTCAGCGCGGACAATGCCGGCGAAGACGAAGTGGATGCCGGTCAGGTGCTGCGACTGGCCAAGGCGCACGGGCAATGGGAAACGCGGGGCTGGCGCCTGCGCGAGGACGGTTCGCGTTTCTGGGCTCACACCGTGCTGACCGCGCTCCGCAACGAAACCGGAGAACTGCAGGGCCTCTCCAGCATCACGCGGGACATGACCGCGGCCAAGAGTCTGGAGGACGTGATGAACGACCTCAACCGCGAGCTGGAAAAACGCGTTGCCGAGCGCACACAGCAGCTCGTGGCCGCCAACAAGGACCTGGACGTGTTCTCGCACATGGTCTCGCACGACCTGCGCGCGCCCTTGCGCCACATCGCCAGCTTCGTGAGCCTCCTGCAAGAGCAGATGGGCGAATCCGCCGACACACTCGCTCTGCAGTACCAGAACTCCATTGCCAAGGCCTCACGCCGCATGAGCATGATGATCGAAGGCCTGCTGGAATATGCGCGCCTGGGGCGCGTGGCCATCGAGTCGCAACCCGTGCCGCTGGCCCCGCTGCTTGAAGGTGTGATCGCGCACCTTAAACAAGAGAACCCGCAACGCCGGATCGAATGGGTGATCGACTCCGATCTTCCCGTCGTGCGCGGCGACGCCATGCTGCTGGCTCAGGCCTGGGGCAACCTGCTCGGCAACTCCGTGAAGTACACCCGCCCGCGCGATCTGGCCCGCATTGAAGTGGGCTGGAAGGTCAACCCTGTGGGAGGCCGCACTTTCTACGTGACCGACAACGGCGTGGGCTTCGACCTGGAGAAAGCACACAACCTGTTCGTGATGTTCCAGCGCCAGCACCATTCGATGGACTTTGAGGGCACGGGCACCGGCCTTGCTCTCTCGCAACGCATCATCGAACGCCACGGCGGTCGCATCTGGGCCGAGACCTCACCCGGCGAAGGTTGCACCTTCTACTTCACCCTGCCGTTCGACGGCATGGAGCCCGAGATGGCCTTTCCCGAGTCGTCGATGGCCGAACTCTCGATCTAGACCCGCGCAGGCAGGACAACGCCCCATCCGATAATTGCGCGGATGAGCCCCGCCAGTCCCAGCCCCCTTCCCACTTCGTTGTTTTCCCTTCAAGGTCGGGTTGCCCTGGTGACGGGCGCGGGGCGGGGTCTCGGTCTTTCCATGGCCAGCGCCCTCGCGGCGCACGGCGCCGTGGTCTGGCTCAATGGCCGCGATCCCCTGCAGTTGCAGGATGCGGCTGAGCAAGTCCGGGCCGCTGGAGAAGCTGCGGGCGGAACGGCCCACGTCCTTGCATTTGACGTCGGCGATGAAACCGCCGCCAGCGATGCCGTGGCGCGCGTGGTCAACGAGAGTGGCCGGATCGACATCCTCATCAACAACGTCGGCCAGCGAAGGCGCCAACCCCTTGACGATCTGCCGGCCGCGGCCCTGCGGGAGTTGCTCGAGGTCAATCTCCTTTCCGCCTGGCATCTTTGCCGGGAGGTCGCAAGGCCCATGCGTGCCCAGGGATCCGGACGGATCATCAACATCACTTCCATCGCCGGACCCATTGCCCGTGAGGGCGACGCTGCCTACACCACCGGCAAAGGCGCGCTGGAGGCGCTGACACGGGCCCTCGCGGCCGAACTTGGCCCTCACGGTATCAACGTGAACGCCATTGCTCCGGGCTATTTCGCAACCGTTACCAACGCCGGCATGGTGCAGGACGCGGCCACCTCGCAGTGGCTGCGCCAACGCAGTTCACTCGGGCGCTGGGGCCGACCCGACGAGCTGGGCGGTGCGGCGGTCTTTCTGGCGTCTGCCGCATCCAGCTACGTTACGGGGCAGGTGCTGGTGGTCGACGGTGGCTACCTTGCACATTTCTGACGCTGAACCAGCCCCCTGCCGATCGCTCTTTCGGGCATGGCCCAGAAGAAAAAAAGCATCTCGCCTTGAAAACAGGCGCTCCCACCCTTATCATTAGCACTCGCCAGGGTTGAGTGCTAACACCCAACCTCTAGTCGACCGGCGGCTCCGCCCACCCTTTTCAGGGGGCTGTGCCGTTCCGAATAAATCCTTTCCGTTTCATATCCAGGAGATGCAATGAACCTTCGTCCTCTCGCCGATCGCGTGATCGTCAAGCGCATTGACAGCGAAACCAAGACCGCCTCCGGCATCGTCATCCCCGACGCCGCCGCCGAGAAACCCGACCAGGGCGAGATCCTGGCCGTCGGTCCCGGCAAGAAAAACGACAAAGGCGAACTGTCCGCCATGAACGTCAAGGTCGGCGACCGCGTTCTGTTCGGCAAGTACAGCGGCCAGACCGTCAAGGTCGATGGCAACGAACTGCTGGTCATGAAGGAAGACGACCTGTTCGCGGTCGTCGTGAAGTAAGCCTTCGCCTTCCTCCCTTCCCCTATTTACTGAATCCGGAGAATCAACATGGCAGCAAAAGACGTCATTTTCGGCGGCGAAGCCCGCGCACGCATGGTCGAGGGTGTGAACATCCTGGCCAACGCAGTCAAGGTCACCCTGGGCCCCAAGGGTCGCAACGTGGTGCTCGAGCGCTCGTTCGGCGCCCCCACGGTCACCAAGGATGGTGTGTCCGTGGCCAAGGAAATCGAACTGAAGGACAAGCTCCAGAACATGGGCGCCCAGATGGTCAAGGAAGTCGCTTCCAAGACCTCGGACAACGCCGGTGACGGCACCACCACCGCAACCGTGCTGGCCCAGGCGATCGTGCGCGAAGGCATGAAGTACGTGGCCGCCGGCATGAACCCGATGGACCTGAAGCGCGGCATTGACAAGGCTGTCACGGCCCTGGTCGCCGAGCTGAAGAAGGCATCCAAAGCCACCACCACCTCCAAGGAAATCGCTCAGGTCGGGTCCATTTCGGCCAACAGCGACGAAACCATCGGCAAGATCATTGCTGATGCGATGGACAAGGTTGGCAAGGAAGGCGTGATCACCGTCGAAGACGGCAAATCGCTGGAATCCGAACTTGAAGTCGTCGAAGGCATGCAATTCGACCGCGGCTACCTGTCGCCCTACTTCATCAACAATCCGGAAAAGCAATCCGCGATGCTGGACAACCCCTTCGTGCTGCTGTACGACAAGAAGGTCTCCAACATCCGCGACCTGCTGCCCACGCTGGAGCAAGTGGCCAAGGCCGGCCGTCCGCTGCTGATCATTGCCGAAGACGTCGAAGGCGAAGCCCTGGCGACGCTGGTGGTCAACACCATCCGTGGCATTCTGAAGGTCGTGGCTGTCAAGGCCCCTGGCTTCGGTGATCGCCGCAAGGCCATGCTGGAAGACATCGCCATCCTGACCGGCGGCAAGGTGATTGCTGAAGAAGTCGGCATGACGCTGGAAAAAGTGACGCTGGCCGATCTGGGCCAGGCCAAGCGCATCGAAGTGAGCAAGGAAAACACCATCATCATCGACGGTGCTGGTGCCGCTGCCGACATCGAAGCCCGTGTGAAGCAAGTGCGCGTGCAGATCGAAGAAGCGACCAGCGACTACGACCGCGAGAAGCTGCAAGAGCGTGTGGCCAAGCTGGCCGGCGGCGTTGCGCTGATCAAGGTTGGCGCAGCCACCGAAGTCGAAATGAAGGAAAAGAAGGCACGCGTGGAAGACGCGCTGCACGCCACGCGCGCTGCGGTGGAAGAAGGCATCGTGGCCGGTGGTGGCGTGGCGCTGCTGCGCGCCCGTCAGGCTGCTGGCACCATCAAGGGCGACAACGCCGACCAGGAAGCTGGCATCAAACTGGTGCTGAAGGCTGTGGAAGCGCCTCTGCGCGAGATCGTGGCCAACGCCGGTGGCGAGCCTTCGGTGGTGGTCAATGCCATCCTGGCTGGCAAGGGCAACTACGGCTTCAACGCCGCCAACGACACCTACGGCGACATGATCGAAATGGGCATCCTGGACCCGACCAAGGTGACGCGCACTGCACTGCAGAACGCTGCATCCGTCGCTTCGCTGATGCTGACCACCGAGTGCATGGTGGCCGAATCGCCGAAGGACGAAGCTCCTGCTGGCGGCATGGGCGGCGGCATGGGCGGCATGGGTGATATGGGCGGCATGGGCATGTAATCGCGCCCTGCCTCCAGAAGGCAAAAAGCCCCGCAATTGCTTGCGGGGCTTTTTTTCGTCTGCGATTCCCAACTATTTCATCATGGCTTCCAGCTTGATGGTGTCGGCGACGAACGCTCGGATTCCTTCCGCCAGCTTCTCGGTCGCCATGGCGTCTTCATTGAGGGCAAAACGGAAACCGGCTTCGTCGTAGGTCACGAAGGGAATGTCCAGGTCTTTGGCCGCGCTGGCGTTGAGTGCGCGCTTCAAGGGAGCCTCGTTGCCGGCGAGCTGGGCCAGCAGATCGGGGCTGATGGTGAGCAGGTCGCAGCCAGCCAGCGCGGTGATCTGTCCGACGTTTCGAAAGCTCGCCCCCATCACTTCGGTGGCGATGCCGTGCTTCTTGTAAAACTCGTAGATGCTCCGCACGGAGCGAACGCCGGGGTCGTTGGCGCCGGCCATGGCCGCCTCATCCCACTGGGCGCCGGCGCTTTTCTTGTACCAGTCGTAGATGCGGCCCACGAAGGGCGAGATCAGCTGCACCTTTGCCTGCCCGCAGGCTACGGCCTGGGCAAACGAAAACAGCAGCGTGAGGTTGGTGTGAATGCCTTCGCGTTCCAGCCGGGCGGCGGCCTGGATGCCTTCCCAGGTGGAAGCAATCTTGATCAGCACGCGGTCCACATGCACGCCTTCGCCCTGGTAGAGGTCGATGATTCGGCGCGCTCGCGTCAAGGTCGCTTCGGTGTCAAAACTCAGGCGGGCGTCGACTTCGGTGGAGACCCGGCCGGGGATCAGGCTCAGGATTTCGCAGCCGAAGCGCACCAGCAGCCGGTTCATCACCTCATCGGGCCCTTGCCCGCCATAACGAGACACCGCGTCCTGCAACAGATGCGCGTACTCGGGCTTCTGCACCGCCTTGAGAATCAGCGACGGGTTGGTGGTGGCGTCCTGGGGCGTGTAGGCGGCAATCTGCTTGAAATCGCCGGTATCGGCCACGACGGTGGTGAATTGTTTGAGAGCTTCGAGCTGGTTCATGCGCGAATTATCGACCCATCTCCGTAATAAAATTTCACCTTCTTATGTAACCAGGGTCCATCATGCTCGACCGGATCAAAGCCTCTCTGCCCTCACTGGCACCCGCCGAGCAACGCGTGGCCAAGCTGGTGCTCCTGGACCCACGCACGTTCGCCAGCCTGCCGGTGACCGAGCTTGCAGAGCGCGCCCACGTGAGCAAGCCCACGGTGGTGCGCTTCTGCCGCAGCATGGGCTACGACGGCCTGTCGGATTTCAAGCTCAAACTGGCCGGCACCGTGAGCGAGGGCGTGCCCTTCATTCACCGCAGCGTGGACGCGGACGACAAGACCAGTGACGTCCTGGTCAAGGTGATCGACAACACGGTCGCGGCCTTCCTGAAGTACCGCAATGATGCGTCCAGCCATGCCATCGAGAAGGCGGTGGACGCGCTGGTGGCGACCTACAAGAACCGAGGCCGCATCGAGTTCTACGGCGCGGGCAACTCGGGCATCGTGGCCCAGGATGCGCAGCACAAATTCTTCCGCCTGGGGATCAATGCCATTGCCTACAGCGACGGCCACATGCAGGTGATGAGCGCCTCGCTGCTCGGCCCGGGAGACTGCGTGGTGATCATCTCCAACTCCGGCCGCACGCGCGACCTGATGGATGCGGCCGACATTGCGCGCAAGCACGGCGCCACGGTGATCGTCATCACCACCAGCGGCTCACCGCTGGCGCAGAGCGGGCATATTCATTTGTCCGCCGACCACCCCGAAGGTTACGACCGCTACAGCCCCATGACCTCGCGTCTGATGCACCTGATGGTGATCGACGTGGTCGCCACCTGCCTGGCATTGCGCATCGGTGGGGCGAAGCTTCAGCCTCTGCTGAAGGAAATGAAGAACAACCTGCGCAGCAAGCGCTACACGTGACGGCCGCTAGATCCGTCCCTCTTCCACCGCGTGGCACGCGATGCGGATGCCGCCCAAGGTCAACAGGTTGGGCCGCTCGTTGCGGCAACGGTCGTTGGCATGCGGACAGCGCGGATTGAAGGCACAGCCACTGGGGGGATTCAACGGGTTCGGCACCTCGCCAGACACCGGAGTGCGGGCCCTGCCCGTGTCGTGCATCTTCGGGATCGCGTCCAGCAGCATGCGCGTGTAGGGGTGGCGCGGGCTGTCGAACAAGGTGTGCTTGGGCGCCAGTTCCACGAGGCGGCCGAGGTACATCACGCCCACCTGGTCGCTCACGTGGCGCACCACCGCGAGGTTGTGGCTGATGAAAAGGTAAGTGAGCCCGCGCTCGCGCTGCAGGTCTTTCATGATGTTGAGCACCTGCGCCTGCACGCTCACGTCCAGCGCCGAGGTGGGCTCGTCGCACACCAGGAATTCAGGTTGCGTGGCCAGGGCGCGGGCAATCGAGATGCGCTGGCGCTGCCCGCCGGAGAACTGGTGCGGATACTTCGGACCGTCCAGCGGCGAGAGTCCGACAGACCGCAGCAGGTCCGCAACCCGTTCCTTCAGCGCAGCGGGTTCCGTCTCAATTTCGTGTTCGCGCAGTGGCTCGGCAATGATGTCTTCAACGCGCCAGCGCGGGTTCAGACTGGCGTAGGGGTCCTGGAAAATCATCTGGATTCGGCGGCGCAGCTTGCGGCCTTCGGGGGTCTTGAACGCGGCATGCGCATCCTGGCCATCGAACTCGAAGCCGCCGCGCGTGGGCTCATAGAGGCCCACCAGCAGGCGCGCCACGGTGCTCTTGCCACAGCCGGATTCGCCCACCAGCGCCAGCGTCTGGCCGCGCGGGATGTCGAATGACACGCCGTCAACTGCCCGCAGCAGCAAGCGTGGCTGGCGCTCGATGACGCGGTTGAGCCAGGGTGCAGAGACGTCGAAGGTCTTGGCCAGATCGGTTGCCCGCACCAGCGGCGCAGCAGAGGCGGCCTCGTTGGTGGCGGCGGACACGGAAGCATGCGAGGCAGCCATCGCCGATTTGCTGGTTTGCGCCTGAACGGCCTTGTCGATCATGTCGCCGCTCATGCCGCCACCGCCTTGTCATGGGCATGAAGCCAGCAGGCAGCGCGCGTGGCGCCCGCGCTCAGCAGGTCCGGGCGCTGCGTGTGGCAGCGATCGAACACCTTCTCGCAGCGGGGGTTGTAGGCACAGCCTGAGGGAATGGCGTTCAGACGCGGCATGGCACCGTCGATCTGGTGCAGACGCTCGCGGTCTTCGCTCATGTCGGGGATGCAGGCCATCAGACCCTCGGTGTAGGGGTGGGCCGGGTGGTTGATGACCTCGTGCACCGGGCCGATCTCTGCCACGCGCCCGGCATACATCACGGCCACGCGGTCGCAGGTCTCGGCGATCACCCCCATGTCGTGCGTGATCAGCATCACCGCGGCACCGCGTTGTTTGCAGATGGTCTTGAGCAACGTGATGATCTGCGCCTGAATGGACACGTCCAGCGCGGTGGTGGGCTCGTCGGCCACGATGAGTTGCGGCTCGGCAGCCAGCGCCAGCGCAATCACCACGCGCTGCCGCATGCCACCTGAAAACTGGTGCGGGAAGTGGTCGATCCGCTGTTCAGCCGCAGGAATACCGGTGTCCTTGAGCAGGTCGATGGCCCGCTTGCGTGCCTCGGCCTGGCTCACCGGCAGGTGGGTGGTGATGGTCTCGATGAGCTGACGACCCACGGAGTACAACGGGTTGAGCGAGGTCAGCGGGTCCTGGAAGATGGCGCCGATCTTTCGCCCGCGCACCTTTCGCATGGCTTCCTGCGGCAGGTTGTCGATGCGCTCGCCCTGCAGCAGGATCTGCCCCGAGGCGATCCGCCCCGGTGGCTCCAGCAGGCCGATGATGGAGGCGCCGGTCAGCGACTTTCCAGCGCCGGACTCTCCCACCACACCCAGGATCTCGCCCGGAGCGATGTCGAAGGAGATGTCGTCGAGCGCGCGCAGCGTGCCGCGCCGGTTGGGGAATTCGACAACGAGGTTCTTGACTTGTAGAAGGGACATGTTCAGCGCAGTCTTGGGTTCAATGCATCGCGAAGCCAGTCGCCGAGCAGGTTCACGCTGAGTGCGATCAGCACCAACATGGCGCCCGGGAAGATGGTGATCCACCATTCCCCGGAGAACAAATAATCGTTGCCCACGCGGATGAGCGTGCCGAGCGAAGGCGAGGTGGGTGGTGCGCCCACGCCGAGGAAAGAAAGGGTGGCTTCGGTGATGATGGCCGTGGCCACCTGAATGGTGGCCAGCACCAGCACCGGGCCCATGACGTTGGGCAATACATGGCTGCGCATGATGCGAAGCGGTGCCACGCCGGTCACCCGAGCGGCCTGCACATATTCCTTGTTGCGCTCCACCAGCGTGGAGCCCCGCACAGTGCGTGCGTACTGGACCCAGCCGGTGAGCGTGATGGAGATGATGAGCACGCCAAATGCCAGCGTCTCGTGGGCATTCGGGAACAACGCCCTGCCCACACCGGCGATCAGCAGCGCAATGAGGATGGGCGGGAACGACAGCATCACATCGCACAGGCGCATGAGCAGGCCATCGACCCAGCCGCCCAGGAATCCCGCCAGAAGGCCGAAGGACACGCCAATCAACACCGACAGCAGCACCGAGGCCAGGCCGACCGCCAGCGAGATGCGCGCGCCGTACATGAGCGCCGAAAGAATGTCGCGCCCCTGGTCGTCGGTGCCGAGCAGGAATTTGGACGAGCCATCGGGGCTCCAGGCTGGCGGAAGGCGCGCGTTGGAAAGCTCCAGCGTGGCCAGATCGAAAGGGTTGTGCGGTGCGACCCAGGGGGCGAACACCGCACAGAAGATGCAGATGAACGCAATCACCGCCGCCACGATGGCCGTCGGAGAAGTGCGAAAGCTGTGGCCGACATCGCTGTCGAGGCCTCGTTTGAGAAGACTGATCACGTGGGGAACCTGGTTGGAATCATCACCACCGACAGGACATGGAACGCCTCGCGCCCCACGTCCTGCGGCGATTGCGCCGGATTACTTCACCGACATGTAGCGAAACGGCATGAAATTGTCGGCCAGCTGGACCAGCGTCACGTTGCTGGCCACGCCCCAGGCCAGGGCCTGCTGGTGCAGCGGCAGGTGGCCGATGTCGTCCGAGTGCAGCTTGAACGCTTCCTTGATCAGCGCATCGCGCTTGGGCTTGTCGGTTTCCGACTGGATCTTCAGCGTCAGTTCGTCGACCTTGGGGTTGCAATACGAACCCAGGTTGAACTGGCCGCTGCCCTTGTCGTCCACGCAACGCATCAGGGCGTTGAGGGCGTTGTGTGAGTCGTAGGTACCGGGCGTCCAGCCCAGCATGTAGAAGCTGGTGTCGCGCCGGAGGATTTTGGGGAAATAGGTACCCTTGGTTTCGGCCTGCAGGTTGATCTTTACACCCACGCGCGCGAGGCTGGCGGCCACGGCCTGGCAGATGGCGCCGTCGTTTACGTAACGATCGTTGGGGCAATTCAGCGCCACCTCGAAGCCATTGGGATAGCCTGCGTCGGCGAGCAGCTTCTTGGCCGCTTCGGGATCAAACGGGAGGCGCGTGTTCATGGCATCGTCGAAGCCGTTGATGCCGGGGCCGACCATGAGTGCGGTGGGCTTGGAGGCGCCGCGCATCACGGTGCGCTGGATGCCAGCGATGTCGATCGCCTGGTAGAACGCCTGGCGCACCCGCTTGTCCTTGAACGGGTTCTTGCCCTTGATGTTCGAGTACTGAAGCTCATCGCGCTTCTGGTCCATGCCCAGAAAGATGGTGCGCAGCTCGGGGCCCTGCATGACCTTGGTCTTGCCGCTGGCGTTGATGCGGGCCACGTCCTGCAGCGGCACTGGCTCGATCACGTCCACCTGGCCTGAAAGCAAGGCCGCCACGCGGGTGGAGTCATTGCCGATGGGCGTGTACTCGACGTTGATGACGTTGCCTTCGATCTTGCCCCAGTAGTTGCCATTGCGAACGAAGGCGGTCTTGATGTTGGGCTGGCGCTCGCGCAGACGGTAGGGGCCTGTGCCGTTGGCTCGGAACGACGCTGCGTTCTCGATGCCCTTGCGGCGGTCCACCGGCCGCGTGGCCTGGTTGTCCTCAGCCCACTTCTTGTTCATGATGAACAGCAGCGAGATCACATCGGGCAGGATGGGGAATGGTGCCTTGGTCTCGATCTCGATGACGGAGTCTCCGACCTTGCGCACTTCCTTGATGTCGTTGACGTAGCTCTTCATGTCCGAGCCATCGGCTCCGGCACGCTCGAAGCTGAACAGCACGTCGTCCGCGATGAAGGGGGCGCCATCGTGAAACTTTACGCCCTTGCGCAGTTCGAAGCGCCAGACCGTGGGCGAGGTCTGTTTCCAGCTGGTGGCCAGCCCGGGAGCGAGCTTCAGGTTGGCGTCGCGGCCCACGAGAGGTTCGTAGATGTTGCCCGTCACGCTGAGCTGCAGCGATTCGTTGAGCGAGTGCGGGTCCATCGACAGTGCATCGCCCTGGTTGCCGATGCGGATGGTTTGCGCGGACGCTGCGCCCATGGTGATCATGGCAGCAGTCACCAGGGTGGCTGCCAGGGTTTTCTTGAGTTTCATGCGTCGCTCCTTGTTGCGGTTGGGGTTGCGGAAATCGGTGAAATGTTCTGGGCAGGTGAATCGTCCGACAGGGGCATGCCGTGCTCGACCAGGCCTGCGTGCAAAGCAGCACCGAGGGGCAGCACCTCGTCGTTGAAGTCGTAGCGGCTGTTGTGCAGGAAGCACCCGCCCATGCCGCTTTCGGTGCCCTGACCCAGTCGCAGGTAGGCGCCTGGCTTGACCTGGAGCATGAAGGAGAAATCCTCCGCGCCCATGCTCGGGTCCATGTTTCGATCCACATGGTCGTGGCCAACAAGTCGTTGTGCCACGTCGCCTGCGAATCGGGCTTCGTCGCGGCTGTTGACGGTGGCCGGGTAGATGCGCTCGTAGTTCACATGCGCTGCAGCACCCAGGCCCAGCGCCACGCCGGAGCACACCTCATGCAGGCGCTTCTCCACCAGGTTCTGCACCTCGGGGTTGAAGGTGCGCACCGTGCCCACCAGCGTGGCTTTGCCCGGCATCACGCTGAAGGCGCCCATGTCGCCAGCCTGCATCGCGCACAGGCTGATGACGGCGCTGTCGATGGCGCGCACATTGCGCGAGACAATGCTCTGCACCGCCGTGATGATGTGGGCGGCGACCAGCACCGGGTCCACCGTCTGATAGGGGTGCGCGCCATGACCGCCCTTGCCGGTGATCTCGATGGTGATGCGGTCGGCGGAAGCCATCATCGGCCCGGGATTCACACCCACCATGCCAGGCTTCATCTGCGGCCAGTTGTGCATGCCATAGACCGACTGCACCGGAAAACGATCGAACAGGCCGTCTTCGATCATGGCCTTGGCGCCGGCAAAGCCTTCTTCGCCAGGCTGGAAGATCAGCACCGCTGTGCCGTCGAAATTTCGAGTCTCGGCGAGATAGCGCGCCGCGCCCACCAGCATCGTGGTGTGGCCGTCGTGTCCGCAGCCGTGCATCATGCCGGGCCGGGTGGAGCGCCAGGCAAAGTCGTTGTGTTCGGTCATGGGCAGGGCGTCCATGTCGGCACGCAGGCCGATCATCCGGCCACTGCCGGTCTTGCGGCCACGAATCACGGCCACCACGCCCGTCTTGCCAATGCCGGTGTGGATTTCATCCACACCACAGACCTTGAGGGACTCCACCACTCGGCTGGCGGTGTAGTGCTCTTCAAAGCCGATTTCGGGATGGGCGTGCAGATCGCGGCGCAGCGCGGTGAGCTCGGGATGGAAGGCAGCAATGTGCGCGAACGCGCGCCCATGGGCCTTGATGCGAGGAGCCAGCATGTCGTTGCGCGCGTTCAATGGCCACCTGCCTTTTCCACGCGAAGTCGGGGATCCACCGCGAAGTACAGCAAGTCGACCACCAGGTTGATGACCACGAAGATCAGTGCGATCAGGCAAAGATAGGCTGCCATCACCGGAATGTCGGCGAAGGTCACGGCCTGAATGAACAGCAGACCCATCCCCGGCCACTGGAACACCGTCTCGGTGATGATGGCGAAAGCGATGAGGCCACCGAGCTGCAAGCCCGTGATGGTCATCACCGGCACCAGCGTGTTTTTCAGTGCATGGCCGAAATGCACGGCCCGGTTGGTAAGGCCCCGTGCGCGCGCGAACTTGATGTAATCGGTGCGAAGCACCTCCAGCATTTCAGCGCGCACCAGCCGCATGATGAGCGTGAGCTGGAAGATGGCCAATGTGATCGCCGGCAGGGTGATGTGATGCCATCCTTTGGCACTGAGCAGGCCGGTGGTCCACCAGCCCACCTGGGTCACTTCGCCACGGCCGAAGCTGGGAAACCAGCCCAGGTTGACCGCGAAGCCGAGGATCAGCAGGATGCCGATCAGGAAGGTGGGCAGCGACACGCCGAGCAGGGAGACGGTCATGAACACCTGGCTCATGAATGTGCCGCGCCGCAAGGCCGCATACACGCCCATCGGAATGCCCACCGCGAGCGCCAGCACTGCCGCCACCATGGAGAGTTCCAGCGTTGCTGGAAAACGCTCGGCGATCAGACGCGAGACTTTCGCGCCCTGCCGCAGCGACAGACCGAACTCGCCCTGCACGGCGTTGGCCAGGAAATGCCAGAACTGAACGAAGAAGGGTTGGTCCAGGCCGAGATCGGCGCGCAGTTCACGGATCTGATCTGCGGTGGCGTCCTGCCCCAGCAAAAAGACCACGGGATCGCCCACGTACTGGAACAACATGAACGCGATCAGCGCCACGCTGACCATGACAACGACCGCTTGCGCGAGCCGTCGGAGAATGAATGCGAACATCTTGTTGGAAATGAAGAGAGGGTCGCCCCTGTCGGTGCGCGACCCTCGTCTGACTGTCTGAAATCAGTTTACCTTGATCAAACGCCAATCCAGGCGGTTGTCAGCGCGGTGCACCACATCGATGTTCTTCTTCATCGCCCAGGGGATGATCTGGTTGTGCAGAGGAATGTGGGCCACGTCTTCGTTCTGCAACGCCAGCGCCTCGGTCAGCAGGCGCGGACGGACAAACGGATCGGTCTCGGTCTTGGCGCGGTCGATGATCGCGTCCATCTTGGGGTTGCTGTAGCGGCCCACGTTGTAGTTGCCATCACCACCCGTGCCCAGTGTGCGCACCAATGACTGCAGGCTGTAGAGGGCATCGAAGGTCGGTACGCCCCAGCCCAGCATGTAGATGCTCGCCTCGAAGCGCTGGATCATCGGGAAGTAGGTGGCCAGCGGCAGCGTGCGCAGCTTGGCCTTCACGCCAATGCGAGCCCACATGGCGGTCACGGCCTGGCAGATCTGTTCGTCGTTGATGTAGCGGTTGTTCGGGCAAGCGAAATCAATCTCGAAGCCGTCTTTGTAGCCGGCATCGGCCAGCAGCTTCTGCGCAGCGGCCACATCGAAGGGATGGCGCTGATGCACCGCTTCGGTCCAACCCGCCACCTGCGGCGCCACCAGCGCACCCGTGGCCTGACCGAGACCACGCAGGCTTACGCGGGTGATGGCATTGATATCGATGGCCTGATAAAGCGCCTTGCGCACGCGCTGATCTTTCAGCGGGTTCTTGCCCTTGACGCTGCTGCCAGGCAGCTCGTCGCGGAACTGGTCCATGCCAAAGAAAATGGTGCGGTTCTCGACCCCGTCCATCACCTTCAGATTGCCGTCCTGGCGGATGCGGGGCAGATCCTGCGGGCTGGGGTCAAGCACGAAATCCACCTCGCCCGACAGCAACGCGGCCATGCGCGTGGCCACGGCCTTCACGGGGGTGTAGACGATCTCGGTCACATTGCCTTCAGCGGTGCCCCACCAGTTGGGGTTCTTCACCAGCACGATCTTCTGGTCGGGCTGCCATTCCTTCAGCATGAAGGGTCCGGTGCCGTTCGCATTGCGGTGGGCAAAGTTCTCGTCCTGCGTCTTGATGTCTTTGGGCGCGGTCGAGTTGTTCTTCTCGGCCCAGGCCTTGCTCATCATGCGCAACTCGGTCATCTGGTTGATGAGCACCGGGTTGGGACCACCGGTGATGATGTCGATGGTGTTGTTGTTCACCTTCGTCACCTTCGTGATTCCCTGGGTGTAAACCGTGAAGTTCGAGGTCTTGGTCATGGCGCGCTCGATGGAGAACACCGCATCGTCGGCCGTGAAAGGCGACCCATCATGAAACTTCACCCCATTGCGCAGCGTGATGCGCAACTGCGTGGGAGACACCTGCGTCCAGCCGCTGGCCAGCATGGGCTCGGGCTTGAAGGTGCGGCTGTTGTAGTAAACAAGCGACTCATAAACCGATGCGTGAACGCCGTTGGCCAAGGCGTTGTTCTGCGAATGGATGTCCCAGGTGGGAATGTCGCTGGCGCTGGTCCATTTGAAGGTCTTTGCCTGGACACCACCGACGCCCATCGCCATTGCGGCGCAAAGGAGTGCAAGTCGAAATTTCATTTGTTGACACCTAAATAAAATGAACATCTCGCAACTATGCAACAAACGTTCCCGCTCATGCACGGGACTAACCCCAACCGCGTGGTCAAAACGCACTGCAATGGTCACCTGGGTGTCGGTTTTCGGCTGGGCATGCATCGCTGCGGAGCACGCCTCACTCAACGGCTGGCGCTCAGTCGGCTGCACCTTCCAGGGTCAGCGTCCCGTACCAGGCGGTGAGTCCGCTCTGGGTGTTGTCGGTGTCGGTCATGAGCGCCACCGCGCGCAGCGGCCCAGGCTCCTCTCCGAACGCCAGAAGAAAGTCAGCCCGCACGTCGCGCACATGGTCGCGCCATTGACCCAGCCGTTCGGTGCCACTGTCGAGCACCAGTTTTCGGATGCGGTCTGTGCGCGGGTTCAACACCACACTGCCCGGCGCATCCCTCACGCTCCACACGTAGACCAGCGTGGCGTAGGGCAACTCCTCACCCGTGAAGAGACGGCTCATCTCCGACAGCCGATGCGCCTTCGGCGGCCAGCGCTGGCGATCTCCCTCGAACGCCAGCACCACCCGCACCGGTGAATCGGCCAGAGCCGCCTGGGTGAGATCCGCCTTGTCTGGAAGACCATCGACGCGCCATGAAAAGCTCAAGCGGCCCACGTGGCTCAAGGTCGGCTCGAAGCGCTGCCGCAAGATGCTGACCGAGCTGCTCGCCTTCACGCGCAGCGCCTGACGCTCCAGCACCGAGACCGGTTCAAATGGCGCAAACCGCTTGCCGGGAAACACAAAGGTTTCCCAGTCCGGCACCCGCGCTGGCGTCGTCAGGAGCAGGTTCGCCGCCGCCTTCAGCTTTGGCGGCGCCTTCACACTGGCGGAGTCGACAGCCAGGGTGTCGTCGGTCCCCGGAGCATCTTCGCGGGCCAGCGGCCCGACGCACCCGGCCAGCATGGCGGCCAGCAGCACCATTCCCCAACTCAGCTTGTTCGGTCGCATAGGTCCTCGGGCCAAGACACCTCTCCTGCTCGTTGCGCGAGTCTAAGGGGGCAAGCTTTTCATCCCGGTAAACACCCGGATGACAAATGAAAACAAAAGAATTACATTTTCGGCCGGATGTCGCTTTGCGGCACCCGCCTGCACCGATTCGGGTCTGTCACAAATACCTTCGGCCTGCAGGCGATTCAAAACCTGGTTCCCTTGTGGAGGAAATGCATGATCAAAAAAACCGTGGCCGCCCTGCTGGCCGTCTTTGCCCTCAACTGCTGGGCCGCCGTGGACGTCAACACGGCCACCGCAGCCGACCTGGACAGCATCAAGGGCATCGGGCCCGGCACGTCAGGGAAGATGCTCGATGCGCGCAAGGCATCGCCGTTCAAGAACTGGTCTGATCTGGTTGAGCGGGTGCCCGGCATTGGCGACAAGCGCGCCGGCAAACTCTCTGCCGAAGGGCTGACGGTGAATGGTGAGGCCTACAAGGCAGGCAGCACGGCAAGTGCCGCAGAGAAAAAGCCGACGAAGACCACAAAATAACCCCAGCCTGCTGTCACACAAAAAAAAGCCACCCGGTAAACCGGGTGGCTTTTTGCTGGTCGGTGTTCCGGGGAACGTCGATCAGAAGGTGTGGCGGATACCCACGGCGTACTGGTCCAGCTCTTTGGTCTTCACGCCAGCGGTCTTGCCGTCGCCGGTGGTGTAGCCAGCGTAAGCGGTGGTGCGCTTGGAAAGGCTGTAGGTTGCCACGATGCCGAAGGCGTCGCGCTTCTCGTCGCCCTTGGCGGCGTTGTCCTTGCCGCGGGCATAGCCTGCGCCCAGGGTCAGTGCGCTGCCCAGGGGCACGTCCACGCCGAAAGCGTAGTCGGTGGTCTTGAGGCCACCGGTCTGCTTCAGCTGACCGAACGAGCCGAGGAGCTTGGCCACGCCCAGGTCATAGGAAGCGCCCACGCGGGTGAACTTCGACTCGGTAGCGCCAGCGGTTTCTTCCTGGTAAGCCGCGCCGACATAGATCGGGCCGCCAGCGTACTTCAGGTGGAAGGCCGTGGTGTTTTCGTCGACCGCGTTGTTCTCGTCCAGCGCGTAAGACACAGCACCGCTGATGCCACCAAAGGTGGGCGAGCTGTACTTGAAGCCGTTGTTCGGGTTGGCAGAGTAGCTGGTGCTGCCGAAGGCGAAGTATTCAGGGCTGAAAGCCGAGTCGAAGCCGCTGAAAGAAGCGGCGCTGATGTCGTCGTAAGCAGACCACACCTTACCGGCAATGATCTGACCGAAGCCACCTTCAAAGCCCACGAACGACTGGCGATCGAACTTCAGGCCGCCGGCGGTACCGGTGTCCATGGCCAGGCCAGCTTCCAGGCCGAAGATGGCGGAAAGGCCACCACCGAGATCTTCCGTGCCCTTGAAGCCCAGACGGCTGGCCTGCAGGCCACCCGAGTCCAGCTTGGAGATGGAGCCAGCGCCATTGTCCACGCTGCCGACCCAGACGTCTGCGATACCGTAGATCGAGACGGAAGACTGGGCGCTGGCAGCGCCTGCAAACGCGCCAAGAACGGCCAAAGCAACTAGCGATTTTTTCATGTGATTTCCTTGGAGGTGGTTTAACGGGTATGGGTATCTCGACACAAACTCGATCTTAGGCACTGCGCTCGTTCAATTACAGGGTTATCCCCTACAACTTGATGAAAAGCCGTCAAATCGTTGCAGCCTGACAACATGCGATTTGATGCAGTGGATCAGCAAAATCCATACCAGTTTCACACGCGCTTCCTTTAGGAACGCCCATGAAAAAAGCCCACCGCTTGCGCAGTGGGCTTTTGATTCTTTGCTCGAAGCTGGCGTGAGCCAGCGACGTGCTTAGAAAGCGTGGCGAACGCCGACTTCGAGGCCGGTGGAGTTGCCGCTAGGCGTCACAGCTGCTGCATTGGGGGCCAGGCCCTTGGTGCCGCCGTTTTTGTTGGAAATACGCGAGAACGTGCCGTACAGAGCGGTGCGCTTGGACAGGTTGTAGTCGTAACCCACGGCGATCTGGTTGGCGTCCTGGTCACCAGCTGCTGCGTTGTAGTCAGAGCGGGTGTAAGAAGCCTTCAGGTTGCCCGGGCCCACAGGAGCGGTCACGCCCAGCAGGTAGTGGTTGACCTTGGCCGCGCCAAACTTGCCCTGGGTGTACTGAGCCATCGGCTTGGCAACGCCGAAGTCGTAGGAGATACCGAAGTTGGTGCGCTTGAACGACTCGGTGGCGATGCTGGAGCCTTCGGAAGCGGTGGCCAGAGCGGCGCTCAGGGGACCCGCAGCGTAGGTCAGGCGAACACCGGCGTACTCGTTCGGGTCATTCGCAGCAGCGGTTTCCTTGAAGGAATACATCACTTGCGCACCGAAACCACCCAGGTTAGGGGTGAAGTAGCTCAGGCTGTTGTTCGCGCGAACCAGGGTGGTGGCGCCGCTGCCCAGCACGGTGAACGTGTTGACAGAGCTGCCCACGCCGTTGGTGCCGAACGGATCGTACACGGTGTGGTTCCAGAAGGTCGGGGTGTAGTCACGGCCCAGACGAACTTCACCGAAACCGCCCATCAGGCTCACGGTGCTGCGACGCTGGAACTGCACGCCGGCAGGGGTGCCGGTGTCAGGGTTCAGGCCAGCTTCCAGCCAGAAGCCAGCGCTCATGCCACCACCGAGGTCTTCCACGCCACGGAAACCGAGGCGGCTGGAAGCGATACCGTCCTGGCTCATGGAGGTCAGGTTGTCGCCACCTTGGCGGACGTTGCGGATGTTCAGGTCAACGATACCGAACAGCGTGACGGAGGACTGGGCAAAAGCGGCGCCCGTAGCGGCCACGGCTGCCAGTGCAATCAGGGTCTTTTTCATTGAGGGTTTCTCCAAGGTTGAGTAAAGAGGCCGAAGGTCTTGAGCCGTCGAGCCAACCTCCGTTGAGGAAGCTGCGGTCATTGCACCAGAAGGGCTCTGCGGTTGCAAAAGTTTTGAAGCACAAAGGAACAATTCGTCGCCAGACAACAACGGAATTCCATTTTGGTGCAGTTGAATTACAAACAAAGTACTACATGCACCGAGTTGACGCATTTCGGCCACGAATCACATCATGCGCGGGATCGTCATCACAATTTCCCAGCCCGATGAGCCCTCAAGTTCCATGCGCTACAGTGCTTTTTTCACTCTCGCCACAGGACTTCAGATGGATGCATTGCTGAACGCCGCCGACTCTGCACTGAGAACTTTGTTCGTCACACCCCGCGCCTCGCGCGAGTGCCCGACCCTGCCCGAGCAGACGCCAGCGCCCGAACTGACCGAGGAGGAACGACGACTTTCAGGCGCGCTGATGCGCGTGAACCATGTCGGTGAGGTGTGCGCGCAGGCCTTGTACTCGGCCCAAGCCCTCGCCGCTCGCTGGCCACGTGGCGGTCGTCAGCCCGACGAAGCGCTGGCTCGGCAACTGGAGGTGGCTGGTCGGGAGGAAACGGATCATCTGGCGTGGACGCAGGCTCGCATGGACGAGCTGGGCGCGAAGCCCTCCCTGCTCAATCCGTTCTGGTACGCAGGCGCTTTCGGTCTGGGGCTGCTGGCGGGCCGCATGGGCCAGGGTGTGAGCCTGGGCTTTGTGGTGGAAACCGAACGCCAGGTGGAAGCCCACCTGGCCAGCCACATGGACCGGTTGCCCGTGGGCGATCAGGCTTCAAGGGCCATCGTGGCGCAAATGAGGGACGACGAAGCACGCCACGCGCGCGATGCGCAACACGCTGGAGGCATCGAACTGCCCGCCCCGATCAGGGGCCTCATGCGCGCAGCAGCCAGGGTGATGACCACCGTGGCGCACCGCATCTGAGTCTCAGGCCTCCAGCAAGTCAAAGCTGGTCGTGATCTCTGCGGTCTTGCCCAGCATGATGCTGGCCGAGCAGTATTTTTCGTGGCTCATGGCAATGGCCCGTTCCACCGCGCTGGCCGGGATGCCCTGGCCACTGACCGTGAAATGCATGTGGATCTTGGTGAACACCTTCGGATCCACCGGCGCGCGCTCGGTCACCAGCTTCACACTGCAACCGCGCACATCGTGACGTCCGCGTTTGAGGATGAGCACCACGTCGTAGGCTGTACAGCCGCCGGTACCGGCCAGCACGGTCTCCATCGGGCGCGCCGCCAGATTGGAGCCCCCATTGGCCGGCTTGTCGGCGTCGGGCGCGCCGTCCATCGTGATCACGTGGCCGCTTCCGGTTTCAGCCACAAAGCCCATGTGGGATCGGGTGCCGGCGGCGCCGGTCCAGGTGACGGTGCATTCCATGTCGGTACAGTCGTGAAGAATTGAACGGTATTGGGCCCGGCGCTCTAAAAAAGATAGAAAAGCAACAAGGGATGTTGCATCGCAGCATGGGATCGATATACTGGCGGCATTGTATTGAAGGTTGTCTCCTCTACCCTCCACGGGTGGATTCAAGCCCGGACCGGTTCTGCCAGTCCGGGCTTTTTTTGGCCTCTCAGACCTGCTGGCTATGATCGGCCTCGAGGAACACCATGCCAGCCCGAGTCAAAAAGCCCCCCCAAACCGCCAGCCTTTCGCCGCTCACCAACATGGGGCCGGCCGACTACCTCAAGAAGATCCTGACCGCTCGCGTCTATGACGTGGCAGTGGAATCAGCGCTGGAGCCCGCCAACGACCTGAGCCGCCGGCTGCACAACAAGGTGCTGCTCAAGCGCGAGGACCAGCAGCCCGTGTTCAGCTTCAAGCTGCGCGGGGCCTACAACAAGATGGCGCACCTGAGCGCAGAGCAATTGAAGAAGGGCGTGATCTGTGCTTCGGCGGGCAACCATGCACAAGGCGTGGCGCTCGGTGCTCGCAAACTGGGCTCGCGAGCGGTGATCGTGATGCCCACCACCACGCCGCAATTGAAGGTCGATGCGGTGCGTGGCTTCGGCGGCGAAGTGGTGCTGCACGGTGACAGCTACTCCGACGCCTACACGCACGCGGTCCAATTGCAGGCCAGCCAGGGCCTGACCTTCGTGCATCCCTTCGACGACCCGGACGTGATCGCCGGCCAGGGCACGATTGCGATGGAGATCCTGCGCCAGTTGCAGAGCCTGGGCTCGGACCACCTGGATGCGGTGTTCGTGGCCATCGGTGGTGGGGGCTTGATCTCGGGCGTGGCCAACTACATCAAGGCGGTGCGGCCGGAGATCAAGGTCATCGGCGTGCAGATGAACGATTCGGACGCGATGATGCAATCGGTGCAGGGTGGCTCGCGGGTAACGCTCGCCGACGTGGGACTTTTCGCCGACGGCACGGCGGTCAAGCTGGTGGGTGAAGAAACCTTTCGCATCGCCCGCGAACTGGTCGACGAGTTCATCACCGTGGACACCGACGCGGTGTGCGCCGCCATCAAGGATGTGTTCGTGGACACGCGCAGCATCGTCGAGCCGTCTGGCGCGCTTGCGGTGGCGGCCATCAAACAGTACGTTGCCACCAACAAGACGCGCGGGGAGACCTACGCCGCGATCCTGTGCGGCGCCAACATGAACTTCGACCGCCTGCGCTTCGTGGCCGAGCGCGCCGAAGTGGGCGAAGAGCGCGAAGCACTTTTCGCGGTGACCATCCCCGAGGAGCGCGGGAGCTTCCGCCGCTTCTGCGAAACCATCGGAGAACTGCCGGGTGGAGCGCGCAACGTGACCGAATTCAACTACCGCATTCACGATGGAAGCCAGGCCCATGTGTTCGTGGGCCTGACCACGCATGGCAAGGGCGAGTCCAGCCGAATTGCCACCAACCTCATCAAGCACGGATTCGAGACGCTCGACCTGACCCACGACGAGCTGGCCAAGGAGCACATTCGTCATATGGTGGGCGGTCATTCGCCACTGGCGCAGGACGAGCGGTTGCTGCGCTTCATCTTTCCTGAGCGACCCGGCGCGCTGCTGAAATTCCTGAGCCTCATGCGCCCGGGCTGGAACATCAGCCTTTTCCACTACCGCAACCAGGGCGCCGACTACGGCCGCATCCTGGTGGGCTTGCAGGTGCCCACCAAGGATCACAAAGCCTTTGACAAATTTCTCGAGACGCTGGGTTACCCCTACGTGGAAGAAACCGCGAACCCCGTGTACCGCCTTTTCCTGAAAAGCTGAACCGACAAGCGCACATGGCCATGGATCCCGTCTTTGCCCCGATGAACAGCCGGCGCGTGCAGGAGCTGCCGGCCAACCTTCATCTGCCACACATCGCGCCGACCGCCGACACGTTGCTGGACCACTCCGTGAAGCAGCGCCTCGCGTCCGAGGGCCTTCCCGAGCACGCGCTCGGCCGCATGGAAGACCTGGTGCTGCAGCTCGCGCGAATCCAGAACGGCGGCCCGATGCCATTCGATCGGCTTGCCTTTGACTCGCCGCAACTGGTCGTGTTTGCCGGCGACCACGGCATCTCCGATGAAGGCATGTCGGCGCTGGAGCAAGGCATGACGGTCGAGCATGTGCTGCAGCTGCTGATGGGGCTGGCGCCGGTCAATGCGCTGGCCGACATGCACGGCTTCGATCTTTCGGTGGTCGATGCTGGCGTGGCCACGCACATCGATCTGCCCGAAGCGGCGCGCACCCGGGCGCCCCTGCTGGCGCGCAAGATCGGCTACGGCACGCGCAACCTGCTGCTGGGGCCGGCGATGTCGCAGGCGCAGGTGGTGTCCGCCCTGCATGCCGGCATGGACGTGGTGCGCCATCTGCCCGGCAACGTGATTGCCATCGGCGACGTGGGCGTGGCCAACATGGTAAGTGCGTCGCTGCTGCTCTCCCGTCTTTGCGGGGTGCCGCTGGCCGATGCCTGCGTGCGCGACGATTTCCAGATGCCGGGGCTGGACGACAGCGCACATCTGCAGCGCATCGAGAAGCTTTCGGCGGCCGCATCCCGCCATCGCAAGGCCCTCAGCCCGCTGGACGCGCTGGCCGCGCTGGGCGGTTTCGAGATCGCCATGATGGTCGGCGCGATGTTGCAGGCGGCAAGCGAGCGGCGCGTGGTGGTGGTCGACGGCTACGTGTCTGGCGCGGCTGCGCTGGTGGCTCGCGGGCTCTGCCCGGACGTGGCGGACTACCTGGTGTATGCCCACCGCACCGCAGAGACCGGACACCGACTCATGCTGATCCACCTGCAGGCGCAGCCCCTGCTGGACATGGGCCTGCGCGTGAGCCAGGGCACCGGCGCCATGATGGCATGGCCGCTGCTGCTGGCGGCGCAGCGCCTGCTGGAGCGCTGAAGGACCTCAGCGCTCATAGTCCATGCGCACGCGCTGCTGCAGGGTGCGCAGCACGCGCAAGGTTTCCTTCAGGATGCGCCGGTCGATGTCGTTGAGGTCGCTCACTGCGATTCGATTGGGGTTGCCTCCCACCAGGGTGCCGTCGAGCTGCGCGCGCAGGCGAAGCATCTGCAGAAACTCGAAGCCTCCCACCCACGCCTGGTGCTCGTGGTCAGGCACGCCCATCGCGGCTCCAACGGCTTCAAAGCGCTCGCGCGTACCGGGGAATGCAACGCCACGGGCCAGCGCGTAGAGGCGCGCAATATCGACAAAGATTGCCGTGCCTTGCAGCTTCAAGTCCAGCGTGTCACGGCCATCCACCGAGGTGGTATCGATCTGCCCAAGCCAGTTCAGCGGAGCACTTTGCGTCAGCCCGTTGACCGCCAGCTGGCGCAGGAAGCGCGGGTTATCCATGGCGCGGCGGGTCACCGCCTCGCGCAGGCGTTCGGTCAGCCGCGCGTTGCCGGCGAGGCTTCGGAAGTCGAAGTAAATGCTGGCGTTGAGCAGGTCCCTGGGCGAGCCCTGGTCGATCCAGTGCGCGAAGCGTTGCTGCCATTCGGTCAACGTAAGGCAGCACTCCGGGTTGCTGGCCATGATGTTGCCTTTGCACAGCGGGTAACCGCAGGCGTCCAGGCCCTCGTTGACTTCGCGCGCGAAAACCAGCAGGCGGGCCTTGTCCATCGGTGGCCCGTCGAGCGCGTCGGCCACGATCAACGCGTTGTCCTGGTCCGTGGCGATAGTCTGCTCGCCGCGCCCTTCCGACCCGAGCGCGATCCAGCAGAAGTCCCGGAGGTCCAGACCGTGCCTCGCGGCCGTGATTTCAACAAGACGCGAAGTCAGCACGTCATTGAGATGGCTGATCAGCGCCGTGAGCTGCTTGGCCTGAACGCCCTGCTCCAGCAGGCTTCGGGCGAAACGCCGGATGTCTTGCGCCACCGCCTGCAGGGTGGCGAGATCGCTCGCGTGGCGAATGCTGCCGCTGACCTGTTTGAGACTCAACCGCTGCAGCGCGAACAAGTCGCGCTCGGAAACCATGCCCACCACGCGCCCGTCGCGCGTCACCGGCACATGCCGGATGCCGTGCCGCGACATGAGCAGCGCGGCATCGTGCGCGGTGTGTTCGTGCGTGAGCGTGAGCACCGGCTGCACCATGACCTCGCGCATCGGGGTGGACAGCGGCAGTTGCGCCAGCGTCACACGCCCCAGCACGTCGTATCTCGTGAGGATTCCAAGCGGGGCCTGCGCCGCGTCCACCACGAGCATGGATCCAATGTGCAACTCATGCATGCGCATCAGTGCGTCGCGCAGCGGCGTTTCGGGCGAGCAGGTCACCGGCGCCTGGCGGCACAGACCCGCCAGAGGCGTTTCGAGCGACTGCTCGGCCAGCGCCTGCGACGAATACGCCACCTGCAGCGCCGCGCGCGAGAGGTCGAGGAACTTCAGAATGCGGCGGTTGAGGAAATCGCCGAACACCGCGCTGCGTTCGGCCAGGGCCTGCATGTCGTCTGCGCCCACGGCCAGCACGAAGGTATCTTCGGTGGCGCTGTAGAGCGTGGTCGGCGCTCGCTGCGCCAGCACGGCACTGACCGGGAACAGGTCGCCGGCTTCGTACTGAAAGGCACCGCCGGACAGATCGGAGAGCCCGCGCTTGCCGGTAACGGCGCCACGGCGAATGAAGAACAGTTCGCGCACAGGCCCGTCCTCGGGCCGCACCACGGCCTCACCGGGCTTGAAGAACGCCTGGCGCGAAGCGGCCACGAACGCCTTGACGTGCGCCTCCTCCATCTCGTTGAAAGGTGGATGGTGTCGCAGCTCACCGCTCAGGTTTTCCAGCGCCTGTCCCGAAGGCCGCAGCAAGGCCGTCGTCGCAGCACGGGTCTTGTCGGATCGGGAGGCCATGAGCTCGTTGTGGCGTTCTGGAGAACGCCGGCCCTCAGGAGGGCGCGACGGCCTTTTCGGGCAGGGACAATTCCATCGAGGACGGCGCATCGAGCGAAGGGCCCAGCCGCACAGTGCGGCGGGTAACGGCCTGCAACACCAGCCCACCATCGAGGGCAGCGCCCACCCGGTAAGGGCGTGGCGGCTGGCTGTCCACCGCGATCAGCGCGGCGCCGCCGTCGGTTCCGGTGGCTACCACGCCCAGCAACACATAGCGCGCGGGTGCCGCCGCCACCGGTGCGGCACCGGGTGCCGCCACGGGCACCGCACCGAGGGTGCGCGCCACGGCCATCGAATCGGGTGCGGGGGGGGCAGTGGCCACCGCGACCACCGGGGTTACGGCCGAACGGCCCATGAATTGCAACACCCAGTAACCGGCACTCAGGCCGGCCGCGAGCCACAAAACCCCGGCCACCAACGCCGGCCCGCGGCGCGAGGCGCTTTGCTGCAGGGCAGCGGGGCTTTCCATGAGAAAACCCGAATGGCCGAACGACGGTGCCTTGTTCATGCGCGCATTATGATCGACCGCCAGCGTTTCACGGCCCATCCGCCACCGGCGGAGCCGGCCCCCCGGCCACCTGTCGGCCCGCGTTGGCGGGAGATCACTTTGAACCACCTCACCCCTCTTCCACCGACCTGCACACCCAAGGTGGCAAGACCCTGGCGCTCGCTCCAGCGCGGCTTCACCCTGATCGAACTCATGGTGGTGCTCGTCATCATCGGCGTGCTGGCCGCACTGATCGTGCCCAACGTGCTCGATCGCGCCGACGATGCCCGCGTGACCGCCGCGAGAACCGACGTCAACAACCTCATGCAGGCGCTCAAGCTGTACCGTCTCGACAATCAGCGCTACCCCACCGGCGAGCAAGGCCTCAATGCGCTGGTGAACAAACCCACCGCTGGACCCGCCGCACCCAACTGGCGGCGTT
The DNA here is from genome assembly GCF_002127265.1 of Hydrogenophaga sp. IBVHS1. Classification (GTDB taxonomy): domain Bacteria; phylum Pseudomonadota; class Gammaproteobacteria; order Burkholderiales; family Burkholderiaceae_C; genus Hydrogenophaga. The sequence continues at coordinate 405,384 of NZ_NFUU01000001.1, read as the reverse complement.
ACCTCGACAAACTCCCGGCCGATCCCTGGGGCCGGCCTTACCAGTACCTGAACCCTGGTCTGCATGGCGAAGTGGATGTGCTTTCACTGGGCGCCGATGGGCAGGCTGGAGGCGAAGCCAAGGATGCCGATGTCGGCAGCTGGCAGTGAACTGGATGCCCCCACGCTCCACCGCTGCGCGGGTCGCTGCCCCCCGCGGGGGCTGGGCCTGCCTTGGGGGCGGCCCGACGGCTGACCCGAACTGGATGCCCCCACGCTCCGCCGCTGCGCGGGTCGCTGCCCCCCGCGGGGGCTGGGCCTGCCTTGGGGGCGGCCCGGCGGCTAGCCCGAACTGGATGCCCCCACGCTCCACCGCTGCGCGGGTCGCTGCCCCCCGCGGGGGCTGGGCCTGCCTTGGGGGCGGCCCTGCGGCTGACCCGGTCATCTGAGGCTCCGCCGTGCTCCACAAGGCAAGAGGGTTCACGCTTCTGGAGCTCATGGTGGTGGTGGCATTGGTGGCCATGGCCACGGCGGCTGTGACTTTTGCTCTGCGCGACGACGGCGGCACGCGGCTGGAGCGGGAGGGCTTGCGGCTGTCGGCCATGCTGGAGTCTGCACGTGCGCAATCGCGCACCAGTGGGTTGCCTGTGGTCTGGCGCCTGCTGCCACAAGGCTTTGAATTCGTAGGCTTGCCCACGGCGCGCGACGGGCGGGCGCTGGCGGGGTCGCTGTCGGGTGGGCGAGCGTGGCTGAGTCCGGACACCAAGGCCGTCGTGCTGCAACCCCCTGGCGCTCAGGTGCTGGTGCTCGGCCCCGAGCCGCTGATCGCCGCACAACGCGTTGAACTTGTGCAGGGCGAACGCCGGCTGACCCTGTTCACCGATGGCCTGGCGCCTTTTGCGGTGCTGACCGCAGTGCCATGAAGCGCACCCTTGGTTTCACCCTCATCGAGGTGCTGGTGGCCTTGGCGGTGGTCGCCATCACGTTGACCGCCGGCCTGCAGGCCACCGGAGCACTCACGCGGGCCTCGGCGCGCCAGAGCGACCAGTGGCTGGCGCAGCTTTGCGCAGAAAACGAACTCACCCGGTTGCGGCTGCAGCGCCAGTTGCCGGGTGTGGGCGACAGCGAATACGCCTGCGTCCAGGCCGGTCGCGAGATGCGGGTGCGCATTGCGGTTGTGCCGACACCGAACCCGAATTTCCGGCGTGTGGATGCGGTGGTCGAAGCGGTCGTGGAAGCCGACACGGTCCGCCTGCTGAGCCTGTCGACCATTCTGGGCAGGTATTGAACATGAGCCCCCACGCTCCACCGCTGCGCGGGTCGCTGCCTCCCAAGGGGGCTGGCCTTGCTTGGGGCGGCCCTGCGCTGCGGCCGCACTGCACGCCTGAGAGGCGTCGGCGCCTAGGTGGCTTCACGCTCATCGAGCTACTGGTGGCGATCGTCGTCATGTCCATGCTTGCGCTGCTCAGCTGGCGTTCGCTCGACGGCATGTCTCGCACGCAGACCATCACGCAGGAGCGTGCCGATGGGCTGTTGCGCGTTCAGGCAACGCTCGGGCAGTGGGTGGCCGATCTCGATGCCGCCCTGGACACCGGCGAAGTGGCCGCCCTGGATTTCAACGGCCAGGTGCTGCGCATGACGCGCCGCGACAGCGGCGAGACCGGCCTGGACAGCCGAGGCATCCGGGTGGTGGCGTGGGCACGTCTGGGTGGCGCCAGCGGGGGGCAATGGATGCGCTGGCAATCGGGCCCGCTGCTGCGGCGCGACGAGCTCGCACGCGCCTGGCAACGTGCCGGTGAATGGGGACGGGGATCGGTGCCATCGCAGACCGGCAGTGCCGGCACCGAGAGCGCCATCGCCCTGATCGGCATCGAACAGTGGCAGATCTTCTACCACCGCGGCGAGACCTGGGGCAACCCGCTCTCTTCGGTGGGCACCGAAGGAACGAGCACCGAACTCCCGGGTATCGGCAATCTGCCCAACGGGGTGCGGCTCGAACTGGTGCTGAGCCCGGGGCAAGGTCTGTCGGGGGCATTGGTGAGAGATTGGGTCCGACCGACACTCGAAGCTGGAAGGCCGGGTGGATGACTGCTCTTCCACACTCCTCCCCCGCGCGAGCCGCTCAACGCGGCGCTGCGCTGCTGCTGGCGATGCTCACCGTTACGCTGGTGGCCACGCTGGCTTCGGCGGCTTTGTGGCAGCAGTGGCGCGCGAGCGAGGTCGAGCAGGCCGATCGGCAGCGGGTGCAGGCGGGCTGGATCCTGACCGGCGCGCTCGATTGGGCCCGCCTGATTCTTCGCGAGGACGCGCGCAGCAACCAGAGCAGCGGCAACGGCGATCACTTCGGCGAGCCCTGGGCGATGCCGCTGGAAGAAGCGCGCCTGTCCAGCTTTCTGGCCGCCGACAAGAGCAACAACGCCGAAAACAACGCGCTTCAGGCATTTTTGTCGGGGGAAGTGATCGACCTGCAGTCGCGCATGAACTTCACCAACCTGGTGCGCACCGTCGGCAGCGGGGCCACCGCCAAGACCGAGATTTCAGACGCAGACCTTAAAAGTTTCGCCAGGCTCTATCAGCAACTCGGCCTGCCCGAGGCAGAGCTCAACGCCGCCGCGCGCGAACTCCAGACCACGATGCACCTGGCCATGAACGACCCCATGCCCTCGCGCACCGCGCTGCTGCCCCGCAAGTTTGCCCAGCTGGCCTGGCTCGGTGTGGGCCGTGCCAGCCTGGCTGCTCTGGAGCCCCATGTCACCGTGCTGCCCAACCGGACATCGCTCAACCTGAACACCGCGAGCGCTCAGGCCATTTTTGCCAGCGTGCCTGGCATGGACCTGGCCCAGGCGCGCCAATTGGTGACCGCACGTGAGACCCGGCCTTTCAAGAGCCTGGCCGATGTGGGCAATGTCATGCCCTCGATGACGGGTCGACTGTCTGATCTATACCACGGTGTGCGAAGTGAGCATTTCGAGGTGCGCGGCCGCCTCCGGCTGGACAACACGATCATCGAAGAGCGCTCGCTCGTGGTGAGAAACAACCTCGACGTGCGGATCTACTGGCGCGAGCGCTTCTCGCGCCCCTAGAGCCGCGCCCTGACCGAGTTCCAGGCGCTCCCGGGCGCCATCTCCCCGTATTTGCTGCGCATTGACACCTGGCCTATCTAGAATGGCTGTCCACCCTCCCACGCCCACCCCCTCGTGCTGATCGTCACCCCATCGGATTTCTCAGCCGCCCCTCCCGCGGGGCCGGCGGCCTTGTTCGACTGGGCCACCTCGGCCAATGGCCAGCAGGTGCTCGACCACGGACAGGGCCCGGCGTCGTTGCTGCCACGCGATGACGACGTGGTGCTGGTCCTGCCGCCTCGCGCTGTGTCGTGGCACCGCGTGGCCCTGCCCAAGGTGGCCACAGCGCGCCTGCGTGCCGCGCTGGATGGCCTGCTCGAAGACCGGGTGCTGACCGACACCGCCGACCTGCACTTCGCCCTGGAGCCCGGTGGCCGCTCCGGCCAGACGGTCTGGGTGGCTGCCTGCCACCGGACCTGGCTGCGCGGCTGGTTGCAAACGCTGGAATCCGCAGGGCGGCCGGTTTCGCGCATCGTGCCGGCGCTGTGGCCGCTGGTCGAATACGAGGCGGTGGGCGCTGCGCCCGGCGCCTCACGCAGCTTCGCGCTGGAAGTGCCTTCCACCATCCACTGGGCTCACCACGAAGGTGAACAGGCCTGGCTGGGCAGCGCCAGCCTGCTGGGCGTGAGCTGCATGCCGCTGCGCGAACCCGCTTCCGGCATGGCCGGCGGGGCCACCGCCAGTGCCGTGGTCACGGCACTTATGCCGCCGGGCTCCGACCTGCCCGGCGACCCGGGAGATTTCGATGTGTGGCTGGCCGATCCCGGTGTCGCCGAGCTGGCCGAACGTGTGCTTCAGCAGCGCTTCGAGCTCGTTGCCCGCCCGGCCTGGCTGCTCCGTTGTGCCCAGTCCGACTGGAACCTCGCGCAGTTCGACCTGAGCCTGTCGGCCGGTGTGCGGCGCAGCCAGCGCCTGCGCCGCACGCTGCGGCAGTGGCGCAGCGCGCCCGCCTGGCGCCCTGCCCGCTGGGGCCTGGCAGCGCTCGTGGGTGCGCAGTTGCTCGGGCTCAACGCCGCTGCGTGGCACGAGCGCAGCCTGCTCTCGGCCAAGCAGGAAGCGGTGCAGCAGACGCTGCAGACCAGCTTTCCGCAGGTCACCCTGGTGCTGGACGCGCCGGTGCAGATGCAGCGCGAGCTGGCGCGGCTCCAGCAGGCCAGCGGTGCGCTGACGCCAGGCGATCTTGAAGCCTTGCTGACGGCGATCGACCAGGCCGCCAACGGTGAGTCGATGGTGCCGTCCAGCATCGAATACACCCAAGGCGAAGGTCGATTCAAGGGCTGGCGCGCCAGTGAAGACCAGGTGCGAGCCCTGCAACAGTCGCTTGAACGCAACGGCTGGCGGGTGCGTTTCGATGGCAGTGAAATCACCCTGCGCCCACCGGAACCCTGAGCCATGGCCCTCTCCCCGAACCCCAATCCCTTCAAACGACTGAGCGCCACCGCCTCGACCACGCTGGCGCGGCTGGCCCCGCGCGAGCGGCGCGCCGTGATCATTGCCGCCTGGGTGCTTGGCCTGGGTCTGGTCTGGTGGCTGGCCGTGGCGCCCGCGCTGGACACCTTGTTGCAGGCCAGCGCCCGCCATGCACGGCTGGACGGCCAGCTCGGCCAGATGCAGCGCATGGCCTCGGCCGCCGAGGCACTGCGTGGCCAGAACACTGCCCAACCGCCCAGCCGCGACGAGGTGCTGCGCACCCTGGAAGTGGCCACCAACGGCCTGGGTGGAACGGCCCAGCTCTCCGTGCTGGGCGACCGCGCCACCGTGACGCTGCGCAACACCCAGCCCGATGCGCTGGCGCAGTGGCTGGCGCAGGTGCGCATCAACGCCCGGCTCATCCCCCTGCAGTCGCAGCTCACCCGGGAGGCCGGCAACTCCGGCTGGAGCGGCACTGTGGTGCTCTCCGGCCCCAGCCTGGGAACGGGATCATGAGCACCCGCACGGCCGCTCCGAAGGGTGCTCGCGCCGCAGTGCGCAGCACGGAGGCTTTTCCATGACCTCGCGCCTTGCCTGGATCGGTGGCCTCGCCGGCCTGCTGGCGGCGCTGCTTTTGTTCGCGCCGGCACGCTGGCTGGCCGACCGGGTGGGCGTGGCCACCAGCGGTCAGCTGCAGCTGGTGAACGCGCGCGGCACGGTCTGGAATGGCCAGGCCGACCTGGTGTTCACCGGCGGCGAGGGCAGCCGCACCGAGACCGCCCTTCCTCAGGGCCTGCAATGGCGCCTGCGGCCGACGCTGGCATCGGGCATGCCTGCCGTGTCGCTGCGGCTCACGGCGCCCTGCTGCACCCCGGAGCCGATGGCCATGACACTGGTGCCCCGCCTGGGCGGCTCCGAATTGCGCGTTGCCAGCAACAGCAGCCGCTGGCCTGCCGAGTTGCTCACGGGCCTGGGCACGCCATGGAACACCTTGCGCATGGAAGGCCAGCTCGTCTTGCAGACACCCGGCCTCACCCTGCGTTTCGATCAGGGGCGCGCCACCTTGCAGGGCGAAGCGGCAGTCGAGGCGGTGGATCTGGTCTCGCGCCTCTCCACACTGCGCCCGCTGGGCAGCTACCGCATGAGCCTGCGCGCCGATGCCGAAGGCAACACCACCACGCTCGACCTCGCCACCCTGCGTGGCGCACTGCAATTGCAGGGCTCTGGCCAGTGGGTGGGCGGGCGCCTGCGGTTCCAGGGTGTGGCCGAAGCAGCGCCCGACAGTGAGGCCGCGCTGGCCAACCTGCTCAACATCGTGGGGCGCCGCCAAGGCACGCGCTCACTTCTCACCATCGGATGACCCACACCGGCTGACAACTGAACGCTTTGTTATTCACGAACTCAAGATACGATCGCCCCATGAACCCGAACCCCACCCGTGTCGCCCCCGCCCGGCCGAAACGGCCCGCTGCGCTGGCGCACGGCGGCCTGACTGCCATCGCGCTGGCCTTGCTGTTCGTCGCTGGCAACGGCAGCTTGCCATCGGCCCATGCCCAGACGCGTGAACCGGTGACGCTCAACTTCGTCGGCGCCGAGATCGAATCGGTGGCGCGCACGATGGCCGCCATCACCGGGCGCAACGTGGTGGTGGACCCGCGTGTGAAGGGCACCATCAACCTCGCCACCGAACGGCCCGTCACCCCCACGGCCGCACTCAACCAGTTCGCCGCTGTGCTGCGCCTGCAAGGCTTCTCTCTGGTGGACACGGGCGGGCTCTACAAGATCGTGCCCGAGGCCGACGCCAAGCTGCAGGGCAACGTGGTGAGCGCAGGCCGGGTGTCGGCACTGCCGGCTTCCAACACCGTGGTCACGCAGATCTTCCGCCTCAACCACGAGTCGGCCAACAACCTGGTGCCGGTGCTGCGCCCGCTGATCGGGCCCAACAACACGATCAACGTCAACCCGGGCAACAACTCGCTGGTGATCACCGACTACGCGGACAACCTTCAGCGCATCGGCCGCATCATTGCCGCGCTGGACGTGGCCGGCGCGACCGATGTCGAGGTGATTCCCCTGCAGCACGCGGTGGCGGTGGACATGGCCGCGCTGGTGGGCCGCCTGACCGATCCGGCCGTGACCGGCGGCGGTGCGCAAGCCGATACCTCCTACAAGACCACCATCGTGGCCGAACCGCGCAGCAACAGCCTGGTGCTGCGCGCCGCCAACCCGGCGCGTGCCGCTCTGGTGCGCGCCCTGGTGACCAAGCTGGACCAGCCCTCGTCGGAAAACGTCAGTGGCAACATCCACGTGGTGTACCTGAAGAACGCCGACGCCACGGCGCTGGCAGCCACGCTGCGGGCGGCCATGGCGGGTGAGTCGAGTGGCTCCATCGGTGGCGCGAGCCTCGGCACGGCGAGCAGCCCGATCCGCCTCACGGCCACACCGGGCGGCGCAGCCGGCGCCGCCACCTCGCCCGGCTCCTCTCCGGTTTCGGCCAGTGCGCAGCCTTCCACCGGCGGCCAGATTCAGGCCGACCCGGCCACCAACTCGCTCATCATCACCGCGCCCGAGCCGCAATACCGCCAGTTGCGCGCCGTGATCGACCAGCTCGATTCGCGCCGCGCCCAGGTGTATGTGGAAAGCCTGATCGCCGAGGTGAACGCCGACCGTGCGGCCGAGTTCGGCATCCAGTGGCAGGGCGCCATCGGCAACTCGGGCGACCGGATCATCGGCCTGCTCGGCACCAACTTCGGCAGTGGCGGCAGCAACATCCTCGAACTCGCCCAGGGCAACGCCACGCCCTCCCCTGGCCTGAATATTGGCGCAGCGCGGCGAACCAACGGTGTCTACGTGCTGGGCTTCCTGGCGCGCTTCCTGCAGCAGAACGGCGAGGGGAACATCCTCTCCACCCCCAACCTGCTCACGCTGGACAACGAAGAAGCCAAGATCGTGATTGGTCAGAACGTGCCGTTCGTTACCGGCCAGTTCACCAACACCGGTGCCAGCAACGGTTCGGTCAACCCGTTCCAGACCATCGAGCGCAAGGACGTGGGCCTGACGCTGCGGGTGAAACCGCAGATCAGCGAGAACGGCACGATCAAGATGACCATCTACCAGGAGGTCAGCAGCGTGCAGGCCTCCTCCATCAACTCGGCCACGGGTCTCATCACCAACAAGCGAACCATCGAATCGACCGTGCTGGTCGACGACGGCGCCATTGTGGTGCTGGGCGGCCTGCTGCAGGACGAATACTCTGGCAACCAGGACAAGGTGCCTGGCCTGGGCGATGTTCCGCTGGTGGGCAACCTGTTCCGAAGCGAGACACGCTCGCGCCGCAAGACCAATCTGATGGTGTTTCTGCGGCCGGTGGTGATGCGCGACGCCCGAGAGACCAGCAACCTGGCGCTTGACCGCTACGACCTCATGCGCTCGGTACAAAAAGATTCGCAGCCGGTGCGCAGCGGTGTGCTCGGCGTCAACGAAGCCCCGGTGATGCCGCCGCAGGCGCCCCCCACCACGCCCGTGCCACCGCTTGGCAGCACGCCGCCCGTGCGATCGCTCGCCGATCCGAACACCACGCCACCGGTGATTCCGCCGCCCCAGAACGGCACCACACCGAAGTGAGGCCGCGGCCGTGAAATACCCGCTGCCCTACGCTTTTGCCCGCGAGCACCACTGGCTGCTGGAAGACGACGGCGTCACCCAGACCTTGCTGGGCAGCAGCACGCCGGCCACCGACACCGGCGCGCGCACACGCCGACTCTCGGCCCTGACCGAAATTCTGCGCAGCCACGAGGTGCGTGAGATCCACTGGGAAGAAGGCGAAACGCTCAAGCAGCGCATCAGCGCCGCCTACGCGCAAGGTGAGTCGAGCGCGGCCGCCGTGGTGAGCGAGGTGCAGGGCGAGGCCGATCTCAGCCGCATGATGCAGGAGCTGCCGGCCATCGAAGATTTGCTGGAAACCGCCGACGACGCCCCCATCATCCGCATGCTTAATGCCCTGCTCACGCAGGCCGCGCGCGACGGCGCGAGTGACATCCACATCGAGCCGTATGAGCGCCATTCCAGCGTGCGCTTTCGCGTGGACGGCACCCTTCGCGAAGTCGTGCAACCCAACCGCGCGCTGCACGCCGCGCTGATCTCGCGCCTGAAGATCATGGCTGAGCTGGACATCTCTGAAAAGCGCCTGCCGCAGGACGGCCGCATTTCGCTTCGCATCGGCACACGCGCGGTCGATGTGCGTGTATCGACGCTGCCCAGCGCGCATGGCGAACGCGCCGTGCTGCGCCTGCTCGACAAGACCGAAAGCAAGCTCACCCTGGAAGCGGTGGGCATGCAGGGCGATGTGCTCGATCGCTTCCGCCAGCTCATCGGCCAGCCGCACGGCATCATTCTGGTGACCGGCCCCACGGGTTCGGGCAAGACCACCACGCTGTACGCCGCCCTGCAACGGCTGGACGCGAACACCCAGAACATCATGACGGTCGAGGACCCGATCGAGTACGAGTTGCCCGGTGTCGGCCAGACACAGGTCAATGCCAAGATTGATCTGGATTTCGCCAAGGCCCTGCGTGCCATCCTGCGGCAGGACCCGGACGTGATCATGATCGGCGAGATCCGCGATTTCGAGACGGCCCAGATCGCCATCCAGGCTTCCCTCACCGGCCACCTGGTGCTGGCCACGCTGCACACCAACGACGCACCCAGCGCCGTGACGCGCCTGACCGACATGGGCGTGGAGCCCTTCCTGCTCAGTTCCTCGCTGCTGGGCGTGCTGGCCCAGCGCCTGGTGCGCCGCCTGTGTGTGCATTGCCGCCGCCAGGACGACAAGGGCCAGTGGCACCCCGTGGGTTGCGAACACTGCAACCAGAGTGGCTACAAGGGCCGCACCGGCATCTACGAACTCATGGTGGCCGACGACAAGATCCGTTCGCTCATCCACAACCGGGCAGCCGAGAGCAAGGTGTTCGTGGCCGCCGAGGCCGCCGGATTGCGCTCCATGCGCGCGGACGGGCAGCGTTTGATCGAGGCTGGCATCACCTCCCCGGAAGAAGTCATGTCAGTCACCCGGGACTGAAGCTGTGCCCGCCTATACCTTCGAAGCCCTCGACGCACAGGGCGCCACCCAGAAAGGCCTGATCGACGCCGATACCGCTCGCGCCGCGCGCAGCATGTTGCGCGCTCGCGCGCTGGTCCCGCTGCTGGTGGAGCCGGCCAGCGGAGGCTCGAGCGGCGAGGCATCGAGCGGGCTCAATGTCACGCTCTGGGGCGGCCGGGTTTTTGGCGCCACCGCCCTGGCGGTGTGGACGCGCCAGCTCGCCGGCCTCGTGAGCGCCGGCTTGCCGCTGGAACGCGCGCTCACCGCCCTTACCGAAGAAGCGGAGGTCGACAAGCAGCGCAACCTCATGGCCTCGCTGAGGTCCGAAGTCAACAGTGGCTCGCCCTTTGCGCGTGCGCTCTCACAGCACCCACGTGAGTTCTCGCCCATCTACACCGGGGTGATCGCCGCTGGCGAACAAAGCGGCCTGCTCGGCACCGTGCTGGAGCGGCTGGCCGACGATCTGGAAGCGCGCGAGGCTTTGAAGAACAAGATTGTGGCGGCCTCGCTCTACCCGGCCATCGTCACGCTGGTGGCGGTGGTGATCGTGATTTTCCTGGTGTCTTACGTGGTGCCACAGGTGGCCAACGTGTTTGCCGGCAGCAAGCGCGCCCTGCCCTTCCTCACCGTGGTCATGCTCGACCTCAGCGCCTTTGTGCGCAGCTACGGCTGGTTCATGCTGGCGGGACTCGTGCTGGGCGGTTTCGGCATCGCGATGGCACGGCGCAACGAGGGCATGCGCCTGAGCATGGACGCGGCCTGGCTGCGCCTGCCGCTGGTGGGCCGGTTGGCGCGCGGCTACAACGCGGCGCGCTTTGCCTCCACGTTGTCCATGCTCGCAGCGGCGGGCGTGCCCATCTTGCGTGCGCTGCAAACGGCCGCAGAGACGCTGGGCAACCAGGCCATGCGCGCCGACGCACTTGACGCGCTGGTGCTGGTGCGCGAGGGCGCGCCGCTCGCGTCGGCGCTGGGCAGCAAGAAGCGCTTTCCGCCACTGGTTTCGATGTTCGCGCGCCTCGGTGAACAAACCGGTCAGTTGCCCGCCATGCTCGACCGCGCTGCCGCACAACTCGGCGCCGAAGTGCAGCGCCGCGCCATGCACATGGCCACCATCCTGGAGCCGCTGCTGATCGTGGGCATGGGCCTGGTGGTGATGCTGATCGTGCTGGCCGTGCTGATGCCGATCATCCAGCTCAACCAGCTCGTGACCTGAACATGGGCGTGACGCTCGAAGGCAAGCTCGTCGTTGCCATTTCTTCGCGTGCGCTGTTCGATTTCGAAGAAGAGAACCAGGTCTTCGAAACCGGCGACGACCGGGCCTACATGAAGCTGCAGCTGGACCGGCTGGACCAGCCCGCCCTGCCGGGTGTGGCGTTCTCGCTGGTGCACAAGCTGCTGGCTTTCAACGATGCGAATGCGCAGCGCGTGGAGGTGGTCATCCTCTCGCGCAACGACCCGGTGTCGGGCATGCGGGTGTTCCGCTCGGCGCAGCACTACGGCCTGCCCATTCAGCGCGGCAGCTTCACGCGCGGCCAGCCGCCCTGGCGCTATTTGCGCCCGTTGCGGGCCAACCTGTTTCTCTCCACCCACCTCGCCGATGTGCGCGCTGCGCTCGAAGCCGGCGTGCCCGCCGCACAGGTGTACCCGCTGTCGGTGCATGCGGGCACCGCGCACCCGCACGAGGTGCGCATCGCCTTTGACGGCGACGCCGTGCTGTTTTCCGACGAGGCCGAGCGCGTGTACCAGGCGCAGGGCCTCTCGGCCTTCCAGGCGCACGAGGCCACCAACGCCAGCCTGCCGCTGGCCGGCGGCCCGTTCAAGCCACTGCTCGAAGCCCTGCACCGCCTGCAGAGCGAGGGCACGCCGCTCATGCGCGTGCGCACCGCGCTGGTGACCGCGCGCAGCGCGCCGGCGCACGAACGCGCCATCCGCACGCTGATGAACTGGAACATCGAGGTCGACGAAGCCATGTTCCTCGGTGGCCTGCCCAAGGGTGAATTCCTGCGCGAGTTCGAGCCCGATTTTTTCTTTGACGACCAGACCGGCCACATCGAGTCGGCGTCAATGCATGTGCCCGCCGGCCATGTGGCCAGCGGCATATCGAATCCCTGAACAGGTGACCCCATGAGCTTGAGCGAGAAATTCAAAGGCTTCCGCGAATTTGCCGGCAAGGTGCACCGGCTCGCCGCGCCCTACTTCCATTCGGAAGAGAAATGGAAAGCGCGCGGCCTGCTGGCGGCCATCGTGCTGCTCAACCTGGGCGCGGTCTACATGCTGGTGCTGATCAACGAGTGGAACCGGGTGTTCTACGACGCGCTGCAGAACAAGGACGCTGCAACGTTCTGGCGCGAACTCGGCCGCTACACCTACCTCGCCTTTGGTTTCATCATCATCGCGGTCTACCGCTTCTACCTGACGCAGCTGCTGGAAATGCGCTGGCGCGCCTGGATGACCGGCCACTACCTCGACCGCTGGCTGTCGAACAAGGCCTTCTACCAGCTTGAGGTCTCGCGCTTTGCGAAGGGTGAAGACGCACCGCCCGACAACCCGGACCAGCGCATTGCCGAAGACATGAAGCTCTTCACCAGCTACTCGGTGACGCTGTCCATGGGGCTGCTCAACGCGGTGGTCACGCTGGTGAGCTTTGTCGGCATCCTCTGGACACTCTCGGGCAGTTTCGCGTTCTCGTTCAACGGCAGCGAATACACCATCCCCGGTTTCATGGTGTGGATGGCAGTGCTCTACTGCCTGCTGGGCAGCATCGCCACGCACTACATCGGCCGCCCGCAGATTGCGCTGAACTTCAAGCAGCAGCGTTTTGAAGCGGACTTTCGCCACCACCTGGTCCGCGTGCGCGAGTACAGCGAATCCATTGCGCTGGACAAGGGCGAGCCGGTGGAACGCCAACACCTTGGCGAGCGCTTCACCACCCTGCTGGCCAACTACCTGAAGCTCATCAACGCACAGAAACGCCTGATCTGGTTCACCAATGGTTTCGGCCAGGCCGCCGTGGTGTTCCCCTTCATCGTGGCCGCGCCACGGTTCTTCAGCGGCGCCATTCAGCTCGGCGAGCTGATCCAGATATCGTCGGCCTTCGGCCGTGTGCAGGACTCGCTCTCGTGGTTCGTCGACAACTACAGCAGCCTGGCCGTCTGGCGCGCCACCACCGACCGCATCACCAGCTTCGAGGAAAGCTTCCAGGCGCTGGCCGTGCCCGCCACCGACACAGCGGCCAACGCCAACACCGAAGACGCGCTGGCGCTGGACGACCTGCAACTCGCTTTGCCCGGCAACCTGCCCCTGCTGTCGGCCCACGGCCTGCGCATTGCGCCGGGCGACACCGTGTTGGTCAAAGGCCCATCGGGCAGCGGCAAATCCACCTTGTTCCGTGGCCTGGCGGGCATCTGGCCCTGGTCAGAGCGCCGCCTGCGCATGCCGGCGGACTTTTCGGAACGCGCCATGTTCCTGCCGCAGCGGCCCTACTTCCCGCACGGTTCTCTGCGCGATGCGCTGGCCTACCCTGAGCCGGCCACGAAGTACAGCGACGCCGACCTGCAGCAGGCGCTGCGCGAAGCCCTGCTGCCCGATCTGGCTGCACGCCTGGACGAACACGACACCTGGGGCCAGAAGCTCTCGGGCGGTGAGCAGCAACGCCTGGCCATTGCCCGCGCCTTGCTGAAGAAGCCGCGCTGGCTGTTCGTGGACGAAGCCACCAGCGCGCTGGACGAAGCCGCAGAGGCCACGCTCTACGCGCGTCTGCAGGCTTTGGTGGCTGAATCCAACGGCGCCCTGGTGTCGATCGCGCACCGGCCTGCGGTGGCGCAATTCCACCAGGCGCAGTGGACGCTGGAACCCGGCGGCGAAGCGGGTGCGCGCTACCGGTTGGCCGCCACGTAGCCGTGCCAGCCCCGGGCGCGCAGTTCGCAAGCCGGGCAGCTCCCACAACCGTAACCCCACACATGGCGGTGCTCACGGTCGCCCAGGTAGCAGGTGTGCGTGTGCTCCACGATCAGGTTCACCAGCGCGTTGCCTCCGCCCACCAGACTGGCCGCCTCACCCAGCTCATGCGCCAGGCGCCAGGTGGCGGCCTTGTCGATCCACATGAGCGGCGTGTCGATCAGGAAACGGTGGTCCATGCCGAGCGAAAGCGCCACCTGCAGTGCCTTCATGGTGTCGTCGCGACAGTCCGGGTAACCTGAAAAATCGGTCTCGCAAACACCGGTGACGATGACCTGGATGCCGCGCCGGTAGGCCAGTGCGGCGGCCAGCGTCATGAAGAGCAGGTTGCGCCCGGGCACAAAGGTGTTGGGCAGGCCGCTCTCTTCCATGCGAAAGGCCATGTCGCGCGTGAGCGAGGTTTCGCTCACCTTGCCCAGCACGGCGAGATCCAGCACATGGTCTTCGCCCAGCCGCTCCGACCAGGCCGGAAAGCGCTGGCGCAACTCGCGCAGCACCACGTGGCGCGCCTGCATCTCCACGTGATGGCGCTGGCCATAGTCGAAGCCAATGGTTTCAACACGCGTGAACCGCGAGAGGGCATGGGCAAGGCAGGTGGTGGAGTCCTGCCCGCCCGAGAACAGCACCAGGGCGCTGGTGTGGTGGGGCGTGGTTTGTGGCGCTGTGGCAATCATGAGCCGGATGGTAGCTCGCGGGGCACTCCGCCCGCGCTCGCCTGGCGCCATCGACGACTGGCCGCATGGCGGTCTTCAACAAATGCACACCTTTGAAGGTCAATCCGTTCGGCCGGCACGCCGCTTGGGGCATGACTGCATCGCTCGCAAGGCGGCCTCGGTAAATTCAAGGGTTCAAGGTGAATGGCTGCCCGCCCATTGATTCCCCTGCCCTCTTCGACACAAAACAGCACCGACATGATGGACGAATTGATCGAAGCCATTGCCAATGGCAGGAGTGACCAGAGCATCCAGGAAATCATCGAGCGCCTGAAGGAGGCACGCACGGATCTGGACTCAGCGGATCCCTCGGGACAGACTTCCGCCCACCTTGCGGCCGAGAAGGGTCATGCGGGAGCCATTGCTGCGTTGGGCGATGCCGGTGCGCAGTTGAGTGCGGCAGATCGCAAAGGACGTACCCCGGCCCACCAGGCCGCCCACAGAGGGCATGCGGATTCAGTTGCAGCCCTGCATGCTGCCGGCGCAAACCTGAATGCAGTGAATCGCGACGGACTGACTCCCGCCCACCTGGCAGTGCAGTACGGCCATGTGGAAGCCATCGCCGCACTGGGCGATGCCCGCGCGAACCTGAATGCAGTGAATCGCGATGGACTGACTCCCGTCCACCTGGCGGCCCCCATGGGCCATGCGACTGTCATCGCCGCGCTGCATGATGCTGGCGCGAACATGAATGCGGTGGATCGCGATGAACTGACACCCGCCCACCACGTAGCCCTCTGGGGCCATGCTGGAGCCATCGCCGCGCTGGGTGCTGCCGGCGCGAACCTGAATGCCCCGGATCGCGATGGACGGACACCCGCCCACATCGCAGTCGCACGTGGCCATGTGGCAGCCATTGCCGCCCTGGGCGAAGCCGGCGCGAACCTGAATGCCACGGGTCTCGACGGATGGACCCCCACCCACCTGGCAGTCCAGAGCGCCCAGGTGGGAGCCATCGACGCCCTGGGCCATGCCGGCGCGGACCTGAATGCCCCGGGTTTCGATGGATCGACTCCTTCCCACGTGGCAGCTTGCATGGGGCATTCGGACATCATCGCCGCCCTGCATGCTGGCCGCGCGAACCTGAATGCGATGGATCGCGATGGACTCACCCCCGCCCACCTGGCAGCTCACGAGAACCGTGCGGGCGTCATCGCCGCCTTGCATGCCGCCGGCGCGGATCTGAGCGCAGCGAAGAATGCGTTGAATCCAGAAGGATGGACACCCGCCCACATGGCAGCCCGCAGGGGCCATTCGGGAGCCCTCAACGCCCTGCATGATGCTGGCGCCAAGCTGGACGAGGCAGGGGGTTTTAGAAACGAGACCCCCGCCGATCGCGCAGCATCCCATGGCCACCACGCTGTCGCCGAAACCTTGATCTTCTACAGGGAAGGCGCGCTCATGGAAAAGGTGCACCACGCCCTCAACCAGAGCACGGATCAGGCACACAAGAACCTGGTGATCGATCTGAGGTGCCCCGTTTTGCTCGAGCCGTACACCACACGCGGAGAGACCCGGCCGGTCAAACTCCCCGATGGGGTGGATGCCCGCACAGGGCGCGTCACGACGCCAGGCAGCGTGTTGTCCGCCGCAGCAGCGTTTCGGTGCATGCAGCCAGGCGTGGCCGGTGACCATGGCCGTCCACCCCCGACCGACCCCACGACCAGGCGCGTCTTTACCGCCGAAGAAGCGCAAGCATTTCTGAACTCCCCGGGCTTTGTTCAAGGCGACCCTGCTCGCATGGCTCTGGTCGCAGCAGTGGGAGAAGCCTGTCGGCAGACCGACCGGTCAGCGCAGGCACTCGCTGCCGCTGCGGCAGAAGCTGCGCAGACGGCGGCAGCCGCAGCGGTTTCAGCCCCTCGTGATTTCCGGGCCATTCTCGCCGCCCAAGGCCCAGGCGCCGCAGCCGGAACTGGTGGGGGCGCAGCAGCGGGTCCTCGCCCTGATCGGGGCGGTCCCTCACCGTAAAGCACGGGCATCTCCCTTTGATACAAAAAAACAGCACAACATGGACGAACTGATTGAAGCCATTGCAAATGGCAGGGACGACAAAAGCATCCGGGACATCATCCAGCGCCTGAAAGAGGCAGGCACGGATCTGAATACGCCGGAGCCCTCTGGACGGACTCCCGCTCAACTTGTCGCCGAGAAGGGCCATGTTGAGGCCATCGCCGCGCTGGGCGGTGCCGGCGCGAACCTGAATGCGCCGGATCGCTCTGGATGTACCCCCGCCCACATGGCCGCCAACATGGGCCATGCGGAATCAATTGCTGCCCTGCATGCCGCCCGCGCGAACCTGGATGCGCAGGATCGCGATGGACTGACTCCCGCTCACCATGCAGCCTTCAGGGGCCATGCCGGAGCCATTACCGCCCTGCATACTGCCGGCGCGAACCTGAATGCGCCGGAACGCGATGGACTGACCCCCGCCCACCTGGCAGCCCAGCTTGGCCATCTGGAAGCCATCGCCGCCTTGGCCGCTGCCGGTGCGCAGTTGAGTGCGGCAGATCGAGATCGACGGACCCCCGCCCACATGGCCGTCGCACGTGACGGTGCGGCAGCCATTGCCGCCCTGCATGCTGCCGGCGCGAACCTGAATGCGCTGAATCGCGATGGCCTGACCCCCGCCCACGTAGCCGCTTACATGGGCCGTGCGGGAGCCATCGCCGCCCTGCATGCTGCCGGCGCGAACCTGAATGCGCTGGATCGCGATGGACTCACCCCCGCCCACCTGGCAGCTCACGAGGACCGTGCGGGCGTCATCGCCGCCTTGCATGCCGCCGGCGCGGATCTGAACGCAGCGAAGAATGGTTTGAATCGAGAAGGGTGGACACCTGCCCACATGGCGGCCCGCAGGGGCCATGCGGGAGCAATCAGTGCCCTGCATGCTGCGGGCGCAGAGCTGGACGCGGGGGGGTGTTTTCGAAACGAAACCCCCGCCGATCGCGCGGCATCCTATGGCCACCACGCTGTCGCCCAAACTTTGATTTTCTACAGGGAAGGCGCGCTCATGGGCAAGGTGCACCAGGCCCTCATTGAGAGCACCGATCAGGCGCACAACAACCTGGCGGTCGATCTGAGGTGCCCCGTTTCGCTCGAACCGTTCACCACGCGCGGAGAGACCCGGCCGATCAAACTCCCCGATGGGGTGGACGCCCGCACAGGGCGCGTCACGACGCCAGGCAGCGTGTTGTCCCTCGCAGCGGCGTCATGGTGCCTGCAGCCCGAGGTGGCCGGGGTTCTCCCGAAGGACCCCCTGACCCACCGCGTTTTCACCGCCGAAGAAGCGCATGCATTTCTGGGTTCCCCGGGCTTCGTTCAAGGCGATCCGGCTCGCATGGCACTGGTCGCAGCGGTGGCGGAGGCCTGTCGGCAGACCGACCGGTCACCGCAGGCACTCACTGCGGCTGCGGCTGAAGCTGCGCAGGCGGCGGCAGCCTCTGCGGCTGCAGTTGCCGGCCCTCGTGATTTCCGGGCCATTCTCGCCGCCCAAGGCTCAGGCGCCGCAGCCGGGGCTGGTGGCGGCGCAGCAGCAGGTCCTCGGCCTGATCGGGGCTGCATCCTCATGTAAGGGCACAAATGCAGGCCTGAAGGTGAATGGGCCGCCCATTCATCCCCCATCTCCCTTGGACACATAAGAGCACCGACATGGACGAACTGATTGAAGCCATCAAGAATGGCCGGGATGACCAGAGCATCCAGGCGATCATCCAGCGACTGAACGAGGCCGGCACGGATCTGAATGCGCCGGATGCCACCGGACGGACTCCCGCCCACTGGGCAGCTCAAATGAGCGGCATGAGAGTCTTTGCGTCCCTGTATGCGGCCGGCGTGAACCTGGACGCGAAGGACTCCTATGAACGGACCCCTGCCCACCTGGCAGCCCATATGGGCCGTGCGGAAATCGTCAACTACCTGCGCATTCTCTACGCGAACATGGATATGGCGGATCGCGATGGACGAACCCCCGCCCACGCTGCAGCCGAGGGGGGCCATTGGCAAACCATCACCGCCCTGAGTGCTGCGGGCGCGAACCTGGATGCGCAGGATATCCATCGATGCACTCCCGCCGATCTGGCCGCGTCCGGGGGGCACCAGGCTTTGGCCGAGGCCTTGATCCAGTTCGGAGAACCCACGCTCTTGGGCCAGGTGACCGATGCGCTCGATCGCAGTTCAGAGCCGTCGCATGGCGATTTGAAGGGTGATCTGACATGCCAGATCACGACCGACCCGTACACCTCGATCGGAAACACCCGGCCGGTCAAGCTGCCCGATGGGTTTGATGCCCGCACGAGTCGCACCATCCCAGGCAGCTTGTTGTCGGCCATCGCAGCGTTTCGGTGCATGCGGCCTGAGGTGCACCCCGTCCACGGCCGACCACCCCCGAGGGACCCCCTGACCAAACGCGAATTTTCAGAAGCAGAAGTGCAGGCTTTTCTGAACTCCCCGGGCTTTGTTCAAGGCGATCCCGCTCGCCTGGCTCTTGTCGCAGCGGTGGGGGAGGCCTGTCGGCACACCGACCGGTCACCGAAGGCACTCACTGCGGCTGCCGCTGCGGCTGCGCAAACGGTGGCAGCCGCAGCGGCTTCAGCCCCTCGTGATTTCCGGGCCATTCTCGCCGCCCAAGGCCCAGGCGCCGCAGCCGGGGCTGGTGGGGGCGCAGCAGCCGGTCCTCGCCCTGATCGGGGCGGCCCCACACCGTAAAGCACGGGTATCTCTCTTTTAAACAAAACAGCACAGACATGGACGAACTGATTGAAGCCATCTGGCATAGCGAAGACGGTCAGAGCATCCGGGACATCATCCAGCGATTGCAGCAACATGGCGCAGATCTGAATACGCCGAATCCCTATGGACGGACGCCCGCACACCTGGCGGCTCAGAAGGGCCATGCGGAAGCCATTGCTGCCCTGGGTGTTGCCGGTGCAAACCTGAATGAGGTGGACCACTATGGAAGGACAGACGCCCATCGACCTGGCGGGAATCCATGAGCATGAGCTCGTGTTCAATGCCTTGTTCGTCTACAACCAGAGTCGGCTCATGACGGCGGTGGTCGATGCCCTTGGGGACAGCGCCGACACATCCGCCCGCAATCTGGCAGGTGACCTGAAGTGCCCCGTCATGCTCGAGGCGTACACCACGCATGGCGAGACGCGCCCTGTCAGGCTGCCCGACGGCGCCGTGAATGCCGCGACGGGACGCCCTGTTCCCGGGAGCGTGCTATCCGCATTGGCCGCGCGCAATTGCATGCGCCCGGATCTGGACGGCGACCTTGGTCGGCCGCCCCCTACCGACCCCCTCAACCGGAATCGCTTCACTGAAGCCGATGCAGAAACCTATCTGGCTTCTGATGCGTTCCTTCTCGGGGATACCGTTCGCGTGGCCCTGGTCGGCGCCGTGTGGGAAGCCTGCGAGCGCACCGACAAGACACCCGCGGCGATCGCTGCGGCAGCGACAACGGCCGCAGCCTCAGTCGCAGCACCAGCGGGCCCTGTTGCAGCGCCTGCCAGTGCCGCCAGTACCGCCGTTCCTCAGTACCAGGCCATTCTGGACGCCAGCGCCGCACGAAGTGCATCCGGGCCGCAAGCTGGTGCAGCAGGCCCTCGCCGCGATCAGGGCGGCGCCGCCATGTGACTGCTTGCCCCTGCCCGTCAATCCGTTCGACCTGCATGGCGTCTGAAGCTGTGCCGCCCTGCACACCTGGCGGCCGGCATAAATTGGCAGCAAAACTCAAACCCTCTGCCAAAGCGGCCCCACTGCACACGCCTGCGGGCCACCGCTCGGCAGAGCAACCGCAACGCTGAGAAGGCAGGAATGAACGAAGAACTGGCGGATGCCCTCCGCACTGGCGATACGGCGACGGCTCTGGCACTCATTGTTCAAATGCAGGCTGCTGGAGCAAGTTTGAACGTGGCAGCGCCGAATGGAATCACTCCCACCCACCTGGCTGCCGAGCATGGCCATTCTGAAATGATCGCCGCACTTTTCGCGGCGGATCCGGAACTGGCCGTGAACGCGCTAAACGACGAAGGGTGGACGCCCGCCCACCTCGCAGCTCAGCGCGGCCATGCGGGAACGATCACCGCCCTGCATGCAGCAGGGGCGGATTTGAACGCGACGGGACCAGATGGATGGGCCCCCGCCCACCTCGCTGCTCAGTACGACCGTGCGGGAACGATCACCGCCCTGCAGGGGGCAGGTGCGAACTTGAACGCGGCAGATCTGCATGGATGGTCCCCTGCCCACTTGGCGGTCGAGTTTGTCAGCGAGGCAGCAATCACCGCTTTGCATGAAGCAGGCGCGAATCTCGATGCGGCTGGTCCGAATGAACGAACACCCGCCCACATGGCGGCTCAGGACGACCATGCGGGAATGATCAGCGCCCTGCATGCGGCCGGCGCAAATTTGAATGCGATAGGACCGGAAGGAAAAACCCCCGCCCACCTCGCTGCAGAGCATGGCTGCGGCGAAGCGATCACTGCGCTGCATGAGGCTGGTGCAGATCTGAACGCGCGAGATGAGCACGGGCAGACGCCCATCGACCTGGCGGGAATCCATGAGCATGAGCTCGTGTTCAATGCCTTGTTCGTCTACAACCAGAGCCGGCTCATGACGGCGGTGGTCGAGGCCCTTGGGGACTGCGCCGACACATCCGCCCGCAATCTGGCAGGTGACCTGAAGTGCCCCGTCATGCTCGAGGCGTACACCACGCATGGCGAGACGCGCCCTGTCAGGCTGCCCGACGGCGCTGTGAATGCCGGGACGGGGCGCCCTGTTCCCGGGAGTGTGCTGTCCGCATTGGCCGCGCGCAATTGCATGCGCCCGGATCTGGACGGTGACCTCGGTCGGCCGCCCCCTACCGACCCCCTCAACCGGAATCGCTTCACTGAAGCCGATGCAGAAACCTATCTGGCTTCTGATGCGTTCCTTCTCGGGGATACCGCTCGCGTGGCCCTGGTCGGCGCCGTGTGGGAAGCCTGCGAGCGCACCGACAAGACACCCGCGGCGATCGCTGCGGCAGCGACAACGGCCGCAGCCGCAGTCGTAGCACCAGCAGTTCCTGTTGCGGCGCCTGCCAGTGCCGCCGGCGCTGCCGTTCCTCAGTACCAGGCCATTCTGGACGCCAGCGCCGCACGAAGTGCACCAGGGCCGCACGCTCGCACAACAGGCCCTCGCCGCGGTCAGGGCGGCCCCGCCATGTGACCCGCGCGGGCGCTCGGAGCGCGCGCCGCTAGGTCAAGCGCTCGGAGCGCTTGCTCGCGTGGTCCCGGCTGGTGGCCAGCATGCGAATGAGCGCGCGGTTGGCGTGCTCCAGGCTCACGTCGTGCCGATGGCAGATGGCGGGCACGCGGTGCAGCTGGCCGGGCTCGCCCAGCGCGCGCGCCACATCCAGCAAGGGGTGGTAAGGCCCGTCGTGGCGCAGCAATGCGTCGAACACGCGGCCGGCCAGCGGCAGGCGGTGCAGCAGGTCGCCCAGGGGCTGGTGGAGCAGGCGGTCGAGCTGGGCCAGCAGCGCGGTGGTGTACACCTCGCCACGCAGGTTGTCGTCGGAGCCGGTGGCCAGCAGGTGCTGGGCGAGGCGTGAGCGCATCACCATGGCGTAGCGCACGGGGTGGAGGTCGCGGTCGGGTTCGCTGCTGGGCAGTTGTTCCACGAGCCAGCGGCCGAGTTCGCGGAAACCCAGCATCATCAGCGCGTGGCGCAATGAGGCGATTTCATGGCGCAGGCCGTAGGCTGCCGAGTTCACGAGCAGCAGGATGCGGTAGACCAGCACCGGGTCTTGCCGCACCAGGCGTTCCAGGTGTTCGAGCGAACCGTCTTCATCTTCGGTGGCGCGCAGCACCTGGCGGATCACGTCGCCGTCGTAGTTCAGGGGCTGGTGGCGGTGGGCGTACAACACATCGGTGTCGGGCCAGCCGAGCACGCCCCAGGCACCGGCCTGGTCCAGGCACTGGCGCGCCAGCGTGGCACTGGTGATGCCTTCCACCAGCTGGCCATTCAGCCCCGACGGGGGCGCTGATTCGGCACCGAGGCGCAGCAGGTTGCGCGTGTCCACCGGGGCCACGCCCTGCCCTCGCACCGCTTCCAGATCGGTCCGGCGCAGCAACTTGTGGCCGCGCCTGGCAGCCGCTGTGAGGCGGGCGAGTGCTTCGGGGTCTTCGTACCAGGTGCCGGGCACTTCCAGCCAGGTGTTGTGCACCGGCGGGCAGACCATGGCCTGTTGCAGCAGCTTCGGGCTTTCCACCGCGAGGATGAGCACTGGCGCGCTGGCGGGCCAGTCGTCGCCGAGCGCCTGCATGAGGTGCGTGGCATCGACCGATTCCGGGTGCACCGCGCGCACGCCCAGGCGCACCGCCGCCAGCTCGCGCGAGCGGTTCCACACGGGCTCGTAGCCCAGCGCAACACTGTCCAGAACGGTGTGACTCAGCATGAACAGAACGCCCTCATCCGATCGCAGAGAACAGCGAGAGGCGCTGCACCTGCGCATACGACTTGATGGCAGCTTCCAGACCCAGCTCCTGCGATTTGAAGTCCGAGAGGCCTTGCACCATGTCCATTTCTTCCAGCCTGGCTTTCTCGGCTTTCAGGTCCACGCTGCGGTCTTCCATGAGGCCATTGAGCGAATCGGCCCGGTTGAGCCACTCGCCGGCGCGGCCGCGCGCCAGCAGCACACGGTCGTGGCCTGCGTCGAGCTCGGTCATGGCGCGCGCCAGCTGCTGCGACAGCGCACCACTGTTGCCGGCGGTGCCGCTGCGCAGCGCGTCCACCGCGCTCTGCACCACCTGGAAAATATCGGTCGGTCCGCTCACCGGTGCCACGTCGATGCTGTCGCCGGCGGCGGGCGTGCCACGCATCTGCAGCGACAGGCCGTCGAAGCTGACGGTCGCGCCCGCCACGTAGGGCACACCGGTGTGGCCGGCCACCGGCGTGCCGGTGGTGGTGTTGGTCACGGTGTACTGCAACACACCGGCCACGTCGGCGATGTCGATGCGATAGTCGTCGCCGGTGAGCAGGGTGGGATCGGCCACCGCGCCCATGTCGGTGCTGAGGCCACCGGTGTTGCCCGGGTTCAGGCCGATGGTGAAGCTGCCATTGCCTTGCGGCACGCGCATCCAGATGGCCTCGCCATCGAGCGCCTGCGGCAACGAGGCGGCTCCCGCTGCGGCCTGGCCGCGCTGGCCCTGAAACTGCACACCGGAACCACTGGGGCCATAGAGGTCCACAAACGGCGTGGCCGCACCACCCAGGCCGCCATACAGCGTGCGCCCGGCGTTGTCCTTGCGGTTGGCCACGCTGATGAGCTGTTCGCGCAGGCCTTCGAGCTGTTTCGCCACGTCTTCGCGTTCGCTGGCGGTGAAGGTGGCGTTGCCGGCGGTCACGAGCAGGTCGCGCACCTTGATGATCAGCTCGCTCGATTCGGCCAGGCCGCTCTCGGCCTGCTGCAGGCTGGTGGTGGAAGCGTCGAGCGCGCGCAGGTCGGCCTGGGTGCGCGAGAGGCGGTTCGCGGCGGTCTCGGCCAGCGTGGCGGCCACCGGGTCGTCGCTGGGTCGCAGCACGCGCTTGCCGGTGGCCAGGTTTTCCTGCAGTTTGGAGAGCTCGGCCTGACGCCGCGTGAGCAGCGCCACGGTGTTGTCGTAGGCGTTGGCGGTGGAAACTCGCATGGTCTTCTTCCTTATCGGCCGATCGATTGCAGGAGGCTGTCAAAGGTGTTTTGCGCAACCTGCAGGAACTTGGCCGAGGCCTGGTAGGCCTGCTGGTATTGCAGGAGCCGCGCGGCCTCTTCGTCCAGGTTCACGCCGGCCACGTTGGCGCGGGCGGTCTCGGCGGTGGTGGCCACCTGGCTGGAGAACTCTGCCGCGAACTGCGCACCCTGCACGCGCGTGCCCACATCGGAAAAAAGGCTCACGTAGCCATCGGCCAGCGCCACGCCTTCAAAGGTGGCGCGGTCGCGCAGAGCAAGCATGGCGGTGGCGTTGCCGGCGTTCTGGCTGGTCGAGCCCGGCGGCGCTGCACCCACGCTGAAGCTGTCGCCGGCGGTGGGGCTGCCGCGCAGGGTGAGGCTCCAGCCGTTGAAGACCAAGGCCTCGCCGGGCGTGAAGTTGTAGCTCGCCGGCGGACCCGGGTTGTCGGGCGCGGGGTTGCCCGGGCCGAGGCCCGTGGCGGTGAAGCTGCCATCGGCAAGGAAGGTGATGGTCACCGGATCGGTGAGGTTGGCCGATGCGCTGCTGGCGTAGAGGCTTTCCACGCTCAGGCCGGAGTTGTTGCCGGTGCCGGGCGTCACCAGCACCGGGCTCGCGGCGGCCAGGCGATCGGGCGAGCCGATGGCGAGCTGCAGGTTGCGGGCGGCGGCCTCGAAGGGTCGCACCCGGAAGCTGTCGCCCGGCACGGCGCCAGCGGTGTCAAGGTTGAAGGTGAGGCCATCGACCTCGGTCGGCAGTGCGGGCACCGACGTGACGTTGCCGTCGGACAGGCGCACCACGCTGACGCCCGCCGCCTCGAAGCGCACTTCGTAGTCCGACGCCATCAGCGCCGCCGGGTTGCTCACGCTGGCGCTCACAGCGCCGGTGCCACCGTTGGCGGCCGCGGCAGTGCCCTGCGTGGCTGGGAGAGGCACAAAGAAATTCTGGCCCGGGTTGCCCTGCAGATCCACGCCCAGCGCGTGCTGGGCATTGACGGTGCTGGCCGTGGCCAGGGCCATGCGGCCCAGCAGGTTCTGCACGTCGACCAGATCCTTGTTGAGGAAGTTCATCAGCCCTGAGAGCTCGCCTCCGCCCAGCGTGGCGCTGTCGATCGGCGTGGTCACGCCACCCTGCACGAACGCGATGCCGACGCGCGAACGGTCGGCCGGGTCGCGGGTGACGGCGAGCTGGTTCGCGGTCTGGCCCAGCACCAGAGGCTGGCTGCCGCCTACAAACACGCTGACGGTGCCGTTGTTGGCCTGCACCGTGCTGATCTGCACCTGTTTTCCGAGGTCGCGCAGGAGCTGGTCGCGCTGATCGAGCAGATCGTTGGGCACATGCGTCTGGCCGCCGGCCTCGGTGATGCGCTGGTTGATCCGGGCCAATTCCTTGGCCATGGCGTTGATCGAATTCACCGAACCACCGACCTGCTGCTGCGTGCTGGCGGCCAGCGCATCCAGCGTACCTGCGGTGTTGCGCAGGCGAGAGGCAAATTCTTCAGCGCGCGCAATGGTGACCACGCGCGCCGTGAGGTTGCCGGGCGAGGACGACACATCGCTCCAGGCATTGAGCATGTCGTTCATGGCAGCACCCAGGCCGCCGGTGCCGGTGGGGAACGCGGCCTCCAGTTGCTCCAGTCGGGCCAGGCGCAGCGCATCGGACGCCGCCACCGCGCCGCTGGTGCGCGCCTCGCGGGTCAGGAATTCGTTGTGTGCGCGCTCCACCGTGGCGATGTCCATGCCCTTGCCGAAGTAGCCATTGCCCATCTTCTGGTAGCCGGACGATACGAGCTCCACGTTCTGCCGCGAATAGCCCGCGGTGTTGACGTTGGCGATGTTGTGGCCGACCACCTGCAGGGCCGCCAGGTTGTTGGTGAGCGCGCGGGTGGCGATGTTCAGCGATGACATGAATGACGTGCCTCTTTCAGCCCTGCGCGCGCTGCAGGTTCAGGGTGGTGTTGATGGCGCGGCTCAGTTTGGCGGCGTATTGGGGATCGGTGGCGTAACCCGCCTTCTGCAAACCGCTGGCAAAGCCCTGCACCGAACCGAGCTGCTCCATCACCTGGCCGTAGCGCGGGCTCTGGCTGATGAGCTGGGCGTAATCGCGAAAGGAATCGGCGTAGGAGTCGTAGGCGCGGAACTTCGCCGTGACCTTGCGCGCCTCGCCATCGATGTATTCGGTGGTGGTGATCTCGGCCACCTTGCCCTTCCAGTTGCCCGTGGCCTTGATGCCAAAGAGGTTGTGCGATGGCGCGCCATCGGCGTGGCGGATTTCGCTGCGGCCCCAGCCGGTTTCGTGACCGGCCTGGCCAATCATGAAGCTGGCCGGAATGCCCGATTCGCGCGCCACTTCGGCAGCGGCCGCGCTGTGCTCTTCCACAAACCCGGCCTGGCGCGGGCCGGCGCTGGCGCGACCCACGGTGCTGGCTTCACCGGTCTTGGGCAACGGGCCGGCCTCGGCATCAACACCTTTCATCTGGCGCGCCAGCTGGCGTTCGATGGCTTCCGAGAGCCCGCCCGGCAGGCCCGAGAGCTGCACCGAAAACTGCTGATCCAGCAAGTCCGTGCCCATGTCGCTGCCTTCGCCATCCATCAGGCCCGACTTCTGCGTGGCCTCGCGCATGCTCTTGATGAGCTCGCGCATGAACAGCGATTCAAACTGCTTGGCGGCTTCCTTGAGCGCGGCCTTGTCGTTGCCCTTGCCCGAGCCGTAACGCAGCGCGTTCAGCGCTGTCGGGTCGGCGGCGAGGCCTTGCGGCGTCAGGGGCGACATGCTCATGATCAGATCACTTCGAGCTCGGCGTTCATGGCGCCCGATGCCTTGATGGCCTGCAGGATGGCGAGCAGGTCCTGCGGTGTGGCGCCGAGCGAATTGAGCGCGCGAACCACGTCGGAGAGTTGCGGCGCGGCATCGATCTTGATGAGCGAGCCCTTGTCCTGGCTGATCTGGATGTTGGCCTTCTCGGCCACCACGGTCTGCCCACCGACCGACAGCGGATTGGGCTGGCTGATGACGGGCGTGGAGCTGATGCTCACCGACAGATTGCCGTGCGACACCGCGCAGGCGCTCAGGGTGACGGCCTGGTTCATGACGATGGAGCCGGTGCGCGAATTGATGATGACGCGCGCCATTGGCACGGCGGCATCCAGCCGAACCTCTTCCACCCTGGCCAGAAATCCCACGCGGGCCGACGGATCGGCCGGCGCACGCAGGCGCACCACGCGACCGTCCACCGCGCTGGCCACGCCGGCCCCCATGGTCTTGTTGATGGCGTCGGTCACCCGGCTGGCGGTCTGGAAATCGTTGGTGCTGAGGCCGAGGTCGATGGTGTCGCCGAGCGCAAACGGTGTGGCCACCGCGCGCTCCACCTGCGCGCCGCCGGGCACACGCCCCGCGCTCAGGTGGTTGATCTGGACCTTGCTGCCTCCAGCCGAAGCACCCGCGCCGCCGACCAGCAAGTTGCCTTGTGCGAGCGCATAAATTTCACCGTCCGCGCCCTTGAGCGGCGTGGTGATGAGCGTGCCGCCACGCAGCGACTTGGCGTTGCCGACAGAGGAGACGGTGACATCGATCGTCTGGCCCGGCTGGGCGAAAGCGGGCAGCTGCGCCGTGACCATGACGGCCGCCACGTTCTTGAGCTGCATGTTCGCACCCGGCGGCAACGACAGGCCGAGTTGCTGAAGGTAGTTGTTCAGGCTCTGCGAGGTGTAGGGCATCTGCGTGGTCTGGTCGCCCGTGCCGTCGAGACCGACCACCAGGCCGTACCCCGTGAGCTGGTTGGAGCGCACGCCCTGCACCGACGCTATTTCCTTGACGCGGATGGCCTGCGCCGCGGCAGGCAAGGCCACCGTCAGCAAGAGCAAAGCCAGCGTGCGCATGAGAGGAGAAAAGAGTTTCACCGCGAGGTTCCTATGACGAGAGGCCGTGGTCCATTGTGGTTCTGGGTCAGAACGGCAGAACCGTCAAAAAGAACCGTGCCAGCCAGCCAATTGAGAGCGCTTCGCCCTGCGCGCCGCGCCCGCGCGACTCGATGCGTGCGTTGGCCACCTGCGTGGAAGCCACCACGTTGCCGGGCCGGATCTGTTTTGGATCGACCGTGCCGGAGAAGCGCAGCACGTCCACGTTCTGGTTCACGCCGATCTGCTTTTCCCCCACCACCAGCAGGTGGCCGTTGGGCAGCACTTCCTGCACCGTGGTGGTGATGGAGCCCGAGAACGTGTTGGCGCTCTGCGTGCTGCCGTCGCCCGAGAACTTGTTCGACGAATTGGCGCCCACATCGAGCTTGCCCAGCAGCGAACTGCCCGGGCTGATGAAAGGAATGGCCGACACGCCGGCAGCGGCCTCACCACTGCGGTCGATGGAGGCCGACGAGCTCTGGCTGGCGCTGATGCGCTCGGTGATCTGGATCGTGAGCGTGTCGCCAGGCAGGCGCGCGCGCGGGTCTTCAAACGCCGGCCGGTAGCTGGCCGCCTGGAACAGGCCACCGCTGGGCGACACCGTGGTGGCGGGCGCGGCAAGCGTGGGCGCCTGCGCATACCGCACCGGCGCAGCGGGCACCAGATCGACCTGAGGCGTGCGCTGCAAGGTCTCGCAACCCGTGGCGAGCACGGCGAGCAGCAAAGTGAGGGCAATGCGCATGGCGGGTCCTTACAGCTGGCTCAGGCGCTGCAGCATCTGATCCGAGGTTTGAATGGCCTTGGAATTCATCTCGTACGCGCGCTGGGTCTGGATCATGGTCACCAGCTCCTGCACCACGTTGACGTTCGACGTCTCCACGAAGCCCTGCATCAGGGTGCCCATGCCGGCCGAGCCGGGAGCGCCGTTGATGGGGTTGCCCGAAGCCAGGCTTTCGGCATACAGGTTCTGGCCCATGGGTTCCAGGCCGGCCGGGTTGATGAAGCTGGCCAGCTCGATCACGCCCACCTGCTGCGGCGCGGCGTTGCCGGGCATCTTGATGGTGACCACGCCATCGCTGGAAACGGTGATGCTCTGCGCTTCGGCTGGCACGGTGATGCCGGCGGTGAGCGGGTAGCCGCTGGAGGTGACGATGCGGCCTTGCGCATCGGGCTTGAAGCTGCCATCACGCGTGTAGGCGGTGGTGCCGTCGGGCATTTCCACCTGGAAGAAGCCGTTGCCGTTGACGGCCAGGTCCAGCGGGTTGTCGGACTGCTGCATGCTGCCCTGGCTGAAGTTGCGCGTGGTGGCCACAGTGCGCACACCCAGGCCCACCTGCAGACCGGTGGGCAGCTCGGCCTGCTCGGCCGAATTGGCACCCACCTGGCGCAGGTTCTGGTACATGAGGTCTTCAAACACCGCGGTGGCCCGCTTGAAACCGGTGGTGGACACGTTCGCCAGGTTGTTGGAGATCACGTCCAGCTGCATCTGCTGCGCCTGCATGCCGGTCTTGGAAATCATCAGGGAATTGATCATGGTGTTTCTTCCTTGTTCAGCCGTTCATGCTGAGGAGTTGGCTGGCGGTCTTGTCATTGGTTTCGCCGTTCTGCAGCATCTTCATCTGCACCTCGAACTGGCGAGCGACGGCGATCATGCCGATCATGGCTTCCATGGGATTCACGTTGGAGCCTTCGATGGCGCCGTCCTGCAGGCGGGCCACATCGCTGGCGGGCAGCGGGTCGCCCTCGACGCCGCGAAACAGGCCGTCCGCGCCGCGTCGCAGCGGGTTGTCTTCATCGGGCACCACCATCTTCAGGCGCCCCACGGTCTGCGGCGGTTCTTCGCCCACGCGGGTGCTCACGGTGCCGTCGGTGGCAATGTCCACGCGCGCACCTTCGGGCACCACAATCGGTCCGCCGTCACCCAGCATCGGCATGCCCTGCGGGTTGACCAGGGTGCCGTCGGTGTTGACTTCAAGCGCACCGGCGCGAGTGTAGGCCTCGGTGCCGTCGAACGCCTGCACGGCGAAGTACGCATTGCCCTGCGCGGCCACATCGAGGTTGCGCCCGGTCTCGGTGACCGCACCCGGCAGGTTGGAGTGGCCCGCCGTGGCCTCGAGTGCAAACACGCGCGTGGTCGCACCGTCGCCGCGCACCGGCACGGCGCGAAAGGTAGAGAGCTCGGCACGGAACCCGGGCGTGGACGCGTTGGCCAGGTTGTTGGACAACACCTGCTGGCGATGCTGCGCAGCGTTGGCGCCGGTCATCGCGGTGTAGATCATGCGGTCCATGCGGGGCTCCTTGGATTCGATTCAGGTCAGGCGTGCATCAACGCATGTTGAGGAGCGTGCTCAACACCTGGTCCTGCGTCTTGATGGTTTGCGCGTTGGCCTGGTAGGCGCGCTGCGCGGTCATCATGTTCACCAGCTCGCCGGTGAGGTCGACGTTGGAGTCTTCCAGCGCGCCAGCGCGAATGCCACCGAAGTTGCCGGAGCCAGGTTCGCCGCGCACCGGTTCACCGGAAGCGAAGGTGGACGACCAGTTGCCACCGCTGGAGGGCGAGAGGCCCTGCGTGTTGCGGAAGTTGACCAGCGCCACCTGGCCGGCCGCGCGCGTCTCGCCGTTCGAGTAGCTGCCGGTGACCACACCGCTCTCGTCGATGGTGAGGCCCACGAACTCGCCCGGGTAGTAACCGTCCTGGTCGAGGTTGTGCACCGCGAAGCTGGTGCCGTACTGGCTGGCCTGGGTGAGGTCGAGCGTGACCGGGAATGTGACGGTGGGATCGTTGGGCGAGGCCAGGGTGATCGTGGGCATCGGCGTGATGGAGGCCGGGTCGAGCGAACCATCGGAGTTGAAGTTCAGCTCCAGCGGAGGGGCGAAGGGCGTGGGCGCTCCGCCGTTGACGGTGGTGTAAACCTCCCAGGTGTTGTTCGCCGTCTTGGTGAACGCCAGGCCCACCGGCACTTCCATGCCTTGCGGGTCGTAGGCCACGATCGAGGTGCCGTAGGTGGTGATGGGGGTAGGCGGCGTGACGGTGGAAGCAATCGGCGCGCGGGCGTCGAGGTTGAACTCGGCCATCACGTTGCTGGTCTGGCGCGCCGGGATCGGAGCGCCGGTGGGCAGCGAAAGCGGCTGGCTGTCGAAGCTCAGGCGGTTGCCATCGGAGTCGGTCGGATAGCCCATGAGGCGGCCGCCCTGCTGGTTGATGATGTTGCCGTCGGGATCGAGCTTGAACATGCCGGCGCGGGTGTAGGCCATCGTGCCGTTGGGCTGCGTCACCTCAAAAAAGCCGTTGCCGTTGATGGCGAGGTCCAGGTCGTTGCCTGTCACGGTGATGTTGCCCTGCGTGAACAGCTGCGACACGGTGGCCACCGTCACGCCGATGCCCTTGTTGCTGCCACCAGCGGCATTGACCGAGCTCGCGTAGAGCTCGGCGAACTCAGCGCGCGAGGTCTTCATGCCGACCGTGTTGGCGTTGGCGATGTTGTGACCGATGACGTCGAGGTTGCGGCTGGCGCTGTTCAGACCGGAGAGACCTTGCTGGAATGCCATGGTGATGTCCTTGAGGGGGAAACGAGGTGAGAAATGGGGTGAGGAATACGGATGGGCCTGGCGTTCACATGAACGCGAGAACCTGGTCGTAGGTGCGCGAGCTGCCGTCCTGCAGCAGCATCTGGATGGAGCCCGATGAGAAGCTCACCGAATCGACCGACAGGCGTTGCAGCGCCAGCGCGCTGACCGACTGGCTGCCATTGAGCGCACGCACCTGGAAACCCTTGACGGTGGCCGGGTCGATGCCGGCGGCATTCCAGTCGAAGCCGTGCAGGCCGGCGTTCATGGCGCCCATCTCCAGCGTGTCGATCACTTCGCCGTTGGTGCCCATGATGTCCACGCGCACTTCGGTGGCGTTGGCGTCGAGCGAGAAAGCGGCCTTGGCGTTGTCCCCCTTGAAGGCGAGCGTGGAGCCGGGCAACAGCGCTTCGCGGCCGATCAGCGAGGTGCCCTGCAGCTGCGTGGCCGAGGAGAACTGCGTGGCCATGCCCTTGAGCGTGGCATTGAGTTCCTGGATGCCGCTGACCGTGTTGATCTGCGCCATCTGAGTCGTCATCTGCGCGTTGTCCATCGGGTTCAGCGGATCCTGGTTGTTCAGCTGCGCCACCAGCAGCTTCAGGAAGCGGTCTTGCGAGGCCGCCGGGTCCATGTTGTTCTTGGCGGACGTGCCGGTGGTGCTGCCCGGCGTGGTGCCGAGCGAGGTGAGGTCGAGGGGCTGGATGAACATGGTTTATTGACCCATCTGCAGGGTCTTGAGCAGCAGCGACTTGGCCGTGTTCATGACCTCGACGTTGTTCTGGTACGAACGCGAGGCGGAGATCATGTTCACCATCTCCTCCACCGGGTTCACGTTGGAATGGGTCACGTAGCCTTCGCCATCGGCGCTCGGGTGAGCGGGCTGGTATTCGCGGCGGCCTGGCGTCTGGCTCTCCACAATGTCCTTCACGGACACGCCGGCATTGCCCTGCCCGCCCATGGGCTCGGTCTGGAACAGGATGTGGCGCGCCTTGTAGGTCTGGCCGTCCGGCCCGGCCACCGCGTCGGCGTTGGCCAGGTTGCTGGCCACCACGTTGAGGCGCTGAGACTGCGCGCTGACCGCGCTGCCCGAGACACCGAAAATGGAAAACATCGACATGGCTGGTTCCTTTCAGGTCACTGGCCGGTGATGGCGCTGAGCATCGTCTTGACATGCCCGTTGATGAAACGCAGCGTGGATTCGTAGCGCACGCTGTTGTCCACGAAGCTGGCACGCTCGCGGTCGAGATCGACCGAGTTGCCGTCCTGGCTGGGCTGGGTCTGCACCGTGTAGGCCAGATCGGGTTTGCCGCCCTGGCCACCGCCGAGGCTCATGTGCCGCGCATCGGTGGCGGCCACGCTGGAACCACCCAGACCGCCGGAAGCGTTCTTGAGCGCCTGCGCAAAGTCGAAATCGCGCGCCACGTAGCCCGGGGTGTCGGCATTGGCGATGTTGCTGGCAATCACCTGCTGGCGCTGCGAGCGCAGCAACAGGGCGTTGGCATGGAAGTCCAGCTTCGCGGTCATCTGTTCAAGCATGTTCACCTCTGCACGGGTTGGGTGGCCGGTACCGGGACCGGGGCGTGAAGGAATTATGGAAATCTTGAGGGTCGGCAATGCGCCGAACAAGCGCCGCTTTGCAAGGCATTTCCCGCCTTTGCACTGGCCCAGCCGCGCCTAAAGTGCTCCCCTGACCCCCGCCAGAACACCCCAGGAGATGCCCATGTCGAACGCCGTTTGCACCCCACGCCGCGCCGCCCCTGGCGCGAACTGGCCTGGCCTGCTGCTGGCGTTCCTGTGCCTTTTCCTGTTCCTGTTCGTGGGCAACGCGGCCCGTGCCAGTGAAGCCGGGGTGCTGGAGCAGACCGCACGCGACTGGATTCAACCCGCCCTGGCCGCCGCCCTGCCTGCCGATGGCACCGCCCCGCTGCGCACCGAAGTGGATGTGGGCTCGCTCGACAGCCGCCTGCGACTGGCCCCCTGCGACAAGGTGGAAGCTTTCATGCCGCCGGGCTCGCGCCTGTGGGGCCGCAGCCGCATCGGCCTGCGCTGCGTGGAAGG
Source organism: Hydrogenophaga sp. IBVHS1 (assembly GCF_002127265.1). GTDB lineage: Bacteria > Pseudomonadota > Gammaproteobacteria > Burkholderiales > Burkholderiaceae_C > Hydrogenophaga. The sequence continues at coordinate 371,905 of NZ_NFUU01000001.1, read as the reverse complement.
GGCGCGCCGCTGGAGCGTCTATCTGCCCGTGACCGTGAAAGCATTCGGTCCCGCCTGGGTGCTCAAGCGTCCCGTGGGCGCGGGCGCCACCCTCACTCAAGAAGATGCCGAACTGTCCGAAGTGGACTGGGCAGCCCACCGTGCGGGTGTGCTGGCCGCGCCGGAACGCTGGGTGGGCCAGGAGACTGCTTTTGCACTCACCCCGGGCCAGGCGCTGCGCGAGCACATGGTGCGTCCCATGAAGGCCTTTGAAGCCGGCGCGCAGGTGCGGGTGATGGGGGGCAGCGGTGGGTTTCGCATCAGCGCCAGCGGCCAGGCCATGACCACCGGCCTGGTGGGCCAGAACGCCCGGATTCGATTGCCCGGCGGCAAGGTGGTCAATGGCCTGGTGCAGGCCGACCAGACCGTCGAGTTGGCACTTTGAGCCGGGCATCTGCCACCTGCTCCGGGCCGTGACGGATTGCGCAAGACTGCGCAGCAAATATGTTTAAAGTTCGCTCAACCCCGGTCGATAGTTTCATGACATTGCCCTGAAACCAGGGTCTGGAGCGTGAAATGAAAGTCGATTCTTCACCCGATTCGTACATTGGTTCCGTCGCCGGCGGCCCGCAGAAGGCGGCCGACAAGCCCGTCGCCGGCTCGCCTGCCGCCACTGGCGCTGCCTCTGGCGCGCCTGCAGCGGCCGGCGTCACCGTGACGCTATCGCCTTCCACCGTCTCGGCCATGGGCCCGGGCGGCGGCGGTGAAGTGTTCAACGCCGAGAAGGTGGAAGCCATGAGGCAGTCGATCGCCAACGGCACGTTCCAGGTGAACGCCGAAGCCATCGCCGACAAGATGCTGGCCAATGCGGCCGAAATGCTGTCAGGGGCACGAGCCTGATTTTTTAAACCGAGCCATCGCCATGAACCACTCGCCTGCGAACAACGCCCACCCCTGGATCGCCACGCTGCAAGCCAGCCTGGACACCCTGGAAACCGCGTTGCTCAAGGGCGATGCGACTGGCGTCGAGCTGGCCAGCGCGACCATGCAGTCGGTGCTGCAGCAGGCCCCCAAGACCAGCGAATTCGCCGCGCCCGGGAGCACCCTGCGGCACGACATGCAGAACGCCGCCCAGCGCTTCGCCCAGTTGCGCTCGGCCGTGCTGCGCGCCAACGCCCAGAGCGAACGCGCCGTGGGCAGCCTGCTGCCCCAGCAGGCCCTGCAGCAGCAACCCACCTACGGCCGCATCGTCAAGCCCAACGCCATGGGTGGCGCAGGCCGGGGTTTCCTGCGCGCCTGAGCGGTACCTTCTCCATGAAAAAACGGCCCCTTGAGGGCCGTTTTGTTTTTCTGGGGACACGGGTCAAAGACAGTCACGCCAGCCCATCCAGATACCCCTCGATAGCCTCGTTCACCAACTCCGCGTGGGTGATCGGCCCCATGTGGCCGAGCCGGTCGAAACGGCGCATCTCCACCTGAGGCAGCGCTGAGCCCAGCAGGCGCGCCACGCCATGCGCCGAGGCGGTGGACCGCTCGCCCACCATGTAGAGCACCGGCACCTGCAACCCTCGAAACGCCGCCAGCGGTGTGGGCTCGGTGATCAGCGCGTGGGCCCAGCGGCGCACCGCCCGGACCGAAGCGGCCATGGCGGGTTTGCGTTCTTCGGGGGTCTTCTGCCAGCTGCCGGGGGCCATCCAGTAATCGATGAAATGGCGCGCGGCCGCGTCCTCGTCGCCGGCGTCCAGCGCGGCGGCCGCCGCAGCCACCGCATGGCGAATGCCGTCGGCCTCGTTGGGGGAGGGTCGCTCGGCCTCCAGCAGCGAGAACAGCGTGGGTTCGTACAGCACGAGGGCGCGCACGCGCTGCGGGTTGGCCAGGGCGGCGATCAGTGCAATGGCCGCGCCATACGAATGCCCCACCAGCACCAGCGGAGAGCCAGCCCGCTCGAGCGCAGGCTCCACGAAGTCCACTTCATCGCGCAACGAGATGGTGCGGTCGGACGACCAGTCCGGGCTTTTGCCCGAGCCGTACGAATCGGGCGCCACCACCCGGAAGCGTGGCGAGAGGCGATCCATGAGGCTGCGCCACTGGCTGGACGAACTGGCATTCGAATGCAGGCACACCACCCCTGGGCCGTCGCCAGCCTCTCGGAAGAAAGGCTGTGGCCGTGTCATGTTCAACGGTTCTGCTGGACCCAGCGGTTGAACGCGTTGAAGAGCGGATAACGCGCGTTCTGGTCGTTCACGCCAGCCCACACGAAATCCAGATGGACCTCGCTCACGAACACCTCATCCAGCGTGTCGGGGTTGATGGCCACGAGCTGCAGGTAGGTCTTGTTTTCTCGCGGGACGCGCTTGAAATGCACCCACAGGAAAGGCTTGTAGGCGCGGTAGAGCTTGTTCAGGCCGATCGGCTCGTTCAGGCTGGGCACCTGCTCCTGCAGGCGGTTGGCGATCACGATCTTCTGCAGATCGTCGTAGCTCACCACCTGGTCGAAGTAGCCCAGGGCGCGCATCTGGTCCACGGCGTAGGTGCCGCCACCCGATACGAAGGCCATGCCCTTGTGCTGTGCGAGCGCAAACTTGCGGGAAGTGACCACAGTGGCCTCGATGACGGTGCCCTTCTCCGACTTGATGAGTCCGGTTTGCGGGTCGACGGGCGCCACCTTCAACTGGGTGCCGCAGCCGGCAACGAGGAGGGAGACGAGTGCGAGGGCGAAGAGGTGCAAGCGCATGGAAACCTTCATTCAAAAGACACTGCCAGCGTGGTCAGCGCTCTGGATTATCTGGCAGCACCCTGGCCGGCGCGCGTGCGAAACAGCACGACCTAGCCTCGGGTTTCCATGACCAGCTGCGTCTGCGACACCACCGCACACAGCTTGCCCTGGGCGTTGGTGATGCGGGTCTCCCAGACCATCGTGGTGCGGCCCCGGTGCAGCGCCACGCTCTCGCCCTTCACCGTGGTGCCCACCTTGGCCCCCGCAATGAACTTGGTGCTCGAATCCGTGGTCGTGGTGTGGTGACCCGGTGCCAGATTGATCACCGTGCCGACCGCACCCAAGGTGTCGGCGAACGCCATGTAGGCGCCGCCATGCATGATGCCGCCGGCGGTGCACAGGTCGGGCCGCACCTCCAGCTCGGCCACCACGCGGTCGGGCGCCAGTTCCAGCAGCCGCACGCCCATGAGGCCAGGAAACAGGGGATCGAGAAGTTTTTGAAGGGCCTGAATGTCGATCATGGAATGCACGTTGGCAACGTGAGTGTTGAAGAGAACCGGGAAGGGATGCGGTGTCAGAGCCAGCGACGCGGCACCGCGCGCCAGGGCATGCGGTCCCAGAGCGCCTGGCCCCACCAGCCTCCTCCCAGCAGGCCGGGTACCACCGGCTCCGGCGCACCCAGGGAACGCAGGCGCACTTCCACGTCCGTCAGCCCCAGCTGCCGTGCGGCCTGCACCGGCGTGACACCGTCGAACTCGGAATGCAACAGCGGATTGGCTCCCTCGTCCAGCAGCAGGTGGGCCACCGCCGGCTGCCCCGCGAGGATGCAGGCCACCAGCGGCGTCGAGAGAAACTCGGGGTGCGCGTAATCGAGGTCCACGCCATTCCTGGCGTGGTAACGCACCAGCTCGATCTCTCCTTCGCACGCGGCGTTGAACAGTTCCTTCCAGTCTCCACCCGACATGCAGCTTCCTTTCGCTTCAGCACCAGTCCAGGAAAATTTCGCTCACTCTAAAGGCAGAGGCGAGTGACTGCAATGGGTGAAGGTTCAGGCGGCGGGCTGGCCGCGCGGCTCAGTGCTCGCGCAGTTTGGCCCGAAGTCTTGCAATCGACTGGCTGTGCAGCTGGCAGATGCGCGACTCGGTCACGCCGAGCACGGCGGCGATTTCCTTCAGGTTCATGTCGTGCTCGTAGTACATGCTCATGATCTGCTGCTCGCGCTCGGGCAGCACCTTGATGGCGGCCACGAGCGCGGTGCGCATGCGGTGGTCCTGCAGCTTCGCCGATGGGTCGGCCTCGTGGTCGCCCATGTGGCGATCCAGGAAGCCGTCGTCGTCGTCGCCATTGCCACTGATGTCTTCCAGGTACACCAGCTGGGTGCCGCGCACCTTGGCCAGCAGGTGCTGGTAGTCGGGCAGGGTCATGCCCATTTCTTCGGCAATCTCGCTCTCGCGCGGCACGCGGTGCAGCTTCTGCTGCAGGCGGTTCACGGCCTGCTCGATGTCTTTCTGGCTCTTGCGCGATCCGCGCGACATCCAGTCGCCTTCGCGCAGTTCGTCGATCATGGCGCCGCGAATGCGCTGGCTGGCAAAAGTCTCGAACTGCACGCCCTGCGTGGGCTCGAAGCGCGCGATCGCTTCCGTCAGGCCGATCATGCCGACCTGGATCAGGTCGTCCAGCTCCACGCTGGGCGGCAGCTTGGCGATCATGTGGTGGGCGAGGCGGCGCACCAGCGGGCTGTACTTCTTCAGCTGGTCGTCGCGGTTGAGGGTCCCTTTGGCGGTGTACATCTTCAGCTCCACAGAGGTTGGGTCGCACTCGCTCGACCCGCTTGCCATCCACCCGGCACAAGGCCGTGGTATCCGTTGTTGTCGTTGCCTGTCTTGCGGCCGCGCTCGATGGCACCGGCCTGCACGCGCCGCGCCCAGCTGGCGGCAGGCCAGGTATCGAGGGCCAGGCCCAGGTGGCGTTGCGCGGTGTCGGCCACGGTGTTCACCACCAGTTGCAGCGCGGCCGGCGCGCCGCTGGCCAGTGGCGCGAGCACCGGCGCCAGACCTGCCGTGTGCAGCAGCTTGACGGCGCCATAAGCGTCGATGCTGGATTGCGGCTGCTCGATCACCGGCACCAGGGCGCGAGCACCCAGGCCCGGCAGCAGGCCGGCAAGATCGAACGCCGGGGCAAACAGCAGCACCAGCACACCCGAGGCGAATGGCGCCAGCAAGCGCGACACCGCCGCCTGCGCACCGGCGGCTTGCGCGGTTTCGCGCAGCGTCAGCAGCCCCTGGGCGCCGGGCATCACGAGCCAGTCGGCGCCGTCGGCCGAGCGCTCCAGATTCGCGATGGACGCATCCTGCAATGCGCGCAACAAGCCCAGGTGGCTGCCATCGCGCGATTCGCGGGTGGTGGATTCGTGGGCCGTGGCATCCACCACCACGACCGCGCGACCCTGGGCAGCCAGCGTGCCGGCCAGGGTGCACAGCCACTCAAAGGCGCGCGCCGGCTGGGCCGGGCTGGCCACGGGCACCAGGGCGGCACTGCCCGTGGGCACTTCGGCGCGCAGGCCAGCGGCCTGGTCGAAGCCGGGTTCAAACATGCGAAGCCCCCAGCGTGATGCCACTGGCCGATGCCGGCGAGAAATAGAAACCCATGTCGGTGGCCTGAGGGTCGTAGGCGGATTTGCCCTGCGTCACCATGGACTGGCGCACCAGCGCGGCGGCGTCGGCGTTCTGCCAGTCTTCCGGCACGCGCTGGCCGTTGGCCACGCCGCGCAGCGTCACGCCATGGCGAATCAGCGCGTCCAGCGCCGGGCCGAGCTTGACGGCTTCGTCCACCTTGGAGAGCACCACACCATGCAGCTTGCTGGACTTGAAGGTGGTGAGCACCTCGTCGAGCGTGTCGCCCTGGGAGCCGGCATTGAGCACCAGGGTCTTCTTGACCGAGGGCATGTCCAGCAGGTCGAGCATGTCCTGCACGCGCTGGTCGCGCTGGCCCAGGCCGGCGGTATCGATGATGACCATGCGCTTGCCCGAGAGCAGGTTGAGCAGGTCCTTGAGCGCGGCGCGGTCCTGCGCCTGGTGCGCCACCACGCCGAGCATGCGACCGAAGGCGCGCAGCTGTTCGTAGCCAGAAACGCGGTAGGTGTCGAGCGTGACCAGACCCACGCTGCCCGCGCCGAACTGCTTGACGCACTGGGCCGCCAGCTTCGCCGCGGTGGTGGTCTTGCCCACACCGGTGGCGCCGATCAGCGAGATCACGCCACCTTCATCACACAGGCCTGCACCGGGTGCCGCCACCTTCACATTGCGGGTCACCACGTCCATGAGCCAGCGCACCGCTTCGGGCGCGGCGGCATCGGCCGGCACGCGTTCGAGCACGGCGCGCGACATCGCGGGCGAAAAGCCAGCGCGAATCAGCTTGAGCATGAGGTTGGACTGGATCGGGTTCTGCCGCGACGAGCCCAGCCACGCCAGCGTGTTGAAGCGCTCCTCGATCATGTCTTTCAGAGCCGAGAGCTCCACCGCCATGCGGCTGTCCTCCTGGTTGCCGAAGCGGGTCGACGGCTGCGAGTCTTCCCAGGCGGGCTCGGGGTTCGCACGGGTGCGGATCGGCTGCGGGGCGCGTGGCAACAAGGCTTCCGGGTCGTTGAAGCGCGGCACGGGCACGCTGATGGGCTCGGCGGCGGGCATCGGCGTGGGTGCCTGCTGCACGGGTGCGGGCTGCGCCACGGCGGCGCGGCGGGGCGGATCGAAAGGCTCGGGCGCGGCAGCGCTGGCGCCGTCGTGCAGCGCGGCGCGGCGCTTGCGCAGCATGCGTTCACGCACGTAGTCCTGGAACGAGAGCGTGCTCATCGCCATCGCCTCGGTGTCGCTGGACACGGAGTCGGTGGTGGCGGGCGTTGCCATGGGCTTGGCGCGGGCAGCCGGTGCAGGGCGCTGGGCCGGCGCAGGCGCGGCACCGTGACCGGACAGCGAGGCCAGGCTTTCCTCGGCGGCGGCCATCACCTCGAAGCCTTCACCGGTGGATCGCGTGGAGAGAATGACGGCGCTGTCGCCGAAAGACATGCGCGCCTTGGCCATGGCCTCGCGCGAGGTGGGGGCGGTGAAACGCTGGATGTTCATGCTGCGAGTTCTCCAAGAATCGGGCCGATGCGGATGAGGTGGGTTTCAGGAATTTCGCTGTGCGCCAGCACCTGCAGGCGCGGTGCCGCCCGGCGCAGCAGGCGCGACATGGCGTTGCGGATGGCGTCGGGCACCAGCAGGCAGGCGGGCACGCCCTTCTCTTCCTGCCGGTTGGCGATGTCGGTGGCGGACTTGCTCAGCATCTCGGCCACGCCGGGGTCAAGAGCGCCGTTGGCGGCTCCGGATAGGGCCTGCATCAGGAGGCGTTCCAGGCCAGGTTCGATGGCAATGACTTCCAGTTCCTTGACCGGGCCATAGATCTGCTGAACGATGGCCGGTGCCAGGGCCATGCGCACACGGCGGGCCAGCTCGACCGGGTCGGTGGTGGCGGTGGCGTGCTCGGCCAGCGATTCGATGATGGTGCGGATGTCGCGCACATGCACCGACTCTTCCAGCAGCAGCTGCAGGACTTTCTGGAAGGTGGCAACGGGGACCATCTTGGGCACGACTTCTTCGATCAGTTTGGGGGCCAGGCGGGTGACGTGTTCAACCAGGTCCTGGGTCTCCGTCCGGCTGAGCAATCGCGCGGCCTGGACTTGCATCAAGTGTGAAAGATGCGTCGCCAGCACAGTCTCGGAATCAACCACCGTAAAACCGGCCATTTGCGCGCTCTCGCGCTGCTTTTCATCGATCCAGTGCGCCGGCAGGCCGAAGGCCGGGTCGGTGGTGGGTGTGCCGATCAGCGGCGTACCGATGCCACCCGGATCGATGGCCAGGAACATGCCGGGGAACACCTCGCCCTCGCCCACCACCACGCCGCGCAGCGTGATGCGGTAGCCGCTGGGGCGCAGCTCCAGGTTGTCGCGCACATGCACGGCCGGCGGCAGGAAACCGACTTCCTGCGCGAACTTCTTGCGCACGCCCTTGATGCGCGTGAGCAGGTCGCCCTGGCGCGTCTTGTCGACCAGGGCAATGAGGCGGTAGCCGAGCTCCAGGCCGAGCAGATCCACCGGCTGCAGGTCTTCCCAGGTGGCTTCGCCGTCGCCTTGCGGTGCAACCACCTCGGGCACGGGCGCGGGCCGGCTTTCGACCTGGTGGCGCCACCAGGCGAGCGCGCCGAAGGCGGCCGAGAACATCAGGAAGAACAGGTGTGGCATGCCGGGCACCACGCCGAGCGCGAAGAGGACGGCGGCCACGATGCCGAGCACCTTGGAGGACAGGAACATCTGTTCCATCACCTGCACGCCCAGGTCGGCGTCCTTGCCCACGCGCGACACCACCATGGCCGCGGCCACCGAGATCAGCAGCGAAGGAATCTGCGCCACCAGCGCGTCGCCCACCGCCAGCAGGATGTAGCTGTCGGCTGCCTGGCCCATCGAGAGCCCGTGCTGCATCATGCCGACGGCGAAGCCACCAATGATGTTGATGATCAGGATCAGGATGCCGGCGATGGCATCGCCGCGCACGAACTTGGAGGCACCGTCCATGGAGCCGAAGAACTCGGCTTCTTCGCCCACTTCGGCGCGCCGGCGCTTGGCTTCCTTCTCGTCGATCAGGCCGGCGTTCAAATCGGCGTCGATCGCCATCTGCTTGCCGGGCATGGCGTCCAGGGTGAAGCGCGCCGACACCTCGGCGATGCGCTCGGAACCCTTGGTGATCACCACGAAGTTGATCACCACCAGAATCACGAAAACAATGAAACCGACCGCGAAGTTGCCGCCGATCAGAAAGTGACCAAAAGCCTCAATGACCGCGCCAGCCGCGCCGGGGCCGGTGTGGCCTTCGAGCAGCACCACGCGGGTGGACGCCACGTTGAGCGAGAGGCGCAGCAGCGTGGTGAGCAGCAGCACGGTGGGGAACACCGAGAAATCGAGCGGGCGGCGCATGTAGGCCGCCACCATCATCACCACCAGGGCGAGTGCGATGTTGAGCGTGAAGAAGGTGTCGAGCAGCCAGGTGGGCAGCGGCAGCACCATCATGGAAAGAATGGTGATGACCAGCATGGGCGCGGCCAGGCCACCGGCCCAGGACGCATTGCGCCGGAACCATTGCTGCACGGGTTGCAGAAAGTTCATTCAGAGGCCTCCGGGGCGGGTTTCTTGAAATGCGGATCGAGTTCGGGCGGCACCTGCGGCGTGGGCATGTCGCCAGGCATGGCGCCCACGCCCTTCATGGCGGCCTTGAGCTGGTAGACGTAGGCCAGCACCTGGGCGACGGCGGTGAAGAGGGCCGATGGAATTTCGTTGTCGATCTCGGCGTGGGCATACAGCGCGCGCGCCAGCATGGGCGACTGCAGCACCGGCACCTTGTGCTCGCGCGCCACGTCGCGGATCTTCATGGCGATGAGGTCGGCGCCCTTGGCGATGACGCGCGGCGCGTTCATGGACGCTTCGTCGTAGCGGATCGCCACGGCGTAGTGGGTCGGGTTCATCACCACCAGGTCGGCCCTGGGCACGGCACCCACGCTGTTGCGCTGGGCCATTTCGCGCTGACGCGCGCGCCGCTGGGACTTCACATGCGGGTCGCCTTCGGCTTCCTTGTGCTCGCGTTTCACTTCGTCGTGCGACATGCGCAGGCGGTGGTTGTGCAGAAACTTCTGCGCGGGCACGTCGATGACGGCAAAGAACACCACCACCATCAGGAGCAGGCCCACGCCGAGCGTCATCCAGCTGCCAAGCTGGCCGAGCGCGGATTCGAGGGGCTGCATGACGAGGGTGCCGAAACGTTCGACGTGCGAGGCGATGAACTGCCAGGCGACGACGCCGACCACGGCGGTGATGCCGGCGAGCTTGGCGGTGTCGACCAGTTGCTGTCTGGAGAACAGCCGGCCGATGCCGGCGAGTGGGTTGATGCGATTGAGGTCGGGGACGATGGGCTTGGTGCTGAGCGCCCAGCTGCCCGAGGCCACCACAGCCGCCATGGCGATGGCGAGCACGATCAACCCCAGAGGCAGGTAGAGCATGAGGCCTTGCGAGAAACCGTCGACCAGGCGTTGCAGGGCCAGCTCGGGCTGCTGCAGGGCCTGATGATCAAAGGTCAGCTGGTTGCGCAGGCTGGTGCGAAGCTTTTCGAAGCCCATGGGCGCGAAGGCCAGCAGCACCAGGGCACCACCGCCGAGCACGGCCAGGTTGGACAAATCTTTGGAACGCGCAACCTGGCCATCGTCGCGGGCCTTTTTCAGGCGCTGCGCGGTGGCGGGTAAGGTCTTGTCCTGACTGGAAGATTCCATGGCTCGGTTTCATGCGATCGATGAAACCGATTCTGGAAGTTGGGGCGGAAAACTAAAGGGGAATAAGACGGGGTACGGGGGCTCTTTTCTGGCCTGCACCTCGCTGGCTCGCGGACGTCAGGCGCTCTGCGCTCTTTAGAAGCCCAGGCTGGCCAGCAGGTCGTCTACCTGCTTCTGGTCGCTCACCACGTCGGTGCGACCTTCCGGGTTGACCACTGGACCTGCCAGTTCGATGGCGTGGTCCTGGCCCGGCTGGCCTGCAGGTGCCGACTGCAGCAGCAGGCTCAGCAGTTGTTCTTCGATGGTGCCGGCCAGTTGCACCACGCGGGCGATCACCTGGCCTGTGAGGTCGTGGAAATCCTGCGCCATCATGATGTCGGTCAGGCGGGCGTCAGTCTTCTCGCTGGTGGCCACCATCTCTTCCGACCATTCCAGCAGCTCCGGCATGGCACGCGCCAGGCCGGGCACGCGGGTGATGGTGGCGCTCAGCTGGCGGCCGCGTTCAGCAATCAGGCTCTGCTCGGATTTGGCCAGCTCGACGTGGTTGAGCACTTTTTCGGCGGCCTCGCCTGTGAGCCGGGCGATGTACGAGAGGCGGCTCTGCGCGTCGGGCAGCTGGTCGACCGTGCCCTTGAGCTTGTCGGTGTAGCCCAGTTCCTTCAGGGCCTCATGCAGCTGGCGGGTGATGGAGCCGAGCTGGTGGAACATGGCGGGGCTGCCTGAAGCAGCTTCTTCTTCGCGGTGGTTCATGGTGCGGTGCTCCCTCAAAGGCCGAGCTTCTTGAAGATGTTCGCGAGCTTGTCTTCCAGCGTGGCCTTGGTGAAGGGTTTGACGATATAGCCGGCTGCGCCGTTCTGCGCGGCCATCACGATGTCTTCCTTGCGGGCTTCGGCCGTGACCATAAGCACCGGCAGGTGCTTGAGCTTTTCGTCCTTCTTGATCTCGGCCAGCAGCTCGAAGCCGTTCATGTTGGGCATGTTGATGTCGGAGACGACGAAGTTGAACACCCCGTTGCGCAGCTTCGCCAACGCGGCAACGCCGTCTTCGGCTTCGTCGGCATCGGCATGGCCAATTTCCTTGAGCAGGTTGCGCACGATGCGGCGCATGGTGGAGAAGTCGTCAACGATCAGGAATTTCATCGGGCTGGTCATGGAAGCCTCCGTGGGAGGAAAGAAACGGGGGGAATCGGGGCGGGCATCTCAGGCGCCAGGCCGTGTGGGGGTTTTCGTCAGTTCAACGGGAATCTGAAGCGCGGCGGTCTCGGGGGCATCGCTGACGGCCTTCGACTCAGCCACGGGGGTGGGTTTGGGTGTCGGTGTCGGGGTGGTTGCCGGGGTGGGCGCCACCACGGGGGCGGCTGGCGCCGTGCCTTGCAGCATGCGTTCCTCGGCGTCACGCGTCATCACCACGATGCTGATGCGGCGGTTGATCGGGTCGTTGGGTGTCTCGGGGCGCAGCAGGCGGCTGGAGGCCAGGCCTTCCACGCGGCGCAGCTTGTCGGCGGGCAGCCCGCCAGCCACCAGCTCGCGGCGCGAGGCATTGGCGCGGTCTGCAGAGAGCTCCCAGTTGCTGTAGCCACGCTCGCCACTGCCATAGGGTGTGGAGTCGGTGTGGCCGGCCACGGCGATGCGGCTCTCCACGTCGCCGAGCGCGGTGCCGATGGCGCGCAGGATGTCGCGCATGTAGGGCTTGACCAGTGCCGAGCCGGTGTCGAACATAGGGCGGTTCTGCTGGTCCACGATCTGGATGTGCAGGCCATCGGCGGTCTTCTCGAGCTGGATCTGCGAACCGTATTCCGCGAGCTTGGGATCGTTCTTGATCAGGCTGGCGATCTTTCTCTCCAGCGCATCGGTGCGCACATCGTCCTTGCGCATCTGCTCAGCCCGCGCCATCTGGGCGCCGAGCATCTTGGCCGCGCGTTCGGAATCGCCGCTGTCCATCTGGCCAAAGGCCTTGCTCAGGTCGCGTCCGCCACCGGGCAGGATGCTGCTGCTGTTGCCGGTGCCGGGGCCGCCCATGAGTGAGACCTTGACCGGGTTGGCAAAGTAGCTGGCGATGCCCTGCAACTCGCCCTTGGCGGTGGAACCCAGCAGCCACATGAGCAGGAAGAACGCCATCATGGCGGTCACGAAGTCAGCGTACGCAATCTTCCACGCGCCACCATGCGCCGCATGCCCACCCTTCTTGATGCGCTTGACGATGATCGGTTGAAGTTTTTTGCCGTCCCCAGCCATGATGCAATTCCCTGATGCCTTACTTCTTCTTGACGTGGGTTTCGAGTTCGCTGAAGGTCGGTCGCACGTCGGCGAACAGGACCTTGCGACCGAACTCGATGGCGGTGAGGGGTGCGTAGCCCTGCATGCTCGAGAGCAGCGTGGTCTTCACGCACAGCAGTTCCTTGGCGCTTTCTTCCACCTTCTGGTCCATCAGGCCCCCGAGTGGCTCGAACACACCGTAGGCCAGCAGAATGCCGAGGAAGGTGCCCACCAGGGCGGAGCCGATCATGGCGCCCAGCACGGCGGGCGGCTGGCCCACCGAGCCCATGGTGTTCACCACACCGAGCACGGCGGCCACGATGCCGAAGGCGGGCAGGCCACCCGCCAGGCGGCCGATGGCGGCCACCGGCGCGTGGGCTTCCTGGTGGTGGGTCTCGATCTCCGCGTCCATCAACGACTCGATCTCGTGCGCGTTGAGGTTGCCCGACACCATCATGCGAAGGTAGTCGGTGATGAACTCGACCACGTGGTGGTCGGCGGCGATGGTGGGGTACTTCTTGAACAGCGCCGATTCGTGCGGGTTTTCCACATCCTGCTCGATCGCCATCAGGCCTTCCTTGCGGGCCTTCTGCAGGATGTCGAACTGCAGCGCGAGCAGTTCCATGTAGCGGGCCTTGGTGTAGCGGCTGCCTTTGAAGCAGGTGGCCAGGCCCTTGAACGAGGCCTTGACCACTTTCATCTGGTTGTTGATCAGGAACGCACCCAGGGCGGCGCCCAGGATGGTGGTCATCTCGAAGGGCAAGGCCTTGAGCACCACGCCGATGTTGCCGCCGTGGAGTATGAACACCCCAAAGATGCAGATCATCGAGACCACGAAACCAATGATGACGAACATGTTCTTGAACCTGAAAGGGGACGCAACGCCATCGGACGCGCGTGACTTGGAGGGTTTCCTTTTCTATCGACCAACTCTAGGGGCGATTGAGTCAGCCCATAAACGCGAAATGGACCCACATCGGGGTCCATTTCAAGTTTTGGATATGGGTGCCGTTCAGTGCAGGCGGAGACCGCCGTTGGCGTTGCCCTTGCCGGCGCGTGCGGGTGGCTGGCACAGGCCGCAGACGAAATGCCGGTTCTCGTAGGGCTCGGTCACGAAGTGGCCACCGCAGCAGGAGCACTTGGTCAGCGTGAGCATGCCGTTGTCGACGAACTTCACCAGGCGCCAGGCGCGGGTGACGGAGAGCAGCGGCTCGATGGCGCTGGCCTGCATCTGTTCGCTGTAGAGACGGAAGGCCTTGATGACCGTGTCGATCTCTTCGAGCTCACTCGTCTTGGAGAGGTACTCGTGGATGTTGAGGAACAACGAGGCGTGGATGTTGGGCTGCCACGTCAGGAACCAGTCGGTGGAGAAAGGCAATTGGCCCTTGGAAGGTGATTTGCCGGCCACTTCCTTGTACAGGCGCAACAGGCGTTCGTAGGAAAGGCTGGTTTCGTACTCCAGCACCTGGAGGCGCGCACCGAGCTGAATCAGGGAAACCGCGCGTTCGATGTCACGCGATTCGTTGAGGATGCTCTTGCCTGCGGCCATGGTGGGCTCCTGGAGAAGAATGAGAAAGTGAGAGAAGGCAGATCAGTTGGCGGTGGCAGCCATGGATTCGGCGAACTTGCCGGCCATCAGGATGCTGGCGTGCAGTTGCGTGGTGGTGCTGTTGTCCACCTTCTTCACGTTGTGGCTGGTCAGCAGGTTCCACACCAGGTCGTCGTCCACACGGAAGCGGCACAGCAGCATGTTGCTCGACGCGATCTTCAGCAGCTGCGCGGTGGAGAGCATGCCCAGCAGGTCGGCGGCTTCTTCGGTGACGCCCAGGCGGTAAAGGGCTTCGGCGCGGTCCTTGCGGATCAGGTTCTGCGCCAGCATGAGGTAGGTCAGATTGGCTTCGCGGATTTCGGCCAAAAGTTGTTCGCTGTCCATGTGGGGCTCCTTCGGTGGAATCTGGTTGCTGGCGAAGTGCCTGCTGTTTGCTGATTCGATGTGTGTAATTGTGTCGAGCGGTAAAGATTCTTGAATCGGCGAAACGCTGTAAGCGCTGTCAGGTGCGCAATGTGGCGTTGTCAGCGCAATGCCTACACCTTTGGTTCTCAGTTCCGGCCCTTTCGTGACGGCTTGCACGAACCAGAGGCCGAAAGAGGCGAACTGACAGGCTCCGCACGGCCTGTTCGGGGCAATGAAAAACAAGCAGCGCTAAAGAATCCCTGCATGTCACCGAAATTGAAACCAACGAACTTCTAAAACAGGTTCGTCGTCCGGCAAGTGCAAGCGGCGAGACGGTGACAGACCCCCGGGGGGTACGCCGATGAGATACGCCCAGCTCCGGTCATGGCGGCCAGCCTTCTGGCTGGCGTTGAGATTGGCAGCAATGCCGGATTACTTTTTATTCACCTTTAGGAGTTAGTTATGACGACCATCAACACGAACGTTCAGTCCCTGAATGCACAACGCAACCTGGCCACCTCGGCCGGTTCGCTCTCCACCTCCATGCAGCGCCTGTCTTCCGGCCTGCGCGTGAACAGCTCGAAGGACGACGCCGCTGGCCTGTCCATCGCCACCCGCATGGACGCTCAAGTGCGTGGCATGAACGTGGCCATCCGCAACTCCAACGACGCGATCTCTTTCGCACAGACCGCCGACGGCGCGCTGGGCAAGATCGGCGACGCGCTGCAGCGCATGCGTGAACTGGCTGTGCAGGGCGCCAACGGCGTGAACCAGACCGGTGACCTGGCCAACCTCGACGCGGAATACCAGCAGCTCGTGGCCGAAGTGACCCGCCTGGGCACCACCACCCGCTTCAACGGCACGGCCGTCTTCGGTGCCGCCATCACCTTCCAGGTGGGCGCTGACGCAGCGGACACGATCGCCGTGGCTGCCACGGCCGCCCCCACCATCGCCGGTGCTGTGGCCACGACCGCTGGCGCCACCGCCGCCATCGGCCTGATCGACACCGCCCTGGACACGGTCAACACCAACCGCGCCACGCTGGGTGCCGTGCAGAACCGTTTTGAATCGGTGGTGAGCAACCTGCGCATCGCGTCGGAGAACCAGGCTGCTGCCCGCGGCCGCATCATGGACGCCGACTTCGCCACGGAAACCGCCAACCTGTCGCGCGGCCAGATCCTGCAACAGGCCGGCACCGCCATGGTGGCCCAGGCCAACCAGCTGCCCCAGGGCGTGCTGGCCCTGCTGCGCTGATCGGTTTCCCGATCCGCAAAAGCGCCGCGCGCCTGCGCGTGGCGTCCCGGGCGGCGAAGCACACCGTTGCTTTCGCCGCCTCGGGCTTTGCGGGATGCACAGACCGCATGCAACCGCGTGCGGTGCGTCCATCCTGAGGAAGCGAACATGGCCACCATCTCATCTCCCGGCATCGGCAGCGGCCTCGATGTGCAAAACATCGTGTCGCAGCTGGTCGCGATCGAAAAAGCGCCGCTCAAGCAGCTGGAGACACAGGCCACCTCGTTCAAGACCAGGCTCTCGGTCTACGGCACCATCAAGTCCCAGGTGTCGGCCCTCGGCGACGCCGCAGCCAAGCTCTCCACCTCGGCCGGCTGGAATGCGGTCACCAGCACCTCATCCAACCCCTCTGCCGTGAGCGTCACGGCCGCTGCGGGTGCCGCCGCCACCGGGCTCACGCTTGAGGTGCAGCAACTCGCGCGGGCGCAATCCACCGCGTCCACCGCCGTGGCCACCGGCAGCGCCATGGGCGCAGGCACCATGACCATCTCGCTCGGCACCTGGGCAGGCGGCGCCTTCACCGCTGGCACCGGCACGCCGGTGAACATCACCATCAACCCCGGCGAGGACACGCTCACCACCATTGCTGCCCGCATCAACGAAGCCGGCGCCGGCGTGAGCGCCACCGTGCTGCGCGACGCCTCGGGCGAACGCCTGCTGATGCGCTCGTCCACCACCGGTGAAGCCAACGGCTTTCGCATCGAGGTCGCAGAGTCCGGCGGTGCCGGCCTCTCTCGCCTGGCGTACGACCCGGGCGTGGCCACTGGCATGGGCCTCACTCAGACAGCGCAGAACGCGCTGGCCACCATCAACGGCGTAGCCGTGGTCTCGGCCACCAACCGCATGACCGACACCCTGCCCGGCCTCACCGTGCAGCTCTCGCAGGTGACGACCGCACCGGTCGAGATCGACGTGAGCATCGACCCCGAAGGTGCGCGCAAGAACATTCAGGCCTTTGTGGACGCCTACAACACCCTGACCAAGACGCTGGCCGATGCCACCAAGTTCGATCCGACTTCCAAGGCGGCGGGCGCGCTTCAGGGCGATTCCACCGCAGTCGGCCTGCAGAACGCGCTGCGAAGCATGATGCGATCGGTCAGCGCCAGCAGCCCGTTTTCGCGCCTGGCCGATGTCGGCATCGAGGCCAAAAGCGGCGGCGAGCTGAGCATCAACGCCACCCGGTTCGACGCTGCCCTGACCACCAACTATGAAGGCCTGCGGCAGTTGTTCACCGTGGCCAACGAGAGCCCCACCGCACAGGGCTTTGGCCTGAAGATCCGGACCTTCGCGCAGGGCCTGATCGACTCCGACGGCGTGGTCAGCGCCCGTTCGGAAGCGATCCAGAATGCGCTGACGCGCAATGGCAAGGAGCAGGACAAGGTGAATGACCGCGCCGCGCGCGCCGAGGTGCGCCTGCTGGCCCAGTACAACGCCATGGACGCCAACGTGGGCAGGCTCAGTGGGCTGAACGCCTTCGTCACCCAGCAAATCGCGCTCTGGAACAAAAACACGGCTTGACGCGGAGCACCCCCCTGCGCCGCTTACGCGGCTTCCCCTCTCTCTGACGCGCCTTCGGCGCTTGGAGGGGGGACGACAGCTTGCGCCGGCGCAGCCGTCCCTTGCTGTCTCTGGATAGGGCTGCTGCATGTCGACGGGAAGACAAACATGAACTTTTCGCCTCCATTTCATCGCCCGGAACCTACAGTCGCGCGGTCGCTTGCCGATACTGAAAGGTATCAAGCACAAGGAACCGAAGCCATGTTCACCTCTGTCAGCACACGCGCCTCATCGGCCTACAAACGGGTTGCCGCCGAGACCGGCGTGCAGGGCGCCGACGCGCACCAGCTGGTGGGCCTGCTGTTCGATGCGCTGGTGCAGACGCTCAACCACGCGCGTGGCGCGCTGGAGCGTGGCGAGATCGACATCAAGGGTGCTTCGCTGGTGAAGGCCGTGCGCATTCTGGAAGAAGGCCTCAAGGCGGGTCTGAACCTGCGCGAAGGCGGCGAGCTGGCCGGTAACCTGCACCGCCTCTACGACTACGGCATCCAGCGCCTGACGCACGCCAACCTGCGCAACGACGGTGCGGCCATCGCCGAGGTGGTGGACCTGATCGAACCGATCGCCCAATCCTGGCAACACATTCGAAGCGCGGTGCCCGCGCGGGGAGTCTGATCATGGAACACGGATTGCTCGACTACTACAAGGCGATCGAGAACACGAGCCGCCAGATGCTGGAAGCCGCCCAGACCGAAAACTGGGATCAGGTGGTGCGCCTGGAAGGCGCCTGCGCCGTGCTGATCGCGCAGTTGCGCCACAAGTCCCGCAGCGCCGATCTGGCCCCCGACGAGCGCAAGGAGAAGGTGAAAATCATGCAGCGCATCCTGCGCACCGACGCCGAAATCCGCTGCCTGGCCGAGCCGTGGCTGAACGACCTCTCGCAGCTGATCGACCGCAACCAGCCGCAGCCGATGCACTGAGTGAGCGGAATCAGACGCTCATGTTCATGATGTCGGAATAGGCTTGAACCATCCGGTTGCGGACGTGCAAGGTGGCCTGGAAACCCACCTGGGCCTTCTGCATGGCCAGCATGGTTTCTTCCAGGCTGACCTTGGGGTTGCCCAGCTGAACCTGGGTCTGCAGGCGCGAGGCGTCTTCCTGTGCCGCGCTCACGCCCTTGAGGGTGGCCTTGAAGCTGTCGGCAAAGCCGGCATCCACGCCACCGGCGGCGCCGGGGCGCTTGAGAGCAGACTGGCCGATGCCGGTGAGGGCCTGGCTGGCGACAGAGGCAATGCGCATGTCCATGGCGGACTCCTTCGACTTTGAATCAACGCCTTGATGCTAGGCGCCGGCCCGCCCGCAAGGGACGGGAATAAGGGCACAAAGCACCGCCTTTTCACGGCTATGGCCGGGGCGACGGGACCGAATAATCGACTGCAACAGGGTGTATCCCGCCCTGGAGTCGACCCCATTTCACCCGAGCATCGAACCCATGAGCACCACCGCAGTTGCCGAACTGGACATCCAGCCCGCGAACAACCGCAGCGCCTTTGGCGAGGGATTCGCCCGCATGGACGCGTCGCAGAAGCTCAAGCTGGGCCTCGGCGCGATGGCCCTGCTGGCGATTGCGCTGGCCTTCTTCTTCATGGGGCGTCAGGCCGACTGGCGGGTGCTCTACGCGAACCTGGGCGACAAGGACGGCGGCGCCATCGTGGCGCAGCTCTCGCAGATGAACGTGCCCTACAAGCACGCCGAGGGTGGACAGGCCATCATGGTGCCGGCCGACAAGGTGCACGACACGCGCCTGCGCCTCGCTTCGCAAGGCCTGCCCAAGGGCTCGGTCACCGGCTTCGAGCTGATGGAATCCAACCGCTTCGGCATGACGCAGTTCCAGGAGCGCCTGACCTTCCAGCGCGGCCTGGAGGGCGAACTCACCCGTTCCATCCAGTCGCTCTCCTCGGTGCAGGCCGCGCGCATTCACCTGGCGCTGCCGAACCAGAACGGCTTTTTCCGCGAGCAGCAGAAACCCAGTGCCTCGGTGCTGCTCACGCTGCACCCCGGCCGCACGCTGGACCGTGCCCAGGTGGCCGGCATCGTGCACCTGGTGGCATCCAGCGTGCCGGAGATGAACCCCAAGGCGGTCAGCGTGGTGGACGACGCGGGCAACCTGCAGTCTTCCCCGCCCGACTCACAGGCGCAGGGCGCCGACACCCAGAAGCTGCAGTACGTGCAACAGCTCGAACAGCTCTACACCCGCCGCATCACGGAGATGCTCGAGCCACTGGTGGGCCGCAACAACGTGAAGGCGCAGGTGAGTGCCGAGGTGGATTTCTCGATGGTTGAGTCGACCAGCGAGCAACACAAGCCCAACCAGGGCAACGAACCCAGCGCGGTGCGCAGCCAGCAGACCGTGGAAGACGGTTCTGCCGCCAGCGCCCGCCCTTCCGGCGTGCCCGGCGCGGTGAGCAACCAGCCGCCCGCCACCGGCACCGCCCCCATCAACGGCGCGGCCGCGCCCACCGGTGTCACCGGCCAGAGCACCGACAAACCGGGCTCGATGCGTCGCGAATCGGTGGTGAACTACGAGGTCGACAAGACGGTGAAGGTGGTGCGTGAATCCAGCGGCCAGATCAAACGCCTGAGCGCTGCCGTGGTGATCAACCACCGCACCGCCACCGACAAGGCGGGCAAGGAAACCACCACGCCCATCCCTGCCGCCCAGCTGGAACAGATGACCGCGCTGGTGCGCGAGACCATCGGCTTCAACAAGGACCGTGGCGACTCGGTGAACGTGGTCAACGCCGCGTTCAACGTGGAACGCACCAGCGAGGTGAGTGAGCCAGCATGGTGGCAGCAGTCCGACAACCAGGACCTGCTGCGCAGCCTGGCCTGGCCGCTGGGCATGGTGGGCATGGGCCTGCTGGTGCTGATGGGCCTGGTGCGCCCGAGCCTGAAACTGATCAAGACCCCGGTGGCCGCCCGCGCCAACACCCCGCTGCAGCCGCTGAGCGCCGTGCTCAACGAAGCGCCCGAGCGCCCGGGCCTGCCCATGCCCGCCAGCAACCAGCCCACCGCAGAAACGCAGCGCATCGCAGACGCCAAACGCCTCGCCCTGGAAAACCCCGCAGCGGTGGCCAACATCGTCAAGGGCTGGGTGAATGGCGAAGCGCCCGCCTGACCGTTCATCGCAGCACCTCACCGGAAAACGATCATGGAAGACACGGGAATCCAGGACGCGGCCATTTTCCTCATGTCGCTGGGCGAAGAGGAAGCGGCCGAGGTGTTCAAGCACCTCTCGCCCAAGGAAGTGCAGAAGCTGGGCGAGACCATCGCCAAGACGCGCTCGGTCTCGCACGACCGGGTGGACCAGGTGATGCAGAAGTTCGCCAGCGAGGCCTCTTCGCAAAGCCTGCTGGTGTCGGACACCGACAACTACGTGCGCGCCGTGCTCAAGCGCGCGCTGGGCGACGACAAGGCCTCGCTGCTGATCGACCGCATCCTGCAAGGTGGCGACGTGTCGGGCATCGAAAGCCTGAAGTGGATGGACCCGCTGTCAATCGCCGAGCTGCTGCGCAACGAACACCCGCAGATCGTGGCCGCCATCCTGGTGCACCTGGAATCCGACCAGACCGCAGGTGTGCTGAAGAATTTCACCGAGCGCACGCGCAACGAAGTGATGCTGCGCATCGCCACGCTCGAAGGCATCCAGCCCACGGCCCTGAAAGACCTCAACGAGGTGCTCTACAAGGTGCTGGCCGGTGGCGACAAGATCCGCAAGACCTCGATGGGGGGCGTGAAGACCGCCGCCGAGATCATCAACATGATGGGCACGCAGATCGAGAACTCGGTGATCGACTCGATCCGCGAGTTCGATCCCGATCTGGCTCAGAAGATCATGGACAAGATGTTCACCTTCGAAGACCTGCTCAAGCTCGACGGCAAGTCGATGCAGATGGTGCTGAAGGAAGTGGCTTCCGATTCGCTGGTGATTGCGCTCAAGGGCGCCACCACCGAGCTGCGCGACCTGGTGCTGGGCAACATGTCCACCCGCGCCGCCGAGGCGCTGCGCGAAGACCTTGAATCGCGCGGGCCGGTGCGGCTCTCGGAAGTGGAAGCGCAACAAAAGGAAATCCTGAAGGTGGTGCGCCGACTCTCCGACGAAGGCCAGATCGTGATCAGCGGCGGAGGCGAAGATGAAGCCTTCGTCTAAGCCCAATCCGCATTCGCGCTTCATCCCGCGCGAGGAAATCGATGGCGTGGCCGCGTGGCATTTTTCAGCTGTGGATGGCAGCGCAGACACCAGCGCAGGCTCCGATCAGGAGGGCGTGACGACCGAGGTGTTGCAGCAGGCCCGGCAGCAGGCACACGCCGAGGGTTTCGCGCGCGGCCACGATGCCGGTGCGCAGGAAGTGCGCGACGCGCTGGAAGCGACGCTGCGCAAGACCGCCGAAGAAACCGCCGTGCGCATGGCGCAATTGCTGCGCAACACGCGCGATCACCTGAAGAAGAGCGAAGACCAGATCTCGCGCCAGATTCTCGAAATCGCCTGCGACCTGGCGCGCCAGGTGGTGCGCCGCGAATTGCAGAGCGACACCAACCCACTCAAGCCGGTGATTGCCGAGGCGCTCTCGCAACTGGTGGACGACGGCCTGCCCGCCACCGTGCGCATGAACCCCGGCGACCTCACGCTCATGAAGGGCGCGCTGCAGGAAACCCTGTCCAGCCCGGTGCCCGAGTTCGTGGCCGATGCCAGCGTGAGCCCCGGTGGCTGCCTGATCGAGTCGGCCACCATGGCGGTGGACGCCACCATCGAGAAGCGCTGGGCCCGCGCTGTGGGCAACCTCGGCTTGAACGCCAACTGGAACCCGGAGAATGCCGATGTCTGACAGCGTGTTCGGTGCCGAGAGCCGCTGGGGTCATTTCATGGAGGACGTGCGCGCCAACGCCAAGGTGGACACCCCGCTGGAAGTACGAGGCACGCTCACCCGCCTGGCCGGTCTGGTGCTGGAGGCGGTGGGCCTGAAGGTGCCGGTGGGCTCGCAGTGCCTCATCAGCAACGGCCGCAAGGAACCGGTGCTGGCCGAGGTGGTGGGCTTCTCCAACGACCGCGCTTTCCTCATGCCCGCTGGCGACACACACGGCCTGGCCAGTGGCGCCAGCGTGACGCCGCTGGCGCCCTACCGCACCGTGCCGCGCGTGGGCCACGCCAACAAGCCGCCTTCGCCGGACGACCGGGGCACGCTTCGCCTGCCACTGGGCCGGGGCCTGCTCGGCCGCGTGGTCGATTCGCACGGCAACCCGCTGGACCACCAGGGCCCGATTCTGAACGTGGACATCGAACCGATGGACCGCGCTCCGCTCAACGCCATGGACCGGGCTCCGGTGCGCGAACCGCTGGACACCGGCGTGCGCGCCATCAACGCCCTGCTGACCGTGGGCCGTGGCCAGCGCATCGGCCTGTTCGCCGGCTCCGGTGTGGGCAAGAGCGTGCTGCTGGGCATGATGGCCCGCTACACCAAGGCCGATGTGATCGTGGTCGGCCTGATCGGCGAGCGCGGCCGCGAGGTGAAGGAATTCATTGAAGACATTCTGGGCGCCGAGGGCCGCAAGCGCTCGGTGGTGGTGGCTGCGCCGGCCGACGCGCCGCCGCTGGTTCGCATGCAGGGCGCTGCCTACGCCACCGCCATTGCCGAGCGCTTCCGCGACGATGGTCTGGACGTGCTGCTGCTCATGGATTCGCTCACCCGCTACGCCATGGCGCAGCGCGAGATTGCGCTGGCCATTGGCGAGCCCCCAGCCACCAAGGGCTACCCACCCTCGTGCTTTGCCAAGCTGCCGCAACTGGTGGAGCGCAGTGGCAACGGCCCCAATGGCGTGGGCTCCATCACCGCCTTCTACACCGTGCTCTCCGAGGGCGACGACCAGCAGGATCCGATTGCGGATGCCGCGCGCGCCATTCTGGACGGCCACATCGTGCTCTCGCGCTCACTCGCCGAATCCGGCCACTTCCCCGCCATCGACGTGGAGGCCTCGGCTTCGCGCGTGATGCACAACGTGGCCGGTGCCGTGCACCTGGAACTCGCGCGCCGTTTCCGTGGCCTGTATTCGCGCTACCTGAAGAGCCGCGATCTGATCCAGCTCGGCGCGTACGTGCCGGGCAGCGACCCCGAGACCGACCGCGCCATCGTGCTCTACCCCGCCCTGCAGCGTTTCCTGATGCAGGACATGTTTGAGGCGGCCACGCTGCCGGACAGCCTGCAGCAACTTCAGGCCGCACTGCAGGAAGAAAAGGCGTCGCCACAGCGTCAGGCGCGCCCCCATCACAACCCCTATGAAGGACAACAGGGATGACGACGATCCAGACGCTGAACAAGGTGGTGGAGCTGGCCGAGAAGCGGCGCGACGAGGCGATGGGCAACCTGGGCCGCATGCAGCGCGAGTTGCAGATTGCGCAGGACCAGATGGACCAGCTCAGTGCCTACGCGCAGGAATCGCAGGCGCGCTGGCAGGTTCGCAGCAGCGTCGGTGTGGACACGGCCTTGCTCATGCACCACCGCCAGTTCATGCAGAAGATCGACCACGCCATGGAGTTTCAGCGCGGCGTGCTGGGTGAACGCCAGGCCATGATCGAACGCAGCCAGGAACAGGTGCACGCGGCCGAACGCGACCTCGCCGGCCTGCGCAAATTCACCGAGCGCAAGCAGCAGGCCATCACGCACCGGGCCGAGCGCCAGGAGCAGAAGCAGACCGATGAATTGGCGCTGGCCATCCACCTGCGCCAGAGCCTGGCGCAGGCCCAGTCGCGCAACGAAGGGCACGCCCGATGAGCACCGCCAACGCCGTTTCCCGACCCGCCGAGTCACAACGTCCGGCGCAGTCCGCTGCGCACAGCAAGGCGGCGGCCGAGAAGCCCGCCGAGCCCGACCTGTTCGCCAGCTTGCTGAATCTGGTGAGCGACACCCGCCTGGAGCCGGACGCAACGCCCCTGCCAGCCGAGCCGTCGGCCACCGACGCTCCTGCAGAGGACGCCGAAGAGCCGAATCCGCTGACCGCCCTGCTCGCCTGGGCCACGCCAGCCAGCGCGGCCGCCACACCCGCGAACACCGGCAGCAGCAACACCACCCCAGCCAGCGCCACTGCAGCGCCCGCCAGCACCACAGCGCCAGCGCTCGGCAAAGAAACCGCCCTGCCCACCGCAGGCAAGCCCGAGGCGGGCGGCTTGGACATCACCGGCATGACGCCAGTGGTGGACGAAAAAATCGCCACTGCCGACTTGGCCGCACCGGCCAGTGCACCCGCGCGGCCGGCCTTCGCCACCCCGGCGGCCCGCCCCGCCTTTGCCAGCCGCATGGAAACACCGGCCCAGGCGGGCGCGCCCGCCATGGTGTGGCAGCGCGGCGCGGTGTCCAGCACCGATGCGTTGCAGCAGCAGTTCGCCAGCCAGGCCGTCCAGCAACCGCACCACGCGCCGCTGGCCAGCGTGCGCAGCACGGTGGCGCTCGACGAGCGCTTCACCCTCACCAGCGTCCTCAACACGTCGACCACGCCGCGCGAGGCCGGCGCCGAACTGGTGCTGCCCGGTGGCGGTGGCGCACGCACAGCGGCCTTTGAAGCCGCACCCGGCGTGGCAAGCCCCACGGGTGCCGAAGGCGGCGCCACCGGCGACAGCACGGGCGGATCGTCCGGCGATACCCTGCCTGGCGACCAGACGGGGCAAGGCCAGGACGGCACGCGCGCCGAACGCGAAGCCGAAGGCCCCACCGTCAGCCACTGGGGCACGCAGCACCTGCGCCACGCCAGCCTGCGCGTGGGCGAATCCGGCACCGATGCCATCGACATCCAGCTCTCCATGAAGGGCCAGGAGGTTCAGGTGGCTTTCCAGAGCGACAACGCCGAAGCCCGCGCCAGCCTGCGCGAGAGCGCCAGCGACACCCTGACCGAGCTGCTGCAGCGCAGCGGCATCCAGCTGGGCAACGTGTCGGTGGGCACGCAGGGGCAACAGCAAGGTGGCCACAGCCCGCACACGCCCACGGTCACCCGGGGTGAGACGATCGGAAAAGCAGAACCCGCCGTGGCCACGCCTCCGTCTCCACGCCCGTCTCCCCGCGCCGACGGCAGCCAGCCGCTCGACCTTTTTGTCTAGGCAAAGCGCCCCCACGCTCCACCGCTTCGCGGGTCGCTGCCCCCACGGTGGCTGGGCCAGCCTTGGGGCGGCCCGGCGGTTGGCCCGTTCTCCCTAGCTCTGGAAAGACCGCCTTTTCGGGTGCTTTTCCAGTGAATACCCCAGGGGCCCCACCCCAATAATTCCTTCAACCCCACACGCATTCCGCGTGTTTGCCGAAGGAAATCCATGTCCGCCGCTGCCGCCGCCACTGCCGCCACCGCCGCCGCTCCCGAAGCGCCGAAGAAGAAGAGCAAAAAGCTGCTGTTCATCATCGTCGGCGTGGTGGTGCTGGCGCTCGCCGGCGCAGGGGGTGCGCTGTTCATCCTGAAGAAGAACACCGCCGACGAACACGGCGATGAAGAGGCGGCAGCCGAAGAGAGCCACAAGTCCAAAACCCCGCCCACCTTCCTGCCGCTGGAGAACATGGTGGTCAACCTGGCCGATGCCGGTGGCAACCGTTTCGTCCAGCTCGGCCTGACGCTGCAGCTCCAGGACAGCGCCACCGAAGCCGCCGTCAAGGTCTACCTGCCGAGCATCCGCAGCCAGATCCTGGTGCTGATCTCGCAGCGCACCGCCGAAGAAATGCTGCAGGTGCAGGGCAAGGAAAAGCTCTCGGCCGACATCATCGCCACGGTGTCCAAGGAGATGGGCTACACGAGCGCCAAGGCGGGTGCCAAGGCCCAACCGAGCCCGGTTCAGGCCGTGCTGTTCTCCAGCTTCATCGTTCAATAAACAGGACGACACGCCATGGCCGATTCGTTTCTGTCCCAGGAAGAGATCGACGCCCTGCTCGAAGGCGTCACGGGCGAGAGCCAGAAGCTGGCCAAGGAAGAAGTGCCCACCGATGGCGTGCGCAACTACAACCTCTCGAGCCAGGAACGCATCGTGCGTGGGCGCATGCCCACCATGGAGATCGTCAACGAGCGCTTCTCGCGCAACCTGCGCCTGGGTCTTTTCAACTTCATTCGCCGCAGCCCCGAGATTTCGGTGGGTGCGGTGCAGGTGCAGAAATACAGCGCCTTCCTGCGCGAGCTGGTGGTGCCCACCAACTTCAACATCATGGCCATCCGCCCGCTGCGCGGCAACGGCCTGGTGGTGTGCGAGCCCACCCTGCTGTTCGGCGTGATCGACAGCCTGTATGGCGGCAACGGCAAGTTTCACACCCGCATTGAAGGCCGCGATTTTTCCCCCACCGAACAGCGCGTGATCAACCGCCTGGTGGACGTGGTGGCCGAGGAATACAAGAAGGCCTGGCGCGGCGTGTACCCGATCGAGCTGGCCTACCAGCGCTCGGAAATGCAGCCGCAGTTCGCCACCATCGCCACGCCGAGCGAGATCGTGGTGTCCACCAGCTTCACACTGGAGATCGGCGACATCTCGGGCTCACTGCACATCTGCATTCCCTACGCCACGCTGGAGCCGATCCGCGACGTGCTGTATTCCAGCGTGCAGGGCGACGCCATCGAGGTGGACCGCCGCTGGGTCAAGCTGCTGAGCCACGAAATCCAGGCCGCCGAGGTGAGCATGGTGGCCGAGCTGGCACAGACCGAGGCCACGGTGGAGCAACTGCTGGCGATGCAGATCGGCGATTTCATCGAGCTCGACCGCATGCCCACGATCAAAGCCCATGTGGATGGCGTGCCGGTTTTTGAATGCCAGTACGGCACCCACAAGGGCAAATACGC
This sequence comes from Hydrogenophaga sp. IBVHS1, assembly GCF_002127265.1. GTDB lineage: Bacteria > Pseudomonadota > Gammaproteobacteria > Burkholderiales > Burkholderiaceae_C > Hydrogenophaga. Next base: position 345,015 of record NZ_NFUU01000001.1, on the reverse strand, counting down.
ACTGCGCGTGGAACGCAACCTGCGCGGCATCGACGCGAACTGGCTGGGAGATTCGTATGTCAACTGAGACCACCAACACCATGAACGACGCCGTCACCGACGACTGGGCACAGGCCCTGGAAGAACAGGCCGGCTCGGCCAACGCACACGCCGATGGCGCGCCCGAATTCGAGGCCAACGCAGTGCCGGTGACCCCCAGCGCGAGCAACCCGATGCAGGACATCCAGATGGTGCTGGACATTCCGGTGCAGCTCTCGGTAGAACTCGGTCGCACCCGCGTGCCGATCAAGTACATCCTGCAGCTGGCACAGGGCTCCATCGTGGAACTCGACGCGCTGGCCGGCGAACCCATGGACGTGCTGATCAATGGCTACCTGATCGCGCAGGGCGAGGTGGTGGTGGTGAACGACAAGTTCGGCATCCGCCTGACCGATATCGTCACCCCGTCCGAGCGCATGCGGCGCGTAAGCCGCACCTGATCCCAATACCGAGCCCGACATGCTGCAAAACGCGATTCCCGCGCTGCTTCTGCTCGCCCTCATGGTGGGCATCGCCTTCGCCCTGAAGTGGGCCCGGGGCCGCCTGCCCGGCGTGGCCGGCCAGGGCAACGGCCCGGCGCTGCGAGTGCTCTCCAGCCTCTCGCTGGGGCCGCAGCAGCGCGTGGTGACGGTGCAGGTGGGCCAGGGCGACGAGCGTGTGTGCCTGGTGCTGGGCGTGGCGCCGGGTGGCGTGAGCGCGCTGCACCAGATGACCATGCCATCAGAACCCGAAATCCAGACACCCGGCCAGATGCCCGCAGCCACCGGTTTTGCTGCGCGCCTGGCCCAACTCACGAAAGCGCCTCATGCGCGTTGAAACCGCACTGCGGCTCCTTGGTGCGACCGTCCTGGTGTTGCTTGGTGCCAGCGCCTTTGCCCAAGGCGCGCCTGCCGCACCCACCGGCCCCTCGCTGCCGCTCATGGTTGGCCAGGGCGCGGGTGGCAACACCTACTCGGTGCCGATCCAGACGCTGCTGTTCTTCACCGCGCTGTCTTTCCTGCCGGCGGTGCTGCTGCTCATGACGGGCTTCACCCGCATCGTGATCGTGCTGTCGCTGCTGCGCCAGGCACTGGGCACCCAGTCCGCGCCGCCCAACCAGGTGATCGTGGGGCTGTCGCTGTTCCTCACGCTGTTCGTGATGGGCCCGACGCTGGACAAGGTTTACGCCGACGCCTACGACCCGTATTCAAAGAACGCCATCAGCTTCGAGCAGGCACTGGAACGCGGCCAGGCCCCCATGCGCGCCTTCATGCTCAAGCAGACGCGCCAGTCCGACTTTGAACTTTTTGCCAAGCTGGCCAAGCTGCCCAACGACGTGACCGCCGAGACCGCGCCGTTCCGCGTGCTGGTGCCGGCCTTCGTCACCAGTGAGCTGAAGACCGCGTTCCAGATCGGCTTCATGATCTTCATCCCCTTCCTGGTGATCGACATGGTCGTGGCTAGCGTGCTGATGTCGCTGGGCATGATGATGCTGTCGCCGGTGCTGGTGGCCCTGCCATTCAAGCTCATGCTGTTCGTGCTCGCGGATGGCTGGAATCTGTTGATCGGCTCGCTCGCCGCTTCCTTCGCCACCTAGGACAAGACCATGGACCCCCAAGCCGCCCTCACGATGGGGCAGAACGCCCTCTTCCTGCTGCTCATGGTGGCCGCGCCGGTGCTGGGCACGGTGCTGGGCATCGGCCTGCTGGTGAGCCTGTTCCAGGCCATCACGCAGATCAACGAAGCCACGCTGGCCTTTGTGCCCAAGCTCATCGGCGCCATCGCGGTGTTTGCCATCGCCGGCCCGTGGATGATGACCACCATGGTCGAGTTCATCCGCAACACGATCCTGTCAATCCCGAACTACGCGATATAGATGGAACACCCCCGCCGCGCTTCGCGCGACCCCCTCAAGGGGGCGACACCAGAGGCCCGGCGAAGCCGGTTCCTCGGTGTCTCTCGAGGGGACACAGCGCACCGGACAGGCTGATCATGCCAACCTTCACCGAAGCTCAGGTGATGGCGCTGGTCTCGCCGGTGTTCTGGCCGTTTCTGCGCATCCTCGCGGTGTTTTCCAGCGCGCCGATTTTCTCTGCGCGGTCGGTCCCCATGCGCACGCGTGTGGCGCTGGCTTTCATCGTCGCGGTGTGCGCGCAGGCCGGGATGCCCGAGCAACCCATGGTGGCCCTCACCGACCCCGGCGCCTTCGCGGTGGTGATGCAGCAGGTGGTGGTGGGCGTTGCCATTGGGCTGGCGGTGCGCATCGTGTTCGCTTCGGTCGAACTGGCCGGTGAACTCATTGGCCTGCAGATGGGTTTGAACTTCGCCGGTTTTTTTGATCCGTCCACCAACTCGCAGTCGAGCACGGTGGGCCGCTTCTTCGGCAACACCACCATGCTGCTCTTCGTGGTGCTCAACGGCCACCTCATGCTGATCGGTGCGGTGATCTCCAGCTTCGAGCTGTTCCCGGTCGGCGCGAGCGCCTTCGAGTCGATCAACCGCATGCGCCTGCACGAGCTCGGCGCGGTGGTGTTTCGCTACGGTCTGTGGATCGCGCTGCCCATGATCGGCATGCTGCTGTTCATCAACATCGTGCTCGGCTTCGTCTCGCGCATCGCACCGCAGATGAACGCCTTCGCCATCGGCTTCCCGCTCACGCTGTCGGCCGGTCTGCTCGGCATTGCGTTCACCTTGCCGATGCTCGACGCACCGGTGATGGCGCTCATGAAGCTCGCCACCGAGATCTTCACCGGCGGCTGAGGCGGGCGGCCTGGCGCTGCGGCGGCCTTCTGTTCCACCGCTGAAAAAGTCTTTTTCGACGACAGGCTGGTCAGGCCAGCATGGCCTGCATACAGTAGCGCCACTTCGCAGACCAACCGGTATTCAACCGGTCAGGCGCGTCACATCTACAAATCGGAGACAACGCCATGGATCTGGATCTCAGAGGAAAACTCGCGCTCGTTTCGGGCTCCACGCGAGGCATCGGCCTGGCCAGCGCCACCGGCCTCGCCCGCATGGGCGCCGAGGTCATCGTCAATGGTCGCGCGGCCCCCGCCGTGGCCGAAGCCGCCGCCAAGATCGTGGCCGCCGTGCCCGGTGCCAAGGTGCACCAGGCGGTGTCCGACCTCGGCACCGCCGAAGGTTGCGCAGCCATCATCGCCGCGCATCCGTCGGTCGACATCCTCGTCAACAACATGGGCATCTACGAGCCCAAGGGCTTCTTCGACATCCCCGACGAAGACTGGACGCGCATGTTCGAGGTGAACGTGATGAGCGGTGTGCGGCTCACCCGCCACTACCTGAAGGACATGCTGGACCACAAGGACTGGGGCCGCGTGGTGTTCGTCTCCAGCGAGTCCGCCATCTACGTGCCAAAGGAAATGGTGCACTACGGTTTCTCCAAGGCGGCGCAGATGTACATCGCACGTGGAGCGGCCGAATCCACCAAGGGCACCAACGTCACCGTGAACTCGGTGCTGCCCGGCCCGACCTGGGTGGAGATGGCACCGGTGCGGCTGGCGGCACGCGCCGCCAACATGGGCACCACGGCCGATGATCTGGCCGCGCGCACCTTCACCGAGCGCCGCCCTGCATCGCTGCTGCAGCGCTACGCCTCGCCGGAAGAAATCGCCAACCTCATCTGCTACGTGGCGTCCAAGGCATCGAGCGCCACCAACGGCGCGGCGCTGCGGGTCGATGGCGGCATCGTCACCAACCCTTTCTGACCTTCACGCCACCCTCAGGAGCCATGCCATGACGATCCACATGAAAGCCCCTCTGGAAATCGGCATCAGCGTGAAGGACGTGGACCGCGCCGCGGAGTTCTACGAAAAGGCGCTGGGCTTCCAGCGGATGTCCGAGGCCACGCTGGCGCCCGACCGCGCCGCACTCGCGGGCTTCGGCCCGGTGGCCTTTCGCATGGTGCGCATGCAGACCAACTACGGCGAGCGCATCAAGCTGCTGCAGTCCACGCCCGGCCCGGTGGGTGACCCGGCTGCAGAGACCATCCTGGGCCCGGCGGGCATCGCCTACCTGACCTTCGTGGTCGGCGACATCGAAGCCGCCATCGTCCGGCTGAAGGCGGCCGGCGTGAAGCTCATGAGCGATGCGCCGGTGCAGACGCGCCCGGGCACCCGCCTGCTTTTCTTCCGCGATTGCGAAGGCAACCCGCTCGAACTCGTGCAGTACGACGACCTGGCTGCCTACCGGCCCGACATCGCGCACTGAACGCCGGTTTTTCCTCTAGCAGACGGTCTGGCACAAGACCGCATTTCCAACCCCACCACCCTTGGAGACACCATGAACACACTGAACCGCCGCGTGGCCCTCGCCCTGCTGGTCGCCGCGCCCATCGCCCCCTTCGCCGCCCACGCCCAGGAATGGAAGCCCGATCGTTCGGTGACCATCGTGGTGCCCTTCCCGCCCGGTGGCACCGCCGACCAGGTGGCCCGTCTGGTGGCGGTGGAAATGGAGAAGTCGCTCGGCCAGCGTTTCGTGGTGACCAACCAGCCCGGTGCCACCGGCGCCATTGGCGCACGCGCCGTGCGCGACGCGCCCAAGGACGGCTACACCTGGCTCGGCACCGCGCACCGCCTGGTGGGCACCTACGGCATCATGGGCGACGTGAAGGTCGGCCTGGATGAGTTCCACCAGTTCCTGGCGATCACCAACGTACCCGTGATCAGCGTGGCCAGCAACTCGCCCTACAACGATTTCGGCGCCCTGCTCGCCGCGCTGAAGGACAAGCCCGGCCAGCTGACGGTGGGCACTGCCGGCCCGGCCACCAGCGGCCACTTCGCCATGGAAGCGGTGGCGCAGACCGTGAACATCAAGTACCGCCATGTCACCTACCAGGGTGGTGCGCCGGCGGTGCTGTCCACGGTGTCGGGCGAGACCATCATCAACGCCGAGCTGGCCAGCGACCAGGCCGAGATGATTCGCGGCAAACGCCTGAAGCCGCTGGCGGCCCTGAGCAATGCGCCGCTGGAGATCAAGGGCTACGGCTCTATTCCCTCCATCAAGCAGTGGATTCCCAACCTGCCGGCGGTGACCACACAGTTCGGCATCCTGATTCCGAAGGGCGTGCCGCAGAACGTGATCGACACCGTGACCAAGCTGTGGAACGAGAAGATCGCGAAGTCGCCCCAGCTGGCCACCTGGGCCGAAGACCGTGGCGCGCTGCTGACCGTGCTGGCCGGCAAGGCGGCGGAGGATGCCGTGACTCCGACCGTGGTGTCGTCGGCCTGGATGATGCACGCCGCCGGCCTCACCAAGGCCTCGCCCGAAACGATCGGCATCCCGCCTCTGGGACGCTGAAGCAGCGCCACACGCACGCCCGCGCATGAACCGCAAGGACATCGCCGCGGGCCTCCTGTTGCTGGCGATGGGCGCCTTTGCGCTGTTCGCCGGCCGGGGGCTCGCCCTGACGAACTTCGACGCCATGGGTCCGGGTTATTTCCCGCGCGCCCTGGCGGCCATGCTGTGCGTGCTCGGCGTGCTCATTCTCGCGGGCGGTCTGCGCAAAGGTCGTGCGGCCCGGCCGGGGCTGGACGCCGATGCCGGCGCCACACCCTGGCGCGCCATCGTCTCGATCAGCCTGGCCCTGCTGTGGTTCGGGCTCACAGTGCGCGTGCTGGGCCTGGGCCCGGCGCTCGTTGGTGCGGTGCTGCTGGCCTGTGCGGCCAGCCCGCGTTCCAGCGTTCGCTCCAGCCTGTTGCTGGCCACGGGCATGGTGCTGTTTTCCTGGTTGGTGTTCGTGTATTTCCTGCGGATGCCGGTCCCGATGCTGGGCACGTTGTTCACCTGACATGGAACTCCTCGACAACCTCGCCCTGGGCTTCGCCACCAGTCTGAGCTGGCAGAACCTGCTGCTGTGTTTTCTGGGCGTGCTGCTGGGCACGCTGGTGGGTGTGCTGCCGGGCATCGGGCCAGTGGCCACCATTTCGATGCTGCTGCCCATCACCTTCGTGATGCCGCCGGTGGCCGCGCTGATCATGATGGCGGGCATCTACTACGGCACGCAGTACGGCGGCTCGACCACCGCCATCCTCATCAACATGCCGGGCGAAGCCTCGTCCATCGTGACCGCGCTCGACGGCCACCAGATGGCGCGGCAGGGCCGGGCCGGCACCGCACTGGCCACCGCCGCCATCGGTTCGTTCTTCGCCGGCACCTGCGCCACCCTGCTCGTCGCACTGCTCGCGCCGCCGTTGACCGAACTCGCGCTCAAGGTGGGTTCACCCGAATATTTCGCGCTGATGGTGCTCGGCCTCATTGCCTCGATCACGCTGGCGCAGGGCTCGGTGATGAAGGCGCTCGCCATGCTGGTGCTTGGCGTGCTGCTGGGCACGGTGGGGCAAGACCTGGACAGCGGCACCGAGCGCTTCACCTTCGGCCTGCCCGAGCTGGCCGACGGGCTGGAGTTCGTGGCCATGGCCATGGGCCTGTTCGGCATCTGCGAGATTCTGCGCAACCTCGAGATCGGTCGCTCCCGCAGCCCCGAGGTGAGCGCCGTGGGCGGCCTCATGCCGACGCGAGAAGAATTCCGCCAGATGGTCAAGCCCATGCTGCGTGGCACGGCGCTGGGCTCTGCGCTGGGCGTGCTGCCGGGGGGCGGTGCCATCCTGGCGTCGTTCGCGTCTTACTCGCTGGAGAAAAAACTGGCGGAGCAGCCTCAGCGTTTCGGCAAGGGTGCGATCGAAGGCATCGCCGGGCCGGAGTCGGCCAACAACGCCGCCGCGCAGACGTCCTTCATTCCCATGCTCACGCTGGGCATTCCGGCCAGCCCGGTGCTGGCCTTGATGATCGGTGCGCTGATCGTTCAGGGCATCACGCCCGGCCCCACGGTGATGCTGCAGCAGCCCGCGCTGTTCTGGGGTCTGATCTGTTCCATGTGGCTGGGCAACGCCATGCTGCTCGTGCTCAACCTGCCCCTGGTCGGCATCTGGGTGCGGCTGCTCACGGTGCGCTACCACCTGCTCTATCCCATCATCGTGGGCTTCTGCTGCATCGGCGTGCTCAGCATCTCCAACAACGTGTTCCACGTCTATTCACTCATCGGCTTCGGCCTCATCGGCTACCTGCTGCTGCGGCTGGACTTTGAACCCGCCCCGTTGTTGCTGGGCTTTGTGATCGGCCCGCTGCTGGAGGTGAACTTCCGCCGCTCGCTGGTGCTCTCGGCCGGCGACCCGATCATCTTCCTTGAACGCCCGGCCACAGCGGCCATGCTGGGGCTGGCCGCGCTGGCCCTGATCGTGGCGGCCCTGCCGGCCATGCGCCGGCGGCGCGACCACGCTTTTGTCGAGTGAAGGTGTTCCGGGGCTGAAGTTGCGGCGTCCAGAAGCGACCGCCGGTCACCCCGCGCTACACAAGCGCGGCAGCGCGCCGAAACGGAAGCAACGATCGCCTGCGCATCCGCAGCGTGGTCTCTTCCTACAGGAGCCTTCATGAAACTTCGCACCCAGATCCTCTGCCTGGGCCTGGCCGGCGCCGCGCTGGTGTCGGCTGCGGGCGGCATCGGTCTGCTGGCCGTTTCGTCCATGGCGGTCAAGGTCGAGGCATCGGCCCTGTCGAGCCAGGCGCTGCAGGCCACGCTGAGCGCCGACATGATGCACGACGCCCTGCGCGGCGATGCCCAGCGCGCGCTGCTCGCCGCCATGAAAGGCGACGCCGCCACCATCGCCGCCGCGAGGACTGACCTGGACGATCACGTGGCGACCTTCGACGCCGCGCTGGCGAAGATCGCTGCCTCCGGCATCGACGACCGGTCGCGCAAGGCGCTGGAGAGCGCGCTGCCGGTGGTGAAGCAATACACGCAGGCCGCACAGGCGGTGGTGGCCGGCTCGACCCAGGGCGTGGCGCAGGCGGAAGCCCAGTTGCCGGCGCTGAACCAGGCGTTTGCGCAACTAGAAGACGCGCTGGAAGATCTCTCGGGAATGATCGAAGAAGATGGCGCCGCCATCTCCGAAGCCGCTTCAACAAGCGTCACACAATCCTTGTGGACGCTTGGCCTGGCGGTGCTCGTGGCCACGGTCACGCTGGTGCTGGGCGCGCTGTGGGTGGCCCGCCTCATGGCCATCCCCATGGGCCAGGCGGTGGCGGCCGCTGGGCATCTGGCTCAGGGCAACCTGGCCATGCCCATCGCGCTGGTGGGCAACGACGACACACGTCAATTGCTGGAGGCCCTGCGCACCATGCAGCAGCGCATCAGCGACACCGTGAGCCATGTGCAGGACAACGCAGCCCTGGTGTCGGAGGCCAGCGCACAGATCGCCCAGGGCAACACCGACCTGTCCACCCGCACCGAACAGCAGGCCTCGGCGCTGGAGGAAACCGCAGCGTCGATGGAAGAGCTGGACACCACCGTGCGCCTGACCGCCGACCACGCGCAGAAGGCCAACGCCCTGGCGAAGAACGCCTCGGAAGTGGCGGCCCAAGGTGGCGACGTGGTGGGCCAGGTGGTGGAGACCATGAAGGGCATCAACGACAGCTCGCGCCGCATCGCCGACATCATTGGTGTGATCGACGGCATTGCGTTCCAGACCAACATCCTCGCGCTCAACGCGGCGGTGGAAGCCGCCCGCGCTGGCGAACAGGGGCGTGGCTTCGCGGTGGTGGCTGCCGAGGTGCGCAACCTCGCGCAGCGCAGCGCGCAGGCGGCCAAGGAGATCAAGGGCCTGATCGACGCGAGCGTTCAGCGCGTGGCCAACGGCACGGTGCTGGCCGACCAGGCCGGTGTGACCATGCAGGGTGTGGTGGAAGCGATTCGCCGTGTGTCCGACCTGGTGGGTGAAATCAGCAGCGCCACCAGCGAGCAGAGCCAGGGCGTGGGCCAGGTGGGCGAAGCAGTCAGCCAGATGGACAAGGTCACGCAGCAGAACGCGGCGCTGGTGGAAGAAAGCGCCGCCGCCTCCGACAGCCTGAAGGCCCAGGCCCTGCAACTGGTGCAGGCGGTCGCCGTGTTCAAGATCAACCGGGAACCGCGCCTGACCATGTCGCTGAAAACCTGAGCGGCGTGGGCGCGGCCTCGCGCATGGCTTCCACAAAGCGCCGCAGGCGCACCGGGTAGAAACTGGCGTAGGGATAGATAAGGTGCAGCGGCAGCGGCGCCGCCTGCCACTGGGGCGCCAGTTGCACGAGGCGACCCTGTTCCAGGTCGTCGTTCAGCAACCACGCCGAGGCCACGCACACGCCCACGCCCATCACCGCGGCGTTGCGCAGCGCATAAAGGCTGTCGGTGCTCAGGCGCGGCCGGATCGCCACCTGCCGCGTCTCGCCCGAGACCGCGTGCGACAGCGCCACTTCGGTGCGGTAGTAGGTGCGCAGCGCCATCCAGGGCAGGCCCACGAGTTCGTCGGGGTGTTCGGGCACCGGCTGGCCGCGCAGCACGCCGGGCGCGGCCACCACGATGCGCGGCACGTCCATCAGCTTGATCGCCACCACCGAGGGATCGCGCACTTCGCCCACGCGCAGTGCGCAGTCGATGCCTTCGCCGATCAGGTCGCGTTCGTCGTCGCGCAGCAGCCAGTCGACATTGACGCGGGGATTGCGCTGCAGGAACTGGGTAAGCGGCCGCACGAAATGCTCTTGCCCCAGCGCGTGGGGCGCAAGCACCCGCAGGTTGCCTTGCGCCTCCTCACCCACGCCGCGCAGCTCGGATTCAAACGAGTCCCAGCTCTCCAGCAGGGTCTTGGCGCGCTCGAAGCAGCGCTCGCCGTCTTCGGTCAGGCGCATGCCGCGCGTGGAGCGCTGGAGCAGGCGCACGCCGAGGGTACGTTCGAGCGCCTGCAGCCGCCGGCTCACCGTGGGTTGCGTGGTGCCCATCTGGGCCGCTGCACCCGAGAGGCTGCCCGCCTCGACGATGCGAACGAAGGTCTGCATGAGGTCCAGGCGGTCGCCCGTGGCGCTTTCATTCATGCGCCGATCGTATATCTGAAGTGCCGTTTCTCGGTCTACCGGCTTTGGTTTCGCTGTGACAGACTCGCCGTCAATTAAAAACCAAGGGTTTACACCATGTCCGCCATTCCTTCCACGAATACGCTGGCTGCGCACACGGCGGGCGCCGGCCTCTCCAGCGGGCTGACCCTGCTGCTCGCCACGGGCGCCGGTCTCTCGGTGGCTTCGCTGTATTACAGCCAGCCCATGCTGGGGGTGCTGGGCGCAGACATCGGCGCCAGCAACCAGGCCATGGGCCTGGTGCCCACGCTGACCCAGCTCGGTTACGCGGCGGGCATCCTGTTCACCGCACCGCTGGGCGACCGGCACGACCGCCGCACCCTCATCCTGATCAAGGTCGTGCTGCTCGTGGTGGCCCTGCTGGCGGCAGCCGTTTCACCTTCCGTGGCGCCGCTGCTGGCGGCGAGCCTGGCCATAGGGGTGGCCGCCACGCTGGCGCAAGACATCGTGCCCGCCGCCGCCACGCTGGCGCCCGACGCCCAGCGTGGGCGGGTGGTGGGCACCGTGATGACCGGCCTGCTGCTGGGCATTCTGCTTTCGCGCGTGATCAGCGGCTTCACAGCCGAGCACCTGGGGTGGCGTGCCATGTTTTTCAGCGCGGCCGTCGCCACGGGGCTGCTGGGCCTGGCGCTGTGGCGCTTCCTGCCGGCCTTCAAGCCCACCACCACGCTGGCCTATGGCGCGCTGCTGGGTTCCATGCGACATCTGTGGAGCCTGCACCGCAGCGTGCGGTACGCCGCTTTGGCGCAGGGCACGCTGGCAACAGGCTTCGGTGCGGTGTGGTCCACGCTGGCGCTGTGGCTGCATGGCGAACCGTTCCATCTGGGCGCGGCAGCCGCGGGGGCCTTCGGCCTGGCCGGGGCTGCAGGCGCCCTGGCCGCGCCGGTGTTCGGCCGCCTGGCCGACCGGCACGGCGCTCAGCCCATCACGCTGCTCGGCGCGGGCGTGGCGGCGGTGTCGTTCGCGTCGATGGCGGCCATTCCCTGGCTGCCTGCAAACCTGCAACTCTGGTGGCTTGCGGGCTCCGTCATCGGGTTCGACCTGGGCTTCCAGGGCTCGCTCATCGCCCACCAGACCATCATCTACGGCGCAGACCCCGGTGCCCGCAGCCGCTTGAACGCCCTGCTGTTCGTGGCCATGTTCACCGGCATGGCGCTGGGCGCCGCAGTGGGCAGCGCGCTGTTTGCCCAGTGGGGCTGGGCCGGCGTCACCGCGCTCGCCACCGCATCGAGCCTGGCCGCGCTGGCGCTGCGGTGGCGCGCAGCCCGGGCTTGAAAAAGCCTCAGACCCCGCCCGTGGGGTGCGTGGGGTCCACCCACAGCACCTGCTCGGGTTTTTCCACCGGCTCGATGTCCAGGTTGACCGCCACCGCCTGGCCATCGCTGCGGCACAGCACGCATTCGAGCACCTCGGTGGCGCTGGCGTTGATCTCCTGGTGCGGCACGAACGGGGGCACGTAGATGAAATCGCCTGGGCCAGCCTCGGCGGTGAATTCGAGTTGCTCGCCCCAGCGCATGCGCGCGCGGCCACGCACCACGTAGATCACGCTCTCCAGCGGCCCGTGGTGGTGCGCGCCGGTCTTGGCGTTGGCGTGGATGGTCACCGTGCCGGCCCAGAGCTTCTGCGCACCCACCCGCGCAAAGTTGATCGCCGCCTTGCGGTCCATGCCCGGCGTGGACGGCACGTTGCCATCAAGCTGGTTGCCCGGGATCACGCGCACACCGTCGTGCTTCCAGGCCGGATCGTGGTGGTGAGGGTGATCGGGGGTGTGGTTCGTCATGGGGATGGACGGAAAGGGGAATCCGCAGTGTGCCATCCGATGCGCCCCGCATGGCCGAAAATAGCCCCCTGCCCTGAATTCGATGGAGATTTCGCCTTGCCATTGCCACCGCCCCAAGCCCGCACGCCCATGCACAACCGCCGCGTGCACTACCAGGGCTTCCGCCGCGACGATGGCCTGTGGGACATCGAAGGCGAGCTGCACGACAGCAAGCCGCACGACATCGATCTGAAGGCCGGCGAACACATCCCTGCCGGTGAGCCGATTCATCACATGCGGCTGCGCGTCACCTTCGACGAAGCCATGGTGATCCGCGACATCGCAGTGGCCATGGACGCTTTTCCCCACGATCCCTGCCCGCAAGCCATGCCCCCGATGCAGGGCATGGTGGGCGAGGTGCTGGGGCGCGGCTGGCGCCACACCATCCAGCGCCATCTGGGCGGCATTCAGGGTTGCACACATCTGCGCGAACTGCTGTTCAACCTGGCCACCGCCGCGTTCCAGACGCGCACCGGCGTGTTCTCCCCCTCCAGCGACGGTCGCCCGCCGGCCCACCTGGGCCAATGCGTGGGCTGGGACTTCAACGGCCCGGTGGTGGAGAAGGTGTATCCCATGTTCTTCCGCTGGCAGCCGCCCGCACGCGACACCGGCGCTTGACACCGCCCCACGCGCTCGCGTGAAATGCCGCCCGTGGATTCACCACAGGAGGCGGAAAAATGAAGAAGAGAAACTGGATGCGGACCCTGCTCGCGGGGCTCACCGCGCTCGTGCTGCTGGCGGCCACGGCACTGGGCATCGGCGTTTTCCTGGCCGAGCGCAAGATGCAGCGTTTTGTGGACGTGCCGGTGAAACCGGTGGCGCTGCGCACCGATGCCGCCGCGCTCGAGCGGGGCAAGTACCTGTTTTCGTCGCGCGGCTGTGTGGATTGCCACGGCAGCACCGGCACCGGCCGCACCTTTGCGGAAGACGGTGGCCTGGTGATCGCCGGCCCCAACATCACCACCGGCCCCGGCGGCGTGGTGGCCGGCTACCAGGAGGTGGACTGGGTGCGCGCCATCCGCCACGGCGTGGGCCCCAAGGGCCGGCCGCTGATGATCATGCCGAGCGAAGACTACAACCGTTTCACCGACGACGACCTAGCTTCGCTCGTGGCCTACGTGCGCTCACTGCCGCCCGCGAGCGGCCAGGGCACGGTGCTGAAACTGCCGCTGCCGGTGAAGGCGCTCTACGGCTACGGCGTCATCAAGGACGCCGCAGCGCGCATCGACCACAACCTGCCTCCGCAACAACCCGTGCCCGAAGGCGTGACCGTGGAACACGGCAAGTACGTGGCCAACATGTGCATCGGCTGCCACGCCGAGAATCTCGGCGGCGGCAAGATACCCGGCGGCCCGCCGGACTGGCCCCCGGCGTCGAAGCTCACCCCCGGTGAAGGCAGCGTGATGGGCCGCTACCCGGACGCCGACGCGTTGATCGCCTTGTTCCGAAGCGGCAAGCGGCCCGACGGTTCGGCGGTGAAGGTGATGCCGTTTGAATCGCTGCGGGAAATGAGCGAGACGGATCTGCGGGCCTTGTATCTCTACCTGAAGTCGCTGCCGGGGAAGGGCTGATCGATGCGCGCAAAGCGGACTATTCAGACCGTCAGCGAGCCGCGGAAGCCCCTGACGGCGTAGTACGACTGCGCTCCGTTGTGGTACGTGAACACCACACCATAGCGGCGGTCACAGAACAAGGAAGTTGCGCATCGTCGTCATCCGAGCAGGAGCGCATCGTCCTCGATGCGTTCGCCACGTGTTCGTTCAAAAAGGTGAAGAAGATCAGGGACATCCATGCGCGAGCGCTCATCGCCGCTCACGTCAAGCACGACTCGTCCCTCGTGCAGCATCACGGTGCGCGACCCGTGGGTGAGGGCCTGCCGCATGCTGTGCGTCACCATCATGGTGGTGAGCCGACCATCCGCAACGATCTTGTTGGTGAGTTCCAGAACGAATGCGGCCGTCTTGGGGTCTAGCGCAGCGGTGTGTTCATCCAGCAGAAGGATCCGGGAAGGTTGCAGGGCCGCCATCAGCAGACTCACCGCCTGGCGTTGACCGCCGGACAAGAGGCCCATGCTGTCCTTGAGTCGTTTCTCAAGGCCCAGACCCAAGGTGCTGAGACGTGCCCGGAAGATGTCCCGGAGTTCTTTGTTGAGCGCCAGAGACAGGCTTCTGGGATGGCCTCGCCGCCAGGCAAGCGCCAGGTTCTCTTCGATAGTCAAGGCCTCGCAGGTGCCCGCCAGCGGATCCTGGAAGACCCGCGAAACCAGCTGGCTGCGTTGCCATGAGGCCAGCGAGGTAACGTCCACATCGTCAATCACGATGTGGCCGCCGTCGACGATCAAGTCCCCACTCAGCGCACTGAGCAGCGTGGACTTGCCGGCGCCATTGGAACCAATGACGGTCACGAACTCGCCGCTGGGAATGGTGAGGTCGAGCCCGCGCAAAGCCCGGTTTTCCATGGGGGTGCCGGCATTGAAGGTGATCTGCAGACCTTTGGCGCTCAGCATGTCGAGGCCTCCTTCCTGACACCGCCCGCCCGCGTGAAACGCCGCACCAGGTAACGCCGGGATGCAGGCAACACCAGCGCAACGGCCACGAGCACGGCGGTCACCAGGTTGAGATCCTGCGCTTTCAGGCCGATGAAGTCGCTGTTGAGGCCCAGGGCGATGAGCATTCGGTAGAGCACCGCACCGACAATGCAGCCGAGGGTAGCGATAGCGATGGTGCGTCCCGGCAGGATGGTCTCGCCGATGATCACGGCCGCCAGCCCGATGACAATGGTCCCGATGCCCATGGACACATCAGCCCCGCCCTGCGACTGTGCGAAGAGTGCTCCGGCCACGGCCACAATGCCGTTGGACAGAGCAAGCGCAGCCAGCGACAGGCGATCAGTGGAGACTCCGACCGCGCGCGTCATGCGAGCGTTGCCGCCCGTCGCCCTCATGGCCAGGCCGCTCTCGGAGGCGAAGTACCAGTCCAGCGCGAACTTGATGAGCAAGGTCAGGACCAGCAAGACCACCGCCGTTCCCCAAGGCTCGGGAATGAAATCCAGAGGGAGCAGCTGGAAGATCGTGGGCGTGTTCAGAAGCGGCTCATTGGGCTTGCCCATCACGCGCAGATTGATCGAGTAGAGCGCGATCATCATCAGGATGCCAGCCAGCAACTGCATGATCTTGAGCTTTACGTGCAGCCACCCCGTCACGAGACCTGACAACGCGCCGGCCACAAAGGCGGCCAAGGTGGCAAGCATCGGGTGCCAACCCATCACGAGTGCCGTGGCCACCACCGCACCACCCAGGGGGAAGCTGCCGTCCACGGTGAGATCGGGGAAATTGATGACGCGGAACGAGATGAACACCCCCAGCGCCACCAATGCAAATATCAATCCGATCTCGAGCGCACCCGCAAAAGCGATAGCAGTCATTGAATGCTCGAGGGTGGGTTAGTCAATGAGCCGGGTCGCCGTCTTCAACAACTCGTCGGTCAACGTGAGTCCCTGTTTTCTGGCCGCCGCCCGGTTTACATGCATCTCCAGCGTGGGGCTGACCTGGGGTGCAATTTTTCCGGGCGCTTCGCCTTTGAGAACTCGAACCACCAACTTGCCGGACTGGCGGCCCAGGTCGTAGTAGTTGGTGCCGATCCCGATGGAGGCGCCCCGCTCTGCCAGGGCCGGGTCGGCCGAGATCAGGGGCAGTTTGCCCTGCTCCGCCACTTTGGCGAGACTTTCAAATGCAGAGGTGACGTTGTTGTCCGTGGGCTCGTAGAACAAGTCCACCTTCCCGATGAGACTTTGGCCAGCGCTGGCTACGTCCACCGTTCGGGGCGCGGCGGCTTCATGCACCGTCATGCCCAATCGGGTTGCCAGCTTCTTGAGTTCTGCGATCGCAGCCACGGAGTTGGCTTCACCGGGGTTGTAGATCACGCCGATGCGCTTGGCGGACGGCATCAGCTTTCGAATCACGTCCATGTGCTTGTCAAGCATGGGGAGATCGGAGACACCGGTCACATTGCCTCCAGTGGCTTCCCAGGACTTGACCAACTTGGCAGCGACGGGGTCGGTCACGGCGCTGAAGACGATGGGAATGGTGCGCGTGGCCGCCACGGCGGTCTGGGCCGAAGGGGTGGACATGGCGACGATGACGTCGGGCTTGTCTCCCGCAAACTTGCGAGCGATCTGCGCCGCCGTGGCGGTATTGCCCTGGGCATTCTGGTAATCCAGCTTCATGTTCTTGCCGGGCACATAGCCCGCATCCGCCAGTTCATCGAGGACGCCTTTTCGAGCGGAATCGAGCGCGGGGTGGTCGACGATGGCCGTGAGGCTGACCCTCACATCGGCGGCCCAAGCGGTCGTGGCGAGAGCGCCTGTCAGCGCAAAACCCAGAAAGGCCGAGCGGAACTTGCTTGTGAACATGCATTTGTCTCCTGAGGGTTGTGTATGTCGCTTCAACAACGACTGATCAAACTGGAAAGCCGGTGACCTTGCCCGGATTCATGATGCCGAGAGGGTCCAGCGCGTACCGGAGGGCTTGCATGACTTGAAATGCGGCGCCCGCTTCTTCTTTCAGGAACTCCACCTTTCCGTGACCAATGCCATGCTCACCGGTACAGGTGCCTCCCACCGCCAACGCGCGGCGGATCATTCGCGTGTAGACGCCTTTGGCACGGCCCATTTCGTCCACATCCAGCGGATTCACCATGAAGCAGAGGTGAAAATTTCCGTCGCCTACATGCCCACACATGGGGGCGATGAGGTTATGCGCCGCAACGTCCTGCTGCGCCGCCTCGACCTGATCCGCGAGTTCAGAGATCGGGACGCAAACGTCGGTGGGAAGTCCTTCGGCTCCGGGCCGCAGGCCTTTGTTGGCCCACCAGATGTCATGGCGTGCCTGCCACAGACGGGTGCGGTCTTCGGGTCGTTCGGCCCAGGCGAAGTCGCTGGCACCATGCGATGCGGCAATCTCCTGGACCATCGCCACCTGATGCGCGACCTCCGGTTCGCTGCCGTGGAACTCGAAGAAAAGGGTGGGCGCCACCTGCATGCCGAGTCGCGAGTACCGATTCACCGCGTCGATCTGCACGGCGTCGAGCAGCTCCACCCGGCCGATCTGCACGCCGCATTGCAAGGTCTCGATGACGGTATTGACGGCTTCGCGCAATGAGCCGAAGGCGCAGCTGGCGGCGGCGACGTACTCGGGCAGAGGGTGCAGGCGAACCGTGGCGGCGGTGACGATGCCCAGCGTGCCCTCTGCGCCCACGAACAGACGCGTCAAGTCGTACCCGGCGGAAGACTTTCGAGCCCTCGTTCCCGTCTGAATCAGTTCACCATTGGGCAGCACCACCTCAAGCGACATGACGTTCTCCCGCATCGTTCCGTAACGCACTGCGTTGGTACCGGACGCCCGCGTGGAAACCATTCCGCCGATGGATGCATCGGCGCCGGGGTCAATGGGAAACTGCAGGCCAGTTCCATGGAGGTGCGCGTTGAGCGTCTTGCGGGTCACGCCCGCTTCCACGGTGGCATCCATGTCGGCAGCACGGATTGCGCGGATGCGGTTGAGCCCACTCGTGTCCACGCTGACGCCACCGCGGAGCGCGGCAATGTGCCCCTCGCAGGAGGTTCCCGTGCCGTAAGGGATGACGGGCACGCGGTGCTTGGCGCAGGCCGCGACAATGCGCTGCACCTCTTCCACCGTGTGCGGAAAGGCGACGGCATCCGGTGGCATCACCGGGTGGAAGGTGGTGTCGCGCCCATGGTGTTCGCGAACGCTGGTGGTTGTCGACAGACGATCTTGCAGCCACCCACGCAGCTCCTCGACGCATGTCTGCGTGGCAGTGTTCATGGCAGAACCGCCTTCTGGTGAATGCGCCCCAGCACGTCGCGACCGTCTTCGGTCTGGAAAGCCAGCGTCACGGTATCGCCGGGTTGCAGATACGGGGCCAGTTCGCGCTCGTCCAGCCCGGCCAGCGTTTGCAGCGTCCGTTGCTCCACGATGCAGGCCACACCACGCGACTCGTCGCGGTTGGAGACGGTACCGGCGCCCACGATGCTGCCGGAACTCAGTCGCCGGGTGCGCGCCGCGTAGCAAATGATGTCGGTGAAGCTGAAGTCCTGATCAACGCCTGTCATCAGGTCGCCCCGCACCTCGTCGTTGACTTCGATCCTGAGCCGCCCGAATGCGCGACCGTCTCTCCAGCCGGAGCCGAGTTCATCGGGCGTCACAGCGAACGGGCCGAATGCACTTGCGGGTTTGCTGTGAAAGAAACCGAAGCCCTTGGCCAACTCAACGGGGATGAGCGATCGCAGCGAGAGGTCGTTGACCAGCACGACCAGGCGGATCTGCGAGAGCGCCTCTTCAGGCGTGGGCCTGGGGCCCACTTCGCCGGTGATGACGGCCAGCTCTCCTTCGATGTCGGCACCCCAGCTCGGGTCCGCAGGAATGTCGTCACACCAGGCCAGGTTCCGGTCGGACAAGCCCTGGTAGATCACAGGCTCCGTGCGTGCCGAGGGCGGCATTTCCGCGCCACGGGCTCGTCGCACGCGCTCCATGTGAGAGAGGTAGCCGCTGGCGTCCACCCACTGGTAAGCACGCGGGAGTGGCGCCAGCAACGAAGCAGGGTCGAGTCGATGTCCGACTGCCGGACCGCTGGCCAGGCGCTCACTGATCGCCTGCAGAAGCGGCTTCACGTTGTCCCAGTCGTCCAAGGCCGCCTGCATCGTAGGAACACCGTCCACTGCCACGCAGCGCTCGCCGTCGGCCGACACCACCACCAGTTGGCCGTCACGTCGACCGTTGTTCCGAGTGGCGAGTCTCATGCCGCCACCTCCTGCCTGGCCTGGGAATCGGTGTCGAGATAGCCCTTCCATGAGTCGGCGTGTCCTTGCCGCTCACAGGAATCCATGCCCGGCGCGATATCGAGTGGGTCGCGCGTGTCGATGTTGATGGCCACCTCGTGCAGCTCCGTTCGGGGTTTGGTCAGGCTTGCCTGGTAGGCGGCGGGGTGTGGGCCATGAGGGAAGCCAGCAGGGTGGAACGTCAGCATGCCGGGGCCCATGCCGTCGCGGCTGAAGAACTGGCCGGCGTGCAGGAACAGCAATTCGTCGCAGTCGTCGTTGGAATGGAAGAACGGGACCTTCAGAGCGCCAGGGTCGCTCTCGACCGGACGCGGACAGAACGTGCACACCGCCATGCGTTGCGTGACAAAGGTGGTGTGGGCCGTTGGTGGCACGTGATAGCGCGCCGAAAGAATGGGCCGAATGTCGCGCCAGTTCAGGCGCACCGGTGCCAGGGTGCCTTTCCAGCCCACCGCATCCAGCGGGTTGTGCGGATAGATCAGCGTCGACATGCGGTGGCGCGCCTGAATGCGCACAGCCCACTCCCGGCCACTGCCAGCAGCTTGCTGCTGCGCCTGGAATTCGTCGTCGAGCTGGGGCACGTCCAGCACGCCCTGATCGAACAGGGCGTGCTCCCCCAGCAGACCACGATCGGGCAACTGGAAGCTGTCGCCCGTGGCCTCGAGCAGCAGCAGGAAGGATGTGGAGGTTGGCTCAAATCGCCACGCGGTGCCGCGTGGAATCACCACATAGTCGCCGTCGCGCAGCAGCAGATGGCCGTAGTCGCAATACAGGTGGCCTCCGCCTTCGTGAACGAACATCAGCTCATCACCATCGGCATTGCGTGCCAGGTGATGCATCTGCGTGCGCGGCTTCCAGCAACGCAAGCGCATGTGCGCGTTGCTGGCCACCAGGGGCGCGTCCAGCGGGCAATGCATGCCCGGGCCAGACCCATCGAGCACGCCATTCAGGTCGTACGCGCGTGGTCGATGCGGCCCTTCCCAACGCAGCCACGCGGTCGGCGCGTGGCGGTGGTAGAAATGCGTGGCGGGCCCGCCAAAGCCTTCGCGACCCACCTCCCGCTCATAGGTGCCGGGCGGGATGTCTGCGTGGGCCTGGCGCGACACGATGCCCGCGCGCATGGGGATGTGGACAGGTTTGTTCATCTTGTGTTCAGTGGCATTTCTGGAGTTCGCTCTGCAGAAACTCGGGTCCGTTGGGAGGCGTCATCTGGGCGAGAGGCGTGATCTCCACAGAGGAAAACAGGCCCGCGCGGCAGTAGGGCTCTGTGTCGATGAATCGTTGAGCCTCGTCGGAAGATTCAACAGCCAGCGCAACGACCATGCCGATGAAATGCTGACCATCGGCATCCAGCATGGCGGCGCCAAACACGGTCTGGGGCAACCACGCCAGCATGTGACGGATGTGTTCCGCACGCACGGCCAGGCGGTCGCTCGCGCCTCCCGGTCGATACAGACAGCGGACAAGCCAGGCCATGCCTTCAGCCTCCCGCTGTCTCGCCCGGCTGACGGGCTTCCTGCTCGCGCTTGATGGCCTCGAACAGTGCCTTCGCGTTGCCTTCGCCAAACGAGGTGTTGCCTTTTCTCTGAATGGCCTCGAAGAAGATCGGGCCTACCATCGGCCGCGTGAAGATCTGAAGCAGGAAGCGCGCGCGCTTGTCAGGGTTCTCGCCCGTGCCTGCGCCATCCAGCAACATGCCCAGCGACTTCATTCGCGCCACATCCTCGCCATGGCCGGGGAGGCGTTCATCCAGCACGTCGTAGTAGGTGGACGGCGTGGGCAGGAACTCCACATCGTTTTGCTTCAAACGTTCGACGGTGGTGTAGAGGTCGTCGCTGTACAGCGCGATATGCTGGATGCCCTCGCCGTGGTACTGGTCGATGAACTCCTGGATCTGCGAAGCCTTGCCCATGGGTTCGAGCACGGTCACGCAAGCCGTGTTGTCGGGGTCGCGCACCGCAATCGTGTCGAAACCGTTCGAGGCGTTGCCTGCCACGAACTTGAACACTTCTTCAAAACCGAATATCGACCGGTAGAAGTCGACCCACTGCGCCATGTTTCCGGGGTGTACGCAATGCGTGACGTGATCCACGCGTACGAAGGGCGATATCTGGGCTTCGGCCTGCACTGCCATCAAGTCATCGAAGACAAACTGGGTGTACAGCTCATTCCTCGCGGCTTCATCCACGAGGTACAGCGCGCTGCCCCCGATACCTTGAATGGCCCGTGCTGGAAGCAACGAGTTCTCCGACGCGTCCAGGGGCTGCGCCCCACGCGCCAGCGCGATCGACAATGCGGCAGCACTGTCGTCTACGAAGAAGGCCATGCCTGCACAAGACGGGCCATGGTAGGCCGCAAACGCCATCCCATGGCTACCCGGCCGCGTGGACACGAAGAAATCGACTGTCGCCTGGCGCATCAGCAGGCCGTCTCCGTCTCGATGCCGCGCGACCGTGCGAAACCCCATGCGTTCCAGCACGCCCACCAGCGCCTCTGGTTGCGGACTTGCGAATTCCATGAATGCGGTGCCAAGCACCTGCACCCGTTGCGGTGTGTTCATGAAAAGCTCCTGACTTCAACTGTCAATGGAGAAGCCGGTGGACTTCACGATGGGCGCCCACTTGTCGAAATCGGTACGCACCATGGCATCAAGTTCCCGGGGGGTCACGGCGCTGGGCAGAAAGGCCCTTGCGGCAAACGTGTCCTGCAACTCCTTTGTGTTCACGGCGGCGCGAATGTGCTCTGCCAGCGCACTCACGATGGGCTGGGGCGTCTTTGCCGGCGCCCAGACCGCGAAGTACTCCTGGATATCGACATCCGGAAAGCCCATTTCGCGCATCGTCGGTACGTCGGGCAAGAAAGGCGTGCGCGTCGAGCCGGTCGTGGCGAGCACGCGGATTCGCCCTTCCCTGGCAAAGGGCAAGGGTTCGGCCAGCACGTTGATGGACGCTGCGATCTGGCCACCGACGACATCCTGAATTGCGGGCGCCCCTCCCCTGTAGGGCACGTGTTGGAGGTCCATTCCTGCGGCACGTGCCACCATGACCCCGGCGAAGTGGGCCATGGTGCCTTCGCCGGGTGAACCGAAACTGGCGCGGGACGGATTGGCCTTGCACCATTGAGCGAACTGTTGAATGGTGCGGACCTCGGCAGGCACCGCCGGTCCCACGCTGAAGCCAAACTGAAACGTACAAGCCGTGGACACAGACGTAAAGTCCTTGAACGGGTCGTAGCTGAGTCGCTTGTATACGTGGGGATAAATCACCATCAGCGATGCAGGCGCGATCACCAGCAAGGAACCATCGGGCTCAGCGGCTTTCACCGCATCCATGGCAATGCGACCACCCGCACCAGATCGGTTCTCGGTGATCACGGTCGGGGCGTAGCGACCGCGCAGGGCTTCCGCCAGCGGTCGGGTGACGGAGTCCAGCGAACCGCCCGGAGGAAAACCCTGCAGGATGCGCACGGTTTTCGCGATCGTTGGTAGGGCAGCGGTCGGCTGAGCCAGCACGGCGGGTGCTGCGAGCGAGCAGACAGAGGCTGCGAGAAGGGTTCTGCGTTGAATCATGGGTTGTCTCCTTCGATCCGACTTCTTTGCCTGGCAAGGGCCACTCCCCTGCTGGCCTGGCGATTCTAGATCATTTAATTTCAAATTGAAAATATTAAATGTAGAAATCGTTTTATCGAGGCGCAGAGGAGCTTGGCGCGCTTGCGCCGAGACAGAGAGTCAAAGGGGTCGCCTGGACCTAGACTGCAGGCAGGGTCGGGATCTGCTCCGGCACCAGCTCGCGCCAGTCACGAGCTGCGTCCAGAGCCGTGTTGGCGCGATGCACCAGCGCCTTCATTGCGCTGTGCAGGGCGTCGATCTCCTGCGGCGTCATCTCGCTGACCAGCTCGCGCTCGATCGCCTGGGCGAGCGGCATCACGCGCTCGTAGGCTGCCGCACCATCTTTGGTGAGGCGCAACACCACCTTGCGCCGATCTTTGCCATCGACGCGCCGCGACACCAGCTTCTTGCTCACGAGCGAGCTCAGTGCACGCGTGACACTGACCTGGTCCATCGCCGTGGTTTCGGAAAGCTCTTTTGCCGACATCGGGGAGAACGATCCCAGATTGGCCAGCAGACGCCACTCCACGACGCCGATGCCGAATTCTTCGTGGTACATCCGCGCCAGCATCGAGCTGACGCGGTTGGTGACCACCGAGCATTGGTAGGGAAGCCAGTCATCGAGACGAAGGATTCCGTTGGGCAAAACGTTGGCGCGGCGAGCGGTCATGGGGGAGCAGGCGTATCTGATGAAGATGCACTTTAGCTCAGCAAGCTGTCGACGAGCGCGCGCCACCTGGCTGCACGTTGCCGCATCGCTTCAAGCCAAAACCGCCCCATACACCAACCCCCGCATCACCGACCGGTAAAACACCCGCTGGTTCGGAGCCTGTGCCATGAAGATGGCGAACAGCTCTTGCGCTGGATCGACGAAGAAGTGGGTGCCGCCGATGCCGCTCCAGTGGTATGTGCCCAGCGAACCGGGCACGGGGGCCAGGCCGGCTTCGGTTCGCACGGCAAAGCCAAGGCCGAAGCCGTGGCCGGGGGGCAGCAGGGGGTTGTCGGTGTGGCCGATGGCGCTGCCCAGGTGGTCGGCCGTCATGTAAGCCAGGGTGTGCGGCGACAGCAGGCGCTGGCCTTCGAGTTCGCCGCCGTTGCACAGGCATTGCAGGAAGCGAGCGTAGTCGTGCAGTGTGGACATGAGCCCGCCGCCACCCATCTCCAGCGCAGGAACTTCGCGCGGGTCGTGCATGGCCATCTGGGTGCCGCCGTCGGGGTCGTGCGCAAAGGCTTCAGCGATGCGGAGGTGCTGCTCGGGGGGCACAAAGAAACTGGTCTCTTTCATGCCCAGGGGTTGCAGGATGTGGTCGCGCAGGAAGGCGCCCAGCGTCTGGCCTGTGATCACTTCGATCACGCGGCCCAGCACATCGGTGGCGCGGCTGTAGGCCCAGGTGGTGCCGGGGTGGTGAGCCAGCGGCAGCGCCGCCAGGCGTTCGCACAGCTCGGCATTGGTCTGCTGCCTGTCGCCAAGGCCAGCCTGCGAATAGAGCTGGTTCACATGCTCGTTGCCGGTGAATTCGTAGGTGAGGCCGGCGGTGTGGCGCAGCAGGTCCTGCACGGTGCTGGGGCGTCTGGCGGGCACCAGCGTGATGCCTTCGGGTGCGGACCTGGCCACCTGCTGCTTCATGAACCCAGGGATGTACTGGCCCACCGGGTCGCTCAGCAGCAGCCGGCCCTGCTCCACCAGCATCATGGCGGCCACCGAAACAATCGGCTTGGTCATGGAGTAGATGCGGAAGATCGCATCGGTGCCCATGGGCACGTCGCGCGCCGGGTCGAGCCGGCCCACGGCGGTGTCGAGCACCACGCGGCCGCGCCGCGCAATGAGCACCGCGGCGCCAGGCAGGCGGCCTCGGTCCACGTCGCGTTGCAGCGCCTGCACAATGCCTTGCGTGCGTTCGGGACACAGCCCCGCTTCAGCCGGCGTGGCCGTTGGCAATCCGTGCATGTTCAGACTCCGTAGCGTTCACGGGCCAGCGCAGCGCCCTTGGCCAAAGCTTTGAGCTTGGCCACCGCCACCTCGCGGCTCATCGGGGCGAGGCCACAGTTGGTGCAGGCGATCAGGCGGTCTTTCGGCACGTACTTCAGCGCGAGGCCAATGGTCTCGGCCACCTGCTCGGGCGTTTCCACCACTTCGCTGGCCACGTCGATCACGCCCACCATCACGTCCTTGCCTTCGAGCAGCTTCATCAGGTCGGGCGGCACGTGCGAGTTGAAGCACTCCAGGCTCACCTGCCGGATGCTGCTTTTCGCCAGCGCGGGAAATACCTGCTCGTACTGGCGCCACTCTTCACCCAGCGTCTGCTTCCAGTCCACATTGGCCTGGATGCCGTAGCCGTAGCAGATGTGAACCGCGGTGGTGCAGGTGAGCCCCTGCGCCGCGCGCTCCAGCGCGGCCACACCCCAGTCGGCGGCGTCCTTCATGTAAACGTTGAACGCCGGCTCGTCGAACTGCACGATGTCCACGCCATCGGCCTGCAGCGCCAGCGCTTCCTGGTTCAGCAGCTCGGCGGAGGCAAAGGCCATCTTCACCCGGCCTTCGCTGTTCCCGCCGTAGAAGCGATCGGCCACGGTGTCGACGATGGTCATGGGCCCCGGCAGCGTGAACTTGAGCTTCTTCTTCGTGTGGGCGCGCGCCAGCTGCGCTTCAAACGCATGCACGCGGCCCTTCAACCGCAGTGGCGCCACCACCTGCGGCACCATGGCGTCGTAGCGGTTGTTGCGGATGCCCATCTTCACCTTGTTGGCGAAGTCGATGCCTTCCACCTGCTCCAGAAAACCGTGCACGAAATGCTGGCGCGCCTGCTCGCCGTCGCCAATCACATCGAGGCCGGCGTCTTCCTGTGCCTTGATCCACAGCAGCGTGGCGTCTGCCTTGGCCTGCTGCAGTTCGGGGCCTGCGGCCTTCCACTGAGGCCAGAGTTTTTCAGTTTCGGCCAGCCAGGCCGGCTTGGGCAGGCTGCCCGCTGTCGCGGTTTCAAACATGGGTGGTGTCTCCAGTCGTTGTTTCTGGGCATTGTGTACCGAGGCCTGGTGTTCTCAGGCAAGCAGCCGGGGTACCGCAGCCACCAGCATGGCCACGCCCGACAGGCTGAGCAGCGAGAGCACCAGTCGGCGAAAGGCCAGATCGCTCAGCCCCACATAAACCCGGGCACCGATCAGCGATGGCACCAGCAGCGCCACCGCCACCAGGGGCAACAGCGGCCACATGTCGCGCGTCACCAGGCCGGTGGCCACGTACCCCGCCATGGTGAACGCAAGCGCCGCAAGGTTGAAGTTCTGGATGATGGCGCGTTGTTCATCTTTGGCCATGCCACGCAGCGTGCACCACAGCGTGGGCACCACACCGGTGAACCCACCAATGCCGCCCATGAAGCCGCCCACCGCGCCCGCCACGCCATCGGCCAAACGGCCGCCCCGGGTCACTTTCGGCAGGCTGGACGCCAACAGCATGACCGGGCAGCACACCACCAGCACGCTGCCCAGGGCCAGGCGGAAAAGATCGGCATTCAGGTGCGGCAGCACCGCAATGCCCAGCGGAATGCCCACCGCGCCACCGGCCAGGAAAGGCGCGAGGGCGATCAAGCGGAATTGCCGCCGGCTGGACAGCGCCGCCACCACCTGCCCGGTGAGCGAACCAAACACCGCCATCACCGCCGCCACGCGCGGTTCGATGCCCCAGACCCAGAAAGACATGGCGACCATGCCGAACGCGAAGCCCGAAAGCCCCTGCACGAAGCCCGCCACGGCGGCACCCGCCACGAGCAGCCAGAGCTCGGGTGTCATGCCAATTGATACAAAAAAGAGGCCATTCACGGAGTCTGCCAGCCAAAGGAGCACAATACACGGGTGCACGTCGCATTGCGGCTGCACAGTTTGGGTGATCGGTCAGTTTCGCGCGCCACGGCGCACTTTCGGGTTTGTTGTGCTTACGGGACCGCCATCGCTTTTGTTTCTATGTTTTTGAGGAGTCCCCCATGGGCAACAAACTTTACGTCGGCAACCTGCCGTACACCGTCCGCGACGAAGACCTGCAACAGTCGTTCGGCGCCTTTGGCTCGATCACGAGCGCCAAGGTCATGATGGAGCGCGACACCGGCCGTTCCAAGGGCTTCGGCTTTGTGGAAATGGGCAGCGATGCCGAAGCACAAGCTGCCATCACCGGCATGAACGGCCAGTCGCTCGGCGGCCGCAGCATCACGGTGAACGAAGCCCGTCCGATGGAGGCACGTCCTCCCCGCACCGGCGGCTACGGCGGTGGCGGTGACCGCTCCGGCGGTGGCGGCTACGGCGGTGGTGGTGGTGGCCGCGGCGGCTACTAAGCCCTGACGAGCACGCACAGTGCTCGCGCTTTCAAGCCAAAAGGCCTCGAAACTTCGGTTTCGAGGCCTTTTTACTTCATGTCAGTTGCTTGCTGTTTCAAGGCTTCACGCCCAGGACACGGTTTGTCACAGAAGCGCATGGAATCGAGACTAGATTTGGTTTCACAACCCAACAAGGAGTGAGCAGATGGACAAGTCAATGATCAAGGGCATCGCAGTGGGCGGTCTGGCCATGGTGGTGCTGGGCGCCAGCGGCGTGACCGGCTACAAGACGCTGATGCAACCGAAAGAGGCCGAAGTGGTCGCCGTGAAAGAGGTCATGGAAACCGTGGTGACCCCGCGCGAGCAATGCGAGAACGTGCAGGTTCAGCGTCAGGCCCCCGTGAAGGACCAGAACCGTCTGGCGGGAACCGCCATCGGCGGCCTGGCTGGCGGCCTGCTGGGCAGCACCATCGGCAAAGGCAGCGGCAACACCGTGGCCACTGTGGCGGGCGCTGTTGCAGGCGGTTATGCCGGTAACCAGGTGCAAAAGAACATGCAGCAGAAAGACACGGTCACGTCGGTGGAGCAACGCTGCAGGACCGTGAACGAGAAGTCGCAGAAGCTCAAGGGCTACGACGTGACCTACCGCCTGGATGGCAAGGACGGCACGGTGCGCACCAGCTTCAAACCGGGCGCCACACTGCCGGTGAAGGATGGCCAGGTGGTGACGACGCCACCGGTTGCTGCGGCGCAGGCAAAGTCCTGAACCCTCGGAGCCTCACCGCTCCGCAATGTAGTGCGACATCTTCGCGCTCTCGCCTTCGGCGAGGTAGGCCCGCACTTCGGACTCGATCGTCCGGTCGGCCACGGTGGCGCGGGCGCGCTGGTGCAGGTAGTCGGCCCACGATTCGACGATGAACCTCTCGACGTAGCGTGAGGGTTCGCCGAGGTCGCGGTAGACGCGCCAGAAGGTGGCGCCATCGCGACGGCGGGGGGCTTTCATCTGGCTGATGGCGTCGAGGAAGGCGCGGTCTTCGTTGGGGCGGATGCGGTAGCCCACTTCCACCGCCACCGGGCCGGCCTCGGGCGCGGGCTCGGCTTCCACAAAAAGATCGTCCCAGGGTGTGCCCTGTGTCACGTCCTGGTCGCCGCCCACCCGCAGGGGAAACGGCCGCACCAGCAGCAGGCCGGCCGCCATGAGCGCGCTGGCGGCCACCAGTGCGCTGGTGAGACCGGCGATGTCGGACACCGCGCCCCAGAAGGCGGAGCCCATGGCGAAAGCGCCGAGCGCGGCGACGATGTGCATGGCCACCGCGCGGGAGCGCACCCACGGCGGCGCGCTGCCCTGGGTGGCGGCGTTCAGGGTGGACATCGACGACATCCACGCGCCGCCGCCCACCGCCATGGCCAGGTACACCACCGCGGGTACGCGGACGAGCGCGGCAATGAGCATGACCACGGCAAACACCACGCAGGCCACGGCGACGATGCGGTCCAGGCTGAAGCGTGCGCGCATGCGTCCGATCATCAGGCCCGAGATGACGGCCCCCGTGCCCAGGCAGCCCATGAGCAGGCCGAAACCTTCGGCGCCCGTGCCGAGCTGGCGCTGCGCGATCACCGGCAACAGCGCCCAGAGGGCCGAGCCCGCCGCGCTGTAGGCCATGACGCGCACCAGCTGCGCCAGGATGATGCGCGAGTGCCAGGCAAAGCGCAGGCCGCTGAGCGTGCCACCCCACAAGCGCTCGGGCGGCAGATTGGACGGCGGGTGCGCGCGCGGTGGCCAGCGGCGGATGGACTCCCACATGACCAGCGTGGTGAACACGGTGATGAGGAACACCCAGCCCGCACCCGCCCAGGCGAACAGCAGGCCGGCCAGCGTGGGGCCAATGGCGCGCGCGGCGTTGTAGGCGATGCTGATGGCGGTGATGGCCAGCGGCCATTCGGCGCGCGGCACGGGGTCGATCACCGACGAATTCCAGGCCGGTGTGAGCACCGCCGTGCAGCACCCGCACACAAACACAAGGAACAGCACCGAGGCCGGGCCGCCGCGCCCGCTGAGCACCAGCAAGGCGAGCACCGCGCAGGCAGCCACCTGGGCCAGCAGCGCACCTGAAATGAGGCGCCGGCGGTCGGTGGTGTCGGCCAGCACGCCGGCGGGCAGGGCCAGCAGGAACATGGGCATGAACACCGCCGTCTGCACCAGCGCGGCCAGAAAGGACGAGCCGGTGAGCTCGATCATCAGCCACGCCGCGGCCATCGACTGCATGCCGCTGCCGATGAAAAACACCGCGCCACAGAACCACAGCCCGCGGAAGGCGGGCTGTCGCAGCGGGCTCCAGATCGAGGTGGACATTCAGCTCGGGCTCGCGCTAGACGATTCCATTGCGAATGGCATAGACAGTGAGTTCGGCATTGTTCGCCAGATGCAGTTTCTCCAGCACGCGGGCCCGGTACACGCTCACGGTCTTGGGGCTGAGCATGAGTTCTTCGGCAATGTCGGACAGCTTCTTGCCCGAAGCGATCTTCTGCAGCGTCTGCAGTTCGCGCTCGGACAAAGTGGCGTGCAGTTCCTCGCTCTCGGGCGCGCTGAGCGTGTCCACCAGCATCTGCGCCACTTCGGGCGTCACATATTTGCGGCCCTGCTGCACGGTGCGGATGGCGCCCACCAGCTCGGCGGGTTCACCGGCCTTGTTAACGTAGCCGCGCGCTCCAGCACGCAGGCAGCGGATGGCGTACTGGTCTTCGGGGTACATGGAGACGACCAGCGCTTTCACGGCAGAGCCCTCTTCCTTCAGCGCGCCCAGCACTTCAAGCCCACCGCGTCCCGGCATGTTGAGGTCGAGCACCAGCACGTCGCATTCCACCTTGCGCATGAGCTCGCGCAATTCGGGGTAGCTGCCGGCTTCGCCGACCACCTGGATGTCGGTGGCTTCCGAGATCGTGTCCCGGATGCCTCGCCTCACCACCGCATGGTCGTCACACAAAATCACCTTGATCATGGGGTTCCTCGTCGGCATTCGCCGCGTTGTCCGGGTTCGTGGAAGTTGACAGGGGCACCGAGAGGATCACTGAGGTTCCCTTGGGCGAGGAGCTCACGTCGAGCCAGCCGCCCACCTTGGCGGCCCGCTCGCGCAAGCCCAGCAGGCCAAAGGAATTCGCCTTGCGCAGGGCCTGCGGGTCCAGCCCTATGCCGTTGTCGGTCACTTCCAGCGTGAGCACGCCCTCGCGGTCGCTCAGGTCGATGTCGACGGCGCTGGCCTGTGCGTGCTTGGTGATGTTGGTCAGCGCCTCCTGGGCGGTGCGGTAGGCCACCAGCTGCACTTCGCGCGGCACATCCAGCTGATCGGAGGAGCGCCGCACGGTCATGCGCAGGCCGGTTCGCCGCTCGAAGCCCGAGGCCAGCCACATCACGGCGGCCACCAGGCCCTGGTCCAGGATCGGAGGGCGCAGGTTCATCATGATTCGCTGGCTCGCGCCCAGGGCGTGCTGCAGCATCTCCAGCGCCGAGCCCACATGGCGGCGCATCTCTTCGTCGGTGGCACGGCGACCAACCCAGGCCAGATCAAGCTTCACCGCAGCCAGCGCACCGCCAATGTCGTCGTGAATCTCGCGCGCAATGTCGGCGCGCTCCTGCTCGATGCCGGTCTGCAGATGCTCGGCCAGCTCGGCCAGGCGCTGGCGCGACTCGCCCAGCTCCGCATCGGCCCGCATCTTGGCCTGCCGCGTCTCCCGCACCTCGATGGCGCGCTGGATCACGTGCGAGAGCCGGTGCATGCTGTCCTTGAGCAAGTAATCGCTCACCCCACGGTGCATGGCGTCCACGGCGGCCGCTTCGCCGATGGCGCCGGAAAGAATGACAAAGGGCACGTCGAGCTGGAGTTCGCGCACCACGTCCCAGGCGTCCATGCCGGTGAAACCGGGCAGGTGGTAGTCGGCCAGGACGATGTCGTGCTGGCCGGACAGCAGCTCCCGGCGAAAGTCATCCACGGTGTCCACCAGCACCACGTCGCAGACAAGCTGGCTGCGCTGCAGGGCGAATTTCACCAGGGCGTGGTCCACCCGGGAATCTTCCAGATGCAGGATGCGGACCGGGCGTTTTTCCGTCTTGTCGGGCGTGGCGCTCATGCTCTGGATGGTGGTGACAGGACGCCGCGAGCGTCTCGTGGGGGACGCAGGCGCGGGAAATTGGTGCTGAATTCGGGCCGTTTTCTGTCGATACACCGGGGGACAGATGCTGAAAATTGTAATACCCACCCCCCTACCCAGCCTAAACGCCTCCCATGAACCAACCGACGATGTTGCACGCACCTCCGTCCGTCTCGCTGCCGGTGCATCTGGTGGCGGGCCTGCAGGACGCGCTGCTCATGGCCATGACGGACCTGCAGCGCCTTGAAGGCCTGCTCGACCACGCCACCGCCAACCTGCTGGACCGCTTCGGTTCGGCCAACCGCACGCTGGGCCAGATCGATGGTGAACAGGCCGCCGAGCTCGCCCCGGTGCGCGAGGCGCTGCACCAGGCTGTGACCGAATTGCAGTTCCACGACATGGCCACGCAGCTCATCGTGCACACCGGCAAGGTGCTGCAGAGCTGCGCCTGGCGCCTGGCCGAAGAGGCCATGGAGCCCGAGGAAGACGAACAACCCATGGCGCTGGACCCGATGCCCGAGCGGCCCAGCCCGGTGACGCAAAGCGAGATGGACGCCGGGTCGGTCGAACTGTTCTGAAACCCCACATCCCCATGACCCAGCGATTCAAGTCGACCCCAGAGTGGTCGATACCTGACCCAACACGGAGTACGCCATGCGATCGATTCTTGCCGTAGATGACTCGGCTTCCATGAGAAAAATGGTGTCCTTCACCCTCACAGGGGCTGGTTTTCACGTCGTGGAAGCGGTGGACGGCCAGGACGCTTTTGAAAAGGCGCAGACCCACAGCATCGACCTGGTGCTCACCGACCAGAACATGCCCAACCTCGACGGCCTGGGCCTCACGCGCAAGCTGCGCGAGCAGGCGAAGTTCAAGACCATCCCCATCCTGATCCTCACCACCGAGTCGAGCGACCAGATGAAGCAGGCAGGCCGCAGCGCGGGTGCCACGGGCTGGCTGGTCAAGCCATTCGATCCGGGTCGCCTGATCGAAGTGATCCAGAAAGTGATGAGATGACCCGCCGCCCCGCCAAGGAGACCCACCATGGGTGAAATGAATCAAGGCCACCAGGTTGGCGACGACATCGACCTCACACAGTTCTATCAGATCTTCTTTGAAGAAGCGGGTGAGAACCTGGACCAGATGGAGCAGATGCTGCTCGCGCTGGACGTGGAGAAGGCCGATGACGAAGAGCTCAATGCCATCTTCCGCTGCGCCCATTCCATCAAGGGCGGCGCCGCCACCTTCGGCTTTGCCGACGTGGCCGAACTCACGCACCAGATGGAGTCGCTGCTGGACAAGCTGCGCCGCCACGAACTTCAGCCAACCACCGCCATGGTGGACGTGCTGCTGGAATCTTCCGACGCCCTGCGCGGCTTGCTGGCCGCTCACCAGGGCCGCGGCGTGACGCCGCCCGCCACCGGCGACTTGGTGCACCGCATCAGCGTGCTCGCGCACGGCGACGCCCAGCAACCCATGCCGGCACCGGTGGCCGTTGTTGCTGTGGCGGCCGCCCCCGCACCGGTGCGCCCGGCCGCCAAAGTGGAGCGCGAGCTGGAGATCCACATTGGCCCGCTGGAGAACCCGGCCCAGGCCGACGGGATTGCCGAGCTGTTCCGCGACATCCCGGGCCTGGGCACGGTGGAAGCCCTGCCTTGCGACCTGAACACGCACCGCGCCTGGCGCGCCCGCACCTCGGCCAGCGATGCCGACCTGATGGACCTGTTCACCTTCCATGTGGGCAAGGACGACATCCGCATCGTCGAGCAGGCTGCGGCCGCGTCGCCCGTGCTGACCGCCGAAGACGGCAACGAGGTGCTGATGGGCACCGGCCACCCGAACCCGACCACCGAAGGCCGCGACTACGGCTTTTTCGACGGTGCGCCCGGCGTGCCGGCCCGCACCGCCGCACCAACCGGGGCCGACAGCGCATCCGCATCCAGGGCATCGCCCCGGGTGGAGACACGCGCGCCCGCCGGCGCTGGCGCCGCGCCCGAATCGAGCACGCTGCGCGTGTCGGTGAGCAAGGTCGACCAGCTCATCAACCTGGTGGGCGAGCTCGTCATCACGCAGGCCATGCTGGCGCAGAAAAGCCGCGAACTCGATGACAGCGCCAACCAGCCCCTGCTGGCCGGCCTGGCCGACCTGGACCGCAACACCCGCGATCTTCAGGAAGCGGTGATGTCGATCCGCATGATCCCGATGTCGGTGGTGTTCAACCGCTTCCCGCGCATGCTGCGCGACCTGGCGGGCAAACTTGGCAAGAAGGTGGAGCTCATCACCCAGGGCGAGGCCACCGAGCTCGACAAGGGCCTGGTGGAAAAAATCACCGATCCGCTGACCCACCTGATCCGCAACAGCTGCGACCACGGCATCGAAATGCCAGAGGAGCGCCGCGCCAAAGGCAAGACCGAGCACGGCACCATCACGCTGTCGGCCACGCACGAAGGCGGTTCGATCCTGATCGAGGTGCGCGACGACGGCAAGGGCCTTTCGCGCGAGAAGCTGCTGAAGAAGGCGCGCGAGAAAGGCATTGAAGCCCCCGACTCGATGACCGACAACGACGTGTGGAACCTGATCTTCGCGCCCGGCTTCTCCACCGCCGACGAAGTGACCGATGTCTCTGGCCGGGGCGTTGGCATGGACGTGGTGAAAAAGAACATCACCGCGCTCAACGGCACGGTGGAAATCGACTCGGCCGAGGGCTACGGCCTGCGCGTGTCGGTTCGCCTGCCCCTGACCCTGGCGATCATGGACGGCATGTCGGTGCGCGTGAGCGAAGAGGTTTACATCCTGCCCTTGTCCAGCGTGGTCGAGTCTTTCCTGGTCAAGCCCACCGACATCAACACCCTGGCGCAAGGCGCGCAGGTGGTAAAGGTGCGCGATGAATACATGCCGGTGATCGAACTCGAACGCGTGTTCGACGTGCCGCGCTTCGAGCACAACGGCGCCAGCCCCATCATGGTGGTGGTGGAAGCCGATGGCTCGCGGGTCGCGCTCATGGTCGACGAGCTGCTGGGCCAGCAACAGGTGGTGATCAAGAACCTGGAATCGAACTACCGCAAGGTGCCCAACATCTCCGGCGCCACCATCCTGGGCGATGGCAAGGTCGCGCTCATCCTGGACACCTCCGGCCTTGTGCGCCGCTCCAGACACTGACCCTCCGCCACAGCCAGCGGCCCCGAATCCCCAAACACGCCGCAAGCCCACCATGTTGCTCCAGACCACCCCTCCCCGCCGCGCACCGGTCGTGCCACCCCGGGCACCTGCCGCGCAGGACGGCCCGCTGGCCGAAGGCCGCGAGTTCATCTGGTCCGACGCCGACTTCGCGCGCATCAAGGCGCTGATCTACAAGAAGGCCGGCATCAGCCTGCACGATGGCAAGCACGCCATGGTGTACAGCCGCGTCTCGCGCCGCTTGCGCGAAACGGGCCACGGCAGCTTCAAGACCTACCTGGACTGGCTGGAACAGCACGATGGCAGCGAGTGGCAGGAATTCATCAACGCCCTCACCACCAACCTCACGGCGTTCTTCCGCGAGCAGCACCATTTCGGCATCCTCGCCGAGCTGATGGGTGCGGCGCGTTCGCAGCCCTGGCGCATCTGGTGCTCCGCCGCCTCCACCGGCGAGGAGCCCTACTCCATTGCCATGACCGCTACCGAAGCGCTGGGCACCAGCGGCTCGTTCCAGATCGTCAACAGCGACATCGACACCCAGGTGCTCGCCACCGCTCAGCGCGGCGTCTACAAGGTCGATGGGGTGAAGGGCCTGAGCCCGGAGCGGCTGCAGCGCTTCTTCATGCGCGGCAAGGGCAGCAATGCCGGCCTGATGCGGGTGAAGCCCGAGCTGCAGAAGCACATGAGCTTCCAGACCGTCAACCTGATCCAGGACCTGCCGTTTCGCGAGCCTTTCGACGTGGTGTTCTGCCGCAACGTGATGATCTATTTCGACGCCGCCACGCAGCGCCAGGTGCTGGAGCGCATCCACCGCGTGATGAAACCCGGCGGCATGCTGTTCGTGGGTCATGCCGAAAATTTCAGCGACGCGCGCAACCTGTTTGCGCTCAGGGGAAAGACGGTCTATGAGCGGCTCTGAGACCCTGCTGGCACCTCGTGGCGCGCCTGCGCCATCGCAGCTCGACCTGCTGAAGGCCCGTGCGCGCAAGCCCGGCGAAGCCAGTTTTTTCTACCACGACCACCACTTTCACCACGACGCGGTGAAGGTGCTTCCGGGTGAGTATTTCGTCACCGCCGACGACCTGCTGGTGATGACGGTGCTGGGTTCGTGCATTGCGGCCTGTCTCTGGGACCCGCGCGTTCGCGTGGGCGGCATGAACCACTTCATGCTGCCTGAGGGCAACGGCGACACCAGCGGGCGCTACGGCTCTTACGCCATGGAGCTGCTGATCAACGAGATGATGAAGCTCGGCGCCCGGCGCGAGCACATGCAGGCCAAGGTGTTCGGCGGTGGCCAGGTGATGCACAGCTTCACCACCATGAACGTGGGAGAGCGCAACACAGCCTTCGTGCTGGAGTACCTGCAGACCGAACGCATCGCAGTGATTTCAAAGGACGTGCTCGACATCCATCCGCGCAAGGTCTGCTACTTCCCCGCCAGCGGCAAAGCCATGGTGAAGCGGCTGGCGCATTCGCACCCCGACACACTGGAAACGCAGGAACGCAAGGGCAGCGCGGCGGTGGTGGCCAAGGCCACGGCGGGTGGCTCTGTCGACCTGTTCTGAGCCCAGGGAGAAAACAACATGGCCAAGATCAAAGTGGTGGTAGTGGACGACTCGGCGCTGGTGCGCAGCCTGCTCACCGAAATCATCAACCGCCAGCCCGACATGGCGTGCATCGGTGCCGCCGCCGACCCGCTGGTGGCGCGCGAGATGATCCGCGAGCTCAACCCGGACGTGATCACGCTCGACGTGGAAATGCCGCGCATGGACGGACTCGAATTTCTCTCGCGCCTGATGCGCCTGCGCCCCATGCCGGTGGTGATGGTGTCCACGCTCACCGAGCAGGGCGCCGAGATCACGCTGCGCGCGCTCGAGATGGGCGCGGTGGACTTTGTGGCCAAGCCGCGCATTGGTGTGAGCAGCGGGCTGCAGGAACTCGCAGGCGACATCGTCGACAAGATCCGTGTGGCCGCCAGCGCCCATGTGAAGCGCCTGCCTTCGGCCCCCGCGGCCGGCACCACCGCCCCGGCCAGCGGCAGCTCCACCACGGCACAACGCGCCGCACTGCCACGCGTGTCCACCGAAAAGATCATCTGCATCGGGGCCTCCACCGGCGGCACCGAAGCCATCCGCGAAGTGCTGGTGCCCATGCCAGCCGATTCACCGGCCATCGTGATCACGCAGCACATGCCGCCGGGCTTCACCACCAGCTTTGCGCACCGGCTCGACACGCTGTGCCGCATCCGCGTGCAGGAAGCGCGCGATGGCGACCGCATCCTGCCGGGCCATGCGTACATCGCACCCGGTGGGCACCACCTGCGCATCGACCGCAATGGTTCCAACTACGTGGCCGTGGTTGAAGACACCGAGCCGGTGAACCGCCACCGCCCTTCGGTCGAAGTGCTGTTCAAGTCCGCCGCGCGTGTGATCGGACCCAACGCGCTGGGGATCATGCTCACCGGCATGGGCGCAGACGGTGCCGCCGCCATGCGCGAAATGAAGGACGCCGGCAGCTACAACTACGTGCAGGACGAAGCCAGTTGCGTGGTGTTCGGCATGCCGCGCATGGCCATTCAGCACGGGGCTGCGCACGAGGTGCTGCCCCTTTCCCAGATCGCGCCCGCCTTGCTGGCGCGTCTTGCGGCGACGCCTTCGGGTGTGCGGCACCGCATCTGAAAAGCGCCCGTATCGAAGCCGCGATCAGACCCGCTGGCTGAAGTGGCTGCCGGGATCGAGTGGAGCGAAGCTGCTGTTGCCGCGATCGTCGTAGGCGACCACGTCCACTGGGGGGTTGTCCTGCGGGGTCGCCGCCACCTGAGAGAGGTCGGGCGCCGTGTCGCTCTGGGTGCCGGGTGTCGACGGTTCGCGACCGAGCGCGCGGTCCACCACGGCGGCGCTCGCCTGCCACACGTTGGTCAGTACGTCCTTGAGATGCTCCATGGCCTGCTTCTCGCGCTCGCGGGCGGCGTGGGCCTCTCGTTCGGCCTCACGCCGCAGCGCCTGCGCCTGAGGATCGCGGGCCTCGGCCCGGGAGGCTCCAGATGCCTCGCCTGCCGACAAGGGTTGCGCCTGAACGGAACGCTGACCCGGGGAAGGAAACGCATGGCCAGGCCCGCCCTGGCCCGAGCGCGGTCCGGTCTGGCTCTCGCTGCCGGCACCGGACAAGGCAGGCACCGCCGGCACCGCAGACACGGGCGCCACGGCGGCCGACGGCGGCGCCGGCCAGGAAACGGCACTGGGGCTGGTCAGGTTGATCACGGCATTCCCTTTCAAGCACGCAACAGGCACAAACAAGCCCGGTGTTCTCCCCTGCATTTCGACCCCTCTTCCGGAAACTTGAGGACTATTTCAAGCTTTCCTGATTCAAGTCAGGCCTCCAGGTTTCCCCACACAAGTCGCGGGCGTAGTCGCCGAAGACACCGGGTGACATCTCACCCACGAAACCGAGGCCACCATGCGCGTCAACACCCCCATCACCCAGCGCGAATACGCATTCCCCGACAGCGCCACCCTGATGTCCACCACGGACACGCAGAGCAACATCACCTACGCCAACGCCGCGTTCGTCGCCGTGAGCGGCTTTACCCTGGAGGAGATTCAGGGTCAGCCGCACAACCTGGTGCGCCACCCGGACATGCCAAGGGAAGCCTTTGCCGACATGTGGGCCACGCTCAAGGGCGGTGAACCCTGGACCGCGCTGGTGAAGAACCGGCGCAAGAACGGTGACCACTACTGGGTGCGCGCCAACGCCACGCCGGTGATCCGCAACGGCCAGCACCAGGGCTACATGTCGGTGCGCACCAAGGCCACGCCTGAAGAGATCGCCGGTGCCGAGAAGCTCTACGCGGACATGCGCGAAGGCCGCGCCCGCCACCTGCGCCTGCACAAGGGCCTGCTCCTGCGCACGGGCATTCTGGGTCTGGGCTCACTGTTCAAGACCATGGGGGTGCGAAGCCGCATCCGCCTGCCACTGGCGGGCTTGCTGGCGCTCTTGATCGGCGGCGCCTGGGTGCTTGGCCTGCAGGGCGTTCAATGGGCGTCGTTCGCCGGCCTGTCGGCCACGGCCGTGGGTCTGGCCTGCTGGTTCCTGGAGGCGCAGATTGCCTCACCGCTGGAGCAGTTGCGCCAGACCGCCCTGCGCGTGGCCAGTGGCGACACGCAGACCGTGTCGCACATGGACCGCGTGGACGAGATCGGCATGACGCTGCGCACCATCAGCCAGCTCGGGCTGATGTTCCGCTGGCTGATCGACGACGTGAGCGAACAGGTGCTGACGGTGCAGACCGCAGTGAGCGAGATCGCGCAGGGCAACAACGACCTGAGCCAGCGCACCGAGCAGGCGGCGTCCAGCCTGGAGGAAACCGCCGCATCGATGGAGCAGATGACCGCCACGGTGCGGCAGAACGCCGACGCCTCGCGCCAGGCCAACCAGCTATCGGGCTCGGCCAGTGAAGCAGCCTCGCGCGGCGGCCAGGCCGTGGCCCAGGTGGTGAACACCATGGGACGCATCAGCGAGAGTTCGCGCCGCATCGGCGACATCATCGGCGTGATCGATGGCATCGCCTTCCAGACCAACATCCTCGCGCTCAACGCCGCCGTGGAGGCTGCGCGCGCGGGTGAACAGGGCCGGGGATTCGCCGTGGTGGCGGGCGAGGTGCGCAGCCTGGCCCAGCGCAGTGCCGAAGCAGCGAAGGAAATCAAGCAACTCATTGCGGCCAGTGTGACCACCGTGGAAGCGGGCACCGCGCTGGTGGACGATGCGGGCAAAACCATGGAAGAGATCGTGCAGCAGGTGAGCCGCGTGTCCGACCTCATCAGCGAGATCAGCGCGGCCACCATCGAACAGAGTGGCGGCATCCAGCAAGTGAGCCAGGCGGTGGGCCACCTCGATCAGGTGACGCAACAGAACTCGGCCCTGGTTGAGCAAGGCGCGGCCGCCTCGCAGAGCCTGCAACAGCAGACGCAACGGCTGGTAGAGGCGGTCAGCGTGTTCCGCTGAAAGGGGAAATTCAAACCCCCTCAGGCCGAAATCAGAGTCCCTGGAAAGCCGACGGATCGCGGTGGCTGCGCGTTACACGGGCGCGGCGCGAGAGGTAGGTCACCGCGTCCAGAAAACCTGCGAGGCGAATGAAGCCGAGCGCTTCGTCGGGCACACCCACCGCCCTGGGCACGGCTTCTGTCCAGCCCTCGAAGGGGGCCGGGTAAGGCGCGAGGGCATAGAACTTCTGCTGTGCGGTGCGCCAGTCGTTCGGACCCACGCGTTCGAGCAGGTAGAGCAACCAGGCTTCCTGCTGGTTCAAACGGTAGAAGGTGAAATTGATGTTTGGCGCATGGCCGGGCGCGCAGGCATGGCGGCGCGATGCATCGGCACTGTCGGGTGAACTCGGCCCGTAGAACAGCGGTGCCGCAGGTGCGGCTGCGTCGGCCAGGGCCTGGCGCTTCGCGTCCACCATCGACAGCCAGTTGCTGTAGATGCGGTCTCCGCGCAATTCCAACCGCTCCTGCGCGGCGCGCACCAGTCCCTGTGTGTCGGGGTGGTGCTCCCAGAAGAATTCGCCAAACGATTCAAGCTGCTGGGCAGCGAGCCGGCGATCGCGCAGGGCTGCGGTGGGTGGCATCCGGACCTTGAACGAAAGACTGGCGACCTCGGAATCGGTCCGTGCTGGCGCGGCTGCCGCATCCCCGAAGCGCACAAAAATGTGCAGGTCGACGCCGGTGTCCAGTCTGGCGCGCGCTACCGGCTCGCCGTCGTCCAGAGCTTCTGGCCTCCACTGCACATCGCCCAGAATCTGTGGGGCCCATTGCGCGTCTTCGCGCAGGTGCACCAGCGAACGCGTCAGCGTCAATTCATGTCGGTAGATGGGCAGGGTGAAACCAGGGGTCGACATCTGCTGCTGCAGCAGCTGGAAGACGAAGCGGCGAAGCAGGTGCAGCGCAGCGGCCCCGCATTCGGGCCGCTCCTGCGACGCTTCGTGTGCAAAGTGCCAGTCGTTCGCCATGCCCTGGCGGGCCACCAGCGGGCTGCCGCACTCGGGACACAGGCACCCGCACTCGGCGCCCCGCTCCACCTCGCCGATGAACCGAATTTCGCCCGCTGCATCCTGGGCGATGAACAGCTTGCTCACGGAGTATTCAGTCGCCGGCTGGCTCTTCGTCGGGGACCTTCACCAGCGTGACGGGCACCGCCGAGCGCTGCACCATCTCCTGCGACACGGAGCCCAGCACCGCCGCACGCAGGCCGCCACCGCGGGCGCTCATGATCACGGCATCGCAGCCATGGCTCTCGAGGATTTCCGCCAGCATGTGTGCCGGGTCGCCACTGGCCACGGCGGTTTCCACCTGCTGGCCTGCCGCACTCAGCAGGGCCACCGCCGGGCGCACCAGGTCGCGTGCGGCCGCCTCGCTGACTTGCTGAAGCACCTGAGGATCGTGCGCCACCACCAGCTCGTACAGGTTGGCCGACTCCTGCACGTTGGCCACCAGAAAGCGCGCCTTCAGTCCCGCGCCCACCAGGCGAAGCGCATGGTGCACGGCGAGCAATGAGGGCGTGGAGCCATCGACGGGGATGAGGATTTTCAGCATGGGAACTCCGGACAGTGGGATCAATAGGGGCGCTCGTTGAGCTGGCACCAATGCCGCTCGATGTGCTCAGCAACATGGACGAATTGACTGAAGCTCACCGGCTTCTCGATGTAGCCGTTGACCCCCAGATCGTAGGCGGTCTTCAGGTCGCTGTCTTCGCGCGAAGAGGTGAGCATCAACACTGGAATGAAACGCAGCTGCGCATGGGACTTGAAGCGATGCAGCACCTCCAGACCGTTGAGCCTGGGCATGTTGATGTCCAGCAGGACCACCGCCGGCCAGAGCGCGCCCGCTTCCCAGCGAGGGATCCACGCCAGGGCCTCTTCGCCGTCGCGCGCCACCTCGACGGGATTGGGAAGTCCGCGCTTGCGAAAGGCGCGCAGCGTGAGATCGACGTCCATGGGGTTGTCTTCGACCAGCAGGATCGGCGGCAAAGGCTTCATTCGGGAAACTCCACGAAGAAGGTGGCGCCTTCGCCGGGCTGGCTTTCGGCGCGCACGCGCCCGCCCATGCGCTGCACCGCCTTGGCCACCAGCGCCAGGCCAACGCCGGTGCCCGCGTAATCCTCGGCCCGCTGCAGGCGCTGGAAGATGCCGAAGATGCGGTCGTGGTACTTCATGTCGAAGCCCACGCCGTTGTCGCGCACCCACAGAAGGCGCCGACCCGCCTCCACGCGGGAGCCGATCTCCACCACCGGCGGTGTTCGTCCCCGGCTGAATTTCACGGCGTTGCCGACCAGGTTGCGCAGCACCACCGCCAGGCCTTCTCGATCAAGCTGCAGCACCATGGGCTCCACCTTCAGGTTCAGTTGCGTACCGGCCGCGCGGATGT
Organism: Hydrogenophaga sp. IBVHS1; assembly: GCF_002127265.1. Lineage (GTDB taxonomy): Bacteria > Pseudomonadota > Gammaproteobacteria > Burkholderiales > Burkholderiaceae_C > Hydrogenophaga. Next base: position 303,723 of record NZ_NFUU01000001.1, on the reverse strand, counting down.
CGGCGCCGTGGCCTTCAATGACGAGTTCGATCAGTGGCAGCAGATCGACCTGCTGCGATTCCATGGTGCGCCGTTCCATGCGCGAATAGTCGAGCAGGTCGGAGATGAGCGCGCCCATCTGCTGCACGCCGCGGCGGATGCGGCCGATGAACTGGCGCCCTTCCTCGTCGATGCGATCGGCGTACTCTTCCTCCAGCAACTGGCTGTAGCCGTCGATGCCCCGCAGCGGTGCCTTGAGGTCGTGCGAAACGGAATAGGAAAACGCTTCCAGTTCTTCGTTGGCGGCGCTGAGCTGCGCGGTCCGTTCGGCCACCCGTTGCTCCAGTTCGGCGTTGTTGCGCTCCAGTGTGGTCTGCGCCTGCTTGAGGGCGGAAATGTCCAGCAGGACGCCGCTGATGCTGCTGACCTTGCCATCGGCGTCGCGCGTGATGGAGGTGCGGTCGTCCACCCAGGCCCACTGGCCATCGGCACGCCGCAGCCGATATTCCTGGCGGTACTCGTCGGTGCCCCGAGCCTGGTTGGCAGCGCTCTCAGCCGTGATGCGTTCGAGGTCGTCCGGATGGACCAGATCGTGGAAGCGCATATCCATCAGCAGCAGCGCGTCGGGCTGGTAGCCCCACTGCGCCACCGAACGGCTGAGGTAGCTCATGGGTCGGCCCGCTTCGTTGCGCCATTCGATCACCACCACCGGCGAGCGGTCGACCAGCGCGTTGATGTGCCGAAGTTGCGCCTGCCCGGCCTGCAGACGCTCGGCCATGCGGTCGGCCTGGGCACCGATCAGGGCCAGTTCGTCAAATCCCTGCAGACCGGCGCGCACCTGCAATTGCCCTTCGCCCATGGTGGCCAGCGTGCGCGCCAGGCGCTCGGCGCGGCGGAACCAGATGAGGTGCGCCAGCACGGCCAGCAAGGCCACAAGCAGCGCGAGCAGCAGGGCCTCACGCAGCACCTCATCGCGCAGACCCGCCTGCCGCTGGGCCAGCGGCAGGCTCAGGTCGGCCACGGTGAGCAGGTGGCCCCCGGTATCAATGGCGGCCTGACCGAACAGGTAGGGCGCGCCGGGCGGCCGGAACACCTGCACGGAGCTGCCGTCGGGGATCAGGTCATCGAGTTGCCGCAGCCCCGCCAGCTCGGGCTGCCGCTCGAGCACCTCGCCCAGCGGTCGGCCGATGTCGGCCCGCGCCAGCGAGGCCACCACCAGACCGGCTTCGTCCACCAGATAGGCATGGAGCATGCCGCTGTACACGCCCAGGCCACCAACGAGGCGGCGCACGAGCAGCGCGTTGGCGAGGCCGGATTGCGCGCTCAGGCGGCTCTGCTCCACGCCCAGCCGCTCCAGCAGCCGCCGCGATTCAAATTCGGTCACACGCTGGTCGGCATCGCGCCATTGCAGGGCAAAGCCCACGGTGATGGTGGTCAGCGCGAACACCGCCAGCAACAGCGGCGCGAGCCAGCGGCCCGGGATCGACACCAGCTCACGCCATGGCTTCATGGCAGCAGCCCCGACTGTGGCGCGCGCTCTGCCGGCGCACTGTCGATCAGGGCCGCCCAGTTGGGCGGCTGGCGCAGCAGGCCCAGACCCATGAGCGTGTCGGCCACCGGCTGGCCCAGCCGCACCAGCTCCGGTGCCGGCCCGGTCAGCAGCAGCAACGACTCATCAGGCGCAAAAAAGCGCAGGCCCTTGAGCACCTCCAGGTAATCGCGCGGAGTGAGGTCCGCGCCGGGTGCGAGCGTCGCGGCCGCGCCGGGCGCGTCGAGCCGCAGCACGCTCAACCCGCCGCTCCAGGCGTTCAGCAGCGCGTCCACCGCGGCCGGGCGCCGCCGCAGGACCTCGCCGCGCACCACCAGCACATCCAGAATCTCGCCGGGCATCTGGCTGCTGTCGAAGATGCGCCGGTAGCCCGCGCGGCGAATGGCGCCCTCGATCGGCGCGTAACTCACGGCGGCGCTGACCCGGCCGCTTCGCAGCGCCATCAGGTGCTGGGTCGACTCCATCTTCACCACCGACACGTCGGCGCTCGTCAGACCGGCCTTCTGCAGCAGGCGCTCGAGCACCAGGGTGCCCACGGTGGCTTCTTCCACCGCGATGGCGCGGCCCCTCAGCTCGGGCAGGGAGCGCACTTCCGGCGCGGCCAGCACCACATCGGCGCCGCTGGAGGTGTCGAGCACGGCCACGATGCGCACATCGAAACCACTGTCGGCCAGCCGAAGCGTTTCATCCAGCGTCAGGGCGGCAGCGTCCAGCAGACCGTTGCGCAGGTGGCGCAGTGCCTCGGCGCTGGAGATCAGTTCCACCACCTTGATGGTCTGGCGGTCGGTCATGCTGCGGTCGCGCGCCAGCACAAGGGGGTCGAAGCCCACCCAGGTGTTGATGCCCACGGTCAAGGGCGGTTGCGGCGCCTCTCCGCAGCCCACCACCCCGATGAACAGGCAGGCTGCGCCCACGACCGCCCGGATCCGCCCTCCCCACCCTGTCATGAACACTCCCTCCAGCATCGAAACATTCTGTCACCATCAGGTTCTTTCATCGGTGCGGCGCCTGCAATCTTGAGCGGAGCGCCGGATCAAGCCCCGCTCGACCTCGTGAACTTTCCCGCCGCCAGCCTCCCTCACACCGCATGATTCAAGTCTCCGGCCTGTCCCTTCACTATCCTTTGGGCACCCAGCGCATCGAGGTGCTGCGCTCGGTGGACCTCCACATTGCCGCTGGCGAGCGCATTGCCATCACCGGGCCATCGGGCTCGGGCAAGACCTCGCTCCTGCTCCTCCTCTCGGGCCTGGAGCGGCCCACGGCGGGTCGCATCCGCATCGCCGGCACCGAGCTGGCAGACCTGAACGCCGATGCCCTGGCCGACCTGCGGCGCGACCAGCTCGGCATCGTTTTTCAGTCGTTCCACCTGTTGCCCAGCCTCTGCGCGCTGGACAACGTGGCCCTGCCGCTGCAGATGGCCGGCCGCCGCGATGCCTTCGAGCGCGCCGGCGAACTGCTGCACCGCGTGGGCCTGGGCGACCGGCTGCAGCACCACCCAAGCCAGCTTTCGGGCGGGGAGCAGCAGCGGGTGGCAATTGCGCGCGCGCTGGTGCACCGCCCGCGCCTGCTGCTGGCCGACGAACCGACCGGCAACCTGGACGACCACACCGGCGAAGCCATCCGCACCTTGCTGTTCGAGCTGAACGAGGAAACCGGTGCCACGCTGGTGCTGATCACGCACGACCCCGACTTCGCAGCCCGCTGCGACCGCGTGCTGCGCCTGCACGACGGCCAGTTGCACGAAGCCACCACGCCGACCCATGCGCTTCCTGTTTAGCCTGGCCTGGCGCGACCTGCGCGCCAGTGGCCGCCACCTGTGGATCTTCTGTGCCTGCCTGGTGCTGGGCGTGGCGCTGGTGGCCGCCGGCGGAGGTCTCTACCGCCAGGTGGCGGACGCCCTGCGCAACGATGCCCGTCTGCTCTTCGGTGGCGACCTGGAGGTGGAGCACACCGCGCCACTGCGCGAAGACGTGCTGGCCTGGATGGGCCAGCGTGGTGATGTCTCTCGCCTGGTCGAACTGCGAACCATGCTGCGCGCGAGCGACGGGCGCTCTCAACTGATCGAACTGCAGAGCGCCGACAAACGCTACCCGCTCTACGGCACGGTGGAACTGGCGCCCACCAGCGATCTGGCCACGGCGCTCGGCGAGCGCGAGGGCGTGTGGGGCGCGGCGGTGGATGGCGCACTGGCGCAACGCCTGGGCCTGGCCGTGGGCGACCGAGTGGAGGTGGGCGACCTGAGCCTGGCGGTGCGCGCCGTGGTGCTGCGCCAGCCCGACCGCAGCCTGCGTGCCGACTGGAGCGGAGCACCGGTGCTGGTGGCCGATGGCGCCCTGCTGGCCAGCGGCCTGGTGCAACCGCTGAGCCGCGTGGAGTACCACTACCGCGTGCGCACCGCCGAGCCGGCGGCCGCGTGGCGCGACGCGTTCGTCGCCGCTTTTCCCGATCTCGACGCCGAGGTGCGCACCTTCGAGGAGCGCAGCCAGCGCATGGCCGAGGTGCTGGGCCAGATCGGCTCGGGCCTGCTGCTCATTGGCTTCTCGGCACTCTTCATTGGCGGGCTGGGTGTGTTCAACAGTGTGCAGGCCTACCTGCAGGGCAAGCTCGGCACGCTGGCCACACTGCGCGCACTGGGCCTGCGCGATGGCCGGCTGGCCGCCCTGGTGCTGCTGCAGATCCTCATGCTCGCGCTGCTGGCCAGCCTGGGCGGGGTGCTGATCGGCAATGCACTGGCCGTGGCCGGCACCTGGGCCGCCGCCGAGCGCCTGCCGCTCGCCCCGCTTCTGCGCGCTCTGTGGGCACCCTCGGCGGTGGCGCTGGGCTTTGGCGTGCTCACCGCGCTGGCATTTGCGCTGCCGGCGCTGGGTCGGGCGCTGTCGGTCTCCCCGGCGGCGCTGTTTCGCGGCGTGGACGGCACCCGCCTGCGCACACCGCGCATGGCCTGGCTGCTCACCGGCGCAGCGGCCGCGCTGGTGGCCGCCCTGGTGGTGATGAGCGTGCCCGACGCGCGCTTTGGCGCCGCCTTTGTGCTGGCCACCGTGGCACTGCTGGTGGTGCTGGATGGCCTCACCCGGTTGCTGCGCCGGCTGGCGCGCGCTGCCCTGGCCCGCCAGGCGTGGCACCTGCCGCTGGAACTGCGACTGGCGCTGGCCGGCCTGCAACGGGCCGACTCACCGCTGCGCGCGGCCCTGCTCTCACTGGGTTCCGCGCTCACACTGCTGGTGGCCTGCACGCTGGTGGTGGCTTCGCTGCTGCGCACGGTGAATCAAACCGTGCCCGACAACGCGCCCGCCCTGGTGTTTTACGACGTGCAGACCGAACAGATACCGCTGTTGCAAGCCACCCTGCTGGCGCAGCGTGGTCTGCGCCAGCTCACCACCGCACCGCTGGTGCTGGGCCGCGTGGCCGCCGTGAACGGCGCAGCGCTGCGCGAGAGCAACGATGGCGAGCGCGTGCGCGAGGCGCGCGATGAACAGAAGCTGAGCAACGCAGCCGGCAACATTGACGAGGTGGTGCTGCGCGAAGGCGCCTGGTGGCCACCCGGCCACCAGGGCGCACCGCAGGTGGCAATGGAAGACCGCGAGGCCGACCAGCTCGGTCTGAAACTGGGCGACCGTGTGCGATTCGACATTCTGGGTTCTGCCGTGGAGGCCAAGCTGGTGGCGATCTACAGCCAGCGCCGACTGCAGGCGCGCCTGTGGCTGGAAGCGATCTTCAGCGACGGCGTGCTCGACCCCTACATCACGCGCCATGTGGGCGCCGCCTACCTCGACGCCGCCGGAGCGCAACGCGCACAGGACGCGCTCGCCGCAGTGGCGCCGAACATTGCGAGCGTGCGCACCGAATCCCTGCTCGTGGAAACGCGTGCGCTGATGGCCCGCGCCAGCGGCGGGCTGGCGCTGGTGGCCGGCGTGTGCCTGGCAGCGAGCCTGCTGGTGCTGGCCAGCGTGGTGGCCAGCAGCCGGGCGCGGCAGGTGTTCGAGGCCACGGTGATGCACGCCGTGGGCGCGCGCCTGTCCAGCCTGCGGCGGGTGCTGTATTGGGAATATCTGTTGCTGGCGCTGCTCACCGCCGGCTTTGCCATGGTAGCGGGCAGTGCGCTGGCCACCGCGCTGCTGCGCTGGCGGCTGGATCTTGACCCCGCCGGCCTCTACTGGACCGGCGCGCTCACCGCCCTCGGCGTGAGCGCGGCAAGCCTGGGCCTGGGGGCGCGCTACCTGCTCTCGCAGATGCGCCTCAACCCCGCCATGCTGCTGCGCGACGGGGCTTGAGGATCGCGGCGAAGCTTACTTCTTGAGGGTCATGCCGTTCTGGACGCGCTGAACGCCTTCCACAGCCTTGGCGACCTCCACCGCCTTGTCGATCTGCATCTGGTTGTCGACCACACCGGTGAGCTGCACTTCGCCCATGGTGGTGTTGACCGAAATGTCCATGCCCTTGACGGTGTCGTCCGCCAGCAGCGCGGTCTTCACCTTGGTGGTGATCACGGTGTCGTCGATCTTCTCGCCCATGGTCGTGGACGGTCCGGATGCCGACATGGCGGGCGCTTCAGCCGGTGCTGGTGCCGGGGCCGGGGTGCTCATGGGCGGGGCAGCGGCTGGCGGTGGCGCCTCCACAGGTGTCTCGGTCTTGCCACAGGCGACCAGCGAGGCCAGAGCGAGGGCGAGCGCGGACGCGCCTATGAGTCGGTTGGTCTGGAATTTGCGCATGCTTTTCTCCTGAAAGGGTCCACCGGTGTGGTGTCCATCAGCTCACTGTCGCGGCCGCAGACCCGCGTGTCGGTTCGACAACGCACACACAAAGGCAACCGAATGTGTGGCAACAGACAGACCGGATACCGCGCGTCGCCCACACTGAACAGCTACGACGCTCAGGGAATCCCGCCAATGCCACGCATCATGAAGGCCGCCACGGCATGAAGGCGCGAGGCGGGTCCACTTCGACCTGGCTCCGGTCGTTCAACCGCAGCGTCAAGGCCATGGAACGCGCGGCCAGGCCCGCGCGCAAAACGCTGGTCGGTTCCATGAAGCCCTGCGTGAGCGCACGGTCTAGCGCGGACACCACACAGGGCAGCTGGACCGCAGGCATGGCGCTGGGCCGTGCCGGCATGCGCCGCTACCGCCTGTTTCGTCCACCCGAGATGCAGGCCGGCGAGAGGCTGCCCCTGGTGGTGATGCTGCACGGTTGCGGTCAGGATGCCAACGACTTTGCTGCCAGCACGCGCATGAACCTGCTGGCACGTCGCGAGCGGTTTCTGGTGCTCTACCCCGAGCAGGACCGCTTGAGCAGCGCCCAGCGCTGCTGGAACTGGTATGAGACCCGCAACGGTCGGGCACAGGCCGAGGCCGCACTGGTGCTCGCGGCCATCGACCAGATCTGCCTGCTGCAGAACGCAGACCCATCCCGGGTCGCGCTGGTCGGCCTGTCGGCCGGGGCCGGCCTGGCCGCTCTGCTGGCCACGCGCCATCCGCATCGCTTTGCCGCGGTGGTGATGCATTCCGGCGTAGCGCCCGGCGTGGCCGACTCCACCGCCACCGCGCTGGCGGCCATGCGAGGCCGGCGGTTGCCGCCAGCGCAGGCGCTGGACGACGCGCGTGAAACCCTGGCCTGGCCACCCCTGCTCGTGATCCAGGGCGAGAGCGACCACGTGGTGGTTGCGCGCAACGGAGCGGCGGCGGCACAGGTGTGGGCAACGGCCGTGGGCGCCACCGCAACGCCTGGCCGCGTGGTGCAGCGCGGCCAGCGCTACCCCATGACGGTGACCGATTTCAAACGACGCGGCCGCGCCCTGGCCACGCTGGTGACCGTGGAGCGCCTTGGCCACGCCTGGAGCGGCGGGGCAAGCCGCCTGCCATTTGGCGACGCCAAAGGACCCGATGCCTCGCGCATGGCATGGGCCTTTGCCGCGCGCCAGTTCCGCCGAAGCACGCCCGCCGCCAGTTGAAGGATGCGACACTCGAACCATGAACCGCCCGCCCATCACTCCCGTTGCTCCTGTGACCCCCGTTGACGTCGCCAGCGCGCGCCACGCCGACACCGCGCCCGTGGACCCGTTGTTTCTGGCCGCGCCCCACGTGTCCACCTTCCACGGCACGCAGCCACTCACCAACGCCAGCGGCTTCTTCTTCGAGCGCGATGAGCGCCTGTATCTGGTGACGAGCCGGCACGTGGTGATCGATGAAGACACCCAGCACCTGCCCGACCGGCTGGAGATCGAGCTGCACATCGACGCCACCAACCTCACGCGGTCCACCGGCCTTTCCGTGCTCCTGTACGAGGATGGAGCGGCCGTGTGGCGGCAGGGCCGCGACAGTGGCAGCGAGATCGATGTGGCGGTGCTGGAGCTCGATCGCAGCGCGCTGCCCGAAGACGCGGTGATCCGCGCGTTCACGCCGGAGCACCTGCAGACCGCCTTCGACGAGGTGCACCCCGGTGAATCCCTGCTGGTGGTGGGCTTCCCGCTGGGATTTCACGACGCGCTGCACCACCTGCCGGTGCTGCGCCACGCGGTGATCGCGTCGCCCTATGGCATTCGCTTTCAGGGCCAGGGCTTTTTCCTCACCGACGCACGCACGCACCGGGGCACCAGCGGGGCCGCGGTGGTGATGCGGGATGTCAACCCGAGCGAGGGGACCGCTGCGCTGCCCTGGAAACTGCTGGGCGTGCATTCTTCGCGCATGGACATGGGCGACCGCGACGTGGTGCTCGACGAATCGCTGGGCCTGAACTGCGCCTGGTATGCCGACATCCTGCTCACCCTGACCGAGCCCCGTGCTGACCAGGGCTCGTAACGCTTCAGTGCTGCGGCCCTCTCCCGCCCGCAGCCGGTCCGGATGGGGATGGGGATGGAGGAACGCCGGCGGATCCCCCCTGAAGGATTTGCTGGTAGTGCATGCCACCGGCACCCGCAGCACTTGCAGGTGCAGCACCTGCAGCAGCACGGGCGTTCTCCACAGCTCGCGGAACCGCAGCCATCAACGCTTCCGGGGCCATGTCTTTTCTGGCGGTTTCAAGTGCCGCCCGCACCATGGCCAATCGCTCAGGATCACCCTGGGCGAAGGCTGAGGAACGCAGGAAGGCTCCGGCTTCTGCCGAGGTGTAGGTCGCCCCGGCGAGAGGGTCAAAAGGGCGACGTTCGGACAGCATCCGGTACGCCGCTTGTGCAGAGATCACGTTTCCCGGCATCAACTGTCCAGACGAGCCATGCCCGTCCGGCAGCCTCACCGGCCTGAAATCGCCAACGCGCGCATACGGTTCCGCGAGAATCGGGCATTGAAGATCTGCCGCCAGGCTTTGGTGAGCCTGACTGCCCGAAACCGCCTTCAGCACCCCACCCAAATCCCGGGAATCTTCATAACCTGCCAGCAGGTTCGCCACTTTTGTTTTCCCTTGGGAGGCTGCCAGGTCAACGGGCTTCTTCCCATTGCGATCTGTCTGAAACAGATCCGCATCGGCCTTGTACAGGGCCAGGATCGCTCGCTCATGTCCGAGAATGGCCGCCGCATGAGCCGGGGTGCTCCCCGTGTGATCTGGCGCACTCAGATTCGCACTGCCCGCGTGCAGGGCCTCGATCGAACGCCAATGCCCAAGACCGGCCGCAGCGTGAACCGGGGTGCGCCCAGACAGATCTGCCGCACTCAGATTCGCGCCGCCCGCGTGCAGAGCCGCGATTGTTTGAACATGGTCGCCACTGGCCGCCCCGTGAGCGGGCACCGCTCCCGTAGCATCTTGCGCATTCAGATTTGCACCGGCAGCTCGCAGTGGCTCGATCAATCGCGCATGACCAAGAGTGCCCGCCAGGTGGGCCGGGGTCCGGCCCCGATGATCTGCCGTATTCAGATCCACACCGTCCGCACGCAGGGCCTCTATGCGCGCAATGGCGTCATCGATGCGTCCTGCGACGATCGCGTCCAGGAGTTCTTCCATATCTTGTCTCCAGAATGGGTGTTGTGGCGCGGGCTGTGCCGCTGAAGGAGCGCGAAGAATAGCCATGCTGGAAGATCCACAGTGCAAAAACGCACCAACCGTCCTGCCTGAAGCTTCAAAGTCTTCTGGCCATCAACCAGGTGCCGACGGGTAGGACAATCGGGGCATGTCCCTGCCCATCCGCCCCGCCGTCGCGGCCAGCCCCGACTATCCTTTCTCCGCCGTCAACGCGCCGGTCAAGCTCGACCAGAACGAGTCGTTCGCCGACTTCCCAGACGAGCTGAAGACCATCGCTCTGCAGCGCCTGCGCGACCTGCCCTGGCATCGCTACACCGACCTGCACGCCGAGGCGCTGTGCGAGGCCGTGGCGCACCACACCGAATGGTCGCCTCCGGGCACGGTGGTCACCACGGGCAGCAACGTGCTGATCGCGCTGCTGGTCCAGCTCGCCGGCATGGGCGCGCGCGTGCTCACGGTGAAGCCCAATTTCGCGCTCTACGGGCTGGACGCGCAGCTGCTCGGCGCCACGCTCACCGAAGTGCCACTGCGGGCCGACTTCTCCACCGATGTGGACGCACTGATAGCCGCACTCAGCGAGCCTCCGTCGCGCGGCGTGGTGTTCGTGCCGCGACCGCATGCGCCCACCGGCTCGTTGTGCGAGCTAGACGACCTGGAACGCCTGGCGCGCGCCTGCCATGGCGACTGGCTGCTGGTGATCGACGAGGCCTACCACCACTTCACCGAGCACGATGCGCGCGCGCTTGCCCGCAGGCACCCGCATGTGGTGCTGCTGCGCACCTTCTCCAAAGCCTGGGGGCTGGCCGGGCTGCGGCTGGGCTACGCGCTCGCCAGCGACGAAGTGGCGCGCCAGTTGCGCAAGCTGGTGCCGCCGTTCGGCGTGTCCGTGCTGCAGATGGTGTGCGCGCAGGTTGCGCTGGAACACCCGGGTTACGTGCGCGAGCGCGTGGCCCAGACGCTGCGCGAGCGCGAACGTTTGTTCAAAGCCTTGCAGGCTCACCCGGTCTGGCAGGTGCTGCCCTCGCAGGCCAACTTCCTGCTGGTGCGCACACCCGACGCGGCCGAGGCCCATGCCGCGCTGCTCGCACAAGGCGTGCTGGTGCGGCGGCAGGACCGCCTGCACGGGCTGGAAGGCTGCCTGCGCGTGACCGTGGGCTCGGAGGCCGAGAACGACGCCTTCCTGCGCGCCGCAGGCCTGGCGCCCTGAGCGGCCTCAGGTCTTCGGGCGGTACTTCTGGATCAGCTCGCGCCCACCATCCAGCAGCTTCTTGCCGTCGAAGCCCTTGCGGTTCATGTCTTCCACCCACTGGTCGACGATGGGCGCGCAGAGCTTGATGAATTCTTCGGTCTCGGCCTTGCCCATCACGGTCACCGTGTTGCCGCGATCCACCACCGCCTTGCGCACCACCGGGTCGTAGTCGGCAATCAGCCGGCCAAACATGCCCGAGGTTTCCAGGCCAGCGTTGCGATCGATGATCTGCTTGAGATCGGGTGGCAAGGCTTCATAGCGGGCGCGGTTCATCACCATGAACTGCGCGCTGTTGTTGAAGCCGGGCATGCCCTTGGCAAACTCGGTGTGGAAATTGGTGAGCTCATCAAGCTTGCCTGCGGGCACGGTGTCCCACGGCAGGATGGCGCCATCGATCACGCCCTTGGAGAGCGCATCGGGAATCTGGGGCAAGGGCATGCCCACTGCCGTGGCACCGACCGCGCTCAGGATCTGTGTGGAGACGCGCGTGGGGCCGCGCATTTTCAGCCCACGCAGGTCAGCCGCCTTGGCAACCACCCGGCGCTTGTTGTGCAGGATGTTCAGGCCATGGGTGTGGAAAGCCAGCACCTTGACGTCCTTGAACTCGTCGGGGGCGTAGGTGGTGAGGTATTCCCACGCCGCCTTGGAAGAGCCTTCGCCGTCGTAGGTGAAGAAAGGCAGCTCGATCACTTCCGATCGCGGGAAACGGCCCGGCGTGTACCCCGCCAGCGACCACACGATGTCGACCACGCCATCGCGCGCCTGGTCGTAAAGCTGGGCCGGAGCGCCGCCCATCTGCATGGAGGTAAAGCCCTCGAACTTGATACGACCGTTCGATTCCTTCTCGATCTTGCCCATCCACGGCACGATCACCCGGCTCCAGACGTTGGACGTGGCGGGCACAAAGGTGTGGAACCGCAAGGTGGTGACGTTCTGGGCCAGGGCGGGCAAGGCAGGCGCGGCCACGCTCGCGGCAGCGGCGGCCTTCATCAGCGTTCTTCTGTTGATCATTCAAGTCTCCGGTTGGGGTCACCACTATGAAGCGATTAGGTTGATTCGTCAACCCAAATCCGCCGAATGGTTCAATGTTAGTAATCATTGAAAAGTGAGAAAACCCCGGATCGATAGCCGGCCAATGCGCTCTGGAAATCCTGCGCAGGTATCCTCTGCCGATTCTTGGAGACCCCGAATGACCCTGTCCTGCCGATGGTGGAAGCCCGCCTGGGGCCTGTTGCTGCTGATCGGCGTGCTCACGCTCTCTGCCTGCAAAAGCCTGCCGATCGTGGTGCCGGACATGGCCCGGACCTCCAAAGGCAACCGGGTTCAGCTGGAAGGCGCTCGCGGTCCGCTCTCGGTCGCGCAGAGCAAGGCGGTGCTCGATCGTCTTCGCGGCAGTGGCGGTGACACCGGCATCTTTGCGCGCCATCTCGCGCTGGAAGAAGCCATCGTCGGCAACCCCTTGACCACCGGCAACAAGGTGGTGCTGCTGGAAGATGGCCCCGCCACCTACCGCGCCATGCTGGCCGCCATCGCGGCGGCGAAGGACCACATCCACCTGGAGACCTACATCCTGGACGACGATGAAGTCGGCCAGCAGTTCTCCCTTGCGCTGCTCGAGCGGCAACGCGCTGGCGTGCAGGTGCATGTGATCCGCGACAGCGTGGGCACGCTCGGCACGCCCGTGGAGTTTTTCAAGCGCCTGACCGACGAGGGCGTCAAGGTGCTGGAATTCAACCCGGTCAACCCGGCGAAGGCGCGCAAGGAGTGGGAGCTCAACGAGCGCGACCACCGCAAGCTCCTGATCGTGGATGGCCGGGTGGCCTTTCTCGGCGGCATCAACATCAGCGCGGTGTACTCCAGCGGATCGTCCGGCTCGTTTTCGCGCGGGGCGGCGCCCGGCGAAGGCTGGCGCGACACCCATGTTCAGATCAACGGCCCGGTGGTGGCCGATTTCCAGAAGCTCTTCATGGCCACCTGGGTGGCGCAGAAGGGCGAACCCATGGCCGAGCGCAACTACTACCCGCCACCAGCGAGAGCGGGCGACGAGGTGGTGCGCGCCATTGGCAGTTCACCCGAAGAACCCTTCAGCCAGATCTACGCGACCCTGCTCTCCGCGATTGGCAGCGCTGAAACCAGCGTGTACCTGACCAACGCCTACTTCGCACCCGACCCGCAGCTGCTGACCGCGCTGGAAGACGCCGCCGCGCGCGGGGTCGACGTGCGCCTGATCCTGCCGAGCAAGACCGATTCGTGGCTGGTGTTCCACGCTGGACGCGGCTACTACGAACGCCTGTTGCGGGCGGGTGTGCGCATCTTCGAGCGGCAGGGCGTGATCCTGCATTCCAAGACCGGCCTGATCGATGGCGTCTGGGCCACGGTGGGTTCCACCAATCTCGACTGGCGCAGCTTCCTGCACAACCACGAGCTCAACGCGGTGGTGCTGGGCGCCGGGTTTGGCGCGCAGGTTCAGACCATGTTCGACAAGGACCTGGCGGGCTCCACCGAAATCACGCTCGCCCAATGGAAGCGGCGGCCCATCGACAACCGGATCATGGAAGGCTTTTCGCGGCTCTGGGAATACTGGCTCTGAGCGCGCAGCTCAAACCGGCGGGCTGATGTCGCGCGGCTCGAACGGCACGCCCACCTTGGGGAACAGGTGCGCGGCCAGCGACACCTTGCACAGCGGATAGTCGCCCGCAAAAGAGACGTAGGCCTTGAGATTGGGCAGGTCCTGAATCTGGCTCGGCAGCAGCACTTTTTCCGTCACGTTGCGGCGCGAGATGGTGCGCGAGCTGTTCTTCATGGAATAGCCTACCGAGCGCTGTGTTTCCTTGCGCACGAACTCCGATTCACCCACGCCCTTGCTCAGCTCTTCGGCGGTGGCGGGGTCGGTGTGCGGGATGTTGAGGAACAACAGGTTGCGGAAGCAACTGCGCAACGTCACGGCCTTCTCCTTGCCGTACAGATCGTCGAGCTGCGCCGTGGACTGGATGCCGCAAAGAAAGCGCGCGCCGTGCTTGCGGCCTTTCGTCAGACCCGCTTCCAGGCTGCTGAGTTTCTCCAGTGAGGCCAGTTCGTCGCAGACAAACCAGGTCGGCCGTGGCGGTCCATTCACCGGCGACGAGAGGGTGGCGGTGATGACCACGTCGAACCACGTGGAGATGAGGGAGCGCAGCGCATCGGCCATGTCTTCGCGCCACGTGATGTAGAGGTTGCCCGGAGCCCCTTCGAGCCAGTCGCGCAGGGAAAAGTCACCCTGCGGCATGTGCTTGTGCGGCCCCAGGTACTTGGTGGCAATGAACCTGGTCGAGCCCATGGTCTTCTCGGCGCCTTCGGCAAACATCGAGGCGGCAGGGGTGTCGGCCATGTATTCGGCCAGCGTCTGGATCGGCAGCTCGCACACGAACTTGATGAGCACACTGGTATCGCGGCAGCCCTGCAACCAGAGCTTGTTCATCACTTCCTTGATCAGGAACTGCGCGTAGCCGTTCCACTCGCGCATGTCGCCCGTGCCGTCGGGCACCACGCTGCGCGCGAAACGCTCGCAGTCGTAGGCGGAACGGATCTCGTTGAAGATCGACCAGCCGGGCGTGCGGCGATCGAACGGGTTGAGCAACAGGTCGCCGGCCTGCGCGAAGATCGAATAGTAATCGCCGTTGGGGTCCACCACCAGCAGACGATCGCCGCGCTTGATCGCACCGGAGAGGATCTCCTTGATCGCCTGCGATTTGCCGGCACCCGTGGTGCCTGCCACCAGCATGTGCAATGGCTCCACCGAAAGGGGAATCGGCACGCCGCCTACCGTGGCCTGCGGGACGGTGCGCCAGAAGTCTTTCCAGAGTTCCGCCGGCCCGGGCTTGGTCTGCGCAAACTGATACGCCGCATGCACACGAATCAGCCGGTTGCGCACTGTCTGCTCGTTCGTCATGTTGCGCAACACCGCCACCGAGGCAAAGGTGGCCCCCCGAACATGCCGCGCGGGTTTGCTGTGCGGATTGCCCAGCACCCAGACCAGCCACACCACCAGCAGGCAGAGGGCGGTGCCAGCGGCCAGGCTGGTGTGGGTGATGAACACCAGATTGGGCGCGCTGAAGGCGAGCGAGGCGGCGGCCTCGAGGTCACGCGCCATCGGGGCCTTCAAACCAAAGGCGTTGACCACCCACAGCAGCCAGATGAGCGCACTCACAAGAGGCACGCCCAGCAAGCCGCCCAGGCCCAGCAGAAACAGGCGCACGCGGCGTTCCTAGGAGAGCTCGAGCCCCGCTGGGTCCACCCGGTCGCGCGGGCCGAACCAGACCTGCGTGACGCCACGTGAGCCGTTGTCGAAGCGCTTGAACTGCACCACCACATCGATGACGGACTGGATGTAGGCCAGCAGCGCCTGCGTGCTCATGGCCTGAAAGCCTTCGCGGCGCTTCACCATGAAGCACAGCCGCTCAAAGCACAGGCGCGGGCTGTCGGCGTGAATGGTGGAGATCGAACCGGGGTGACCCGAGTTGATCAGCTCCAGAAAGTCCGCTGCCTCCGATCCCCGGATCTCACCCAGCAGGATGCGATCGGGCCTCAGGCGCATGCTGGCTTCCAGCAGGTCGGTCACGCTGACCTTGGCCACGCCCTGCCCGCCCTTGCTGGCAATCAGGGAGAGCTTGTTGTGCTGCGACAGCGCAATCTCCGGCACGTCCTCGATGGTGACCAGGCGCTCGTGCTGGCCCATCTCGTCCGTGAGCGCGCGCAGCGTCGTGGTCTTGCCGGTGGAGGTGCCGCCCGAAATGATGATGTTCTTGCGCAGACGCACCGCGGCCCGCAGGAAACCCACCATGTCGCCGCCTTCGAGCATGGCCGTGAGTTCGGCATCGTCTTCGGCACCCCCGCTGACCGCTTCGCGCACCCGCAAGGCCCCGCCCGTGGCGAGGTCTTCGAGCGAGAAACGTTTCTGGGAAGGCATGCGGATCGCCAGACCGAACATGTCGGGCAGGCAACCCGGGGGCATGACCACCTGCACCCGCTGCCCTTCGGGCAACTGTGCCGACAGCAAGGGTTGGCGCGGTCCCACGGTCTGGTGGGAATAGGTGGCGATCAGGTCGGCGAGCTGGTTGAGGCGGCGCTGATCGAACTCCGGAATGCTGTGCGGCACCCAGGCCCCCCCGGATTCGACATAGACCTCTCCAGGGCGGTTGACAATGATTTCCTCGACGCCCGCGCTCTCCAGCAAGGGCCGCAGGGGCGTGAGGTAGGAGCGAAGTGCGACAGTGCTCATGCAGTGGGCATTCAGCGGGCCTGAGGCGCCACAGACGACAGGTCGAGATCGCGCGCCACAAACACGCGCACGCGGCTGCCCTGCGCGATCTGGATGGTGGGCGGAATGTTGGCCTGCGACTTGAGGATGCTTTCCACCGTGGACTGCAAGCCCCTGACCGCTTCGCCCCGGGCCCGATCCACAATGATCAGCCCACCCGCGTTGTTGCTGCTCATGTTGTTTGAATATGAAGCCTCCTCCAGGGCGACACCCAGCATGGACACGAGAAATGCCGCACCAAAACGTTCGAGGTAGTGGTTGTCGACATCGCCCGTGATGCCGGAGCGGCCCAGACCGTCCGTGCCCGGGCTCGCCAGCCGCACGCTCTTGCCGTCCGGCAACAGGGCGCGCTGCCAGATCACCATCACGCGCGACTGACCGGCGGAGATTTTGGCCGTCTCGTACTCACCCACCAGCCGGGACATCTTGGGAATGAGCACGCGGCGCCCCGATTCTCCATACACGTCTTCGCTCACCATGGCCCGCACCTGACCGGGCAGCGCGGTGTGTATCGCGGTTTCCAGCACCGCCGGGATCGACTTGCCTTGCAGGATTTTCTGGTCCAGGGTCTGGTCGTCTGGCTCCAGCGCCGTGAGCACGAAGCCTGGATCCCTCTGCGGTGCCGACACGTTCCGATCGGCCTGGGCAGCGCGCTCTGCCGTGGCGGCATTCATCGCGGGGATGTTCTGCATCGCCACATCCTGAACCACCCCGGCGCTGGCATCAGACGCCTCGACCACGGCATTCCCTGCACCAGCCACGGGCACCATCAACGGCGCCCTGCGTCGCAGCCTGAGCGCTTCTGCAGCAGCTTCCCTGCGTGCTGCCGCGTCCACGGCAGCCTGATCAACCGTCGGAAGCGCGGTGCCCTGGGGCAGGGGCGGCACGGCAGCGGCCACCTTCATCGGCACAAAATCCGGCTCGGGCGGGGGCCGCACCGCACGGGGAGCGGGCTTGATCAGTTCAGGCTCTGGCTCCACCAGTCGCGCGGTCTTCGAGTCCGAATCGGAAGCAAACGCTCCGTAAATCAGCAGGCCGGCCACCCCCATCGACAGGGGCCAGACGAGCTTGCTCAAACGGGACGGCCCCTTGCGGGTGAAACGACCGATCGGCTCCCTCGGGGGAACGGCGGCGACCTCCGGCTCAGAGGGCAAAGAACTATCGTTTTGCATGTCGCGGGCTCAGGTAAGGGTTCACGGGAGTTCGTGCAGTCGACCGCTCAGCGCTCGCGCAGAGCGGTGTCTGGGCGTTGAGGAAATGCATCGTTGAACACGCAGGCAATTTCGGTGTTGCCCGCACTGCGGAAGACCAGCTGGCGTGACACCTTTTCAATCACCAGCCATTCGCCCTCGCGGCGAAAGTTGACCAGCGTTTCATTTTTCTGGGTGTCCACATCGAACACCGCAGGCACGCTCTCGTAGCTGGCGAAGCGCAGGTAGGTGAACTCGCCATCGTCCAGCACCTGAACCGGCGCAGCCACGCGAGAACCCTTGAAGGAGTATTTGAAGTTCCATTGCGAGGGCAATTTGTTGCGCGCCTGCGGGGGCATGCCCGACGCCATGGTCGTGGACAGTCCCACCGTGGTGCGTGCCTCGCGCTCGGCCTGCTCCCTCGCGGCACTGGTGCGTGCCTCCATCAGGCGGGCTTCGTCCTGCGGATACCGGAAACGCACCCGGTAGGTAAGGCGACCGTCGCTCAACCCAAAAGGCTGGAAGGCCTGCAGGTTGAAGGTGTAGGAGCGCCGGGTGGTTTGCACCAGCAGGTTGGTTTCAGCCTTGTCCTCGTGCGGCTTGAGAAACAGGACGTTCTCACGCGGAACCGCCTGCCAGGCCACGCTGTCGCCCAGGGACATGGTGAGAATTTTCTCGTCGGCCGCGAACTCCACCGCCAACGTGTAGCCGTAGGCACCCTGCAGGCGGATCACCGCGTCGGGGTCGTAGGTCACCAGCCGAATGCGCTCGTCCATGCGCACGGGTCGGGTCTCGATGCCAGGCGAAGTCACGATCGGCACCGAAGCCCTGGGTGCGCCCTTGCGCGAGGGCGTTTCCGCGGCCTGTGCGCTCAGCGCCAGACAGGCGGCCAGAAGGAATGCAGTGAATTTCATGGGTCTCGTCCTGGTTGAATCGCGGTCTGAAAACAAGGGGTTCTTCATGGATTTCGCACGGCGGCGGCATCCCGTCGGTAGTTGGTCACCTGAAAGCCGAAGGGATTGACCAGATCGCTGCCGACCATGGGCCGATGGGTGAATCCGAACTCGATGATCGAGGCCCACTCATAGATGCCGATCGATTTGCCATCAATGAACTCTTCGGTCTGGAACTGCACGTGGGCCACACCGTCCTTGAGCTGGGAAATCGAGTGAATCTTCAGAACGCGCTCCAGCCGCTGCCCCATGGCCCGATCTTGCGCACTGCCGCCAAACAGCGCCGACAGCCGGGGTTCGACCGACGGCGAAGCAAAGAGGCGCAGGGTCTTGACCCGGCTTTGCACATCGGCCTGGCTCCAGGTCTCGGCGGCCAGCATCCACTGGTTGATGTGAAATTTGCGCACCGCCTCCATGCCAGTAAGGCGCTGCGCATCTTCGGCGTTGTAGCGAACATGGCGCACGGTCTGCGTGGCATCGTTGTAGGCGATCGTCACCACCTCCACCTTCTCGCGCGTGAAGACCACCGCCATGGCGATGGTCGCGGCGAAGGTCACGATCCAGCTGAGCGCAGCAAACAGGTAGGCGCGGTTGCGCGCCACGCGGACGTTGCGAATTACTTCGGCGTCCCAGCTGGAGGCGGCGGCGTAGTACTGCGCCTCAGCGGGCGGGTGTTCGGTTTCGGCTTGCGTCATCGTGCTTGTGGTGCTCGTGGTGCTCATGCGGTCTGGCGGCGGTTCGGTTCGTGGTGGAGATCGGAGATGGCGATGCGTCAGCGCATGGCGCCAGCGGCGCCTTTCGCGGCGCCCAGCTTCGCGCCGGCAGGCCCACCCATGGCAAAGCCCTTGACCGCACCTTTGGCCGCACCGATGCCGGCGTCAATGCCTTTGTGCATGCCTCCAATCAGGCTGTGCGCCGCTTCGCCGCCGACATGGGACAACATGGAACCCACCAGGCCGGAGGCGAACTGCGGGATGCTGGCGACGGACTTGGCGAGTGCGTAGTAGACGAGCAAGTAAGCAATCGCCGGCCCGATCAGACTCAACGCACTGGGCATCAGAGGCCACCCGGCTCGGGCTCTACCTTCAAGGATGCCGGAACAGGCATCAGCAATCATCAGAATGAGCACCAGCAGCAGCGGCGTCAGGATGAAGCCCAACATACCGCGAAACCAGGCATCGGTGTATGAGCGGGTGTGTTCAAACAGTGCCAAGGCAATGAAGATGGGCGCAACAGCCAGACAACTCACGAGGCCGAGTCTGGACAGCAGCATCACGATGAAAACGCTGGCAAACAGTACGATCGTCATGACGAACCTAATCAGACCGGCGATGTTGCCGATGAGGTTGGGAAACACCATCGGGATCGGGATCTCGAACTTATCGATGTCGACAGTGCCCCCCACGAACGGTATCTTCGGGATCGGCACCGTGAGCTTGGCCGTGTCACCGCTCAGCGTCACGAACTTTGGCTCAGCCACCATATCCAGAAAGGCCGACTCCAACTGTCCGACAAATGCCGCGTCGAGCGTTGAAGCCTTGAGGCTGAACATCGTCACACCCGGAAGTCCCACGCCCCACGTATCAAAAATCGCATCGCGCTTCGATATCAAAGTTTTGGCAAGGACGTCTGCAAGCTCCGTATACGTGCCCCAGACCGTGGTGTAGACAAGGTCATTGAAAAAGGGCCAGTTGATCAGCAACTCTGTGACCAAGGCCATCTTGAGGATCAGCCACCCCACATCCACACTGGACAGGCCTTGGGTATGACCCTTCATCAGCCGGAAACCGTGGGCCGCAACGAGCAGGATCATGCCCATGCGCAGCGGAAACGCGACAAAGTCGCTAAGTGCCTTGAATGCCGGCTGAATGACGCCCTGGCGCAGCAATTGATCAACGCCATCCAGCACAAAAAAGATCACACCTGCCTCCCTGCCGCCTCGGCGTTGCCCGCACTGTGGTGCCCTGCCATGAAATGTGGCAGCCAGGCCGCCGGGTCTTCACCGTGCTCGGCCATCAGGCGGTCCATGAACGCCACGGTGTTCTTGTTGCCCGAGAGCACCGCTATGTGGTCGTCCATGCCCTGCATGTCGAGCTGGCACACGCTCACCCCCAGGCTGTTCTTCACCAGGAACCAGCCGCGCCCGGGCCGCATGGGCAGGTCGTTGCGGATCATGTTGAACTGGGTCTGGTTCAGGCCCAGGTAACCCCGGTACACCTCTTCTTCGGCCTTGGGGTTGGGGAACAGAATGAAGGTTTCCGACTGCTGCTTGAGCGCGGCCGAGATGTGCGAGTTCATCACCGTTTCGGGTGTCTGCGTGGCGAACACCAGCAGGCCGTTGTTCTTGCGGATGACGAATTCGAAGTTCTCGATGCGCCGGGCCACAATCTCGTCGTCCAGCAGGCGCCAGCCTTCGTCGGCAAAGATCGCCAGCGGCTGGCCGTCGAGCAGGCTCTCGACGATGTAGAACAACCAGGTCAGCACGGCGGGGCGAATCTGTTTCGCGTCCAGCACGTAGGTCATGTCGAAGCCAATCACCGGGTTGCTCAGGTCCAGCTCGTTGCGCGGGTTGTCGAACACCCAGGCATGCTGCCCGCGGCCGTAGCGAGGGTGCTCGTACCAGTCGAGCAGGCGCTTGGCCAGCTTGTCCTGCTCGGCGTTGCCAAACATCGGGGCCACGTGGCAGAGCTGGCGCAGATCGGGCGCCAGGTCGAACACGCTGGAAACAATCTGGCGGATGCGCTGGCGGTCCTCGGCGTCCACCGGTGTGCCGCCTTCATCGGTCAGCAGGGTCTCGAACCAGTCCACCAGAAAGCCACGTGCCGCCGGGGTGTCGGGCAGCTGCAGCGGGTTCCAGCCGGTGCGGCGCTGGCTTTCAATGCGAAAGTAGTTGCCACCGATCGCGCGCACAAAAATCTCCATGCCACGGTCCTTGTCGAGAAAGACGCGGCGCCCGCCGAGCTTGAGGCTCTGTGCGAACAGGAACGACGTGGTGAGCGTCTTGCCCTGGCCGGTGGGGCCCAGCACCAGCGTGTTGCCCCGGTCGGCCACATGCAGGTTGAAGTGGTAAGCGGTGCCGGAGGCGGTGGGCAGCACGGTGATGGCCGGCCCCCAGATGGAACGGGAACGCCCGCCGAGGTAGTTGTGGCAACTGGCGAACGAGGCAAAGTTCTTGGTGGAAATGCGCGCGCCCCGGGCAATGAAGCGGAAGTTGCCCGGCAGCTGGGCGTAGAAAGCCGCTTCCAGGTTCACGTCTTCGCGCACGCTGGTGATGCCGTTCTCGGCCAGCTCCGCGTCTACCGTGGCGAGCTTGCCCGCTACCGCGGAGGCATCTTCGTCCCACACCATCAGGGTGTGGTGGTGCAAGCCGAAACCGGCTTCGCCCTTGGTTTCTTCCATGGCCATGTCCAGCGCGTGAATCTGCGACTGGCCCGAGTCGCCAGCGTTCAGGAGCCGGTTGCGCTGCTGCTTGATGGCGGCTTCGCTGCGCGAGCGCTCTTCGAAGCGAAACGACTGAGTGGCGCAGAATTCGAACGGCAGCGTGAGCAGCTTGTCGTACATGGTGGCCGCGGTCTGCGAAGGGTATTCCTTGATGGAAGCCACGCCGGCATAAATGGTGCGCGCCGTGTGCCGCAGCTCCACCACTTCGTTGCGAAAAATGGTGCGGGCCACTGGCAGAATTTCGGCTACAGGCCGTTCGGGCACCGCGTAACGACGCTCCTGCAGGTTGATGAAGAAGCCATAGAGCTGCATCAGCTCGCTGCACGGCACACCGCCCGGACTGGGCTGCACGCCCAGCAGCCGGGGCTGGTAGGCCTTGAACACCTCCAGCAGCGCGCGCATGGAATCGTTCAGCGCCTGCAGCGCCTTGCGTTCGTATTCCTCGCGTTCCTGCGCATCCAGCCGCTCCGACAACGCCTTGAACAACTGGTCGATCCGCTTGGCCACACCTTCGCCAGGTTTGTGCACCAGCGTGAGGTAGATGTCGTTGGTGTAGAGCTTGCGCTGTGCCAGGCGTTCGCACCAGGCTTCGTTCAACTGGGCGGGGAAGCCCCCCGCGTTGAACTCGCCCTCTGGCAGGGTGACGCGGCGGCGGCGCACCAGGTGGTGGTACACCGCGAGGTTGGAGGTGCTGAAGGTCTTCCAGAGCTGGTTGCGGATGCGCTTGAACAGGTCGAGCTCATCGGCGTCGGCGGTGTCAAAGGGCAGGCCTCCCAGGTGCAGCACCTGCAACAGGCTGCCGTCCTGCGTCTTGAGCGTGTGTGCATTGACATGCGACACATAGGGAATGCACCAGCGGGAAGCCTGTGCCTCATGCGTGACCTTGCGGACAGCGTCGTCCGCCATGCTGCTCAGGTTGCGCCACATGAGAAACCCCTTCAGGGCGGCGCGGCCGACCGGGCACGCACCACCTGCAACGCCGGCAATACACAACTCGGATCGAACGACGGGCCGCCCCAGTACGCAGCGCGGCGCCGGCCCTGGGAAAAATACGCCAGCTTGGCGACCCAGAGCTGAAACACCCGCGCATCGCGCTCGCACATGGCGTAGCCGAACACATACAGCGCGGGCGCGCACATCAGCCCGTACACAATGCCCTTCATGCCCCCGAGCCCGAGGAACACGATCATGACGAAGAAGGTCATGAACACCGCGTACACGTCGGTGATGCCGAAGAACATGGGCGGGCGGGTGAGGCCGAGGAATACGTGGTCGGACTCACATTGGGGCGATGTGTCGGCCATAGGGCGCGCTCGGTGAATGCTCTGCGGTCAGGCGAACGCGGCGCCCTGGCCGCGTGAGGCCTGGGCCACCGAGGTGTTGAGCGGTTTGGCGGGTCCGCAGTCGGGCACGGTGGAGGCGCAGGGGGCGGGGGGTGCTGCAAGTTCGCCCATGGCGCAAGCCTGCAACAGAACTGTGAGTCCAAAGATGGTCAGAACGCTTTTCATACAGGAAACAACGCAGTGATCATGGCTGCCGCCGAAAAGATCAAGCCCACACCCAGCACCACAACAATGGCACGGCTCCACTCGACCCTCCCTGTCAGCGCGGCAATACCCATACCAATGACGGCAATGGCGGCGAGGGAGCGAGCGATGGCACCGTTTAAAGCGGCGACCAGGCTGCCCAATGCGGTTGCCAGAGCGGTACCGGCAAACGGATCTGCCGCCGCTTTCACTGGATCTGCCGCAAACGCCACATCACTGAACATGAACAAAGCCAACGCCAATACACACAACACCGCAAACCGCTGACCGCTGCATTCAAAACGGACCGGTCCGACGCCGAAGCACGCGAATTCCCTCATGAAACACTCTCCAGGTTGATGCCTTGCCGAGCCGCTCGGTGAACGAACTCGCGTCTGGCGTGGTGCGCGAATTTGAACAGCCGGCCATTCCGTTGGGGCTGGCTCATCACGAAACATGCGGCCTCATCCACGAATCGCGGCATCGTGGCGCCGAGGTGCAGACTGAGCACCACCGCCTGCCACCCAGACGGGCTTCACGGAGTCGGGCCGGACGCTGCTCCGGCTCCGGCCGCGGCTGCGGCACCAGCAGGGCCGGGACCTGGCCAGGGCTGGGCCCTCAAACTCATATCTCTCGGTTGCTGGCCCAGAATGTTTGCCTGGGTCAGCGCCGTTCGCATGGGATGCCCGGCGCGGAGATTCCTGGTGGTGGCGATGTCAGCCAGCGCCTCCACGCGGCCCCCACTCGCAACCCAATAGTGGGCAGGGGTGTTGCCAGAGGCATCGCCCTGTATCAGCGCCTCTGAGAGGCCAAGGCGATCTTCGGCATACAACCTCAGAATGCCCGAGCGGCGGTACAAGCCCGCCCAATGAGCTGGTGAACACCCGGCTCGGCTTGTATCGCAGCGCATGAGCACTTCACGAAGTGCCGCGCGCAGTGCCGGGTCCACTCCCCGCGTCGCCAGGGGCGTCGCGAGCGCAATCAAGACATCAGACTGGCGATTGGCCACTGCCCAGTGAGCGATGGATTGACCCGCCGGATTGCGAAGAAACAAGGTGTCCAGATCCTCACGGCTCGCATCTCCGGCAATGAACGCTCGCACCGCACCGCGAACACGGTCGTAGTCCTGAAGGTGCTCAGGAAACTGGCCGGTGGCATTGAGGGCAGCCTGAAAGGACACAGCCGGCGCAGGAGTGGGCAGTGCGTCAGACTCCACCAGGGAAGGGGGGCTGCCTGGCCGTTGCGCATCGCCAGGTTGGGCCGCCTCATCCGGTGACAACGAAGCAGTTCTTCTGGGGCGCATGAAATCAGGCCCCCAGCCGTGGAAGGGGCTGCCGAGTTGCGCGGGAAGGCCCGATGGCAGATGCGGTGGTCATGCGAGCTCTGTGCTTCTGGCTACAGAGAGCGCTGAGGGCCGTTCCCAAAGGAAATACGTTTCGCGAAATTCAAGCGACACGTCCACCAGCATGTTCACCAGGGCCTCCAGGCCTTGGCCTTCCAGACCCCCCAGACCCACGTGGATGGCGCCGACCACGTGTCCGCTGGCCGGAGAGATGCAATAGGTCAGGCCGCGGCTGGTCGAATGCGTGAAGTTTTGCTGCAGCAGCATGCGCAGCACCGCTGCTTCGCCCGCGCGGGGTGGAAAGCCGACGTCGACATAGATCGAAACGGCAGGAGCCTGTGGAACCACCTGGTTGAGGGTGATGGCCATCTGCACACCCTCGATGTCGATCGATGCCCCTCGAGCAACGGCTTCTTTGTCGCTCAGGTTCATGCGCGCACAGAAATCGCCGATTACCTGGTTGTAGAGGGTGGATTCGTTGGTATCCGACATGTCTTCGCGCTCCCAGGATGCAACGCTACAGATCGAGCGCGACGCGGATGATGACGGTGATGACTCGCGATGCCAGAACAAGGGCACGAATGCACCTGAAACGGCCACGAACGACTCATGCAGGCATCAAAACTCAGGGCGGGAGCTTGCCCATGCGCGTCAACGCCCGCACCACACGGCCTTGGTAGATCTGGTTGAAGGACGGCGTGACGCTGTGGTACGCGCCCACCGCAAACCAGGTGTTGCCGTGTCGCAATATCTGGTTCTTCAGGTGCCAGGCCGCCACATGGATGCCCACGCAGGGCTTGAGCAGATGCTGCCATTCCACGCCGTAGCGACGAAGCTCGGAGAAATGAATGCTGTTGATCTGCGCAATGCCCACGTCGATGCTTCCGTTGGCATTGCGGCGCACCGGATCGGCACGCAGACCGGATTCGACCTGGAGTATGGCCAGCAGCAGATCGGGGTTGACGCCGTGGCGTGTGCTGGCATCGGACACGCACTGCCCAATGGCTTCCTGGAGTGCCGGCTCAGGCGCGGCTGGCGCGGCCAGCGCGCCGCTTCCCACGCCGATACAGGCCAGGCCGACCAGCCACGCGCGCATCGGGTCCATCGCACTACCGCGCAACGGGGGTCGACGAAGTGGCCAGAACGTCGGCGTAGTGCAGCCGCTTGCCGGTGGTGACTTCATCGCCTCTGCTGCCCACCAGCGCAGGCGTGGGGGGGCGCTCGACGAGCTGAGGCGGAAGCAAGGCGGGCACGGTGGCCATGCGCGCTACCCGTGGCCGCCGGGCTGGTCGGGGGGGGTGGCTGGTTTCCGAAGTGAGCATGGCGCGCGGTCCTTGTTCCGAATGCGGGGCCGGCAAAAGTTGCCTGTCATTTCGGGGAAAGCCTATGTCAGGACGACCGCCGCACCAGGGAACGTCTCCAGATGCCAAAGGCTGGCGACGAAGCGGCAGGAGCGCGCCATGACCTGCGAGGTTATCGATTTCCGACCGCCACACCGGCACAGTGGAGGCAACTCAACGAAAGGAGCCCACCATGTCAGACATCAGCAGCATTCCCCTCGCCGTCGGCCACATGATCGGCCTGGGCGCACTCGGTTCGTGCATCGGGATCGGCATCATGGCCAGCAAATACCTGGAAGCCTCGGCGCGGCAGCCGGAGATGATGGAGGCCATGCAACCCAAGGTGTTCTTGCTCGCCGGCCTGCTGGACGGCGCCTTCATCATTTCGGTCGCGCTCGGGGTGTGGTTCGCCATCGCGGACCCGTTCAATTCATGAGGTCGGACAGCCCGTCCAGTCGAGTATCTCGACATGCCCGTGCATGGCGGCGAGGTCTGCGGGCGTGAGCCCGCGAAGGTTGCGCACGTTCATGGGCACACCGGCGTCGTGCAGCTCGGCCATCACGTCGATATGGCCACCGCTCGCGGCATCGTGTGCGGGCGTGGTGCCCGTGGCGTCGGCCACGTCCAGGCAGGCCCCCAGCCGGCGGAGTTCGTGCAGGACCGCCAGGTGACCGTTGCCAGCGGCGTAGTGGGCCGGCGTCAGGCCACGTGCATCCATCGCGTCGAGCAATCTGCCCTGCCCGTGCAGGTGCCGCAGCGAAAGCACGTCGTCGTGGCGCGCGGCTTCCCAGATGTCGAGCGGTGGCGAAGGCATGGCGAATCTCCGTTGGCGTGGGTCAGGATTCGCCAGCGTAGGCTGAGGAGGAGAGCTCGGGGGAAAACTTGCCCAGCCGACCACCTCGAGCGTCGAATCACTTCAGCAGATTCACGAAGGTGCCGCCGCTGCCCTACCCGCCAAGCACACCTGGCAGCCAGAGCGAAACCAGCGGCACATAGGTGACGACCAGCAGAACGGCGATCAGGGCCAGCGTGAACGGCACCGCCTCCTTGAACACGGTGTGCAGTGGCGCACCGGCAATCTGCGCGGTGAGGAAGGTGATGACGCCAGACGGGGGCGTGAGCTGACCGATCATCAGATTGAGCACGACAATGACACCCAGATGGACGAGGTCGATGCCGTAGGCATTCGCAATCGGCACCAGCACAGGCACCAGGGTGACCAGCGCCACCGCTGGCTCGAGTGCGAGACCCCAGAGCAGCAGCACGACGTTGATGAGCGCCAGCATGATCCACGGGCTGTCGGTGAGGGTTTTGAGCGTGGTGGCCAGGGTTTCGCCGATGGCCAGGTTGGCCACCAGCCAGGAGAAGATGCCCGACGCTGCGATGGTGAGCAGAATGATGCCGGAACTGACCATGCATTCGCAGAAGATGTGCCAGGTCTGCGACCACGTGAGTTCCCGGTAGAAGAACACGCTGATGACAATGGCGTACAGCACGGCGATGATGCCCGCCTCGGTGGGGGTGACCATGCCGCCCACGATGCCACCGATGATGATGACGGGCATGGCGAGCGCAGGCAAGGCATCGCGCAAGGCGATGAGCACGGCACGCATGGAGGTGCGTTCGGAAAACGGCAGGTTGCGGCGGTGCGCCACCCAGCTGGCCGCGGCCAGCAGGTACACGCCCATCAGAAGCCCTGGAATGGCGCCGGCCAGAAACAGCTGGCCCACCGACACGTCGCTCACCAGCGCATAGACGACGAAGGCAATCGATGGCGGGATGATGGGGCCCATGGTGGAAGCGGCCGCCACCACGGCGGCGGCGTATGCGCCGGGGTACCCCTTGTCCTTCATGGCGGGAATCATGGAAGAGCCGATGGCCGACGCATCGGCCACGGCCGAACCCGACACGCCCGAGAACACCATGCTGGCCAGAATCGCCACGTGTGAGAGGCCACCCTTGATGTGCCCGACGGCGGCGGAGGCAAAGTTCAGGAGCCGCCGCGTGATGCCACCGGTGTTCATGAGTTCGCCGGCCAGAAAGAAGAACGGGATCGCGAGGAACGCGAACGAGTCCATGCCCTGGATCATCGAAGAGGCCACGATGTTCACCGGCACCGCGCCGCCGCTGAAGACGATGAACACCAGCGAGGCCAGACCCATGGCGAAGAACACCGGCACGCCGATGAGCGCGAAGCCCATGAAGGCCACCATCAACACGCCGAAAAGCATCACCTGTTCCATCAGGGCGCCTCGATTCCGCGCACCTGTAGCCACAGGCGATTCACCAGAGCCAACGCCATGAGCAGGGCCCCCACGGGCAACGACCAGTACAGCACCGGCTGCGTCACCGACAGCGAGGTGAACGGGATGCCCTCCATGGCATCGATCACCAGGCGGCTCTGCCAGCCATACACCAGCACGAACAGCAGCGAGAGCAGCAGCGCCAGCGTGGTCAGCGCGCGCCGTGCGCGCTCGGACATGCTCAAACCCAGAAAATCGGCCGACAGATGAGAGTTGCGCCGCACGCCCACGTAGCCGGTGAGCATGGTCGCCCAGATCATGATGAGCACGCTGAGTTCCATGGCCCACGGCAGCGGTGTGCCGATGGTTTCGCGCAGCACGATCTGTGCGCCGCCGATGCCCACCAGGCTGAGCAATGCCAGACCCAGCAGGGCCAGCACGATCCGATCGAGCAAGCCCAGGAGCCAGCTCATTTAGCCGCCCGGATCTTCTCCACCGTGCCCTTGCTCCAGAGCTGGCCATCGAAGTTCGCCACGATGCCATCGGCCATCTTGCGGAACGCGGCCAGGTCAGGTTCCACGATCTCCATGCCATTGGCCTTCAGCGTCTCAATCGACTTTGCCGCAGCGTCCCAGGTTTCCTTGCTGGCCCACTTCTCGGTTGCCACCGCCGCATCGGTCATGGCCTTCTGCTGGGCCGGCGTGAGGCGTGCCCACTTGTCGGCAGCGATCAGCACGATCAGCCCAGACTGGATGTAGTCGATCTTCATCGCGTACTTCTGCACCTCGTAGTACTTCGCCCCGGCGATGGCATCGAAGCCGTTGTCCTGCCCGTCGACCAGGCCCTGCTTCATGGCGAGATACAGCTCGGCTGCCGGCACCGGGGTGGGCGAAGCGCCCCAGCCCTTCATCACCTCCAGAATGGCCGGCGTCTCGGGCACGCGCACCTTCAGGCCCTTCATGTCTTCGGGCTTCAGCACCTTGCGGTTGGAGGTGGTGAGCTGGCGCGGCGTGCGGTCCGACACGTAGCCGACCAGCTTGAAGCCGGCTTCCTTCTCCACACCATCAAGCATCTGGCGGAAGGTATCGGACTGCATGAAGGTCTTGAAGTGCGAGTGATCGCGGAAAACGTAGGGCGCGAACAAGGCGTTGAAGTCCTTGCCGCCGCGCGCCAGCGCCAGCGTGCCCGTGTCGGCCAGCATCATGTCGATCTGCCCGGTGCGAAGACCCGCGTAGTTCTGCGGCAGGCTGCCGAGCTGGCCGGCGCCGAACGACTGGATCTTGACTTCCGCGTTCGTGCGATCGGCCACCTCTTTAGCGAAGCGGTCGGCGATCGGACCCCACACCGGCGGGGGCGCCACGTAGGCCATGCGCAGCGCAGGTTGCGCCTGGGCGGTGGAAAGGAAAGCCAGGGCAAGCCCGGCCATCAGTGGGCGAATCCATTTCATGGCGAAGTCTCCGGTGAAGGTGGCGCAGCGTGTTGCACTTGCCGGGCGGCCACGTAGTCCCGGTAGGGGGTGCCGTTGGACACCAGCATGCCGCCATCCACATCGATGGTGCTGCCTGTGATCATGGCGGCGGCGGAAGAAAGCAGGAAAGCGATGGCCTGGGCCACATCGTCCGCCTGAACCCAGCGACCCAGCGGCACCGACTCGGCGACGGCTGCGATGCGCTCTTCGTTCAAGCTGCGGTAGATCATGGGCGTGAGCGTGGGGCCAGGGCACACCGCATTGACGCGGATGCGGCGGCCCGCGAGCTCGAACGCCATATGGCGCGTGAAGGCGAGCACCGCGCCCTTGGACGCGGTGTAGGCCGCGTCACCGGAATACGACATGCGCTTGCCCGCGATGGAGGCCACATTGACCACCGATGCGCCTTCGCGCATGAGCGGTGCGGCCGCCTGCAGGCACAACATGGTGCCGCGCAGGTTGATGTCCATCACCCGGTCCCAGGCAGCCACTGGCATGTTCTCCAGCAGGTGCCGCGATTCGACGCCGGCACAGTTCACCAGCCCATCCACATGGCCATGCTCCTGTTCGATGCGCGCGAACGCTTTGCCGATCGCGTCTTCCGAGGCCAGGTCGCAGGCGAGGTGTTGAATCAGGACGTCCGCACCAACCGAGCCTGCGGTCGGCGCCACCACATCGAGCGAAACCACGCGGTGCCCAGCCGCCGCCAGCAACGCTGCAGTGGCCGCGCCGATGCCATGGCTGGCACCGGTGACCACGTGCACACCGGGCGTTTTCGAAGTGGTCGGTGGACTCGAAAGAAAAGACATGACAAGGCCTTTGGTTCCGTCATATAGTAACGTTCGTTACCTTGATGACAGCCCCTCGTTTACCCTAGGACGACACCATGACCGTTGCCGCCGAACCCCTCATCGCCACACCCGACCACGCACCCGCCACAGTCGCAGGACATCGAGTCCAGCCCGGCGTGTACGCCTACGATCTCGAGGCCATTCCGTGGCGCACGACGCCGCGCGGAACCTCGCGCGAGAAGGCCGTTCGGCGCGATCCAGAGCGCGGCCTCTTCCTCGGCATGCTGGTGTTCGACCCCATGAGCCGCTCCGGCGTGCACCAGCATCGCGGCGTGGCGAGCAGCTATTTCCTCTCGGGCGAACTCACCGATTTCCAGTGCACCACGCGCGCTGGTGCGGTGGGCATCAACCTCACGGGCGCCACCCACGATGCGGTGTCCTATGGCGGCTGCACGCTGTTCTCGCGGCTGGAGGGACCGGTGATCATCGAGCCGGATGGTGCCGCGATCCATCCGCACGCGAAGAAAACCACGGTGACCAACGCGCAGCCGTTCACGCCCCCAGACCTCACGGTGGTGCTCGACTCGGTGGCACCAGTTGCCTCGCCGTTTGCGGGGGTGTTGCGCCGTCCGGTGTTCGATTACGCGGGCACCGGCAGCAACCACCGGTTGTGCTCGTTGCAGCTCTGGCCAGGGGCCCGGCTCAGCGACCTGCACCACACGGGCCTGACGGACTTTTTCCTGCTCGCTGGCGACCTCAGCGTAGGCGACGTCACGGTCGCAGGGCCATCGGTGATGGTGATCGAACCCGGCGCGCGGGTGCAACTGGGTTCGCGCTACGGCTGCAGTTTGATTGCATGGGCAGAAGGCCCTGCGCACGCGGGCGACGACCCCGCGCTGGATCCTTACGGCTTCTGAATCAACCCATGGGAAGCCGTGCGCGCACCGAGAGCTTGCCCAGCAACTCGTGCAGCGTCTTCACCTCGGCGGCGCTCAGGCCGGCATAGACCTGCGTTTCACGCTCGATCGCGGCCACCGCGATCTCCTCGTACACCGCCCAGCCGGCCTCGGTGAGATTGAGGTGGAAGCTACGCCGGTCGGCTTCGCTGTTCTCACGCACCAGCCTGTCTTGCGCTTCCAGCTTGCGCACCACGCGCGAGACGCTCATCTTGTCCAGACCGGTGTAATCGGCCAGGCCTTGCGCGGTGATGCCGGGCTTGTCAGCCAGCGTCAGCAGGATGCGCCAGTCGGTAAGGTTCAGATCGAAACGCTCGCCGAAGCGAACGATGAAGGGCTTGGCCGTGAGGTTGGTCAGCACCCAGATCTGGTAGTACGG
The DNA here is from genome assembly GCF_002127265.1 of Hydrogenophaga sp. IBVHS1. Classification (GTDB taxonomy): domain Bacteria; phylum Pseudomonadota; class Gammaproteobacteria; order Burkholderiales; family Burkholderiaceae_C; genus Hydrogenophaga. The sequence continues at coordinate 272,077 of NZ_NFUU01000001.1, read as the reverse complement.
CGAGGCTTCGGTGGCCAGCAGCGCCTGATGGTTGCGCCGGGTTCTGGCGCGGGTGGCCTTTTTCGCGGTCGCGGGAAAGGGATTCTGGCGGGTGGCGCTGCGGGTACTCATGGAGATGCGGAGTGTATGTTCTCCGCCGACCACGCTGTCAACGCTCATCGTTAACTCAGTGGTTCAGAGTATGAGTATTTCAACCCGCCGGTTCCTCGGGTCCGATGCCCGCGTCTCTGCGCTCAATGGCCTGGTATCGCCGAAATACTGAATCTCGATGTCTTTCAGCGTGGGATCGTTGTTCCTGAGCAGCTGGGCGGCCGTCTCGGCTCGTTCGGCCGACAGTTTCAGGTTCCACTCTTGCGACCCACTGGCGTCCGCGTGACCGAACACCGTGATGCGCGTGGGCTTGCGCTCGCGTGCCGCGGCGAACACAGCGGGCAGCAGGGCCCTGGATTCTTCCGTCAGCACCGTCTTGTCCAGCATGAACTGCAGCACGAAGGTTCTGGGTGGCGAAGGTTGACTCTTGATCAGTTCGCCGTAGACGGTGTCCACCAGGCCGCGGCTGACGGGCCGCGCCTGCGATGGAGCCACGCGGTTGCCATGCACCATGGTGTGGCTGAAGGCTTGATCGAGCAGCTGCGTACCCGACGCGGTGGACATGGAAACGGTGCCGACCCTGCTGTCCTCATCGGGCAACAGGACAACGGACGTTCTCGTGGCTGGCTTCAGGCCGGTGGCACAGCCGCCCAGGCAGGCCAGGGCGACGGCGATCAGGGGCGCGCACCTTGCCCATCGCATCTGTGGAGTCTTCATGGCGTGATCAATCCGCCTCGATGATGAATCGCGTCCCGCGAATGCCGATGGTCGCCGTGGGTGTGGCCACCTTGATCGCCTCCGGTGCGAGCCTGCCCATCATTCCCGATGTGTAGATCGCGGCCCCTCTGGCGAGGTAGACGAAGAAATCGTAGCGGGACTGCCTGGGTTCAAAGGTGTAGTCGCGAACCTCGATGTCGGTGGAAGGCCCGACCGTGAGCTGCGTGCCGTCGTTGAACACGATGCCGGCCGACGCGCCGGTACCGGAGACGATGCGGTCGGACACGAACAGCGGCATGCCGGACACGGCATCCAGCCGGGCGTCGTTTCGAGCGATATCAATGTTGCCCGACACGTTCTTGAACGTGGCGACCTGGCCGTTGTTCGCCGCTTCGGGCCCCGCAAATCCCAGCGGGCAGACCACGCCCAGCAGTGCGGCAAGCATCAAACGCTTCATCCAGTTTTCCCAGTTGTCGTCCGTCACAGAACAGGTGAACAGATGTTGCTGGGGCCGATCTCCTCCGTCAGTGCGGCAACGTACGCAAACAGCTCACTCCACCGTGACGCTTTTGGCAAGGTTCCGGGGTTTGTCCACATCGGTGCCCTTCGCCAGCGCCGTGTGGTACGCCAGCATCTGCAGCGGCACCACGTGAAGCAGCGGGCTGAGTGCGCCATAGTGCTCGGGCATGCGAATGACATGAATGCCCTCGCTGCTGGCGATGCGGGTGTCGGCATCGGCCAGCACATAGAGCACGCCACCGCGCGCACGCACTTCCTGCATGTTGCTCTTGAGCTTTTCCAGCAAGGCATCGTTGGGCGCCACCGTCACCACCGGCATGGCGGCGGTCACCAGCGCAAGCGGGCCGTGCTTGAGCTCGCCGGCCGGGTACGCCTCGGCGTGGATGTAGCTGATTTCCTTGAGCTTCAAGGCGCCTTCCAGCGCAATGGGGTAGTGCAGGCCGCGGCCCAGAAAGAGCGCGTTGTCCATGCGGGCAAAGTCTTCGGCCCAGCTGATCACCTGCGGCTCCAGCGCCAGCACGGCCTGTAGCGCCACGGGCAGGTGGCGCATGGACTTGAGGTGTTCGGCTTCGGCTTCGTCGCTCAGGTGCCCGCGCACCTGAGCCAGCGCCAGCGTGAGCAGGAACAGGCCGGCGAGCTGCGTGGTGAAGGCTTTGGTAGAGGCCACGCCGATCTCCACACCGGCCCGGGTGATGTAGGCGAGCTCGCACTCGCGCACCATGGCCGAGGTGGCCACGTTGCAGATGGTCAGCGTGTGCTTCATGCCCAGACCCTGCGCGTGGCGCAGCGCGGCCAGCGTGTCGGCGGTCTCGCCACTTTGCGTGATGGTGACCACCAGGGTGCGCGGGTTGGGCACGCTGGTGCGGTAGCGGTATTCGCTGGCCACTTCCACCTGGGTGGGGATCTTCGCCATGCTCTCCAGCCAATATTTGGCGGTGCAGCCGCTGTAATAGCTGGTACCGCACGCGAGGATGAGCACGTTGTCGATGTCCTTGAACACGCTGTACGCACGGTCACCAAACAGCTCTGGCGTGATACCGACAACGCCTTCAAGCGTGTCGCCAATGGCGCGCGGTTGTTCGAAGATTTCCTTTTGCATGTAGTGCCGGTAGGGGCCGAGTTCGGCCGCACCGCTGTGCGCGTGCACGGTCTTCACCGGGCGCTGCGTGGCATCGAGCGAACGGCCCGAGGCGTCGAGCACCCAGTAGCGGCCGAGCTGCAGGTCCACCAGGTCGCCCTCTTCCAGGTAGACGATCTGGTCCGTCACGCCGGCCAGGGCCATGGCATCGCTGGCCAGGAAGTGCTCGCCATCGGCAGTGCCCACGCCCAGCACCAGCGGTGAACCGGCGCGCGCGCCCACCACCCGGTGCGGCTCGTCCTTGTGGAACACGGCCAGCGCGTAGGCGCCGTGCAGTTGGGGCACGGCCGCCTGCAGCGCGGCAAAAATGTCGCCTTCGTAGAGTGAATCGATCAGGTGGGCGATCACCTCGGTGTCGGTCTGGCTCTCGAACACATAGCCTTTGGACTGCAGCGCTGCGCGCAGCTCGTCGTGGTTCTCGATGATGCCGTTGTGCACCAAGGCCACGCGGCCCGCAGCCGTGCTGCTGCTGCCGGGACCGTGGCTGAAATGCGGATGTGCGTTGTGCACCGCTGGCGCGCCATGCGTGGCCCAACGGGTATGCGCGATGCCGGTACCGCTTCCGATGCCCTCGATCTGCACCTGTTGCGCCAGCTCGGCCACACGAGCCGTGCTGCGTGCCCGCTTGAGCCCCCCGCTGTGCACCGCCACACCGCAGGAGTCGTAACCCCGGTACTCCAGACGTTGCAGCCCCTGAACCAGCACGGGCACGATGTCGCGCCCTGAAACCCCCGCCACGATCCCGCACATGTCACGCTCCTTAAATTTGAATGGGCAGATGCTAATCAGACCTTTGAGAAATAAGTCGACATACTTTCGTTAGCTATGACAGATAATTTCTCATTAACACATGACCGGAAGAAAAATTCATTTATTGACAAACTATGGAAGTAATCACCATCGATGACGCCGATCTGCGTCTGCTCGATCTGCTCCAGACCGACGCTTCACGCAGCAACCAGACCCTGGCCGAGCTGGCCCATCTCTCGCCGCCCACCAGCTTGCGGCGCGTGAAGCGCTTGCGTCAGCTGGGTGTGATCGAGCGCGAAGTGGCCTTGCTCAGCCCCGACAGGCTGGCACCCCTGCTGGGCCACGGGCTCACTGCGCTGGTGGAAATCACCCTGGAACGCCAGGGTGCCGAGCAACTGGATGCGTTCGAGACGCGCGTGCTGCCGGTGGTGGAGGTGCAGCAGTGCTACCGCGTGAGCCCGGGACCCGACTTCATGCTGGTGGTGCATTGCACCGACATGCCGGGCTACCTGGCCCTGGCGCAGCGCCTGTTCACCAGCGATGCGAATGTGCGCAACATCAAGGCCTTCTTCAGCCTCAAGCGCGCCAAGTTCGAACCCCGCCTGCCGTTGGGCCAGACACCCAAGGGCTGACGGGATATGTGTACCTTTGGCCACAATTGCCCGGCGCTTTTGATGCAAAACGCACAGTTGGGGGAATCGACTCGCCAACCAAGTGTTGACGCGCCTGCCGGTCTGTAACAACCTCACCATCTCGACTGGGCGGACTCGCCGTCCAGCCAAAGGAGGTTGTATGGAAATGATGTGGATCGCCATTGCCGCGGGCGTGATCGTCTTGCTCGGGCTGGGTGCGTGGGCCTACAGGAAATTGTCCCAGGGCAAATCGTCCGGTCGCGAAGACCGCTACACGCCTGAACGCATTCTCACTATCGAGCAGGTGCACATGCTCGACTATCTGCAGGACACCTTTCCTGGTCAGGTGGTGCTGCCCAATGTGGCCCTCAAGAGCATGCTCTCGGTGCGTCGCGCGGCCGATCGACAGCGCGCCATGGAACGGCTGAACAACCAGAAGGTGGACTTCGTGGTGTGCGGTGAAGACGGCCGGCCCAGTTTTGCTTTCGATATCGAGCAATACCACCTGAGCGACGCCAAGGCCAAGACGCACCAGGCCAAGATGAAGAACCGCATCCTCAAGACCGCCGGCGTGCGCTTTGTGTTCCTGAAGAACGGCCTGCACCGCATGCCGTCACCCGCAGATTTCCGCGAGCAACTGAACCTGGCTGCGCTGCCCAAGCCCAAGCCGAAGGAAGACGCTCGCGAAAGCGCCATGCAGCAACTGGAAAGCCAGTTCTCCGAATTCGACCAGCAGCACTCGCAGACCGGTTTCCGCGACTCCGAAGTGATGGGTCTGAGCCGTCTGATGGACCTCAACGGCATTGGCCGTCGCCCTGCAGCCAACAGCGGCCACAGCGGCTTCGGCAACAGCCGCTTCAACGGGCAGTCGCTCGACGTGCGCGGAGGCTGAGCAATCAGCGTTTCTTCTCGGGGCGCTTCCAGTTCGGCAGCGACACCTGCCGGCCACGAGCAACGGCAAGCACACCCGGCGCTGTGCTTTTGCTGATGGTGGAACCCGCGCCCACCGTGCCCCCCGCGCCGATGGTGACGGGTGCCACCAGCACGCAATTGCTGCCCACGTGCACGTCGGCCTCGATCACGGTTCGGTGCTTGTTCGCCCCGTCGTAGTTCGCCGTGATGCTGCCCGCCCCGTAGTTCACCCGCTCGCCCACCGTGGCATCGCCCAGGTAAGCCAGATGGTTGGCTTTGGCGCCGGCGGCCAGGGTGGAATTCTTGACCTCGACAAAGTTGCCGATGTGCACCTCGGCACCGAGTTGCGCGCCCGGCCGCAGCCGCGCGAAGGGCCCCACCAGGGCGCCGCGCCCCACCGACACGCCCAGCTTCTCGCCGTCGATGTGGGTGAAGGGGTGAATCACCGCCCCGTCGTCGATGGCGGCGTTGGCGATCACGCAGTTCGCACCGATGCGCACGCCTTCACCGAGCTTCACGCGGCCTTCAAACACGCAGTTGACGTCGATCTCCACGTCCTGGCCGCAGAGCAGCTCACCCCGCACGTCCAGCCGCGCCGGATCCGCCAGACGAACGCCCTGCTCCATCAGGCCATGCGCCAGGCGGCGCTGGTACGCGCGCTCGAGTTCGGCGAGCTGCACCGGACTGTTCACCCCCGCCACCTCCACCGCGTCGTGCGTGGTGATGGCTCTCACCACCAGTCCCTGCGCCACGGCATGCTTCACCACGTCCGTCAGGTAGTACTCGCGCTGGCTGTTGTCGTTGGTCAATCCCGCCAGCAAAGGCTTGAGCAACGATGCCGGCGCCGCCATGACGCCGCTGTACCACTCGGTGATGCGCCGCTGCGCCTCATTGGCGTCCTTGTGCTCCACGATGGCGTGCACCGACCGGTCTGCGTCCACGGAGCGCACGATGCGCCCATAACCCGTGGCGTCGCCCCCCGTGTCCACGCTGAGCAGCGCCAGATGCTGCCCACCGCACGCCTGCAGCAAGGCCTCCAGGGTGCCCTGCCCGATCAAGGGCACATCGCCGTTGAGGATCAGCACCACACCGTCGTTGGCCAGCACCGGCACCGCCTGCTGCACGGCGTGGCCGGTGCCCAGCTGCGGTTCCTGGCGCACAAAGCGCAGGCTCGGGGCGGGGCTTTCGGTGGTGCCCACCGGCGTCGTGAGGCCGCCTTCAACCTGCTCGGCGCCGTGGCCGGTGATCACCACCACCGAGCGCGCCGATAACCGCGCTGCACAGTCGATCACATGCTGGGCGAGTGCGCGGCCACCCAAACGGTGCAACACTTTGGGCCGCAGACTCTTCATGCGCGTGCCTTTGCCGGCCGCCATCACCACCACATCCACCGGGAACGACATGAACACCTCTTTCGGAGACTGGCTGCGCGGCGCACTTGCCGGCCTTCGCCTGCGGCGGATTATCGCCCGCCGCCTCGCCTGGCTGGGGGCGGGGCTGGTGCTGGCGGTGGCCATGTCGGCCTGCACTGCGGCGCGCCTGGCCTACAACCAGGCACCTACCATCAGCTACTGGTGGCTCGACGCGTATGTGGATCTGGACGATGCGCAGTCGACGCAGACGCGCGATGCCCTCGACCAGTTCTTCCAGTGGCACCGGCAGAACGAGCTCCCGGTGTACGCCGGGCGGCTGCGGGAGTGGCAGGCGCTGGCGCCGGCAGACCTGACGCCCGCGCAGGCCTGCGTGCAGTTCGAAGATGTGCGCGAACGCATCGAGCGTGCGGCGGACCGGACTGTGGAGCCCTTCACGCGCCTGGCCTTGCAGCTCACACCGGCACAGCTGGAGCACCTGCAACGCCATCAGGCGCGCAGCAACGAGGAGTTTGAGAAGGACTTCCTGCGCGGCAATCCCGAGCAGCGCCTGAAGAAGCGCCTGGAGCGCGCCACCAGCCGCAGCGAAATGCTCTACGGCACGCTCAGCAAGGAGCAGCTTGCGCTGCTGCGCGAGTTGATCCAGTCCTCGCCGTTCGACGCCCAGCGAACCCAGGCCGAGCGGCTGCGCCGCCAGGCCGACCTGCTGCAGACCGTGCGCGAAGCACAGGCGGCGCCCGCGCGAGCGCAGCAACTGGTGCGCGAACACTATGCGCGCGTGAACCGTTCACCCACACCGGGCTACAACGACTACCAGCGCGAGCTGGTGCGCCAGGGCTGCGCGCAATTCGCCCGCCTGCACAACAGCACCACGCCCGAGCAGCGGGCGAACGCGGTGCGCGTGCTCAAAGGCTACGAAGACGACTTCCGGGTGCTCAGCGCCCAGCGCTGAACACGCACCAGAACGGCGGCCCGGCGGCATCGGGCGCAACACGCTTTGGTGCGCGCAGGCGCGCGCGCACCCTGAGTGCGCACAAGCCAGGTGCATTCATCTTGCATACAAGGCTTGTATGGCCGTGGCACGGAATTCGCATGGAAGACCCCCAAGAGGTCTTCCATGGTCAGTTCCACCGACATCGCCCAACGCATCATCGAAGCCGTGCTGGCCCAGCGTCTGGCGCCAGGCACGCGCCTGGGCGAGCAGAGCCTGTCGATGCTGTTCGACTGCAGCCGCACGCTGGTGCGCGAGGCGTTGGTGCGGCTGGCTGCGCGCGGCATCGTCACCGTGAGTTCGCGCCGCGGCTGGTACGTGGTGCAACCTTCGCACGAGGAAGCGCGTGACGCCTTCGAGGCGCGCCGCGTGATCGAAACCGGCCTGATCCGCAGCGCGCGCGCGATCGACAAGAACGCCTTGCGGCGACTGCGCCAGCACCTGAAACAGGAACAGGCCGCCCTGAAGGGCGACGACGTGGGCCAGCGCAGCTACCTGCTGGGCGACTTTCATGTGTGCCTGGCCGAATGCCTGGGCAACCAGCTGCTGGCCGACACGCTGCGCGACTTCACCGCCCGCACCACGTTGATTGCCATGCTCTACCAGAGCAACCACGACGCGGTGCAGTCGTGCCAGGACCATGTGGACATCGTCGCCGCCCTGGAGCGCGGCGATGTGGAGGCCGCCGAGCAGCTGATGGCCGCACACATTGGCCAGGTGCAGGCCGCACTGCGGCTGGGCGCGCCCAACGATCCGCTGGCCGATCTGCGCGAGGCGCTGGCTCCCGTGCGCGAAGCCAGCAGCCCCGCCGTGAAAAAGCGCCATCGAAAAACAGACCTCAACCCCGCCACCCCGACCGAAACCTACCTAGGAGCCCTGCTATGAGAACCACCAAACGCGCCTTCATCACGTCCACGCTGGCCCTCGCCGCCGCACTCGGCATGGGCGCTGCCCATGCCCAGACAGCGCTGGAAGGTGTGATGAAGAACAAGCTGATCAAGATCGCCGTGCCCACCGATTTCCCGCCCTATGGCTTCGTGGGCATCGACCTCAAGCCGCAAGGGCTGGATGTGGACACCGCGAATCTCATTGCGGCCAAGCTGGGCGTGAAGGTTGAACTGGTGCCCGTGACCAGTGCCAACCGCATCCCCTACCTGCAGACCAAAAAGGCCGATCTTGTCATCTCCACGCTGGGCAAGAACCCGGAGCGCGAGAAGGTGATCGACTTCACCGCCGCCTACTCGCCCTTCTTCCAGGCGGTGTATGGCCCCAAGGGTGCGGCGCTTGCGGACTTCAATGGCCTTGGCGGCAAGTCGGTGGCCGTGACGCGCGGCGCCATCGAAGACCAGGAGCTCACCAAGGTGGCTCCAGCCAACACGGACATCAAGCGCTTCGAGGACAACAACGCCACGGTGTCGGCTTTCGTCTCGGGCCAGACCCAGTTCATCGCCACCGGGGTGTCCGTGGCCGACAACATGATCAAGCGCAACCCTGCGCTCGGCGCCGAATACAAGCTGCTGCTCAAGGACAGCCCGAACTTCATCGGCGTGGCCAAAGGTGAAGACGCGCTGCGCGCCAAGGTCAGCGAGATCATCGTGGCGGCGAAGAAGGCGGGTGAACTCGATGCCATGGCGAAGAAGTGGCTTGGCCGTCCGGCGGGCACGCTCCCGGAGTGAAAGAGCCCCATGGGCATCGAACTCGACTTTCCCGCCGTGCTCGCCCAATGGCCTCTTCTGGCCAAGGGCGTGCTCTGGACGCTGGGCCTGACCGCCATTTCGGCGGTGATCGGCCTGCTGCTGGGCACGGCCTGTGCCTGGGCGCGCAGCAGTGGCCCGGTGGCACTGCGCTGGCTTGCAGGCACCTACGTGGAGCTGATCCGCAACACGCCTTTCATCGTGCAGTTGTTTTTCGTGTTCTTCGGCCTGCCCGCCGCCGGGGTGAAGCTCACGCCCGAGATCGCGTCGGTGATCGCCATGGTGATCAACCTGGGGGCGTATGCCGCCGAGATCATCCGCGCGGGCATCGAGGCCACGCCCAAGGGACAGTTCGAGGCGGCCGCCAGTCTGGCGCTCTCGCGCGTACAGACGTTTTTTCACGTGGTGCTGCCACCCGCGCTCAAGAAGGTGTGGCCCGCGCTCACGAGCCAGATCATCATCGTGATGCTCGGCTCGGCGGTGTGCGGGCAGATTTCCACCCAGGAACTCAGTTTTGCGGCCAACCTGATCCAGAGCCGAAACTTCCGCGCGTTCGAGGCTTTCATCGTCGCCACCGGCATCTATCTGGTGCTGTCCATCGGTGTGCGCGCATTGCTGAACTGGATGGGACCGCGCTACCTGTTCGGAGGCCGCCGTGGTTGACTTCACCTTATGGGACATCGTCCGCAACCTCCTGCTGGCCGCGCGCTGGACGGTGGTGCTCTCGCTCATCGCCTTCGTCGGCGGTGGCATCGTCGGCATGGCCTTGCTGGTGGCGCGCACCGCGAAATGGCCGGGCGCAGAAATCTTCGTCGCCGGCTACGTGCAGCTCTTCCAGGGCACACCGCTGCTGATGCAACTCTTCCTGGCGTATTTCGGTCTGGCGCTGTTCGGCTTCGAGACTTCGGCGTGGACAGCCGCATCGGTGGCGCTCACGCTCTACACCAGTGCCTTCCTGGTCGAGATCTGGCGCGGTTGCGTGGCCGCTGTGCCCAAGGGCCAGTGGGAAGCGGCGCAAAGTCTGGCACTCAACTTCGGCGAGCAGTTGCGCTATGTCGTGCTGCCGCAGGCCACGCGCATCGCCATCGCGCCCACGGTGGGCTTTCTGGTGCAGGTGGTCAAGGGCACGGCACTGGCCTCGGTGATCGGCTTCATCGAACTCACCAAGGCCGGCACCATGATCACCAACGCCACTTTCGCGCCCTTCCTGGTCTACAGCTGTGTGGCCCTGATGTACTTTGCGCTGTGCTTCCCCGTGAGCCTGTACGCGCGCACCCTGGAAAGGAAACTCAATGCAAGTCGCTGAAGCTCCCGCCTCCCCCGCCACCGTGCGCACCATCGTCGACATCAAACAGCTGCGCAAATCCTACGGCAGCAACGAGGTGCTCAAGGGCATCGACCTGCAGGTGAAGGCGGGCGAGGTGATCGCCATCATCGGCAAGAGCGGCTCCGGCAAGAGCACGCTGCTGCGTTGCATCAACGGGCTGGAGGTTTTCCAGGCCGGTTCCCTCAGCGTGGACGACAAGCCCCTGCTGCACAAGGACGCCGCCGCCATGCGCGAGCTGCGGCAGCGCGTGGGCATGATCTTTCAGAACTTCAACCTGTTCCCGCACCTGAGCGTGGGGCGCAACGTGATGCTCGCGCCGGGTCTGGTGAAGAAGACCTCGCCCACCGAAGGCGCCGAACGCGCGCGGCAATTGCTGTACCGCGTGGGCCTGGGCGAGAAATTCGATGCGTTTCCCGATCAACTCTCCGGCGGCCAGCAGCAGCGCGTGGCGATTGCGCGCGCCCTGGCCATGCAGCCCAGCGTGCTGTTGTGCGATGAGATCACCTCCGCGCTCGACCCCGAGCTGGTGGGCGAGGTGCTGCGCGTGGTGGAGTCATTGGCCGACGAGGGCATGACGCTGCTCATGGTGACGCACGAGATGAGCTTTGCCCGCAAGGTGAGCGACCGCGTGATCTTCATGCACCAGGGACGCGTGCATGAAATGGGCCCGCCGGCAAAACTCTTCGGGTCGCCCGAGACGCCGGAACTGCAGCAGTTCCTGTCGTCCATTCACGACTAAGCCACAAACTTCATCCAGCCCCACACCACAGCCAGCGTCATCAAGGTCACCGGAATGCCGGTGATGGCGTGTCGCTTCCAGTCGATCTCGATGCCCTGCTGGCGCGCGAGGTCGGCCACGATCAGGTTGGCGATCGAGCCGACCAGCAGCAAATTGCCGGCAAACGTGCTCACCAGCGCGAGCATCACACCCGCCTGCTCACCGCTCCCGCCCAGGTGCGGCAACAGCAGCATGACCGCCGGCACATTCGACACCAGGTTGGACAGCACCGCCCCCGCCACCAGCAGCGGACCGGGGTCGGCCAGGTGGACGCTCTGCGTGCCCAGCCAGGCCACGGCCTGCGCCGCCAGCCCAGTGGTTTCAAACGCGTGGTTCACCACGAACAGGCCCATGAAGAGAATGAGCAGCGGCCAGTCGATCAGGCCCATGACATGCGCCGAATGCAGACGACGACTCAGCAACAGCACGCCGGCCCCCACCAGCGCGGCCACGTCGCGTGGCCAGTCGGTGAACAGGAAAATCAGCAAAAGCGAGCAAGCGACCACCAGACCTTTTGCGGTTTGCCAGGCATCGAACGAGGGCTCTGCATTCACTCCCTCTCCCTCTGGGAGAGGGCGGGGGTGAGGGCTCCTAGCCCCTGCCCCCGCTTTCGCCCCAGGCCCGAACGCCAACCACCCCCACAACAGCACCAGCCCGATCAGCACCGGCGGCAACGCCTGACGCACATACCCCGCAAACGGCAACTGCAACACCGATCCGATCAACATGTTCTGCGGATTGCCAATCAACGTGGCGGCCGAGCCGATGTTGGCCGCACAGGCCAGCCCGATCAGAAATGGCAGCGGATCGATGCCGCGGCGCAGGCACAGGCGCGCCACCACCGGCGTCATGGCCAGGCAGACGATGTCGTTGGAGAACACCGCCGAGAGCGCGCCCGCCACGAGGATGAGCGCCGCAAGCAGACCACTGCGCGAGAGCGGCATCTCGCCCACCCGGCGCGTCACGGCGCCGTAGAAACCACCCAGCCGCATCTGCGCCGACACCACCATGAAGGCGAACAGCAGCACGATGGTGGGCAGGTCGATGGCCCGCGCCGCGTCTTCCACCGGCAGCCCGGCCAGCGCAATCACGGCGATGGCACCCAGCAAGGCAACGCCCGAGCGGTCCAGCTTCAGCCGAGGCAGGCCGCCGAGGAACATGCCGAGGTACACGACGGCAAAGACGGCGACGACGCCCCAGTCGGTGGCGGAGTGGTCGAGCATGTGGTTAGCGGATGTAGCCGTGGATGTTGAGGGCCGAATTGTCAGCGACCTGCCGCAGGCACAACTTGCCTGGCGACTGGTAGTAAGATATCAACACCTCAAATTTCTTTGGCAATCCATGTCGAACGTTTCCGTCAAGCTCGACGACTCCACGCACTCACGACTCAAGGCCATCGCCTCGCGCAAGGGCGTCACACCCCATGCACTCATGGTGCAGGCGATTGGCGGCGAGCTTGATCGTATCGAGGCCGAAGTCAGTTTCGTGGAGCGCGCCGCACAAGCACTGGCGCGGGCGGAATCGGGTGGGCCCGTTTTCGATGGTCCAGCGTATGCCAGCCACCTTCGCGAACGCGTGCGGGCGGCAGTGGCCGGCAGCAAGCCCACCACACGACCTCCGAAAGCCACAACGCTGGCAGCCCTCAAGAAAAAGCCTCGCGCGTGACGCGCTGGCTGCTGGCAGACGAAGCGGTTGCCGACCTGAACCGCCTGACCGAATTCCTCCTTCAATCAGCGCCTGAGGCTGCGGTGGGCACTGTGGATCTGATCCTGAATGCACTGCATATCCTGGGTGACCATCCCCTGGTGGGCCGCCCACTCCCGCAAGGGTTGCGTGAACTCGTGATCTCCCGGGGGCGCACCGGCTACCTCGCGCTGTACCGGTACGACGACACCGCCGATGTCGTGCTCGTGCTGGCTTTGCGCCACCAGCGCGAATCGGACTACCACTGATCGAAACGGGCGTCAGGCCTGCAGTGCGCTCCACATTTCCTTGTCGCGCTCGGCCGTCCAGATGCGTGGGTTCTTGATGCCCTTGGCTTCGTCGTAGGCGCGGCTCACGTCGAACGGCAGGCAGTGTTCGTAGATGAACACGTGGCCGAACACCGGGTCCATGCTCTTGCGGGTGTGCGCCATGGCGGACTTGAGGTCCATGCCGGCGGCAGCGGCTTCCTTGCCGGCCTGGAACAGCGTGGTCACCCAGCGCTGCGTGTAGTCCAGTGCCTTGTTCACGTCGGCGTTGCCCTTCATGGCCTCGCCCCGGCCCGGCACGATGTACTCGGCCTTGAGCGCGCGCAGGGCTTCGAGCGTGGTGGGCCACTCTTCCAGCTGGGCGTCGCCGGTGTAGACGCCGGCCTCGTATTCCACCAGATCGCCGCTGAACAGCACCTTCTCTTCTTCCACCCACGCAATGGTGTCGCCGCGGGTGTGGCCCGGGCCCGGGTGCCAGATCTGCACCTTCACGCCACCGAGGTCCACCTCCAGGCTGCCCTGGCGGCCCGGTTTTCCATCACCCACCACCAGGGTGGGCCAGGTCAGGCCGGGCACGCTGTCGGCACCCCGGAAGAGGCGCGGGAAGCGTTCCATTTCGCTCTGCATGTCCTCGGCGCCGCGCTCCACGATCAGCTCGTAGGTGCCACGGCTGGCGATGATTTCCGTGGCGCCTTCGGCCACATACGCACTCGCGCCCAGCACGCGCACCGCGTGGTAATGCGTGAGCAGCACGTATTTGATGGGTTTGTCCGAGACCGTTCGGATCTGCTGGATCAGGTCGCGCGCCATGGCGGGCGTGGCGGTGGCGTCGCTGACCATGATGAATTTCTCGCCAATGATAACGCCCGAGTTCGGGTCACCTTCGGCGGTGTAGGCCCAGCAGTGCGGGCTGAGCTGCTCGAAGGTGATTTTCTTGTCGGCCAGGTCGGCCTGGGAGGCGAAGGCTTTGCTCATGGTTGTCTCCAGGTGGGGTGAGGCGCGATTTTAACTAAACGAAATTCGTTACGCATACGTAAATCACTAAACCCCGACCGCGCCACCGGTCATGCCGCGTTCCAACATCGCCACCACCTCGTCGGCGAAGGCGCTGTAGCTCATGGGGCCGCCGGGGCGCAGCCAGGTGAAGGTCCAGTTGATCATGCCGAACAGCATCATGGTCAGGGCGGTCTGGTTGGCGCCGGTCACGCGCTCCGGGTAGGCGCGTTTGAGGAAACGGGTGAAGGCCGCCACCACGTCGCGCTGGCGGTTCAGGATGAGCTCGCGCTGGACTTCGCCCAGGAATTTGGTGTCGGACACCAGAGCGACGTGGCGCGTGGCCGAGGTTTCGTACTCGGCCAGGAAGGCCCGCACCAGTTCGTTGAGCGCTTCACGCTCGCTGAGGTTTTTGCGCTGCGCGCGCGCTTCTGACTCGCCAATGAGCGCCAGCAGGCGCTGGGTGTAGCGGTCCAGCAGGTCGTACAGGATCGCTTCCTTGCTCTCGTAGTAGTGGTAGAGGCGCGCCTTGCTCGTGCCGCAGGCGGCGGCGATGTCGTTCATGCTGGCGGCGGGAAAGCTCTGTCGCGCGAAGCATTGCGCGGCGACATCGAGGATCTGGTCGCGCTTGAGGTCGTGGGAGGCGGATTTGGGACGGGCCATCGGCGCATTCTGCCGGAGGGAATCTAAGATGGCGCATGGCCAAGCCGATCGACCCCTTTGCCTCTTACGCCTGCGAACTGCTCTCTGGCCTGGGGCCGTGTGTGGCCAAGCGCATGTTCGGCGGCTGGGGCATCTCGGTCGATGGCATGAACGTCGGGATCATTGCGTGGGACACGCTCTTCCTGAAGACCAACGCCGACACCGAACCGCAATGGCTGGCCGTGGGCGCGGAGCCCTTCGTGTTCGAGGCCAGGGGCAAGCGCATGAAACTGAACTACCACACGCCCCCGGCCGAAGCGCTGGAGTCGCCTGCGCTCATGCTGCCCTGGGCGCGGCTGGCCCTGCAGGCCGCTGTGGCGGCCCGCAAGCCCAAACGCAAACCGGTCAAGGTGGGTTCGACTCGTAAGGCGTGAGAACGCGGCCGCGGCCCGCGACCAGGTACTCGCTGTAGCCGAGCAGCCCACGCACCAGCCGCACCAACGCCCAGCCGGCCTGACCCAGCGCCACCACCAGCTCGCGGCCGGGTGTGGCCACTTCGCGACCAAAGCGGGATTGGACCTCCGCGGCGCGGGCTTCGGCCTCGCTGCACCACTCGAAGCGCACCGGCGTGGGTTGCGCGGGCTGCCACGGCTCCATGACCACGCGCGCACCGGCCGGCACCGCCAGGCTTTGACCGGCCTCCAGCATGTGGTCGCCGAGCTCGTTGCCGTGGCCCTGCGCGGGCAAGCCCAGCGTCACCCAGGCGCGCCCCTGTGTGATGTACAAACGGCTGGGTACCTTGGGGCGCAGGCTCATCGCGCGGCGGGCATCCAGCCGCCAGCCACGCGCCGCAGCGGCGCCAATGGCGCGCTGGAGGGTCGGGGAGCAGGAAGCGGAATGGGTGGTCATGTGAAACTCCTGGTAAGGGACGATGGCTCATCCTGGGCATCAATCTTCTCCGCTTTGCCCCCATGGGTCCAATGAATACGCAGTAACCTATTGATTCGACAACCGCATCAATGCCCGGAGCCTCGACATGCAGCTCACCAGCAGCCACCCCCGTACCCGACCGATCGCCGCAGGTCATTTGCGGGCCTTCGACGCGGTGGCCCGCCACCTGAATTTCCGCGCTGCCGCTGAAGAACTCTCGCTCACGCAGAGCGCGGTGAGCCGGCAGATCCAGGCGCTGGAAGACGAGGTGGGCACGGCCCTTTTTCTGCGCCACACGCGCGCGGTCGAGCTCACCAGCGCGGGATCGCAGCTGCTGCGGGCGACCAGCACGTCGCTCGAGCGCATCGACACCGCCGTGCGGCAGATTCGCCAGAGCGCCGGGCGCAAGAGTGTGGCCATCGCCACCTGGGCATCGTTTGCCTCCATGTGGCTGATCCCCCGGCTGGAGGCTTTCCAGCGCGACCACCCCGACATCGACATCCGGATCGACGCGACCGACAACGCGGTCGATCTCGCCACCGCCGACGTGGACCTGGCCCTGCGCTACGCCGTGCCGCAGTCGGTGCCCTCCTCGGCAACGCGGCTGTTTGGCGAGCAGCTCACACCGGTCGCCAGTCCGTGGCTGCTCAAGAGCCACCCCATCCACAGCATCGAAGACCTCTCGAACTGCGCGCTGATCGAAGCCGGCGATGCGCACCGCACACGCCACCTGGAGTGGCTCACCTGGCAACGCTGGCTGGACACGTTTGGCAGCGTGCCCATGAACAAATCGGGCAAGCGCGCAACGCGCAGCCACCTTCAGCCCAAGCTCACGCCGCAGCGCTGGATGTACTTCAACTACGCCAACCAGATCGTGCAGGCCGCGCTCACCGGCCAGGGCGTGGCGCTGGCGCGCCTGCCACTGGTGGCAGAAAGCCTCGCCAGCGGTGACCTGGTTGAGCCGCTGCCGCACACACGGTTGGACTCGCCCCTGGTCTACTGGTTGATGGTGGCGCCCCGCAGCGTGCAGCGCCCGGAAGTGAAAGCGTTTTGCGAATGGCTGCTGCTGCAGGCGGCGCTGACCCGCGAGGCCATTGGTGATGTGCCCGATCCCGATACCGTCGACCAGATTGACTGAAGCCCATGACGAAAATGCGTGACCATGCCAGTGGCAACCTGCGCAGCATCGTTTTCATGCTGGTGGCGGTGGGCTTCTTCGCGCTGATGGACGCGGTGCTCAAGACGCTCGCCGCCCGTTACCCGGTGCTACAGATCGCCGCACTGCGCGGCATGACGGCGCTGCCGCTGGTGCTCATCTACATCGCCTGGCGCGGTGCCTGGCATACCGTGCTCAAGGTGCGCTGGCCACTGCACCTGTTGCGCGGCCTGCTGGGCATCACCATGCTGGCGCTGTTCACCATGGGCGTGCGCGAGCTGCCGTTGTCGGCCGCTTACACACTGTTTTTCATCTCGCCGCTGCTCATCACAGCCCTGTCGGTCCCGGTGCTCAAGGAGCGGGTGCCCATGGCGCACTGGTGGGCCATTGGCATCGGCTTCACGGGTGTGCTCATCGCACTGCGCCCGAGCGGTGCCGACCTGCAGACGGGTTTTGTCACCATCGGCGGGCTGGCCACGCTGGGCGCCGCCCTGTGCTATGCCATCGCGGCCGTCGCGGGCCGGCTCGCCAGCCGCACCGACAGCAGCGAGAGCATGGTGCTGTGGATGATGGTGATCATGTCCATTGGCGCGGGCGCCCTGGCCTTGCCCGAGTGGGTGGCCATTCAGCGCGCCGACGCGCCCTTGCTGCTGGCCCTGGCCATCACCGGCTTCTGCGGCCAGCTGGCCATCACAGAAGCCTTCCGCCACGGCCAGGCTTCCGCCGTGGCGCCGTTTGAATACAGTGCGCTGGCGTGGGGGCTGGGGCTTGACTGGCTGATCTGGCACACGCTGCCCAGCTCACACACCTGGCTGGGCGCGGCCATCATCATCGCCAGCGGGCTCTACCTGGTGCGTCGCGAGAAGCGCATCACCGAGGCACACGCCACGGCAGAGCACCCTTGAAGTCGGCCGCAGCGCAGGGCCGCCCCAAGCAAGGCCAGCCACCTCGGGGGGCAGCGACCCGAGCAGCGGCGGAGCGTGGGGGCTCTATCTTTCAGGCCACATCACGCCGGTGTCGCTCAGGATCGCATCCAGCGGGACGTCGTGGGCTTCCGGCTTCAAATACGGCAAATAACCGAAGTCGTAGCCCAGCCCCACGGTGAAGGGCTTGGGTTGCAGGCTGGCGAGCGTGCGGTCGTAGAAACCGCCGCCGTAGCCCAGGCGGAATCCCCCGGGTCCATAGCCCACACACGGCACAAAGATCAACGTGGGTTCGACGATTTCGGTGTCCTTCGGTTTCGGAATGCCGTAGGCGTCTTCCTCCATCGGGCAGCCGGGGTACCACGTGTAGAAGGTCAGGGTCTTGTCCACCTTGTTGACCACCGGCAGGCCAATGCGGCGGTGCCGCTGCGCACCTTGAGCGTCTTCCTCCAGGCCCGCCTCCTGCCATCGGAACAACGCGGGCAGGGGATCGAACTCGCCCTTGATGGGCCAGTAGGCACCAATGATGGCGTCGGGCCGCTCGATCAACCAGACGCGCATGACCCGCTGCAGCAAGTCGTTGCGCAGGTTGCGGTCGGCCAGGGCCTGGCGCTTCTCGATCAGCGACTTGCGCCACTCGATCTTCAGCGCCGCAGCCGATCCTTCAGCGGGCGCCGTGTGGGGTCGTGAGGCACTGTGACCGTCTTTGTTGTCCATAATCAGCGCATGAAACGGGTTGGTATGACACAGGGAATTCAAAAGCAGATCGTGGCCGGCTTGCGGCTCATTATGGCGGGCACGCTGTTGCACGCCGCTGCAGCGTGTGCGCAGCCGGCGTCGGGCGGGTCGGATGCCACCTTGCTTGAAATGCGCGAAGCCTTTCGGCGCAGCAATACAGCGCAACTGGACAATCTGTTGCCTCAGGCTCGGGGGCACGCCCTCGAGCCCCTGGCGATGTACTGGACCATGCGGCCTCGACTGGAAACCGCCAGCCCGTTTGAAATTCGCGCTGCGCTGGACCGCATGGCGGGCACCTACTGGGAAGACCGGCTGCGCAACGACTGGCTGCTGCTGCTGGGCAAGGCACGCAACTGGGCCGACTTCGAAGCTGAGTTGCCGAAATTCCGGATGCAGGACGACCGCCAGGTGAGGTGCTACGGGCTGATGCTCGACGCCGCCGCCGGGCGAGTGGCTGCAGACGCAGCAGCGGTGCAGGTGCAGACCAACTGGCTCGCTCAGCGCGAAGCCGAAGACGGTTGCGCCACCGCGGCGCAGTCCCTGCTGGCCAGCGGCCACCTGAAGCCCGAGGCGGTGTGGCAACGTGCACGGCTGGCGATGGACTCCAACCGCCCGCGAGTGGCCAGCCAGGCCGTGGCGCTGCTGGACCCGGAACGGGCCTCGACGGTGGACCAGATCGCGAGCGACCCAGCCAGGTACCTGGACGACAAGATCACCGCCATCCGCCCGCGCACCAAGGAACTGGTCACGCTGGCCATCATCCGCCTGGCCTCCAGCGACCCCGCCGCCGCAGCGGTGGAGGCCGACCACGTGCGCTGGAAGACCCAGCTCACGAAGGAGGAGCGAAGCTGGATCTGGGGAGTGATCGGCAAGCGATCAGCCCAAAAGCTGCAAACTGAAGCCCTGAGCTACTTCGCCAACGGCGAAGACCGTTTCATGCACGACGAGCACCTGGCCTGGAAGGCACGCGCCGGCATGCGCGCGGGCGCCTGGGGCCATGTGCGCGACGCCGTGGCCGCCATGAGCGAGGCGCAGCGCAACGATCCGGCCTGGGTCTACTGGAAGGGGCGCGCGGTGCAGGCGCTCAAGCTGCCCGATCCGATCGCCGCTACCGCTCAGGCCAACGCGCTGTTCGAGTCCGTCGCCGCCCCGCGTGGCTTCTACGAGATGCTCGCCATGGAAGCGCTGGGCCGTCCGATCACGGTGCCAGCGGCTCCGGAGGCTCTCAGCCCGGAGGAAATTGCAGGCGCACAAACCAACCCGGGCCTGCGCCGCGCCCTCATCGCCATGAAGCTTGGCCTGCGCAGCGAAGGCGTGCGCGAATGGAACTACACGGTGGGCCTGCACACGCCCGGCGGACTGCCCGAACGCGAGCTGCTGGCTGCCGCCGAACTGGCTTGCCGCCACGAGCTGTGGGACCGCTGCATCAACACCAGCGAGCGCACGCCGCAGGCACTCGACCACGCGCAGCGCTTCCCCATGCCACACCGCGAATCGGTGGTGCCCCGTGCCAGGGAGATCGGACTGGACCCCGCCTACGTGTACGGCCTCATCCGGCAGGAAAGCCGCTTCATCACCGATGCCCGTTCGGGCGTCGGCGCCTCGGGCCTCATGCAGGTGATGCCCGCCACCGCCCGCTGGACCGCGCGCAAGATCGGCCTGACCGATTTCAAGCCCGGCCAGATCAACGATCGCGACATCAACATTCAGATCGGCACTGCTTACCTGAAGTTTGCGCTGGACGACTTCGAAGGATCGCTGCCGCTGGCCGCCGCCGCCTACAACGCCGGGCCCGGCCGCTCACGCGCCTGGCGCAACGGCCCCACTGTGACGGGCGAGGTGTGGGCCGAGAACATTCCTTTTGAAGAAACGCGCGACTACGTCAAGCGCGTGCTGGCCAACACCACACACTACGCCGCCATCCTCAGCGGCCAGCCGCAATCGTTGCGCGCACGCCTGGGCACCGTAGGCCCACGCGCCCAGACCGCACAGGCCATCAACACCGAATTGCCATGACACCGATCAGAAATGTGCTCGTCCTGGGTGGCACCGGCTTTGTCGGCCGCCATGTCTGCGAAAAACTTCACCGCCAGGGCTGGCGCATCACCGTGCCCACGCGGCGCGCGGTGAACGCGGCCCACGTGCAGCCGCTGCCACGCGTGACCGTGATCGAAGCCGACGTGCACGACTCCACGCAGCTGATTGCACTGATGCAGGGACACGATGCCGTGGTCAACCTGGTGGCCATCCTGCACGGCAGCGAAGACGCCTTCGAGAAGGTCCATGTGGAGCTGCCCCTGTCCATGGCCGAAGCGTGTGTGGCGAATGGTCTGCGAAGGGTGGTGCACGTCAGCGCGCTGGGCGTGAGCCTGGACGCGCCCTCCCGCTACCAGCGCAGCAAGGCGCGTGGCGAAGAGGTTTTGCGTGGCGCCAGCCTCGACCTGACCATCCTGCGTCCCAGCGTGATCTTCGGCGCCGGAGACCGCTTCCTCAACCTGTTTGCCCGCATGCAATCGGTGCTGCCACTGGTGCCACTGGCCGGCGCCAGGGCACGATTCCAGCCCGTGTGGGTGGAAGACGTGGCCAGCGCGGTGGTGGCCGCCCTGCGCGACACCGACCTGCCGATGAGCAGCGTAGGCCAGACCTTCGAGTGCGCTGGCCCCGAGGTGTACACGCTGGCGGATCTGGTGCGCATCGCGGGGCGCCATGGCAGCCGCCAGCGGCCGATCCTGCCGCTGCCCGGTGCGCTGGCGAGGCTGCAGGCGCGCGTCATGGAAATGCTGCCGGGCGAGCCCCTGATGAGCCGCGACAACCTGGATGCGATGTCGGTCGACAACGTGGCCTCCAACCAATGGCCCGGCCTGGCTTCACTCGGCATCGCCGCAGCCAGCCCGCTCACCATCGCCCCCACCTACCTGGGCGACCAAGGCGGCCGCAGCCGGTTGCTTGCCTACCGCCATTCGGCACGTCGCTAGCGCGTTTCGGGCTCGAACCCCTCAGGGTGAGGTATTTGTTTGGCACACTTCGTCGCCTCGTCAAAAGCGAATACTTTCAACCGACAGGAGAGCCCATGACCGCCACCCTAGTACCCTCCCCGCTTCCGGTTCCGCTCACGTCCCGCAAGATCACCCTGCTGCAGGGAAATCCGGGTGTTCGCACCGAACACCAGCGAGAGGTGATCAACCGCCTCAAGCGCATCGAGGGTCAGGTGCGAGGCCTGATTGAAATGGTGGACAGCGCACGCCCTTGCGAAGATGTGGCCCAGCAGATGTCGGCGGCGCGCAAGGCCATGGACAAGGCCTTCTACCGCATGATGGCCTGCACAGTCATGGAAGCGATCTCGGAATCGAACTCGGAAGTAGAAACCTTCCGCGAAGTCGAGCGCTCGACACGCATCCTCGAAAAATACGCCTGATCGGGCGAATCAATGGAGGCCCGGTTTGGCATCAATTGAGGACCGGGCTCCACTAACATCCCGGGATTCAACCAGGGGAATCCCATGTCACTGCAGCTCTACGTCGGCAACAAGAACTACTCGTCCTGGTCCATGCGCCCCTGGGTGCTCATGAAACAGGCCGGTATCGAGTTTGAAGAAGTGATGGTGCGATTCGACTCGTTCGACGCCCAATCTACGTTCAAGAGCAAGCTGCGCACCGTCAACCCCCTTGGCAAAGTGCCGGTGCTGGTGGACGACGGTTTTGCCGTCTGGGACACCCTGGCGATCGCCGAGTACCTCGCCGAGACCTTTCCTGACAAGCAGCTGTGGCCCGCAGAAAAGACAGCGCGCGCCCGGGCCCGCAGCATCTGTGCCGAAATGCACAGCGGCTTCAGCGCGCTGCGCAACCACTGCCCCATGAACATCGAGGCTTCGCTGCCCGATGTGGGCCGCCTCATCTGGCGCGACAAACCCGACGTGCGTGCCGACGTCGCGCGGCTCTGCGGCATGTGGAGCGACCTGCTGGCCTCTCAACCCGAGGGCAGCCTGCTGTTCGGGGACTTCACCATTGCCGATGCCTACTTTGCACCGGTCTGCATGCGCATCAACACCTACGGCCTGCCGGTACCCGCCGATCTGGCGGCCTACGTCGCGCGGGTCACGGCGCTGCCCGGTGTGCAGGCCTGGATCAAGGACGCACTGAAGGAACAGGATTTCATCGATTTCGATGAACCCTATCGACTGGGCCGCTGACAGGGCGATACCCCTAAACTCGCCCCCATGAAAATTTACCTTGTGGGCGGCGCGGTTCGAGACGCGCTGATGGCGCGCGACGCAGGCTCGCCTGAAGGCTCGCATGTGGACCGCGACTGGGTAGTGGTGGGTGCCACGCCCGAGGCCATGGTGGACCAGGGCTTCCTGCCGGTGGGCCGCGATTTTCCGGTGTTCCTGCATCCCCAAACGCACGAGGAATATGCGCTCGCGCGCACCGAGCGCAAGACCGCGCCGGGATACCACGGCTTCGCATTCCACGCTGCGCCTGGCGTCACACTGGAAGACGACCTCGCGCGGCGCGACCTGACCATCAACGCCATGGCGGTCGCTGCCGAGCACGCCGACCAGCCGGCCCACGCACCGTTGATCGATCCGCACCAGGGCCAGCAAGACCTGCGTGATCGCGTGCTGCGCCACGTCACCACTTCGTTCGCTGAAGACCCCGTGCGCATCCTTCGCGTGGCGCGGTTTGCCGCGCGCTTTCCCGATTTCACGGTGGCAGAGAAGACGCTGGAACTGATGCGCCAGATGGTCGAGCACGGCGAGGTGGACCACCTGGTGGCCGAACGTGTGTGGCAGGAACTCGCGCGGGGACTCATGGAGCAACGGCCCAGCCGGATGTTCGAGGTGTTGCGCGAATGCGGTGCCCTCAAGCGCCTGCTGCCCGAGGTGGATCGCCTCTGGGGCGTGCCACAGCGCCCCGAGTACCACCCGGAAATCGACACAGGCGTGCACCTCATGATGGTGCTGGACATGAGCGCGCACCTGGGCGCAAACCTGCCCACACGCTTCGCCTGCCTGTGCCACGACCTTGGCAAGGGCACGACGCCGGTAGAAGAGTTGCCTCGGCACATCGGGCACGAAGCGCGCAGCGCGAAACTGCTCAAACAGGTTTGCGATCGCTGGCGCGTGCCGGTGGAATGCCGCGAGCTGGCCGATGTGGTGGCACGCGAGCACGGCAACATCCACCGCAGCGGCGAACTCGGTGCGGCGGCGCTGGTCCGCCTGCTCGAACGCTGCGATGCCTTGCGCAAGCCGGCGCGGTTTCACGATGTGCTGCTGGCCTGCGAATGCGACGCACGTGGCCGGCTGGGGCACAGCGAACACGGCTACCCCCAGCGCGCGCGGCTCGCGCAAGCACTGGCGCTGGCGCAATCGGTGGACACCGCCGTGGTGGCGGCAGAGGCCCAGGCCGACGGCCTTGCCGGTCCTCGGGTGGGTGAGCGCATCCAGCGCGCTCGCGTGAAGGCGCTCGCCGAAGGCATGGGTCTGGCTGCGCCGGACTGAAGTCGAAACAAAGCGCAAGCAAGGCAACAAGTCCCGCAGCGGAGAGGTCGGTCATGGCAGCGCCGGCGCTGGCCCATCGCCGCGTCTGTTACGGTATTGGCTTGATGAGCACATTACCGATATTGCTGACAGACCGCTCGGCCCTGTTCCTGGACTTTGATGGAACCCTCGCCGATCTGGCCCAACGGCCCGACTCGGTGCTGGTCCCCGTGGAACTGGCCTCCCTGCTGGACAAGCTGCACCAACGGCTCGACGGCGCGCTCGCGCTGGTGACCGGCCGCGCGCGCCAGGACATCGAGCCCATGCTCTCGCCGTGGCGCTGGCCAGCTGCGTTCGAGCATGGCGCTCTGCGCGAGTCGGCTCAAGGTCTTTTTGAACAGGCACAACCGCTCGGCCTGGCCGCAGCGCTTGAAGCCGCCCAGGCCATCGCCGCCCGGCACGAGGGCCTGCTGGTCGAACACAAGCGCACTTCCATGGCCCTGCACTTCCGCCTGGCACCGGCGCTGGAGGCCTTGTGCGTGACGACGTTGGCCTCGGTGATCGCCAACGATCCCGAGCTGCAACTGTTGCGCGGAAAGGCCGTGGTGGAAGTGAAGTCCGCTCGCGTCAGCAAGGGGCTGGCCATTGAAGCCTTCATGCAGGAAGCGCCTTTTGCCGGCCGCGTGCCGCTGTTCGCCGGCGACGACGTCACCGACGAGGCCGGTTTTGAAGTGGCCCAGCGTCTGGGCGGTGCGGGCATCAAGATCGGCGATGGTCCCACTTGCGCTCTGTACCGCTGCCCGAGTCCCGACGCTCTGCGAACCTGGTTATCCGAATCTCTGCAAGCGCAAGCTGCCACGCCATGAAACCCGACGACATCCCCCACGCAGCGCGCGGTTTCGCGCCCCCCGCCCCGCCATCTCTCTCGCTGGGCGTGGTGGGCAACTGCGCGTTCAGCGCCCTGATTGATCCGCACGGACGCGTGGTCTGGAGTTGCCTGCCGCGCTTCGACGGCGACCCGGTGTTCCACGCCCTGCTGGGCGGCGAAGACGCCGAGCAGGGTTCCTTCGCGATCGAGATTGAAGACCTGGCCGAGGCCCGGCAACGTTATGAGCCCAACACGGCCGTGCTGGTCACGGAGTTGTGGGACCGCCATGGTCAGGGCATTGCCATCACCGATTTCGCGCCGCGCTTTCTCTCGCGCGGGCGCTTTTTTCGTCCCACCATGCTGGTGCGCCGCGTGCGCCCGCTGCAAGGCGCGCCGCGCATTCGCGTGAGCGTGACGCCGCGCTTCGACTGGGGGCGCCAGGCGCCCACCATCACCTCGGGCAGCAACCACATTCGTTACGTGGGCGACCAGCAGACGCTGCGCCTGCAGACCGACGCCTCCATCAGCCACGTGCTGGCGCGCGAGCCCTTCCTGCTCACGCGAGAACACAACTTCCTCATCGGCCCGGACGAAACGCTCGAAGGTGGCGTGGGGGACACGGCGCGACACTTCGAGCAGGAAACGCTGGCCTACTGGCGCGGCTGGAGCCAGCGCTTGGCCCTGCCGCTGGAATGGCAGGACGCGGTGATCCGCGCCGCCATCACGCTCAAGCTCTCGCTGTTCGAAGACACCGGCGCGATCATCGCCGCCATGACGACCAGCATTCCTGAAGCGCCGGGCAGCCAGCGCAACTGGGACTACCGCTACTGCTGGCTGCGCGATGCGTTCTTTGTGGTGCGCGCGCTCAACAGCCTGGCCGAGGTGGGCACTATGGAAGACTACCTGCGCTGGCTCGCCAACGTGGTGGTGGGCGCAGGCGGTGGGCATGTGCAACCGCTGCACGGCATTGGCCTGGAGCGCGAGCTGCCCGAGCGCATCTGCGACACCTTGCCGGGCTACCGGGGCATGGGCCCGGTTCGCGTGGGCAACCAGGCGCAGGAACATTTTCAGCACGACGTGTACGGCAACATCGTGCTGGCCGCCGCACAGGCGTTTCACGACCGCCGCCTGCTGCACCCCGCAGGCCTGGCCGAGTTCGAGCGGCTGGAGGAAGTAGGCGAGCAGGCCGTGCGCATCCACGACCAGCCCGATGCTGGCATGTGGGAGCTGCGCACGCGCGCCCGGGTGCACACCAGCTCGGTGCTGATGTGCTGGGCCGCTTGCGACCGCCTGGCCAAGATCGCGCACACACTCGCCCTGCCGGAGCGCGCCATCTACTGGAAGCGCCACGCCGACGCCATGCGCGAACGCATCCTGCGCGAATCGTGGAACGAGGAACGCCAGGCTTTTGCCGAGAGCTTTGGCGGCCGCGATCTGGACGCGAGCGTGTTGTTGATGGCCGAAGTGGGCCTGATCGACCCGAAGGATCCCCGCTTCATTTCGACGCTGGAGGCGCTGGAAAAACACCTTTGCGATGGCCCCTTCATGCGCCGCTACGAAGCGGCCGACGATTTCGGCACGCCCGAGACCGCCTTCAACATCTGCACCTTCTGGCGCATCGACGCGCTCGCTCGCATCGGCCGCGTGGCTGAAGCGCGCGCCATCTTCGAGACCATGCTGGCCGCGCGCAACCCGCTGGGCATGCTGTCGGAGGACACGCACGCCACCACCGGCGAGATGTGGGGCAACTTCCCACAGACCTACTCGATGGTGGGCATCATCAACGCGGCGGTTCGACTCTCCGCCGACTGGGACACGGTGATTTAGATGGGAAGACTGGTCGTCGTCTCCAACCGCATTGCCGATCCGCGCAAGACCGCCTCGGGCGGGCTCGCGGTGGCGCTGGGGCAGGCGCTGGAATCATCGGGTGGTTTGTGGTTTGGCTGGAGCGGAAAAGTGGTGGAAGACGGCACGCCGGGCGAAGGCGAGCTGCACCTGCACCAGGCCGGCAAGGTGCAACTCGCCACCGTAGACCTCAGCCGCGAAGACCACGACAGCTACTACCTCGGCTACAGCAACGGCGTGCTCTGGCCGGTGTTTCACTACCGGCTGGACCTGGCGGATTTCGATGCCGGCTACATCGGCGGCTATCGGCGCGTGAACCAGATGTTTGCGCACAAGCTGGCCAGCTTGCTCAAGCCCGACGACGTGATCTGGGTGCACGACTACCACCTCATTCCACTCGCGGCCGAGCTGCGGGCGATGGGTTGCAAGCAGCGCATGGGCTTCTTCCTGCACATCCCGCTGCCCCCGCCCTTGATCCTTGCGGCTGTGCCCGAACACGACTGGCTGATGCGTTCCTTGTTCGCCTACGATCTGGTGGGTTTCCAGAGCGAGGCCGACGTGGCGCACTTCGCTCGCTACGTGGGCACCGAGGTGCCAGCCGACATCCTGGGCGAGCACGAATTCCGTGCGTTCGGGAAAACGCTGCAGGTGCAGGCGTTCCCGATCGGCATCGACGTGGACGAGTTCATCGATCTCGGCAAGGGCCGCGAATCGCAAGACATGTTCAACCAGATGCGCACCGAGTATTCGCGCCGGCGCCTGCTGCTGGGCGTGGAGCGCATGGACTACTCAAAAGGCTTGCCGCAGCGGCTCAAGTCGTTTCGCCAGTTGTTGAAGGACTACCCGGAGAACCTGGGCAGCGCCACGCTGATCCAGATTGCCGCGCCCAGCCGCGAGTCGGTGGACGCGTATGCGGCGCTGCGGCAGGAACTCGAAAGCCTGTGCGGATCGATCAACGGCGACTTCGGCGAGCTCGACTGGATGCCGGTGCGCTACATCCACCGCAGCGTGGCGCGCAAACGCCTGCCCGGCCTCTACCGCGCGGCCAGCGTGGCGCTGGTCACGCCGCTGCGCGACGGCATGAACCTCGTGGCCAAGGAATTCATCGTCGCTCAGGACGCGGACGATCCCGGCGTGCTGGTGCTCTCGCGGTTTGCCGGTGCGGCCGAGCGGATGCGCGATGCGCTGCTGGTCAATCCCTACGACACCTCGCGCACCGCGCAGACCATTCAGCGCGCACTGCAGATGCCGCTGGACGAACGCCAGCGCCGACACCAGACACTGCTCGCGCAGATTCGCGAGCAGGACGTGCACTGGTGGCGCGAACGCTTCCTGGCCGCGCTCGCCGCCATTCCCGCCCCGTAACCCATCCTCGCCGCGGGCGCTGGTCGCAAGGCCGGCGCCCGCTTTGCTTTTCCTTTTTCCAGGAGGACTTTCCCATGACCGACAACTTCATCGACATCGCCAGCCGCTGGTGGATCAGCCTGGGTGGCGCAGCCGCCAGCCTCACGCGCATTGTTGGGATCATCCTTGCGGCCTGGCTGCTCATCATCGTGCTGCAGCGCGCCGTGCGCACCCTGCGCGAGCGCATTGCCAGCCGCATCGACGACCGTGAGGCCGCCAAACGCGCCCAGACCCTGGGCCGCGTGTTTCGCTACCTGGTGGCGGTGGTGGTGAGTCTGGTGGCGGGAATGCTGGTGCTGGCCGAACTCGGGGTGTCGGTAGCGCCCATCCTCGGTGCCGCTGGTGTGGTGGGGCTGGCGGTGGGTTTCGGCGCGCAAAGCCTGGTCAAGGACTACTTCACCGGCTTCTTCCTGCTGCTGGAAAACCAGATCCGCCAGGGTGATGTGATCAAGATCGGCGACCACGCGGGAGCCGTGGAAGAGGTCACCCTGCGCTACGTGCAACTGCGCGACTACGACGGCAACGTGCACTACGTGCCCAACGGCACCATCAGCACCGTGATCAACATGACCCGCGGCTTCAGCAACGCGGTGATGGACATTGGCGTGGCCTATCGCGAGAACGTGGATGACGTCATGGAGGTCATGCGCGAGGTGGCTGCCCAGATGCGCGATCAACCCGACTTCATGGGCAAGATCATGGCCGACCTGGAGATCGCTGGCGTCGAAAGCTGGGGCGATTCCGCCGTGGTGATCCGTTGCCGCTTCCGGACGCTGCCGCTGGAGCAATGGGGTGTGAAGCGTGAATACCTGCGCCGGCTCAAGGCGGCCTTTGACGCCAAGGGCATCGAGATTCCGTTTCCGCACCTCACGGTGTACGCCGGACAGAACCGGGAAGGCCAGGCGCCCGCCTTCGCGCTGCGGCAACTGCAGGAAAGCTGAGGAACCCCACGGCGGCCGTGGGATATCGGCCCGTGGAGCTGGTGCGCGGGCGCCGCGTGTGCCACCATGCGACACACCCCACCCCCACACCATGGCCGCCCGCAACCCCCTGAATCGCACGCTGGCCGAAGGCATACGGCGGGTGGGTTTTCGCAAATGGTACGAGCGCGAACTGCTTTCCAGCCATGCGCACATGTTGCTGGCGTTGCTCTCGGTGGTGGCCCTGCTGGCCAGCTTCGAGGCCATTGGCGGTGGCACCACCTTCGAGAAGATCTTGGACTTTGCCTTCGTCCTGATCTGTGGCGCCATCTCGCTCTGGGCCTTGCGCCGCTACCTCTACCTGCTCATGCACGCCGAAGAACTGGCCAACCAGGCCAATTGTCCGCAGTGCAAGGCCTATGGGCTGCTGCAACTGGTGGAGGCGCAGCACCGGCCCAAAGCCGGCTGGGTGCCGGTGTGCTGCAAGCGCTGCGGCTTCGCCTGGAAGCTCGAGGACGACGCCGGCTGAGCGGGTGTCAGCCCAGGTCATCCAGCGCGCGGGAGGCCCCGATCAAGGCCGGCGACTGCTCTGCGGTGATCACCCACACGGGAATGGCGGCCAGGTAGGCCTGGAAGCGCCCCTTGGCTTCAAACCGCTCCCGAAACGGCGAGGCGTCGAACCACGCGCCGAGGCGGGGGACGATGCCTCCCCCAACGTACACGCCGCCGCGCGCACCGAGCGTGAGGGCCAGATCGCCCGCCACGGTACCGAGCAAGGCGCAAAACAGGTTCAAGGCTTCGGTGGCCTGAGGGTGGCTGCCCGCGAGCGCCGCCTCGCTCACCGCGGCGGCGCTGTTCAAGTCACCGGTGCTGGCGCCGTCGGCCTCGCACAGGAGCAAAAAGGCCTCCAGCAAGCCCGGCCCGCTGAGCAGCCTTTCGGCCGAGGCGCGGCCATGGCGCCGATGAAACCCGTCCATCACCAGCCGTTCGCGCGGCGTGAAGGCCGGCAGCGTGACGTGGCCACCCTCACCCTGAATGGGAACCCAGCCGCCCCGGCCGTTGGGCAGCAGGCCGGAGACGCCGAGGCCCGTGCCCGCGCCCAGCAGGCCGATGGCCGCGTCCGGCTGCGCCTGACCACCGCCAACCTGGCGCAGGTCGGCGGCCGGAAGGTGGGGCAGCGCCAGCGCCAGCGCGGTGAAGTCGTTGAGCACGCGAAGGGTGCTCAAGCCGAACTCCGCCTGGAGCGCCGCCTGGGAGAACGACCAGTCGTGGTTGGTCATGCGCACCACGTCGCCGGTGACCGGGTTGGCCATGGCGATGGCCGCCGCAGCAGGGCGCCGAAGCCCGATGCCGTCAAGGTAGCTGCGCAGCGCGTGCTGCAGGCTGGGGTGTTCGGCAACGCGCAGCACGCGCACCTGTTCGATGGCAGCGCCGGCACTGGCTTGCCAGGCGAAGCGGGCGTGGGTGCCGCCAATGTCGGCGAGCACTCGACCAGAAGGTGAAGATGTGGACATGGATGCGGTGGGTACGGCCTTTGAAGGCCACACCATACCGCGTCGTGCGCCAGGGCTTCAGGCGGGTTGGTGCGAGCGCGCCCAGCGCACGATGTCGGCTGCGCCCATGGCGCCCGCCTGTCGAGCCACTTCTCGCCCACCCGCGAACAGCGCCAGCGTGGGGATGCTCCGGATCTGCAGGCGCGCACCGAGCGACTGGGCTTCTTCGGTGTTCACCTTGACCAGGCGCATGCCGGGCTCCAGCTGGCGGGCAGCGGCTTCAAACTGGGGCGCCATGGTGCGGCAAGGACCGCACCAGGGCGCCCAGAAATCGACCAGCACCGGCAACTGCGAACGGGCGATGTGTTTTTCGAAGGCAGCTTCGTCCAGCGCCACGGGATGCCCCTCAAACAGTGGGCGGTGGCATTTCCCGCAGTCGGGCGCCTGGGCCAGCGCGCCGCTGGCCACGCGGTTGGTGGTGTGGCAATGGGGGCAAACAACGTGCAGGGAATCGGTGTTCATGCAGGGCTCCGGGTGGGGAAGGATGCCCAGATGGCCGCCATGCCGCCGAATTCAAGCCGCGTCAGATCAACTGGGCGATGAGGCTGGCCACGAAGCTGAGCAGGATGGTGGTGGTGAAGGGCAGGAACCACTCGCGCCCGAAGGCCCTGAAACGAAAATCGCCCGGCAGTTTGCCAAAACCCAACCGGTGCAGCAGCGGCGTGAACCAGCTGATCAGCAGCAAGGCCAGGAAGATGACGATCATCCAGCGGATCATGTTTTCACTCAGAGCCTGTGGGACCGGTCGCCGGTGGCGAAGCCCATGGGCACCCAACCTTCGGCGCTGGCAGCCGGCGCCAGCGCCAGCACCTTGAACAACTCCCCCATCTCGTGTTCGTTGAGCAGCTTCTGCATCATGGCGTTCTGCCGCACGTCGGCGCGCTGCGCCAGATCGAGCAGGCCGCAGTTGAGCAGAAAACGGCCCTGGCTGGTGTAGCCGATCACGCCCAGCCCGGCGTCCTGCGCGGCCAGGGCCACGCCGGTGAAGTTCACGTGGGCCGTGATGTCCTTCAACCCCACATCGACCAGAGGCTCGCTGTCGCTGCGGTGGCCACGGTGGCACATCAGCGTGCCCATGGCGCGCTGCGGGTGGTAGTACTCGGCCTCGGGAAATCCGTAGTCGAGCAGAAAGGCCGCGCCGCGTTGCAGCCGGTCGGCCAGGGTGCGCACGAAGGCCTCGGCCTGGGGATGAATTTCGGTCAGGTAATCGTGTTCGCCCGGCACCTCGAAGGGCGGACGCAAGTCGGTTGGGCGATCTGCCCAGACCAGATGGCCACCGCCGTCCAGCGTCACGCCGCGTTCAAACCACTCACCGCCCAGGCGCACCAGCAGTTGCACCGGCATGGCATCGAGCACCTCGTTGCCCAGCACCACGCCGCTCATGCGCTCGGGCAAGGCATCGGCCCAATGAACGCGGCCCGCGTGTGCTTCGAGGCTGGCGCGCTGGCGTTCGCGCAGGCTGCCAGAGAGATCCACGATGGTGTAGCGCGCAGGTGCCCGGCCCAGCACGGTCAGCGCGTCGAGCACCTGCTGGGCGAGCGCGCCACTCCCCGCCCCGAATTCCCACACCTCATCGGTGCTGGTGGCCTCCAGCGCCTGCGCCACCTGACGCGCCAGCGCGTGGCCAAACAAGGGCGTGAGCTCGGGTGCGGTCACGAAGTCGCTGCCATCCTGCGGGAGATGGCCGAACTTGCGCGCGGCGTTGGCGTAATAGCCCAGGCCGGGTTGGTACAGGGACATTGCCATGAAGCGGTCAAACGGCAGCCAGCCGCCGGCCTGAGCGATCGCCCCGGCCACCCGCGCCAGGAGGGGGCTCGCTACACTCTCGGGTTCTGTTGCCATGGGGGTCCGCACCCCCCGGATTGTCCTTCATGTCCAGCACCGCCCCTGCGTCCCACCCCGCCCCCCGCACCGTGCTCGTCACCGGCGCGGGCAAGCGCCTGGGCCGCGAGATCGCGCTGACGCTGGCGCAAGCGGGCTGGAACGTGGCGGTGCACCACCGCCACTCTGCTGCTGAAGCGCAGCGGACCGCCACCGAATGCGAGGCGATCAACGGCCGCGCGGGCAGTGCCCAGGCCTTCTTTGCCGACCTCGGCGACGAGGCCAGCGTGCGCGCCCTGCTGCCCGCAGTGGCCGCGCACTTCGGTCAGGTGGACGCCGTGGTCAACAGCGCCTCCACCTTCGAGCACGACAACGCCGGCAGCTTCGGCTTTGCCGCCATGGAGCAGCACCTGCGCGCCAACACCGGCGCGGCCGTGTTGCTGGCGCAGGCCCTGCACGCGCACCTGGAGGCGCGCGGGGCAGAAGGCGCCGTGGTGAATCTGCTGGACCAGAAGCTCTGGAACATGAACCCGGATTTCTTCAGTTACACGCTCTCCAAGGCCGCGCTGGAAGCCGCCAACACCATGCTGGCGCTGGCGCTGGCGCCGCGCGTGCGCGTGGTCGGTGTGGCACCGGGCCTCACGCTCACCAGCCATTTGCTGACCGATGAGAAGTTCGCCGAGCTGCACCGCCAGTCGCCGCTGGGCCGCTCATCCACCCCGCAAGACGTGGCCGCCACCGTGGCTTTTGCGCTGACCAACCGCTCCATCACCGGCACCACCCTGCTGGTGGACGGCGGCCAGCACCTGATGCGCTTCGAGCGCGATTTTTCCCTGATGTGATGCCCATGAACGCCAACGACGCCGGAACGCAGATCCTCACGCTCACCGGTCTGCGCTTCGACGCCAACCTGGGCATCCTGGAGCACGAGAAATCCACGCCACAGCCGATCCAGGTCGACGCCGAACTCAACCAGGGCACGCAGCCGCTGCTGCCGCACGACGACGACATCAGCCACGTGCTGGACTACCGCAAGGTGCGCCAGATCATCATCGACGAGTGCACCGCCGAACACGTGAACCTGCTCGAGAGCCTGATCGGCAAGCTCACGCGCCGGCTCATGCAGCTGCCCGGCGTGATCGGCGTGCGGGTGAAGATCGCCAAGCTGGAGATCTTTGAAGATTGCGAAGTGGCGATCCGGATGGAGAGTGGTCGCTGGTGAGGGCTGCGCAGCCTGTCACCTCCGAATCAAGCGAAGTTTGTCAAGTTATTGAAATTCTATAACTTGACAAACTTCAGTAGAATCCGCGCATGAATCCGATCCGAAACCCCTTCGCGCCCGGCGCTGGCACGCCGCCGCCGGAACTGGCGGGCCGCGATGCACTGCGCGAATCGCTGCGCATCGCGCTGGAGCGCGCGCGCATTGGCCGGCCGGCCAAGAGCGCCATGCTGGTCGGGCTTCGTGGGGTGGGCAAAACGGTCTTGCTTGATCGCGTGCGCGACGACGCGGAGGCCGCCGGCATCCACACCGTGCGGCTGGAAGCGCCCGAGGGCCGATCGCTGCCCGCGCTGCTCGCACCCCAGTTGCGGCAAGCCCTGCTGCGCCTGAGCCAGACCGAAGCCGCCAAGGCGTTTGCCATTCGCGGCCTGCGCGCGCTGGCCGGCTTCGCCAGCCGGCTGAAGGTGACTTACAACGACATCGAGGTCGGTATCGACTACGAGGCCGAGCCGGGCCTGGCCGACAACGGCGATCTGGAGCACGACCTGCAGGCCTTGATGGAACAGGTCGGGCTGGCGGCGAAGGCAGCGGGCACCGCGCTCGCGATCTTCATCGACGAGCTGCAATACGTGGAAGAAGCACAGCTGGCCGCGTTGATCACCTCCCTGCACCGCACCGCCCAGCGCCAGTTGCCGGTGGTGCTGGTGGGCGCTGGCCTGCCGCAGTTGCGCGGTCAGCTGGGCAACGCCAAATCGTATGCCGAGCGCCTGTTCGACTTCCCCGAGATCGGCGCACTGCCCACGGAGGCCGCCACGCAGGCAATCGAAAAGCCGTTGCGCGACGAAGGTGTGGAGATCACGCCGCCGGCGATCAAGGAGATCCTGCGCCTGAGTCAGGGCTACGCCTATTTTCTGCAGGCCTGGGGTAGCCACACCTGGCTGGCCGCAGAGAGCAGTCCGATCGGGGTCGACGTGGTGCGCAAGGCCAGCGTGACGGCGGTGGCCGCACTGGACGAGGGATTTTTCCGCGTGCGCTTCGACCGCTGCACGCCGAAGGAAAAGAAGTACCTGCGCGCCATGGCCGCGCTGGGCCCGGGGCCGCACCGCTCGGGCGACATCGCGGCGGACCTCGAAGAAAAAGTTTCGTCGCTGGCGCCCACGCGCAGCTCGCTGATCACCAAGGGTATGGTCTGGAGCCAGACGCATGGCGACACGGCGTTCACCGTGCCCATGTTCGATGAATTCATGAAGCGCATCATGCCTGGCGACGCCTGGCGACAGCACCGGTAAAGGACTCCGATGAACATCGAACTCGAAAACCACAAACTCGAAAAGCGCCTGTGTCGCGAGGTCGGCCGTGCGATCGTGGACTACAACATGATCGGCGAAGGCGACCGCGTGATGGTCTGCCTCTCGGGCGGCAAGGACAGCTACGGCATGCTCGACATCCTGCAGAAGCTGCAGGCGCGCGCGCCGGTGAGCTTCGAGCTGATTGTGGTGAACCTTGACCAGAAGCAGCCCGGCTTCCCGGCCGACATCCTGCCCGCGTACCTCACGAAGCTCGGCGTGCCGTTCCACATCGAGAACCAGGACACCTATTCCATCGTGAAGCGCGTGATTCCCGAAGGCAAGACCATGTGCAGCCTGTGCAGCCGGTTGCGCCGGGGCATTCTGTACCGCGTGGCCAGCGAACTGGGCGCCACCCGCATCGCGCTCGGCCACCACCGCGACGACATTCTGCAGACTTTGCTGCTCAACATGTTCTTCGGCGCCAAGCTCAAGGGCATGCCGCCCAAGCTGGTGAGCGACGACGGGCAGCATGTGGTGATTCGACCGATGGCTTACGTGGCCGAGAAAGACCTCGCCCGCTGGGCCGAGATCCGTCAGTTCCCCATCATTCCCTGCACGCTGTGCGGCAGCCAGGACAACCTGCAGCGCAAGCAGGTGAGCCTGATGCTGCAGGAGTGGGAAAAGAAGTACCCCGGACGCGTGGAGAACATGTTCACCGCGCTCCAGAATGTGGTGCCGAGCCACCTGATGGACCGCGAGCTGCACCCGTTCACCCGCCTGGAGGCCACGGGCGAGCCCGACGACGACGGCGACAAGGCGTTCGACGAAGAGACCGTGGCGACGCCGCCCACCGAGGCGGAACGCTTTGTAAATGCCGGGAACGCCAGGACCGACCGCGCGGTCATACCGATTTCGACGACGCATTGATTCGCCCGTTGGCGAGCCTGGGAGGCTTCATGAACTGGATTCGCACCTTCATCTCCGGCCTGGCGCTGCTGGCCCTCAGCGGCTGCGCCAGCGTGTTCCTGGTGGACAACCAGGTGCAGAGCTTCGCGCGCTGGGGCGAGCGCACCGGAGCGCCCGCGGCCGCCGCTGCGGTGCCGCAGCCACCGCAGGTGTACCGCTTCGACCGACTGCCCTCCCAGCGCCAGGGACCCGGTGCCGCCGGGCAGGGCGAGATCGAGAACCTGACCGCGCTGGCGCTGGCCAGGGTGGGCTGGACGCTCGCCGCCGAAGGTACCTCGGCGCCCTGGACGGTGCAGGTCAATGCCAGCACGCTGCGCCTGCCGCGCGCTCCTTGGGAAGACCCCTACGACAGCTGGCGCGGCTTCGGCCCGGGTTACGGTTTCCCGGGGCGCGACTACTACGTGACCGGCACGGGCCAGGTGATCTTCGGGCCACCCATGATGTTCATGCGGGTGGAGACGCCGTACTACCAGCGCCAGGTCGCAATCGTGGTGCGCCATGCGGCCAGCGGCCAGGTGGTGTATGAGACCCGCGCCGCGCACGATGGCCGCTGGCACAACTCGAATCCGCTCTGGTCGGCCATGCTCGACGCGGCGCTGCGCGGCTTTCCCACGCCACCCGAGGGCTTGAGACAAGTCGATATCGAAGTGCCGCGCTGACCACTTGGCCCGCTAGGCAGAAGGCTTTTCGAGCAGGTTGCGGATCGCCTCACCCAGCGCGTCCATGCTGTCCTGCTTGCCCAGCACCTCGCGCACACCGGCCTCGGCCGCTTCGGCCAGCAACTTGTCGTTCACGTGGCCCGAGACAATCGCCACGCGCAACGCGGGGCGCAGGCGGCGCACCAGGTGGGCCACCTCTACGCCTGATAGGCCGGGCATGTTCTGGTCGCTGACCAGCAGATCCACATGCTCCTGCGGATGGGCACGCAGCCAGTCGAGTGCCGCTTCGCCGGACTCGAAGGTGCTGGCCCGGTAACCCTGCTTGCGCAGCAGGCGGCCCACCAGGAACACCAGGGCCTCGTAGTCGTCGATGTAGATCACGTGCTTGCCCGAGGCGGCGGCTTCGCTGGCCGGCTTCGCGGGCGTTGCGCGCAGCGGTGACTCCTCACCCAACGTGGCGTCCGAGGCCAGCGGCAGGTAGACATCGAAACGCGCCCCCTCGCCCGGGCGACTCTGGATCTGGATGGCGCCGCGGTGGGCCTTGACGATGCCATGCACCACCGCCAGCCCCAGGCCGGTGCCGGCACCGGGCGCCTTGGTGGTGAAGAAGGGCTCGAAAATGCGGCGCTGGGTGTGCTCGTCCATGCCGGGCCCGTTGTCGGCCACGCTCAGGCAGGCATAGGCACCGCTGGGCACTCCGCCCAGTTGCAGGGCCTTCGAGGCGTCCAGGCTCACCTCGCGCAGGGCCACGGTGATGTCGCCCTGCTGGCCGTCCATGGCCTGCCACGCGTTGGTGCACAGGTTCATCAGCACCTGCTGCATCTGCGTTGCGTCGGCCATCACCGGCAGGCTGCGGCCCGGCAGGCGCGCCACCAGCTTGATGCCGGCGGGCAGCAGCGATCGCATCAGACCCAGCGCCTCTTCCACCAGTGGTGTCAGCGGCTGCCGCACCATTTCCTGCGTCTGGCGTCGGCTGAAGGTCAGGATCTGCTGCACCAGCTGCCGCGCGCGAATGGCGGCGCGGTTGATCTCGGTCAGGCTCTCCTGCGCCGCGTGGCCTTCGCCCACGTCCTCGCGAGCGAGCACCAGGTTGCCCAGAATAGCGGCCAGCAGGTTGTTGAAGTCGTGCGCCACGCCACCGGCCAGCGTCCCGATGGCTTCCATCTTCTGCGACTCCCTCAGCTGCACCTCCAGCGCGCGCTGCTGGGCCTCGGCCAGCTTGTGTTCGGTGATGTCGGTGTGCGTGCCCACCATGCGCAGCGGCCGCCCTTCTTCGTCGCGCGCAATCAGCATGCCACGCGAGAGCACCCATTTCCAGCTTCCGTCCTTGCACCGGATGCGGTGCTCGTTGCGATAGGACGGCACGCGACCTTCGAAATGGGCCTGCCGGTCGGCCACCATCTGGGCCACGTCGTCGGGATGCGTGCGGCTGTCGAACTCGGCAGACAGGTTGTCGATGTCATCTTCGGCGTAGCCGAACATGGCCTTGATGCTGGCGGAAAAGAACTCCTCGCCGGTCACAAGGTTCCAGTCCCACACGCCATCGCCCGCGCTCTCCAGCGCGAGCTTCCACAGCGCTTCGTTGTCGTGCAGCGCGGCCTCGGCCTGCTTGCGTGCGGTGATATCGAGCAGCACGCCCACACGGTGCGTGCCCTCGGGCCCCGCCGTCACAGCGTAGGAACGTCGATAGACCCACTTCACGCTGCCATCGGGCAGCACGACGCGGAACTCCCCGCCCAGGTCCACCGGGCCCTTCTGGATGTCCTGCATGTCCTGCTCCAGGATGGCCTGGTCGTCGGGATGCCGGTAGCGCGAAGCCAGCAACGGGTCGCGCATGAGGTCCTCGGGCTCGAATCCGTAGATGTCGCGCACGCCGGGGCTCACGTAGTCGTACCGGCGCTGGCCGTCGGGCGTGACGAACACCGAGAACACCATGCCGGGCACCTGGGAGGTGATCAGCCGCAGCTTCTCTTCGCTCTCGCGCAGGGCCTTCTGGCTGCGAATCCGCTCGGTGATGTCTTCCACGGTGCCTTCGTAGTACCGCAGCTCGCCAGACCCTTCGCGCACGGCGTGCGCGTTCTCGCTGATCCAGACCCGCTCGCGCGTCTTGTGACGGTAGATTTCCGAAACGAAGCCGCGCACAAAACCATCGCGCTCCAGTTGCTGCTTGAATTCGGCGCGCCGCGCCGGATCGACATACCACTCGATGGCAATGTCCTTCACGCCCTCGATCAGCTCGGCCTCGGTGGCGTAGCCGTTGAGCGCCACCAGCGCCTGGTTGGCTCGAATCATGTGCCCGTCGGACGAGCTTCGATACGCCCCGATCGGCAGGAAATTGAAAAGGGTGGAAAAATCCCCGTCGTGCGGCGAAGGCGTCATGAGCGAATTGTGTCGCAAACCCCTGCCCGCATCGGTTTCCAGCCGGTGCCCGACCCGCTACAGTGGCCGCAGTCCGACATTCCCCGAAAGCCTCCCTTGCAGATCACCCGCATCCTGGCCGTTCGCCACGGAGAAACCGCCTGGAACCGCGACACGCGCATTCAGGGCCACACCGACATCGCGCTCAACGAGCACGGCCGCTGGCAGGCCCGTCGCTTGGGCGACGCCTTGAAAGACGAGCCGATCGCCGCCGTCTACGCCAGCGACCTGGGCCGCGCCTACGAAACCGCCGAGGCCGTGGCCCGGGTGAAAGGCCTCCCGGTGGTCACCCACACGGGTCTGCGCGAGCGCCATTTTGGTCAGTTCGAGGGCCACACCTGGGCCGAACTGGAACTGCGCTGGCCCACCGAGGCACTGGCGTGGCGCAAACGCATGCCCGATTTCGCGCCGAACGGTGGCGAGTCGCTGCATCAGTTGCAGTTGCGCGTGATCCCCACGGTGCTGGCGCTGGCCGCGCGCCACCCGGGTGAACAGGTGCTGATGGTGGCGCATGGCGGCGTGCTCGACATCCTCTACCGCGCCGCCACCCGGCTGGAGCTGCAGGCGCCCCGCAGCTGGGAGCTGCCCAACACCGGCATCAACCGGCTGCTCTGGTCGCCCGAGGGACTGAGCCTGGTCGGCTGGGGCGACACCCAGCATCTGCACGTCGAAACCGGAAACACCCTCGATGAACACAGCGCTTGACGCCCGCTCCCGGTGGGAACGGGCGCGAGAGTGGATCGGCCAGGGCGTGGCCGTGGTCGACACCCCCTCGCTGGTGATCGACCTCGACGCCATGGACCGGAACCTCGCCCGCATGGCGGCATTTGCCAGCGAGCGCGGGCTGCGCCTGCGGCCGCACGCCAAGATGCACAAGAGCGCCGAACTGGCGCGCCTGCAGGTGGCCCACGGTGCGGTGGGCGTCTGTGTGCAGAAGACCGATGAAGCGCTGGTGCTGGCGCAAGCGGGCGCGCACGACATCCTCATCACCAACGAAGTGATCGCGCCGCAGAAGCTGCGGCGGCTGGCGCAGGCGGTGCGCGACCTGCCCACGCGCTTTGGTCTGGTGGTCGACAGCGCGCTGGGTGTGGCGCGCCTGGCGGATGCCCTCGCCGAGGCCGGCGTGCGCGGCGAGCACCGCATCGACGTGTACATCGAGATCGACGTGGGCCACGGGCGCTGCGGTGTGCCAGCGGGGGAAGCAGCCGTGGTGCTGGCGCACAGCATCCTGGCCAACCCGGTGCTGCACTTTGCCGGCCTGCAGGCCTACCACGGGGCAGCGCAGCACCGGCGCAACCCGGCCGAGCGCGCCCAGGCCATTGGCGAGGCCGCCTGGACGGCAGCCCTGGCACGCGAACGCCTGCAAGCCAGCGGCTTTTCGGTTCCCCTGATCACTGGGGCCGGCACGGGCACCTTCGTGCTGGAGGCCTCCAGCCGTGTGTGGGGCGAGCTGCAGGCGGGCTCCTACCTGTTCATGGACGCGGACTACGCGCTCAATGAACCCGCACCGCAGGCGCCCGTGTTCGAGCACGCGCTGTTCGTCAAGAGCCAGGTGATGAGCCGCGGCACCCAGCACGCGGTGTGCGACGCCGGCCACAAGAGCCACGCGATCGACAGCGGCCTGCCCGCGGTGTGGTTTCCCGGCGGTCTGGCCTACGCCAATGGCGGCGACGAACACGGCCTGCTGCGCGCTTTTGGCGCAGGTGCCACGCTGCCCGAGCTGGGCGAGACGGTGTGGCTCGTGCCGGGCCACTGCGACCCCACGGTCAACCTGCACGACTTCATGGTGGGCGTGCGTGGCGGGCTGGCCACCGGGCACGTGGAGCGCATTGTTTCAGTGGACGCGCGCGGTCACGGCTGGTAGATCTGCGCGTCCAGCCCCAGCGCGCGGATGCGCTCGGCGGCGGCATCGGCCTGCGCCCGGCTGCTGAACGGTCCCACCCGCACGCGGGTTCGGGCTCCCTTGGGCATCTCTACGATCTGTGTGTAGGCCGGCAGGTCGGCTTCCAGCAGACGGGCATGCGCCTTTTCAGCGTTGGCAGGATCGGCGAACAGGCCCACGTTGATGGCGAACTCCCGGTTTGAGGACGTTGCAGGCGGGTCGGCTGCAACTGGCTTTGGCGCGGGCGCAAGAATCGGCGGAACGGGTGGCGCGGGCGGCGCGGGCTCCGAGGCCGCAGGTTCGACCAGCAACACGGGCGGCACCTCCACCGGCGTGGGTTGGGGCTCGGAGGCCGCAGCGGGTGCGGGTTCAGCCACAGGTGCAGCGACGGGTTCGGCTGCAGGGGGCGCGGATACCTCGACGACCGCCGCTGGCACAGAAACCGGGGTTGAAGCAGGCTCGATCGCTGCAGCGGGCGGCCCGGCCTGCACCCGCGACCAGGCCAGATAACCAGCAGCCAAAGCCCCGGCCAGCAGCACATTCAGCAACACCAGCCCCCAGAGCCGGCGCCGCGTACTGGCCTGTTT
Source organism: Hydrogenophaga sp. IBVHS1 (assembly GCF_002127265.1). GTDB lineage: Bacteria > Pseudomonadota > Gammaproteobacteria > Burkholderiales > Burkholderiaceae_C > Hydrogenophaga. The sequence goes on along the minus strand of NZ_NFUU01000001.1, from coordinate 230,900 downwards.
CTCCAGGGCTTCGCAGGCTTCGCGCACGGTGCGGGCTTCGCGCACGGCGCGCGTCATGCGGCGGCGGGTGTCGGCGTGCAGCCAGGCGTTGCCGTAAGCACCTGGTATGGCGATGCACAAGGCAAAAAGCGCCCCCAGCACACCCCACTCCACCGCAGGTGGCCAGTGTAGAAAGCGCCGGCCCACACCCAGAATGAGCAGGGCCAGCCCTTCTGCGCAGGCCACATACACCAGCGCGGCCAGCCACACCTGCCGAAACGCAAGCCAGTTGAGCGTGACGAGACCAGCGGCCCAGTTCCAGGCCGGGCCGGCGCGCCCGTCGTCGTCGAAGCGCGCGAACAGCTTGAGGTAGTGGGCCGTGTTCACCGGGCCGAGGGCGGCGCGGTAGAGCGCCGTGGTGGCGCTCTCCGGGGCGGTCGCGGCGGGCTGCGAGGGGGCGGACATGCCCGATTCTGGCATGCGACATGCGGGTTGTTGCCAGCCTCGCGCCGCATGGATTCTGGCCACAATGCGCGCATGCATTGCCTCTGCACCGCCACGCCCCCATGAGCCCCAGCCAGATCATCGTGCTGGCCACGCCGGTTTTCTTCGCCCTCATCGCGCTGGAATACGCCATCGGCCTGAAGCGCCAGCGCAACACCTACCGGCTCGACGACGCCATCTCCAGCATCGGCCTGGGCATGCTGAGCCAGATCAGCGCCGTGTTCACGCGGCTGCTGCGCGTGGGCATCTACACCGCCGTTTATTCGGCGGTGGCGATCTGGCCGGACCACCCGTTCTGGACCACGTGGGCCGGCTGGCTGCTGGCGCTGGTCTTCTACGATTTCTGCTACTACTGGCTGCACCGCGCCGGACACGAAACCGCGCTCTTCTGGGCCGCGCACGTGGTGCACCACCAGAGCCAGGACTACAACCTTTCCACGGCGCTGCGCCAGACCAGTTCGGGCGCACTGGTCGGCTGGGTGTTCTACCTGCCCATGGCCGTGGCGGGCGTGCCGCCGCTGGTGTTTGGCGTGGTCGCCCTCATCGACCTGCTCTACCAGTTCTGGGTGCACACCGAGCAGGTGGGCAAGCTCGGCTGGTTCGACCGCTGGTTCTGCAGCCCGTCCAACCACCGCGTGCACCACGCCGTGAACGACCGCTACGTCGACCGCAACTACGGCGGCATCCTCATCGTCTGGGACCGCCTCTTCGGCAGCTTCCGGGAAGAAGACGAGAAGTGCGTCTACGGCACGCGCAAGCCACTCAACAGCTGGGACCCGCTGTGGGCCAATGGCGAGGTGTACTGGAGTTTGCTCAAGGACTCGTGGCACACACGGAGCTGGGTCGACAAGCTGCGCGTGTGGTTCAAGCCGCCGGGCTGGCGCCCCGCCGATGTGGCGGGGCGCTTTCCTGCGCCGGCCTTCAATATCGCTCAGGTGCAGCGCTACGCACCGCCCATGGGGCGGGGCGTGCAGGTTTTTGCCGCCGCACAGTTCGCGTTGCTGCTCGGCGGCGTGGCCGGGTTCCTGTGGTTCGCCGATGGCTGGCCCATGGCGCGCAATGCGGTGGTGTTTGCGGTGCTGCTGGTGTCGCTGTGGTCCATTGGCGCGGTGATGCAGGGGCGCATCGGCATGGGCGAGGCGCTGCTGATCGAATGCGCAGCGCTGTCCATGGCCACCGCCGCGCTGGGGTGGGTGGAACTGCACCGCATCTTCAAGCCGCTGACCATGCTCGTCGCGATGGCGGTGGTGCTGGGCCATTCGCAGGGTGCAGGCGGCCTGCAGCGGGCCAGCGGGTTGCTGCTGGGCGCGCTCGCGTTCTCGCTTGCCGGCGACGCATTTCTGATGTTCCCGGGTTACTTCATTCCGGGACTCGTTTCTTTCCTGATGGCGCACCTGATCTACATCGCGCTGTTTCGCCAGCAGGTGCCATGGTTCCCGAGCCGACGCGCGCTGATCGCCACGCTGGGCATCGGCCTGGCCATGTACGCCTTTCTCTGGCAAGGCGGACTGCCCGCCGCACTGCGTGCACCCGTGGCAGCCTACGTGCTGGTGATCGCGCTCATGGCCGCCCAGGCCATCGGTCGCGCCACGTTGCTGCGCAGCGCCGCAACGATCGGGGTGGCGGTGGGCGCAGCGTTCTTCATGCTGAGCGACACGCTGCTCGCGATCAACCGGTTTGTCTCGCCGCTGCCGATGTCACAGGTCTGGGTCTTGAGCACCTACTACGCGGCACAGATTCTGATCGTGCGGAACATCGTTCGACCCCAGCCAGATCCCGTCACGCACTGACGGTCCGGCGCCCGCTGTTCAGGCCGGGGGAGTGGCCTCGTCGCGCGATATTCGGCCGTCCACCAGCTCCACCAGCCGGTCGCAGCGCGCCGCCAGCCGCGGGTCGTGTGTGACCACGACGAAAGACACGCCGCGCTCGGCATGCATGCGGCGCAGCTGAACGAACACCTCGTCAGAGGATGCTGTGTCGAGGTTGCCGGTGGGTTCGTCGGCCAGCACCAGCGGCGGCTCCATCACCAGCGCGCGGGCAATCGCCACGCGCTGCTGCATACCGCCTGACAGCTGTGATGGCCGCTTGTCCATGGCCTTGGCCAGACCCACCGCGTCCAGCAACTCACGCGCCTTGGCCAGCTGCGCGGCACTCACGCGGCCTTCGGCCATGAGCGCGGGCATGGTCACGTTCTCCAATGCGGTGAATGCCGGCAACAGGTGGTGGAACTGGAACACGAAACCAAGCAGATTGCGCCGGCGCATGGTCAGGCCGTTGTCGTCCAGTCCCTGCACTTCTTCACCCTGGAAGCGGTAGGTGCCCGAACTCATGCGTTCAAGCAGGCCAATGATGCTGAGCAAGGTGCTCTTGCCCGATCCCGAAGGGCCGATGAGCGCGATGAATTCGCCTGGCATCACGCGCAGGTTCAGACCGTGCAGCACTTCAGTTTCGCTGGGCAGGCCGGGGTTGTAGGTCTTGCGCACCTCGCTGAGTTCGATCAGGGGCACCGGGGCGGTGGTTGCGGTCATGGGGCTACATGCGGATGGCCTGCCCCGGGTCCATGGCCGCAGCGCGGCGGGCCGGTGCAATGGCCGCCAGCACACCACACAGCGTGGCCAGAACGGCCACCTGCAGCGCCAGCAAGGGTGGGAGCGAAATGGAAAACAGCGGCTGCCCGTCGGAGCCGCGCACGAAAGTGGTGAAAAGCCAGATCATCAGCACGGCCAGGGCAATGCCCAGCACCGAGCCGACCGCGCCAACGACCGCGCCCTGCACCAGGAATACCCGCAGCACCTGGGCGCGTGTGGCGCCCATGGCCCGCAGGATGCCAATTTCGCGGCGCTTCTGCACCACCGACACCACCAGCACACTGGCGATGCCCAGCACGACCACCACCAGCACCACGCCCCGGATCAGGCCGGTGCTTACCGACTGGGCGTTGAGGGCCGACACCAGTTGGGCGTTGCTTTCCTGCCAGCTCTCCAGCTGGTAGGGCAGCTGCCGCCGCAGGTCGTCAGCCAGGCCTTGCGCGGCCCACACGTCGTCCACCGTGAGGTCGATGGTGGTGGCACCACCCGGCAGCCCGAGCAGGCTTTGAGCACCGCGCAGCGGCAGAATCACGGTGCGCCGGTTGAGCTCCTTCAAACCGAAATCCACCAGCGCGGTCACGCGCACCGGTTCGCTCAGGGTGGACGTCTGCACCGTCAGGCGGTCACCCACGCGCACCCCCAGATCGGTTGCCAGATCCCGCCCCACAACGGCCTCGCCCGGTGCCAGGCGCGCGGTACCGCTGACCACCTTGCTGCGCAGTCCGACGATGCGGTCGTACCGGTCCAGATCGACCCCGAACAGCGAGATGGATTGCGTGGCCTCACCGCGCAGTGCGAGCGCACCCCCGGCCACCATGGGGGACACCGCCGCGATGCCGGGCATTCGTTCGAGCTGCGGCACCAGCGCCTGCCAGTTGGCCACCGAGCGCAGGCGCTGCGCGCGCGGCTGGGCCTCGGTCAAGCTGGTCGTGCCCGCGGGCCTGGCGGCGGGCGGCGCCACCACGTCGTCGGGTGCGCTCAAGGTGATGTGGGCCTGCGCGCCGAGTGTCTTGTTCAAGGTGTTGGTCTGCAGGCCGCTGATGAGCGCCGAAATGTAGGCAATGACCGCCACGCCGGCGGCCACGCCCACGATGATCAGCAAGGTCTGCATACGCCCTTCGCGCAGGAAGCGCATCGCCACTCGCCGCTCGAAACCCAGCCAGGGGGTCATGGGCGTGCTTCCACTTCGGTCAGCGTCCCATGGCATTGGTCAGCGCGGCGCCGGCGTCGGGCGCGGCCGCACCGGGCGCCAGTGGCTGACCCGGCTGCCAGGGCACCCGCCGCACACGCACGCCGGCGTCGGCCTGCGGGTTGCCGCCGATCAACACCACATCGCCTTCAGCCAGGCCTTCAACCACCTCGGCGGCGTCGAGCGTGCGCAAACCGAGCTTCACGGCGCGGCTGCGTGCGCGGCCCTGGTCACTCACCATCACGGCAGCCGAGCCGTCGGGCAGGGCGGTTCGCAACGCGGCCAGTGGCAGCACCAGCGCCCGCTCCCGCCGGGCGGTTTCCACCTCGACCGACACCGTCATGTCTTCGCGCAGAAAGGCAGGTGCAGGCGCATCCAGCGCGAGCCTCACCTCAATGGCGCCACGCTGCGCATCGACCGACGGGGCGATCGACAGCACGCGCGCGGCCAGCGGCTGCCCGGCAAACGCATCGGCCACCACCTGCGCAATCTGGCCGGTCTGCAGCTGGTCCAGGAAACGTTCGTCCACTTGCGCACTGATCTGGGTGGGCCCGTCCAGCGCCAGGCCGAGCAAGGCCTTGCCGGGCTGCACGATCTGGCCAGGCTCGACCTCCCTCAGCAACACCTGCGCATCGGCTGGCGCCAGCAGCGTTGCTTGCGCCAGCCGGGCTTGTGCCGCCTGGGTGGTGGCCTGTGCCACGGCCAGCTGGGCCTGCGCCTGCACGAGATCGGTCCCGGTTTCTTCATTGGCCCGCGTCTGCGCCCGCGCGCTGACCTGCTGAGCCTGGGCGACTTCCAGACTGCGCCGGACTTCGTCCAGACGCGAGGCGCTAAGGAAGCCCTGCGCCACCAGCTGTTCGGTGCGGGTGAGTTCGGCCCGGGCGGCGCGCACGGTGGCATCGGTCTGGGCCAGCGCGGCCTGGGCCGCCGTGCGCCCGGTGCTGCGCAAGCCCGCCAGCCGGGCAGCGGCCTGGCGCTCGGCCGCCACTGCCTGCGTGAGTGCGGCAACGAGCTCGTCTGACTCGAGGCGCAAGAGCACGTCCCCCCGTCGAACGCGTGCCCCTTCTTCGACCACCACAGCCTGCACCCGTCCGGTGATGGTGCTGCCGATCTCCACCCGCGACAAAGTGGCCACGCGGGCAGAAAACTGCAGGCTGCGCACGAGAGGCGCCGACTGCAGTTCCACCGCGTCCACCCTGGGATGGCGCCAGAGCCAGCCGGTCCACAGAGCAAGCACCAGCAGCGCCCCTGCTGCACCCCATCCCCAGCGGCGTTGAGCGGAAGAGAGGGTCATGGGTGAGATGGCTTCAGTTACCAGGCTGGAAGAGTTCGTTGTCGGCCGCTGGCGGCGCCACCCCCAGGTGCCGGTACGCGGCCAGCGTGGCGATGCGACCGCGCGGTGTGCGCTGCAGAAAACCCTGCTGGATCAGGTAGGGCTCGATCACGTCTTCGATGGTGTCGCGCTCTTCGCCGATGCTGGCCGCGATGTTGTCCAGCCCCACCGGGCCGCCGTCGAAGCGGTGGATCACGGCTTCGAGCAGCTTGCGGTCCATCAGGTCGAAGCCCTGCGGGTCCACGTCGAGCATGGCCAGCGCGAGGTTGGCGATTTCTTTGGTGATGGTGCCGCTGCCTTTCACATCCGCGTAGTCGCGCACGCGGCGCAGCAACCGGTTGGCAATGCGGGGCGTGCCGCGCGATCGGCGCGCGATCTCGAAACCACCTTCGGGGTCCATCGGCGCATTGAGCAGACCCGCGCTGCGCTTGACGATGCGCGCGAGTTCTTCCGAGGTGTAGAACTCCAGCCGCGCCACGATGCCGAAACGGTCGCGCAGCGGGTTGGTGAGCATGCCTGCGCGCGTGGTGGCGCCCACCAGCGTGAAGGGCTGCAGATCGAGCTTGATGCTGCGCGCGGCCGGGCCTTCGCCGATCATGATGTCGATCTGGTAGTCCTCCAGCGCGGGGTAGAGAATTTCTTCCACCACCGGCGAGAGTCGGTGGATCTCGTCGATGAAGAGCACATCGTTGGGTTCGAGGTTGGTCAGCAGCGCCGCCAGGTCCTTGGGTTTCTCCAGCACCGGCCCGCTGGTCTGGCGCAGGTTCACACCGAGTTCCTGCGCAATGATGTGACTGAGGGTGGTCTTGCCCAGCCCGGGCGGGCCGAACAGGAGCACATGGTCCAGCGCCTCGTTGCGCTTCTTCGCTGCGCCAATGAAAATTTCAAGCTGCTCACGCACCTTGAGCTGGCCCACGTATTCGTCGAGCAGCTTTGGGCGCAGCGCGCGCTCGATTGCTTCTTCCTTGGGCGAGGCGGGCGCGGCGGACACCACGCGCGGCGCGGGGGCGAAATCGTCGGTCTGGATGCTCATTTATCGGGCCAATGATTTGAGAGCGAGCTTGATGCCCTCGCTCACGCCGACATCCTTCGGCAAAGCCTTGAGCGCCGCAGCGGCGTCCTTGTCGCTGTAGCCCAGCGACATCAGCGCTTGCTGAATATCGCTCTGCACATCGCTCTGCGCGGGGCCGCCGCCGGGCAGGTTCAGGTCGGCACCGAGCTTGCCCTTGAGTTCGAGCAGCAAGCGCTCGGCGGTCTTCTTGCCGATACCGGGTACCTTGATGATGCGGCCGCTGTCCTGCGCCGTGATGGCCTGAGAAAGATCGGCCACGCTCATGCCGGAAAGCACCGAGAGCGCGGTGCGCGGGCCCACGCCGCTGATCTTGATGAGCTGGCGAAAGGCCTCCCGCTCCGGAGCGGTGCCGAACCCGTAGAGAATCTGGGCGTCTTCACGCACCACAAAGTGTGTGAGCAAAGCTACTTTTTCACCGGTGGCGGGCAGGTTGTAGAAGGTGCTCATGGGCACATCCACCTCGTAACCCACGCCATGGCAGTCCAGCAGGATCTGGGGCGGGTTTTTCTCCAGCAGGGTGCCGGTCAACTTGCCTATCATCGGGACGTTCCTTAATTCAGCGGAATTATCGGCTTGATTCTCAGACACACCTTCTCCCCACCCGACAACACGCGCATGGCGCACCTGTGCGGCCCCATGGACAGCCACATCCGCAGCATCGAGGCGGCGCTGCGCGTCAAAGTGGCGCACCGCTTCGAGCAGTTCCGCATCGAAGGGCCCAAGGCCAAGGCCAACCAGGCACTTGAGACGCTGCAGGCGCTCTATGAAATGGCGAAAAAACCGATACCGGCCGAGCAGGTGCAGCTCATGCTCAGCGGCGACACCGCGCTGGCCGAGCCCGGCGAAGGTGCCCTGGCCATGCAGACGCGGCGCGGCGAAGTGCGTGGGCGCACGCCGAATCAGGCGCGTTATCTGGAAAACATGGCCTCGCACGACATCACCTTCGGCATCGGCCCGGCGGGCACCGGCAAGACCTACCTGGCGGTGGCCTGCGCGGTGGATGCGCTGGAGCGCAGCGCGGTACAGCGCATCGTGCTCACCCGTCCGGCGGTGGAGGCGGGCGAAAAGCTGGGTTTCCTGCCCGGCGATCTGGGTCAGAAGGTGGACCCTTACCTGCGCCCGCTGTACGACGCGCTCCACGACCTGATGGGTGCCGACAAGGTGCAGAAGGCCTTTGAGCGCCAGCAGATCGAGATCGCGCCCCTGGCCTTCATGCGCGGGCGCACGCTCAACCACGCCTTTGTGATCCTGGACGAAGCCCAGAACACCACCGTGGAACAGATGAAGATGTTCCTCACGCGGATCGGCTTCGGCAGCAAGGCCGTGGTCACCGGCGACGTCAGCCAGATCGACCTGCCGCGCACGCAGCTCAGCGGCCTGATCGACGCCGAGCGCGTGTTGAAACGCGTGCAGGGCATCGCCATCACCCGCCTCTCCAGCGCCGACGTGGTGCGCCACCCGCTGGTGGCGCGCATTGTCGATGCCTACGAAGCGCGCACGCCTGCACCGGAAGACGCGCCCCCACCCAAGCGCGCCCGACGCAGCGCCAGCTGAACCAGCACGATGAAAACCACCCGACCCGCACTCACCCTTTTGGTCCTGACGATGGCGCTGGCCACCAACGCCTTTGCGCAGGGAAGCCCACCGCCACCGCCCGCGCAGCAGCCCCTGATGTTCAGCAGCCAGGCCGTGCAGTACCGTTGCGATGGCGGTACTGAAATCGAGCTGGTCTACCTGAACCTGGCCAACGGCAACGCGTTCGCCGCCCTGCACTTCGAGGGCCGCACATTGATGCTGCAAGGCCGCCGCGCCACCACCGGCGTGCGCTTCATCGCGCTCGACGAGCAGTACAGCCTGCGCTGGTACACGCAGGGCATGAAGGGCGAGCTGAGCTTCCTGGCGGCCGACCACACCGCACAGGAAAAGACCTTGCTGTCCAACTGTTTCGCCCAGCCGGCCAAAAAACGCTGATGGCGCTGCCTTCGCTCTCGCTGTCCCTGCAGTTCGGCGAACTCGCCGATGCGCCCACGCACCGCGCCGCGCTGCCGCGCCACCAGGTGGCGCGCTGCATCCGCCACGCTCTGGAGTCGGACGCCGAGATCACCGTGCGCATCGTCGACGCCGAAGAAGGCCAGGCGCTCAACCGCGACTACCGTGGCCGCGACTACGCCACCAACGTGCTCACCTTCGACTACACCACCGAACCCCTGGTCACAGCCGACCTCGTGTTGTGCGCGCCCGTGGTGGCGCGCGAAGCGGCGGAGCTGAAAAAGCCGTTGGCGCAGCACTACGCGCACCTGCTGGTGCACGGCACGCTGCACGCGCAAGGCTGGGACCACGAGACCAGCGACGCGGACGCCGAGGAAATGGAGGCCAGGGAAACCGAGATTCTTGCGGGCCTGGGCCAGCCCGATCCCTACGCCTGATTGGTGATCCGCAACGGAATCGTCACCGGCCCATCGTTGACCAGGTGCACCTTCATGTCGGCGCCGAAGCGGCCGGTGTGAACCACAGGGTGCTTCGCGCGCGCCAGCGTCACGAAGGCTTCGTACAAAGCCTCACCGAGTGCAGGTGGCGCAGCACCGGTGAAGCCGGGGCGGTTCCCGCTCTTTGTGTCGGCCGCCAGTGTGAACTGGCTGACGATCAACAAACCGCCAGCCACGTCCTGAACACTGCGGTTCATCTTGCCCGCTTCATCACTGAAGATCCTCAGCTTCAACACCTTGGCCAGCAGCTTCTCGCCCACGGCTTGCGTATCGTCCGGCTCGGCGCAGAGCAGCACCAGCAGGCCCGGGCCGATGGCGCCCACCGTCTGGCCATCGATGTCCACGCGCGCTTCACTCACCCGTTGCAGCAGCGAAATCAAATCAGGTCCTTTTCATCGTCGAAGTGCGCTTCCACATCGCTGGGCAGCAGCTGGATGGTTGCGCGCAGGCCGGGCACCGCGCTCATCAGCGCCTGCTCCACGCTCGTGCGCACCGCCGCGGCACGGCCGAGCGACCAGTGGGCGGGCATGTGCATGTGCAGGTCCACGAAACGGCGTTGCCCGGCCTTGCGCGTGCTCAGGTGATCGAAGCGGATGATGGCCGCTTCTCCCTTGGCGGAGGCGAACCCGTCCAGCGTCTGCTGAATGGCCGCCATCACCTCGGGCTCCACCGCCTCGTCCATCAGGCCCTGTGAAGAGCGCCACATGAGGTGAAAGCCTTCCTTGAGGATGTTGGCCGCCACGGCCATGGCCACCAACGGGTCGAGCCAGAGCCAGCCGCTGAAGTGCACCAGCGCGATGCCCAGCACCACGCCGGCCGACGTCCACACGTCGGTGACCAGATGCCTGGCATCGGCCTCCAGCGCAATGGACCGGTGTTCTTTGGCTGCGCGAAACATGACCCAGGCCAGCAGCCCGTTGAGCGCCGAGCTCACCACCGATAGCGCGAGGCCCCAGCCCACCTGCTCGATCGGCCGGGGATCGAACAGGCGGTGTCCCGCAGCCCAGATGATGCCGAGCGCGGCAGCAATGATGAGGATGCCCTCGAAGCCGGAAGAAAAGTACTCGGCCTTGTGGTGGCCATAGGGGTGTTCCTCGTCGGCGGGGCGTGCCGCGATCGTCACCATCACCAGCCCGAACACCGCACTGGCCAGGTTCACCAGCGATTCCATGGCGTCGGAGAGCAGGCCCACGGAATCGGTGATCACCCAGGCCAGCGTCTTGAGTGTGATGGTGACCACCGCCACCAGAATCGACGCCATGAGCAGTCGCTGGGGGGTGAAAAAGCGGGCTTGGGCGGGCGTCATGTCCGGATTGTCACGCAGCCACCTTGCCCAGGACTGAAGGGAATGCCAGATAAGGGCGCAAGCGGTGACAGAATGACCCGACCACACGCACCCATGACCTCCATTCCACCCCCATCCATCACCGCGCCCCCGCCCTCCAGCTTCTGGCTGGGAGAAACCGATGTCTGGCTGCTGGCCGAAGGCAAGCACCTGCGCCCCTGGCAGAAACTGGGCGCTCATGCGACCTCGCTGGACGGGCAGGAAGGCACGGCTTTTGCGGTGTGGGCGCCCCATGCCCGCCAGGTGGGGCTGGTGGGCGACTTCAACCAGTGGCGCGCGCAGCCCATGCGCCTGCGCCCACAGTGCGGTGTGTGGGAACTGTTCGTGCCCGGCGCGGCCGTGGGTGACTGGTACAAGTTCGAGGTGCAGGGCGCTGACGGACGCCACGTCTTCAAGACCGACCCCTACGCCCGCGAAACCGAGCTGCCACCCGGCAACGCGGCGCGTGTGTGCGAACCCTTGCGCCCCCCGGCAGAGCGTGGTGGCGCGGCCCACGAGCGGCCGGACCTGCCCATGGCGGTGTACGAGGTGCATGCGGGATCGTGGCGCCGCCCCGACGGACCGCACACGGTACCGACCTGGGACGATCTCACGACCCACCTGGTGCCCTACGCGGTGGACATGGGCTTCACCCACCTGGAACTCATGCCGGTGAGCGAGCACCCGTTCTACGCTTCGTGGGGCTACCAGCCCACCGGACTGTACGCGCCCACTGCCCGGCACGGCTCGCCGGCGTCGTTTCGCCGTTTCGTGGAGGCGGCACACGCGGCCGGGCTCAAGATCATTCTGGACTGGGTGCCCGCGCACTTCCCCACCGACGAACACGCCCTGGCCCGCTTCGACGGCACCGCGCTCTACGAACACGCCGACCCGCGCGAGGGTTTCCACCGCGACTGGAACACCCTCATCTACAACTTCGGGCGCTTCGAGGTGCGCAACTTCCTGGTGGGCAACGCGCTGTTCTGGGTCGAGCAGTACGGCATCGATGGCCTGCGGGTGGACGCGGTGGCCTCCATGCTCTACCGCGACTACAGCCGCCCCGCCGGTGAGTGGGTGCCGAATGAGCATGGCGGGCGCGAGAACTACGAGGCCATTGCTTTCCTGCGCGAAGTGCACGAGGTGCTGCACCGGGAAGCGCCGCGCGCGCTCACCTGCGCCGAAGAATCCACCGCCTTCCCACGCGTCACCGGCCCGGTGGCCGAGGGGGGGCTGGGCTTCGACCACAAATGGAACATGGGCTGGATGCACGACACGCTGTCGTACTTCGCGCTCGACCCGATCCACCGTCGCTGGCACCACCACAAGCTGACCTTCGCCATGATGTACGCGCACACCGAGGACTACGTGCTGCCGCTCTCGCACGACGAGGTGGTGCACGGCAAAGGCTCGCTGCTGAACAAGATGGCCGGCGACCGCTGGCAGCAACTCGCCAACCTGCGCGCGCTTTACGCCTGGATGTACGCCCACCCCGGCAAGAAGCTGCTCTTCATGGGGGCGGAACTGGCGCAGACCACCGAGTGGAACCACGACGCCGAACTGCCCTGGCACTTGCTGGCGGACTCGGCGCATGCCGGCGTGCAGCATCTGGTGCGCGACCTCAACCATGTCTACCGCAGCGCCCCGGCCCTGCACGCGCGCGACACCGATCCCTACAGCTTCCAATGGCTCGTGGTGGACGACGCCGACCACTCGGTGCTGGCCTTCGTGCGTTACGGCCACGCGCTCGAAGACACGGTGGTGGTCATCGCCAACCTCACGCCCATGGTCCGCCACGGGTACCGCGTGGGCCTGCCGCATGGCGGGCACTGGCAAGAGCGGCTCAACACCGACTCGTCGCATTACGGTGGCAGCAACGTGGGCAACCATGGCCGCGTACTGGCCGAAGACCACGCGCTTCATGGGCAGCGCTGGTCGGCCCACTTCACGCTGCCGCCACTCGGGGTGCTCTGGCTGCAGCCGGAGGTGGACGGATGACGGCAGGCGCTAGACCCGCACTCGGCGCGCAGCTCTGCCAACGTGAAGGCATCGACGGCGTGCACTTTTCGGTCTGGGCACCCGATGCCCACGGTGTGGACGTGTGCCTTTTCGACCCTGGCGCGCCGCTGGAACACCAGCGTGTGGCGATGCAGCCCACGGGCGACGGCATCTGGGCCACCTTCGTGCCCGGCCTCGCTGCCGGCCAGCTCTACGGCCTGCGCGCCAGCGGTCCGTGGCGCCCCGAAGCCGGCCACCGCTTCAACCCGGCGCGCCTGCTGCTCGACCCCTGGGCACTGGCGCTGGTGGGCAACACCGAACGCCTGGCCCTGCAGACCGGCCATGCCTGCGCCGACCCGCTGCACCCCACGCAGGCCTGGGACGAGCACCAGCCCGACCCGGCCGACAACGCCGCCCACATGCCGCGCTGCGCGGTGGTGGACGCGCAGGCCGAACTGAGTGCCGGGGCGCAAGTCGCACCGAGCCCGGCCATCGCCGGCGAGCGCGTGGTGATCTACGAGGCGCATGTGAAAGCCCTCACCCGCCTTCACCCCGAGGTGCCCGAACACCATCGCGGCACCTACGCCGGGCTGGCCCATCCGGCCGTGCTGCAGCACCTGCAGCGCATCGGCATCACCACGGTGTGTCTGCTCCCGGTGCACCAGCACATCAGCGAGCGCCACCTGATCGAACGGGCCTTGAGCAACCACTGGGGCTACAACACGCTCAACGCGTTTGCTCCCGAACCGGCCTACGCCGCCGCCACCGGCGGCCAGAACCCCGCGTTGGCCCAAGACGCCGCCGCCGTGCGCGCCGAATTCCGCCAGATGGTCGACACCCTGCACCGCGCCGGCATCGAGGTGGTGCTCGACGTGGTGTTCAACCACACGGCCGAAAGCGACCTGAACGGACCCACCCTGAGCTGGCGCGGCCTGGGGCAAGCCCGCTGGTACGCCATGGGTGAGCAAGGTGTGCCGCACAACTTCAGCGGCACCGGCAACAGCTTGGGATTCAGCGAACCGCGCGTGCTGCAGTGGGTGATGGACAGCCTGCGCTGGTGGGTGCAGGCCTTTGGCGTGGATGGATTCCGTTTTGACCTGGCCGTCTCGCTGGGGCGCGAGGCCGCGCTGGGCCACGCGTTCAACGCGCGCAGTGCCTTGCTCGGCGCTATGGCGCAAGACCCGGTGCTTCGAGGCACACGCCTGATTGCCGAGCCCTGGGACGTGGGCCCAAACGGGTACCACCTGGGCGGCTTTGAAGCCGGCTGGCTGGAATGGAACGACCGCTTCCGCGACGGCGTGCGCGCTTTCTGGCTTGGCCACCACGGCACGCGCGGTGAGCTCGCCACACGCACCTGTGCCAGCGGCGACCTGTTCCACCGCCACGGCCGCCTGCCCACCGCCAGCGTGAACATGCTCACCGCGCACGATGGCTTCAACCTCGCCGATGTCACGGCCTACCACCACAAGCACAACGCCGCCAACGGGGAAGACAACCGGGACGGCCACGGCCACAACCTGAGCGCCAACGGTGGCGTGGAAGGCGCCACCGACGACCCCGCCGTGCTGCACCGCCGCGCCCTGTGGCGCCGCGCGCTGCTGGCCACGCTGTTCTGCGCGCAGGGCACGCCCCAACTGCTCGCGGGCGACGAGCTCGGTCACAGCCAGCAGGGCAACAACAACGTCTATTGCCAGGACAACGCCATCACCTGGCTGGACTGGGCGCACGCCGACACGGCGCTGGCCGGCTACGTGGCCGGCCTGGCGGCGTTACGGCGCCAGCACCCTGGCCTGCGCCACGCGCGCTGGTTCAGCGGCGAGGGCCCGCAGGCCGACATCACCTGGCTCGACACCGACGGCCACGCCATGCGGCCCGAGGCCTGGCAGGCGCACGACCGCCACACCCTCACCGCCTTGATCACGGTGGGCGACCCAGGCGCCGCGTCCAAGGAGCGATTGCTGGTGATCTGGCACGCCGATGCCGGTGCGATCACCCTGCCGCTGCCCGGCGGCGACTGGGCCGTGGTGCTGGACAGCGCGCGCGCGGCGGTGAACCTCGGCAGCGAGGTCACCGTGGCGGGCACGCTCACTCTGGAGGAGACCGGCGTCTGGGTGCTGGTCCAAGGCTTGCATGCGCCCGATGGCCACCCGCCGGGCCGCCCATGAACACCACCATTCACCCCTTTCTTTCGCGCCGCACCAGCGGCGTGTTGCTGCACATCACCAGCCTGCCCGGCCCCAATGGTTCGGGCGATTTCGGCGTGGGCGCGCGCCATTTCGTGGACTGGCTGGTGTCCGCCGGCCAGTCGATGTGGCAGATCCTGCCGCTGTCGCCCGCCGGGCCGGGCAACTCGCCGTACCAGAGCGTCTCGGCCTTCGCCGGCAGCCCGCTGATGATCGACCTGGAAGACCTGGTGCAGATGGGCTGGCTGCCCTGGATGCCGACGCAGGGTTTCGACCACCACCGGTGCGATTTCGAGCGTGTTGCGCCCTGGCGCATGGCGAATCTGCGCAAGGCCTGGGACGGCTTCAACCTGCGCGCCAGCCCCGAGAGCCGCGAAGCGCTGGCCGATTTCTGCGCCGAACACGCCCACTGGCTCGACGACTACGCGCTCTTCATGGTGCTCAGCGAGAGGCACATCGGCAGCTGGCCGCAATGGCCCGCACCGCTGGCGCAGCGCGACCCGCAGGCGCTGGCCGAGGTGCGACTGCAATCTCCCAAAGCCCTGGGTTTCTGGCAGTTCGTGCAGTGGCGTTTCTGGGTGCAGTGGCAGGCGCTGCGCGACTACGCCCGCAGCCGGGGCGTGCAGATGGTGGGCGACGCGCCGATCTTTGTGGCGCACCACAGCGCGGATGTGTGGGCACATGCCAACCAGTTCCTGCTGGGTGACGACTTCGAGCCCCAGGTGGTGGCCGGTGTGCCGCCCGACTACTTCAGTGCCACCGGGCAGCGCTGGGGCAACCCGCTCTACAACTGGCCCGTGATGGCGCAGAACGGCTACCGCTGGTGGAAAGACCGCGTGGCCCACCTCTTCCAGCAGGTCGACGTGGTGCGGCTGGATCACTTCCGCGGCTTCGAGGCGCATTGGGAGATTCCGGCCAGCGAACCCACCGCCGTGGCCGGCCAGTGGCAAAGCGGACCGGGCGTGGCCCTGTTCACCGAGCTGCAGCAAGAGCTCGGCCCGCTGGCCATCATTGCCGAAGACCTGGGCCTGATCACGCCCGAGGTCACGGCACTGCGCCTGGCCTGCGGGTTCCCGGGCATGCGCATTCTTCAGTTTGCCTTTGGTGGCGGCCCGGGCAACCCCTATTTGCCACACAACCAGGAGCGCCACTGCGTGGCCTACACCGGCACGCACGACAACGACACCACGCTGGGCTGGTGGCGCGCCGCGTCCGCCCACGACAAGGCCGCCGCGCGCGCCTACCTCGGCCCGGCGGTGGACACCGAACCGCACTGGACGCTGATCAACGCGCTGTCACAAACGGTGGCCAACATCATGGTGCTGCCGTTCCAGGACGTGGTGGGTCTGGACGGCAAGCACCGCATGAACACGCCGGGGCAGGCCACCGGCTGCTGGGAATGGCGCTTCGACTGGCGCCAGATCGATCACCGCCCGGCCGAACGCCTGCTGGCCATGACCCGCGCACACGGCCGAATACCCTGAACTGCAACGGCCTGGCCAAATCCCGTTTCAATGTTCCAGTGCGCAGCAAGACGCACGTGCCCCAAAAACCACCGGAGACAAGCATGGAAAAGACTTCGCCCCAGCAACTGGCCAGACGCACCATTGCCCTGGTGCTGGCGGGCGGGCGCGGCTCGCGCCTGCATGCCCTGACCGACCGGCGCGCCAAGCCCGCCGTGTACTTCGGTGGCAAATTCCGCATCATCGACTTCGCGCTCTCCAACTGCCTGAACTCCGGCGTGCGCCGCATCGGCGTGCTCACGCAGTACAAATCGCACAGCCTGCTGCGCCACCTGCAGCGCGGCTGGAGCTTTTTGCGCAATGAGTTCAACGAGTTCATCGACCTGCTGCCGGCGCAACAGCGCATGGACGACGAGAGCTGGTACCTGGGCACCGCCGACGCGGTGTACCAGAACCTGGACATCCTGCGCGCCCACAAGCCCGACTACATCCTGGTGCTCGCCGGCGACCACATCTACAAGATGGACTACGCCGACCTGATCGCCGACCACGTGGCGATGGGCCGCAAGTGCACGGTGGCCTGCATCGAGGTGCCGCTGGCCGAGGCCACCGCCTTCGGCGTGATGGACATCGACGCCGACCGCAACATCGTGCGCTTCCTCGAGAAACCGGCCCAGCCGCCCCACATGCCGGGCAACCCCGACATGGCGCTCGCCAGCATGGGGGTGTACGTGTTCAACACCGAGCACCTGTTTGAAGCGCTGAAGCAGGACGCCACGACCGCAGGCTCCAGCCGCGATTTCGGCAAGGACATCATCCCGGCCATGGTGGCCGCAGGCGAAGCGGTGGCCCACCCGTTCGGCCTGTCGTGCGTGAAGAGCTCGCCCGAAGCGCCCGCCTACTGGCGCGACGTCGGCACCGTGGACGCCTACTGGGCCGCCAACCTCGACCTCACCAACACCGTTCCCGAGCTCGACATGTACGACCGCGAATGGCCGATCTGGACTTACCAGGAACAACTTCCCCCTGCCAAGTTCGTGTTCGACGATGACGACCGCCGGGGGTCGGCGGTGGACTCGCTGGTCTCGGGGGGCTGCATCATCTCGGGCGCGCTGGTGCGCCGCTCTGTGCTGTTTTCCAAGGTGCGTGTCCACTCCTTCGCCACGGTGGAAGAATCGGTGATCCTGCCCGAGGTCGACATCGGGCGGGGTTGTGAATTGCACAAGGTGGTGATCGACAACGGCTGCGTGATCCCGCCGGGCATGAAGATCGGCGTGGACGCGGCAGAAGACGCGAAGCGCTTCTTCCGCACGCCCAACGGCGTGGTGCTGGTCACCCGCGCCATGCTCGAAAAACTGGAATGAGCCTCAAAATCCTTTACGTCTGCTCCGAAGTTTTTCCGCTGCTCAAAACCGGCGGGCTGGCCGACGTCAGTGCCGGTCTGCCGCCGGCGCTCAATGCACTCGGCGCCGATGTGCGCCTTCTGTTGCCCGCCTTTCCCAGCGTGGTGGAGGGCGTGACGCCCGAGGGCCCCACCCTGCTGGTGCCGGCCGGGGGCAGCCCGGGCCTGCCTGCTGGCGTGGGCCCGCAGGCCACTTCGGCCCACGGCCCCACCCCCTGGTTGCGCGCCGGGCGCATCACCGAAGGTGGCATGCCAGTGTGGCTGCTGCACGCGCCTGGTCTGTACGAACGCAGAGGCAACCCTTACCTGGACGCTTCTGGCAACCCCTGGCCCGACAGCGCCGAGCAGTTTGCCTGGCTGGGCTGGGCCGCCGCCCTGCTCGGCACGGGGCTGAATGCCGCGTGGCGACCCGATGTGGTGCACGGGCACGACTGGCACACCGGCCTGGCCTTTGCGTACCTGCGCGAACTCGCCCGCACGGCCGAGCACCGGCCGGCGAGCGTGTTCACGGTGCACAACCTGGCCTACCAGGGCGTGTTCAACGTGGGGCTGCGAGCGCGCCTGGGCCTGCCCGACGGTCTCTTTCACCTGCAAGGGCTGGAGTTCCACGGGAACATCAGCTTCATGAAGGCGGGGCTGAAGTACAGCGACGCCATCACCACCGTGAGCCCGACCTACGCGCGCGAAATCACAGGAGCCGAACAAGGCTGCGGGCTCGACGGCGTGCTGCGCCAGCGCCAGGCGCAGCTGCACGGCATTCTGAACGGCGTGGACGACGCGGTGTGGAACCCGCAGACCGACCCGTTGGTGCAACCGGGCTTTGATGCCGATCACCTGCAGGGCAAGGCACAGGCCAAGGCCCGGCTGCAGCAGCGCATGGGGCTGGAAGCCCGGCCCGACGCGCTGCTGTTCTCGGTGGTGAGCCGCCTCACCGAGCAGAAAGGCCTGCACCTGCTGCCGGCGGTGGTGGACGAACTGGTGCAACGCGGCGGCCAGCTCGCGGTGCTGGGATCGGGCGACGCGGCCATCGAACACGCACTGCGCGCCTGCGCCGAGCGCCACCCCGGCCAGGTGGCGCTGACCGTGGGCTACGACGAAGCGCTGGCGCACAGCGTCATTGCCGGCGCCGATGTGATCCTGCTGCCCTCGCGCTTCGAGCCCTGCGGCCTGACCCAGCTCTACGGCCTGCGCTACGGCACGCTGCCGCTGGTGCGCGCGGTGGGCGGCCTGGCCGACACGGTGGTCGATTGCAGCCTGGAGAACCTGGACGACGGCAGCGCCAGCGGTTTCGTGTTTCACGACCTCGACGTGCAGGGCCTGCTCTCGGCCCTGAAGCGCGCCTTTGCGCTGCAGCGCCGCCCGGCCGAGTGGCGCGCCGTGCAGCGCCACGCCATGGCGCTGCGCTTTGGCTGGGAGCGCGCGGCTGCAGACTACCTGCGCGTCTACGCTTCCGTGTTGCCCTCAGCGGCTGGACACTGAGCCTGCACGTTTATTGCTTCTGCCCCCAGCACCACCACGCACACCCCACCGCCATGCCCGACACCACGCCCGCCATCGCGCCCGTCGCGTTCGAATACGACCATCTGGACAACGGCGTGGACGCCTTGCGAAAGTCGATCGCCAACTGCTTGATCTACTCGGTGGGCCGTGATCCGCGTTCGGCCACACGGCGCGACTGGCTCTTCGCCCTGTTCCACGCCGTGCGCGATCGCATGATGCACCGCTGGCGCGAGACGCTGGCCACCGCGCAGGACAGCGACGCCAAGCGCGTGTACTACCTCTCGATGGAGTTCCTCACCGGGCGCGCGCTCACCAACGCACTGCTCTCGGTGGGCATCCTGGACGAGGCGCGCACCGCCTGCACCCAGCTCGGCGTGGATTTCGACGCGCTGATCGACCTGGAAACCGATGCCGGCCTGGGCAATGGTGGCCTCGGGCGCCTCGCCGCGTGCTTCCTCGATTCCATGGCCACCGTGGGCTTGCCCGGCATGGGCTATGGCATCCGCTACGACTACGGCATGTTCGCGCAGCGCATCGTCGACGGCCGTCAGGTGGAAGAGCCCGACTACTGGCTGGTGAACGGCAACCCGTGGGAGCTCATGCGGCCCGAGTTCAGCTACACGGTGCAGTTCGGCGGGCGGCTGGTCCAGGCCGACGAGCAGGTGCGCTGGGTGGAAACCGACGACGTGATTGCCACCGCTTACGACACCGGCGTGCCCGGCCACGAACTCAGCAGCGTGGCCACCATGCGGCTGTGGACCGCGCGTGCTACCAGCGGCATCAACCTCGACGCGTTCAACAAGGGCGACTACATGCGTGCGGTGGAGGCCAAGAACGCATCGGAAAACGTCTCGCGGGTGCTCTACCCCGACGACAGCACCGACCATGGCAAGGAGTTGCGCCTTCGCCAGGAGTACTTCTTCGTCAGCGCCTCGCTGCAGGACATCGTGCGCCGCTTCAAGAAGCACCAGGGCGACTTCGCGATCTTTGCCGACCGCGTGGCAATTCACCTCAACGACACCCACCCCGCGCTCGCGGTGCCCGAGCTCATGCGCCTGCTGGTGGACGAACAAGGGCTGGAGTGGGACAACGCCTGGGGCATCTGCAAACGGGTGTTCAGCTACACCAACCACACTTTGATGCAGGAAGCGCTGGAAACCTGGCCGGTGGAGCTGATGGGCCGCCTGCTGCCCCGGCACCTGCGCATCATCTACGACCTGAACGCGATCTTCCTGGCCGAGGTGCACGAGCGCTTCCCCGGTGAAAACGACCTGCTGCGCCGCGTGTCGCTGATCGATGAACGCGGCCAGCGCCGCGTGCGCATGGCCTACCTCTCGGTGCTGGCCAGCCACAAGGTGAATGGCGTCTCGGCCCTGCACAGCCAGCTCATGGTGCAGACCATCTTTGCCGACTTCGCCCGGCTCTACCCCGAGCGCTTTTGCAACAAGACCAACGGCATCACGCCACGGCGCTGGCTCTCGCAGGCCAACCGGCCGCTGGCCAGCCTGATCGACGCGCGCATCGGCACCACCTGGCGGCGCAACCTTGACGAGCTGGAGCAGCTGCGCCCGCTGGCCGCTGACCCCGAATTCGTGAGCGCCTTCCAGGACGCCAAGGCGCAGAACAAACGCCGCCTGGCCGAGCGCATTGCCGCCGAAACCGGTGTGATCGTCAACCCGAACAGCCTGTTCGACGTGCAGATCAAGCGCATGCACGAGTACAAGCGCCAGCTGCTCAACGTGCTGCACGTGGTCACGCGCTACCAGCAGATCCTGGCGCACCCGCACGCCGACTGGGTGCCGCGCACAGTAGTTTTTGCGGGCAAGGCGGCCTCGGCCTATTTCATGGCCAAGCTGGTGATCAAGCTCATCAACGACGTGGCTCGCGTCGTCAACCACGACAAGCGCGTGGGCGACAAGCTCAAGGTGGTGTTCATCCCCAACTACCGGGTGTCGCTGGCCGAAATCATCATCCCTGCGGCCGATCTCTCGGAGCAGATTTCGACCGCCGGCACCGAAGCTTCGGGCACCGGCAACATGAAGTTCTCGCTCAATGGCGCGCTGACCATCGGCACCTGGGACGGCGCCAACATCGAGATCGCCGAGCATGTGGGTCTGGAGCACATCTTCATCTTCGGCCACCGCACCGAGCAGGTGGCCGCCCTGCGCGCCAGCGGCTACAACCCACGCCGCTACTACGACCACAACTACGACCTCAAGACCGCCATCGACCGCATCGCCGAGGGCGCCTTCAGCCCGGAAGAACCGGGGCGTTTCCACGACATCACGCGCACCCTGCTCGAATCCGATTACTACCTCTTGCTGGCCGACTACACCGACTACCTGGCCACGCAACACAAGGTGGACGCGCTCTACCGCAAGCCGGACGAATGGACCCGCCACGCTGTTCTGAACGTGGCCGGCATGGGCGCTTTTTCGTCAGACCGCACCATCCGCGAATACGCCAGCGAGATCTGGAACGTCAAGCCGCTGTTCCCCTGAGAACACGGCACGGCCAGAGCGCGTGCCAGAATCCGCCGCATGCGACGGCCCTGGCGACTCTCGGTGTGGTGGTTGGTCGGCGGGGTGGTGGTGGCCCTGGCCGGCGCGGCCGCGATCGCGCGCCAGTCGCTGGAACAGCAGCGCGCCTTGTTCGAGACCGACGCGCGCATCGTGCACCGTTTGCTGAGCCAGCAGGTGGTGCAGCACGACGCGATTCTGGCCACGCTGGCGCTGCTGCAACCCGACAGCGCAGGCCCGTCCGGCACGCCACCCGAGCAGCGCCTGCCGGCGCTCTACCCACAGATTCTGGCCGTGCAGCGGCGCGACGCCGACCAGGCCTGGCCTGATGCGGCGCTGACCGATGCGGAGGCGGCGTCCCGCACCGCCCGCCGCGCGGCGCTGGCTGTGCCCGACCTGCAAAGCGGGCGCTACCGCATGGTGCTCGCGGCCACGCCCACGAGCTACGCGCTCACCATCGACCTGCGCACCATGGTGCCGTGGCCGGAATGGCCGATGCAGCGCGAGAGCAGCCCGGTGCGCGTGTCGCTGGTGCACGCGGGCAGCGAGCACGTGATTCAGGCCGGCGATCTGTCGCCGGGCACACGACCCGGCTGGCGCTTCGAGTTCCACAAGGTCGTGGCCGCCGAAAGCCAGCCGTTCGACGTGGTGGCCGTGCGCCACCTGGGGTGGGGCCATCTGCCCTGGAGCCGCATGCTCGCCTGGGTGCTGGCGGTGGCGCTGGTGCTGGCCGCGCTGCGCCACCTGCAGCGCCAGCGCAGCGAGCGTCGGCGTGCCGAGGAACTGCTTCGGCTGGGCCAGGTGGGCAGGTTGAACACGCTGGGTGAGCTGGCGGCCGGCATGGCGCACGAGCTCAACCAGCCGCTCACGGCCGTGCTGGCCAACACCCAGGCCGCGCAGCGCCTGCTGGCCGACGATCCGCCCGACATGGACACCGCGCGCAGTGCGATGACCCAGGCCGTCGAACAGGCGCGCCGCGCGGCCGACGTGGTGGGCCGACTGCGCCGCGCGGTGGAGCGACCGGACGCCACCCAGCAGTCGCAGGCGATGGACCTGGTGGAAGCGGTGCGCCGCGCGCTGTACCTGCTGGAGCCCGAAAGTCAGCGGCGTGGGGTCAGCCCACAGCTCGAAGGCCCGCCGCGCCTGCTGGTGCAGGCGGACCCGGTGGCGCTCGACCAGATCGTGCACAACCTGATCCTCAACGCGCTGCAGGCGATGGAGCCGGTCGATGCGTCGAAACGCCACCTCTTGCTGACAATGACCGTGCAGGGCGGCCAGGCCCAGCTGGCGGTGGCCGACAGCGGCCCCGGCATCGCACTGGACGTGCTGCCGCGGCTTTTTGAGCCCTTCTTCTCCACGCGCGAAGGTGGGCTCGGGCTGGGCCTGAGCCTGTGCGAGTCGCTCGCCCAGGGCATGGGTGGCTCGATCACGGCGGCCAATGGGACCACGGGTGGTGCGGTCTTCCAGCTGAGGCTGCCGCTGAAGGAAGACCGAGCATGAGCACCGACACCCTGTCGCCCACCGTGCACCTGATCGACGACGACCAGGCCGTGCGCGAAAGCCTGGCCCTGCTGATCGGCACGGTGGGCCTGCGGGTGCAGGCGTGGAGCGATCCGCAAGCCTTCCTGAACACCTTCGACCGCGAGGGCATCGGTGCCATCGTGCTCGACGTGCGCATGCCTGGCATCAGCGGCCTGAGTGTGCTCGACACCCTGGTGGCGCAAGGCGTGGATCAGCCGGTAATCATGCTCACAGGGCACGGCACGGTGGACATGTGCCGCCGCGCCTTCAAGGCCGGTGCGGCGGAGTTTCTGGAAAAGCCGGTGAACGACGAGGCCTTGCTGGAAGCCCTGCAGAACGCCGTGCGACAACACGTGCGTTCGCGCCAGCGAAACGAGGGCGACCGCGCCGCCCGCGAGCGCTATGCACAACTCTCCGAGCGTGAACGCGAGGTGCTGGGCCTGATCGTCGAGGGGTTGACCAACAAGGAGATCGGCCGCTCGCTGGGCCTCTCGCCGCGCACGGTGGAAACGCACCGGGCCAACCTCTTTGCCAAACTGCAGGTGGCGTCGCTGGCGCACCTGATCCGGCACTATGCGGCGCTGGTGGATGCCGGTGATGCGGGCACTGCGTAGTTCTACGGAGGCTTGCGCGTAGCCGCCCGAATGGCGATTCACGGCGCGAGTTTTTACAGTTCTCCCACGGTTGATCGAACCGTTCAACACCACCAGAGAACACCATGAAATTCGCAGCAAAGACTTCCCTCCTCGCCCTGTCCCTCATCGCCACCGCAGCCAGCGCGCAGGCCGTGCGCACGGAGAAGAACATGTCGCTGGACCTGGCGAACCAGATCGCCGCGGCCACCGTCGCGTCGTGCAGCGCGAGCGGCTACAACGTAACGGCCGCCGTGGTGGACCGCGCCGGCAGCTTGCGCGCTCTGCAGCGCGCCGACAACGCCGGCCCGCACACGGTGGGCGCCGCTCAAGGCAAGGCCTACACCTCGGCCTCGGCGCGCAACACCACCGCCGCGATGCTGGAGAACGTACAGAAGAACCCCGGCGCCGCGACGCTCGTGGACATTCCGGGTTTCCTGGTGCTGGGCGGCGGCGTGCCGGTGAAGGTGGGCAACGAGGTCATCGGTGCCGTGGGCGTGGGCGGCGCACCCGGTGGTCATCTGGACGAGCAGTGCGCGAACGCGGGCATTGCCAAGGTCGCAGAGCTGCTGAAATGAAAGCCCTGCTCTTGACGCTGTCGCTGGTTTTCACCGCTGCAAGCGCTCAGGCGCAGGTTGGGCCCAGCGCGGCCGAAGCGGCAGCCTACACGGGGCTGCACGCAGCGGCCCACAAAGGCGATACAGCGAAGCTGGCGCGCCTGGTGGCCGCAGGTACCCCGCTGAACGCCACCGACGCCCATGGCCGCACGCCACTGCACGTGGCGACCTTCGCGCGACAACGCGAGGCCATCCGCGTGCTGGCCAAGGCCGGCGCCGACCTGAACCGGCTGGAGAACGACCGCTACGACGGCGTGACCATCGCTTCGGTAGTGGACGACGAGGAAACCCTGCGCGTGCTGCTGCAACTGGGCGCCAGCGCGAAGCAGACCACCAGCCGCTACGACGGCACGGCCCTGATTGCGGCGGCGCACCTGGGACACGATGGCGTGGTGCGCCAGCTCATCGCTGCGGGCGCGCCGCTGGACCACGTGAACAACCTGCACTGGACAGCGGTGATCGAGTCCATCGTGCTGGGTGATGGCGGGCCGCGCCATCAGGCGACGTTAAGAGCCTTGATCGATGCAGGGGCCAGCTTGCATTTGACGGACCGTCAGGGACAGACGCCTTTGCAACTCGCTCGTTCGCGCGGGTATGCGGTGATGGTCGGGATGCTGGAGAAAGCTGGGGGGCGGTGAGCTTGTTCGCTGGCTGAGGCGGTGCGCCGACGATCTCGTCAGATCGAAGCACCAGGGCGCTCTGCGCAGCGAAATAAAGGCGGAGGCGGCCTCCCGCCGCCGGGGGACATTCGCGGAGCAGAGCGCCCTGGTGCTTCGATCCCGCGCGGTCGAAGAGCGAAAAAATCAACCCAAAGAAACCCGGGCAAACTTCCGCTTACCCACCTGCACCACATAACTCCCAGCTGGCAGTTTCAACCCCTTGTCGCTGACCACCGCGCCATCCACACGCACACCACCTCCGTCGACAAGCCGGTTGGCTTCGCTCGACGAAGGTGCCAGGCCGGCCGACTTGAGCAGCGACCCAATCCCCAACGGCGCGCCCGACAAAGACACCTCGGGAATCTCGTCCGGCACACCGCCCTTGCTGCGGTTGATGAAATCCTGCTCCGCCGCGTCCGCCGCCGCCGCGCTGTGGAAACGCGCCGTGATCTCCTTGGCCAGCGCCACCTTCGCGTCCTTGGGGTTAGCCCCCTCTGCAATGGCCTGCTTCAAAGACTCGATGTGCGCGAGCGACTTGAACGACAACAGCGTGTACCAGCGCCACATCAGCGTGTCCGAGATGCTCAGCACCTTGGCGAACATCGAGTTCGCTTCCTCGGCAATGCCGATGTAGTTGTTCTTGCTCTTGGACATCTTGTCCACGCCGTCCAGCCCCTCCAGCAGCGGCATGGTCAGGATGCATTGCGGTTCCTGGCCGTACTCGGACTGCAGGTGCCGGCCCATGAGCAGGTTGAACTTCTGGTCCGTTCCGCCCAGCTCCAGGTCGCTTTTGAGCGCCACCGAATCGTAGCCCTGCATCAACGGGTACAGAAACTCGTGCACGCTGATCGGCGTGCCCGCCTTGAAACGGTCGTGGAAATCGTTGCGCTCCATCATGCGGGCCACGGTGTATTTGGCCGCGAGCTGGATCATGCCCATCGATCCCAGCGGCAGGCTCCATTCGCTGTTGTAGCGAATCTCCGTGCGCGCCGGGTCGAGCACCAGGCTGGCCTGCTTGTAGTAAGTCTCGGCATTGGCCTTGATCTGCTCGCTCGTCAGCGGCGGGCGGGTGTTGTTGCGACCCGAGGGGTCACCGATCAGGCTGGTGAAGTCGCCGATCAGAAAAATCACCTGGTGTCCCAGGTCCTGCAGCTGGCGCATCTTGTTGAGCACCACCGTGTGGCCGATGTGGATGTCGGGGGCGGTCGGGTCCAGCCCCAGTTTGATGCGCAGCGGCCGTCCCGTGCTTTCAGACTGTGACAATTTTTTGACCCAGTCCGCTTGAGGAATCAATTCTTCGCACCCCCGCAGCGTCACGCTCAACGCCTCCCGAACACCGTCTGTCAGTGCAAGGCCTTGAGGCACTTCGTTCGGAATACTTTTGGGTTCGTTCTGCATGGGGTTCATACGCGTTATCTCGAATGCGGAGGAGGCTGCGGTGGCTATACTGCCCGGCCAGGGTGACAGATTTTAGTTGGCGCGCTTTTTGCACGATAACAAGGGCGTCTCGTCACCCACCGAGCGATCGAGTGAACTTGTTCCGAATCGACCGCTCTTTTTTGTGTGCCATTGCCCCACAGACCGTGGGCAAGCCCCTGCCGGGAACCCCGATTTTGATCCGTCCGCTACTTCACACGCTGGCACAGCTTCTTGATGCCACCAGCCAGAGCCTCTCCAGGCATCCCCGCCGCATCATGGGCGGCTTGGGTGTTCTGCTGCTGGGCACGGGCGTTACCGCCTTTGGCATCGCGCCGCTGGCCCCCGACGCCTCCGACCTGCCTGTTCGCCAAGTCATTGAGGCTCTCGACACCAACGCCCTCATTCAAAGCCACGCCGCAAGCCTTGAGGCAGCGCCCGCTTTGGTGCTGTTCCGCAGCGAGTCCACCCGCCGCGACGACACCGCCCAGAGCCTTCTGCAGCGCTTGGGCGTAAACGACACCCAGGCCCAGGCTTTTCTGCGCAACGATCCGGTTGCACGCCAGCTCATCAACGGGCGTGCAGGTCGCCTGGTCAGCGTGGAAACCTCTGATCGGCAGGCGCTGTTGCGCCTGACCGCGCGTTGGCTGGCCTCAGACGAAGGTTCCTTCGCGCGCCTCGTCGTCGAGCAAACGCCCTCCGGCTTCACCTCGCGCCTGGAACAGGCACCGCTCACCGCCTCGCCCAGGCTGGCCAGCGGCGTCATCCGCAGTTCGCTGTTCGCCGCCACCGACGAGGCCGGCATTCCCGACCCGGTGGCCATCCAGCTGGCCGAAATGTTCGCCAGCAACATCGATTTCCGCCGCGATCTGCGCCAGGGTGACCGCTTCAGTGTGGTGTACGAGAGCCTCGAAGCCGACGGCGAGAGTCTGCGCACCGGCCGCGTGCTGAGCGCCGAATTTGTCAACAACAGCCGCGAGCACGAAGCCGTGTGGTTCGAGGACGCAGGCCACAAGGGTGGCTATTACGATTTCAACGGCCAGAGCGCTCGCCGTTACTATTTGTCTTCCCCACTCGAATTCTCACGCGTGAGCAGCGGCTACGGCATGCGCTTCCACCCGATCTCTGGTGCACGCAAGGCCCACATGGGTGTGGACTACGCCGCCCCCACCGGCACCCCCGTGCGAACCATTGGCGATGGCGTGGTGGAGTTTGCAGGCGTGCAGCGCGGGTATGGCAATGTGATCTACGTGCGCCACCGCAACAACCAGATGACGGTGTACGCGCACCTCAGCCGCATCGCCGTGCGCGACGGTCAGCGCGTGAGCCAGGGCGACTTCATCGGCAACGTCGGCTCCACCGGCGCGTCCACCGGACCTCACCTGCATCTGGAATTCCGCGACAACGGTGTGCATGTGGACCCGCTGGAGATTGCGCGTCAAAGCGAATCAATCCCCGTGCCCGCCGAATTGCGCCAGCGATTCGAGGCTGTTGCCCAGATGCAGCGCGTGCAACTCGACGCGGCGGCCAGCGTGCAGCAGGCAAGTGCTGAATAGGTAACACCCCCTGCGCCGCTGACGCGGCTTCCCCCCTCTCTGGCGCGCCTTTGGCGCTTGGAAGGGGGACGACAGCTGGGGCCGGCGGAGCCGGACCCTCGCTGTCCCTCGATCAGCCCGCACCTCTCCGGAGCGGGTGTCCCCGTCCAGAGATGCCGTGGAACCGGCTCCGCCGGGCCACAGGCATCGTCCCCCTTCCAAGCGCCAAAGTCGCGCCAGAGAGGGGGGAAGCCGCGTCAGCGGCGCAGGGGGGAGTACCGATCTAAACGCTGAAGCTGGATCCGCAACCGCAGGTGGTGGACGCGTTCGGGTTCTTGATCACGAACTGTGCGCCTTCCAGATCTTCCTTGTAGTCGATCTCGGCACCCACGAGGTACTGGTAGCTCATGGCGTCGATGAGCAAGGACACGCCGTTCTTGCTCATGGTGGTGTCGTCTTCGTTGACGACTTCATCAAAGGTGAAGCCGTACTGAAAGCCGGAGCAACCTCCACCCTGGACGAACACGCGCAGTTTCAGTTCAGGATTGCCTTCTTCGGCCACCAGTTCGGCGACTTTCGCCGCCGCGCTGTCGGTGAAGATCAGCGGCGCTG
Organism: Hydrogenophaga sp. IBVHS1; assembly: GCF_002127265.1. Taxonomy (GTDB): domain Bacteria; phylum Pseudomonadota; class Gammaproteobacteria; order Burkholderiales; family Burkholderiaceae_C; genus Hydrogenophaga. Next base: position 202,371 of record NZ_NFUU01000001.1, on the reverse strand, counting down.
GCATTTCAGTCTGGATGTTTTCGGCCACGGCACTCATGGATCACCTCTCGGGATGGGGTGTGGCCGCAAGATGGGCCACGGAATCAAGGTGGGTGCAATTCACCCACGGGCAAGGAGCCATGCTAAAGCAAATCGACCCGCAGCGGGTTCAACCGTTGTTTGCCGCCAGTTTCAGTGTGGGTTTGTCCTCGACGCCCCCGGCCATGGGTTTGAGCTGACCGCTGATGGTGGCGCCCTGGTGCATTTCCAGTGCCTTGTAAGACACATCGCCTTCGATCCGCGCTTTGGGCTGCAGTTCGAGCAGGTCGAAAGCCAGCACCGGGCCCTTGACGTGCCCGTTGATGATGACGTGATCGGCGTGGATCTGTCCGATCACCGTGGCCACCTCGCTCACCACCAGAATGCTCGGTTTCTCGTCGCTGGCGCGAATGTCGCCCACCACCTCGCCATCGATGCGCAAGCCGTCGTGAAACAGCACATGCCCTTCGATGCGCGTGCCTTGAGCGATGAGGCTTTTGATGGGCGGCTGCCTTTTTTTGTTGAACATGAATGACTCCTGACGAGGGTTACAGGTTGAAGCTTTGCATGGACCTCACCGAACTGCCTTGCAGGATCTTGGCGGTCACATTTTTTACCACGGCCTGGGCCGGCACGTCCACCAACCCCTCCATGCGCAGATAGCCCTTGATCAGCACAGGTTGCGGCGCGGGCGCCTGCGTGGCGGTCCAGGGTTTGCCCGCGAGCGTGCCGACAAAGGTGATCTCCAGCGCACCCTTGAAGTCGGGCGCATTCTTACTCGCCTGCATCATGAGCACCTGCCAGCGCAACTGCGTGTCAGACACGCGTTCGGCCTGCAACCCGCGGATGCTCAAGGCATCGGTACCAGAACCCGGAATCAGCCGCTCGAAGAAACCCAGGTCGCTGCGAAGTGCCTGGTTGTCGGTCTGCAGCTGGCGAATCTGCATCATGAGCTGCTCTTGCGCACTGCGCTCCGCAATCAACAGGCTTTCGGATGTGTTGGACACGGACTGCGCCTCGTTCAGGTTGGCGCGCAGCACCTGAACCTCGCGGCGCAGCTGCTGCAACTCCTGCGCGGCATGGCGGTCGAGCCCCGCGATGTCCTTGCCGAACTCGAAGGCCCACACCGCCAGTGCACCCGAAAACCCCAGCACGATCGCACCCAGCAACCAGCGCAGGGGCAAGGGCAGCCTGCTGCGCACGGACACCATCGGTGCGCTCACCGTGAGTCTTCTACGCAACAGGCGAAAACGCATTCAAACCTTTCAAGTGCAAGCAAAAGAAACCCGGACCCAGAAAGCAAAAACCGCCCCAAGTTTGACTTGAAGGCGGTTTCTGCTGGGTTTCAGGGCGCTTAGCGCTTGCTGAACTGCTTGCGACGGCGAGCCGAACGCAAACCCACTTTTTTCCGTTCCACTTCGCGGGCATCGCGCGTGACGAAACCGGCTTGCGACAGTTCCGGCTTGAGCGTTGCGTCGTAATCGATCAGCGCGCGGGTGATGCCATGACGCACCGCACCGGCCTGGCCAGATTCACCGCCACCGTGCACGTTGACCTGGATGTCAAAGGTTTCAGCATGGTTGGTCAGCAGCAGGGGCTGCTTGGCGATCATGATGGAGGTCTCGCGGCCGAAGTAGGCCTGGATGTCCTTGCCATTGACCGTGATGTGGCCACTGCCTTTTTTCAGAAACACACGGGCGACGCTGGATTTGCGACGGCCGGTGCCATTGTTCCATTCACCAATCATCTCAAGGCTCCTTTAGAGTTCCAGCACTTGCGGCTGTTGGGCGGTGTGCGGGTGCTCTGCACCGCCATACACCTTGAGCTTCTTGATCATGGCGTAACCGAGCGGGCCTTTGGGCAGCATGCCCTTGACAGCCTTTTCGAGTGCGCGGCCAGGGTGCTTGGCCTGCATGTCGCGGAAGTTGGTGCCGTAGATACCGCCGGGGTAACCCGAGTGGCGGTAGTACACCTTGTCGAGGGCTTTGTTGCCCGTGACGCGGATCTTGGCTGCGTTGATGATGACGATGAAGTCACCGGTATCGACGTGAGGCGTGTAAATGGCCTTGTGTTTGCCGCGCAAACGGAGAGCAACTTCACTGGCTACTCGTCCGAGGACCTTGTCGGTCGCGTCAATCACAAACCACTCGTGCGTCACGTCAGCGGGTTTGGCGCTGAACGTTTTGGTCATGAGTTTTCTCTGGGAAGAGGTGGTCTGGCGGCTCTTTTCCACGGTCGGTCGTTCTCTGACGGAACGCTCTTAGGTGGGGTTTGGATACTTCGCCGCGGAGCCAGCAAATCGCTGCGAAGCCCTCGATTGTACGAAATATCGGGGCTTGATGGCAACCACAGCCACCTGAACGGTCAGATCGGGCGGCCAAACCGCTACCATCGGGCGATGTTCAGCTACCGCCACGCCTTCCACGCCGGCAACCATGCCGACGTGCTCAAGCACCTCACCCTGATCGCCACGTTGCGCCATCTGATGCAGAAGGACGCCGGTATCACGCTGATCGACACCCACGCCGGCGCCGGTCTGTACCGGCTGGATGGCGACTACACCGAAACCGGCGGCGAGGCGAAAGATGGCGTGGTCAAACTCATGGCCGCCCTGCGCGCTGCTGGGAAGGAACCCGCCGCGGCCGCGCCGGCCATCGACGACTACCTCGACGTGATCGCCAGCTACAACCCTTCTGGCACGCTGCGTGTCTACCCGGGGTCGCCCTTCGTCATTCACCAGCTCATGCGCGTTGAGTCGCGCGATCGACTCAAGCTGTTCGAGCTGCACCCCACCGACAGCCGCACGCTCTCGGCCAACATTGCCCAACTTGAAGCCGGGCGCCAGATCGCCGTGGCGCGCGAAGATGGTTTTGAGGGTGTCAAGCCCCTGCTGCCGCCGCCTCCGTCCGCCACCGGGTCCAAGCGGGCGCTTGTGCTCATCGACCCGAGCTACGAAATCAAAAGCGACTACGGGAAAGTAAGTGCCTGCATACAAGAATGCATTCGGCGCTTTCCCACCGGCACTTTTCTGGTCTGGTACCCGGTGATCCCGCGGCCGGAGGCACACGATCTCCCACGCCGCCTGAAAACGCTGTGCAACCAGGCGCAACGACCCTGGCTTCATGCCACGCTGGCGATCGGCCAGGATCCCACCCACGGACCGGATGATCGGCCGGGCCTCACGGCCAGCGGCATGTTTGTGGTGAACCCGCCGCACACGCTCAAGGCGGTGCTGGCCGAAGCCCTGCCGCAGCTGCTGATCCACCTTGGGCGCGGTCGGGGCAAGTCGCAGGCGCTCGAGTCGGGCGGCGGCTGAGCTCACGGCTTACTGGGGCCGGGCCAGCGCCATGGTCCAGTATTTGCCGTAGGTGCTGCCGTTCTGCTGAACGCAGCTCACACCCACATCGCGGTACTCGGCCCGCATGATGTTGGCGCAATGCCCCGGGCTGGCCAGCCAGCCGTTCATGACGGCCGTCGCGGTCTGCTGGCCCGCGGCGATGTTCTCCCCGGCCCAGGACCAGGCGTAGCCCTCGGCGGCGATGCGCTGCGCAGGCGTGCTGCCGCTCAAGCCGGTGTGGGAGAAATAATTGTTGGTGGCCATGTCGCCAGAGTGGCGCGCCGCGGCGGAAAAAAGCCGGTTGTTCCACGCCAGCGGTGGCACAGCCGGCATTGCAGTGCTGCCACAGGTGCGGGCCGTGGCGCGGGCGGCATTGATCTGCTGCATCAGGCTGTTCTGGAAGTCGGGCAGGCCGCAGCTGGTTCCCGAGTCCAGCGCCAGCAATCCCGGCGTCCCGGTGGCGCCCGAGGATCCCGTGACGCTGCTGGGCGCGCCGCTCACGCCGCTGGACGCTGGGGCCGCGGTGTCCGACCCACCGCCCCCGCAAGCGGCCAAGGCCAGAAAGGTCGCACCAGTGGCAATGCAGCGGAGGAAGCGAATGAAAGGTGTGGGCGGTGCGTGCATGCGACCACTCTACGGGCGTCATGCGCGGTCCCGGTAAGCGAATGTGCGAACGGTTGCCAGCTCCGGACAAACCCCCATTCAGGCCATAGAAATTACCCGACCGCTCGGTCGGGTAACTGGCTATACTGCCGGAAAGCGCACCGATGCCGCGCAGGAGACGCCCCATGTACACCCAGTCGTTCAACGTGCCGGACCAGACGGACGGCAAGTCCACCGCTCTCAAGACAGTGCCGCTCGATGACGCCAGCGCCGCGCTGCAAGCCCATTTCGACGCGGTCGTCGATGCGGACGGCAAGATCGAACCGCGCGACTGGATGCCCGAGGCCTACCGCAAGACGCTGGTGCGCCAGATCAGCCAGCACGCGCACAGTGAGATCGTGGGCATGCTGCCCGAAGGCAACTGGATCTCGCGCGCGCCCAGCCTCAAGCGCAAGGCCATCCTGGTGGCAAAGGTGCAGGACGAAGGCGGCCACGGCCTCTACCTTTACAGCGCCGCCGAAACGCTGGGCACCAGCCGCGACCAGATGTTCGACGCACTGCACAGCGGCCGCGCCAAATACAGCTCCATCTTCAACTACCCCACCCTGACTTGGGCCGACGTGGGTGTGGTGGGCTGGCTGGTGGACGGCGCGGCGATCATGAACCAGATTCCGCTGTGCCGTTGCAGCTTCGGCCCTTACGCGCGCGCAATGATCCGCGTGTGCAAGGAAGAGAGCTTTCACCAGCGACAGGGCTACGAAGCCCTTCTGGTGATGATGCAGGGCACCGACGAGCAGAAGGCCATGGTGCAGGACGCAGTGAACCGCTGGTGGTGGAAGTGTCTGGCGATGTTCGGCCCGCCCGATGCGGACAGTCCCAACAGCGTGCAGGGCATGCGCTGGGGCATCAAGCGCATCAGCAACGACGACCTGCGGCAGAAATTCGTGGATGCAACCGTGCCGCAGGCTGAAGTGCTCGGCGTCACGCTGCCCGATCCCGACCTGAAGTGGAATGAAGAACGCGGCCACCACGACTACGGTCCGATCGACTGGGACGAGTTCTGGGCCGTGGTGAACGGCGACGGCCCGTGCAACAAGGAGCGCCTGGCCACGCGCGTGAAGGCATGGGACGACGGCGCCTGGGTGCGCGAGGCTGCCCTGGCGCATGCGCGCAAGCAACAGGAACGCGCCATGAAGGAGGCAGCATGAACACCGTCAACAGCGCTCTCAAGGAATGGCCGCTCTGGGAAGTGTTCGTGCGCAGCAAGCAGGGCCTGGAACACAAGCACTGCGGCAGCCTGCACGCCAGCGACGCGCAGCATGCGCTGCACCTCGCACGCGATGTGTACACGCGCCGCCAGGAAGGCGTGAGCATCTGGGTGGTGCAGTCCAGCAGCATCACCGCCAGCGAGCCCGACAGCAAGGACAGCTTTTTCGATCCCGCTGCCGACAAGGTGTATCGGCACCCCACCTTCTACGAGATCCCGGACAAAGTGGGGCACATGTGATGGTCGCAGCTCCGACACACGCTCCGATCGACTACTTGCTGCACCTGGCCGACAACGCGCTGGTGCTGGGTCAGCGCAACGCCGAATGGTGCGGTCACGGCCCGATCCTCGAAGAAGATCTGGCGCTGGCGAACAACAGCCTGGACCTGCTGGGCCAGGCGCGGCTGCTCTACCAGCACGCGGCCGCACTGATCAACGACGACGCAGACCAGGCCCGGCGTTTCGCGCACCTGCAGGGCGCACGTCAGGACGGCCGCATCACCGAAGACACGCTGGCCTACTTTCGCGATGTGGCCGAGTTCCGCAACCACACGCTGCTTGAACTGCCGCACAGCGGACCACTCGCTGGCACCGCAACGGGTGACCGCGACTACGCAACCACCATCACCCGCAACTTTCTCTACAGCGCGCTGATGGTGCTGGTGTGGGACCGGCTGCAGTCGTCTGCCGACGCGCAGCTCGCCGCCATCGCCGCACGATCCATCAAGGAGACGCGCTACCACCTGCGCCATGCCAGCGACTGGCTGGTGCGCTTCGGCGACGGCACCGCGGAATCGCGCGCGCGCGCGCAGGCTTCCCTTGAACACCTGCTTCCCTATACCCAGGAATTCTGGATCGGCAGCGAAGCCGAAACGCTCGCGGTAAAGACCGGCACTGGCGTTGACGTGGCCAGCCTCCAGGCCAGCTGGAATGCGCTGCTGGACGACACACTGAACGAAGCCACCCTGCAACGCCCCGCCGGGCGGGGCTACGTGCCCCAGGGCAAGCTCGGCGTGCACTCCGAGCACATGGGTTTCCTGCTCGCGGAGATGCAGAGTCTGGCGCGCGCGCACCCCCACGCTGTCTGGTGAACCCCGTCATGCACGCCGAGATCTGGGATGCACTCGCCGACCTGGCCGATCCGGAGATTCCGGTGATCAGCCTGCGCGAGCTCGGCATCCTGCGCGATGTGCGCACTGGCGCCGATGGCACACCCGAGGTGGTGATCACGCCGACCTACAGCGGCTGCCCGGCCATGGGCCAGATCGAAGACGACGTGCGTGCGGCCCTCACCAACGCCGGCCACTCGGCGCGAGTGATCACGCAGCTGGCACCTGCGTGGACCACCGACTGGATGAGCGAGAGTGCGCGGGAGAAGCTGCGCGCCTACGGTATCGCACCACCGCAGTGCGGCAGCAACGCCCAGGCGGGCACCAACGTACTGAAGTTTTCGCGCCAGGCCCTGTCGCGCGACGCCGTGCCCTGCCCGCAATGCGGCTCGACCCACACCACCGAGACATCGCCTTTTGGCTCCACCGCCTGCAAGTCCATGTACCGCTGCCTCGCCTGCCTCGAACCCTTCGACTACTTCAAACCGTATTGACGCCATGAGCACCGCCGCCCGTTTCCACGAACTGCCGATCGCTCGCGTCACGCCCGAGGCCGCCGGCGCGGTGGCCGTGACGCTCGCGGTCCCTCCCGACCAACGCGCCGCTTTCGCCTTCGAGCCCGGTCAGTTTCTCACTGTGCGCGCCACCATCGGTGGGCAAGATGTGCGGCGCAGCTATTCCATCAGCAGCCCGCGCAGCGCGTACACCCGGCAAGGCGAACTCACGCTGGGCATTCGGCCGGTGGAAGGCGGGGTGTTCTCCAACTGGGCGGCGTCCGCGCTCAAGGTGGGCGACACACTCAAGGCCATGCCGCCGGATGGCCGATTCACCGTGCACAAGACTCGGGCGCTCCACCGCGTGGGCTTTGCGGCGGGCTCGGGCATCACGCCGATCCTCTCGCTCATGGCGAGCACGCTGGAAGAATCGCCCGACAGCAAATTCACCCTGGTGTATGGCAACCGCCGCATGGGCAGCGTGATGTTCAACGAAGCGCTGCAGGACCTGAAAGATCGCTACGCCAGCCGGCTCACGCTGATTCACATTCTTTCGCGCCAGGCGCAGGAAGTGCCGTTGCTCGAAGGGCGAATCGACGGCAACAAGGTGCGCGAACTCATCGCCACGCTGCTGCCTGTGGGCAGCATGGACGAGGTCTTTGTGTGCGGCCCGGAAGCCATGATCGAGGCCACCGAGAAGGCATTGCTCGATGCGGGCGTGCGACCCGACCGCGTGCACACAGAACGGTTCACCTCGCCCACGCTGGAAGCCCTGTCACCAGACCAGCGGCAGGCCGTGGTGCTGGGACACCCGGCGGTGCGAACCGAGGGCGACGTTTCACTGACTGTGGTGCTCGACGGCAAGCCCCACGAGCTGCGCATGAACCGCGATGAGCGCGTGCTCGATGTCGCCCTCAATGCCGGTCTGGACCTGCCATGGTCGTGCCGCGGCGGCGTGTGCTGCACCTGCCGCGCCAAGGTGCTCGAAGGTGCTGTGGCGATGGAGAAAAACTTCACCCTGGAGCCTTGGGAAACCGACAAAGGCTTCGTGCTGAGCTGCCAGGCCAGGCCCACCACCGATCGCGTGGTGGTGAGCTACGACGAACGCTAGTCTTTGAGCACGACAACTGGCGCAACGCCGGTCTGCACCAGGCCGATCGCGGCTGCAGCGGCGCGGCTCAGATCGATGATGCGTCCCCGCACGTGCGGGCCACGGTCGTTGATGCGCACCAGAACTTCCTGCCCCGTCCGCGCGTGACGCACTCGCACGCGGGTGCCGAACGGCAGGCTCTTGTGCGCAGCCGTCAGGTCATTCATGTCGAAAGGCTCACCGCTCGCGGTGCGCCGGCCATGGAACTTTTCGCCGTACCACGAAGCCAGACCGCGTTCGATCTCACCCTGAACCTGGGCATCACCCGGCAGCGCATCGGGCATGCCAGGCATGCCAGGCATGTCGGGCGCGGACGGCGCACGCGTGGCGCAACCTCCCAGCCACAGCACAGTGGCGAGCAGGGCGGCGAGCGCAGGCTTGAAGGTCATGCCAGGGCCAGCCGACGCACGATCTCGCTGGTCGCGCCGCTCTGGTTCATGGTGTAGAAGTGCAGGCCGGGCACACCGGCGTTGCGCAACTGGTCGCACAGGTCGGTCACCACATCGAGACCGAAGGCCTTGATGGATGCCGTGTCGTCGCCAAACGCTTGAAGCCGCATGCGTATCCAGCGCGGAATCTCGGCGCCGCAGGCGTCGGAAAATCGCATGAGCTGCGTGGAGCTGGTGATGGGCATGATGCCCGGCACCACCGGCACGTCCACGCCCATGGCATGCAGGTCGTCCACGTAGCGAAAGTACGCGTCGCTGTTGAAGAAATACTGCGTGATGCCCGAGTTCGCGCCGGCTTTCACCTTGGCCGCGAAAGCATCCAGATCGCTGAGCGGCGATTTCGCTTGCGGATGGGTCTCCGGGTAGGCCGCCACTTCAATGTGGAAACGGTCGCCGGTCTCGGACCGCACGAACGCCACGAGGTCGCTGGCGTAACGGAATTCACCTCCCGTGCCGTAGCCACTGGGGAGGTCGCCGCGCAATGCCACGATGCGGCGAATACCGGCGGCCGAATAGGCCGCCAGCCGCTCGCGGATGCTCTCGCGCGACTGTCCAATGCAGCTCAGGTGCGGCGCGGCAGGGCAGCCCTCGGCCATGATCTCGCTCACCGCCTGCAGGGTACCGTCCTGAGTGGAGCCACCGGCGCCAAAGGTGACCGAGCAGAACTCGGGCTTGAGCGCATACAACTGCTGGCGCACCGCGCGCAGCTTGACCGCGCCTTCGGCCGTCTTGGTCGGAAAAAATTCGAGGCTGATCGGAAGACTCACGGTCCTCTCCTTGACTCATGGATTGCACAGACAAAAAACTCGCGGTTCCCGTCACCCCCGGTGATCGGGCTCTCGAAGTAATCGCGCATCAGCAGACCCGTGGCGGCACAGGTTTGTTCGATGCGTTCGCGGACGATGGCGTAACTCGCCACGTCCTTTACCAGCCCACCCTTGCCGATCTGTTCTGGCTGCAACTCGAACTGCGGCTTCACCAGCATCAGCAGGTGTGCGCGATCCGCGAGCAGCGGCACGAGCGCGGGCCACACCAGCGTTTGCGAAATGAACGACAGGTCGCCCACGATCAGGTCGAAGGAAGGCGGTCCACCGGCAGCGCGCAACACGTCGGTCGACAGCTCGCGCGCATTGCATTTCTCAATGCAGATCACGCGCGAATCGCTTCGCAGCGAGGGATGTAACTGACCCTGGCCCACATCCACGCCCACCACCTGTTTGGCGCCGTGCTGCAACAGGCAGTCGGTGAAACCACCGCTGCTCTGCCCCACGTCGAGACAGCGAAGCCCGTTCACGTCGAGCCCGGTGTGCCGCAAGGCACCTTCGAGCTTCAGACCTCCGCGCGAGACATAGCGTGTTTCAGCTGTGTCCAGCAGGCGCAGCTCGGCCGCATCGCGCAGTTCCTCGCCGTTCTTGGCCACCGCTTTCCAGTCACCACCCGGCAGCCGCCACTGCACGCCCGAAGCGATGAGCCGCTGGGCCTGCGATCGGGTGGCTGCCAGGCCGCGCTCGACCATCAACTGGTCGACCCGCATGCGGATCAATACCGGTAGGTGTCGGGCTTGTACGGGCCTTGCTTGGGCACGCCGATGTAGGCGGCCTGCTCGTCGGTCAGTTCGGTCAGCATCGCGCCGACCTTTTTCAGGTGCAGGCGTGCCACCTTTTCGTCCAGGTGCTTGGGCAACACGTAGACCTTGCCGATGTCGTAGCTGTCCGGGTGCGAGAACAGTTCGATCTGCGCGATGGTCTGGTTCGCGAACGAGCTCGACATCACGAAGCTGGGGTGGCCGGTGCCGCAGCCCAGGTTCACCAGGCGGCCTTTGGCCAGCATGATGATCTTCTTGCCGTCGGGGAAAGTCACGTGATCCACCTGCGGCTTGATCTCGTCCCAGGTGTACTTCTCGATCGAGGCGATATCGATCTCGTTGTCGAAGTGGCCGATGTTGCAGACGATGGCCTGGTCCTTCATGGCGGCCATGTGGTCGTGCGTGATGATCGACTTGTTGCCGGTGGTGGTCACGAAAATGTCGGCCTTGTCGGCCGCGTATTCCATGGTCACGACCTTGTAGCCCTCCATCGCGGCCTGCAGGGCGTTGATGGGGTCGATCTCGGTCACCCACACCTGCGCGGACAACGCACGAAGCGCCTGGGCCGAGCCCTTGCCCACGTCACCATAGCCGGCCACGCAAGCGACCTTGCCGGCGATCATCACGTCGGTGGCGCGCTTGATGCCGTCGACCAGGCTTTCACGGCAGCCGTACAGGTTGTCGAACTTGCTCTTGGTCACCGAGTCGTTGACGTTGATGGCGCGGAACGGCAGTGTGCCCTTCGCGCTCATTTCCTTCAGGCGGTGCACGCCGGTGGTGGTCTCTTCGGTCACGCCGATGATCTGCGCGGCCTTGCGGCTGTACCAGGTCGGGTCCTGCGCGAGCTTGGCCTTGATGGCGGCGTAAAGGCAGGTTTCTTCCTCGCTGGTCGGCTTGCTGATGACGGACGCATCCTTCTCGGCCTTCTGGCCCAGGATCATCAGGAGCGTGGCGTCGCCGCCATCGTCCAGGATCATGTTGGGGCCTTCGCCCTCGGTGCCAGCCGCGCCGAATTCAAAGATGCGGTGCGTGAAGTCCCAGTATTCGGTCAGGGTTTCGCCCTTGTGCGCGAACACCGGGGTGCCATTGGCCACCAGCGCGGCGGCAGCGTGGTCTTGCGTGGAGAAAATGTTGCACGAGGCCCAGCGCACGCTGGCGCCCAGGGCTTGCAGCGTTTCGACCAGCACCGCGGTCTGAATCGTCATGTGGATGCTGCCGGTGATGCGCGCGCCCTTCAAGGGCTGCTTGGCGGCGAATTCCTCGCGGATGGCCATCAGACCGGGCATTTCGGTCTCGGCAATCTTGATCTCTTTGCGGCCCCAATCGGCCAGGGCGATATCGGCGATCGCGCAATCGGTGAAGGTGGGGTTGTTCAGACGGGCATTCATGGTTCGCTCCAGTAAGGATGGACAAACCACATCTCGCTAGGGGAGTCGAAATGAACTCATCACACGGGATGTGGATGAGCGTCGTTGCATGGATGGTCCGAGCCTCACGCCCCGCTGCCGAACAAGTCGGTGGGACGCTGCAACGCTCCTCGGATCCAGGGATTCTAGCCGATACAGGGGTTTCAGCGGCTGTGAGAAACTGCCCGCCTTCCATGGATAAACCTCCACTCCACCGCTGGCCCGCGTCGGCCCGTGCCGGGATTCACGGCGTGCTGACCGACATCGACGATACCCTCACGACCGACGGAGCCATCACGCCCGATGCCCTGCTAGCACTGCACCGCCTGCGCGCAGCCGGCTTGCCGGTGCTGGCCATCACCGGGCGGCCGGCGGGCTGGAGCGAGGCCTTTGCGCTGGACTGGCCGGTGGGCGCAATCGTGGCGGAAAACGGCGCCGTGGCCCTGTGGCGCGGGGACGATGGCGAACTCTGCCGCGCCTACCTGCAGGACACGAAAACCCGCGCGGCCAACTTCCAGCGGCTGCAAGCGGTGGCGCAGCTCGTGCTGGCCGAGTTGCCGCAGGCGCGGCTGGCCGAGGACAGCCCAGGGCGCGAGACCGACATCGCGATCGACCACAGCGAGTTCGCCCACCTGAGTGAAGGGGAGATCGCGCAGGTGGTGCGCATCATGCAGGCGGAAGGCCTGAATGCCACCGTGAGTTCGATCCACATCAACGGCTGGATCGGAGACCACGACAAGCTGGCCGGCGCGCGCTGGATCGTGCGTGAACGCCTGGGCCGCGTGCTGGATGACGAACTGGACCGATGGGTCTACGTGGGCGATTCCACCAACGACGCGCGCATGTTCGCCCACTTTCCGCACAGCGTGGGTGTGGCCAACGTGGCGCGATTCTGGGGCGCGCTTTCGCACCACCCGAGCTACGTGGCGCAAGGCGAACGCGGCGCCGGTTTCGCCGAGGTGGCAGCGGCCGTGCTGGACGCGCCGGGCCGATGAGCGAGCACCCGCTGCCACCGCAGCACACGGGTATGGGCCCTGCACCAGCCCGTCCGATCGAAAACGCACCGCTGGGCCTGTTCGCCATCTTCGGCTCCACCTTCTTCCAGCTGGTGGGCTACTTCATGCTCATGCCGCTGCTGTTGTTGCGCCTGAAGGGAGACGGTGTGTCCACCGCGCTCGCTGGCGTGTTCGTGGCCACGGGCTGGCTCGGCATCTTTGCCATGACGCCGTTTGCCTCGGCGATCACGCAGCGCCTGGGTCGGCGTCCATCGCTGTGGCTCGCGGCCTTCGTGCCGGTGCTCGCCATTGGCGGCTTCATCTTCAGCGATTCGCTGGTAGTGTGGTTCGTCTGCATCTTCATCGAAGGCATGGCCGCCGGCCTGCGCTGGGTGCTGGCCGAAGCCGTGGTGGCCGAGTTCTCGCCCTCACACCAGCGCGGGCGCAACGTGGGCATCTTCGAGACCATGGTGGGCACCACCTTCGTGCTCGGGCCGCTGGTACTGGCCTGGGCCGGCGCGCAGAGCAACGCTGCGCTGTGGATCGCCCTGGGATTCACGGTGCTGGGCCTGTGCTGGAGCCTGCTGATTCCGCGCGTGCCGGCCGCGGCCGATGCGCACAGCGCGCACGTGGGACTCTCTGGCGTGTGGCATGCGCTGCGCGCGCACCCGCTGATCATGACGGTGGGTTTCGTCGGCGGCTTCTTCGAAAGCGGCCTCACCTCCATCCTGCCGCTGTACGGGTTGGCGCTGGGGCTGGGCGCCACGCTGGCCGCGCTGCTGGTGTCCGCCAGCGGCCTGGGCAGCGCCATCATGATGCTGCCCGCCGGTGTGCTGGCCGACCGCATGTCACACCACCCCACACGGCGCTGGGGCGATGAGCGCGCTGCGCGCCTCACACTCATGCGCGCCTGTGCCCTCGTGACGCTGGCCGCGACGCTCGTCATTCCCTTTGTCGCCAGCAAGCCCTGGCTGGCAGCCCCGGTGGCCTTCCTCTGGGGTGGCGCAGGCGGTTGCCTGTACACGCTGGCCATGATCGACATCGGTTCGCGCGAAGAAGGCATCACGCTGGTCAACAGCACCGCCGTGCTGGTGCTGTCTTACACGCTGGGCGGCGTGCTGGCGCCTGCTCTGGGAGCCGCCGCGCTTCAGTGGGCGCCCACCCTCGGCTTTCCGGCGCTGCTGCTGGCAGTGGCGGGCGGGGGCTGGTGGCTGTTGAGACGGGCCGGGCCATCCCCATCTGTGGGAACCCACCCGGGTTAAGCTGCATCCCACTGGGTGCCCACCGACACACAGAGAGGAATTCCCATGGCCCTTCCCTGGCTGCTGGCCCTGAAAGTGATTCCCTGGGGCGACGTGATCGAACACGCGCCCAAGGTGCTGAACGCCGCCCGCAAACTGATGGACCGGCAGAAGACGCCGCTGCCCCCGGTACCCCGCGCCGACCCGCTGGACCTGGGCCAGGCGCCGCCGAGCCTGGGTGAACTGAAAAACCGGCTGGTGGAAGCGCGTCAGCTGATCGACCAGCAGTCCGTGGTTCAGGAGCAGATGGCGCAGACCCTGACCGAGCTGGCCGAACAGAACGCGCGGCTGGTCAGCGCCGTGGAACTGCTGCGTGTGCGCACTCGCCTGCTGCTGTGGGTAGCCGTGGCACTGGCCGCGGGTGTGATCTGGGCGATGCTGCGTTAGAGCCGACGGGCTTCCAGCGTGGCGTCGCAGCCCACACCAGCGGCGATCCAGCGCCGGGCCAGCCGCCGCACCACGGGCGCCGCCCAGCGCCAGCGCGGGCCCAGCACCGCTTCGGTGTCCACGAGTGCGCCGCAGCGGTAGATCTTTCCTTCACCATCCCACCGCAACGCATCGCAGGCCCCCAGGCGCCTGCGCGAGATCACCCGACCCAATGGGCAAGGCTCCGAGAGGCAGCACACGCCGCATCCGTTGCACGGGGTACCCAGCGCCGGCTTGGCCGGCGCCTCGGCCTGAATGTGGATGACCTGGTGCTGGGTCAAGCGATCACACCCGCGCCAGCACCGGCCCCAGCACACGCCCCGTATGCGTGTCCAGCCGCACCACTTCATCGGGCGGTGCAGCGGCCACGATGCGGCCACCGCCCGCCCCGCCTTCTGGACCCAGGTCGATGATCCAGTCGGCCTCGGCCATCACGTCCAGGTCGTGCTCGATCACCACCACGCTGTGGCCGCCATCCACCAGGCGGTGCAGCACGCGGATGAGTTTTTCCACGTCGGCCATGTGCAGGCCCACCGTGGGTTCGTCCAGCACATACAGCGTGTGCGGGGCCTTCTGCCCGCGACGCGTCACGTCGTCACGCACCTTGCTGAGTTCGGTCACCAGTTTGATGCGCTGCGCTTCGCCGCCCGACAGCGTGGGGCTGGGCTGGCCCAGCGTGAGGTAGCCCAGCCCCACATCCTTCAGCAGTTGCAAGGGGTGCGCGATGTTGGGCATGGAAGCGAAGAACTCGACCGCCTCGTCCACCTCCATTCGCAGCACATCCCCGATGCTCTTGCCCTTCCACGTCACGGCCAGCGTCTCGGGGTTGAAGCGCGCGCCGTGGCAGACCTCGCACGGCACCTTCACGTCGGGCAGGAAGCTCATCTCGATCGTGCGCATGCCCTGCCCTTCGCAGCCGGGGCAACGACCTTCGCCGGTATTGAAGCTGAAACGCCCCGGGGCGTAGCCGCGCGCCTTGGCTTCGAGCGTGTCGGCAAACAGCTTGCGCACCGTGTCCCAGAAGCCGATGTAGGTGGCTGGGCAGCTGCGCGGCGTCTTGCCTATGGGCGTCTGATCGACTTCGAGCACGCGGTCCACCACTTCGGTGCCCAGCAGCTTTTCGCAACCGGTCCACGTGGGGCGCTGCCCTTTGTCCCAGGCAGTGCGCCCGGCAAAGGTGCTTCGCTGGCTCACGGCGGTGGCCACGTTGGTCAGCAACACGTCGCGCGCCAGCGTGGACTTTCCCGATCCCGAGACGCCGGTGATGACGACCAGGCGCTGCAGTGGCACGGACGCGTCGAGCTGGTTCAGGTTGTGCAGCTGGGCTGCTTTCACCTGGAGCCAGTGATCGGTGGCACTCGCTGGCAAGACCGGGCGCCTCGCCTGCAGCGGGTGCTTCATCGCATGCAGCAGATAGCGCCCTGTCACCGACTCCGAGTTCGCCGACAGATCGGCCACCGAGCCCTGCGCCACCACACGCCCACCGCGTTTGCCCGCGCTGGGGCCAATGTCGATGATGTGGTCGGCGCGGCGGATGGTGTCTTCGTCGTGCTCGACCACCACCAGCGTGTTGCCTTGCTCGCCGAGTTTGTGCAGCGCATTGAGCAAGATGGCGTTGTCGCGCGCGTGCAGGCCGATGGTGGGTTCGTCCAGCACGTAGCACACCCCTTGCAGGTTGCTGCCGAGCTGCGCGGCCAGGCGGATGCGCTGGGCTTCGCCGCCGGACAGCGTGGGCGCGCCCCGGTCCAGCGTGAGGTAGTTCAGGCCCACTTCTTCAAGAAACGCGAGGCGGCTTTCGATTTCGGGCAGCAGGTCGCGGGCGATGTCGGATTCGCGCTGACTCATGCCTGTGTCCTTCAGCAACCCTTTCACCCAAAGGCGCACATCACCCACCGCGAGCCGCGCCACGTCGGTGATGCCCACCCCAGCGAATCGAACCGCGCGCGCCTGTGCGTTCAGTCGCGTGCCCTCGCAGGTGGGGCAGGCCTGGTCCACGATGTCTTCCACCTCGGGTTCGGCAAAACTCTGTTCTCGTCCGCGTTCCTTGTCGTCGCGCACCGAGTCGTCGAGCACCTTGCGCTGGTCGCGCGAGAGCGCCACGCCGGTGCCCACGCAATCGGGGCACCAGCCATGCTTGCTGTTGTAGGAGAAAAGGCGCGGGTCAAGTTCGGGGTAGCTGGTGGCGCAGACCGGGCAGGCGCGTGTGGTGGAGAACACCTCCAGCTTGCCGAGCTCGCGCGTGGACGCGCCTTCAGCCAGCGCCTGCGCCAGGCCGTCCAGCGGCGTGAGCACATGCACCACGCCCTTGCCGATCTCCAACGCTTTGTTGAGTTGCTGGCGCAGCGCGGCCTCGTGGTCGGCGCTGACCACGAAGTCGGCCACCGGCAGCTCGATGGTGTGTTCCTTGAAACGGTCGATGCGCGGGAAGCCGGTGGTGGGCAGGAACTCGCCGTCCACGCGCAGATGGGTGTGCCCTCGCGGACGCGCCCAGTCGGCCAGCTCGGTGTAGACCCCTTTGCGGTTGACCACCAGCGGCGCCAGCAGGCCAATGTGCTTGCCCTTGTAGCGCGAAAGGATGGCCGCCGCGATGCTGTCGGCGCTTTGCGGCATCACCGCCGCCCCGTCGTGCACGCAGTGCTGCGTGCCGAGCTTCACGTAGAGCAGGCGCAGGAAATGCCACACCTCGGTGGTGGTGCCCACCGTGCTCTTGCGCCCGCCGCGCGAGAGCCGCTGCTCGATCGCCACGGTGGGCGGAATGCCATACACCGCGTCCACCTCAGGCCGCCCGGCCGGCTGCACGATGCTGCGCGCGTAGGCGTTCAGGCTTTCCAGGTAGCGGCGCTGGCCTTCGTTGAAGAGGATGTCGAACGCCAGCGTGCTCTTGCCCGAACCGGAGACACCGGAGATCACATTGAACTTGCCGCGCGGGATGTCCACGCTCAGGTTCTTCAGGTTGTGTTCCTTGGCGTTGACGATCTGAATTGCGTTGGAATGGCGCGGCTTGCGACGGGGTCGAACTGCGGCGCGGTATCGATGCCCGACACCGGGTTCGTTGACCTCGTGCACCTCGCCCATGGAGAGTGCGTAATCGCGCAGGGCCTTCGCGGTGTGGCTGGTGGGGTGCTCGCGCATGACCTCAGGCGGGCCTTCGGCCACCACCAGGCCGCCTGCGTCGCCGCCCTCCGGGCCGAGGTCGATCAGCCAGTCGGCCGCGCGGATCACGTCCAGGTTGTGCTCGATCACCACCAGCGAATGGCCGGCATCGAGCAGTTTGCGCAGCGAGCGCATGAGCTTGGCGATGTCGTCGAAGTGCAGGCCGGTGGTGGGTTCGTCGAACAGGAACAGCGTGCCCTTGCGCGAGAGCGGCTGGCGGCTCGCGCTGGCAGACTTCGCGGCTTCGGCCAGGAAACCGGCGAGCTTCAGGCGCTGCGCTTCGCCGCCCGAGAGCGTGGGCACGGGCTGGCCGAGCTTCACGTATTCCAGGCCCACGTCCACGATGGGCTGCAACGCGCGGATGACTTCGCGGTCACTGGCGAACAGGGCGGCGGCTTCGCTCACGGTGCGGTCCAGCACGTCGGCCACATTGAAATGCCGCCCTGCGCGTTCGATCTTCACTTCCAGAATCTCGGGCCGGTAGCGCTTGCCGTCGCAGTCCGGGCAACGCAGGTACACGTCGCTCAGAAACTGCATTTCCACATGCTCGAAGCCCGAGCCGCCGCAGGTGGGGCAGCGCCCGTCGCCGCTGTTGAAGCTGAACTTGGCCGGTGTGTAGCTGCGCTGGCGCGCGAGCGGCGCGTCGGCGAACAGCGCGCGGATGGCGTCCCACGCGCCCACGTAGCTCACCGGGTTGGAGCGCGCCGTCTTGCCGATGGGCGACTGATCGACGAACACAACCTCTGAGAGATGGTCGGCACCCAGCAGACGGTCGTGTGCGCCGGGGCTGTCGGTGGACTTGCCGAAGTGGCGCAGCAGCGCGGGTGCGAGCACATCTTGAATGAGGCTGGACTTGCCCGAGCCCGACACGCCGGTGACCACCACCATGCGCTGCAGCGGAAACTCGACCGACACATTCTTCAGGTTGTGTTCGCGCGCACCTTCCAGGATGAGGCGCGGCGTGTTGTCGGTGACCATGCGCTTGAAGCCCATGCCCACAGTCTTGCGTGAGCCCAGGTAGGCGCCGGTGAGCGTGTCGGCCGTGCGAATCGCTTCGGGCGTGCCGTCGAACACGATCTCGCCGCCGCGCTCACCGGGGCCCGGGCCCATGTCGATCAGCCGGTCGGCCGCGAGCATGACCGCCGGGTCGTGCTCCACCACCACCAGCGTGTTGCCCGCGTCGCGCAGGCGCAGCATGGCGTCGACGATGCGCGCCATGTCGCGCGGGTGCAGGCCGATGCTGGGTTCATCGAGCACAAACAGCGTGTTCACCAGCGAAGTGCCCAGCGCGGTGGTGAGGTTGATGCGCTGCACCTCCCCGCCAGACAGCGTGCGGCTCTGGCGGTCGAGCGTGAGGTAACCGATGCCGACCTCGCAGAGGTAGCGCACGCGGGTGTTGATCTCGTCGAGCAGCAGGCGCAATGCCTGGGCCTGGCCGGAGGCGTCTGAGCCAGCGGGCGGCAGCGCCTCGTCGAGCGTGCTGAAGAAGGTGCGCAGCCGGTCCAGTGGCATCAGCATCAGGTCGTGCAGGCACAGACCCGGCAACGCTTCCAGCTGCGCCCGGCTCCACTTCACGCCCTGCGGCATGTAACGCTTGTCTGCAGGCAGCACCGCATCGGCCTGCGCCCTGGTGCCGATGCGCCAGAGCAGGCTGTCGTTTTTCAGGCGCGCGCCGCGGCAGCTGGGGCACTCGGTGTAGCTTCGGTATTTGGAGAGCAGCACCCTGATGTGCATCTTGTAGGCCTTGCTCTCCAGGTACACGAAGAACCGGTCCACGCCATACCACTGCTGGTTCCACTTGCCGTTCCACTGCGGTGAGCCGCCCTTCACCCACTGCTGCTGCTCGGGTGTGAGCTTGGCCCAGGGCGTGTCGCGCGGAATGCCGGCCGCCTCGGCGTGCCGCATCATGTCGTCCTGGCACTCCTTCCAGGCCGGCGTCTGGAACACCTTGATGGCGCCAGCGCGCAGCGTGAGCTTGTCGTTCGGAATGACCAGCCCGTAGTCCACCCCGATCACCCGCCCGAACCCCCGGCAGGCCTCGCAGGCGCCCACGGCGGAATTGAAAGAAAACATGGAAGGCGTGGGCTCGGCGTAGCGAATGTCGCTCTCCGGGCAATGCAGGCCCGTCGAAAACCGCCAGATGTCGGGCTCCCCGGAATGGGGGTCAGATTCCAATTTCAGCGCATAGACCATCAGCTTGCCGCCGCCGCGCTTCAAGCCCACCTCGATGGCCTCCATCACGCGTACGGGCTCGGTGGTGCTCATGCGAAAACGGTCGGCCACCACGTCGAGCAGTTTCACCGCTTCAATGACCGGCTTTGCCTTCTTCTTGCCCTTGGCCTCAGGCTCGGCTGCAGCTTCACGCTGCACCGTGCGCTCGGCCTGCACACGCGTGTAGCCACTGGCCGAAAGCCACTGTTCGACCTCTTCGGGCGTGGTGCTGACCGGCAGCTCAACCGGAAAGGTGACCACCAGCCGCGGATCCCCCGCTGCAGCGGCGCGCGCCTGCAGCTCAGCGAAGATGGATTCGGGCGAGTCGTGGCGCACGGGCGCACCGGTTTCGCGGTCGAACAGGTCGGCGCCGCGCGCAAACAGCAGCTTCAGGTGGTCGTTGAGCTCGGTCATGGTGCCGACCGTGGAGCGCGAGCTGCGCACCGGGTTGGTCTGGTCGATGGCGATGGCCGGGGGGACGCCTTCCACCCGGTCCACCGCCGGCTTGTCCATGCGGTCCAGGAACTGCCGCGCGTAGGCGCTGAAGGTCTCCACGTACCGCCGCTGGCCCTCGGCGAAAAGGGTGTCGAACACGAGACTGGACTTGCCCGAACCGCTCGGCCCGGTGACCACGGTGAGTTCGCCGGTGCGGATGTCCAGATCGAGGTTTTTCAGGTTGTGCTGGCGCGCGCCGCGGATGCGGATCAGCCCGGAACCGCCTTCCATCGATTGCTCGATCCCGTCGGCGGGAGAAGCGGTTGAAATCGCGGCCGCAGACAGCTCAGCGGGCAGGAAGGCGTCGGACATGCAGGGGCTCCAGATGGGGAGCCGAACATTCTACGGAGGGGTGTGACAAAGCCGCGTCGCGGTACGTCATATCCACAATTTCTTACCTCGGGGCGCTGCCTAGACTCAGGCCACCTCCGGAGACCTCCCCCTATGAAAAAGAACCATATGCACCTCAAGAAGACCTTCGCCCTCCTCGGCCTCGCCGGCCTGATCACCTTTACCGCCCCCGCCTGGGCCCAGCTGCGCATCGGCATGCCTTCAGGCTTCACCGGCTCGGTGGCGGCCGGCGTGAAGGAAAACCACGAGGGTGCGAAGTTGTACTTCGACACCATCAATGCGCGCGGTGGCGTGAACGGCCAGAAGATCGAGCTCATCACTGTGGACGACAAGTTCGACCCCAAGGTGACGGTAGAGGTGGCGCGCGAACTGGTCACCAGGCAACGCGTGCTGGCGCTGTTCCTGAACCGGGGTACACCGCATTCGCAGGCGCTGCTGCCAGTGCTGACCGAGCTGAAGGTACCGCTGGTGGGCCCGAGCACGGGCGCCATGGTGCTGCACGAGCCGGTGCATCCGTGGGTGTTCAACGTGCGGGCCACCTACCAGCGCGAGGCCGCCAAAGCGGTGGAGCACCTGGCGAGCATCGGCATCACACGCATTGCCATGATCGAGACCGACGATTCGTTTGGCGCCGACTCCGCCGCCGGCGCGCTCAAGGGCTTTGCCAAGGTCAACCAGAAGCCGGTGGTGCACGAGAAGTCGCCTCGCGACAAACCAGACTTCACCGATCTGGCCAAGCGCGTCAACGAGAGCAATGCGCAGGCGGTGCTGGTGATCGCTTCGGCCGGCAACACCGCCAATGCGGTGAAGGCGATCCGCTCCGCCGGTTCGCGGGCGCAGGTGGTCACGCTGTCGAACAATGCGTCCGACGGGTTCATCAAGCTGCTGGGCGAGCACGCTCGCGGCGTGATCGTGACGCAGGTGTTTCCGAACGAGCGCTCGGTGGCTTACCCGCTCATCAAGGAAGCGCAGGAGTTCGCCAAAGCCAAGGGGTTGCCCGGGGTGTCTCCCGCGATGATGGAGGGCTATGCAGCCGCCAAGGTGTTGACCGAGGGGCTGAAGCGCGCAGGTCCCGGCGCCACCCCAGGCAGCTTGCGCGATGCGCTGGAAGGCCTGCGCAACTACGACCTGGGGGGCCTTACCGTGAGCTACGGCCCGAACAGCCACACGGGCCTGGATTTCGCCGACCTGTCGATCATCGACGCCAGCGGAAAATTCCGCCGGTGACCGCTACGACTTGACGATCAACACGGGCATCTTCGAGTGCGTGAGCACTTTCTGCGCGACGCTGCCCAGGATCAGCGCCTTGACGCCCTGGCGGCCGTGCGAGCCCATGACGATGAGATCGCAGCCTTCGGCGTCGGCCGTTTCGATGATGCCTTCGTAGACCACATTGCGCTCGATCGTGTCACCCGCGAAGGACACGCCCTCGGCGGCGCAGGCCAGCTTGACGGCGTCGAGTGCCTGGCCGGCCGCGCTCTTGGCTTCGGTCAGGTAGGCCTGAAGGCCCACGGCCGATGCGTCGCCGATGCCGATGTAGGGGAACGGGTCGATCACGTACACACCCACAATCTGCGCGTTCTGGCTTTTGGCCAATTGCACTGCGGTGCGCGTGGCCAGCGCGGCGAGGCTGGAGCCGTCGGTGGGCAGAAGGATTTTCTTGAACATGGCAAATCTCCTTGAGTCTGGTTGTCTTCAGGAACTTCGCACCCGATAAGGTGCGAGTCCATCTTAACGACCCAAGTTCAAGCGGGCTTGCGCCACCTCAAACCAATGCCTTGTCGGCACTCACCTCAACGGCGCAGTACTTCAGTTCGGCGATTTTTCCCACCGGGTCCAGCGCCGGGTTGGTGAGCAGGTTGGCGGCGGCTTCGGCGTAGGCGAAGGGAATGAAGGCGGCATTCAGCGGCATCGCGTCGTCAACCCGCACCGCCAGCGCCACCTGCCCTCTTCGCGACCGCACCCGCGCCAGCGCGCCAGCGCTCAGGCCCAGGCGCTGGGCGGTGGCGGGATTCAGGCTGACCACCGGGCCAGGTTCCAGCGCATCGAGCACCTCGCTGCGCCGCGTCATGCTGCCGGTGTGCCAGTGTTCGAGCTGGCGACCCGTGATGAGCACCATGGGGAACTCGGCATCGGGCACCTCGGCTGGCGGTGTGACACCCGCACCCACCAGGCGCGCGCGGCCGCTGTCGGTGGGGAATCCGTCGGTGAACACCACCGAACGCCCTGGCTCGTCTTCGCTGGTTACCGGATACGTCACCGCACCTTCGCGCCGCAACCTGGCCCAGGACAGGCCCGCGATGCTGGGCATGAGCGCGCGCATTTCCTCGAACACGGCACCAATGCCCAAGCCGGCATGGTCGTCGGCGGTGCCGTCGGGCGCCACGTCGTACGCCCATGCGAGGCCGAGGCGGCGCGCAAGCTGCTCGGTGATCCACGCGTCGGCACGGGCCTCGCCCGGCGCAGGCACTGCCTTGCGGCCGAGCTGCACGCAGCGGTCGGTGTTGGTGACGCTGCCGGTCTTCTCGGGCCAGGCGGTGGCGGGCAACACCACGTCGGCCAGGCTGGCGGTTTCAGTCAGGAAGATGTCCTGCACCACCAGGTGGTCCAGCCCCGCCAGCGCTTCGCGGGCGTGCGCTGCATCGGGGTCGCTCATGGCCGGGTTTTCACCCTGGATCAGCATGGCGCGGATCTCTCGGCGGTGCGCTGCGTCGATGATCTCCACCACCGTGAGGCCGGCCTCGCCGATCAGCGTGCCGGGAGCCAGGTTCCACAACCGTTCGGCGTTCGCGCGTGCCTGCGGGTCGCCCACCTTCTGGTAGTCGGGCAGCACCATGGGGATCAGGCCCGCGTCGCTCGCACCCTGCACGTTGTTCTGCCCGCGCAGCGGGTGCAGGCCGGTGCCCGGGCGGCCGATCTGGCCGGTGATGAGCGAGAGGGCAATGAGGCAGCGCGCGTTGTCGGTGCCGTGCGTGTGCTGGCTGATGCCCATGCCCCAGAGGATCATGCTGTTCTTGGCCGTGGCGTAGGCGCGCGCCACCTCGCGCAGCGTGGGCGCGTCGATGCCGCAGACCGGTGCCATCGCTTCGGGCGAAAAATCAATCAGGTGCGCCTTCAGTTGCGCGAAATCCAGTGTGTGCGCCTCGATGTAGGCCGGATCGGTGAGGCCTTCAAACACGATGGTGTGCAGCAGCGCGTTGAGCAGAGCCACATCGCTGCCGGGCTGGAAGCCCAGGTGCTTCCATGCATGGCGCGCCAGCTCGGTGCGGCGCGGATCGGCCAGCACCAGCTTCATGCCACGCCGCGTGGCGTTCTTGATCCAGCTCGCGCCCACCGGGTGGTTCTGGGCCGGGTTGGCGCCGATCAGCAGCACGAAGTCGGCGTGCTGCACGTCGCGCAGCGGGTTGGTGACCACAGCTGAGCCCAGGCCCTCCATGAGCGCGGCCACGCTCGATGCATGGCACAGGCGCGTGCAGTGGTCGACGTTGTGCGTGGCGAAAGCGGTGCGGATCAGCTTCTGGAACAGGTAGGCCTCTTCGTTCGTGCCCTTGGCCGAGCCGAAGCCCGCCACCGGGCCCTGGCGCCCGCGCGCTGGGGTGCTGGCCATGGCGCGCTGAAAGCCCGCTGCGGCGGCGTCCAGCGCTTCGTCCCAGCTGGCTTCGCGGAACAGCTCGCGCCAGTTGCGGCGCTCGATCGAGAGCGGGTCTTTCGGCGCATCGGCGCGGCGGATCAACGGGCGTGTGAGCCGCTCGGGGCTGTGTGCGTAATCGAAGCCAAAGCGACCCTTCACGCACAGGCGCCCCTCGTTGGCTGGCCCGGCGATGCCCTCGACGTGCTGGATCTTTCCGTCGCTCACGTGGTAGGTGAGCTGGCAGCCCACGCCGCAATACGGACACACCGAGTCCACCTGTTGCTGCGAAGGCTTCTGGTAGGCACCATTGGCCGGCGCGATCGCCCCCGTGGGGCAAGCCTGCACGCACTCACCGCAGGCCACGCAGGTGCTCTCACCGAGCGCATCGTTCTGGTCGAAAACGATCTGCGCGTGACCACCGCGAAACGCAAGCCCCAGCACGTCGTTGCCCTGCGTCTCGCGGCAGGCGCGGATGCAGCGAGTGCACTGGATGCAGGCGTCGAGGTTCACCGCCATGGCCGGATGACTCAAGTCCTGCGTGGCTGGCAGGCGCTGCGGGAAACGCCCGGACTGCGCGCCCACGCTGTCGGCCCATTGCGTCAGCTCGCTGTCGAACTTGAGTTCGCTGGTGCCCGGTGCGTCGGCCAGCAACAACTCCAGCACCGTCTTGCGCGCCACCGTGGCGCGTGTGCTCGCCACCTGCACCACCATGCCCGGCGTGGGCGCGCGGCAGCACGAAGGCGCCAGCACGCGCTCGCCTTCGATCTCCACCACGCAGGCGCGGCAGTTGCCAGGGCTGCGCAGGCCGTCCATATGGCACAGGTGAGGAATTTCCACGCCCATGCGCTGCGCGGCTTTCAGGATGGTCTCGCCCGGTGCGGCTTCCACCAAGCGGCCATCGAGCGTGAAGGCAATCGGAGTCGCGTCTTTGGGCAGGTCATTGGTTTTCATGCCGCATTCTCTCCATTCACTTCGTGCGCAAAGAACCGCAGCACGCTGTCCACCGGGTTGGGTGCCGCCTGGCCAAGGCCGCAGATGCTGGCGTCGCGCATCACCTGCGAGAGTTCGCCGAGCAGGGGCGCGTCCCATACAGGGGCCTGCATGAGTTGTACCGCCTTGCTGGTGCCCGAGCGGCACGGCGTGCACTGGCCGCAGGATTCGTGCTCGAAAAACTGCATCAGGTTCTGCGCGGCATCGCGCGCCCTGTCCTGCTGGCTCAACACCACCACGGCCATCGAGCCGATGAAGCTGCCGTGCTCGAACAGCGTGTCGAAATCGAGCGGCACATCGGCCAGCGACGCAGGCAGGATGCCGCCCGATGCGCCGCCAGGCAGGTACGCGTACAGCTCGTGGCCTTCGGCCATGCCGCCCGCAAACTCCTCCACCAGCTCGCGCAAGGTGATGCCGGCGGGCGCCAGGTGAACGCCGGGTTTCTTCACACGGCCCGACACCGAGAAACGTCGCAGCCCGTTGCGCTCGCGCCGCCCCTGGCCGGCCAGCCAGGCGCCACCCTTCTCCACAATCGTCGAAATCCACCACAGCGTCTCGGGGTTGTGGGCCAGCGTGGGCCGGCCGAAGACGCCGTGCATCGCGACGATGGGCGGCTTCAGGCGCGGCAGCCCGCGCTTGCCCTCCACCGATTCAATCAGCGCCGATTCTTCGCCGCAGATGTAGGCACCCGCGCCGCGCCGCAGTTCGATGACCGGGGGCGTGTAGCCGGGGTGCTCGGCCGCCAGCATGAGCAGGGTGGCGTCGAGCCGGCGCAGTTCGCGCGTGAGCAGTTCGCGCACGTCGTGGTACTCGTCCCGCAGGTAGATCCACACGCGATCCACGCCAACCACCTGTGCGGCAATCAGCAGGCCTTCGAGCATCTGCGGTGCGCCGGCCTGCGTGCTGCTCAGCACCTGCCAGTCCTTGAACGTGCCGACCTCGCCTTCGTCGATGTTCACCACCATGTTGCGCGGGCCGGGTTGTGCACGCACCGTTTCCCACTTTCGCCAGGCCGGAAAACCGGCGCCACCCAGGCCACGCAGGTTCGACGCCTTGAGTTCGGCAAGCACCTGGTCACCAACGATCTCGCCAGCGAGTAAGCGCCGCAGTTGCGGGAAGCCGGAAGGCGCTGGGTCGGTCAGCTCACGCGGCCGGGTCTCGCCACGCGCAAGCAGCTGTTGAACGCCGGCCACACTGGCCTGGGGCAACTGCCGCTGTCCCACACAGGCCGCTGGCGCCACATGGCACTGGCCGATGCAGGGGGCCTCCTGCACCCGCAGGCTGGCATCGCCCGCCAAAGCCGTGCGCAGATCGGCCAGCAAGGTTTCACCACCGGCCATGGCGCAAGACAGACTGGTGCACACCCGCACCACGGTGTCGGGCACGGCGGTGTCGTCGTCCACGATCTCGAAGTGGTGGTAGAAGCTCGCCACTTCGAACACCTCCACCTGGCTCAGGCGCAGCCGTTCGGCCAGCGCGGCCAGGTGACCGTGGCGCAAGGCGCCCTCGCCGTCCTGCAGGCGGTGCAGGTGTTCGATCAGCAGGTCGGCACGTGGTGACAACCCCATGCACAGGGCCTCGACCCGCGCCAGTGCAAGGGGTTGCACCTGGCGTCCCTTGGGGGTGTGGCGTGGGCGACCTCGGCCCTGAGGTGCGTTGAGCGAGCGAATGGGGATCACGGCGTTCATGGGTTCGGCGAAGTGGCGTACGGGGGTATTGAACAGGCTCGAGTTTGCATGAACTCGGCCTCCCCAGCCCCTCCGCCCAATCGGTGACCCGGCTCTGGCCGCCGACACTGCCCCGGCTGCTTGCCAGCGTGGAGAGTTTGGGCAGCCGCGGGCGGCTGCCCAAATTCTCACATGACCACGCCTGTTCGGGTGATGTCCACATCCACCAGCATCTGCGCCAGCGTGCCTGCCGTGCTGTTGTAAACCGCATAGGTTTGCCCGTCGCTGCTCACGGTGACGAGACCGAATAACCGCTGCGATCAAGCGATGCCTGGCCATTGATCACAAAGCCTCCCACGCCAGCGTCAATGTTCGAGAGTTCCACCGCCGTGCCGTCGGTCTTGCCGAACACCACGTAGCTGCGCCCGGCAGCTGAACCCGCTGCCGGGTCACTTTCGTGCGCCCCCACGATCAGATCGGCCAGACCGTCTCCGTTGACATCGCCCGCTGAAGAGACTGAAATGCCGCTGCGGTCATTCAAATCCTGGCCGTTGATCACAAAGCCGCCCGAGCCAGCGTCAATGTCCGACAACTCCACCGCCGTGCCGTCGGCCTTGCCGAACACCACGTAGCTGCGCCCAGCGAGTTCTCCCGTGTTGCTGCCTGCCGCTTCAAGGCTGCTCACCACATCGCCCGCATCGCCATCGACCACCAGCTGGTGGCGCTGCACGCTGGCGCCCAGCGCACTGCCCGTGATGTTGCTCCAGCCGTTGCCGGTGTTGAACAGGTTCATGCCGGCCATGTCGAGCACGTCGCCCACCGTCAGGATCAGCGTGTTGTTGCCGCTGCCGGTGAGGTCGATTTTTTCGATGCTGGCAATGCGGCTGCCGGTATGGAGGTCGCCTGCGGCCTGGTTGGCGATGACGCTCAGGTCCAGCGTCACGCTGTCGCCATCGATGGCCAGCGTGTCGATGCCCCCACCGCCGTCCACCCGTGACAACCGCCCATCAGTCAGGCCCAGGGAGAGTCTGGCGATGTTGTCGGCGTTGAGCACCAGCGTGTCGCGGCCTGCGCCGCCGTACAGCACATCGGCGCCGCCGTTGCCCACCAGCGTGTCGTCACCTTGGCCGCCCAGAGCAATTTCGCTGGCAGCGGTGCCGGCCCAGCTGTTCGGATCGCTGTCACCGGTGAAGTCAATCGCCAGAGCGGCATCACCACCCACAGCCACGTCGCCCAGGTTCACGGGCGTGCCGTCGGCCTTGCCGAACACCACGTAGCTGCGCCCGGCCTCGGACCCGGATGCCGGATCGGCGTCGGACGCGCCCACGATCAGATCGGCCAGACCGTCTGCGTTGACGTCTCCCGCTGCGGAGACTGAAATGCCACTGCCGTCTTCCCCTGCCTGGCCGTCGATCACGAAGCCGCCCGAGCCGCTGGCAATGTCCGACAGCTCCACCGCCATGCCGCCGGCCTTGCCAAACACCACGTAGCTGCGCCCGGCCTGGTCCCCCGTCGCCGGATCGCCGTCGGACGCGCCCACGATCAGATCAGCCAGACCGTCGCCGTTGACGTCGCCGGCTGAAGAGACTGAAATGCCGCTGTGGTCGTACTCTGCCTGACCATTGATGACGAAGCCACCCAGGCCAGCGTCAATATCCGACAGCTCCACCGCCGTGCCGCCGGCCTTGCCGAACACCACATAGCTGCGCCCAGCCTGGTCCCCCGTCGCCGGGTCGCCCTCGGACGCGCCCACGATCAGGTCGGCCAGACCGTCTCCGTTGACGTCGCCGGCAGAAGAGACTGAAATGCCGCTGTAGTCGTACTCTGCCTGGCCGTTGATCACGAAGCCGCCCGAGCCGCTGGCAATGTCCGACAGCTCCACCGCCGTGCCGTCGGCCTTGCCGAACACCACATAGCTGCGCCCTGCATTTGCGCCCGCAGCCGTGTCACTTTCGTGCGCGCCCACGACCACATCGGCCAGGCCGTCTCCGTTGACGTCGCCCGCTGCGGAAACTGAATAGCCGCTGTGGTCGTCGTCTGCCTCACCGTTGATCACGAAGCCGCCCAACCCGCTGGCAATGTCCGACAGATCCACCGCCGTGCCACCGGCCTTGCCGAACACCACGTAGCTGCGACCGGCCTGATCCCCCGTTGCGGGATCGCTTTTGTGCGCGCCCACGATCAGATCGGCCAGACCGTCTCCGTTGACGTCGCCCGCTGCCGAGACGGAAAAGCCGTTGTAGTCGTCCTCTGCCTCACCGTTGATCACAAAACCGCCCGAGCCAGCGTCAATGTCCGACAACTCCACCGCTGTGCCGTCGGCCTTGCCGAACACCACGTAGCTGCGCCCGGCCTGGTCCCCCGTCGCGGGATCGCTGTCGGGCGCGCCCACGATCAGATCGGCCAGACCGTCTCCGTTGACGTCGCCTGCGGCAGAGACTGAATAGCCGCTGTAGTCTTCCCCTGCCTGACCGTTGATCACGAAACCGCCCACGCCGTTGGCAATGTCCGACAGCTCCACCGCCACGCCGCCGGCCTTGCCAAACACCACGTAGCTGCGCCCCGCCTCGTCCCCCATCGCTGGATCGCCATCGGCCGCGCCCACGATCAGATCCGCCAGACCGTCTCCGTTGACGTCGCCCGCTGCAGAGACCGAATAGCCGCTGTAGTCGCCCGCTGCCTGACCGTTGATCACAAAACCCAGCGCCACCGCAGGCAGTTCAGGTGCGCTGGGTGGGGGGGGAGCTGTACCCCCGCCAGTGCTCCCACCGCCACCTCCTGCCGATGCAACCAGTCCAACACCCATCACGCCCAAGCCCAGGCCCAGGCCCCAATGCGAACCCCACAGCAACAGGCATGCGTCGTCGTCTTCTTCTTCGTCAACACCACCATCGGAGGCTTTCTTGTCGTCCTTGTCTTTGCAGTTCTGCTCCTCGGACGGCTTTTCGGACGGTGCGCCCTCCGCGGGCGCCTGTGCCAGCTGGACTTCCGCCACAGTGGCGGAAACATCGCTTGCGCTGACCACGATCACTTGACCATCTTCCGATGTGGACTCTGGCAGCTCGTGGTCCGACAGTTCGTCTTCTTCGTCCAAGGCGGCCTCAGGGTCTGACGCAGAGACGTTTGCCTCAAATTCCTTGACGATGTATTGGGTGCCTTGCGCATCCACCACGATCAAGGTGGCGCCCTGCCGGATCGATTTCGCGCCCGGCATGCGGAGCAGTTTTTGAGCGTCTCTGGCAGACACCACGGTCTGCGTGCTGTTCAAGCCCTGTTCGGTGG
Source organism: Hydrogenophaga sp. IBVHS1 (assembly GCF_002127265.1). Classification (GTDB taxonomy): domain Bacteria; phylum Pseudomonadota; class Gammaproteobacteria; order Burkholderiales; family Burkholderiaceae_C; genus Hydrogenophaga. The sequence continues at coordinate 172,451 of NZ_NFUU01000001.1, read as the reverse complement.
CGTGCTCCGGCGGCAAGCCAGCGTCGATAGATTGAAAGCGCATCTAGTTTCCTTTTGAGTGTCGACGATCCGCCACCAGAACCTGACTTCGGCGCTTGCCTTTCGGCAATGCCTTCGAGAGGCGAGGCGTCCCTGCATTAGCTGGACTTAAGGATAGGAAGACAGATCGATTCAGGTGAGCTAAGTCACCAGACATCAAGAAACAGCCACGAGCCGACGCATGAAGACGCCAGGCAGATGGCGCCTGACTACGTGCGTCGCACGCCTTCAGGCCGTTGCGCCACGGCATCCCAGCTCTCATCGAACCAGGTGTTGCCGTCCAGACAGGAGCGCAGGATCGGCAGCGCGTCCTGACCCCAGAACACTCGGCCATTCACCACCATGGATGGCACGCCGAAGAGACCGAGCGCGAGCGCTTCGTCGGTGCTGGCACGCAGCCGCTGCTTGACGACTTCACTGTCGGGCGCGTGCCAGGGTTTCTGGCGCTGGGCCATGTGATCCTGCAGCAGGGCCTGCAAGTTGGCCAGGCGTTGCGGGTCCGATGCGTCGAGACCGCCATGCCACACGTGGTGAAACAGTTGTTCAGCGACATAGCGGCTGGTTTCACCCGGCGCCTCGTCGCTGGCGCAAGCCAGACCCAGGCGCAGCAAGGGCAGCGGGTTGAAGGGGTGTACCGACGGCAGTTCCAGCGGCACGCCGTGATGATGGCCAAGCCAGCTCACCTGCCGGTAGGTCCAGTCTCGCTTGGCCGGAATTTCTGCGGGACCCAGCTGGCCATGCGCCTTCAGCAGCGCAGCGAACAGCACCGGCTTGTAACGCACCAGTACGCTGTGACCCATGAGCGCCTCGGGCAGCCGCTCGAAAGCCAGGTAGGCGTAGGGCGAGATCGGGTCGTAGTAAAAGCTGATGTCTCGCAGAGGGAAGGCCATGGTGTGCTCCAGGACTCAGGGTGCGAGGCCCTGCCGCGCTTCGATGCGCTGCCACACCACGAGTTTGTCGGCGTCGGCCGCGCGGCTCCACGCGGCAATTTCATCGAGCGTGCGAAAGCAGCCCTGGCACCAGCCGTTGTCGGGGTCCAACTTGCAGATCGAGATGCAGGGCGAAGGCACCCCAGGCGCCAGGCCGGAGCGACGGCGCGCGGCCTTGAGGGAGACGACCGGCGTGGGAATCATGTACTCAGCACCGTGACGTCGCACACGGGTGCGGCAGTGAGCAACTGCAGGGCCTGGGGCGTCAGACGAAACACCGCGTGCGGATGGCCCGCAGCGGCCCAGATCTCGGTGAAGCGAAAGAGCTGTTGGTCGATCAGGGTCACCGGTGGGATCAGATGACCCAGGGGCGAGACGCCACCAATGGAGAAGCCGGTACGGTCCTTGACAAAATCGGCGTCGGCCCGACCGAGCTTGCTGCCATCGGCGCACACCAGCGCCTGCACCTTCTTCTCGTCCACGCGCAGATCGCCCGAGGTGACCACCAGCACCGCGGCGTCGTCGCCCTTGCGGCGGAACACGATGCTCTTGGCAATCTGACCCACCGCCACACCCAGCGCATCGGCCGCCTGCTGCGCGGTGCGCGCGGCGTCGTCGAGCATCACGGGCGCATGCGGATGGTTGGCGTCCTGCAGCGCGCGGGCCACGCGTTGCACGGATTCGGGCAGGGAATGGAGTTCGGCGCCGCACATGGTCAGGCCGCTCGCTTGACCAGGAGCAGGCTGGCGCCCATGGCCATGAGCACACCGCCGAACACGCGGTTCTGCGCCCGGCGTGCGCGAGCGGTAGCCAGCCAGCGCTGCATGCGCGAGGCCAGAAAGGCGTAACCGTGCATCACCACCAGGTCCACCACGATGGTGGTCAGCAGCAGGATCAGCAGCTGCAGCCAGAGTGCTCGCGCTGGATCGAGAAACTGCGGCAGCACCGCCACCATGAAGACGATGCCCTTGGGGTTGGTGACGTTGGTGAAGAAGCCGGTGACGAAACGCTGGCGCGCCGAAGGCAACCCGACCGGGGCAGCCGGGGCGGCCCCTTGTTCCACGGCAGCGCCCACGGGGGAGCGCCATTGTTTCCAGCCCAGCCACAGCAGGTAGCCCGCGCCCGCGAACTTCACCACCGTGAACGCGGTGGCCGACGCCAGCAGCAGCGCACCCACGCCCACACCGGCCACCAGCAGGATCACACTCAGACCCAGTTGCAGCCCGGCAATGGTGGCGCCGGTCTTCTTCACGCCGTAGGCGAGGCCGTGCGTCATCGACAACACCGCACCCGAGCCGGGCGAGAGCGCGATGGCCCATGAAGCCACGAAGTACGCCATCCAGACTTGCAGGTCCATGGGGTTCTTTCCTTCAGCCGGCGCGCTTGGCCAGCAGGGCGCGCGCCACCCGCGAACCGCTCGGGCGGCCCAGTTGTTCGCTGATGTACGCACCTGCGTCCACCAGCGCATCGAGGTCGATACCGGTGTCGATGTTCATGCCGTGCAGCAGATAGACCACGTCTTCGGTGGCCACGTTGCCGGTGGCGCCCTTGGCGTACGGGCAACCGCCCAGACCGGCCACGGAAGACTGGAAATTCCAGATGCCCATCTCCAGCGCTGCCAGGGTGTTGGAGAGCGCCTGGCCGTAGGTGTCGTGGAAATGGCCCGACACGTCGTCAATGCCGAAATGCTGGAGCGTGACCTCCAGCGCGGCCTGCACCTTGCGTGGCGTGCCCACGCCGATGGTGTCGGCCACGTCCACGCGCTGAACGCCGATGCCCTTCATGAGACCGGCGAGGTAGCCCACGCGCTCCGGCGCAATTTCGCCTTCATACGGGCAGCCCACGGTGCAGCTCATGGCGCCCCGCACCGCAATGCCGGCGGCAAGCGCGGCCTGCACCACCGGCGCGAATCGCTCGATGCTCTCGGCGATGGAGCAGTTGATGTTCTTCTGGCTGAAGGCTTCGCTGGCCGCGCCGAACACCACGATCTCGTCGGGCTTGTCGAGCACCGCGGCTTCAAAACCCTTGAGGTTGGGCGTGAGCACCGAATAGCGAATGCCGCTCTGGCGCTGGATGCCGCCCATGACCTCGTGGTTGTCGGCCATCTGCGGCACCCATTTCGGGCTCACGTAACTGGTGACTTCGATCTCTTTCAGACCGGCGGCCTGTAGGCGGTGCACCAGCTCGATCTTGATGGCCGCGGGCACCGGCTGCTTCTCGTTCTGCAGGCCATCGCGCGGGCCGACTTCGACGAGTTTGACGCGGGAGGGGAGCTTCATGGAATTCTCTTGGAAAGGGATCAATAGCCGCGCACAGGATCCACGACGCCGGCCACCGGTTCGCCCCGCTCCAAGGCGAGGATCTTGCCGGCGATCTGCGCGATGCTTTCATCGCGCAGCGTGCGCGCCGAAGTGTGCGGCGTGAGCGTGATTTTCGGGTGTTTCCAGAAACCATGCTCGGCGGGCAGTGGCTCGGTGCGGAACACGTCGAGTGTGGCGCCGGCCAGATGGCCCTCGTCCAGCAGGGCAATGAGGTCTTCGTCCACCAGGTGGGCGCCGCGCGCCACGTTGATGAGGTAGCCGCCCGGTTGAAGGCGCGAAAGGGTGCGGCGGTTGAGGATGTCGCGCGTGTCGGGGGTGAGCGGCAGCAGGTTCACCAGCACACGGCAGGCGCTCAGGAAGCCGTCGAACTGATCGGCGCCCGCATGGCAATGCACACCTTCCACCGCTTTCGCGCTGCGGCTCCAGCCGTGCACCGGGAACTCGAAATGCCGCAGCGCCTTCGCCACGCGCTGGCCAAGAACCCCCAGGCCCATCACGCCTACAGCGAAGTCGGCGCGCGTCCTCGGTTTGCGAAACGACCAGCGGCCTGCGCCCATATCGGCTTCGTAACCGTCGAACTCGCGGAAGTGGCGAATCACCGCATGGCACACGTACTCGGCCATCTGCACCGACATGCCGGCGTCGTCCAGCCGCACGACCTTCGCCGCTGGCGGCAGCTTCAGCTTGAGCAGTGCGTCAACACCGGCACCGATGTTGAAGAGACCTTTGAGGCCGGGTTGCTCGTCCAGAAATTGTTGGGGGGGCGACCACACCACGGCGTGGTCTGCCTGCGCAGCACCCGGCCGCCACTCGCTCACGGTAGCGCCAGGCAGCGCCGCACGCAGGCCCTCCAGCCAGGGCTCGGGGCGGGTGTCGGCGCAACAAAAGGTGATGTGCATGCGGCGAGCTTACCGAAGCAGGCGCGGACGCACTGTCACGCGGTGGCCAGCTTCAGCAGCTCGGCGCCTTCGTTCACCTGGTCGCCCGGCGCGTAGAGCAGCTCGGCTACGGTGCCGTCGACCGGCGCAGCGATGGTGTGCTCCATCTTCATCGCCTCCATCACCGCCAGCGCCTGGCCCTTCTTCACCACGTCGCCCGCCTTGACCGAGAACGACACCACCTTGCCGGGCATGGGTGCGGTGAGGCGCCCGCCTTCGGCAGCGGCCTCGCCCGCATGGGCCAGCGCGTCGATCTCCACGATCTGCGTGGCGCCGAGTGCGCAGAAAACGTGCACGTTCTCGTCCACCTGCCAGGTCTGCACGGTCTGGCGCTGGCCGTTGAAGCGCAGGTCCATGCGGGTGCCGGTTTCGGTCGGCAATGCGTCGAAGGCCAGCAGGCCACTCACCTCTCCCACCACGAGTTGCAACGCCCCGTCGTGCAGGTAGCTCAGGTGCGCCAGCAGGGATTCTCCCTGGTACTCGAAGTCGAAGCGGCGCACGGTGATGCCGTGGGGCCGCCAGCCGTCGCGGCGAGAAAACGGGTCAACCGTTTCGTTCGCGCGCTCGGCCAGCAGGGTCTGCGCCACTGCAGCGGCCACGGCCAGCGGTCGGCCTACCTTGTCCTGGTGGAACAGCACCGCAGCTTCGCGCGGGATCAGTGCGGTGTCGAGCTCGGCCTGCGCAAACGCGCGGCTGCCCACCACGTGGCGCAGGAACTGCACATTGGTGGACAGGCCAACGATGCGGGTTTCGGCCAGGGCGGCGTCCATGCGCGCCAGCGCTTCTTCGCGCGTGGCACCGTGCACGATCAGTTTGGCCACCATGGAGTCGTAAAACGGGCTGATGGTGTCGCCCTCGCGCACGCCATCGTCGACCCGCACCACACCACGTTCGAAGGCGGTGCAGGCCGGCTTGCGATAGACCGTGAGGGTGCCGGTGGCGGGAAGAAAGTTGTTGTCTGGTGTCTCGGCGCAGATGCGCGCCTCGATCGCGTGGCCCTGAATGCGCAGTTCATCCTGCCGCAACGGCAACGGCTCGCCGCTGGCCACGCGCAGTTGCCACTCCACGAGGTCCAGGCCGGTGATGGCTTCGGTCACCGGGTGCTCCACCTGCAGGCGCGTGTTCATTTCCATGAAATAGAAGCGCATGGCTTCAGGGTGGGCGTAACCCTCGGGCTGCTCCACGATGAACTCCACCGTGCCGGCGCCCACATAGTTCACCGCCTGCGCGGCCGCCACGGCTGCGGCGCCCATGCGCGCGCGCAGTTCGGGTGTCATGCCGGGCGCGGGGGCTTCTTCCAGCACCTTCTGGTGGCGCCGCTGCACCGAGCAATCGCGCTCGAACAAGTACACGCAGTTCCCCTGCGTGTCGCCAAACACCTGGATCTCAATGTGGCGCGGACGCTGCACGTACTTCTCGATCAGCACCGCGTCACTGCCGAAGCTGTTGCGCGCCTCGCGCTGGCAGCTGGCGAGCGCAGCGGCGAAATCCTCGCTCTTTTCCACCACGCGCATGCCCTTGCCACCACCGCCCGCACTGGCCTTGATGAGCGCCGGATAGCCGATGCCATCGGCCTCGCGTTGCAGCAAGGCCGGGTCCTGGTCGGCGCCGTGGTAGCCCGGCACCAGTGGCACGCCCGCCTTCTCCATCAGGCGTTTCGATTCGGCCTTCAGGCCCATCGCCTCGATGGCCGAAGAAGGCGGGCCAATGAAGACCAGGCCCACCTTCACGCAGGCGTCGGCAAAGGCCTGGTTCTCGCTCAGGAAGCCATACCCGGGGTGGATGGCCTGGGCACCCGTGGCCTGCGCGGCGGCGATGATGCGCTCCCACTGCAGGTAACTGTCCTTGGGCGCGGAGCCCCCGATGTGCACGGATTCATCGCAGGCGGCCACGTGTTTGGCGCTGGCGTCGGCATCGGAATACACGGCCACGGTTTTCACGCCCAGGCGGCGCGCACTGGCGGCGACACGGCAGGCGATCTCGCCACGGTTCGCAATGAGGATCTTGGTGAACATGGAAACTTCCTAGGCGGGGGCGGTGAAGAAGGAGCGCGCACGGCGAAACACCGCGCGCAGGAACTTGAAAAGCATCCAGGTGACGATCCACATCAGCACCACGGTGATGACCAGCAGGACGATGAAGACGACGGGGTTGTTGGTCGCGAGCCAGACGGCACCGACCACCAGCCCGTCTTCGACCAGGCTCATGGCGACGTTGGAAAAAGGTTCTGGCGAGCTGTTGATGGCCGCACGCGTGGTGGTTTTGGCGGCCTGGCTGGTGGCGGCCAGCGAGCCACCGAGCAGCGCCGCGGCCAACGCCATGGCGCCGCCGTCGGCCCCGAACACGCCGGCGGCCAGCGCGGCGCCAGCAGGGATGCGCACCACGCTGTTGACCATGTCCCAGAGCGAGTCGACCACCGGAATCTTGTCGGCGAAGAACTCGACGAACAGCATGAAGCCGCTTGCACCAAGCAGCGCCGGGTGCTGCAGCACTTGCAGCCCCGTGGGCAGGTCCATCCAGCCCAGCGCGCCTGCCGCGCCCACCAGAAACACCACCGCATACAGGCGGAAGCCACTGGCCCAGCCGAGTGCGCCGGCCAGCGCCAGCAGTTCAGGGGTACCCAGGGTGGAGAACCAGTCGGCCATGGTCGTGAACCTGCGGCGGTGCCTCAGTCGGCCGGCAGCCAGGCGGGCGCGCGCTTGTTCAGGAACGACTGCAGGCCTTCGCGGCCTTCGTCGCTGGCGCGCACATCGGCAATGCGGCGTGCCGTCTCGGCGCGCAGGGCTTCGGTGATGGGCACACCCACCACGTCTCGCACCAGCCGCTTGCATTCGCGGGAGGCTTTGGAGCCGTTGGCCACCAGCGTGCGAACGAGTTCATCGACTTTTTCGTCCAGCGCCTCAGCGCTGGTGAGTTCGTGCACGAAGCCCAGCGCATGGGCGCGCGCGGCGCTGAAGCGCTCGGCCGTGACCATGTAGCGGCGCGAGGCCTGTGCGCCCATGGCGCGTGCCACATAGGGACTGATGGTGGCGGGCAGCAGGCCCAGGCGCGCTTCCGACAGGCAGAAGGTCGCGCCCTCCACCGCCACCAGCACATCGCAGATGGCCGCCAGCCCCATGCCGCCGGCATAACAGTCGCCCTGAATGCGGCCAATCACCGGCACCGGGCACTGGTCCAGCGTCCAGAGCATGTCGGCCAGCTTCTGCGCGTCGGCGCGGTTCTGGTCCCAGTCGTAGCCTGCCATGGTCTTCATCCAGTTCAGGTCGGCACCGGCACAGAAGGCCTTGCCGTGCGCGCCGAGCACCACCACGCGCAGGTCTTCATCCCTGGCCAGACCTTCAAAAGTGGCCGTGAGCGCAGCGATCACGTCGTCGTTGAAGGCGTTGCGCACGTCGGGGCGGTTCAGCCACACGCGCGCCACGTGCGGCGTGGGGCGGGTCACATCGATCACATTGCTCATGGTGTTCCTCAATACCTCTTGGCCACTTCTTCCAGCATCACCTCGGTGGCGCCACCGCCAATGGCGAGCACGCGCGCATCCCGCCACAGGCGTTCAATCGCCGTTTCGCGGATGAAACCCATGCCGCCGTGAAACTGCTGGCAGGTCTGCACCACCTCGTTCACGAGCTCGCCGGTGAGCGCCTTCAGCATGGACACCTCCTGCACGATGTCCTTGCCCTGCGAGACGCTCCAGGCGCAGTGGTACATGAACTGGCGCGCCGCGCGCACCTTGGCGTCGAGCATCGAGATGCGCTGACGGATGGTCTGCTTGTCCCACAGCGTGGCACCGAAGGCCTGACGCTGGCGCACGTAGTCCAGCGTGATCTGCAAGGCCTGTGTGCAGTGGCCGATGGCCATGGCGCCCAGGGCGATGCGCTCGGTCTGGAAGTTCTTCATCACCGAATAGAAGCCCTTGCCCACGTCACCCAGCACGTTCTCCTGCGGAACCCGCACGTTGTCCAGTACGAGTTCCGCTGTGTCGCTGGAGAGCCAGCCGGTTTTCTTGAGCGCGCGGCCCACCGAGAAACCCGGCGTGCCCTTCTCCACGATGAACATGGTCATGTCGTGGCGCCCGCTGCCGGTTTTGGCGGCGATGAAATACAGGTCGGCGTGAACGCCGTTGGTGATGAACATCTTGGTGCCGTTGAGCACCCAGTCATTTCCTTCCTGTCGCGCCGAGGTGCGGATGCCCGCCACATCAGAACCCGCGCCGGGCTCGGTGATGCCCACCGCCGTGATCATCTCGCCCGAAGTCACCTTCTTCAGGTACTTCGCCTTCTGCGCCGCATTACCGGCGTGGTGCAGGTGCGGGCCAGCCATGTCGGTGTGCACGAGCACGGTGATGATGAAGCCGGCGAAGGTGGACTGCGAAAGCGCCTCGGCAAACACCAGATTGGTCATGGCGTCGGCCTCGCCACCACCGTACTCGCCCTCAAACGCAATGCCCAGCAGGCCAGCCTGCCCCATGCGGCGCAGCACGTCGCGCGGCACCATGCCGGTTTCTTCCCAGGCGGCGGCGTGCGGTTCCACTTCGCGTGCCAGAAAACGCGCAACCTGGTCGCGCAGCAGTTCGTGGTCGGGGTTGTCGTAGATCGTGCTGGTCATGCCCATGTCCTTGGCTGTTGCGGCGCCGAAGACGGCGCAGGGGTGCAGATTGCTACATCCGGAAAATGCCGAATTTCGGTTCGCCGATCGGCGTGTTCAGCGCGGCCGACAAAGCGAGCCCCAGCACGCGGCGGGTGTCGGCAGGGTCGATCACGCCGTCGTCCCAGAGGCGCGCGCTTGAGTAGTAAGGGTGCGACTGGTGGGCGAACTGGTCGAGCACCGGCTGCTTGAATTTCGCTTCCTCTTCGGCGCTCCAGGTACCGCCTTTGGCCTCGATGCCATCGCGCTTGACGGTGGCCAGCACGCCAGCGGCCTGCTCGCCGCCCATGACGCAGATGCGCGCGTTGGGCCACATCCAGAGGAAGCGCGGGCTGTAGGCGCGGCCGCACATGCCGTAGTTGCCGGCGCCATAGCTGCCGCCGATGATCACCGTGAACTTGGGCACCTGCGCGGTGGCCACGGCCGTGACCATCTTGGCGCCGTGGCGGGCAATGCCTTCGCTCTCGTACTTCTTGCCCACCATGAAGCCGGTGATGTTCTGCAGGAACAGCAGCGGCACCTTGCGCTGGCAGCAGAGTTCGATGAAGTGCGCGCCCTTCTGCGCGCTCTCGGAAAACAGCACGCCGTTGTTGGCGACGATGCCGATCGGCATGCCCTCGATGTGCGCGAAGCCGCAGACCAGGGTGGCGCCGTAACGCGCCTTGAACTCGTGGAACTCGCTGCCGTCAACGATGCGGGCGATGATTTCGCGCACGTCGTAAGGCTTGCGCGTGTCGACCGGGATCACGCCGTAGACCTCTTGCGGGTCGTAGAGCGGCGCGCGGGGTTCGCGCAGCGCCTGCGTCGCGATTTTTCGGCGGTTCAGAGTGGCCACCGCCTGGCGCGCCAGGGCGAGTGCGTGGGCATCGTTCTGCGCCAGGTGATCGGCCACCCCCGAGAGGCGCGTGTGCACGTCGCCACCGCCCAGGTCTTCAGCGCTCACGATCTCGCCAATCGCCGCCTTCACCAGCGGCGGGCCGCCCAGGAAAATGGTGCCCTGGTTTTTCACGATGATGGTTTCGTCGCTCATGGCGGGCACGTAGGCGCCACCGGCGGTGCACGAGCCCATCACCACGGCAATCTGCGCGATGCCGTTGGCCGACATGTTGGCCTGGTTGTAGAAGATCCGGCCGAAATGGTCGCGGTCGGGAAACACGTCGTCCTGGTTGGGCAGGTTGGCGCCGCCCGAGTCCACCAGGTAGATGCATATCAGGTTGTTCTGCATCGCCACCTCTTGCGCCCGCAGGTGTTTCTTCACCGTCATCGGGTAGTAGGTGCCGCCCTTCACCGTGGCGTCGTTGCAGACAATCATGCAGTCCACACCGCTCACCCGGCCAATGCCGGTGATGACGCCAGCGCAGGGTGCGCTGTCGGTGCCATCGCGATCGGGGTACATGTTCAGCGCGGCCAGCGGGCTGAGTTCGAGGAAGGGCGTGCCGGGGTCCAGCAGCATCTGCACGCGGTCCCGGGGCAGCAGCTTGCCCCGCTTGGTGTGCTTGGCGCGGGCAGCCTCGCCACCGCCCAGCGTGGCTTTTTCCACCTGCGCCCGGAGGTCGTCGACCACCGCGCGCATGGCCTGGGCGTTGGCCTGGAAGTCGGCGGAACGGGCGTTGAGTTGTGTCTCCAGGATCGACATGGTGGCATCCGTGGTTGTTTTTGGGGATTGTGGAGGATAGACATCGCGCCGACGCGCAGTGGGCCATGCAGGTTGCAAATCGCGCCAATCCGGTAGAAACTTCCCCGATGCCCAGTTCGACCGATACCGCCTCACCCTTTCAAGGCCCTGCGCTGACGCCAATGGCCTTCGTAAGAGCGATGGTGCAGGCCTATGCTGCTCGAAGCCTGGACCCGACTGCGGCCCTGGAACAGGCACAAATCAAGACAGAAGATATCGATGACCCCGCTGCGCGGATCACCGCCACGCAGATGGAGGTGATCTCCGGTGCCGCCATGCGTGAGCTCGACGACGAGGCCCTGGGTTGCTTCGACCGCGCCCTGCCCTGGGGCAGTTATGGGTTGCTCGCGCGCGCCTCGCTGTCATCGCCCACGCTGGGCGTGGCGCTCAAGCGCTGGTGCCGTCACCACGGCTTGCTGGCCACCGACCCGCTGCCGATGCTGGAAATCGAAGGCGACGTGGCGCGCATCGCCGTGCGCCTGCAGCGCGATGTCGGCGCCATGACCGAACTCTGCGTGGTCTCGCTCCTGCGCAACATCCATGGCCTGGCCTGCTGGTACGTGGACTCGCGCATCCCGCTGCGGGGCGCACAGTTGCCCTACCCTGCGCCGCCACACGTCGACGCCTATGCCCTGCTGTTCGACGGCCCTTCGCATTTCGACGCCGGGCACGCCGCCATCCAGTTCGACGCGCGCTACCTCGCCCTGCCGTTGCGCCGTGACGAAGCAGCCATGACGCAACTGCTGCAACGCGCGCTGCCGCTGACCGTGCGCTCTTTCCGGCGCGACCGCCTGCTGGTGCAGCGCGTGCGCCAGGTGCTGGCCACACAACCGCTGGACGCGCACAACGCCGACGACCTGGCGGTTCTGCTCAACCTCTCGGCCCGCACGCTGCACCGCCAGTTGAAAGAGGAAGGCGCCTCGCTGCAGGCCCTGAAAGACGAGGTGCGCCGCCAGCGCGCCACCGAATTGCTGCTGCGCACGAAGCGCCCCATCAAGCAGGTGGCGCAGGCGGCCGGGTTTCAGAACGAGAAGAGCTTCATCCGGGCGTTCAAGGCGTGGACAGGGGAATCACCGGGCGAGTGGCGCGGCAAACAGGTTCTGTAGCTCGTCCATGTGGGCAAACACCCGCTCCACCGCCAAGCCCTCGAACGACCGACCGTGCCCCTCCGGGCAATACCCCCACACCGTCGCCCCCGCCGCAAGCCCTGCCTGTGCGCCGGTGGCCGTGTCTTCAATCACAAGGCAGCGCGCCGGGTCCACACCCAGGTGGGCGGCAGCGGCCAGGTAGACGTCGGGCGCTGGCTTGGAGCGCGGCTGATCGTGGCCGCTGAAGATGCGCTCGCCGAAATAAGGCAGCATGCCCACGTGGTCCAGTTGCATCACCACCTTGGGCCGGTCGGCGCCAGAGGCGCAGGCGATGCGGCCATCGACGTGGCGGTGGATCGCTGCCACCGCTTCCACCGCACCCTGCACCGCCTTGAGCTCGGCCAGCAGGCGCGTGTTGCGCCGTTCGTAGAAGGCCTGCATCCAGGCCTCGGTGAGGGGTTGGCCCGTTTCGGCTTCGATGCGCGCGCGCTCATCGCGCACCGCCTTGCCAATGAACACCTGCATGCACTCGGCCTGCGTGATGGCCCAGCCGCTCTCGTTCAAAACCTCGCGCAGCACGCCATTGGTGATGGGCTCGCTGTCCACCAGCACGCCATCGCAATCAAAAAGAACCGCTTCGAACATGTCGTCCTTCAAGGGAGGATGTCGCCATCCACATAAAACCACTGGCCATCTTCCTGCACGAACTGGCTGCGTTCGTGCAGGCGCTGGCCCCGACCCTGGATGCGAGACCGGGCCACGAACTCGACCTCGGCATGTGAGGCGTCCAGGACCTTGTGGTGCTTCACCTCCAGACCCAGCCATTTCACGCTGCCATCCAGTTCCAGCGACGCGGGTCGATGGCTGGGATGCCAGGTCGCCTGCAGATGCGGCACATCGCCGCGCACAAAGGCGGTGAAGCGCGAGCGCATGAGCAACTCGGCGTCGGGGGCGGGCACACCGGTGCCCATGTAACGGCCGCAGCAGCTGTCGAAAACCGTGCCACGGCCGCAGGGGCAGCTGTCCTTCATCCGGTCTTCTTCGCCTTGCGTTGCTCCAGCGTTTCGGTGGGAGCGCCCTGCTGCACCCACTCTGTGAATCCGCCGTCGATGTGGGCCACGTTGTCCATGCCCATGCGCTTGAGGGTCTCGGTGGCCAGAGCGCTGCGCCAGCCGGCACCGCAGAACAGCACGAATTCCTTGCCTTCGTCGCCGAACACCGGCTTGAAATAGGGCGACGCAGGGTCAACCCAGAATTCGAGCATGCCGCGCGGCGCGTGCAGTGCACCCGGGGCTGTGCCTTCGCGCTCGAGTTCACGCACATCGCGAATGTCCACCAGCTGCAGGGTGGGGTCGCCGGTCTGCATGCGCTCGCGCACCTGGGCAACGCTGTAGGTGGTGATTTGCGCGGTGGCTTCGTCCACGAGCGCGCGGAATCCTTTGGTGACGGGCATGGTCGGGTTCTCCGTAGATGCCGAATTATCGATGTCCTTGCGCGCTGGCGGGTCTTGCCGCGGCGGGTTCCAATGGCGGCTTGTCTTCACCGCAGCCAAGGACCCCCAGATGAGCGCACTCGACAGTTTTCCCATCACGAAGAAGTGGCCCGCCACCTACCCCGATCGCCTGCAACTCTATTCACTGCCCACACCCAACGGCGTGAAGGTGTCGATCATGCTGGAGGAGACCGGCCTGCCCTACGAACCGCACCTGGTCAGCTTCGAGACCAACGACCAGATGTCGCCGGCCTTTCTCTCGCTCAACCCGAACAACAAGATCCCGGCCATCCTGGACCCGAACGGTCCTGATGGTCTACCGCTGGCGTTGTGGGAATCGGGCGCCATCCTGATCTACCTGGCGGGCAAGACCGGCAAGCTGCTGCCCGCTGACGTGGCGGCGCGCTTTGAGACCCTGCAGTGGTTGATGTTCCAGATGGGTGGCGTGGGGCCGATGTTTGGTCAGCTCGGCTTCTTCCACAAGTTCGCCGGCAAGGAATTCGAGGACAAACGCCCACGAGACCGTTACGTGGGGGAGACGAAGCGGCTGCTGGGTGTGCTGAACCAGCGCCTGGAAGGACGCGACTGGATCATGGGCGACGAATACACCATCGCCGACATCGCCACCTGGCCGTGGGTGCGCAACCTGGTGGGTTTCTACGGCGCGGGCGACCTCGTGGGGTTCAAGGATTTCCCCAACCTGGCGCGTGTGCTCGAAGCCTTTGGCGCGCGTCCGGCCGTGCAGCGCGGCCTGAACATCCCACCGCGCGGCTGAACCTACTTCTTCCAGAAGTGGCCGGTGAATAAGACCAGGACGGCAAGCAGTTCGAGGCGACCAAGCAGCATCGCAAAAGTCAGCACCCAGATCTGCACCTGGTTGAGCACGCCGAAGTTGCTCGCCGGGCCCACTTCGCCCAGGCCGGGCCCAATGTTGTTCACGGTGGCGACCACCGCCGAGAACGCGGTGACGATGTCCAGCCCCGTGAACAGCAGCACCATGGTCAGGCCCATGGTGGCCGCGCCGTAGATCAGCATGTAGCCGAGCACGGCGGTCATGACCGTGGGTGGCATGACACGCCCGCCCAGCGTGACGGGGTTGACCACGCGCGGATGGATGATGCGGACCAGCTCACGCCGCGCCTGCTTGACCAGCAGCACCATGCGAACGAGCTTGATGCCGCCGCCGGTGGAACCCGCGCAGGAAACGAAGCAGCCCAGGAACATGAGCAGCACCGGCGCGAACACCGGCCACTGCGCGTAGTCGGTCGACGCGTAACCGGTGGTGGTGGCCACCGACACCACGTGAAAGGCGCTGGTGCGCAAGGCTTCGGGGAAATCGGCCACCACGCCGTGCGCCGTGAGCAGGATGGCCACGGCCACGATGGACACGGTCAGGATGGCGATGTAGGTGCGGATCTCGCGGTCGTTGGTGAGTGGGCGCAGTGTGCGGTGCCGCAGCACGATGAAATAGCGCATGAAGCTCACGCCAGCCAGGGTCATGAAGACGGTGGCCACGGCCTCGATGGCGTGCGAATCCCAGTGACCGAAGCTTGCATCGTGCGACGAAAAGCCCCCCAGACCCATGGTGGTGCACATGTGCATGAAGGCGTCGGCCCAGTCCATGCCGGCCCAGCGGTAAGACAACATGCAGGCCACGGAAAACATCACATACACGCCCCACAGGCCACGCGCCGTCTCCGATATTCGCGGCGTGAACTTGGTGTCTTTCATCGGGCCCGGCGTCTCGGCCCGGTAGAGCTGCACGCCGCCCAGGCCCAGCAGCGGCAGCACCGCCACCACCAGCAGCATGATGCCCAGCCCCCCCACGAGCTGCAGGAAACAGCGCCAGACGTTGACCGAAATGGGCAGAGCATCCAGGCCAGACAACGCGGTGGCACCGGTGGCGGTGAGCGCGCTCATGGCTTCGAAATAGGCCTTGGTCCAGGTGATGTCGGGCACGGTGAACATCAGCGGCACTGCCGCAAAAGCGGGCAACAGCGTCCACACCAGGTTAACCAGGAGAAAGCCATCCTTGGCCTGGAGTTCACGCCGGTGTCTGCGGGTGGTCTGCCAGAGAATCAGGCCGCAGGTGGTGGTGAACGCGAAGCCGTAGGCCCACACCAGCGCATGGTGGCGCTCGTCCAGAAACCAGGCCCAGGCCAGCGGCACCAGAAAAGCCGGCGAGAACGCCAGCACGATGCGCGAGAAGACCGAGAGAACAGGGAGCAGGCTGTGCAGCACGAAAAGATTCCGCCAGGCGTCAGCCGAAGAAGGTGGCACCCACCTGGAACAGCTTTTCCACTTCGCGCACGAGGCGCTTGTTCGGGATGAACATGATGATGTGGTCGTCGGCCTGGATCACGGTGTCGTGGTGCGGCATCAGCACCTCGGACTTGCGGCCTTCCCCGCGAACGATGGCGCCAATGCGCGTCCCCTTGGGCAGCTTGACCTCTTCCACCTTGCGGCCCACGAGCTTGCTGGTCTTCACATCGCCGCGCGCAATGCCTTCCAGCGCCTCGGCCGCACCCCGGCGCAGGCTGTGCACCGCCGCCACATCGCCACGGCGCAGGTGCGTGAGCAGCTCGCCGATGACGGTCTGTGAGGGCGAGATGGCGATGTCAATCGTGCTGCCCTGCATCATGTCGGCGTAGGCGCGGCGGTTGATCAGGGACAGGACTCGGTTGGCGCCCATGCGCTTGGCCAGCATGGCCGACATGATGTTGTCCTCGTCGTCGCTGGTGAGCGCGAGGAACATGTCCATCTGGCCCACGTTTTCTTCAAGCAGCAGGTCCTCGTCGGCACCGTCGCCCTGCAGGATGAGCATGCTGGAAGGCAACTGGCTGGCCAGATACTCGCACCGCTTCTGGTCGCGCTCGATGATCTTGACCTCGCACTGGCCCGACAGCGTTCGAGCCAGACGCAGACCGACCTTGCCGCCCCCGGCGATCATGATGCGGCGCACCGGCTCGTCGATGTTGTGGATCGCGCCCAGCACGTAGCGGATCTTCTGCGTGTCGGCCAGCACAAAGACTTCGTCGCCCGCGAGGATGCGCGTTTCCGGCGTGGCCCCCATCTCGGTGTCGAGGCGGTAGAGGGCCACCACGCGCATCTCGGCCTGAGGAAAGCGATCGCGGAACTCACCGATGGTGTGGCCCACGAGCGCGCCCCCGTGTGCGGCACGCACCGCGATGAGGCTGGCTCGTCCATCGGCAAACTCCAGCACCTGCAGGGCTTCGGGGTAGCTGATGAGCTGGTGGATGTAGCGGGTCACCGACTCTTCGGGGCAGATCACATGGTCCACCGCAAAGCCATTCTTGCCCAGCAGTGCGTCGCCTTCGTTGAACTCGGGAGAGCGCAGGCGCGCAATGGTGCTGGGCACGTTGAAAATGTCGTGCGCAATCTTGCAGACCACCAGGTTGGCTTCGTCGTTGGCGGCGCAGGCAATCAACATATCGGCGTCTTTGGCGCCGGCTTCCTGCAGCACCGAGGGCTGGATGCCGTTGCCGACCACGCCTCGAAGATCGATGCGCTCTTCCAGGCTGCGCAATCGGGCCGGATCCATGTCGATTACGGTGATGTCGTTCTGCTCGGAGACCAGGCTCTCTGCGACGCTTTCTCCGACGCGACCTGCACCCAGGATGATGATGTTCATGGTTTGGAATGGTACCCCCCGCGCCGCCTTCGGCGTCACCCCCCAGGGGGCGATGCCTGTGGCCCGGCAAAGCCGGTTCCACGGCATCCTGAAAAAATGCAGCCTCGCCCGCCGGAAGGTCGCCGGTGACCGGGTTGCCCGGCGCAGCGAAATTAAGGAGGAGGGGGCCGAAGGCCACCGGGGGACATTCGCGGAGCCGGGCAACCCGGTCACCGACGACCGCTCCCACCGGAGAGCTCTAAATTGGTCAAGCCAGCGCGCGCTGAATGATGATCTTCTGCACGTCCGACGTGCCTTCGTAGATCTGGCATACCCGCACGTCCCGATAAATGCGCTCGACCGGAAAGTCGTTCACATAGCCATAGCCACCATGCACCTGAATGGCCGCCGAGCACACCGCCTCGGCCATTTCGCTGGCAAACAACTTGGCCATGGCCGCCTCCTTCAGACAGGGCTCGCCCGCATCCCGCAGCGTGGCTGCATGGTGCGTTAGCGCGCGCGCAGCCTCGATCTGCGTGGCCATGTCGGCCAACCGAAAGCCCACGGCTTGGTGGTTAAAAATCGGCTGGCCAAAACTTTCGCGCTGCTTGGAATACGTGAGCGCACACTCAAATGCGCTGCGCGCCATGCCGATGCTCTGCGCGGCAATCCCGATGCGACCGCCCTCCAGCGCCGACAAGGCGATCTTGTAGCCCTCCCCCTCAGCGCCGATCAGGTTCTCCGCAGGAATCCGGCAGTTCTCGAAACGGATCTGCGCTGTGTCGCTGCTGTGCTGGCCCAGCTTTTCCTCCAGGCGCTCCACCAGATAACCCGGCGTGCTGGTGGGCACTACAAAGGCGCTCATGCCCTTCTTGCCAGCGCCCTTGTCCGTGACCGCGATCACGATGGCCAGGTGCCCGTTCTTGCCGCTGGTGATGAACTGCTTCACGCCGTTGATCACATACTCGTCGCCCTGCTTCACAGCCGTGGCGCGCAAGGCCGACGCATCCGACCCCACATGCGGCTCCGTGAGGCAGAACACGCCGAGCATCTGGCCAGCGGCCAGCGGTCGCAGCCATTGCTCCTGCTGACGGGCATTGCCGTAGCGCATCAGGATCGCATTCACCGGGCAGTTGGTGACACTGATGGCGGTGCTGGTGCCGCCATCGCCAGCGGCGATTTCCTCCAGCACCACGGCCAGCGTCACGTAGTCCAGCCCGGCGCCACCCAGGGCCTCGGGCACGCAGATGCCGTAGGCGCCCAGCTCGGCCAGCCCCTGGTGCACATCCTTCGGAAAATGGTGCTCCTTGTCCCAACGCGCGGCGTTCGGCCACAGCTGCTCCTGGGCGAATGCGCGCACCGCGTCGCGGATCATGAGTTGGTCCTGGTTCAGCATGGCTTGGGTCCAGTTCTGATCACATCAACTCGACAGCCATGGCGGTGGCTTCGCCGCCGCCAATGCACAGCGTCGCCACGCCCTTCTTGCCACCGCGCGCCTTCAGCGCATGGATCAACGTGACCAGAATGCGCGCACCGCTGGCGCCGATGGGGTGGCCCAGCGCGCAGGCGCCGCCGTTCACGTTCACCTTCTCGTGCGGAATGCTCAGCTCGGTCATGAGCGCCATGGGCACCACAGCGAAAGCTTCGTTGATTTCCCACAGGTCCACATCCGACACGGCCCAGCCGGTTTTTTCCAGCAGCTTCTGCGTGGCGCCGACCGGCGCGGTGGCGAACCAGTTGGGCTCCTGCGCGTGGGTGGTGTGGCCCACGATGCGCGCCAGCGGCTTGGCGCCCAGCTTCTGCGCGGTGGACTGGCGCATGAGCACCAGCGCGGCCGCGCCGTCGTTGATGGAGGAGCTCGAGGCCGCCGTGATGGTGCCGTCCTTCTTGAAGGCGGGCTTCAGGCTGGTGACCTTGTCGAGCTTGACCTTGCCCGGACCTTCGTCGGTGGACACCACGCGCTCGCCGCTGCGGTCCTTCACCGTCACGGGCGTGATCTCCACTGCAAAGGCGCCACTCTCGGTGGCCGCCTTGGCGCGCGTAACCGAGGCGATGGCGAAAGCGTCCTGCTGCTCGCGCGTGAAGCTGTACTTGGCCGCGCAATCTTCACCGAACGTGCCCATGGATCGGCCAGGTTCGTAGGCATCTTCCAGGCCGTCGAGCATCATGTGATCAAAGATCTTGTCGTGGCCCATGCGGTAGCCGCCCCGGCCCTTCTGCAGCAGGTAGGGTGCGTTGGTCATGCTTTCCATGCCGCCCGCCACCATCACGGTGGCGCTGCCGGCCGCCAGCATGTCGTGCGCGAGCATGGTGGCCTTCATGCCGGAACCGCACATTTTTGAGAGCGTGACGGCGCCGGCCGACTTCGGCAGGCCGCCCTTGAAGGCCGCTTGCCGCGCGGGGGCCTGACCCTGGCCGGCCATCAGGCAGTTGCCGAACAGCACCTCGTCAACCAGTGCGGGGTCGATGCCGGCGCGCTGCACCGCCGCCTGGATGGCAGCGCCGCCGAGGTCGTGCGCGGACAGGCTGGCAAAGTCGCTCTGGAACGAGCCCATGGGAGTGCGCGCGGCACCGACGATGACGATGGGATCTGCTTGTGACATGAAGGGTCTCCTTGAAGGGATGAAGAAAAAGGGTCAGGCGAGCGCATGCGCCAGGAAACGGCGATCGCGCTCGTAGGGGAAAACATCGTGCACATGGCCAGCGGCAATGCGCTCCTTGTGCTGCTGCCAGAAGTCGGCGTCGAGCAGGTCGGCGTGGTGCTTCATGAACACCTCGCGCACCCATTGATTGCCGAGCAGGAAAGGGCCGAAGGTTTCGGGAAACACATCGTGCTTGCCCACCGGGTACCAGACCTCGCCGGACAACTCGTCTTCTTCGTTGCGCGGCGCGGGCACGCGGCGGAACTGGCAATCGGTGAGGTACTCGATCTCGTCGTAGTCGTAGAACACCACCTTGCCGTGGCGGGTGATGCCAAAGTTCTTCCACAGCATGTCGCCCGGAAAAATGTTGCCGGCCACCAGGTCCTTGATGGCGTTGCCGTATTCGATCACTGCGCGCTCGACCTGCGCCTTCGCCCCGGTGTCGAAGGCCTCCTGCAGGTAGATGTTGAGCGGGATCATTCGGCGTTCGATGTAGACGTGTTTCAGCACCACTTCGATGGTGCCGTCGCCATCGCGGTCGCTGATCTCGAGCTGGCTGGGCGCGAACTGCTGGATTTCGGCAATCAGTTCATCGGTGAAGCGTTCACGCGGGAACCCCACTTCAGAGAACTCCAGCGTATCTGCCATGCGACCCACGCGATCGTGCTGCTTGACCAGCAGGTACTTGCCACGAATCTGCTCGCGCGAGGTGTCCTTCTGCGGCGGGTAGTAATCTTTGATGAGCTTGAACACGAACGGAAAACTCGGCAGATCAAACACCAGCATGACCATGCCCTTGATGCCGGGCGCGATGCGGAACCGGTCGGTGCTGTGGCGCATGTGGAAGAGGAAGTCGCGGTAGAACAGCGTCTTGCCCTGCTTGGCCAGGCCGAGCGCGTTGTAGAGCTCGGCGCGCGGCTTGCGCGGCATCATGCCGCGCAAGAACTGCACATACGCGCTGGGCACTTCCATGTCGACCATGAAATACGCGCGCGCAAAACTGAACAGCATGAGCAGGTCGTCGTCGCCAAACAGCGCGGCGTCGATCACCAGCTGGCCACCGATGTTGTGCAACACCGGCAGGGCGAACGGCACTTCCTGGAAGCCATTGATGATCTTGCCGACCACGTAGGCACCCTTGTTCCGGTAGAACAGGCTGGAGAGCACCTGGAACTGGAAGTTCGCACGCAAGCGGGTGTGGTCAAAGTGCTGCAGCATCGCGCCCAGCACCAGGCCCGCATCGCGCGGCAGGTCTTCAAAGGGCACGCGCAGATCGAAGTCTTCGAGCAGGTGAAGCAACTCGGCCTTCATGTTGTCGGCCGTGGGGTAGTAGCAGCGGTAGGTCGGTTTTGCGCTCGGTTCTTCGTTTTCGATGTACTCGGTCGAGACCGCCGGGCGCACGAAGATGAAGTCGTTTTGAAAGTACGCGCGCTTCAGAATCTTGGTGGTGACCGAATTGAAAAAGGTCTCGGCCAGCTCGGGCTGGTGGTGGTTCACCAGCAGCCCGATGTAGTGCAGCTTGACCTGCTCCCACACCGCCATGGGCTGCTGGTCGGCCTGGAATTCCTTCATGAGGCGCATGAGGCATTCCTTGACCCGCAGGTCGTAGAACTCGATGCGCTCGCGCTGCGCCCGCTGCTGCCCCAGCCAGTCACGCGTCTCGAACCGGTGCTTGGCGCGGGCCGACTCGGTGCGGAACAGCCGGTAGTGCCGGTTGAAGCCGTCCAGCATGGCCTTGGCGATGGCGTAGGCCTGCGGAGCGTCAAGGCGTTGAGGAAACATGGTGCGGGGTGGCTGGGTTGTCCCGCGATGTGGGTGAGCAGGGTCGAGCCGGCGCTCAGCTCTGCCGCACCGCCCCCACGCCTGCCACCGCCGCGCGGTAGACCGCTTCGATCTGGTCCTTCCCGTCGACGGTCATGTGCATGTCGTGCAGCAAGCCGTCGCGCAGGCCGTACACCCAGCCGTGCAGTGTCAGCGACTGTCCGCGCGCCCAGGCGTCCTGCACCACGGTGGTCTGTGCCACGTTCATCACCTGCTCGATGGCGTTGAGCTCACACAACACGTCGCCGCGGTGCTGCTCAGGTGTGGCTTCAATCAGCGCTGCGTGCCGGTCGCGCACATCCTTGATGTGGCGCAGCCAGTTGTCGGCCAGGCCCACGCGCACGTCGCGCAGCGCGGCCTGCACGCCACCACATCCGTAATGCCCCACCACCATGAGGTGCTGCACCTTGAGCATGTCCACCGCGTACTGGATGGTGGAGAGGCAGTTCAGGTCGGTCGGCACCACCACGTTGGCCACGTTGCGGTGCACGAACACCTCGCCGGGGTCCAGGCCGGTGATCTGGTTGGCTGGCACGCGGCTGTCCGAACAACCGATCCACATGTAGCGCGGGCTCTGTTGCGAGAGCAGGTCGGTGAAGAAGGTAGGACGCGCGGCCACCATCTCGGCGGCCCAGGCGCGGTTGCGATGAAACAGGTCGGTGAGTTGGGCGGTCATGGGGCGATCTTAATCAGCACGTTTCGGCAAACAGCTCCCGGCCGATCAGCATGCGGCGGATTTCGCTCGTGCCAGCGCCGATTTCGTAGAGCTTGGCATCCCGCCAGAGGCGTCCCAGCGGGTATTCGTTGATGTAGCCGTTGCCGCCAAAAATCTGGATGCCGTTGCCGGCCATTTTGGTGGCCTCTTCAGCGCACCACAGAATGACGGACGCGCAGTCCTTTCGGACCTGGCGGACATGTTCGGCGCCCAGCAAATCCAGGTTCTTTGCCACCGTGTAGGCAAACGAACGGCCGGCCTGCAGCACGGTGTACATGTCGGCCACTTTGCCCTGGATGAGCTGGAACTCGCCGATGCTCTGGCCGAACTGCTTGCGGTCGTGAATGTAGGGAACGATGTTGTCCATGACGGCCTGCATGATGCCCAGCGGTCCGCCGGTGAGCACGGCGCGCTCGTAGTCCAGTCCGCTCATAAGCACCTTGGCGCCGTTGTTCAGGCCGCCCAGGATGTTCTCGACCGGCACTTCGACGTTGTTGAACACCATCTCACCGGTGTGACTGCCGCGCATGCCGAGCTTGTCCAGCTTCTGCGCGGTGCTGAAACCTTTCATGCCTTTCTCGACGAGGAAAGCGGTGACGCCACGCGCGCCCATCTCGGGCTCGGACTTGGCATAGACCACCATGGTGTCGGCATCGGGCCCGTTGGTGATCCACATCTTGCTGCCGTTGAGCAGGTAGTAGCCGCCCTTGTCCTCGGCCTTGAGTTTCATGGAAATCACATCCGAGCCCGCACCGGGTTCGCTCATCGCCAGCGCGCCCACGTGTTCGCCCGAAATGAGCTTGGGCAGGTATTTCTTGCGCTGCGCGTCGTTGCCGTTGCGCTTGATCTGGTTCACGCACAGGTTGCTGTGCGCGCCGTAAGACAGTCCCACCGACGCACTGGCGCGGCTGATTTCCTCCATGGCGATCATGTGCGCCAGATAGCCCATGCCGGCGCCACCGTATTCCTCGCCCACGGTGATGCCGAGCACGCCAAGGTCGCCCATCTTGCGCCACAGGTCCATCGGAAACTGGTCGCTGGCGTCGATCTCGCCTGCGCGTGGGGCAATCTCGGCCTGGGCAAAATCGCGCACCGCGTCGCGCAGGGCATCGATGTCTTCGCCAAGCTGGAAATTCAGGCCGGGGAGCTGGTTCATGGTGGTCTTCCTCTTTGTGTTGATGTGTGTTGTCGGGCTCAGCCCTGGATGTGGTCTCGACCGACCACCGCCATGAGCGTGCAGCCCATGGTGGCCACCAGTTTTTCGCGCCCACCCTCGATGGCAAAAGCCTGGCCTTCGCACACCGTGACGGTGCGCCCGGGCTTGATCACGGTGCCGACCATGCGGAAATGTTCGCCTTGCGCGGGTGCCAGCAGGTTGATCTTGAACTCGATGGTCAGCACGGCTGCGTCCTCTGCCATCAGGGTGAAACCCGCGTAGCCACAGGCCGAATCGAGCGCGGTGGCGACCATGCCGGCGTGCAGAAAACCGTGTTGCTGGGTCAGCGGCTCGGCCCAGGGCAGCGTGATCACCACTTGGCCGGGCCTCACCTCGGCCAGGCTGGCACCCAGCGTCCGCATGGCCGCCTGGCGCGCGAAGCTCTCGCGCGTGCGGGCGTCAAACAGAGGGTTCCGGGGTTCGAATGCGGGTGGGTTCACGACAGCCTCGATGGTGCGGACAGCCCGCGATTCTACGTTGACGTTTACGTAAACGTCAACTCACGACAACTGGTGGAATCAGGCCGCGCTGCGGCTCAGGTAGAGCAGCACCAGGCCCACGGCCGCAGGCAGCGCCTGCACATAAAGAATCTTGCGGCTGGCGGTGGCCGCGCCGTACAGCCCGGCCACCAGCACGCAGGCCAGGAAGAACACCTTCACGCCGAAACCTTCGGCGCCGAGCCACAGGCCCCAGACCAGGCCCGCAGCCAGGAACCCGTTGTAGAGGCCCTGATTGGCGGCCAGCACCTTGGTGGCGGCCGCGGAAGCGGGCGTCTGGCCAAAGGCGCGCAGGCCAGCGGGCTTGTCCCAGAGAAACATCTCCAGCACCAGGAAGTAAACATGCAGAAGTGCGACGAGACCGATGACGACACTGGCGACCACTGACATGACGAATCCTTGTTGATGCAAGACACGGGCGCGAAAGCTTACGCCTTCTTCTCCACCTTGCCCAGCAAGGAGCGGGCTTCCTTCTCGTGCGTTTTCACCTCGTCGAGGTTGGCCACCAGATCGGCCATTTGCTCTTCGAGTTCGCGGCGGTGATCGGCCAGCACCGCGAGAAACTTGCGCAGCTGTGGCCCGGTGTCGCGCGGGCTGTCGTACATGTCGATGATCTCGCGCGCTTCGGTGAGTGAGAGCCCCAGCCTTTTGGCGCGCAAGGTGAGCTTGAGACGCGTGCGATCGCGCGAGGTGTAGACGCGGTTGCGTCCGCCCGGGCCTTCTCGCTGTGGCTGCAGCAGCCCCATGTCTTCATAGAAACGAATGGCGCGGGTGGTCAGGTCGAACTCGCGCGCCAGGTCGCTGATGGTGTAGGTCGGGTTCGTCGCCATGGGTTGGAAATGACCTTGCGTGCCGTGTCGGGTTTCAGACAGTGCGAGACGCCGTCGCTCCTTAGAATGCCGGGAGTCTTTACGTTTACGTCAACGTCACTTGGCGATCTTAACGGAATCCCGCCTCCATGAGCCTCTCCCGCGAGCAGCTTGAAGCCCGGCTGCACTACCCCCTGGGTGATACGTTGCCCGACACCGGCCGATCCCTGGAGGTCGCGCCCGGTGTGCGATGGGTCCGCATGGGGCTGCCCTTTGCCCTCGACCACATCAACCTGTGGTTGCTGCGTGACCATCTCGACGGCCGTGAAGGCTGGACGGTGGTGGATTGCTGCATTGCGCATGAGGCCGCTCAGGCGCAGTGGGAAACGATCTTCTCCAATGAGCTGCAGGGCCTGCCCGTGCTGCGCGTGATCGTCACCCACATGCACCCGGACCACATCGGCCTGGCCGACTGGCTGTGCGAAAAGTGGAACTGCCGGCTGTGGGTCAGCGCGACCGACTTCTCCATGGCGCGCCTCGGCTCGCAAAGCACCACCGGCTTCGGTGGCGAGGCGGCCGCGAACTTCTTTGCCGCGAACGGCCTCAGCGACCCTGAGAGCCTGGCGAAGATTCGGGGCCGAGCCAGCTACTACCCCAGCCTCGTGCCTTCGGTACCCAGCGAGTACCGCCGTCTCTACGACGGCCTGCTAGTCCCGATCGGCGGTCACCACTGGCGCTGCATCAGCGGCTACGGTCATGCACCGGAACACATGGCGCTGCACTGCGAGACACTCGGCGTGCTGATCAGTGGCGACATGGTGTTGCCGCGCATCTCCACCAACGTGAGCGTTTACGACCAGGAGCCCGAGGCCGACTCGCTCACGCTGTTCCTCGATTCGCTGGAGAAATACCTGCCGCTGCCGACCACCACCTTGGTATTGCCTTCCCACGGCAAACCGTTCACCGGGTTGCACGAGCGCATTCAGCAACTGAAAGACCACCACCGCGATCGCCTCGCCGAAGTCAGGCAGGCCTGCGGCGAAAAACCCTGTAGCGGCGCGGACGTGCTGCCGGTGCTGTTCCCGCGCGCCCTCGACCTGCACCAGACCACCTTCGCCATGGGCGAGGCGGTGGCACACCTGCACTGGTTGTGGATGGCCGGTGAGCTCAGGCGCGAGCGCGACGCGCAGGGCGTGTGGCGGTTCAGCGCCGCCTGATCACTCGTCCAGCGGCACCGCCGCCTCCCGCAGCGCGCGCCGCCGATCGGCGTGGTCGGGCAGCACGCTGGCCACCACGTCCCAGAAACGCGGGCTGTGGTCCATGTGGCGCAGGTGGCTGAGTTCGTGCACCACCACGTAGTCCACCATGTCCAGCTTCAGGTGGATGAGCCGCCAGTTCAGGCGGATGCTGCCGTCGGCGCTGGCGCTGCCCCAGCGCGTGCCGGCGCTCGACAGCCGAAGCTTCGTGTAGCGCACGCCAAGCTGCGGCGCGAAGTGGTCGAGCCGTTCGATGAAGAGCGCCCTCGCCTGACGCATGAGCCAGGCTTGCGCCGCATCGCGGATCTGGCCTTCGTTGGCGTTGTGGGCCAGCCCCAGGCGCAGCGTGGCCAGCTCCCCGTCGGTGTCGAGCACGGCACCCACCTGCGTGAAGCCATGCGCCGGGTCGAGCACAAGCCGCAGACGGCGGCCCAGGTAATCGAGCTCGGCGCCATCGGCCCAGACGATCCGGGCCTGGTCGAGCTCGCTGGCGCGTTCGCGAGCGCTCTGCAGCTTCTCAAGCACCCAGGCCGATTTGTCGTGAAGCAGCGCCTCGACCTCGCCCACCGGGGTCCAGCGCGGCGCCCGCACGCTCAGGCCATCGGTGCTGATGGACAAGCCGATGGTGCGGCGCTTGGCGCGCTTGAATTCGTAGCCCACTTCACAGGAGCCAAGTCGCAACATGCGGTTGGCGCGCGGGTGGTGCCATGCAGCAGGCTGGAACACCTGCGTCATCGAAAGCGCAGGCGGCTCCTGCTTGCGGGGTGCAGGCGCAGCGGGCGCCACGGTGGCCTCGGACCCACCGAAAAAATCGAGCGCCAGTTGCACGAAGCGCTGCATGCTGTGCCTCAGGCGGCGCGGTACGCCTCGGGGTCGAGGCGCCGCATCTCGGCTTCGATCCATGCCTCGACTTCGCGCATCAGCTCATCGGGCTCGCGACCCTGGCTGGGAATGGGCTTGCCAATGGAGAACTCCACCACACCCGGCTTCTTGATGAACGCCTTGCGCGGCCAGCACTTGGCGGAGGTCACGGCAATGGGAATCACCGGCGCGCCGGTTTCCACGGCCAGCCGCGTGCCGCCACTTTTGTAGGTGCCCTTCTGTCCGCGCGGGATGCGCGTGCCTTCGGGGAACATGATGACCCAGGTGCCCTGGTTCAACAGCCGCTGGCCCTGTTCCACCACCTTGTTGAAGGCCTGCGCGCGCTTGCTGCGATCGATGTGGATCATGTCCATGCGGCCCATGGCCCAACCGAAGAACGGCACGTAGAGCAGCTCCTTCTTGAACACGTAGGCCAGCGGATGCGGCATCAGCGTGGGCATGCAGAAGGTTTCCCAGGTGGACTGGTGCTTGAGCAGCAGAATGGCTGGCGCGGTGCTGCCCACGGGCAGGTTCTCGAAGCCGATCACCTCGTTGCGGATGCCCAGCATCAGCTTGCCGCTGTTGACCGCCAGCCGCAGCCAGCCAGCGCACATCCAGTAGATCTGGGTGCTGTTGAGAAACGGTGCGGCCACGAGCACGGCCAGCGCCCAGGGAACGACGGTGATCGCCATGAACACGGTGTGAAGAATGGCGCGCAGCAGGTTGACCAGGATCATGTTGTGGGGGGTGTCAGTTCGTGGTCGGCTGCGCGAGCAGCCAGTCGGCGAAGGCGCCGAGGTCTTCGTGGGTCATCGTGGCGGGTGGCAGGTTGGGCGCCAGCGCAGCGAGGTCTTGCGCACCGCCCAGACCCAGCCGACCGCGAAGGTGTTCGGATTTGCCGGTGAGCAGCAGGTGCGTGGGGCAGCCGGCACGCGCCGCCGCCTCCATGTGGCGGATGGAATTGCCGGCGGCCGGTGCACTTGCCAGAGGCGAACCGAAACGCTCGCCGATCTGCTCGAACAGGCCGGGCGCGGGCTTGCGGCAACGGCAGGCATCCTCAGGCGCGTGCGGACAGAAAAACACGGCCTCCACACGCGCACCCACCGCCGCGAGCTGGCGGTGCATCTTGGCGTGAATGGCGTTGAGCGAGGCCATGTCGAACAAGCCGCGCCCGATTCCCGACTGGTTGGTGGCCAGCACCACGCGCCAGCCGCCCTGGTTCAGCCTCGCCACCGCTTCCAGCGCACCGGGCAGCGCCTCCCACTCGTCCGGCGAGGCGACGTAGTCGTCGCGGCTGCGGTTGAGCGTGCCGTCGCGGTCGAGGATGAGGAGCTTCATGGCGTCAGGCCAGACGGGAAAGGTCGGCCACGCGGTTCATGGCTTCATGCAATTGCTTCAGCAAGCCCAGGCGGTTGGCCTTGAGCGCGGGGTCTTCGGCGTTGACCATCACACCATCGAAGAAGGCATCGACCGGCGCGCGCAGTGCGGCGAGCGATTGCAGTGAAGCGGTGTAGTCACCCGCCTCAAATTTTGCGTTGGCGGCGGGCACGGTGGACTGCATGGCGGCGAACAGGCCTTTCTCGGCGGCTTCGACCAGCATCGCCTCGTCGACCGTCGCCACAACTTCTCCTTCGGCCTTCTTCAGGATGTTCGAGATTCGCTTGTTGGCGGCAGCCAGCGAGGGCGCTTCGGGCAGTGCGGCGAAGGCGCGCACTGCGGCCAGCCTGGCTGGGATGGACGACCACTGGCCGAGTTGCCGCGCATAGATGGCGGCATCCACTTCGGCGGCGGAGAAGCCCGCGTCGCGCAGATAACCTTTGAGCCGCTCGATCAGGAACTCATCGAGCTCCACGCTTCGGTCCTGCAACAACCCGGCAGGGAATGCGGCAAACGCCAGCCGCGTGAGCTCATGGAATTGCAGCGCGAGCTTGCCCTCCATGAGCATGCGCACCACGCCCAACGCATGCCGCCGCAAAGCGAACGGATCCTTGTCGCCGGTGGGCACATTGCCAATGCCGAACATGCCCGCCAACGTTTCCAGCTTGTCGGCCAGCGCCACCACCACACCCGTTGTGTTGCGCGGCAAATCGTCGCCGGCAAAGCGTGGCTTGTAGTGGTCTTCAATGGCGAAGGCGATGTCTTCAGAGAGTCCGTCGTGGCGCGCGTAGTAGCCGCCCATGATGCCCTGCAGTTCGGGGAACTCACCCACCATGTCGGTGAGCAGATCGGTCTTGGCCAGCTGCGCGGCGGTGTCGGCGCCTTTTGCGAGCACTTCGCCACCGAGTTGCTGGCCGATGGCGCGCGCGATGGCGCGTACGCGCTCCACACGCTCGCCCTGTGTGCCGAGCTTGTTGTGATAGACCACCTTTGCCAGGCCTTCGACGCGCGAGGCCAGGGTTTTCTTGCGGTCCTGGTCGAAGAAAAACTTGGCATCGGCCAGGCGCGGGCGCACCACGCGCTCGTTGCCACCAATCACGGCGCTCGCGTCGTCGGGCGTGATGTTGCTGACCACCAGAAACTGGTGGGTCAGGCGGCCTTGCGAATCGAGCAGCGGGAAGTACTTCTGGTTCGCCTTCATCGTGAGGATCAGGCATTCCTGCGGCACGTCGAGGAACTGCTTCTCGAAAGCGCAGACGAGCACGTTGGGGCGCTCCACCAGCGCGGTCACTTCGTCGAGCAGGGCGTCGTCCTCGATCGGCTTGCAGCCGCCACCCACCTTCGCAGCCGCCGCTGCAAGCTGGCGCACGATCTCGGCCTTGCGTTCGACGAACGAGGCGATGACAGCGCCATCCTTCGCGAGCGTGGCGGCATAGCTGTCGGCATTCTTCAGCACCACTGGCGAAACGGCCGCTTCAAAGCGGTGTCCGTGCGTGGTGTGGCCCGCCTTGAGGCCAAGTGCTTTCACCGGCACGACCGCGCCGCCGTGCAAGGCCACCAGGCCGTGCGCGGGCCGCACGAAGTTGACGCTGCTCCAGCCGGGCATTTCGCAGTCCGTCTCGAGCTGGTAGCTCATGACCTTGGGAATGGGCAACTTCGCGATGGCTTCGTCGAGTGCCCTCTGCAGGCCGGTGCTCAGATCCGCGCCAGGCTGCACGCTGTCGAAGAACAGGGCTTCGGCCTTGCCATCGGGCGCGCGCTTGAGCCCCGCAACCGCCGATGCATCTGCACCCAGCGCGGCCAGTCGTTTCAGCAGCGCGGGCGTGGGTTGACCGGCTGCATCCAGCCCCACGCTCACCGGCATGAGCTTTTGCGACACGGCCTTGTCGGCAGCGCGAGCAAGCACGCCGTTCACGTGTGCAGCCAGCCGGCGCGGCGAAGCAAACGCCGTCACGGCAGCGTCGGCAGGGGCCAGCCCCTGGGCTTTGAGCTGGTCCGCCAGCACGGTGGCAAACGCATCGCCAAGTTTCTTCAATGCCTTGGGGGGCAGTTCTTCAACGAACAGCTCGACGAGCAGGTTCTGTGCAGTCATTCTTGTACTTTCACGCGGCCTTCAAGCGGCCTTCTTCTCAATCTGTGCCACCCACTCGCGCGGCGCCATGGGAAAGCCCAGACGCTCGCGGCTTTCGTAGTAGCTCTGCGCCACGGCACGCGCCAGGTTGCGGATGCGGCCGATGTAGGCGGCACGTTCGGTGACGCTGATGGCCCCGCGCGCGTCCAGCAGGTTGAAGCTGTGTGCGCATTTCAGGACCTGCTCGTAGGCGGGCAGCGCGAGCTGCTGCTCCATCAGGTACTTCGCCTGTTTTTCGTGTGCACCGAAGGCGGTGAACAGGAAGTCGGCGTCCGAGTGCTCGAAGTTGTAGGCCGACTGCTCCTTTTCGTTCTGGAGATACACGTCCCCATAACTCATGGTGTCGGTCCACTTGAGGTTGTAGACGTTGTCCACGCCCTGCAGGTACATGGCCAGGCGCTCCAGGCCATAGGTGATCTCGCCGGTGATGGGCTTGCAGTCGATGCCGCCCACTTGCTGGAAGTAGGTGAACTGCGTGACTTCCATGCCGTTCAGCCACACCTCCCAGCCCAGGCCCCAGGCACCCAGCGTGGGGTTCTCCCAGTCGTCTTCCACGAAGCGGATGTCGTTTTTCTTGAGATCGAAGCCGAGCGCCTCCAGGCTGCCCAGGTACAGCTCGAGGATGTTGGAAGGCGCGGGCTTCAGCACCACCTGGTACTGGTAGTAGTGCTGCAGGCGGTTGGGGTTCTCGCCGTAGCGGCCATCTTTAGGGCGGCGGCTGGGTTGCACATAGGCGGCCTTCCAGGGCTCAGGCCCGAGCGCGCGCAAGAAGGTGGCGGTGTGGCTGGTGCCTGCGCCGACTTCCATGTCGTAGGGCTGCAGCAGCGCGCAGCCCTGGCGGTCCCAATAGGACTGCAGGGTCAGGATGATTTGCTGGAAGGTCAACATGCAGGAAGGCCGGGGCGCTGCCCGGCGAGAGGGATCGGGATTGGGGAGGCGGGCGACCAGCCGATCGCGCCGGCCGATCGCGTGATTTTACGGGCCGCGCTCAGCGGCGGCGCGTGCGCCCGCCGCGCCGGCCCAGGCCCCGCATCGCGGCGATCAGCAGCACGAGCGTGAGGCAGCCGATCCAGAGGGGCGCCAGGCCCCAGCGCGCGGCCCAGTCGGCATAGGGCGTGAGGCCACTGCGGCCTTCCACCGTGGCTTCAAGCCGGCCGCGGGTGAGGCGCTCCAGCGCGTGCGTCACCTGGCCGCGGTGGTCAATGACAGCGGTGGCGCCGGTGTTGGTGGCTCGCAGCATGGGCCGCCCCAGTTCAATGGCGCGCAGGCGTGAAGCGTGAAGGTGCTGATCGATCGCGATGGTGTCGCCAAACCAGGCTATGTTGCTCAGGTTCACCAGCAAGGTGGGCGCGACCTCGGGATCCCGGAATGAGGCCGCGAGCTCTTCGCCGAACAAATCCTCATAGCAGATGTTGGGTGAGATGCGCTGGCTGCCCAGCACCCAGGCGGGTTGAGGCAATGCGCCCCGGTTGAAGTCGCCAAGCGGGATGTTCATGAGGTTGGTGAACCAGCGGAACAGGGGCGGGATGAACTCGCCGAAGGGCACGAGGTGGTGTTTGTCGTAGGTGTAGATGCCGTTGTCGCTGGCGTTGAGCCGGCCAGCTGCCTGACGCGCCGAATCGGCGGTGAGGCCCCACACCGAATTGGTGTACCCCGTTTCCATGCTGCCCAGTGGCAAACCCACCAGCACGCCCACGGCGTTGCTGCCGCTGGGCTGCTGCGCCAGGTCGCCCAGCAGCGGCTGCCAGAACGCCGGGCCCAGTTGGTCCGGCAGCAGGGGC
Source organism: Hydrogenophaga sp. IBVHS1 (assembly GCF_002127265.1). Classification (GTDB taxonomy): domain Bacteria; phylum Pseudomonadota; class Gammaproteobacteria; order Burkholderiales; family Burkholderiaceae_C; genus Hydrogenophaga. Next base: position 140,588 of record NZ_NFUU01000001.1, on the reverse strand, counting down.
ACGGCGGTCTCGGGTGCCACCACCAGCTGCGGCCCGCTGGTGGGGGAGGCCCGGGTGGCGGCCACGGCCTCGGCGATCTGGCGTGGGTACCACTCCAGAGCCTGGGCGATGCCGGTGCCCGGCACAAATTTCTGATCCTGCGCGATGTTGCCCTGCAACAACCACACCCGCAGCTCACCCGTGCTGGCGGTATGGCGCTGGCCGAGATTGCGCCAGGCCTGGCCACCCCCGACCACGCTGGTCAGCAGCAGGCCTACCGAGAGGAGCAGCAAAAGCGTGCGCGCGAGCCCCCACCAGCCATCGGACAAGCCCGGCACGATGCGGGCCTGGACCCGAGCACCCGGCGCCGCCACGCGGGAACCTGCAGCAGTGCGCCCGGTGGGGCGGCTCACGGGTGAGAGCATCCACACGCTCAGCCGCCGCCACAACCCGGATACCACCGAGGCCAGCGTGTAGGCCAGCACCGCCGCAATGAAACCCATGCCGTACACGCCCACCAGAGGCGCCCACACGGCCATGAGATCGACCTGGGCGTAACCGCCCGCGCCCCACGGAAAGCCGGTGAACCAGTGACCGCGCGCGAGTTCGGCCAGCGTCCACAGCGAGGCGAACATGAGTGCTTGCGCCGTGCGGGAAACGGGCGCCCACGCACACAGAAAGCCGACGCCCACCGCGTAATAGATCGAGAGGAAACCGGCGAGAGCCAGCACCGCCAGCACCGCCAGCCACGCGGGCAGCCCGCCATAGGTGTGCATGGAAACGAACAGCCACCAGAACGTGCCGGCCAGCCACACCGTGGAGAACACCCAGCCGCGCCACACGGCCTGCCCGACGCGGGTGGCAAACTGCAGCGCCAGCACCAGCAGGGCCAGCGACACGATTTGCCAGAAACCATTGGGCTGGCCCGGCACCGCGCCGGGCAAGGCCCAGTCCTTCAGCGGCCAGGCGATGGAGGCCGCCTGCAAGGCGCCACCCAGCAGGCAGAGCAACCACCAGAAGAATCCGCTGCCGCGCGCGCTGCGCCCTGGCGGGCGCCGGCTCATCGGGTTGAAACTCGACGGCGTGTGCAGCGATCCGAACAGGCTTCGCATGGGTCAGGCGGCCTCAGGCCTCACCCGGTACAGGCGCGACCTTGAACCACTTCACCGCGCCACCCTTGGTGTGCAGCACGACAAAGCGCAGGCCTTCGAGTTCGTGCGTCTCTCCGCGTTTGGGCACATGACCCATGGCGTGCGCGATCATGCCGCCAATGGTGTCGAAATCTTCCTCGGGCAGTTTGAGGCCGAAGGACTCGTTGATGCGCTCGATCGGCGTGTCGCCGCTCACGCGCCAGGTGCCGTCGGCCAGGGCGAAAATGTCGCCCTCATCTTCAGCCACATCGAATTCATCCTCGATCTCGCCCACGATTTCCTCAAGCACATCTTCGATGGTGATGAGGCCGGCCACGCGGCCGAACTCGTCGATCACGATGGCGAGGTGGTTGCGGTTGCCACGGAACTCGCGCAACAGGTCGTTGAGACCCTTGGTTTCGGGCACAAAGGTGGCCGGGCGCAACAGGGCACGAATGTTGAGCTCGGGCGCGCGCTGCAACTTGAGCAGATCCTTGGCCAGCAGGATGCCGATGATGTTTTCCCGCTCCCCCTCGTAGACCGGAAAGCGCGAGTGCGCGGTGTCGATGACGAGGTGAAGCAACTCGTCGTACGGAGCGTCGATATCGAGCACGTCCATGCGCGGGGTGGCCACCATCACGTCGCCTGCGGTCATGTCGGCGATGCGGATCACACCTTCGAGCATCACCCGCGATTCGGCGTTGATGATGTCGTTGTCCTCGGCCTCGGCAAGGGTCTCGATCAGCTCGTCCTTGGAGTCCGGCCCGGGGTGGATGAATTCCGCGAGCTTTTGCAGGAAACCACGTTTGTCGGCATGCCGCAGGCTGCGCTGCGGCCCACTACTGGGAGGGGATTCGGCCACTGAAGATAGTTAGGGGGTTGTAACGGTCCGAAAGGATACCCCAAGCAGGTGGCGCGGCGCAAAGCAACGCCGCCCGTCGGTGCCGGGCGGCGCCTCAGCCGCGAACGCGTTCGCGCGCGTCGCGTACGCCGCGCCGAATGTCCTGCAGCACCGAGAGCAAACCCCAGAACTGCTTGGCCTGAGCCTTGAAGTGGTAGTCGGTGATGGCCACTTGCTGGTTGACCATTTCGGTCACGCGCGAATCGAAGTCGGCCGGGGGCAGGCGCAGGTGCGCCTCGGACTCCGAGCCATCTCGCTCGATGACCGCGCCGGCATGGCGTGCGATCTTGAGCATGGCCGTGTTCTCCGACAGCGCATGGATGAACAGCATGTTCACCCCCTCGTTGCGCGCGTGCATGACCGCGCGCTCGAACAGGCGGCTGCCGTAGCCCCGGCCGCGCGCGCTCTTCGCCACCGACACGCCGAACTCGGCGCAACTCGTGTACTTGGGGTCGAGCGAGAAGGCCAGGTGGGCCATGGCGATGAGTTCGAGCTTGCGGTTGAAAATGCCGAACAGCTCGTCTCGATCGAAATTCAACTGCGCCACGTAGCGCTGGATCTGCTCGTCGTTGGCCGCGTAGCCAAAACGCAGGTACCGGTCGTGCGGCTCCAGCGCCAGCAGGTGCGCCTCAATGCGCTCCACCTGCCCCGGGCCGATGGAGCGGATGGGCACGACGGGCGTGGAGGTTTTCTCGGAATTCACCATGCGGCGAATGTACGGGTTTTCCCTATATTCACAAGGACTGAGACCCCTAAAGCAAGGGGAACCGACGAGCGGGGCACTGGTGCGGCCTCAAACCGGCAGCGCCGTGGTGCTTTTCACGCGGTCCATCACGAAGCTGGTCTTGCAGTCCTGCACGCTGGGGTGTTTGAGCAGGGTGTCCATCATGAAGCGCGAGTAGGCCGCCATGTCGGCCACCACCAGGCGCAGCTGGAAGTCCATCTCGCCGGTGAGCGCTGCACACTCCACCACCTCCGGCCAGCTCAGCACGCTCGCTCGGAACTGGTCCATGGGGCTGCGTTTGGCGCTGCCAGCGTGTTTCTCCAGCCGCACGTTCACATGCGCCGTAAGCCCCAGCCCCACTGCCTCCGGCCGCACGAGCGCCACGTAGCGGTCGATCACATGCGCCTCTTCCAGGCGCCGCACACGGCGCAGCACCGCGCTGGGCGAGAGGCCCACGGATTCCGCAATCTGGTCGTAGGTGGCCCGGCCATCGGCCTGCAGGCTGCGGAGAATCTGGCGATCGAGCTTGTCAAGTGCATCCATAGGCGGAAGTTTGCAGGTTTCCTGCAATCCAGACAAGTGGGACGCCCCGAAACGCCGAAATCGTGACACGCTGCGCCGATACAGTGGCGCAATCCGCCAACCAATATGGAGACAGACATGAACAGCGCACTGCCCGCCGCCGCCCAGACCGCCGCGACCCCTTGGGAGAACCCCATGGGCACCGATGGCTTTGAGTTCATCGAATACGCCGCGCCCGATCCCGTGGCCATGGGTGCTCTGTTCGAGCGCATGGGATTCAAGCCGATCGCAAAGCACCGCCACAAGGCTGTCACGCTGTACCGCCAGGGGGAGATCAACTTCATCATCAACGCCGAACCCGACAGCTTCGCCCAGCGTTTCGCTCGTCTGCACGGGCCCAGCGTCTGCGCGATCGCTTTCCGGGTGAAAGACGCCAAGGCGGCCTATGAGCGCGCCATTTCGCTCGGCGCCTGGGGTTACGCGCAATCCGCCGGCCCGGGTGAACTCAACATCCCCGCCATCAAGGGCATCGGCGACTCCATCATCTATTTCATCGACCGGTGGCGCGGCAAGAATGGGGCCAAAGAAGGTGAAATCGGCAACATCGGGTTCTTCGACGTGGACTTCGAGCCCCTGCCCGGCGCCGAGCTCAACCCGGCGGGCCATGGCCTGACCTACATCGACCACCTCACCCACAACGTGCACCGCGGCCGCATGGAGGAGTGGGCTGGCTTCTACGAGCGCCTGTTCAACTTCCGCGAGGTGCGCTACTTCGACATCGAGGGCCAGGCCACCGGGGTGAAGAGCAAGGCCATGACCAGCCCCTGCGGCAAGATCCGCATCCCCATCAATGAAGAGGGCAACGAAAAAGCCGGCCAGATCCAGGAGTACCTGGACCGTTACCACGGCGAGGGCATCCAGCACATTGCCATGGGCTCGACCAACCTGTACGACACCGTGGACGCGCTCGAGCTCAGTGGCGTGAAGCTGCTCAACACCAGCGAGACCTACTACGAGCTGCTGCCCAAGCGCATTCCAGACCATGGCGAAAACCTGGAGGCCCTGAAGCAGCGCAACATCCTCGTCGATGGTGTGCCCGGCGAGCTGCTGCTCCAGATCTTCAGCGAGAACCAGCTCGGCCCGATCTTTTTCGAGTTCATCCAGCGCAAGGGCAACCAGGGTTTTGGTGAGGGCAATTTCAAGGCGCTGTTTGAAACCATGGAACTGGACCAGGTGCGCCGCGGCGTGCTGAAGGCATGAGGGGCCACCGCCATGGCCGTTGAACCTGTTGTGTATGGCGCCAGCGAGCGCCCACCCCGTGGCGACTACGAGCGCGCCCACGCCGACTACACCTGCCCACAAAACTGGGCGTCGTACACCGACGCCGACCACGACACCTACCGCCGGCTCTACGCACGCCAGACCGCGCTGCTGCCCGGCCTTGCGTGCGATGCGTTCATCGAGGCCCTGCCCTCGCTGGGCGTGCGCGACCGCATTCCACGCTTTGAAGAAATCAACGAGCGCCTGAAGCCCGCCACTGGCTGGGAGATCGTGGCGGTGCCGGGCCTGATCCCGGAGCGACCGTTCTTCGATCTGCTGGCGAACCGCCGCTTTCCGGTGACGGACTGGATCCGCACGCCCGAAGAATTCGACTACATCGTCGAGCCGGACGTGTTCCACGACCTGTTCGGCCACGTGCCGCTGCTGTTCAACCCGGTGTTCGCCGACTACGTGCAGCGATACGGCGCCGGTGGCCTCAAGGCGCATGATCTGGGCGCGGGGGAGCTGCTCTCGCGGCTGTACTGGTACACGATCGAGTTCGGCCTGATACGCCAGCCCGATGGCCTGCGGGCCTACGGGGCGGGCATTCTGAGTTCTTCCAGCGAGCTCAAGCACAGCGTGACCAGCCAGCACCCTCAACGGGTGAAGCTGGATTTGCTGCGCTGCATGCGCACGCGCTACAAGATCGACGATTTCCAGGCCACTTACTTTGTCATCGACAGCTTCAAACAGCTGTTCGACATGACCGCTCCCGACTTCGCGCCGCTTTATGCAGCGGTGCGCTCGCTGGGGGAACTCGCGGCCGACGAGAGCAGCGCGAGCGATTCGCTCATCACCCTGGGGTGAAACGCCATGGCCACGTGGGCTGCGCCGGGGAGCAGCCGGTTGTCGGCGCCGGGCAAGGTGGCGGTGGACGCCGGGAACACAATGTTGTCGGCGTTCGAGTACCAGCAGACAAACCGTGCGTAGGTGTGCGTCGGGTTGATCTGCGCTTCGCGCGCTTGCAGCGCCCGCAACCAGTCGCCGCCCAACCGCATCTGCCGGCCATTGGCGACCCGACTGAAGCGCCCCAGCCAGGTGCCCCGGTGCGGGCTGCCGATGGTGACCACCCGGTGCACCGGTGTCTCTGGCTCGCTGGCCAGCCAGACGCGCGCGGCCAGCCCCCCCATGCTGTGACAGACCAGCATCGGCGGTGCGCCCGTCAGGGCCTGCGCGCGCCGCACACCTTCGGAAATCAGCTGGGCATAGTCGTCGATGCTGCCGAACACCGGTTCGAGATTGACCGACACATAGGGCACGCCCTGATCGCGCAGGCGCTTCATCCAGGGGAGCCAGAGGCCGCGGTTGCAGACGAAGCCGTGGATGAACACCACGGCAGGCGTGCCGGAGCCTGAGGGCTCGTCGGAATCGGGCAGGCTGGCCCAGCGAAACGGCTGGCGCCAGGCGAACACCTGCGGGGCCACGCGAACTTCTTGCCACCAGGCCCCCAGCAGATCGCGCCATCCCGCGCGAGGCGCTTCATCGAGCCGGTTCAACCAGGCGGCCGCAAGGCCTTCAAGCGCCAGCACAAACGCGTAACCGCCCACACTCAGCACCACGCCCAGCAGCGCAACAAACGGCGAACGCGGCCACCAGAAAATCAGCCAGAACACGGTGAAGAGCAGCGTGGCCGCCATCAGCCACTGCTGCAGGCGCGCCAGGGCCGAACCGGCCCGCACCAGAGGCTCTGCGAGTTCTGTGGGTGGGATTTTGGAGATCGGTTCCTGCATCGCCACACTATCGCACGCGGCAGCCGCATCGAATTAGACTGGTCCGTCTTTCCCAGATCATCATTTCCCATGAGCCAGCCCGACCGTGCCGCCGACCGCATCCGCACCCATCTGGACCGCGTGCAACAACTGCGCCTGCAGGCCCAGGTGGCGGGCATGGCCGCGGCGGTGAACGAGGTAAAACACCTGCAGGCCCAGAGGTTCAGGGCCACCTATGCCGACCTTGCCCAGGAACCAACCTTTGCACCGGCGACACGCTTTTTTCTGGATGAGCTTTACGGGGTTCGAGACTTCGCCCAGCGCGACGCGCAGTTCGGCCGCATCGCGGGTGCGCTGGAGCGGCTGTTCCCCGAAGCGGTTGCGCAGCTCGCGGTGGACCTGGCCGAAGCGCATGCGCTGACCGAAGTGCTCGACCACGAGCTCGCCCGCCACTGGCTCGCCCAGGACGCTTCACTTCCTCCCGCCCGGCGCTACACGCTGAGCTGGCGCCTGGCCGGCGACCGACCCGCGCGCGAGCGGCAGCTCGCGGTGGTGCAGCACATGGGGTCTGAGCTGCAGCGGCTCACGCGCATGAAAGCGCTCCGTCTGGCCCTGCGGATGATGCGCAACCCGGCACGCGCGGCAGGCCTGGATTCGCTGCAGCACTTCCTTGAAAGCGGCTTCGACGCTTTTGCGGCGCTGGGCGATGCGCGCCCTTTTCTGGACCACATCCGCCAGAGGGAATCGCGCTGGATCACCACCCTGTTCGACGCACCCCTGGAAGATTGCAGCCTCGCACTGGCCGCCGAACTCGCTCGCGCTGACGGTTCGTCTCCGTGATGAGGCGCCGGTGTGCTTTGTGTGACAGACCCCTAGGGCTCGCCCGGTTCCCCGCCTCTCACTGCCTTGCCAGAATGCCTGTTCCGATCCACGCACACCCCGGACCACCATGACCCGTCACTGGCTATCCCAATACCCCGAAGGCGTTGCCCACGACGTGGCGCCCGAGCGCTACCGGTCGCTGGCAGCGCTGCTGGAAGAATCGTTCAAACAGCACGCGCGCGAGCCTGTCAGCGTCTGCATGGAACGCTGGACGACCTACGGCGAGCTGGACGAATACAGCAGCGCCCTGGGGGCCTGGCTGCAAGGGAAGGGACTTGCGCCAGGTGCGCGGGTGGCCATCATGCTGCCCAACATTCCCCAGTTTCTGGTGGCCATGGCGGCCGTGGTGCGCGCGGGATACACCGTGGTCAACGTCAATCCGCTCTACACCGCGCGCGAGCTGGAGCACCAGCTCAAGGATTCGGGCGCGCAGGCCATCATCATTCTCGAGAACTTTGCGCACACTTTGGAAGAAGTGATCGACCGCACGGCGCTGGAACACGTGGTGGTGAGCAGCCTCGGCGATCTTCTCGGCTTCTGGTACGGGCGCTGGCTGACGTTTGCGGTGCGTCACCTTGCCAGGATGGTGCCCTCTTACAAATTGCCGCTCACCGGCGCAGTGGGTGCACGCACCATCGTCTCGTTTCGCCAGGCGCTGGCAGAAGGCGCGGCCCGCCACCTCCAGCCCAGCGGCGAGACGCTCGATTCGGTGGCCTTCCTCCAGTACACCGGCGGCACCACCGGGCTGTCCAAAGGCGCGGTGCTGACCCACCGGAACGTGATCGCCGCCATCCTTCAGGCCGAGGCCTGGTTTTCGCCGGCGCTGCAGCGCGTGGGCGATCTGCGCCGCGTGAACGGCATTGCCGCCTTGCCGCTGTACCACATCTTCGCGCTGACGCTGAGCCTGCTGTGCATCCGCTGGGGCGCGCACATGACGTTGATTCCCAACCCCAGGGACATCCCGAAATTCGTGGAGACGCTCAAGCGCCGGCCTTTCCACCTGCTGCCCGCCGTCAACACGCTTTTCAACGCCTTGTTGCAAAACCCCCAGTTCCGCCAACTCGACTTTTCGCAACTGGTGATGTCGCAGGCTGGAGGCATGGCCGCTTCCGAAGGCACGGCACGGCAATGGATGTCGGTGACAGGCTGCGCCATGATCGAAGGCTGGGGCATGAGCGAGACCTGCGCCATCGGCACCAACAACCCGGTGAACGCGCGCGAATTCAGCGGCACCATCGGGCTGCCGCTGCCGGGCATCGACATCGCCATCAAGGACGAAGCCGGCAACAGCCTTGCGCTGGGCGAAACCGGTGAAATCTGCATCAAGGGCCCCAACGTGATGCAGGGCTACTACAACCAGCCCGAAGAAACAGCCAACGCATTCACTGCCGACGGATTCATGCGCACCGGCGACGTGGGCGTGATGGACGAGCGAGGCTACACGCGCATCGTCGACCGCAAGAAGGACATGATCCTGGTGTCGGGCTTCAACGTGTTCCCCAGCGAACTGGAGAACACCATCTCGCTGTGCCCCGGCGTACTGGAATGCGCAGCCATTGGCGTGGAAGACGACAAGCAGGGCGAAGCGGTCAAGGTCTTTGTGGTGCGCTCGGACCCCAGCCTCCGGGAGGAAGACGTGGCCCGCTTCTGCCAGGAGAACCTCACGGGCTACAAGCGGCCGCGCCACATCGAGTTTCGCGACGAGTTGCCCAAGAGCAATGTGGGGAAAATCCTCCGCCGGGCCTTGCGCACACCGGCCCCGCACTGAGCATGGCGACGTCTGGCTCATCTGCAGACCTGCTACTGGCCGGCGTGACCGTTCTGGAGCGTGGCTGGCTTTCGTCCAACAACACGCTCATTCAGGGCGATGGTCCAGCCACCCTGGTGGACTCCGGCTATTCAAGCCACGCCGAACAGACCGTGGCCCTGGTGGATGCCGCGCTCCAGGGGCGACCGCTCGAGCATCTGTTCAACACCCACCTGCACAGCGACCACTGCGGGGGAAACGCGGCGCTTCAACATGCCCATCCGTCGCTCGAGACCTGGATACCCCCAGGTCAGGCCGATGCGGTTCGGCGATGGGACGCCGTGGCCCTGACCTACGAGCCCACCGGCCAGACCTGCCCACGGTTCAGACACCAGCATCTGCTGACACCCGGGACCTCGGTGCAGATGGGTTCGCTGCTCTGGGAGGTTCACGCGGCCAAGGGCCACGACCCGCATTCCATCGTGCTCTTTCAACCCGAGCTGCGCGTGCTGATTTCGGCGGACGCGCTGTGGGAGAACGGCTTCGGCATCGTGTTTCCCGAACTCGAAGGCGAATCGGCGTTTGACGACGTGGCCCAGACCCTGGACCTGATTGAACGCCTGCAGCCCGCCACCGTCATTCCCGGGCACGGCGCGGTATTCCAGGATCTGGATGGCGCACTCGCACGGGCCCGCAGCCGCCTGGAACAGTTCGTCACGCAGCCCGAGAAACACCGGCGCCATGCGCACAAGGTGTTGATCAAGTTCAAGCTGCTTGAATGGCAGAGCATCCCGCTGGAAACGCTGCACAACTGGGTCCTGCAGACCGACTACTTCGCGCGCGGCCTGTCCCCTGAACTCAAGAGCGATGCCGCGGCCAGCAGAGCGTGGCTCATCGAATTGCTCAACGAGCTCGAGCGCGTCAACGCGCTTCGACGGGAAGGCGAATTGGTGGTGAACCTTTGACCACCCTCTGCAGCGAGAAACGCCCACAAAAAAGCCCTCGTTTCCGAGGGCTTCGATGACAAGCAAGTGCTTGATTTTGTTGGTTGCGGAGGCAAGATTTGAACTTGCGACCTTTGGGTTATGAGCCCAACGAGCTACCAGGCTGCTCCACTCCGCGTCAAGCCTTATATTCTATCACGCCTTGTCGGCATCTGCAGCCGGCGCCGCATCTTCTGCGCGGTCCACCAGCTCGACCAGCGCCATTGGTGCGTTGTCGCCCACGCGGTAACCCATTTTCAGGATGCGCGTGTAACCACCAGGACGGGCCTTGAAGCGCGGGCCCAGCTCGTTGAACAGCTTGACGACCACATCGCGGTCGCGCAGGCGGTCAAAAGCGAGGCGGCGGTTGGCCACCGTGGCCACTTTGGCCAGCGTGATCATGGGTTCGACCACGCGGCGCAGCTCTTTGGCCTTGGGCACCGTGGTCTTGATGACTTCGTGCGTGAGCAGCGAGTTCATCATGTTGCGCAGCATGGCGAGGCGGTGCTCGCTGGTGCGGTTGAGTTTACGAAGTCCGTGTCCGTGACGCATTTGAGTTTCCTTTTCAGTGTTTTGCCCCCAGCCGTATCAGGTACTGGGAGTTCGTCAGACAGTTGACTGTCTTCAGTGCTTGTCGAGGCCGGCGGGCGGCCAGTTTTCCAGCTTCATGCCCAAGGTCAGGCCGCGTGAAGCGAGCACTTCCTTGATCTCGTTGAGCGACTTGCGACCCAGGTTGGGGGTCTTGAGCAGCTCGTTCTCGGTGCGCTGGATCAGGTCACCGATGTAGTAAATGTTCTCGGCCTTGAGGCAGTTGGCCGAACGCACGGTGAGTTCGAGCTCGTCCACAGGGCGGAGCAGGATCGGATCGAACTGTTGCGAGCTGCGCTGGGCCGGTGCATCGAAAGCGGAGAGTTCCACGCCTTCGAGCTGCGCGAACACCGCGAGCTGTTCCACCAGGATCTTGGCCGAAGCGCGCACGGCTTCTTCCGGACCGATCGAACCGTTGGTCTCGATCTCCAGCACAAGCTTGTCGAGGTCGGTGCGCTGCTCGACGCGTGCACTCTCCACGGTGTAGCTCACGCGCTTGACAGGAGAGAACGAAGCGTCAAGCACGATGCGACCGATGGAACGCGCTTGGTCGTCGTTGCGGCGCAGGCTGCCGGGCACGTAGCCGCGGCCTTTCTCCACCTTGATCTGCATGTCCAGCTTGGCGCCGGCAGACAGCGTGGCGATTACGTGGCCCGGGTTGACGATCTCGACGTCGTGCGGCGTCTGGATGTCGGCGGCCGTAACCAGGCCTTCGCCATCCTTGCGCAGGCTCAGCGTGACTTCATCGCGGTTGTGGAGCTTGAACACCACGCCCTTGAGGTTCAGCAGCATGTTGACGACGTCTTCCTGGACGCCATCAATGGAGGAGTACTCGTGCACCACCCCGGCGATGGTGACTTCGGTCGGCGCGTGGCCGGTCATGGAAGACAACAGGACCCGACGCAGGGCGTTGCCCAGCGTGTGTCCGTAGCCGCGCTCGAAAGGCTCGAGCGTGACTTTGGCGCGATTGGTCGACACTTGTTCGACGTTGATGGTCTTGGGCTTGAGCAGATTGTTCAGCATTCAAACTTCCTTCAGTACCCTCGGCTCGTTACACCGATAAGGCAGACGGAGCATGGCCCGATCGCGCCGAAGGCGTGACCGGGAACGAAATTAACGGGAATACAGTTCGACGATCAGCGATTCGTTCACGTCGGACGCGAACTCATCACGATCAGGCGATTTCTTGAACACGCCTTCGACCTTGTCGACGGAGACGTCGACCCAGGCGGGGAAGCCAATTTGCTTGGCCAGTTCGAGCGCCTCGATCACACGGCCCTGCTTCTTGGACTTCTCGCGCACGGCGATCACGTCGCCGGCCTTGACCGAGTAGGAAGGAATGTTGACCGCTTTGCCGTTGACCGTGATCGCCTTGTGCGAAACGATTTGGCGGGCTTCGGCACGGGTGGATGCGAACCCCATGCGGAAAACGACGTTGTCCAGACGGGCTTCCAACAGGAAAAGGAGGTTGGCGCCGGTGTTGCCACGGCGGCGATCGGCTTCAGCGAAGTAACGGCGGAACTGGCGTTCCAGCACGCCATAGGTGCGCTTGACCTTCTGCTTCTCGCGCAGCTGCACGCCGAAATCGGAGGTGCGCTGGCCAGAGGTGCGGCCATGCTGGCCGGGCTTGGAGTCGAACTTGGCCTTGTCGCTGATGGAGCGGCGGGCGCTCTTGAGCAACAGGTCGGAGCCTTCCCGACGGGAGAGTTTGGCCTTGGGGCCGAGGTAACGTGCCACTTTGGTTTCCTTGTATCACTGCCGCAACCTGTTGTTGCGGGAGCCATCTCGCGGTGGAGGTGGCGGTGGGCTTAGCAAAAATGCCACCGCAGGCGACTGCGGTGGCGCTCGAAAAAAGCTTTCGATTATACCGCGTCAGCGGTCACGCATCAGATGCGGCGGCGCTTCTGTGGGCGGCAGCCGTTGTGCGGCACCGGCGTCACATCGGAAATCGAGTTGATGCGGATGCCCAGAGCACCCAGAGCACGCACCGAAGACTCGCGACCCGGGCCTGGGCCCTTGATCTCGACGTCCAGGTTCTTGATGCCCTGTTCAATGGCAGCGCGGCCCGCCACTTCGGACGCCACCTGGGCGGCGAACGGCGTCGACTTGCGCGAACCCTTGAACCCCTGACCACCCGACGATGCCCACGACAAGGCGTTGCCCTGGCGATCGGTGATGGTGATGATGGTGTTGTTGAACGACGCGTGCACGTGCGCGATGCCGTCGGCAATGTTCTTGCGGACTTTTTTGCGAACGCGGGCGGATGCGCTGGTGGAGGGAGACTTGGCCATGAGGGTCCTTCTTACCGATTACTTCTTCAGCGACTGGGCGGCCTTGCGGGGACCCTTGCGCGTACGGGCGTTGGTCTTGGTGCGCTGACCACGCAGCGGCAGACCACGGCGATGACGGAAACCACGGTAGCAACCGATGTCCATCAAACGCTTGATGTTCATGGTGGTTTCACGGCGCAGGTCACCCTCGATCGTGAACACACCGACCTGATCGCGCACTTTTTCAAGCTCCGCGTCGCTCAGGTCTTTGATCTTCTTCGAATAGTCGATTCCACAGGCTTCGCAGATTTTGCGAGCGCGTGTGCGACCAATGCCGAAGATTGCCGTCAAGCCGATTTCGGCGTGCTTGTGCGGCGGAATGTTGATGCCTGCAATACGAGCCATGTTGGGTCCTCTGAACTAAACAATCAGCCTTGGCGCTGCTTGTGACGCGGGTCGGTGCAAATGACTCGCACAACACCATGCCGCTTGATGATCTTACAGTTGCGGCACATTTTCTTGACCGAAGCCGAAACTCTCATAGTCTTCTCCTAGATATTCCAAAAACATTCAACAGCTGACCACTCACTTCGAGCGAAACACGATCCGCGCCCGCGTGAGGTCGTAGGGCGTGAGCTCTACCTTGACCTTGTCTCCCGGCAGGATCCGGATGTAGTGCATCCGCATCTTTCCGGAGATGTGCCCCAGAACCACATGTCCGTTTTCGAGTTTGACCCTGAAGGTCGCATTGGGGAGGTTTTCAACAACCTCTCCTTGCATCTCGATCACGTCATCCTTGGCCATAAAAACTAATTGCCGAGGGAGGTCTTGAAGTTGGCCTTTTTCAACAGCGACTCATATTGCTGCGACATCATGTAATTCTGAACCTGGGCCATGAAGTCCATGGTGACCACCACGATGATCAACAGGGAGGTGCCGCCAAAATAGAACGGCACGTTGTACTTCAGGATCAGGAACTCGGGCAGCAGGCAGACGGCGGTGATGTAAATGGCACCGGCCAGCGTCAGCCGCAAAAGTATCTTGTCGATGTAGCGGGCGGTCTGGTCACCAGGGCGAATACCAGGAATGAACGCGCCGCTCTTCTTCAGGTTGTCTGCGGTTTCGCGGCTGTTGAACACCAGCGCCGTGTAGAAAAAGCAGAAGAAGATGATGGCCGCCGCGTACAGCGCCACGTAAATCGGTTGTCCTGGCGACAGCGCCGAAGCGATATCGCGCAACCAGCGGGTGGAATCACCGGTACTCACCCAGCTCACCACCGTGGTGGGCAGCAGGATGATGCTGGACGCAAAGATGGGCGGAATCACGCCAGCCATGTTCAGCTTGAGCGGCAGGTGTGAGGACTGGCCCCCGTACACCTTGTTGCCCACCTGACGGCGCGCGTAATTCACCAGAATCTTGCGCTGACCGCGCTCGACGAAAACCACAAAGTAGGTGACGAGGACCACGAGCGCGATGATGAAGATCGACACCAGGATGTTCATGGCACCGGTGCGCACCAGTTCCAGCAGGCCACCCACGGCACTTGGCAACCCGGCAGCAATGCCTGCAAAAATCAGGATGGAGATGCCATTGCCGAGACCGCGCTCGGTGATTTGCTCACCCAGCCACATCAGGAACATCGTGCCCGCCACCAGGCTCACCACCGCAGTCAGTCGGAAGCCCATGCCTGGATCAATCACCAGACCGGCCTGACCTTCCAGCGCAAGTGCAATGCCCATGGACTGGAAGATGGCCAGACCCAGCGTGCCGTAGCGCGTGTACTGGGTGATCTTGCGGCGACCGGCTTCGCCCTCTTTCTTCAACTGCTCGAACGTGGGCACCACGTAGGTCATGAGCTGCATGATGATCGAGGCCGAGATGTACGGCATGATCCCCAGCGCGAACACGGTGAAGCGCGAAAGTGCGCCGCCCGAGAACATGTTGAACAGGCTCAGAATGCCGCCCTGCTGCCCCTGGAACAGTCGTTCCAGTTGAGCGGGGTCGATGCCGGGCACAGGAATGTGCGCCCCGATGCGATACACCACCAGCGCCAGCAACAGAAAGACCAGCCGGCGACGCAAGTCGCCGAACTTTCCGGTTTTGGCCAGGGACGTCGAACCAGTTGCCACAGATAGCTTCCGTTCAGTTCCAGTCAGGCTGCCAGGGAGCCGCCAGCGGCTTCAATGGCCAGCTTGGCACCAGCGGTGACGCCGATGTCCTTGAGCGTGACTGCGCGGGTGATTTCGCCGGTCTTGACGACCTTCACGCGCTTGGCCAGGTGCGGAACCAGGCCGGCCTGCTTCAGCACGAGCATGTCCACCTCGACAGCCTCGAGGGCGTTGAGGTCACTCAGCGTGACTTCGGCGTTGTACTGCAATTGCGTGGACTTGAAGCCACGCTTGGGCAGGCGACGTTGCAGGGGCATCTGGCCGCCTTCAAAGCCCACCTTGTGGTAGCCGCCCGAGCGCGACTTTTGACCCTTGTGGCCACGACCGGCGGTCTTGCCCAGGCCGGAGCCAATGCCACGGCCAACGCGGCGCTTGGCATGCTTGGAGCCTTCAGAAGGCTTGATGGTATTGAGTTGCATACAGTGACTCCGATCAGACGATCTTGACCAGATAGCTGATCTTGTTGATCATGCCGCGCACGGCGGGCGTGTCCTGCAGCTCGCTGATGCTGTTGAGCTTGCGCAGGCCAAGGCCGCGAACGGTGTCGCGGTGCGACTGCTTGGTACCAATGGGGCTGCGCACCAGTTGGACCTTGACGGTGTTTTGAGTGGTCATGTTCGCTCCAGTCAGCCCACGATTTCTTCGACCGACTTGCCGCGCTTGGCAGCCACGTCAGCAGGAGTGGTCGAGTTCTTCAGCGCGTCCAGAGTGGCGCGCACGAGGTTGTAGGGATTGCTCGAGCCATGGCTCTTGGCCACGACATCGGTGATGCCCAGGACTTCGAAGACTGCACGCATCGGGCCGCCGGCAATGATGCCGGTACCCTTGGCGGCGGGCAGCATCATGACGTTCGAAGCGCCGTGCTCGCCGTGCACGCTGTGGTGCAGCGAGCCGTTCTTGAGCGACACCTTGATCATGTTGCGGCGTGCCTGCTCCATGGCCTTCTGCACGGCCACCGGCACTTCACGCGCCTTGCCCTTGCCCATGCCGACGCGTCCATCGCCATCACCGACCACGGTGAGGGCAGCGAAACCGAGGATGCGGCCGCCCTTGACCACCTTGGTCACGCGGTTGATGGCGATCATCTTCTCGCGCAGGCCGTCTTCGTTCGCTTCGTTCTTGATGTTTGCCGTAAATTTAGCCATTTTGAGTATTCCGTTTGATCAGAACTGCAGACCGGCTTCACGGGCCGCGTCAGCAAGGGCTTTCACCCGGCCGTGATAGGCAAAACCGGAGCGGTCGAAGGCGACCTTCTCGATACCGGCGGCTTTCGCCTTCTCGGCGATGCGCTTGCCGATGATGGCGGCAGCGGCGGCATTGCCACCCTTGCCGGCGCCACCGATCTGGGCGCGCACTTCGGCTTCGGCCGTGGAGGCAGAGGCCAGCACCTTCGAGCCGTCGTCGGAAATGACGTTGGCGTAGATGTGCAGGTTGGTGCGGTTCACGGTCAGGCGCACGGCACCTTGCTGTGCAATGCGGATGCGCGTTTGACGCGCGCGGCGCAGACGTTGCTCTTTCTTGGTCAACATGATCCTGATCCTTATTTCTTCTTGGTTTCCTTGATCACGACCTTTTCATCCGCATAGCGGATGCCCTTGCCCTTGTAGGGCTCGGGGGGGCGAACGGCTCGCACCTCGGAAGCGATCTGGCCCACACGCTGACGGTCCGAACCCTTGATCACGATCTCGGTCGGCGTCGGCGTTTCCACCTTGATACCGGCGGGCATGTCCATCACCACGGGGTGCGAATAGCCGACGGTGAGGTTGAGCTTGGCACCCTGTGCCTGGGCCTTGTAGCCCACGCCCAGCAGAGTCAGCTTCTTTTCGAAACCCTTGCTGACGCCATTGACCATGTTGTTGACCAGCTGACGCATGGTGCCCGACATGGCATTGGCTTCGCGAGATTCGTTGGCAGGAACAAAGGTCAGCACGCCGGCCTTGTTCTCCACCTTGACCAGCGCGTTCTGCGCCAGCGCCAGGGCACCCAGGGTGCCCTTGACATTGATCAGGTCGTCCTTGACGGCAACTTCCACCCCATTAGGGACGGTGACCGGCAGTTTTCCAATACGTGACATTAAATTCTCCTCAATGCCCGCATCAGGCGACGTAACACAGGACTTCACCACCGACACCGGTGGCGCGCGCCTTGCGGTCGGTCATCACACCCTGGGGCGTCGTGACGATCGCCACGCCCAGACCGTTCTGGACCTGGGGGATGGCATTGCGACCGCGGTAGACACGAAGGCCGGGACGGCTCACGCGTTCGATGCGCTCGATGACGGGGCGACCGGCGTAGTACTTGAGGGCAATCTCGAGTTCGTTCTTGCCATCGGTGCTCTTCACCTGGAATCCGTCGATATAACCCTCGTCCTTCAGGACTTGGGCAATCGCGGCCTTGACCTTGGAGGCCGGCATCGAAACGCTGGCCTTTTCGACCATCTGCGCGTTGCGAATGCGGGTCAACATGTCAGCAATAGGATCACTCATGCTCATTTGTGGTTCTCCTAGGGCTTACCAGCTGGCTTTGGTGATGCCGGGGATTTCACCGGCAAACGCCATCTCACGAACCTTGGCGCGAGCCAGGCCGAAGTGGGCAAAGGTGCCGCGCGGACGACCGGTGATCTCGCAGCGGTTGCGCTGACGGGTCGGGTTCGAATTGCGCGGCAGCTTCTGCAGACCCAGACGGGCCGCATCTCGCTCTTCGTCGCTCTTCTTCGCGTCGTTGGCGGTCGCCTTCAACTCGGTGTATTTCTTGGCGAACTTGGCCGCGAGCTTTTCGCGCTTGAGTTCACGTTGCAGTAGTGCTTGTTTAGCCACGCGCCACCTCAGTTCTTGAACGGGAAACGGAAACCGGCCAGAAGAGCCTTGCACTCTTCATCGTTCTTGGCGGTCGTCGTGATGCTGATGTTGAGACCGCGCAAGGCATCAACCTTGTCGTACTCGATCTCAGGGAAAATGATCTGTTCCTTGACGCCGACGTTGTAGTTGCCACGGCCATCAAAGGAGCGACCGGAGATACCGCGGAAGTCGCGCACGCGGGGCAATGCCACGGTGACGAAACGGTCCAGGAATTCGTACATGCGGGCGCCGCGCAGGGTCACCATGCAGCCAATGGCCTGCTGCTCGCGAATCTTGAAACCCGCGATGGCCTTGCGGGCCTTGGTCACCACTGGCTTCTGGCCAGCGATCTTGGTCAGGTCGCCCACGGCGTTGTCCATGACCTTCTTGTCGGCCACGGCCTCGCTCACACCCATGTTGAGCGTGATCTTGGTGATGCGGGGCACCTCCATGATCGACTTGTAGCCGAACTTCTCGACGAGGCTGGGCGCGATGGTGTCGCGAAAAACTTCTTGCAAACGTGCCATGGTCATGCCGCCTTGATTTCTTCGCCGCTGGACTTGAAGACGCGCACTTTCTTGCCGTCAGCCAGAAGCTTGATGCCCACACGATCCGCCTTGCCGGTGGCGCCATTGAAGATGGCGACGTTGGATTGGTGGATGGGCATGGTTTTCTCGATGATGCCGCCGGTCTCGCCCTTGGCGGGGTTCGGCTTGGCATGCTTCTTGACGAGGTTCACGCCCTCGACCAGAACGCGGTCTTCGCTGCTGCGAAGCACAACCTTGCCGCGCTTGCCCTTGTCGCGCCCGGCAATCACGATGACTTCATCGCCACTACGAATCTTGTTCATGATGATTCCTCAGAGAACCTCGGGTGCCAGCGACACGATCTTCATGAACTTCTCGGTGCGCAGCTCGCGCGTGACCGGTCCGAAGATGCGGGTGCCGATAGGCTCCAGCTTGGCGTTGAGCAACACTGCTGCGTTGCCGTCGAATTTGATCAGGGCGCCGTCCTGGCGGCGAATGCCCTTGGCGGTGCGCACCACCACAGCGTTGTAGACCTCGCCTTTTTTGACGCGGCCACGAGGCGCTGCCTCCTTGATGGTGACTTTGATGACGTCGCCCACGCTGGCGTAACGGCGCTTGGAGCCGCCGAGCACCTTGATGCACATCACGGATTTGGCACCCGTGTTGTCGGCAACATCGAGTCGAGATTGCGTTTGGATCATTTGATTTAAGTCCCAACTTGAATCCCCCCAGCCACCACGGCCGGGAGTGATCAGTCTTGGGCCCGTCGTTCAAGGCCTGCCCTGGCATTGCGCCAGAAGAAGCCCCTCTCGGTGGGCAGATTGTTCTCCGCCTTTTCAAGCGAAGCCGCAAATTATGGCACGGTTTCCGTTTTGCGTCAAACCGCTGGCAGATAACGTTCGCACAGGGCCAGAAAACCCGCCAGGTCGGGGTCGCCGCCGAGCTCTTCGGCCAGGATGGCCGCCACCGCCGGTGCCATGAGGGCGGCCTGGCGCGCATCGAGGAACAGCACCCGCCAGCGGCGCGCCAGAACGTCTTCCACGGTTTGCGCGAACTCCTCGCGCGCCGCATGGCGCACCATGGCCTCATTCAACCCCATGCCCAGGAGGTTGCCCAGGCCCTGGCATTTCTGCACTTCGGCCCATTCCGAACCATAAAGGTGCATGCCCGGCGCCGCATGCAGGGGCGTGGCCGGCAAGCCGGTCAACCCCGCTCCGAGCAGGCGGTGGTTGTCGCTGCGGCTTCCAGCGCGGCGCGGCAACAGATTTGTTGCAAAGCAGCGCTCCAGCACGTCTTCGGCCATGGCGCGGTAGGTGGTCCATTTGCCGCCGGTCACAGTGACGAGGCCATTGGGGTCGACCACGATGGTGTGCTCACGCGACAAGGCCTGCGTGCCCCCCTCTGCCGAGGCGGGCGCAGCCACCAGGGGCCGCAGCCCCACCCAGAGACTGCGGATGTCGGCCTTGCGCACAGGACGGCCAAGCGCCTGGCTGGCCTCCGCGAGAATGAATTCCAGCTCTTCGGCAAAGGCGTCGGGCTCTCGCGGCAGATCTTTGCGCGGGGTGTCCGTGGTGCCCAGCACCAGTTTGCCCAGCCAGGGCACCGCAAACAACACGCGGCCGTCTCTCGTGCGAGGAACCAGCAGCGCGTGGCCTCCGGGCATGAACTCGCGATCCACCACCACATGCACCCCCTGGCTGGGGCTGACCATTTGCGACGGCCTGCCCTCCGTGGAAGCAGGCGGTTGTGTGCGATCGCGCAGCGCGTCCACCCAGACGCCGGTGGCATTGACCACACAGCGTGCACGCAACGTCAATGCCGTACCGGTGCGGCGGTCGGTGGCCTCCAGCGTCGACATCGGGTTCTGCCCATCGGTGGACTGGCGAATGGCGGTGACTTCGGCGTAGTTCAGTACCCGGGCGCCCGCAGCCGCTGCGCTGCGCGCGAGCGCGAGTGCCAGACGCGCGTCGTCGAACTGACCATCCCAATACTTCACCCCGCCCCGCAACCCCTTGGGGTTCACGCCGGGCAATGCCTGCAATGCCTGTGCACGGCTCAGGAACTCGGTGCGCCCCAGGCCGGCACTGCCTGCGAGCAAGTCGTAAAGCTTCAGGCCCAACCCATAGAAAGGGGTTTGCCACCAGCGGTAGGAAGGCATGACGAAGGGCAGCGGCTGCGCCAGGTGCGGCGCGATGCGCAGCACCGTGGCACGCTCGGCGAGCGCCTCGCGCACCAGCGCCAGGTTGCCCTGAGCCAGGTAGCGCACGCCGCCATGTAGCAGCTTGGTGGACCGCGACGAGGTGCCACCGGCGAAATCGTGCGACTCCAGCAGCACGACCGAAAAACCGCGCAGAGCCGCGTCGAGCGCCACGCCCAGCCCGGTGGCACCGCCCCCCACGATGGCCAGATCAAAATCCGGCGAAGCGGTGAGCGATGCAATCAGTTCTGCGCGTTTCATGAAGGAGAGGATGGTCCTTCGCACCGCTGGGGTGCGAAGGACGGGTTGCTACAGTTTCAGGGACACCGGTTCAGCGGACCTTGCCATTCTTCCATGCGTTGAGCAGCTGGTCGTAGGCGATGGTCTCACCCTTGGGCTTTTCGTTGGCCAGCTTCTTCCACGGCGCGGCCTTGTCACTGAGGTACTTGTTGGGGTCGCCTTTGGCGTTGAGCTTGGGTGCGCAACGCTCCATGCCAGCCCGCTCCAACCGCGACATGACCTGGTCCATCTGCTCGGCCAGGTTGTCCATGGCCGCCTGGGGCGTCTTCTCACCCGTAACGGCCTGTGCCACGTTCTGCCACCAGAGCTGGGCCAGCTTGGGATAGTCGGGCACGTTGGTGCCGGTCGGGGTCCAGGCCACGCGTGCCGGGCTGCGGTAGAACTCGACCAGGCCGCCGAGCTTGGGCGCCATGTCGGTCATGGCCTTGCTCTGGATGTCGCTCTCGCGAATGGGTGTGAGACCCACGATGGTCTTCTTGAGCGAGGTGGTCTTGGCGGTCACGAATTGCGCGTACAGCCAAGCGGCTGCCGTCCGGTTGGCGTCGTGCTTTTCGAAGAAGGTCCACGAGCCCACGTCCTGGTAGCCGTTCTGCATGCCTTGCTTCCAGTACGGTCCGTTGGGGCCAGGGGCCATGCGCCATTTCGGCGTACCGTCGGCATTCACCACCGGCAGACCGGGTTTGGTCATGTCGGCGGTGAAGGCGGTGTACCAGAAGATCTGCTGCGCGATCTGGCCTTGCGCAGGCACCGGCCCAGCCTCGCCGAAGGTCATGCCGGTGGCTTCCTTGGGCGCGTACTTTTTCATCCAGTCCACGTACTTGGTGAGTGCGTACACAGCCGCTGGGGAATTGGTGGCGCCACCCCGGGAGACGCTGGCGCCCTGCGGATTGCAGCCATCGGCCGACGCGCGAATGCCCCATTCATCCACCGGCTTGCCATTCGGAATGCCGACGTCGGCGGTGCCGGCCATCGACAACCAGGCATCGGTGAAGCGCCAGCCCAGCGAGGGATCCTTCTTGCCGTAATCCATGTGGCCATAGATCGCCTTGCCGTCAATGGTCTTGACGTCGTTGGTGAAGAATTCGGCGATGTCTTCGTAGGCGCTCCAGTTCAGGGGCACGCCCAGGTCGTAGCCGTACTTCGCCTTGAATTTGTCCTTGAGGTCCTGGCGCGCAAACAGGTCGGCGCGGAACCAGTACAGGTTGGCGAACTGCTGGTCGGGCAGCTGGTAGAGCTTCTTGTCGGGTCCGGTGGTGAAGCTGGTACCGATGAAGTCCTTGATGTCCAGACCCGGGTTGGTGAACTCTTTGCCCGCGCCGGTCATGTAGTCGGTCAGGTTCATGATCTTGCCGTAGCGGTAGTGCGTGCCGATCAGGTCAGAGTCGCTGATCCAGCCGTCGTAGATCGACTTGCCCGACTGCATGGAGGTCTGCAGTTTCTCCACCACGTCGCCCTCTTGAATGAGGTCGTGCTTGACGGTGATGCCGGTGATTTCGGTGAAGGCCTTGGCCAGCGTCTTGCTTTCGTACTCGTGCGTGGTGATGGTCTCGGAAACCACCGAGATCTCCTTCACGCCCTTGGCCTTCAGTTTGGCCGCGGCGTCGATGAACCACTTCATCTCGGTGGCCTGCTGGGCCTTGGTCAGGGTGGACGGTTGGAACTCGCTGTCGATCCACTTTTTGGCAGCGGCCTCGTCGGCCCAGGCGGGCAGGGAGCCCATGGCCAGCAACGCGGCCGTGGCCAGGACGGTGTGTCTTAATTTCATGCTGTCTCCTCTAGCGATGCGCTTCCCCGGTGTGTGACAGGTCTCGGCCCCGGGGAAACAATGGGCCGAATGCCGGAACGAGAAACAGATTCAGCCTTTTCGCAGCACCAGCAACAGCCAGCCCATGGATCCCACGAAGGCCCACCAGATGCTGGGCTCCTGCTCCAGCGAAAACCATTGCGTGAGCCAGCCCGCCACACCGATGAACGCCAGGTTGATGTAGGCGGCGCCGAGCAGGCCGATGAACAGGCGGTCGCCACGCGTGGTGACCAGGGGCAGGAAGCCCTTGCGCTCGACCGTGGGCGACTTGATTTCCCACACCGTCATGCCGATCAGCATGAGCCCGATGCAGGTGAAGAACACCGCCACGGGTGTGGTCCAGACCATCCAACTAAACATAAATCCCCCAATCGGTTGGGGTCAGAGCACGCTGCGCGTGGTCTGACCCACAAAGTTTCAGACACGCCCCATGGCAAAGCCCTTGGCGATGTAGTGCCGCACGAACCAGATCACGATCGCGCCCGGCACGATGGTGAGCACGCCCGCGGCGGCCAGCGTGGCCCAGTCCATACCGCTGGCGCTCACGGTGCGCGTCATCGTTGCCACGATGGGTTTGGCGTTCACGCTGGTGAGCGTGCGTGCCAGCAGCAGCTCGACCCAACTGAACAT
Source organism: Hydrogenophaga sp. IBVHS1 (assembly GCF_002127265.1). Taxonomy (GTDB): domain Bacteria; phylum Pseudomonadota; class Gammaproteobacteria; order Burkholderiales; family Burkholderiaceae_C; genus Hydrogenophaga. The sequence continues at coordinate 117,370 of NZ_NFUU01000001.1, read as the reverse complement.
GAAGCAGAAGAACGCCGCCACGCCCACGCCCGCCTTGATCAACGGCAGGAAGATGGTGAAGAAGAAGCGCGGAAAGCTGTAGCCGTCGATGTAGGCGGTCTCATCGATCTCGCGCGGGATGCCGCTCATGAAGCCTTCCAGAATCCACACCGCCAGCGGCACGTTGAAGAGCAGGTGCGCCATGGCCACCGCGATGTGCGTGTCCATCAGGCCCAGCGTGGTGTAGAGCTGGAAGAACGGCAGCAGGAACACCGCCGGTGGCGTCATGCGGTTGGTGAGTAGCCAGAAGAACACGTGCTTGTCGCCCAGGAAGCGGTAGCGCGAGAACGCGTAGGCCGCAGGCAAGGCCACGGTGAGCGATATCACCGTGTTGATGCCGACGTAGATCAGGCTGTTGATGTAGCCCGAGTACCAGGAAGGGTCGGTGAAGATGGTCTGGTAGTTGGCCCAGGTGAACTCGGCCGGCCACAACGTGAACGACGAGAGAATTTCCTGGTTGGTCTTGAAGCTCATGTTGACCATCCAGTAGATGGGCAACAGCGCAAAGACCAGGTAGGCGAAGAGGAACAGCGTCCTCTTCTTGAACCGCTTGTCATTCATGACCTGGCTCCTTCTCCGACGTGCCCAGCCGCTGCATCCAGTTGTAGAGCACGAAGCAGAACAGCAGGATGATGAGGAAATAGATCAGCGAGAACGCTGCCGCTGGCCCGAGGTCGAACTGGCCGACCGCCTTGGTGGTGAGGTATTGCGAGAGGAAAGTGGTGGCGTTGCCGGGACCGCCGCCGGTGAGCACGAAGGGCTCGGTGTAGATCATGAAGCTGTCCATGAAGCGCAGCAGCACCGCGATCATGAGCACGCCGCGCATCTTGGGCAGCTGGATGTACCGGAACACCGCCCACTTGCTTGCGCCATCGATGCTGGCAGCCTGGTAGTAGGCGTCCGGAATGCTGCGCAGGCCGGCAAAGGCCAGCAAAGCGACCAGCGGCGTCCAGTGCCAGACATCCATCATGAGCACCGTCCACCAAGCGTGCACCGGGTTGCCGGTGTAGCTGTAGTCCATGCCGGCCCATTGCAGAAAGTAGCCCAGCAAACCGATGTCGGCACGGCCGAAGATCTGCCAGATGGTGCCGACCACGTTCCACGGGATCAGCAGCGACAGCGCCACCAGCACCAGTACGGCCGACGATTTCCAGCCCTGCGCGGGCATGGACAGCGCCAGCGCAATGCCCAGCGGAATTTCCACCAGCAGCACCGCCAGCGAGAACTGGATCTGCCGCCACAGCGCCAGATGCAGCTCCTCGTCGCGCATCACCGCCGCGAACCACTCGGTGCCGACGAACACGCGCCGATCGGGAGACAGCACATCCTGAACCGAATAGTTCACCACCGTCATCAGCGGCAGCACGGCGGAGAAGGCCACGCAGACGATGACGGGCAGCACGAGGAACCAGGCTTTCTGGTTCACGGGTTTGGTTGTGTTGCTCATGCGACGAGGACCTCATCCTTGTAGAAGCAGGTGTGCCGACCCAGCAACCGCAGGTGCACGGTATCGCCCGCCATCGGCGCGGTGACCTCAGGCGCCAGCCGGCACTTGAGTCGGTGTTCACCCGCTTCGCAGGTGACCATCACGTAGGTGCCAATGTCCTGCACGCGACTGACTTTCGCGGGCAATGTGTTGGGCTCGCCGGCCTGGCCGAGCGCGAGGTATTCGGGACGAATGCCGAGCTTGATCGGTCCTTCGGGCAGCACCTGGCCGCTGGTGAGCGCCAGCGGATGCTCCAGCACCACCACGCCGCCGCGTACGCTCGTCGCGGGCAGGAAGTTCATGCCCGGCGAGCCGATGAAGTGGCCCACAAACGTGTGCGCCGGCCGCTCGAACAGCGACTCGGCCGAACCCACCTGCACCGCCCGGCCGCGCGTCATCACCACCACCTCGTCGGCAAAGGTCAACGCCTCCACCTGGTCGTGCGTCACGTAGATCAGGGTCAGCTTGAGTTCGTGGTGGATCTGCTTCAGCTTGCGCCGCAGTTGCCATTTCAAGTGCGGATCGATCACGGTCAACGGCTCGTCGAACAGCACGGCCGAAACATCTGAGCGCACCAGGCCACGGCCGAGCGAGATCTTCTGTTTCTGGTCGGCAGACAGGTTGGCTGCGCGCTGGTCGAGCTGGTGGCTCATCTCCAGCATCTCGGCGATGCGCCCCACCTGGGCCCGGATCTCGGCCTCCGGCACCTTGCGGTTGCGCAGCGGGAAGGCCAGGTTCTGCGCCACCGTCATGGTGTCGTAGATCACCGGGAACTGAAACACCTGCGCGATGTTGCGCTGCTGCGGGCTCTGGCGCGTCACGTCCCTGCCGTTGAAATGCACAGTGCCCGTGGACGGCACCAGCAAGCCCGACATGATGTTGAGCATGGTGGTCTTGCCACAGCCCGAGGGACCGAGCAGCGCATAGGCGCCGCCGTCCTCGAAGGTCATCTTCAGCGGCAGCAGCGCGTAGTCTTCATCTGCCTTCGGGTTCGGCTTGTAGGCGTGCGCCAGGTCGAGTTCGATGCGGGCCATCAGGCGACCCTTCCCGGGCGGGCCGGCGAGCGCACCAGCGGACCTTCGGCATCGAAGACGAAAAGGCTCGCGGGCTGCAGGTACAACGTGATCGGGTCGCCCAACGGGCAGTCGTGCACACCGCTGAGCTGGGCCACCAGTTCGCCCACCGCCGTGTGCACATGCACGAAGGTGTCGGAGCCCGCGATCTCGGCCAGCTCGACGCGCCCGGGCAAAGCGACGTCGCCGGGCCGCGCGACCACGCGCAGACCGCCAGCGCGCAGGCCCAGCGTGAGGCGCGCCGGCGCATCAGACGGCAAGGTCAGGGACCACACCTCGCCGCCCTGCACCCGCACGCCACCTTCCACCGCTTCGGCAGCCATCAGGTTCATGGGCGGGTCGCTGAAGGCGCGGGCCACGCGAATGCTCTGTGGCGCGTGAAACACCTCGGCGGTGGGGCCGTACTGCAGCAGTTCGCCCGCGTCCATGACCGCGGTGTAGCCCCCGAGCAGCAGCGCCTCGCCGGGCTCGGTGGTGGCGTACACCACGGTGGCATCGCCGCTGGCAAACAGCTGGGTGAGTTCCTCTCGCAGCTCCTCGCGCAGCTTGTAGTCCAGGTTCACCAGGGGCTCATCGAACAGCATCAACGGCGCCCGCTTGGCCAGTGCGCGGGCCAGCGCCACACGCTGCTGCTGCCCGCCTGAGAGCTCGGCGGGCAGCCGATCCAGAAACATCTCGATGTGAAGCCGCTCGGCCAGCTCGCGCACCCGCTGGTCAATGTCGCGTTCGCCGCGCAAGCGCATGGGTGAGGCGATGTTTTGCGCGACCGTCATCGAGGGATAGTTGACGAACTGCTGGTAGACCATGGCCACGTTGCGCTGGCGCACCGGCACGCGAGTGACGTCCACGCCATCGGCCACCACGCGGCCCGTGCTGGCCACGTCCAGGCCGGCCATCACGCGCATCAGGCTGGTCTTGCCGGCTTGCGTGGCGCCCAGCAGCACCGTGACAGCGCGCGGCGCCAGGCTCAGGCTTTGCGGGTAGAGGTGGACGGCAGGCCCCACGGTCTTGCCCACTTGCTCCAGAGAAAGCTGCATTCGAGTCCCTGTGTGATAAACCGCACACCCAGCGGGTGGCCAATTTCGTTTCGGCGATTTTATTGTTCGCTTCTGTTCTTTTTTATTCGGTACTTACCCTGACCAGTGCCAAATAAAATTCCGTTATGTTCGAGGGACACCGCCGCCTTTCCCCATGAACCTCAATCCCCGCCACACCCAGTTGCTAGATGAAGTGCGCACGCACGGCCCGCAGACGATCGAAACCCTGGCGGAGCGCTTCGGTGTCACCCTGCAAACCGTGCGCCGCGACGTGCAGCGTCTGGCCGAGGCCGGCCTTCTTTCGCGCTTTCATGGCGGGGTGCGGCAGCCGGGCTCGACCACCGAGAACATTGCCTACCGGCAGCGCCAGGCCATGCAGTCCGATGCCAAGACCCGCATCGCACGGGCGGTCGCCCGCCGGGTGCCCAACGGCTGCTCGCTGATCATGAACATCGGCACCACCATTGAAGCCGTGGCGCGCGAGCTGCAGCATCACCGCGGCCTTCGGGTGATCACCAACAACCTGCACATCGCATCGCTGATGAGCACGCACCCGGATTGCGAAGTGATCGTGGCGGGGGGCCAGGTGCGCAGCGCCGACCAGGGCATCGTGGGCGAGGCCACGGTGGACTTCATGCGCCAGTTCAAGGTCGACATCGGCCTGATCGGCATCAGCGGCATCGAGGCCGACGGGACGCTGCGCGACTTCGACTACCGCGAGGTAAAGGTCGCACGCGCCATCGTTGAACAATCGCGCGAGGTCTGGCTGGCGGCCGACCACAGCAAATTCAACCGCCCCGCCATGGTGGAACTGGCCCGGCTGGACGACCTGGACGTGATCTTCACCGACGTGCCGCCGCCCCCGCCCTTCGACGAATTGCTGGTGCTGGGCAACGTGGAGTGTGTGATTGCCGGCGACTTCACCGTCAAGGCCTGAGGCCTCCGGTCTTTTCTTTCCCGCGAGAACCGAGATGACCTACCTGCTTGCCCTGGACCAGGGCACCTCCAGTTCGCGCAGCATCGTGTTCGACGGCGCGGGCCGCGTGGTGACGATGGCGCAACGTGAGTTCGCCCAGATCTACCCGCAGCCTGGCTGGGTAGAACACAACCCGCACGACCTGTGGCAGACGCAGCTGGAGACCGCTCGCGAGGCGCTACGCCAGGCCGGCCTGCGCGGCGATCAGATTCAGGCGGTGGGCATCACCAACCAGCGCGAGACCACGCTGGTGTGGAACCGCAAGACCGGCGAGCCCGTGTACAACGCCATCGTCTGGCAGGACCGCCGGGCCGAAGGCACCTGCGCTGCGCTGCGCGAGAGAGGCCTTGAGGACACCGTGCGGCAAAAGACCGGGCTGCGCATTGACGCCTATTTCTCCGGCACCAAACTCAAGTGGATTCTCGACAACGCATCGGGCGCGCGCGCGCAGGCCGAGCGCGGCGAACTTGCCTTCGGCACCGTGGACAGCTGGCTGATCTGGAACCTGACGGGTGGCGAACGCCACGTGACCGATGTGAGCAACGCTTCGCGCACCATGCTCTTCAATGTGCACACCCGCCAGTGGGACGACGAACTGCTGGCGCTGCTGGACATCCCGCGCAGCCTCATGCCCGAGGTCCTGCCTTCGAGCGCCCTCTTCGGCCGCATGAAAGCCGAATGGCTGGGTGCGCCACTGGAGATTGGCGGCGTGGCCGGCGACCAGCAGAGCGCGCTGTTCGGCCAGGCCTGCTATCAGGCCGGCATGGCCAAGAACACCTATGGCACCGGTTGCTTTCTGCTCATGCACACCGGCGAGCGCTTCCAGACCAGCGAGAACGGCCTCATCACCACCGCCACCGCCCAGGCCGCTGGCGCGCCGCAGTACGCGCTGGAGGGCAGCGTGTTCATTGGCGGTGCGGTGGTGCAGTGGCTGCGGGACGGGCTGCAGGCCATAGAAGCCAGCAGCGAGGTGCAGGCACTGGCCGAAAGCGTGGCAGATGCTGGCGGCGTGGTGCTGGTGCCGGCCTTCACCGGCCTGGGCGCACCCTACTGGCAACCCGACGCGCGCGGCAGCATCACCGGCATCACGCGCGGCACCACCATGGCCCACATTGCGCGCGCGGCGCTGGAGAGCATCGCCTTTCAGAGCGCGGCCCTGCTCGAAGCCATGAGCCGCGACGCGGTGGCCGCGGGTGGCGTGCCGGTGCGAGAGCTGCGGGTGGATGGCGGCGCGTGTGTGAACGACCTGCTGATGCAGTTCCAGGCCGACCTGCTGGGCATTCCGGTGGTGCGGCCGGAGGTGATCGAGACCACTGCGCTGGGTGCCGCCTATCTGGCGGGTCTGCATGCCGGCGTGTACAGCGGAACGGAGGAACTGGCGGCGCAGTGGCGCGCCGAGCGGACCTTCAAACCCCGCATGCCGCGTGATCAGGCTCAGGAAAAGATGGCGCAATGGGAGCGGGCCGTGCGGCAGACCACCCGACAATAGCCGCATGAACACGCCTACCTCACCCACCATCACCTTCATCGGCGGCGGCAACATGGCCAGCGCGATCGTTGGCGGCCTGCTGCGCCAGGGTCATCCGGCCAGCGCCGTGCAGGTGGTCGAGCCGTTCGACGAGCAACGCGCGAAGTTCGCACAGCAATTTCCCGGTGTGAGCCTGCTGGCCGAGAGCAACGGGCTCCAGGAACCCTCCGATCTGGTGGTCTGGGCGGTCAAGCCACAAACCTTCAAGGCCGCCGCGCTGGCCAGCCAGCCTCATCTGGCCGGCGCGTTGCACCTGAGCGTGGCGGCGGGCATCACCAGCGACAGCATCTCGGCCTGGTTGCAGACCCAACGCATCGTGCGTGCCATGCCCAATACGCCGGCGCTGGTCGGCCTCGGCATGACCGGGCTGTTTGCCCGCGACGGCGCGAGCACCGCCGACCGCGCGCTGGTGGAGACGGTGGTCAAGACCACCGGCGAACTGGTGTGGGTGGCGACCGAAGAACAGCTCGACGCCGTGACCGCACTGTCGGGCTCCGGTCCAGCCTACGTTTTCTATTTCCTGGAGGCCATGCGCGACGCCGGCGCCCGCATGGGCCTGCCACCCGAAGTGGCCTACCAGCTCGCCGTGGGGACTTTCGTGGGTGCGGCCACGCTGGCACAGCGAAGCGAAGACCCTCCACAAACGCTGCGCGAGCGCGTCACGTCCAAGGGTGGCACGACCTACGCGGCGCTGACCTCGATGGAATCTGCAGGCGTCAAAGCGAAGTTTGAAGAAGCCTTGTTTGCGGCGCAAAAACGTGCGGAGCAACTGGGCCGCGAGTTCGGCAGCTAGATCGCCGCAATACTCACCACCACACCGACGAACACGGTGAACCCGAGCCAGTGGTTCAAGCGGAAGGCCTTGAAGCAGCCGTCGCGGCTGCGGTCCTTGATGAGCTGGAAGTGCCAGGCCACCTGGGCCAGCGCCACCAGCAGCATGCCGCCCCACACCCAGGCGTTCACCCGCGCCCACAGTGCGACCGTCCAGATGGCCAGGTAGAGCAGGTAGAACGCGGTGACCGCTGGCACGTCGGCGCGGCCGAGCGTGATGGCTGACGTTCTCATGCCGATGCGGATGTCGTCGTCGCGATCGACCATGGCGTACTCGGTGTCGTAAGCCAGCACCCAGAACAGATTGCCCACCAGCAGCACCCAGGCCAGCAGCGGCACCTGCGCCTGCACGGCCGCAAACGCCATCGGCACGCCGAAGCTGAAGGCCACGCCCAGCACCGCCTGCGGCATGGAGACGAAGCGCTTGGCGTAGGGATAGATGAGCGTGATGGCGAGTGCCGCGAACGACATCTGCACCGTAAGCGGGTTGGTGGTGAGGACCAGGCCGAAGGCGGCGAGCGCCAGCACCGCGCCCACCACCAGTGCCTCGCGTGGCGAGACCTGGCCCGAGGTCACGGGCCGTTGCGCCGTGCGTTTGACGTGTTTGTCGAACTCGCGGTCGGCCACGTCGTTGACGCAGCAGCCCGCGCTGCGCATGAGGATGGTGCCGAGCACGAACACCACCAGCAGGTGCCAGCCCGGGAACCCGCCCGCCGCAATCCACAGCGCGCCCAGCGACGGCCAGAGCAGCAGCAACCAGCCCGCCGGGCGGTTCCAGCGGATCAGGTCGAGGTAGAGGGCGAGCTTATTCCTCAAGGAGTGAGCGCAGCATCCAGGCGGTCTGCTCGTGCACCGTGAGGCGCTGCGTGAGCAAGTCGGCGGTGGGCTCGTCGCCGGCCTTGTCGGCCAGCGGGAAAAGCCCGCGCGCGGTGCGCGCCACGGCCTCATGCCCCTGCACCAGGATGCGCACCATCTCCAGCGCCTTGGGTGGCGTGGTGGGCGCATCGGGCACCGAGGCCAGCTTGCCGAACTGGGCGTAAGAACCCGGTGCCGGGTGGCCCAGCGAGCGGATGCGTTCGGCGATCGGGTCCACCGCGCCCCAGAGTTCGGTGTACTGGGTCATGAACATCGCGTGCAGCGTGTTGAACATGGGCCCGGTCACGTTCCAGTGGAAGTTGTGTGTGGTGAGGTACAGCGTGTAGGTGTCGGCCAGCAGGTGCGACAGACCTTTGGAAATGGCAGCGCGGTCCTTTTCGCCAATGCCGATGTTGATGGCGGGCGCAGCAGGGGTTTTGGCGGGGGATCTGGCCATGGAAAGTGCTCCTGAAGAAGAAAGGAAAGGAAAGCTGGAAGTTTAAGCAGCGCTTCAAGAAAGCCGTTTGACGCCGGGCAACTCGCAGGCATAAATCGCGTTGCGCAATTCGGCGATGGCCTCGTAGCGCGTGAAACTGCGCCGCCACGCCAGCACCACGCGCCGGGTGGGCGCTTCGCCCTTGAACGGGAGGTAGCGCACGTAGGAGGAATCGCCGAAATCCTGCCCCGGGCGGGCGGCCCCGTCCAGCGCCGAGCTGGGCACCGACAGGCGCGGCACCAGCGTCACGCCCATGCCTGCGGCCACCATGTGCTTGATGGTCTCCAGCGAGGAGCCTTCAAAACTTTTTCGGATGCCTTCGGTGTCGTTGGAGAAGCGCGCGAACTCGGGGCAGACCTCCAGCACATGGTCGCGGAAACAATGGCCTGTGCCCAGCAGCAGCATGGTTTCGCGCTTGAGCTCTTCGTTGGTGATGTGGCTCTGGCTGGCCAGCGGATGCGTGTGCGGCACGGCGGCCATGAAAGGCTCGTCGTAGAGCGGCGCAATGGCGAGGTTGGTGTCGGGAAACGGTTCGGCCAGGATGGCGCAATCGATCTCGCCCAGACGCAGCTGCTCCAGCAACTTGACGGTGAAGTTCTCCTGCAGCATCAGGGGCATCTGCGGCGTGCGGTCGATCACGTGGCGCACCAGATCGGGCAGCAGGTAGGGGCCTATGGTGTAGATCACGCCCAGCCGCAGCGGCCCGGCCAGCGGGTCTTTGCCGCGCTTGGCGATTTCCTTGATCGAAGCCGCCTGCTCCAGAACCGTCTGTGCCTGGCGCACGATTTCTTCGCCCAGTGGCGTCACGCTGATCTCGGTCGCGTTGCGCTCGAAGATCTTGAGTTCGAGTTCTTCTTCCAGCTTCTTGATCGCCACCGAGAGCGTGGGCTGGGAAACGAAGCAGGCCTCGGCCGCCTTGCCGAAGTGCCGCTCACGCGCGACCGCGACGATGTATTTGAGTTCGGTGAGCGTCATGGGGCCATATTCTGCGCTTGCGACTTCGCTCCACAAATCCCATTTGGGGCAAACACTCAGGCTTTCAGGAATTCGGCCTTGCCGCCCAGCCAGCGAGCAATGTGTTTTTCGGCCAGATCCGGATGTCGTGCCAGCATCTGCGGTGCGGCCTGTCGAGCCCATTCGAGAAGGTGGGTGTCGGTGGCGAGGTCGGCGAATCGCAGCAGGGGCGCCCCCGACTGGCGAGCGCCCAGAAATTCACCCGGACCGCGTATCTCCAGATCGCGCCGTGCGATTTCGAACCCATCGCTGGTGTCCACCATGGCCTTGAGGCGCTCCCGCGCGGTCTCGCCCAGGCGCCCGCCATCGGGCGGTGTGTACAGCAGCACGCAAGCCGAGGCCGCGGCGCCGCGCCCGACCCGGCCGCGCAGCTGGTGCAGCTGGCTCAGGCCAAAACGCTCGGCGTGCTCGATCACCATCAGCGAGGCGTTGGGCACGTCCACGCCGACTTCGATCACCGTGGTGGACACCAGCACACCCATCTGGCCTCCGGTGAACAGCGACATCACCGCCTTCTTCTCGGCCACCGGCATGCGGGAGTGGAGCAGGCCCACGAGCACGCCGGGCAAGGCTTCGCTCAGTTCGGCGTGGGTGGCGGTGGCATTCGAGAGATCAAGCGCCTCGCTTTCTTCAATCAATGGGCACACCCAGTACACCTGCCTGCCCTGCTCCACCTGGCTGCGAATGCGTTCGATCACCTCGGCACGCCGGCTGTCGGCCACCACTTTGGTGACGATGGGCGTGCGGCCAGGTGGCAGCTCGTCGATGGTGGAAACGTCGAGGTCGGCGTAGTAGCTCATGGCCAAGGTGCGCGGGATGGGGGTGGCGGTCATCATCAGCAGGTGAGGCTCCTGCGAGGGACCGTCAGCGCTCGAACCCATCTTCCCCCGCAACGCCAGCCGCTGTGCCACGCCGAAGCGGTGCTGCTCGTCGATGATGGCCAGCCCCAGGCGGTGGAACTGCACCTGTTCCTGGATCACGGCGTGCGTGCCCACCACGAGCGCGGCTTCGCCGCTGGCCACCAGCGCAAGCATCTCGCCACGCTGCTTTTTCTTCTGGCTGCCGGTGAGCCAGGCCACCCGCTTTCCCAGCGGCGCGAGCAAAGGTTCGAGCCAGCCGATGAGCTTGGCGAAATGCTGTTGCGCCAGGATCTCGGTGGGCGCCATCAGAGCACATTGCCAGCCCGCGTCGATGGCAACAGCGGCAGAGAGAGCGGCCACCACGGTCTTGCCCGACCCCACATCGCCCTGCAGCAGGCGGTGCATGGGAACCTGACGCGCCAGATCGCGTGCGATCTCTTCGACCACGCGGTGCTGGGCACGCGTCAAGCTGAAGGGCAGCACCGCCAGCAATTGCTCTTGCAGCCCGCCGGCTCGGGCAGACAGGGCCGGCGCGCGCAACTGGGCGCGCTCCTGTTTGGCGGTGTGCTGCGAGAGCTGCTGCGCCAGCAGTTCTTCGGCCTTGAGGCGCTGCCAGGCCGGATGGCTGCGGTCTTCGAGCGCATCGAGCGACACATCAGGCCCCGGGTGGTGCAGGTAGCGCAAGGATTCGCGCAGGCCCCAGGGGGTACGTACCACGCTCTGCAAGCCCTTGAGCAGTTCGGGCGGCAGCGTCTCGCCCAGATCGGCGCGGTTCAGGCCGCTGGCCACGGCCTTGCGCAGGTAAGCCTGCGGCAACTGCGCACTGGTGGGGTAGACCGGCGTGAGCGCATCGGGCAGTTCGCCGCCCGCAGCGTGGAAGGCAGGATGCACCATGGTCCAGCCCAGAAAGCCGCCGCGCAACTCGCCGCGCACCCGCACGCGCTCGCCCACGGCCAGCGCTTTCTGGTGGGTGGGGTAGAAGGTGAAGAAGCGCAGGGTGCAGGTGTCGCTGCCGTCGTCCAGCGTCACGAGCAACTGGCGGCGGGGCCGGTTGCTCACCTCGCTGCGAGTCACGGTGCCTTCGATCTGCGCCAGTTGGCCGTCTCGGGCATCTCGCAGCCGCACGATGCGGGTCTCATCCTCGTAGCGCAGCGGCAGATGCAGGGCCAGATCGATGTCGCGCACCAGCCCGAGCTTGTGCAAGGCCTTCTGCGGGGCAGACAGTGGCTTGCGTTCGGGGGTGGGTTCGGGCATGGGACAATTCTGCCCGGTTCCATCCCTCTTCCCGATTCACTTGGCACGGGCTTTGTACGGCCCTCAAGCAGCATGAACACTCCCCTTTCCTCCGTTGCTCGCGAATTCAGCGTCGCAGACTTCGACTTCCAGCTCCCGCCCGAGCTCATTGCCCAGCACCCCGCACCCGAACGCAGCGCCTCGCGCCTGCTCGACGGCACCAGTGCGGTTGCGGTGGACCGCATCTTCCGCGAGCTGCCCGGCTTGCTCGATGCCGGCGACCTGCTGGTGTTCAACGACACACAAGTGATCAAGGCGCGCCTGTTCGGGCAGAAGGCCACGGGCGGCCAGCTGGAGATGCTGATTGAGCGCGTGCTGCTGCCGCACGAGGCCAGCGACGGGTCGGCGCACGAGGTGGTGGCACATCTGCGGGTGAGCAAGAAGCCCTTGAAAGGTGGGCGGCTGCACATGGCGGGAGGCCTGGGCCGGGGCGGGTTCGACGCCGTGTTCCTCGGCCGCTGGCCCGACGAGCACGGCCAGCTCTTCCGCTTCCGGCTGCTCGGCCCGGCGGGCGACACGCCTTACGACCTGATGGCGCGCCACGGCCACGTGCCGCTGCCGCCGTACATCGAACACACCGACAGCGCCGACGACGAGCGTCGCTACCAGACCGTTTTCGCGCGTGTGCCGGGTGCGGTGGCTGCGCCCACCGCCGCGCTGCATTTCGACGATGCGCTGCTCGCCGCGCTGGAGGCGCGGGGCGTGCAGCGCGCCAGCGTCACGCTGCATGTGGGCGCGGGCACTTTCGCGCCCATGAAGGTCGAGCGCATTGCCGACCACGTGATGCACCATGAGCGCTACGCCATCCCGGCCGAAACACTCCAGGCCATCGCCGACTGCCGCGCGCGCGGCGGCCGCGTGGTGGCCGTGGGCACCACCACCGTGCGCACGCTGGAGAGCTGGGCCCGCAGTGGTGAGACGAGCGGCGACACCAACATCTTCATCACGCCGGGCTTCGACTTCCACGTGGTGGACCGGCTGGTCACCAACTTCCACCTGCCCCAGTCCACGCTGATGATGCTGGTGAGCGCCTTCGCCGGCTTCGATCACATTCGCTCGCTGTACGCGCACGCCATCGAGCAGCGCTACCGCTTCTTCAGCTATGGCGACGCCATGCTGTTGCAACGCGCTTGAAGCTGACCATGAGCGCATTGAAAACACTGGTCCTGGGCGGCTACGGCAATTTCGGCGCACGCATCGCGCGCGCTCTGGTGAACGAACCCGGGATCGATGTGGTGGTGGGCGGGCGCGACCTTTTGCGCGCTGCGGTGTTCGCGGCCGGTCTGGGCGGCGGAGCGCAGGCCCTGCGGGTCGATGCCGCCAGCCCGAGCCTGGCAGCCACCCTGCAAGCGAACGGCATTGGTCTGGTGATCCACACCGCAGGGCCGTTCCAGGCGCAAGGCCATGGCGTGGCGCTCGCTTGTGCCGCCGCGGGCTGCCACTACGTCGACCTGGCCGACGGACGCCGCTTTGTCTGCGACTTTCCCGCCGCGCTGCACGAAACTTTCCAGCGAGCGGGTCGCAGCGCCATCACCGGCGCGAGCACTGTGCCCGCGCTGTCATCGGCCGTGGTCGAGCACCTGTGCGCGGGCTGGCAGGCGATCTACAGCGTGGACATCTGCATCGCACCCGCCCAATCGGCACCACGCGGCGTGGCCACGCTGGCTGGCGTGCTCAGCTATTGCGGCGCGCCGGTGTCGGTGTGGCAGGAAGGCCGCTGGCAGCCACGAACCGGTTGGGCGCAACCCGAACCCGTGCGCTTCGCTCGCATGAAACCCCGGCTCGGCGCACTGTGCGATGTGCCCGACCTGGAAATCTTTCCCGAGCGCTACCGCGTGCGCGACCGGGTAATGTTCCGCGCCGCGCTGGAGGTGGGCTTGTCACAGCGCGCGTTTGCCTGGATCGCCGCGGCGCGCAGCAAAGGCTGGTTGTTCCGCCCCGAAAAACTGGCCAGGCTGCTGCACTGGAGCGCGCCAGTGCTCAACCCTTGGGGCAGCGCGCTCGGTGGCATGGTGGTGCGCGTCTCGGGGCTCGATTCGCAGGGTGAGGCCCTGCAGCGCGCCTGGCACTTGAGCGCCGACAACGACCACGGCCCCGAGATTCCCGCCATGCCGGCCATCCTGCTCGCGCGGCGGCTCGCGCAGGGTCACGCCCTGCCGGTTGGCGCGCACACCGCCACCGGCCTCATCCCGCTGGCGTCGTTCACGCCAGAGTTTGCGCGCTGGGGCATGGTCACCGATGAAGCATGAGTCCCCAATCCCCCATCGTCGCCCACAATCCCCCCCATGCTCCAGTTTGAACTGCTCAAAACCGAAGGCCACGCGCGCCGTGGCCGCCTCACGCTGAACCACGGCGTGGTCGAAACCCCCATCTTCATGCCCGTGGGCACCTATGGCACGGTCAAGGGCGTGATGCCTGCCAGCCTTCATGACATGGGCGCGCAGATCATCCTGGGCAACACCTTCCATTTGTGGATGCGGCCGGGCCGCGAAGTGATGGACAGTTTCGGTGGGCTGCACGCCTTCGAGCAATGGCACAAGCCCATCCTCACCGACTCGGGTGGTTTCCAGGTGTGGTCGCTGGGCGCCATGCGCAAGATCACCGAAGAAGGCGTGACGTTCGCATCGCCCGTGAACGGCGACAAACTCTTCATGTCGCCCGAGGTGAGCATGCAGATACAGACCGGCCTGAACAGCGACATCGCCATGCAGCTGGACGAATGCACGCCCTACGAAACCAATGGCCACCTCACCACCGAAGCCGAGGCGCGCAAAAGCATGGAAATGAGCCTTCGCTGGGCGAAGCGATCGCAAGATGAGTTCGCGCGGCTGGAGAACCCCAACGCCCTCTTCGGCATCGTGCAGGGCGGCATGTTCGAGCACCTGCGCCAGGAGTCGCTGGACGCGCTGGTGGCCATGGACTTCCCCGGCTATGCCATTGGCGGCGTGAGCGTGGGCGAGCCGAAAGACCAGATGCTGCAGATCATGGCGCACACACCGCACCGCCTGCCCGCGCACAAGCCGCGTTACCTCATGGGCGTGGGCACGCCCGAAGACCTGGTGCAAGGCGTGGCCGATGGCGTGGACATGTTCGACTGCGTGATGCCCACGCGCAATGCGCGCAACGGCACACTCTTCACCCGCTTCGGCGACCTGAAGATCCGCAATGCCCGCCACAAGACCGACCACCAGCCGCTCGACACCACATGCACCTGCAACGCTTGCACCGGTCGAAGTGGCGTGAGCTGGGACGAAGGCGGGCGCGACGGATTCAGCCGCGCCTACCTGCACCACCTGGACCGGTGTGGCGAGATGCTCGGCCCGATGCTGGCGACCATCCACAACCTGCACTACTACCTGAACCTCATGCGAGAGGTGCGGGAGGCGCTGGATGCCGGGCGTTTCGAGGCTTTCCGCGCCCAGTTCAAGACCGACCGGGCACGCGGCGTGTAGCCGCCTCATCCTTCAGAAAATGATGCCTTTTGTATTACATTTGCGCGTCACTCAAGCTTCTGGAGGATTCGCATGCACACCCCCCATCAAAAACCCACGGGCGCCTTCATTGCCGCCTCCTGGACGGCCCTGCTGGTCGGCGCGCTGGTCTACCTTGCTGGCCTCTGGAACGCCGAGATGCAGCTCAATGAAAAGGGCTACTACTTCATCCTGCTGATGTACGGCCTGTTTTCCGCCGTGTCACTGCAGAAGTCGGTGCGCGACAAGCTCGAAGCCATTCCCGTGACCGGCATCTACTACGGCCTGTGCTGGGTGTCGCTGGGGTTGGCCGTGCTGCTGCTGACGGTCGGCCTGTGGAACGCCACGCTGGCCGACAGCGAAAAGGGCTTCTACGACATGTCTTTCCTGCTGGCGTTGTTCG
This sequence comes from Hydrogenophaga sp. IBVHS1, assembly GCF_002127265.1. Lineage (GTDB taxonomy): Bacteria > Pseudomonadota > Gammaproteobacteria > Burkholderiales > Burkholderiaceae_C > Hydrogenophaga. The sequence goes on along the minus strand of NZ_NFUU01000001.1, from coordinate 102,009 downwards.
GGTCTGTGGCGGTGCAGAAGAACATCCGCGACCTGGCCCGTTTCAAGAACGACGAGCCAGCCTACGAAGACACCAGCACCGCTTCATAAACGCCAGGGAGGCATGCCCGGTAACATGCCGGGCACATGAGCGCCTCCCAGCCCGCCACCCAGCGGGTACCTCCTCACATCCTGCCCATCCTGGTCCTCGCCCAGTTGCTGGGCACCTCGCTGTGGTTCGCGGTGAACGCGGTCATGCCGGACCTGCAGCGCGAACTGGGCTGGTCCACCGCTTCGGTGGGCACGCTCACTTCATCGCTGCAGTTCGGTTTCATCGTCGGCACGCTGGTGTTTGCACTGCTGGCACTGGCCGATCGTTTCCCGCCCCGTCTGGTGTTTCTGCTGTGCTCGCTGGCCGGCGCAGTCTGCACGGTGGGCGCCTGGTGGATGGTGCGAGATTTCACGGCGCTGCTGACCTGGCGATTTGCCACGGGTTTCTTTCTCGCCGGGATCTACCCGGTGGGGATGAAGATCGCCGCGCAGTGGTATTCGCGCGGTCTGGGTGGTGCACTGGGCCTGCTGATTGGCGCGCTGGTGCTGGGCTCGGCCAGTGCGCACGCGTTGCGCGCGCTGAGCGGTGCGCTTCCCTGGCCCACGCTGATGCTGGGGGTGGCCGCGCTCGCCGCCGCTGGCGGACTGTTGTTGTACTTCGGCACCACCGACCCCCCGGGCGCGCAGCCGCGCGTGACCACTCTGCAATGGCAGGCCCTGGGTACGCTGTGGACCGACCCGCGTGTGCGCAGCTCGGTGCTGGGTTACTTCGGCCACATGTGGGAGCTCTACACCATGTGGGTGATGGTGCCGCTGGTGCTGGCCACGCGGTTGCAGGGTACCGCGCTTTCCTGGGCGGCGTTTCTGGTGCTCGGTGCGGGCGTGATCGGCTGTGCCGGGGGCGGCTGGGTCGCGCAGCGCTGGGGCAGCGCGCGCGTGGCCGGCAGCCAGCTCGCGGTCAGTGGCGCCTGCTGCCTCGCCGCGCCCTTGCTGATCGACGCGCCAGCGACGGCGTTCTACGCCTGGCTGGTGCTGTGGGGCATCACCGTATCGGGCGACTCGCCTCAGTTCTCCACACTCACCGCGCGCAACGCGCCGCCGCAGGCGGTGGGCAGCGTGCTCACGCTCACCAACAGCATCGGCTTCGCGATTTCCATCGTGAGCATCCTGCTGTTTGTTTCGCTGGCCGAGCATGTTGCGCTTGGCGCGCTGCTGCCCTGGCTTGCGGTGGGCCCGGCGCTCGGGCTGTGGGCGCTGCGCACGCTCTGGCGCGAAGAATCCACTGGGCTCAGCACCTGAAGCCTCGTGCTACAACCGCCCATTGCCCGCCAACGCCACCACCGCATTCATGTCCACGCTGATCCACCTGAATGCCTGGCAGCGCCAGGGCGTTGCCTTGCTGCCTGCTGTTGCGGCGGGCACTTTCGGGGCGCTATGGATGCCTGGCGTGGAACCGGCGCCGTGGCTGATCGGCTGGGCGACCTACTGCACGACCTACGTCGGGCTGGTGTGGCACCTGGCTGCGCGTCTGGATGCAAACGCCACTCGAGAGCGAGCACAACGCGAGGACCCGGGCGCCGCCATGCTGTTCGTGCTGGTCACCCTGGCCGCTTGCGCCAGTCTGTTGGCGGTCGCCATGAATGTGGGTGACACCCAGACGCTGGCCGGCTGGGCGCGCGGCGCTCAGTTGGGGCTCATGGCGCTGTCGCTCGCGGGAGCGTGGCTGCTCATTCAGGGTGTGTTCACGCTGCACTATGCGCGTGTGTACTACCGAGACAGCGAGAAGGATGGATCGCCGGATCGAGGTCTGGCGTTTCCCGATGGGCGCGACCCCGACTACCTCGACCTGCTCTACCACAGCATGGTGGTGGGCATGACGTCTCAGGTGTCTGATGTGTCGGTGCGAAGCCGCCCCATGCGCCATCTGGTGCTGGTGCACGCCTTGCTCTCGTTTGCGTTCAACCTCGGCGTGCTCGCCACCGCCGTGAACGTGTTGGCAAGCGCGGGTCGTTAGGGCGACTCAGCGGCCACCAGCACAGCCGCCTCAAGGCAACGCCAGCCGCTGCGGCGCAGAGCCCAACCCCGACCTGGTCAGCCAGTCGAACACCGAATCCACGGTCACCGTCTCGATGCGATCGGAGAACCGTTTGTCGTTGGGGTGGTCGTCAAACGCGATATGGGCCGAACTCACCCGGGCGCCCAGCCGTGTCATGGCACCCAGTCGCAACGTGGTGGGCTCATACGCTTTGAAGCGCAACCAGGCCTGCGCCTGCTCGCGCGTGTTCACACCGGGTTCGGCGGCAGCGGCCAGCGTCTCCAGCGCCCACTGGTTCGACTGCTGGTAGCGCGTGCTCCACGGGTAGCTCACCATGTTGTAGTCGCGCGTGTGCAGCGCGACCCCGCGCGCGCGATCGGTCAGCAACGCGTGCAGTGGCGCCTGCAGCGCGGGCGCTGGCACTGCCCAGGCGGCTTCATGGCGCCAGAGATCGTCCAGAAAAAACTCGCCCAGCCCTTGTCGGTAGATGGAGCCCACCGACGAGCCGCACTGGTTGAGCTTGTGCAGCACTCGCCAGGGGCCTTCGGCCGTCTTGTAAGCCCAGCCCAGGTGGGAGTAACGCAGGCCGTATTTGCCCAGGTCCTGGCCGGCGCGGGCCAGCACCACCACGCGCGCACCGCTGCGACGGTGCTCGGCATCCAGCGCCTCGGAGGTGCGTTGTGCGAGGTCCATGCCGCGCTGGATGCCCTGGGCATTCAGGGGTTTGCCTTCGCACGATCGCCCCGCCTGGACGGCGGGTGAAGCGAGCAGGGCCAGGCAGGTGGTCAGAACAGCCAACAAAGTCTTCATTTTTCGCTCTCCGCTCAGTGTGTGACGCGTTCGTTGTGGAGCAGCGCGCGGCCCAGCTCATTGGGAATGAAGGCGATCACCTCGCCCGCCGCCGAGAGCAGCACACCCGTGCCGATGACGCTGACCGTGAGCGCCGTGCCCACGCCCACCGAGACGGCAGACACTGAGCGAGCACCCACCTCCACGCTGGCGCGGGCACCGTCTGAGGCGCGTTCGAGCACATACACGGTGCCACGGGCGGTGATCTCCACCGCCTTGACCACGACCACCGACCCTGCGACGGAAAGGGCCACCGGCACCACGCTGACCGCTGCGGCTGCGGTGGATGCGGTCACCACCACCGAGGCCACAGGCAGCGCCGAGAGCGCCACGGAGGCTTCGCTCTGGGCACGGGCGGGGCCGCTCAGGCAGAGCACCAGCGCCAAGCCAGCGACCAGGGAAAGGGAATGCGATTTCTTCATGAAGGAACTCCTGAATGCGGGAAGGTTTGAACAGCGGCTCATTCGGCGGCAGCAGAGGCAGAGCGCTCCAGCAGGTCCGCTTCGTGGCGGTCGCGCAGCGTCTTGGCCAGCGTGAAGGCGGACGTGACCAGGTAGAGCCAGCTCACACCCAGGTAAGCGCGGTAGGTGTCGTTGATCTCCATGCGCAACAAGCCCCAGCCGGTCAGGCCCATCGCCACGGCAAAACCGCCCCACACCACCATGCGCCACATCGGCGTTTCAGGAACGCCCGCCTGTGCAGCCTGCTGGCTGTCGCGCACCGACTTGGCCAGCACGAACACGGTGGACAGACAGAACACATAGCCCATCACCATGAACGCGCGGTCCAGGTCCTGCCCGGGCAGCCAGGCCAGCCCGGTGGCGCACAGGAACACAGCGATACCGAAAGAGACCCACACCTGGAGCTGCCAGGCACGGGTGTCGCGCATCACGATGAGGGGGGAACGGTTTGAAGCCATGAATCACCTTGGGTGGTTGTTGAACACGGCGCGATGGTCGGGGCTGGACCCTCTCTGGGCATCGAAATTGATGACCGGTTGAACCAGTGGGGCCGACTGGTACTGCAATTCGATACTTCTGACGCGACTCGCGCTCCCGCGCGTGTGCCTTGACCGGTATCAAGCCCCGCAGAACCAGCCCGTGCTCGAATGGAGACATGCCCAGCCCAGATCCAGTCTTCGTCGCCCAGGGCCTGACCAAGGTCTATGGCGAGGGTGCCACCGCCGTGCATGCCTTGAGGGGTGTCGACCTGGTCATCGTTCGCGGGGAATTCGTGGTGCTGCTCGGCGCCTCGGGCAGCGGCAAGTCCACGCTGCTCAACATTCTCGGCGGGCTCGACAGTGCCACCAGTGGCACTGCCCGATGGACACACCAGGGCACGACGCACGAGCTCACGGGCGCCCGCGATGCGGAGCTCACGCGCTACCGGCGCGAGCATGTGGGCTTCGTGTTCCAGTTCTACAACCTCATTCCCAGCCTGACGGCGCGCGAGAACGTGGCCCTGGTGACCGACCTGGCTGAGGACCCCATGACGCCAGAAGACGCGCTCGCTCTGGTGGGTCTGGGCGAACGGCTCGACCACTTTGTCTCGCAACTCTCAGGCGGTGAGCAGCAGCGCGTGGCGATTGCGCGCGCCATTTCCAAGAAGCCGGCGGTGCTGCTGTGCGACGAGCCCACCGGCGCCCTCGATTGCGCCACTGGCGTGATGGTCCTGCAGGCCATCGAGCGCGTGAACCACGAGCTGGGCACCACCACGGTGGTGATCACGCACAACGCACCCATCGCCGCCATGGCAGACCGGGTGCTGCGCCTGGCCGACGGCCGAATCGTCGACGTGCAGGCGAACCCCCACAAGGTGGCCGCGTCCACCCTGTCCTGGTGAGAGCGCAGCCATGAAGGCTATCCACATCAAGCTCTGGCGCGACCTGCGGCGCCTGCGCGCACAGGTGGCCACCATCGCCATCGTGGTAGCCATCGGCGTGGCTGGTTTTGTGGGCATGTTCTCGGTGCACGAATCGCTGCAGGGCTCGCGCGACGACTTCTACCGCGACAACCGCCTGGCCGACGTGTTTGCCAGCGTCAAGCGCGCACCGGTGCACCTGCACGATCGTTTGACCGCCATCCAGGGAGTGGCCGAGGTCCGGCTCGATGTGGTGTTCGACGCGCAGATCGCCCTGCCCGACGCCGACGCCCCGGTGACCGGGCGCTTCATTGGCCTTGACCTGGCCCGCGTGCATGCGCACCGCCAGGGCTTGAACGCCCTCACCCTGCGCAGCGGTCGCTGGCCCGAGCGCGGGCGCGAGCTGGAGGCGGTGGTGAGCGACCGCTTCGCCGTGGCGCGCAACCTGAAACCCGGCGACCGCATCGACGCCATCCTGAACGGCCAGCTGGAGCGCGTGCACCTGGTGGGCACGGCGATCTCGCCCGAGTACGTGTTTGCCTCGCGCGGCGGCGCACCCGACGACATGAGCTTCGGCATCTGGTGGATCGACAGCGAGCGCATGCTGCAGGTGTTTGACATGCAGGGCGCGTTCAACCAGGTGGCGCTGCGGCTGGATGCCGGCGCGCGCGAGAGCGCGGTGATCGAAGCCGCCGACCGACTGCTCGATGCCTATGGCACGCTGGGAGCGGTGGGGCGCGACAAACAACTGTCGGCAAAGATCGTCTCCGACGAGCTCGCGCAGCTCAAGGTGATGGGGACCGTGCTGCCGGCCATCTTTCTGGCCGTGGCCATGTTCATTCTCAACGTGGTGGTAAGCCGCCAGGTGGCCACGCAGCGGGGACAGATCGCCGCGCTGAAAGCCCTGGGCTACGGCGACGGCGCCATCGCGTGGCACTACATCCAGCTCGCGCTGGTGATCGCCGGCCTGGGGGTACTTGCAGGCCTCGCGCTCAGCGTGTGGATCGGCCAGCTCATGCTGGGTCTGTACGACGAGGTGTTCCGCTTCAACCGCCTGGCCTACGTCACCACTCCCTGGCTCGTGGCGGTGGCGGCCACCATTGCGGCCGCCGCCGCCGCGCTCGGTACCTGGACCGCGATCCGCGCGGTGGTGCGCCTGAGGCCCGCGCAAGCCATGCAACCCCCGGCGCCGCCGCGCTACCGGCGCACCCTGCTCGAGCGCCTGGGCTTCGGGCGGCGGGTGAGCGCGGGCACGTTGATGGTGATCCGCGACTTCGAGCGTCGCCCCTGGCGCGCGGCCTTCACCGTGACCGGCATCGCCATGGCGGTGGCGCTGCAGATTTCGGGCGCCTTCTGGCTCGATGCCATCGCACACATCGTGGACGTGCAGTTCCGTCAGGTGCAGCAAGGGGATGTACTGCTCAACTTCCACAAACCGGTGCCGCTGTCGGTGGTGCGCGACCTGCAGGGTCTGCCGGGCGTGCTGGACGCCGAGCCCTACCGCAGCGAACCGGTCCGGGTCCGCCTGCACGGCCAGACCGAAGATGCGCAACTGGTGGGCCTGGAAGCCACGGCGCAACTGCTGCGCGTGGTGGATGAGACGCGTGGCCACGTGGCTCTGCCCGCGCAGGGCCTGGTGATGTCCTCCCTGCTGGCGCGCGCCATCGGCGCCAGGGTGGGTGACCGCGTGCGCCTGGAATTTCGCCTGTGGAACCAGACGCAGGCGGACGTGACAGTGGTCGACATCGTGCACACCATGATGGGCAAGCAAGCCTTCATGCGTCTGGACACCATGAACGCGTTGGCCCGGGATGGCGAAGGTGTGGCCGAGGCCGCGCTGCAGGTGGACCCGCTGGCCAAGCCCGCGTTCTGGGAGGCGATCAAACGTGCGCCTGTGATCAACGCCGTGTTCGACAAGGCCGGCTCCATGGCCAGCTTCAACGAGACCACCTCGCGCAACATGGGCGTGTTCAGCGGCATCCTCACGCTGTTCGCCATCGCGATGGCGGTGGGCATCGTTTACAACGCTGCGCGCATCACGCTTTCGGAACGCGCCTGGGAACTGGCCAGCCTGCGGGTGCTGGGCATGACGCGCGCTGAGGTATCGGTGCTGCTCCTGGCCCAGCTCGGCGCCGAACTGCTGCTGGCGCTGCCACTGGGCGCTCTCACCGGCTGGGCGCTGGCCTCGCTGCTGATGCGCCTGATGTCTTCGGACAACATCGACTTCCCGGTGGTCATCGAACCATCGACCTACGCGTCGGCGGCGCTCATCGTGCTCGCCGCCGGCCTCGCCAGCGCGTTTCTGGTGCGTCGCCAGATCGACCGCCTGGACCTGATCGCCGTTTTGAAAGTACGCGAATGAACCACGCCGCCTCTTCCGCCACCCGCTACCGTCGCTGGGCCCTGTGGGCCGCGCTCGCCCTGGGCGTCATCACGCTGATCGGCTGGGCCCTGCGACCGCGCCCCATCGTGGTCGAGGTCGCCAGCGTGGGCACCGGCCGTTTCGAGCAGGTCATCGAAGAAGACGGCCAGTTGCGGTTGAAGAACCGCTACGTGATCGCCGCGCCCACGTTGGCCGAACTCGTGCGGCCCACGCTCAAGGTGGGTGACGCGGTGCGCGCAGGGGATGTGGTGGCCACGCTCACACCGGTCGCCCCGCAGATGATCGATGCGCGCACGCGCAGTGTGTTGCAGCAGCGCGTGGGCAGTGCCGACGCTGCCCGGCTGGCAGCCAGCGCGCAGGTGAATCGGCTGGAAACCGCGCTTGCACAGGCCGGGCTGGAAGCGGATCGGGCCACAAAACTCGCCCGCGAAAATTTCATTGCCGTTTCTGCGCTGGACCAGACGCTGCTGGCGCAGCGCTCGGCACGCCAGGCCCTTGATGCGGGGCGCGCCGAATTGCGCGCCGCCGAATACGCCCAGGCCGAGGCTCGGGCCGCTCTGGCGCGCGCCGAGCCGGGCGCGGGCGCGCGCACCGAAGGCATCTGGGCGCTGAAAAGCCCGGTGGACGGCCGCGTGATCAAGCTGCATCTGGAAAGCGCAGCCCCCGTCACGGCCGGTCAACCTCTGCTGGTGGTCGGCGACACCGCGGCGGTGGAGGCGGTGATCGATGTCCTGTCCGGCGAGGTGCAACAGATTGCCCCGGGGGCGGCGGTGGGCTTGTCACTGGGCGGCACGGCGCCCGCCATCGTCGGCCGGGTCGCGCGTGTGGAACCGGTGGCCTTCACCAAAGTATCGGCGCTGGGCATCGAGGAACAGCGCGTCAACGTGATCGTCGATCTACCCGCTGGTGCGCCGGGCGTGGGCGATGGCTTCCGCGTGGACGCGCGCATCGTCGTGTCATCAAGAGAAGGCGCCTTGCTGGTGCCCAGCGCGGCGTTGGTGCGCGATGGCGAAGGCTGGCGCGTCTTCGAGGTCGAAGCGGGCCGGGCCCGCGCCAGAACCGTGACGGTCCAGGCACGTCACGCCGATACGGCCTGGGTTTCTGAGGGTCTGCGCGAGGGCGAGAAAGTGCTGCTCTACCCCGGTTCCACTGTGCGCGACGGCCAGGCCGTGCGCGTGCGCGAATGACGCCTCAGAACCCCACGGCCGCGCCATCGCGGCGCGAATCCGACGCCGCCACGTAGCCTTCCTGCTTCGGATCGCCCGCACGCCAGATGAACTGGCCGGCACCGAAGTCCTGGTAGTTGTCCTGAATGACCTCCGCCACGTGGCCCTTCTCCAGCAGCGCTTGCACGGTCGCCTTGTTCATCTGTTGCTCGACGTTGATTTCAAGACCCTGGTTGAACCGCCAGCGCGGCGCGTCGCAGGCGGCCTGCGGGCTTTGTGCGTGATCCAGCATGCGCACCAGCGTCTGCACGTGGCCCTGAGGCTGCATGTTGGCGCCCATCACGCCAAATGACATCACAGGCTGGCCACCTTTCGTGAGGAAGGCAGGAATGATGGTGTGAAACGGCCGCTTGCCGGGCGCCACCTGGTTGGGGCCGGGTTGAAGCGAGAAACCGTGCCCCCGGTTCTGCAAGCTGATGCCGAACTGAGGCTCCACGCAACCCGAGCCAAAGCCCATGAAGTTGCTCTGGATGAAGCTGACCATCATGCCGTCTTCGTCCGCCGCGGTGAGGTAAATGGTGCCGCCCTTCACCGGGTTGCCGGCGCCGAAGTCTTGCGCACGCTTCATGTCGATGAGCTTCGCGCGGCCCGCGAGGTAGGCGTCGTCGAGCATCTGCGCGGAGGTCACTTCCATGCTGGAGGGTTCGGCCACGAAGCGGTAGGTGTCTGCAAAGGCGAGCTTGATCGCTTCGATCTGCAGGTGCTGCGACTCGGGTCCGTCCACGGGCAGGCCGGCGAGGTCGAACTGCTCCAGGATGCCCAGGGCGATGAGCGCTGCGATGCCCTGGCCACTGGGCGGAATTTCGTGCAGCGTGTGTCCGCGGTAATTTTTCTCGATGGGCGTGACCCACTCCGGGCGGTATGCCGCAAGGTCCTGCGCGGTCAGTGCGCCACCGTGCTCCTTCATGAAGCGTTCCAGCGCGTGCGCAATCTCGCCGCCATAAAACGCCGCACCGCGCGTCTCGGCGATGAGTCGCAAGCCCCGCGCCGCAGCGGGAAAACGGAACAACTCGCCCACCTGCGGTGCGCGACCCCAGGGCAGAAAAGCCTGCGCAAAACCCGGCAGGCTGCCCAGCTCCGGCGTGGCCGCCGCCCATTTCTGCTGCACCACCACCGGCAACAGGTAGCCGCGCTCGGCGATCTCGATGGCGGGTTCCATGAGGTCGGCAAACGGCAACTTGCCGAACCGCTCCGAGAGCGCCACCCACGACGCCACGGCGCCCGGCACCGACACCGAATCAATGCCGCGCTTGGGCGGCGCTTTCGCGTCCGCACCGTGCTTGCGCTGGAAGTACGCGGCAGACCACGCCGCCGGCGCCGGTCCCGAGGCGTTAAGGCCATGCAGGGCCTTGCCGTCCCAAAGGATGGCGAAGGCGTCGCTGCCCAGTCCGTTGCTGACCGGCTCGCAAATCGTCATGGCTGCCGCAGCGGCCACCGCGGCGTCCACCGCGTTGCCACCTTTCCACAACATGCGCAAGCCGGCCTGCGCCGCCAGCGGGTGCGAGGTCGACACGACGTTGCGCGCGAAAACGGGAATGCGGGTGGTGGGATAGGGGTTGTGAAAGTCGAAGTGCATGCGACTACTCTATCGCGGCCCGAGCCGGCCTGTAACCTCGTCGTACCCGGTTTCATGGACAATTGAAACCAAATTACAAGCCGGCGCCGCCGGCCGTTCAATCCCAGGAGACATTTCCATGAACCCGCGCCGCGCCACCAAGATCGTTGCCACCCTCGGCCCCGCTTCCAGCGATCCCGCCCTTCTCGAAAAAATGATCCGCGCCGGCGTGAACGTGGTCCGGCTCAATTTCTCGCACGGCGTGGCGCAGGACCACATCGATCGCGCCGAACTGGTGCGCGCGGCCGCGCAGCGCGCCGGCCGCGAGGTCGGCATCATGGCCGATCTGCAGGGCCCCAAGATCCGCGTCGGCAAGTTTGCGCAGGGCAAGGTCATGCTGGAACCCGGCCAGCCTTTTGTGCTGGACGCATCGCGCACCGAGCCCGGCGACATCGAGGGCGTGGGGCTGGACTACAAGGAACTGCCGCGCGACGTCAAGGCCGGAGACACATTGCTGCTCAACGACGGTCTGATCGTGCTCACGGTGAACAAGGTGGTGGGCCCGGCGGTGCACACCACGGTGAAGCTGGGCGGCGAGCTGTCGAACAACAAAGGCATCAACAAGCAGGGCGGCGGGCTGACCGCGCCGGCGCTCACCGCCAAGGACATGGACGACATCAAGACCGCCATGGGCCTGATGGCCGACTACGTGGCCGTGAGCTTTCCCAAGAACGCCACCGACATGGAGCTGGCGCGCCAACTCTGCAACGTGGCCGGTGCGCACCTGAACCACCGGCCTGCGCTGATCGCCAAGATCGAGCGCGCCGAAGCCATCCCCGAACTCGCCAACATCCTCAAGGTGTCCGACGGCATCATGGTGGCGCGCGGCGACCTGGCGGTGGAGGTGGGCAACGCGGCCGTGCCGGGCCTGCAGAAGCACATGATCAAGATGGCACGCGAAATGGACAAGGTGGTGATCACCGCCACACAGATGATGGAGTCGATGATCATCCACCCCGTGCCCACGCGCGCCGAGGTGAGCGACGTGGCCAACGCCGTGCTCGACGGCACCGATGCGGTGATGCTCAGCGCTGAGACCGCCGCCGGCCGTTACCCGCTGGAAACCGTGCTGGAGATGGCGAACATCTGCTCCGAAGCCGAAAAGGCCGAGTACCGGGAACTCACCGCCGATTTCCAGGGCAAAACCTTCAAGCGCATCGACCAGTCGATTGCCATGGGCGCGCTGTTCACCGCACACCATCTGGGCGCCAAAGCCATCGTGGCACTCACCGACTCCGGCTCCACCGCACTCTGGATGAGCCGGCACAACGTGCGCATGCCGATCTATGCCATGACGCCCAACCTCTCCACCCAGCGCCGCATGACGCTCTATCGCAACGTGCGCCCGCTGCTGATGGACAACAGCATCGATCGCGATTCCGCGCTGATGGACGCCGAAGCCCACCTGAAAAAGCGCGGCATCGTGGAAACGGGCGATGTCTACGCCATCACCGTGGGCGAGCCGATGGGGCAGCCCGGCGGCACGAACACCCTGAAAATCTGTCGGGCTGCTTAATCGAAACGCAGCGACACGCCGGTCACAAACATCGCATCGCCCTTTTCCAGGCCGGTGCCGGGGTCGCTGTCGTAGCGGTAGCTGAAGCCCGCGGACAGGTTCAAAGCCTGTGTCATGGCCACGGTCAGGCCGGTGTCGAGCACCGCGCGGTACTTGCCGGAATCGCGAAGGTCGGGGTACAGGGTGAATTTCTGGCGCAGGCTGGTGGTCTCGGTGAGCTTGTGGCTGGATTCCTCCGCCAGCACCAGTTCCAGGCGACCGTAGCGGTCCCGCATGGCGCCGGCGATGTCGGTGGCGCTGAGGTACCGGTCGTAGGTGTAGCCCAGACCGGCGGAGACATCGAAGTAGCCGCGCTCCTCGCGCCACACATGTCGACCCACACCGCTGGCCACTGAGTAGCGGGCGTCGATGTTGGCCAGCTTGTCTCGCAGCGTTTCGCCGGAGCCGAAGCCGAACCAGTCGGGTGAGATGTTGCGGTCGTACTGGGTGCGCAGACCGTAGCGGTCGGTGGTCGACACGCCCGAATTGCTGGCCTGATCGGCTCGGGCATTCCAGGTCCATTTGTCGTCGTCGGTCTGGCGGGCCGCTTCACCCGACAGGTTGAGCGAGCGCGCATCGTTGTTGCCCGATGAAATGTTGGCGCCAGCGGTCAGCAGGTAGCGCCACTGACCATCGGGCTTGAGCGTGACCTGAGCCTGCGACAGGGGCGGCGCCAGCAGGGCAGCGGCGGTGAGCGTCACGTACAACGGACGACAGGGCATGGCGGTTCCTTTCTTGTGGGTACGGGAGGGGTCTGGCTTCTCCCCTGGAGGGTTCACCCAGCATGCGCTCCAGTTCCGCGGGATTTGTGACGAAAGGTGTCGATCGCTTGAATCCGGGGGCCCTCCGCGTGCGTAAATCTGTCATGACCTCGCCACAGTCCCATCCGTCCACCCGCCGCCGACGCTGGCTCACCGCGCTCGGTCTGGCCCCGCTGCTGCAAGCCTGTTCGCCGCTGCGCCTCATCAATGCCACTGTGCCCTCGCACACCCACAGCGTCAGGCGCGATCTGGCCTACGGCAGCGCCGAGCGCCAACGGGCCGACGTCTACCTGCCCGAGCCGGCCGTGGCGGGCGCACCCATCGCGGTGTTCTTCTACGGCGGCAGCTGGAGCAGCGGCTCGCGCGCCGACTACCGTTTTGTCGGCGAAGCGCTGGCCTCGCGCGGCATCGTCACCGTGGTGGCCGACTACCGCCTGAGCCCCGAGGTGCGCTACCCGGTTTTCCTCGAAGACTGCGCGCTGGCCGTGCGCTGGGCGGGCGCACAGGCTGTGGCCCTGGGCGCGTCGCGGGAACGCCTGTTCATCGTGGGGCACAGCGCGGGCGCCTACAACGCCGCCATGCTGGCGCTGGACCCGCGCTGGCTGGGGCGCGAACCGATTGCCGGCTGGGCCGGTCTGGCCGGTCCCTACGATTTCCTGCCGATCGGCAACCCGGACGTTCGCATTGCCTTCGAGTGGCCCGGTACCCCGGCCGACTCTCAGCCCCTCTTCCACGCCCTGGCCCACGCGGCACCCGAGCGCCGCGCCCTGCTGCTCGCCGCCCGCAACGACACGCTGGTGAACCCGCAGCGCAACACCCTGGCGCTCGCCCAGACTTTGAAAAGCCAGGGCACACCGGTCGAGCTGGAGCTGTTCGACCGTGTCAGCCACACCACCCTGATCGGCGCCCTCGCCCCGCCTTTGCGGGGGCTCGCGCCGGTGCTCGATCGGTTGAGCGGGTTCCTGCTGGAGTCCAGAAGCTGAAGCATCGCGTGACATTTGGCGCGCTGCAATCAGGCTTTACAGCGTTCCCCAAAGTTAAACTCCCCGGTTACACCACGGTTACCAACTGAACTAGGGGATTCACATGGCGCTCGTTTCCATGCGCGAACTGCTCGACCACGCCGCCGCCAATGGCTACGGCATTCCAGCGTTCAACGTCAACAACCTCGAACAGGTGCAGGCCGTCATGGCGGCAGCCGACGAAGTCGGTGCACCGGTGATCCTGCAGGCCAGTGCCGGTGCCCGCAAGTACGCCGGCGAGCCCTTCATCAAGCACCTCATCCAGGCCGCCATGGAGAGTTATCCGCACATCCCGCTGGTGATGCACCAGGACCACGGCACCTCGCCAAAGGTTTGCGAAGGCGCCATCAACCTGGGCTTCGGTTCGGTGATGATGGACGGCTCGCTGATGGAAGATGGCAAAACGCCGGCTTCCTTCGAATACAACACCGAGGTCACCCGCAAGGTGGTGGAGATGGCCCACAAGGTCGGCGTCACGGTGGAAGGTGAACTCGGCTGCCTGGGCAACCTGGAAACCGGTGAGGCCGGCGAAGAAGACGGCATCGGCGCCGAAGGCAAGCTGGACCACAGCCAGATGCTGACCGACCCTGAAGAAGCGGCCCAGTTCGTCAAGGCGACGCAGCTCGACGCCCTGGCCATCGCCATCGGCACCAGCCACGGCGCCTACAAATTCAGCCGGCCGCCCACCGGCGACATCCTCGCCATCAGCCGGGTGAAGGAAATCCACCAGCGCATTCCCAACACCCATCTGGTGATGCACGGTTCCTCCAGTGTGCCGCCCGAGCTGCTGGCCATCATCAACCAGTACGGCGGCAAGATGAAGGAAACCTACGGCGTGCCGATCAAGGAAATCCAGGAAGCCATCAAGCACGGCGTGCGCAAGATCAACATCGACACCGACATCCGCCTGGCCATGACCGGCGCGGTGCGCAAGTTCCTGGCCGAGAACCCCGACAAGTTCGACGCCCGCGAATGGCTCAAGCCGGCGCGCGAAGCCGCGAAGGCAATCTGCAAGCAGCGCTACCTGGAGTTCGGCTGCGAAGGACAGGGCAGCAAGATCAAGGGCGAAACACTGCAGGTGGTGGCCTCGAAATACGCCAAGGGCGAACTCGCACAAGTGGTGCACTGAACTTGCGATAATCCCCCGGAATGGTTCAAAGCCCGTTGACTGTTCAACGGGCTTTTTTCTTGTCCTGAATTCCCTTCCGACCATGACCCCTGCCCTGCACACTTCGGCCCTGACCTCCCTGCCCCTGCTGGCGCGCGGCAAGGTGCGCGACAACTACGCCGTGGGCGACGACCGCATTCTCATGGTGGCCAGCGACCGCATCAGCGCCTTCGACGTCATCATGGGCGAGCCCATTCCGGGCAAGGGCGAACTGCTCACGAGGCTCTCGCTGTTCTGGTTTGAACAGCTCGGCCCCAAGGGCCTGAACATCTGCCCGATTCACCTCACCGGCCAGGCCCCCGAGAGCGTGGTGTCGCCGGAAGAAGCCGCGCAGGTCACGGGCCGTTCCATGCTGGTTCAGCGCTTGAAGCCGATTCCGGTGGAAGCCGTGGTGCGCGGCTACCTGGCCGGGAGCGGCTGGAAGGAATACCAGGACAGCCGCTCGGTGTGTGGCGTGAAGCTGCCCGAAGGTTTGCAGAACGCGTCGAAACTGCCCGAGCCCATTTACACGCCCGCGGCAAAGGCGGATATGGGCGAGCACGACGAGAACATCACCTTCGAGCGCACGGTCGAGATGATCGGCCCCGAACTCGCGGCGCAGATTCGCGACGTGTCGATTGCGCTCTACAAGGCGGCGGCTGCGATCGCGCTCGAGAAGGGCATCATCATTGCGGACACCAAGTTTGAGTTTGGCCTGGACAAGGCGGGCAAGCTGGTGTTGATGGACGAAGTGCTCACGCCCGACAGCTCGCGCTACTGGCCGGCCGAGAGCTATGTGGTGGGCCAGAACCCGCCGAGCTACGACAAGCAGTTTCTGCGCGACTGGCTGGAAACCGCGCAGGTGGGCGGCAAGCCCTGGGACAAGACGCCACCGGCACCGCGCCTTCCCAAAGAGGTGATTGAAAAAACCGCAGCGAAATACCAGGAAGCGCTGACGCGCCTGATGGGCTAGCTCAACACCACGCTCGACAGCCGACGCCGGTACGTCGCCACCGTCGGGTCTTCGGGTGGCACCTGGCCTTCGGCCACCTTCGGCTTAGGCGGCTCGATGATGTCGAGGATGGCGATGAAGGTCTTGCGCGCCAGGTCTTCGTTCCAGGCCTTGTTGCGCATCAAAATTTCCAGCAGTTCGTCCATGGCGGGCACCCACTGCCCGTAGGCGATGAGCAGCTGCGCCAGGGCAAAGCGCGCATCGAAATCGCGCTTGTTGGTGGCAATGGCGGCCTGCAGTTCGGCCGCGCGCGCCTCGGGGTCGCTCACGTTCGCTTGCGCGTCGCGCGCGGTCATCCAGCGCTGCAACGAGTCGAGGCGGCGCACACCGGCTGCTTTGGCGATCACGGGGGCGAAGGCCACCTTGGCGTCGTCGTCCTGCCCCAGTTCCAGCAGCAGCTTCACGAGGTCGAAGCGCGCGTCGTCGTTGTTCGGATCGGTCTGCACGGCCTGCTGGAGTTTCTCCAGCGCACCTTCAATGTCGCCCTCGGCCAGCGCGTCCATGGCCTCGGCTTCCACCTCTTCAGCCTCGGCCTCTTCGGCGCTGGGCAGGTGCTTGTCGAGAAAGGCCTTGATCTGGCCTTCGGGCAGCGCGCCCATGAAGCCGTCGACGGGCTGACCGTTGATAAGCAGCACGCAGGTGGGGATGCTGCGGATGCCGAAGGCCGCGGCGAGCTGCTGCTCCTGGTCGGAATCGATCTTGACCAGTTTGAAGCGACCGCCGTAATCGGTCTCCAGCTTCTCCAGCATGGGGCCGATCACCTTGCAGGGGCCACACCAGGGCGCCCAGAAATCCACCAGCACGGGCGTGTGCTGCGAAGCCTGGATGACCTCGGCTTCAAAATTGGCGACGGTGACGTTGATCATGGAAGGAACCTGGGGAAGGGGCGCGTGCGATCTGGGGGCACAGGCCAAACGTAAAATCGACACTTTACCGGAGAGCGCACCTTCATGAATCCCATCCAAGTGGGCGTGCTCATGGGCTCCAGCAGCGACTGGGAGACCATGCAGCATGCCGTTCAGATCCTGCAGGACTTCGGCATTGCGCACGAGGCGCGTGTTGTCTCGGCGCACCGCATGCCCGACGACATGTTTGCCTACGCCGAGTCGGCCGTCTCGCGCGGGCTGAAGGCGATCATTGCGGGCGCGGGCGGCGCGGCGCATCTGCCCGGCATGCTGGCGGCCAAGACGCTGGTGCCGGTGCTGGGCGTGCCGGTGGCCAGCAAACACCTGAGCGGAGTGGATTCGCTGCACAGCATCGTGCAGATGCCCAAGGGCGTGCCGGTGGCCACGTTTGCCATCGGTCCGGCGGGTGCGGCCAATGCGGCGCTGTTTGCGGTGGCCATGCTGGCCACCCACGACGCCGCGCTGCTCGAAAAGCTGGAGGCGTTTCGCGCCCGGCAGACCGACACGGCCAGGGCCATGACGCTGCCGCCGACATGAACCTCAAGACCTTTCTTCCCGGTGGCAGCTCGCCCACCGGCCAGCCGATCACGCTGGGCGTGATGGGCGGTGGCCAGCTCGGACGCATGTTTGTGCAGGCGGCGCAGGCCATGGGCTACACCACGGCGGTGCTGGACCCCGATCCGGCCAGTCCGGCCGGGCTCATCAGCCACCACCACATCAAGACGCCCTACACCGACGAAGCCGGCCTGGCACAGCTCGCACAGCGCTGCGATGCCATTACCACCGAGTTCGAGAACGTGCCCGCGCCTGCGCTGCTCACGCTCGCGGCGCAACGCACGGTGGCGCCATCGGCCGCCTGTGTGGCGGTGGCGCAGGACCGCGTGAAGGAAAAAGCGCACTTCGTGGATTGCGCAACCCTCAGCGGCGTGAGCCCGGCGCCGCACGCGGTCATCACCACCGATGCATCGCTGGCCGCCGTGTCCGCCGATCTGCTGCCCGGTATTCTGAAAACCGCGCGCATGGGTTACGACGGCAAGGGCCAGGCGCGTGTGTCCACGCGCGAGGAACTCGCCGCCGCCTGGGACGCCATGGACAAGGTGCCCTGCGTGCTGGAGAAGATGCTGAAGCTGAGCGCTGAATGCTCGGTGATCGTGGCGCGCGGCGCCGACGGTGCCAGCGTGAGCTTTCCGGTGCAGAAGAACACGCACCACGACGGCATCCTCGCATTGACCGAGGTGTTTGAGGGCGCACTGGAACCCGCCCTGGCGCAACGCGCACAAGCCAGCACGGTGGCCATTGCCAACCACCTGCACTATGTGGGGGTGCTCTGCGTGGAGTATTTCGTGGTGGAGAACGCTGAAGGCGCGCTCGACCTGGTGGTGAATGAAATGGCGCCCCGCCCACACAACAGCGGCCACTACACGCAGAACGCCTGCGACATTTCACAGTTTGAAGCACAGGTGCGCACGCTCGCCGGCCTCCCCTTGCCCACACCGCGCCAGCACAGCCCGGCCATCATGGTCAACCTGCTGGGCGACCTGTGGTTCGAACCCAATGCCGTGCGCACGCAGCGCAGCGAACGCCCCACGCCGCCACCGTGGGCGCAGGTGCTCGCGCTGCCGGGCACGAACCTGCACCTCTACGGCAAGCTGAGCGCGCGCGCTGGCCGCAAGATGGGCCACCTGAACATCACGGCACCCAGCGTGGCGCAGGTGCGCGAGACAACGGCGAAGGCGCTGAAGCTGCTTGGCCTTCCCGCACTCGAAGCCTGATCACATGCCGCTGCTGCTGCCCGCCAGCGACACCGCATCGATTGTCCAGGCGGCGCAACGCCTTGCCAGTGGTTCGCTCGTGGGCATGCCGACCGAAACGGTGTACGGCCTCGCGGCCGATGCCGCCAACGCCACCGCGGTGCACCGCATCTTCGAAGCCAAGGGCCGACCGAGCGACCACCCGCTGATCGTGCACCTGGCTGCGGGTTCGGGAGGCCAAGGCTGGCGCGCCGGGGTGGACCACTACGCGCGCGAAGTACCGCCGTTTGCCGCCGCACTCATGCAGGCTTTCTGGCCCGGGCCACTCACGGTCATCCTGCCGCGCCGCAGCGCCGTGGCCGCCGTGGCCGCCGGCGGGCAGGATTCAGTGGGCTTGCGTTGCCCCAGCCACCCGGTGGCGCAGGCGCTGCTGGCTGCAGCGGCGCGCCACGGCGTGAACGGCGTGGCCGCACCCAGCGCCAACCGCTTCGGCCGCGTGAGCCCCACCACCGCCGCGCACGTGGCGGAGGAATTCGCGGCTTTGCCCGAAGAAGACCTGCTCATCCTCGACGGCGGCGCGTGCCCGGTGGGCATCGAATCCACCATCGTCGACGCAACACGCGGCCACCCGGTGCTGCTGCGCCCGGGCATGATCACCAGCGCCCAGCTGGAAGCCGCCTGCGGCCTGCCGGTGCGATCACGCGACGATGCCGCGCCCCGCGCCTCGGGCACGCTCGAATCGCACTACGCGCCGCGAGCCCAGGTGCGGCTGATGGACACCAAGCCGTTGCAGGCCGCGCTCGACGTGCTCGGCAGCGACGCCCGGCACATCGCCATCTACGCGCACAGCCCGCTCCATGCCGCACGTGGCGTGGCCGTGCGCCGCATGCCACTGGACGCCGCGCAGTGCGCGCAGGAACTCTTTGCCGTGCTGCGCGAACTCGACGCCACCGGCGTGCGCCTGATCTGGGTGGAAACGCCGCCGGCCGACGCCGCATGGGACGGCGTGCGCGACCGGCTGCAGCGCGCAGCGGCCTGAACCCCAGCGGCGAACGGCCTCAGCGCGCGGGCCGGCTGCCGTAGCGCAGCTTCATCACCAGGATCGACACGGCGAGTGCCAGGGTGATGGCGTTGGCCGCCACCACCGGCCATGCCGCCAGGCTCAGGCCGTACACCAGCCAGAGCGCCACCCCGAGAGTGAACACGCTGTACATGCCCAGCGAAATGCCGCTCACATCGCGCGTGCGAAAGGTCAGCCAGACCTGCGGCACGAAGCTCGCGGTGGAGAGGAAAGCGGCGCCGAAGCCAATGAGTTCGCTGGTTTGCATGGCGGAATGATACGGACCACGTCGTTCATCAGTGCCGGATCTGAACCGGATCTGAAGCGCTGAAATGAGTACTTTTGTTATCATTTCAGGCTTCTAAAACGCCGCGACCCACCGAGGAGGCGCGAACCAGGGAAACCCATGATCAACAGATTTCTGCCCGCCGTGGCGCTCACCCTTGCGCTGGCCGGCTGCGGGGGCGGGGGCGGTGACGAAGACGAAGGCACGGCAGCCAACTCCGCATCTGTCAACGCCGGCCTGCAACTCACCGTGCCCACGCCAAGCTACGCAGCGCTTTCCGAAGAACTGCAGGCGTTCACCACGCTCAATGAAATCCGCGGCCGCTGCGGCCACGGGCAGCTCGCCCAGCACACGGCGCTCGACACGAGCGCTGCGGGACACGCCCGGTGGCTCGCCTACCACGCAGCCTTCAGCCACACACAAACGACTGGCTCGGCGCATTTCACTGGAGCCGCGCCGCTCGATCGCATGATTGCCGCAGGCTATCTGACCAGTTCTTTGCAGGCTGCGGTCTCCGAGCAACTGGCCTACTACAGCAGCGATGTTGATGGCAACGACACCATCGGCTTCGGCATCGGTGGCACGCGCAGTCTGCTCAACGCGCCCTACCACGCCAACGCCATGCTCGACGGCTACCGCGACGTGGGCGTCGCCATTCGCAACGCCATCGATGCCGGCGCGCCCGATGCCAGCACCCCCGGGGCCGGCCGCCGGTCGATCGTGTTCAACACTGGCTACCAGACAAGCGCAGGCAGCCAGGCGGCCGCGCAGGACGACAACGCCGTGCTGACCTACCCCTGCGATGGCGACAGCAACGTCGCCGCCGCGCTGTACCACGAAGAACCGAATCCGGTGCCGGGACGCGATCTTTCGACCAGCCCCCTGGGCACGTCGATCATGGTCAGCCTCAAGGAAGGCCACACGCTCACGATCACCAGCACCGTGCTCACCAACACCAGCAGCGGTTTCACCGTGCCGCTGCGCCCACCCATCACCGGCGCCAACGACCACCTCGGCGCGTTCGGCGCGCACCAGGGCTATGTGGCAGCTGACGCGCCCCTGACCGCCTTCACCACGTATCGGGTGTCGCTCGGTGGCACGAACAACGGAGTGTCGTTTCTCAAGACGTTTTCGTTCACGACCGGGGCGGACTGATCAATCCGGCTGCTGCGCCACCCACTCCAGCAGCGCATCCAGCGCCGGCCGCGCCGCTGGCGCATTCGGGTGGTTGATGAAGCCGACCACGGCGTAGCGGGCGCCGTTGACGGCGTTGACGTAACCGGCGATGCCGGTCACGTCGCGCAGGGTGCCGGTCTTGATCCAGGCGTTGCCGCGTGCGGCGCTGGTGGGGCCGCGCGCCAGGCGCGAAGCGGTGCCATTGACGCCGGCCACCGAGAGCGACTGCACGAACTGCGCACCCTGCGGATGCAGGGCGGCGTGTCGCAGCAGGCCGGCGAGCGATTCGGGGGTGATGCGTTCGTCGCGCGAGAGGCCGGAGCCGTTGTCGAGCACAGGCGCAATGGCGCGCGGGCCGAAGGTGCGTTGCCACCATTCGGCCATCACTTCGCGCGAGCGCTCGAAGCGGCCGGGGCGCACCAGCGTCTGGCGGTCGGCGATGGAGCCTTGCGACACGTAGTTGACCGGTGAGAGTTGTCCGAGCGTGAGGAACAACTGCTGCGCCATCACGTTGTTGCTCCACTGGTTCACGTCCACGATGATTTCGGACAGCGGCAGCGAGCGCGCTTCGTGCAGCAACTGCACGCCGGGCGGGGTGAGGCCGGTGCGCACGGCGCCGGTGATGGAGCCACCGGCGGCACGCCACACGCCTTCCATGGCGCGCGCGGCGTAGGTGCCAGGCTCCTGGTAGGCCACCGGCCACTTGAGTTCGCCGCAGCTCTGCGGGTAGCGGCCTTCGAAGCGGATGGCGTTGGCGTCGTCGAAGCGCGCCAGCAAGCCGCCGCGCCAGTCGCCGCAGGTGCCCGCGCGCGCCAGCGGCACGGTGGCGTCGATGGTCAGCCGCGCCATGGGCGGCTCGCTGAACACGCGGGCCACGCCGTTGGCGGGGTCGGGCGCAAAGGTGAGGATGACCGACTTGAAGTTCACCAGCAGCGCATCGGGCGTGGCGTTGTAGGGGCGCAGGGCTTCGCCGTCGAAGGCGCCGGGGTCGATCAGGGGCAGCTCGAAGGCGCTGTGGTCGAGCACCATATCGCCCAGGATCACGTTCACGCCCTGCGCCTGCAGCGCAAGAAAGGCCTGCTGAATGCGCTCGAGCACGAGCTTGGGGTCGCCGCCGCCGCGCACATACAGGTTGCCGCGCAGCACGCCGCCCTCGACCACCCCATCGGTGTAGAAACGGGTGGCCCAGGTGAAGTCGGCGCCCAGCATGTCGATGGCGGCGTAGGTGGTCACCAGCTTCATCACCGATGCCGGGTTGACCGAGGTGTTGGCCCGGTGGCGCAGGCGCTCATGGCCACCGGGTTCGATGGACACCACCAGCGTGGACAAGGCGCTCGGCGGCACCTGGGCTCGCTGCAGCGCGGCGAGCACCGCTGGCGGCAGCGGATCGCCCCGGCCGGGCAACTGCGCGCAGGCGGGCAGGCACAGGCCCGTCAACAGGCCAATGACCAGCACGCGCAAGTGGCGAGGCAGGAGGGTGAGCTGATTGAAAAGTTGGGAAATCGGCATGACCGTTTCATTATGAAACGCGCGAAGTGCCACGGGGGGCCTGCAGGCACGCATTGAGGCGAGAGAGAGACAGACTGCCGCCCGACCGTGCAACCTGACACGGTGGCCGATAATGCCCGGATGCCCGAAACGACGCGCCTGCTTGCCATAGAAACCAGCACCGACACCCTCTCGGTGGCCCTGGGTTCCGGCGCGCCGGGCGGTGCCATGTGGCTGCACAGCGGCCCGGGCGGCGCGCAGGCATCGGCCACGCTGCTGCCCTTGGTGCGTGACCTGCTGAACCAGGCCGACTGGCCGCTGGCCAGCCTCGATGCGGTGGTGTTCGGCCGAGGTCCGGGTTCGTTCACCGGTCTGCGCACCGCCTGCGCGGTGGCCCAGGGCCTGGCCTACGGCGCGCGGCCGGGGGGCATTCCGGTGCTGCCAGTGGACACCCTGCTCGCGCTTGCCGAAGAAGCCCGCCACGCCACGGAGCAACGCGGCGAACCGCTGCCCGGCCACATCGTGGTGCTGCTGGATGCGCGCATGAGCGAGCTGTACGTGGCGCCGTATGCGCTCAGTGCCGATGGCTTGCGCGCACTCGCCCCCGCGCGCCTGTGCGCCCCGGCCGACCTGGCTGGTTACCTTGACGGCGTATTGCCCGTCGGCCCCATCCCGCTGCTGGTGGGCAATGCGCTGCACGCCTACCCCGATCTGCTGACCAGCGTGCGGGGCGCGCATGCGAGCGCCCTGCCCACCGCCAGCGCCTTGCTGCGCCTCGCGCCGCGCCTGCTCGCGGGCGGGGGTGGCCTGGCGGCCCGGGACGCACTGCCGCTCTACGTGCGAGACAAGGTGGCGAAAACCACGGCCGAACGCGAGGGCCAGCGCACCGCCGTGCGCAACGCGGAGGTGACCCCATGAGCGGCTCCTGGAACGGCGGCGCCATGGGGCGCGTGGGTGCAGGTGTCGAACTCCCGGCCTGGGCCAGCGGCCTCTGGCCAGGCTCTTCCACCCCCATGACCCGCCCTGGCCCAGCTGCACAGGCGGAGCGGCGCGTGGCCTTCGAGCCCATGACCACGCCCGACCTCGATGCCGTCCATGCGCTGGAGATGAGCGCCTACGCACACCCCTGGTCGCGCAAGCATTTCCGGGATTCGCTGCAGGCCGGCTACCCCGCCGTGATGCTGCTGGGCGAATCGCTGCCGGGTGAGAACACGGCCAGTGAGCGAGCCGATGGGCGCCGCCTGCTCGGCTACCTCGTGGCCATGTCGGGGGTGGACGAGGTGCACCTCCTCAACATAACCGTAGCGCCGGCGCACCAGCGGCAGGGCTGGGCGCGCTTCATGCTCGACGCGCTTGCGCTCTGGTCGCGGGGCCAGCAGGCGCACTGGCTGTGGCTGGAAGTGCGCGAGAGCAATGCGCCGGCGCGTCGCCTCTACGAGGGGTACGGCTTCAAGCAGGTGGGCGTGCGCAAGGGCTACTACCCCACGGGACACATCCAGCGCGAAGATGCAGTGGTGATGAGCCTGCAACTCGAAGAGCCCACCGCGAGTCCGCCATGAGCGAAACGGTCGATACCTCCTTTGTGCCGCAGCTTGATGCGCGCCAGCGCGCCATGCTGGCCGAAATGGGTGTGCGCGTGTGGGCGCCCAAGCCGCGGCCGGCCACCGTTGCAGCGGTTCCGCTGCCGCCTGCAGCGGCCTCACCGGTTGCGGTCCGCCCTGCAGCCCCGTCCAACCGCGCGCCTTCGCCAGCCGTGGCAGAAGCCGTGGTGGACATGCGCCCTTCCCGGGCCGGAAGCGTGCACACCATGGACTGGGCAACCTTGCGCGAGACGGTCGCGGGTTGTGAAGCCTGCGGCTTGTGCAAGAGCCGCAAGAACACCGTGTTCGGCGTGGGCGACGAGCAGGCCGACTGGATGATCGTGGGCGAGGCGCCCGGCGAAAACGAGGACCTGCGTGGCGAGCCCTTCGTGGGCGCGGCCGGCGAATTGCTCGACAACATGCTGCACGCCGTGGGCCGCAGCCGCACCGGCCAGGGGGCACAAGGCGCGTTCATTGCCAATGTGCTCAAGTGCCGCCCGCCAGCCAACCGCAATCCACTGCCCGAAGAAGTGGTGCAGTGCGAGCCGTACCTTGCGCGCCAGGTGGCGCTGGTCAAGCCGCGCGTCATCGTCGCCATGGGGCGCTTCGCGGTGCAGGCACTGCTCAAGACCACCGAGCCCATCGGTCGCCTGCGCGGCCGGGTACACCATTACGAAGGCGTGCCGGTGATCGTGAGCTACCACCCGGCCTACCTGCTGCGCACGCCCACCGACAAGGGCAAGGCCTGGGCCGATCTTTGCCTGGCGATGGACGTACTGGAACGCTGAACTCAGCTGCTGGCGCTCCGTGGGGGCCAGAGCACGGTTGCAATGGCAAACAGGATCAGGACTACCGCAGCCCAGTCCTGCCAGTGCAGCACCTCGCCGAGCCAGAGTGCGCCGCTGAACACACCCAGCACTGGAATGAACATCACCGACAGCGTAGAAGCGATCGGGGGCAGATCGCGCGCGAGCGAGAGCCACGCCACCTGCGCAAAGGCGAACACGCCCAGCGCGTTGTAGACAATCGCGCTCCACACCGGCAACGTCGGCCACTTCCAGGCTTCACGCTCGAACACCACGGCCAGCGCGGTCATCCAGAACATGGTGATCACCGTCATCCAGAACGAGATCGTGAGCGTGGATTCCGGCAGCTTCGTGCGGCGCATCATCTGCGTGCCGAAGGCCCAGGCCACCGCCGCCAGCAGCATCAGGGCCACCCCCATCGGCCCGCCGGAGAGCTGCGTGACCTCGTGCCAGAGCAGCAGCACCACGCCAGTGGCCGCCGCCGCCACGCCGCCCCAGGCGCGCCCTGCCAGACGTTGACCAAACCACCACGCACCCACCATGGCGGAGAACACCGGCATGGTGTAGCCCAGGATCGCCGTGCGCCCGCTGGAGAGCGTCTGGATCGCCAGCATCACCAGCGTGTGCCAGATCAGCATGTTGAACAAGGTGAGCACGCCCACCTCGCGCCAGTGCGCACGCTCGATGCGAAACGACACCCGCCGCCACACCAGCACGAGCGCCAGAAACGGCAAACCGATCCACATGCTGAGCGTGCGGAACGTGAGCGGCGGAAAATCGCTCACGCCCAGCTTCATGATGGGCCAGTTGATGCCCCACACCAGCGTGAGCAGAACGAGGACGACGAGTTGCCGGCGGGAGAGGGCTTGCATGAGGCGAACTATAGGGGCCGCAGCGCCGGGCCGCCCCAAGCAAGGCCAACCCCCGCGGGGGGCAGCGACCCGCGCAGCGGTGGAGCGTGGGGGCAAACCCCGGCAACTAGAATTACCTCCATGACTTTTCTCGACAAGCTGAGCAGCGCCGAGCGCCTGAACCGTTCCCTGCTGTGCGTGGGCCTGGACCCCGATCCCGCCCGGTTTCCCGCTCACCTGAAAAACGACGCCAGCCGCATCTACGATTTCTGCGCCGCCATCGTCGAGGCCACGGCCGACACGGCCATTGCGTTCAAGCCCCAGATCGCCTACTTCGCCGCACACCGCGCCGAAGAACAGCTCGAACGCCTGATGGCGTTCATGCGCCGCACCGCGCCGCAAGTGCCGGTGATCCTGGACGCCAAGCGCGGCGACATCGGCAGCACCGCGCAGCAATATGCCATTGAAGCCTTCGAGCGCTACGGGGCCGACGCCGTCACGCTCTCTCCCTTCATGGGCTTCGACTCGGTGCAACCCTATCTGCAATTTCACGGCAAGGGCGCGTTCCTCTTGTGCCGCACCTCCAACCCCGGTGGCGACGACCTGCAGAACCAGCGCCTGGCCTCGGTGGACGGCCAGCCTCTTCTGTATGAACATGTGGCGCGCCTGGCACAAGGCCCGTGGAACCTCAATGGTCAGCTCGGCCTGGTGGTGGGCGCCACCTACCCCGCAGAAATCGAGCGCGTGCGCGCCATTGCACCCACGTTGCCCCTGCTGATTCCTGGTGTGGGCGCACAAGGGGGCGACGCGGTGGCCACTGTGAAAGCCGGCCTGCGCACACAGGGTGAAACCACCACCGGCGCCATCATCGTGAACTCTTCGCGCGCCATTCTGTATGCCTCCAGCGGAGCCGACTTTGCCGCCGCCGCACGCCTCGCCGCGCTGAAAACGCGGGACGAATTGCGCGCCGCGCGCACCTGACTTTCGACCAGCGGCAGCCGCTCAACGCCGAGCGGCATGACCGTCTGGCGGCTGCCGCTCGGGCGCCACACCCACCTGTAACGACTTGAAAATCGGGCTTGTAAAAAAAAGCAGCCACCTAGACTCGCGCTCGTTGAACCGAGGAGGAATCCCATGACGGACATCGAGTCGCCCCCGAAACCCGCCGGCGTTGACGCGCCTGAACATGCACCAGAGTCCATGAACCTGGCGCCACTGGCCACGGCGGCAGCCGCTGCCGCCTTGCTCGCCGCCTGCGGTGGCGGTGGTGGTGGTGGAGACACCCCCGAAGCACCACCCGCCGTTGGGGTGGTCGACTTTCCCACCAGCGGATTCACTCACGCCGCGCCGGCCTCCGACGCCGATGCCGCGCGGTTCCTGCAGCAGGCGCAGTTCTCGTCGACCAACGCGGAAATCACCGAGTTGCGGAACAACGGCAGCTACGCGCAATGGCTCGCCAACCAGTTCGCCAACTACCGAAGCATCACCGGCTGGAACTGGCTCGAAGCGCGTGGGTACGGCGCGGTGGACACGAACCACTATTTCTTCAACCACTACCCCGCCGACTTCATGATCTGGAACCAGCTGCTCAGCGGTCCGGACATGATGCGCAAGCGCGTGGCGCTGGCGCTCTCGGAATTCTTCGTCACTTCACTGACCACGGCCGAGTTCACCTGGCGTGCCCATGCCTATGCCAGCTGGTGGGACACGCTGATGCGCAACGCCTTCGGCAACTACCGCCAGTTGCTCGAAGACGTGACGTTGCATCCGGCGATGGGGTACTTCCTCAACACCAAAGGCAACCAGAAAGAGAACACGTCCACCGGCCGTGTGCCCGACGAGAACTACTCACGCGAGGTGATGCAGCTCTTCAGTCTGGGCGTGTACCGGCTCAACCTGGACGGCTCGGTTCAAACCAGTGGCGGCGTGCCGCTGGAGAGCTACACGCAGGACGACGTGACCAACCTGGCGCGCGTGTTCACGGGTTACGACTTCGACCGCTCCGACAACATCCGCCACACGGTGCCGGGCCAGACCTACACCATCGAGTCCAAGGAGTTCGCGCGCAAGCCAATGTCGCTCAACGCGAGCCGCCACTCCAACCTGGCGGCCACGTTCCTCGGTGTGACGGTGCCGGCGAACACACCGGGTCGCGAGGCGCTGCGCATCGCGCTCGACGCGCTGTACAACCACCCGAACGTGGGCCCGTTCTTCGCGCGCCAGATGATCCAGCGGCTGGTGACGAGCAACCCCAGTCCGGCCTACGTGGCGCGGGTGGCGGCTCGCTTCAACAACAACGGTTCGGGTGTGCGGGGCGATCTGAAAGCGGTCTGGGTGGCGATCTTGCTCGACGACGAGGCGCGCGGCCAGCAGTCGCTGCAAAGCACCACCTTCGGCAAACTGCGTGAACCCATGGTGCGCTTCGTGCAGTGGGCGCGCACCTTCGGGGGCACGTCGCTTGCCGGCAGCTGGAAGATCTTCGAACTGGTGAACCCGGCAAACCAGATCGGCCAGAGCCCTTTGCGACCGCCTTCGGTGTTCAACTTCTTCCGCCCCGGTTACGTGCCCCCGGGCACGGCGCTTTCGGCATCGGGCGCCACCGCACCTGAGTTCCAGCTTGTCAATGAAACGTCGGTGGGCGGTTACCTCAACTTCATGCAGGGATTGATCGAGCGCGGCATCAACTGCCCCAACCCGGGCGTGCCGCAGGCGGCCTACAACAACTACGCCTACGACGTGGTGGCCAACTACGCCCGCGAACTCACGTTGGTGACCAATGCCACCGCGCTGGTCGATCACCTCGCGCTGGTGCTCACCGCCGGCCAGCTCTCCGCCAACTCCCGACAACTGATGGTGACAGCGCTCAACGCCACACCTGTGGATGGCACCAGCTCCGACACCGTGAGGCGCCGGCGCGTGTGGGCGGCGATCCTGATGGTGATGGCTTCGGCCGAATACCTGATCCAGAAGTAAGGGGCACACCATGCATTTCATTCAACCCGACAAACACACACGCCGCGCCTTCCTGCGCCGTGCCGGTCAACTCGCCTTCACGGGCGCGGCGCTGCCCACCGCGCTGAACCTCGCGGCCATGGCCGATGCCGCCGCCTTCGATGCCACCGACTACAAAGCCCTGGTCTGCGTGTTCCTCAACGGGGGCAACGACTACGCCAACACCGTCATCAACTACGACAACGCCAGCTACGACCAGTACAGCGCGATTCGTGGTGGTGGTGCGGGCCGCACGGCGGGTGGCATTGCGCTGGCGCAGGCCGACCTCACCCCCACGCTGCTCAACCCCACCGTGGCGCTCCCCGGCGGCAAGCAGTACGCCATGCACCCCGCCATGACCGGGCTGGCCGGCCTGTTCAACAGCGGTGCCGCGGCGGTGCAGCTCAACGTGGGGCCGCTGGTGGTGCCCATCACGCGGCAGCAGTACCAGGGCAGCAACCGCACGCTCTACCCCATTCCACCCAAGCTGTTCTCGCACAACGACCAGCAATCGGTGTGGCAGTCGTCGCAACCCGAAGGCGCCACCACCGGCTGGGGCGGCCACATCGGCGACCTTGCGCTGTCCTCCAACACCAGCCGCGTGCTCACCTGCATTTCAGTCACGGGCAACACGGTGTTCCTGTCGGGCGATTCCGCGCTGTCCTACCAGGTCAGCACCGGCGGCGCGGTGAAGATCAACGCGCTCAACGGCAATGTGTACAACTCGGCGGCCGTGCGCGGCGCCATGACGCAGCTGGCGCTGCAGACGCGCACGCACGTGCTGGAGAACGAATACAACCTCGTGACCGCACGCGCCGTGGGTGCCGAGAGCGCCATCACCGCCGCATTGGCCAGCTACCCCGCCAACGGCGCCGCGTTCAGCGCCTTCCCCACCGGCAACAACCTGGCCGATCAGCTCAAGCTGGTGGCGCGCCTCATTGCGGCGCGCAACGATCTGGGCAACCGCCGCCAGGTGTTCTTCGTCTCCATGGGCGGCTTCGATCTGCACGACAACCTGATTGGTGGCCAGGCCACGCTGATGGGCAGGCTGAGCGCGGCGCTCACTGCGTTCCACGCCTCCACCGTGGCGCTGGGCGTGGCCAACCAGGTGACCGCATTCACCGCTTCGGACTTCGGCCGCACGCTCACCTCCAACGGCGACGGCTCCGATCACGGCTGGGGCAGCCACCACTTCATGGTGGGTGGCGCGGTGCGCGGCAAGGCCTTCTACGGCAAGGCGCCGCCGGTGAGCGTGACGAACTCCAGCGTGGACGCCAACGACCAGTGGCACGTGGGCCAGGGCCGCCTTCTGCCCAGCACGTCGGTGGACCAGTACGCCGGCACCATGGCCACCTGGTTCGGCGTGCAGGGCGCCGAGATGAACGGCATCCTGCCGAACCTGACCAACTTCAACAGCGTCGACTACCCCCGCGATCTCGGCTTCATGGCCTGAAAGAATTTCGCATCGGCGATAGGATGGCCCCTGGTTTTCAACAGGGCCCTCCATGATCGACCTCTACACCGCCGCCACGCCCAACGGACACAAGGTGTCCATCGCGCTGGAAGAACTGGGCCTGCCCTACACGCTGAAGGTGATCGACCTCACCGCCGGCGAACAGCGCACACCGGCGTTTCTGGCCCTCAATCCGAACGGGCGCATTCCCGCCATCGTCGATCGCGAGGCCGACGACTTCGCGGTGTTCGAGTCGGGCGCGTGCCTGATCTACCTGGCTGAAAAAACCGGGCGCCTCATGCCCACCGATGTCAAAGGCCGCTCGCGCGTTCTGCAGTGGCTCATGTTCCAGATGGGCGGGATTGGTCCGATGATGGGCCAGGCCAATGTGTTCTTCCGCTACTTCCCTGAGAAGATTCCCGCCGCCATCGACCGCTACCAGGGCGAGTGCAAGCGCCTGTTCCGCGTGCTCGACGGCCATCTGCAACAGCACGAATACCTGGCCGGCGATTACTCCATTGCCGACATCGCCAACTGGGCCTGGGTGCGCACACACCGGTGGTCGGGTGTGGAGATCGACGACCTGCCGCATCTGAAACGCTGGCGCGATGCGATCCGCCAGCGTGCGGCGGTGCAGCGCGGCATTGAACAACCGCCATCGAAGGTGGACCTGACGCGCGACGGCGACGAGGCCGCCAAGCGCTTTTCCGAGCAAGCCCGCACGATGGTGGAAACCGGCCGGGGCACCGCATGAAGCTCTATGTGGCGCCACGCGCGCCGAACCCGCGCCGCGTGCAGATGTTCATGGCCGAGAAGGGTATCGAGCACATCGAGCAGGTCAACGTGGACCTCAATGCCAGTGAGCACAAGGCCGCCGAATTCCGGCACAAGAGCGCGCTGGCGCGCGTGCCGGTGCTGGAACTGGACGACGGCCGCACGCTGAGCGAAACCCGCGCCATCTGCACCTGGCTGGAAGGCCACCAGCCCACGCCCAACCTGATGGGCGTGGACGCCGACGAACGCGCCTTCATCGAAATGGCCGATCGGCGCATGGAGTGGTACCTCATGCTGCCGCTGGCCAACGCAATTCGCCACACCCACCCGGGTCTGGCGCCACTGGAGCAACCGCAGTTTGCCGAGTTCGGCCAGTCTCAGTTGCCCAAAGCCATGGAAACCGCCGCCTGGCTGGATGCCGAACTGCAGCGCCACGAATGGGTGGCGGGAGATCGATTCACGATTGCAGACATCACGGCCTTCTGCTCGGTGGAGTTCGCGCGTTTGCTGCGCTTCAAGCCGTCTGAATCGGGGCTGCACGCGCTGCAGGCCTGGCGCGATCGCGTCGCCGCGCGGCCGAGTGCGCAGGCCTGACGCCGCAGGGCTCTAGCGCCAGGGCGTGGAGGTCTGCTCCAGCGCTTCTTCCATCGCCGGCAAGGCTTGCAAACCGGTGTCCAGCCGCTGCTGCAGCCCCGCCTGCAAACCCGCCACCACCGAAGGCGCGAGCGTGGCCGGGGCGTGAGCCAGCAGGCCCTGTGCGGTGCTCAGGTCGTTGAGGCCGCCGAGCAAGGCCTGCGCGTCCGACAAGGCAGCGGCGCTGCGGGCCAGCCCTTTGGCCGGCAGCAGGCTGCCGAGAAACTCCTGCGAATAGCGCAGCTTCTTGAGCGCGATGCGCAGCTCGTGCCGGCCCTCCGGGCCCAGCCGCCGTGCCTGGCGGGCCTCGCGCCGCAAGCCCGCGTGGCCTTTGCGGAGGGTGTCGTGCGCCCAACGCGCCAGCCCCTCATCGGGCCACGGCGAACCGGCTGGCGGATCGGCCGGCTGCAGGCTCAGCACCGCGCGGGTGAAGGCGAGCAGGCGCAAGGCGTGCGCGCTGTCGCTGAGCGCATGGTCCGCGCGCTCGCAAGCTGCCTGGCGTTCGGTGCTCACCCAGGCCAGCAAGGCGTCCATCTGATCGGTGGATGTGGAATTGGTTGGCAGTTCGGCCAGCAGGCCGGGCAGCCACTCGGTGGCGAACACGTCCCAGTTGCGCGCGTCACCGAGCTCGTTGGCCAGGCGCTTCCACTCGCCGGCCCAGTGGCGGGCGAAACGCATCGGCAGGTGCGGCTGGAACAGGCGCAGGCCAGTGCGCAGGCGGCGCAGCGCCACACGCGCCTGGTGCACGAACTCGGGATCGGGCGGGGCCCCGTCCGGCCCGTGCTGGCACACACCGCCTTCATTGGCCTGCAGGTGCGCCAGGCACCCGAGCGCAGCGGCGCGAAAGGCCTGCACGGGGTGCATGCCGGGATCGAGCTGAAGCGGTGTGGCCTTCTGCGGCTGCGCCCGCTCACCCATGAAAAGTGCGTAGCCGCGTTCGGCCTTGCTGCGGTTGGCCGGCAACAGCCGCAGCCCTTCAGTGGCACGACCTTTGGGTCCCAGGGCCAGCGTGTGGGCGAGGTCCAGCAGGGCATCCACCGAGCCCGACAGCAGCTCCAGTTCGAGCTCGAGGATGGGCTGGCGCAGGCTGCCGGTGGCAATGAAACCCTGGTCCAGCGCAACCTCCACCTGCGCGCCGCCGTGCGTGATCAGCCAGGTGCGGCGCGTGAAGTCGGTGCGGAACACCGGCACCAGTTGCCAGGCCACGCGGATCAGTTGCTGGGCCAGCGCCTCGTCGTCCACCAGCGCCGCGAAATCGAACGCGCCGGGCCGCGTGGTGGCCTCCCATTCGCCGCGCCGAGAGAGTCCGCCCACCGAGGTGCCCGCCGTCTTCACGGTGAGCAGCGTGCGTCGGCCCACGCGGCGCTCGCGCACGGCCATGCGCTGGGCGCGAAGCGCCAGCGTGGAGGTGTCGAAATAGGTGTTGAGCAGGCGCTCGCGCCGGGGGGCCTGCTGGGTGAGCAGGGGATGGGCCAGCAGACGTGGCAGGTCCTGCGGGTGCAGCTCGAGCTTGAGTTCGGTTTCCAGGGACATGGGGGAGAGTGGCGAACCGGGGGTGCAAAACGGCGAGTCTGCCAGCATGGGCCCGATCGCACCACCTCGGTACCGTGACACAGGCGCGCGATTACAGCCTGTAACCGCGTTTTGAAGGCTGGGGTCGACAATCACTCACCCGGCCATTGAAGCTGGGATCACCCTATGAAGCCCCACCATGATCTCTTCTGCAACCCCGCGTATCTCCGCTCTCGCCCTGGTCCTTGGCATCGCCATGGGCGTGGGCACCACCTCAGCGCTGGCCGAAAAACCCGATTGGGCCGGCAAGCCCGGCAAAGGCGAAAAGCACAAGAAGGAACTTCAGCACGACGACCGCGCCCCCAGCCGCGATCGGGACCGCGGATCTTCGTCATCGAACATCGCCATCAACGTGCAGATCGGTGGCTACTTCGGCGAGCCCCAGCGCATGGCCGCGCGCGAGTACTACGCACCGCGCTTCCAGGCCGGCAACTGCCCACCGGGCCTGGCCAAAAAGAACAACGGCTGCCTGCCCCCCGGCCAGGCGAAGAAGTGGCAGCTGGGTCGCCCGCTGCCGCGCGACGTGGTGTATTACCCCGTGCCCAGCGGCGTCTCGATCCAGCTCGGCCTGCCGCCGTCGGGTCACAAATACGTGCGCGTCGCGGCCGACATCCTGCTCATCGCCATCGGCACGGGCCTGGTGGTGGATGCGATTGAAGATCTGGGTCGCCTCTGATCGACCATGCCGCGAGCCCACGCCGCGTCGAAAACGCTGCAGGCCGGGCTGCTGTGCCTTGCCGGCGTGGCCCATGCCGATGAGCCGCCTGCACCTGCCGTGCTCGAAGCCAGTCGCGACTATTTGATCGGTGTCTCGGTCGTTTCTTCTGCTGCGCAACTGGGCAGCGACACCAGCCAGAGCACACGCGCCCGCCCCATGTGGGCCTTTCAACTCGGGCGCTTCCGCTTCGCAAGCTCGGGCGCCAGCGCCCTGCTCACCCAGGGCCGCCAGACCGTGGACACCGGGGTGAGCACGGTGGTGGCCGGCAGCGATCGCTGGTCGCTCAGCACCTCGTTGCGCATCGACGAAGGCCGTTCCTGGGACGGTGACGCCCGCTTGAGAGGCTTGCCCGACGTCCGCGGCACGCTGCGCGGACGCGTAACCGCCAACGTGGCCCTGAGCAAACGCTGGAGCGCATCCGTGCGCGGCTCGCAGGACCTGCTCGGGCGCGAAGGCGGCCTGCGCATCGACAGCGGTCTGGGCTATCGCCATCCCATCTCGTCGCAAACGCATTGGGACCTGTCGCTGGGCGCCGGCTGGGCCAACGCCACCTACGCCAACACGCACTACGGCATCGCCCCCGAGGCCGCCCTGGCCACCGGCCTGCCGGCCTACGGCCTCGGCTCGGGATGGGACAGCGCCTCTGTCGGCTGGCGCCTGACCTCGGCGCTGAACCGGAACTGGGTCATGTACGGCGGCCTCGGCGCATCGCAGTTGCAGGGCGCAGCAGCGCGCAGTCCGCTGGTGGGGCGAAAGACGGTCTACAGCGCGACGGTGGGGCTGGCGTACCGGAACAACTGAGCGGCAGTCAGTCCGGGTTGACGCGCTCCAGCAACCGCCGCAGGTAGTGCCCCGTGTGGCTGGCCGCATTCGCCGCCACGTCTTCCGGCGTGCCTTGTGCCACCACCGTGCCACCGCCCGCACCGCCTTCGGGGCCCATGTCGATCACCCAGTCGGCGGTCTTGATGACGTCCAGGTTGTGTTCGATCACCACGATGGTGTTGCCGGCGTCGCGCAGCTGGTGCAGCACCTTGAGCAGCAGTTCGATGTCAGCGAAGTGCAGGCCGGTGGTGGGTTCATCGAGGATGTAGAGCGTGCGGCCGGTGTCGCGCTTGGAGAGTTCGAGCGCGAGCTTGACGCGCTGCGCTTCGCCACCCGAGAGCGTGGTGGCGCTCTGGCCGAGCTGGATGTAGGACAGGCCGACGTCGAGCAGGGTCTGCAGCTTGCGGTGCAGCGTGGGCACGGCGCTGAAGAAGGCGTGTGCCTGTTCCACAGTCATGTCCAGAATCTGCGCGATGTTGCGGCCCTTGTACTGCACGTCCAGCGTTTCGCGGTTGTAGCGCTGGCCGCGGCAGACCTCGCAGGGCACGTAGACGTCGGGCAGAAAGTGCATCTCGACCTTGACCACGCCATCGCCCTGGCAGGCCTCGCAGCGGCCACCCGCCACGTTGAAGCTGAAGCGGCCCGGGCCGTAGCCGCGTTCGCGCGCGGTGGGCACCTCGGCCATGAGTTCGCGAATGCCGGTGAACAGCCCGGTGTAGGTGGCCGGGTTGCTGCGCGGCGTGCGGCCGATGGGCGACTGGTCCACATTGATGACCTTGTCGAAATGCTCGATGCCTTCGATCGCCTCGTGCGCGGCGGGCTCTTCGTGCGAGCGGTACAGCGTGCGCGAAACGGCGGCGTACAGCGTGTCGTTGACGAGCGTGGACTTGCCCGAACCAGAAACGCCCGTGACGCAGGTGAGCAGGCCCACCGGGAAGGCCGCACTCACCCCGTGGAGGTTGTGCCCGCTGGCGTTGACCACGCGGATTTCCTGCAGCTCGCCCAGCGTGGCCTGGTGCGCGGCTTCGCGCGCGGCGCGGCGCTCGGCGGCCGGGCTGGGCGGAAACTTGGGTTTCGGCGCAACGGCCGCGCCGGCCTTGTGCACCACGGGCAGCCAAGGCGTGCGGCGCTCCGGCACGGCAATGCGGCGCGCGCCGCTGAGGTACTGGCCGGTGAGCGAGCCGGGCGCGGCCATCACGTCGGCACAACTGCCTTGCGCCATCACGCGGCCACCGTGCACGCCTGCGCCAGGTCCCATGTCGATCACGTGATCGGCGGTGCGAATCATGTCTTCGTCGTGCTCGACCACGATCACCGTGTTGCCCAAGTCGCGCAGGTGCTGCAGGGTGCCGATGAGCCGATCGTTGTCGCGCTGATGCAGGCCGATGCTGGGCTCGTCGAGCACGTACATCACGCCCGTGAGGCCACTGCCGATCTGGCTGGCCAGGCGGATGCGCTGCGCCTCGCCACCGGAGAGCGTGTCGGCGCTGCGGTCGAGGCTCAGGTAGTTCAAACCGACGTCGTTCAGAAACTTCAGGCGCTGGCGTATTTCGTTGATCACGCGCGCGGCGATATCGGCCTTGGACCCTTTGAGCTCCAGACGCTGGAAGTAGCTGAGCGCTTCGCCCAGCGTGACGTGGCTGATCTTGTAGATGGGCTGCTTCTGGTCGCCCTCGCCCACGAACACGTGGCGCGCCTCGCGGCGCAGGCGCGAACCACCGCAGTCCGGGCAAGGCTGCACGGCGCGGTAACGCGCCAGCTCTTCGCGCACGGCCACGCTGTCGGTCTCGCGGTAGCGGCGCTCGAAGTTGCGGATGATGCCTTCGAAGGGGTGCTTCTTAGTGATGCGCTTGCCCGCGCGTTCGCCCGATTCCAGCGCATAGGAGAACTTCACGTCTTCCGTGCCCGAACCGTAGAGCAGCACCTGCCGCACGGCATCGGGCAGCGACTCCCACGGCGCCTCGGTGTCGAACTTGTAGTGAGCCGCCAGGCTTTCGATCATGGCGAAGTAGTAGCCGTTGCGGCGGTCCCAGCCTTTGATGGCGCCACTGGCCAGACTCAGGGTGGGAAAGGCCACCACTCGCGCCGGGTCGAAGAACTCGGTGTGGCCCAGGCCATCGCACGTGGGGCAAGCGCCCATGGGGGAGTTGAAAGAGAACAGGCGCGGTTCCAGCTCGCCCACGGTGTAGTGGCACAGCGGGCAGGCGAAGCGTGCGGAGAACGTGTGCTCATGCGGCGCCGCCTTGGTGTCTTCCTCGCCGTCCATTTCCATGGCGATGGCCTTGCCATCGGCCAGACGCAGCGCAGCCTCAAAGCTCTCCGCCAGCCGCTGCCGAAGTGGATTGACCCCTTCGTCTTCGCCATCGGTGCGAACCTTGATGCGGTCGATCACCACGTCGATGTTGTGCTTCTCGGTCTTCTTCAGCGCCGGCAGGGCGTCGAACTCGAGCACCGCGCCATCAACGCGGAAACGCACATAACCCTGGGCCTGCATGTCGGCAAACAGCTCGACGAACTCGCCCTTTTTCTCGCGCGCCACGGGCGCCAGGATCATCAGGCGTGTGCCTTCGGGCAGGGCCAGCACGGCGTCCACCATCTGCGCCACGCTCTGCGAGGTGAGCGGCAGGTCGTGATCGGGGCAATGCGGCGTGCCGGCACGCGCGAACAGCAGGCGCAGGTAGTCGTGAATCTCGGTCACCGTGCCCACGGTGGAGCGCGGGTTGTGGGAAGTCGCCTTCTGCTCGATGGCAATGGCCGGCGAGAGACCCTCGATCAGGTCCACGTCGGGCTTGTCCATGAGCTGAAGGAACTGGCGCGCGTAGGCAGACAGGCTTTCCACGTAGCGCCGCTGGCCTTCGGCGTACAGCGTGTCGAACGCCAGGCTGGACTTGCCCGAACCCGACAGCCCGGTGATGACCACCAGCGAATGCTTGGGGATGTCGAGGTCGATGTTCTTGAGGTTGTGCGTGCGCGCGCCGCGCACCGACAAAAAGGCACTGGCGTGGCGCAACGCCGGGGCCAGATCGGTAAGGTTCAGGGCCGGTGGCAGGTTCTGGTTCAAGGCGCGCTCGGGGGTGTTCAGGGCAACCCGACATGATAAGCCGGCCTGTGTTTTCATGCGAACCCACCCGGTGCGCCCGGCGCTTTCGCTGACAATACCGCTCTCCCGCCCACCCGCCGCTCCTGCCTTGTCGTCCCCCCAACCCGCCCTTTCACACCCGGTGTCCGAGCCGAACGCCAGCATGCGCATGACGCCTGCCGAGCGCCGCGCCAGCGGGGCGCTGGCTTCCATTTACGCGCTTCGCATGCTGGGCCTGTTCCTGGTGTTGCCGGTGTTCGCCCTGCAGGCCCGCCACTACCCTGGGGGTGACGACCCCGCCCTGGTGGGCCTGGCCATGGGCATCTACGGGCTCACACAGGCGCTGCTGCAGGTGCCGCTGGGCATGGCGTCGGACCGCCTCGGCCGCAAGCCGGTGATCCTGGCCGGGCTCGCGCTGTTCGCCCTGGGCAGCCTGCTGGCGGCCTGGGCGCCCTCGCTCCCCTGGCTGGTGGCGGGGCGCGCGCTGCAGGGCGCGGGCGCCATCTCGGCGGCGGTGACCGCACTGCTGGCCGACCTCACGCGCGACCAGGTGCGCACCAAGTCGATGGCGCTGGTGGGCATCAGCATCGCGCTCATGTTCGCGCTCTCCCTGGTGATGGCACCGCTGCTGGTGCCACACATTGGTCTGGAGGGCCTGTTCGCCCTCACTGCCGTGCTCGCGCTCGCCGGCATGGCGGTGGTGGTCTGGGTGGTGCCACCCGAGCCTGCGTTGCCGCAGGTCGGTGGCCGAGGTGGCCTGCGCGAAGTGCTGGCCAATGCCGAGCTGCTGCGCGTCGATGTGGGCGTGTTCGTGCTGCACGCGGTACAGATCGCCATGTGGATGGCCGTTCCCGCGCTGCTGCTGGAAACCGGCATACCCACAGCCGAACACTGGAAGGTCTACCTGCCCGCCGTGCTGGCTTCGCTGCTGATCATGGGCGGCCTGCTGTTCCGCCTGGAGCGCATGGGCCACTTCAAGGCCGTGTACCTGGGTTCGATCGCGCTCATCGCGCTGGTGCAGCTGGGTTTCCTGTTCAGCCTGCAGGCCCCTTCGCTGTGGCTGGCGGCGCTGCTGCTGTGCCTTTATTTCGTCGGCTTCAACACGCAGGAAGCCAGCCAGCCCAGCCTCGCCTCGCGCCTGGCAGAGCCTCGCCAGCGCGGTGCGGCGCTGGGTGTCTACAACACGCTCATGTCGCTCGGCATTTTTGCCGGCGGCAGCCTGGGGGGTGTGGTGGTCAAGGCCTGGGGCAGCGCCGGCATCTTCGCCGCCAGCGCGGTGCTCATGCTGGTCTGGCTTGTCATCGCGTGGCCGATGAAGCCAGCCGCTTCTTCAACGCAGCGTTGACGGGCCGGTCGTGGGTGGCAAGCCGGTGGCGTCGAGCGGCCGGGGCTCGCGCAGTGAACGCATCATCAGCAAGGACATGGTGCTGTAGAGCGGGCGGCTGATCATGCGAGAGACCAGGCTGGCCAGCAGCGCGCAGGCCATCAGGCTCAGCACCATGTTATGGCCATCGGTCATCTCCATCACGATGATCATGGCGGTGATGGGCGTCTGCGTGACGGCCGCCAGAAAGCCGCACATGCCCAGCGCGATCAGCGCCACCCCATGCGGCGAACCCAGCAGCCAGGCCACATCGGCCCCCAGCCCGGCGCCGATCGACAGGCTCGGCCCGAAGATGCCGCCCGGCACGCCACTCCACGCGGACAGCCACGAAGCCACGAACTTCAGGCCGGTGAACAGGAAAGGCTGATGCCCGCCCTCGGCGTTTGCCGCCTGATCCAGCAGCTCGCGCGTGTGCTCATGCCCCACGCCCACCGTCGCACCGTTGCTGACCACCACAATCAGCGCCACCATGAATCCACAGAAGGCGGCGAAGGTTACCGGCCGCTTGCGGCGGTAGGCGCAAAAACGATCCGGCAGGCCGGTGAACGACGCCAGCATGAGGCGCGACAGCAGGCCGCCCAGCAGACCACAACCGATCGCCACCACGGCGCCCGGCAACAACAGGTTCCACCACGACAACGCATCGGCACGCACGCGACCGAAATACGACAGGTTGCCGAAAGCGGACACGGCCACCAGGCCGGCGATGACGATGGCCGCGAGCATGAGGCCGCTGCTGCGGTCCTGCAGGCGACGCGAGAGCTCTTCGATGGCGAACACGATGCCACCCAGGGGCGTGTTGAACGCGGCGGCAATGCCGGCCGCGCCTCCGGCCACCAGCAGTTCGCGGTCGCTGATGCCCGAGGCGGGCGAGAGCCAGCGCCGCGCGTGCAGCATGATGCCGGCCGCCACCTGCACCGAAGGTCCCTGTCGTCCGATGGAAAGGCCGGCCAGCAAGCCGCCCGAGACCGCCAGGATCTTGGCGATGCTCAGGCGCAGCGACACGAAGCGCGAGCGTTCTTTCAGCGGCGTGGCCGGGTCCAGCGCGGTCAGCACCTGCGGCACGCCCGAGCCGGCCGCACCCGGCGCCCAGCGGCGCACGGCCCACACCACCAGCGCGGTGAGCGCGGGCGTCCACAACAGCGGCGCCCACCACCAGCCACCGCGCAGCTGGCCATAGAGCTCGACCGCGGCGTCTGCCAGCAAGGTGAACAGCACCACGGCGAGACCGGTGAGCACGGCGTAACCGATGACCACCACACGGTCCAGCCACTGACGCATGTCGCCCATCTCGTCGCGCAGGTTCTGCAGGAAGTCGGGTTCGCCTTTCATGGTCGGCCAGTGTAAGGCGCGGCTGTGCGGCGTCCCGGTCGCAGCGCGGCAGTTGCGGCACAATGACAGGTCGTTTTTGCGGCCGCGCCCACGCGGGCTGCCGCCCCCACCTCAGGACACCACCATGGCATCTGTCAACAAAGTCATCCTCGTCGGCAACTGCGGCCGCGACCCCGAAATCCGCTACCTGCCCTCGGGGGGTGCCGTGGCGAACATCAGCATCGCCACCACCAGTCGCCGCAAGGACCGCACCTCCGGCGAGTTCATCGAAGAAACCCAGTGGCACCGCGTCACCTTCTTCGAACGCCTGGCCGAAATCGTGGGCGAATATGTGAAAAAAGGTACCCCCATCTACGTCGAAGGCCGCCTGACCTACCGCAAGTACACCGACAAGGATGGCATCGAGAAAAGCGCCACGGACATCATCGCCAGCGAAATGCAGCTGCTGGGTGGCCGGCAGGGCATGGGCGGCCCCAGCGGTGAGGAAGGCGGCGGTGGCGGTAGCGGTTATTCGCGCCCGGCGGCTGCAGCCCCACGCGCCCCGGCCGCTGCACCGCGCCAGGCCCCGGCAGCAGCACCGGCACGGCAGTCCAGCGGTTTTGATGACATGGACGACGACATTCCGTTCTGATCCTGCCTCCGTTCACGCCAAAGCCCGCTGCCTTTCAGGCACCGGGCTTTTTTCATGGCGTGTTCACTTTGCGTAGGTGAGCGGCAGCGCCGTGGTGAGCTTGAGCTCTTCCATGGCAAAGCTGGAGCTCACGTCGTGCAGGCTGGTGCCATCGGTCAGGCGCTTGTAGACGCGGTCGTAGGCGGCGATGTCCGGCACCACCACCCGCAGCAGATAGTCCACGTCGCCGCTCATGCGGTAGAACTCGACCACTTCGGGAATGGCCTGCACGGTGGCGCGGAACTGCTCGAACCACGCCTGGGTGTGCGTGCTCGTGCGCACCGACACGAAGACCGTCACACCCACGTTGACCTTCTGCGGGTCCACCAACGCCACCTGCCGTGTGATGACGCCCGCCGCCTTGAGGCGCTGGATGCGCCGCCAGCAGGGTGTGGCAGACAGGCCGACCTGCTCGGCAATCTGCGCCACCTGCTGCTCGGCGTCGTGCTGCAGGATATCGAGAATGCGGATGTCGGTGGAATCCATTTTCATAGAATCCATCATAAATGGAACAGCATGCTCTTTTGCGACCATTTCATCGAACAGAAGGCATGTGGGTTCCGCCTGACCCCCAGCAGAATTCCAGGTTACGCCAACACCAGGGATTCAGGATGGATATTTACCTCGACGCCAATGCCACCACACCGGTCCTGCCGCAGGCGCGCGCGACGGCACTGGCTGTGATGGCCGAAACCTTTGGCAACCCGAGCAGCATCCACGTCAGCGGCCTTCGGGCGCGCGCCATGCTGGAACGCGTGCGGGCCAGCGCACACCGCGTGCTGGATGTGCCGACGGGACAGATGTTGTTCACCAGCGGAGCGACGGAGGGCATCCAGACCGCCGTGCTGTCCGCGCTCGTGGAGCTGCGCGGGCGGCGCGACGCTGACGCGAATGCGCCTTCGCTGCTGCTCTACGGCGCCACCGAACACAAGGCCGTGCCAGCGGCGCTGAAGCACTGGAATCAACTGCTGGGGCTGGACTTTCCCATCCTGCCCATTCCCGTGGGCTGCGACGGCCGCCACGATCTGGCCTGGCTCGCCGAACACGCACCCCGCGCCGGGCTGGTCTGCACCATGGCTGCGAACAATGAGACCGGCGTGGTCAGCGACCTCGACGGCATCGAGGCCGCCCTGGGCACCAGCAAAGCCCTGTGGACGGTGGACAGCGTGCAGGCCCTGGGCAAGCTGGACCTGAAACTGGCCGAGCGGCGCATTCACTACGCGCCGTTTTCGGGCCATAAGCTCTATGCGCCCAAGGGCGTGGGCCTGCTGTATGTGCGCGAAGGTGCACCCTTCACGCCCCTGCTCACGGGCGGCGGCCAGGAAGGCGCGCTGCGCGCCGGCACCGAGAACATGGCGGGCATCGCCGCGCTCGGCGCCGTGCTGGACGCGCTGGAGGACGGCCAGACTTTCCACGCCGAGGCAACGCTGCAAGCCCATCGCCAACGCCTCGCCTGCGCACTGCAGGAGGCCTTCCCCGGCCTGGTGTTCAACGCACCTGCCGAGCTGTGCCTGCCCACCACCCTGAACTTCGCCGTGCCGGGCCTGCGTTCCAGTCTGCTGCTGGACGTGTTCGATTCTGCGGGGCTCCGCGTCAGCGGAGGGTCGGCCTGTGGCTCTGCCCAGGCGCAGCCCAGCGAAGTGCTGGAGGCCATGGGGCTTCCAGCCTGGCAGGCGACGGCAGCCGTTCGCCTGTCATTCGGTGCGGCGGATGGCGCCGAATTCATCGACGAGGCCTGTGCGCGCATCCGGGCCTGTGGAGCCACGCTGCGTGCCACACCCTCACTGGTCGACGTGGGGCTGAGTGCATCACGCCTCCATGCCTTGATGCTGGCCCAACCCAGGCCCTTGCTGGTGGACGTGCGTGAGACCAGTGAACATGGCGTGTCCGACGAACCGGCACTGGGTGCGGGGTTTGCGTGCGAGCAGGTTCCCTTGTCCAGCTTGCTGAACCACCTGCCCGATGGGCTCCCATTGCCCGCCGACCTGCCGGTGGTTTTTTTCTGCCGCAGCGGCAACCGCAGCACACTGGCCGCACGCGCATTGCGGCACCGCGGCCACGCCCAGGCGTTCAGTCTGGAAGGCGGGCTGGCGAACTGGACGGTCCACCAAGCCTCCACCCTCTCCTGAAAGCCCGCCTCAGAC
This sequence comes from Hydrogenophaga sp. IBVHS1, assembly GCF_002127265.1. Classification (GTDB taxonomy): domain Bacteria; phylum Pseudomonadota; class Gammaproteobacteria; order Burkholderiales; family Burkholderiaceae_C; genus Hydrogenophaga. The sequence continues at coordinate 59,040 of NZ_NFUU01000001.1, read as the reverse complement.
CAGCAGCGCGCCCACCCGCTGTTGCAGCAGCTCGGGCGACACCGAGCCTGGCGACACGGGTGCTCCGACGTTGAGGCCCACCCGGTTGAACAAACCCCGGCGGAACGGCCGCACCATGGCCACGCGCTCGCCGTCGCGCTCTTCCACGCGACTGAAGAACGAGCCCCAGAGGTTGGTGAGGCCCATGGGAATCACCGGCGGGTGCATGCCCTCGCGTGCAGCGAGTTCCAGGATCTTCATCACACCGCCCTTGAAGGGCTGCAGCTGGCCGTCGCGCGTGATGCCGCCTTCGGGAAATATGGCCAGCAGTTCGCCTTCGCGCAGCGCGGCAGTGGCGGCCCCGAACGCGGCTTCGTAGGCCGCTGGGTCGTCCTTCTGCGGTGCAATGGGAATCGCCTTGGCCAGGCGGAACAAACCGCCAAGCACCGGCACCTTGAAGATGCGGTGGTCCATGAGGAAGCGGATCGGCCGCGGGCTCGCGGCCATGAGCAACACGGCGTCGACAAAGCTCACGTGGTTGCACACGATCACGGCCGCGCCTTCGGTGGGAATCTGAGCGTCGCCCGTGACCCGGAAGCGGTACACGAGGCGCGAAGCGATCCATGCCACGAAGCGCAACAGGTATTCGGGCACCAGCATGAAGATGTAGAACGCCACCACCGCGTTGGCCAGCCCGACCAGCAGGAACATCTGCGGAATGGTGAAGCCGGCCTTGAGCAACGCACCGGCAATCACCGCGCTGGCGATCATGAAGAGCGCGTTGAGGATGTTGTTGGCGGCGATGATGCGTGCGCGGTGCGTGGGCTGGCTGCGCATTTGAATCAGCGCGTACATGGGCACGCTGTACAGGCCGGCGAACAGGCTGAGCAAGGTCAGGTCGGCCAGCACACGCCAGTGGGCCGGCTCCGCCAGGAACTCGGCCACACCGAGGCTGCCCGCAGGCGGCAGACCGCGCGAGGCAAAGTAGAGATCGATCGAAAAGATGCTCATGCCGATGGCGCCCAGCGGCACCAGGCCGATCTCAACATGCCGGCGAGACAGCACTTCGCACAGCAGCGAACCGGTGCCGATGCCGATGGAGAACACGATCAGCAGCAGCGAAGCCACCTGCTCGTTGCCGTGCAGCACTTCTTTGGCGAAGCTGGGGAACTGGCTCAGGAACACCGCGCCGAAGAACCACATCCAGCTGATGCCAAGCACCGAACGAAACACCACGGTGTTGCCGTGCGCCAACTTCAGGTTGCGCCAGGTTTCGGTGAACGGGTTCCAGTTGATCTGGAGGCCCGGGTCGGTGGCGGGCGTGGCCGGCACATAGTGCGACATGGCGCGACCCAGCAGGGCGAGCGCCACGCAGCTGAAGCCGACGTGGTGCGCGCCGATTTCAGGCACGGCGATGATCAATCCACCCGCCAGGTTGCCCAGCAGGATGGCCACGAAGGTGCCCATCTCCACCATGCCGTTGCCACCGGTGAGTTCGCGCTCGCCCAGGTGGTGCGGCAGGTAGGCGAACTTCACCGGGCCGAACAGCGTGGAATGCAGGCCCATCAGAAAGGTGCAGACCAGCAGCAGCGGAATGTTGGCCGAGAAGAACGACCACGCGGCCAGCGCCATGATGAGGATTTCGAGCCGCTTGACGAAGACGATGAGTGTTTTCTTGTCGTACTTGTCGGCCAGTTGCCCACTTGTGGCCGAGAACAGCAGAAAGGGCAGGATGAACAGCGCGCCGATCACCAGGCCGGCCAGCGAAGGCGGCAGCCAGGCGACCTGCAGCTGGTAGGTCACCATCACCGTGAAGGCGAACTTGAACAGGTTGTCGTTGGCTGCGCCGAGGAACTGGGTCCAGAAAAACGGGGCGAAACGGCGCTGCCGGAGCAGTGCAAACTGGCCACCTTCGTGGCTGGATGGGGTTGCAGACATGGGGTCTCCTCCTGTCGGGCTGTGGTTGAGTTGTGGTTGGGTTCAGCGCCGTGCCGCTGGATTCTGCCGTAGCGGCAGGCGCTGGATGGCGACGAGCACCGGCCAGGCCGCCAGCGCTGCCGCCACGTGCTTCAGGCTGTGACCGGAAATCCATTCGCCAGTGGCCTGGAACACGGCGGCGTCGCCCATCTCCAGCGCCTTGGCCAGCGCGTAGAGCGCGATCAGCGCGCCCAGGCGCACGCCGATGGCACCCGCTACCGGGCGCAGGCACGCGGCCCAGACGATGAGCGCCACACCGCCGAACTGCACCACGGCCCAGGGCAACACGTTGGAGTGCGTGAGCGGCAGCACGGCCGACACCAGCGCCGTCAACAGGGTGAGGCCCAGCACCGCAGCAGCGGGGCGTGGCCCCACCCGCTCGGCCACGGCCAGCGACAAGGCACCGGCAAACGCGACCGCCATGCCGATGCGGTCCAGCACCAGGCCCGAAGGGCTGGGCATGGAGTGGTACCACGCGGAGCCCAGCCCGGAGAGCAGCAGACCGAAGAACAAAACCCGCAATGCCCAACCCGTTTCCAGAGACACGCGATGCGATGACATGGCCCACAGACCCGCCACGCCCGCCACCGCCAGCGGCAGGTTGCTCAGCACGTCCATGGCGTTCGGCAAGCCCCAGAGCACCCGCGCATCGGCAAAGGGGTGGCCGTGGGCATGCAGCTGCGTGTGGCCATGCGGGTTGAACGCGAACCCGGCCGCCTGGAGCAGTTCTGGCCCGATCAACAAAGCCAGCAGCCAGAGCACCAGCAACACCCCGCCGATGAGATGCAGCCGGGGGCGGGACGGGGAGAGAGAGGTCATGAGGAAACACCAGAGTTGAGGTGGCCGCAGTGTCTGGCGGCCGCCCTTTCAACAGCATCGATTTCCTATACAGTCGACTCCTTTTCTATTTCAGGTATTGTTTTTCAGTACCCAGTTCAACAGACGCCACAGGAGCCCCCATGAGCACCACCACCGACCTCGTGCTTGCCGTGAAGAAGGAACTGAAGTCCGCGCAAATGACCTATGCCGACCTCGCGCAGGCCATGGGCATGGCCGAATCGAGCGTGAAGCGCATGCTGGCCAAGGGCGACATGTCGCTCTCCCGGGTGGATGCGATCTGCCGTGCGCTCAAGCTGGACTTCGCCGATCTGGCCCGCCGTGTGGCCGACGCGCAGCCCCTGTTGCGCGAGATGACGCAGGAGCAGGAGCGCGCGGTGGTGGCCGACAAGAAGCTGCTGCTGGTGGCGATCTGCGTGCTCAGCCAGTGGACGCTGGAGCAGATCACCACCGCGTACCGCCTGAGCGAGGCCGAGTGTGTGAAGTGCCTGGCGCAGCTCGACCGCATCGGCATCATCGAGCTGCGCCCGCTCAACCGCTACCGCCTCAAACTGGCCAAGACCTTTCGCTGGCGCCCGCACGGTCCGGTGATGAACTACTTCCGCGATCACGCCGTGCTGGACTATTTTTCGGGCGGCTTCGACGGCAGTGGCGAAGGCCTGATGCTGGTCCACGGTTCGGTCAGCCGCACCCTGGCGCCCATGTTTCTGGAGCGCCTGCAGCGCGTGGCACAAGACTTTGCCCAGCAGCACCAGACCGACCAGAAACTGGCCGCAAAAGACCGTGAGGGTTACACGCTGGTGCTGGCCATGCGCAGCTGGGAGTTCGAAGCATTCAGCCAGCTGCGGCGTTGACGGGGTTCACCCTGCTTGCCGGTGCTGCGGACGCTGGCATGATGACGGGCTTTCGTCCCAGGCTTCCATGAACGACCACACCACCCCAACGGCTCCCGCCCCGGCGGCACGCCGCCCCGATCGCCGCCGTCGCGCGCCGACCGGTCAACCGCCGCAACAGGCCCGCCAACCCGCCCAGCGCCAGCACCCCGTGCTCGATCAGCTCGCGCAGCTCTACCCGGCGCTGTTCGGCGAACAGCTCAAGCCACTGAAGCGCGGGATCTTTCAAGACCTGCTCGATGCGCAGCCGGGCGTGCTGGAGGCCGAGAGCCTGAAGGCGGCTCTGGCTTTGCACACGCGCTCCAGCCGGTATCTCACGGTGGTGGCCTCAGGCCAGCAGCGCCACGACCTCGCTGGTGAGCCGGTCGAGGCGCTCACGCCCGAACAGGTGCACCACGCGCTGGTGGAAGTGTTCCGCCGCCGCCAGGGCCGCACACCCGAAGACCTGGTGCCCAAGCTGCGTCAGCGCATTGCGCAGGCGTTCGAGGCTTCTGGCCTGGGTGAAGAGGCCTACGCCACAGCCACGCAAAGCCGCGACGAGGTGGTCAACGAGATCACCCGGCTGGCGTTGGCCGACGCCACGGGTCGCGCCGCGCGCGACGCCGCGCTGCTTCGCGCATTCGAGTCCAGCGGCCAGACCATCGAGGCGTTTGCCGACATGTACGGCATGCCGGCGCAAGACGCCCGACGCACGCTGGAGCGCGCGCGCAGCAAGCTCACCGCCAGGCCCTGACTCGCATGACCCGTCTGCCCGCCGAAGCCGAATCGCCGTATGCGTGGTGGCGGCTGGCGGTGTCGCTGGCGCTCATGACGCTGGGTGGCGCGGGCATGTACTCGGTCACCGTGGTGCTGCCCCGCATCCAGGCCGATTTCGGCATCGACCGGGGCGCCGCATCGTTCCCCTACACGCTGACCATGATCGGCTTCGGCGTGGGCGGCATCCTCATGGGGAAACTCTCGGACCGCTTTGGCGTGATGGTGCCCGTGATCGGCGGCGCCGTGGGCCTGGGGCTGGGCTTCATTGCCGCCGGCGCGGCCACCAGCTTGTGGCAATTCACGCTCGCGCAAGGTTTGTTGATCGGGCTGCTCGGCACCTCCGCCACCTTCGCGCCACTGGTGGCCGACACCTCGCGCTGGTTCACGCGCCGACGCGGCATTGCGCTGGCCATCTGCATGAGCGGCAACTATGTGGCCGGTGCGATCTGGCCCCCGGTGGTGCAGCACTTCATCGAGAACGGCGGCTGGCGCCAGGCCTACTTCACCATCGGGGTGGTCTGCCTGGTGGTGATGCTGCCGCTCGCCCTCGTGCTGCGACGGCCACCGCCCGCACTCGCCGGTGCCGAGCCCGTTCCCGTCGGCACAGTGCCATCCGTGGCGAGTGCGGGCGAACGCCCACTCGGACTGTCGCCCGGCACCCTGCAAGCCCTGCTGTGCGTGGCTGGCGTCTCCTGCTGCGTGGCCATGTCGATGCCGCAGGTGCACATCGTGGCCTACTGCACCGACCTCGGCTTTGGCGCGGCGCGCGGCGCGGAAATGCTCTCGATCATGCTGGGCATGGGAGTGGCGAGCCGGCTCATCTCGGGCTGGATCTCGGACCGCATCGGCGGCTTGCGCACGCTGCTGCTGGGCTCGGTGCTGCAAGGCATTGCGCTGCTGATGTTCCTGCCGTTCGACGGCCTGGTGCCGCTCTACCTGATCTCGGGCATGTTCGGCCTGTTTCAGGGCGGCATCGTGCCGAGCTACGCGCTGATCATTCGCGAACACTTCTCGCCGGTGCAGGCCGGCGTGCGCACCGGCACCGTGCTCATGGCCACACTGCTCGGCATGGCCCTGGGCGGCTGGATGTCGGGCGCGATCTTTGACCTGACCGGTTCCTACCAGGCGGCTTTCGTCAACGGCATCGGGTTCAACCTGCTCAACGTGGGCATCGTCATCTTCTTGCTGCGGCGCGCCCGGGCTCGCGGCGTGGGGCTGGGCCGCCTCAGCCTGTCGCCGACGGCATCGTGAACACCGTCAGCACGCCGGTGTAGCCGTACAGCCGGTGGTGGGCGATCTCGCCGCCAGCAAAGTAGCCCACCAGGGGCACATCACCCAGGGCCCGTCGCACGGTCTGCAGCTCGGCGCTGGGGCTGCCGAAATGCGGACCACCACGACCCGCACAGCTCACATAGATGGCGCCGGCGATGCGCCGCGCTGGATGCGGCAAGGCATCGGGTTCGTTGCCGCCAAGCGCGCTGGCCGTGCTCATGCCCATTTCCGCGGGCTCGAGTTCCTCGCGCACCTCGGCACACACGCGGATGAGGTCGGCGCGCGCGGCCTGCGCATTGCGTTCGCAGAAAGCCAGGCGCGTGCCCACCGGCACCACGTCGGCGATGGCAATGCCACGCCGACCGGGGTCGAGGCCGATCAGGTGGCGCACCATCACCTCGGTGCCGAACTGACCGCGCATGCGCGACGTGTCCACCGTCGAAGGCGCGAGCGCTTCGTCATGTGCGGTCTCGGACTCAGCGTGCGTGAGGCCCACCAGCGTGGCGCGCAGGCGGGGCATGGCCTGATCAGGTTTGTCGAGCGCAATCACCCGCTCGCGCAGCAGCACATCGAGCGCTGGCTCTCCATTGAGTTCAAGCACGAGGTTGCCGTCCGCTGCGGTCACGGTGCGCTCGCGATCGACCGGTTGCGCGCCTTGCGTGACCCGCGAGACCAGGCCCACGTCGGGCCCGAAGGCGACACCACTCAAGCCGCCGAAATACACGCCAGTGGCCGCGCCGTGTCCGCTGAGGTTGCCAGCGCTGCCGAGCGAGAATTGCACGCTGGTGCCGCGGCTGCCGGCCAGCCCGCCAAACACGTAGCCACTGCGCGTGCGGTCGGCCACTTCGACGATGAGCTCGGCCAGCTCCGGGGTGCGGGCATCGGCGTGCAACAGCGCGGTGTGAGCCTCGAAGCCATGAGCGCCGGCAGCGCGTCCGCTGGCCAGCAACGGCGCCACGCCGCTGAACACGCGGTACTGGTCGGGGCTGAGATCGCACAGCATCACGCACAGCGCGGGCTCGTCGAAGTACTCCACGTTGTTGGACGAAATGCCCAGGCCCACCGTCCCCGTCCAGTCGGTGACCTCGGGCAACTCGGCGCTGAGATGCTCCAGGATCGCCTGAGCCTCGTCGGCGTAGTGATCGGTGATGTAGAGCACGGCGAGGGACGGCGCGGACGCGAAGTCGGGCAAGGCCATCTGTGCGCGCAACTGCGCCAGCACCAGAGCGGCGGCCATGCGCCACTGCGGGTGCGTGGCATGCGCATAGGGAAAGAGTTTCATGACGTCAGCGTTTGCGACTGGCCGGCTTCTTCGGTGCGGCCTTTTTCGCCACCGCCTTGCGCGCCGGTGCCGGGGAGGCACGCGTGCCGCTCACCGCTTTGGCGGCAGCACGCCCCATGCCAGCGGCCATGCCCACGTTGCGCGCCACGGTGTCGGTGAGGTTGCGCGTGACCTTGCCGGCCACGCCGCTGGCGGTCTTCATGGCCTGGCCGGTCAGGCCACTGGCGACCTGGCGGGTGGTGTCGAGTGCCGTTTGTTTCGCCGCGTCTTTCATGGCGTTGCTGGCAATCTGCTGAAACTGCTGAGACAGGGCGCCCCACCACTGCACCGGGTCCACCACACCACCGGCGGGTGTGCCGACCGCTGCGGCCTTGCTCGCCGGCCGAGCCTTGCGTCGGGTCGGTGCGGGCGGCGGCGGCGCTTCCACCTCATCTTCGGCCTCTTCATCGGTCTCTGCATCGGCCTCGGGCTTGCCAAACGTGCGCGGCGGAATCTCAAGCCCCGCGAACTGCGAGGGGGCCGCCGGGGCGGCAGATCCGGTGAAGCCAGCCAGCGTGTCGGCGGCCTTGATCTTGAGCGCGTTGGCCACGTCGCCCATGCTGAAGTTCATCGACTTCAGGGTCGAGAGCGTCATCTTCTGCACCTCGAGCGCCTGAATGGTGGCGCCCAGCGCTTTGGAATTCTGGTCGAGCCAGAAGTGCACCGCCTTGAGTTCCTCGATGCGTTTCTCAAGGTCTTCCACGTTGAAGGTGGGCGCCACCCAGTGGCCAAGATTGGGCAGTTGCGGGATGTTCTGGCTGATGCCTTGCGCCACCCCGCCGGCCGCCTGGCCCGCGAGGTTCTGCAGGAACTCGAAGCCGGGAACGAACTTGCCGAAACCGCTGCTGGGGGCGTCGCTCATGGAAGTCTCCTGGTCAATCGTCCACGCCGTAGCGGGGTGCACGGCGCTCACGCAAGGATGCCACACCTTCGCGCACATCGGGGCCTGCAAAGCCCATGAATTCAAGCGCCAGCGAGGTGTCGAACGCGGGGCCCGCCTGGCGCAGCCAGTTGTTGAGCGAGTACTTGGTCCAGCGGATCGCGGTCTGGCTTCCGCTGGCCAGCCGGTCGGCCACTTCAAAGGCCTTCTCCAGCAAGACCGCGTCGTCCACCGCCAGGGAGACCAGGCCGATGCGCTCGGCTTCTTCGCCGCTGATGGGATCGCACAGCATGAGGTAGTACTTGGCCTTGGCCAGCCCGCACAGCAGCGGCCAGACGATGGCCGCGTGGTCGCCAGCGGCCACGCCCAGGCGCGTGTGACCATCGACGATCTTGGCGGATTTCGCCGCGATGGAAATGTCGGCCAGCAGGCCGGCCACCAGACCCGCACCCACGGCCGGGCCGTGCATCGCGCTCACGATCGGCTTGTCGCAGTTGATCACGTTGTAGACCAGGTCACGCGCTTCTTTCCACACGCGCGTGCGCACCTCGAAATCGGACGCCATGTCCTGCACCAGCGCGAGGTCACCGCCCCCCGAGAAGCCCATGCCACTGCCTCGCAGCACGGCACAGCGCACGCTGTCGTCGCGGCCCACGTCGCGCCAGATCTCGCTGAGCTCCCAGTGGCCTTCGTGGCCGGCGGTGGGCAGCTTGCCGTTGCCCCCGGGACCATCGGCGCGCATCTGGATGTCTAGCACGGACGGCACGCCGCCCACGCTGGGGCCGCGTCGAGTGATGGCAAGGGTCTGGTAGCGGCTGTAGTCGACGGGGGTCATGCGGGTCTCCGATGAGGTGTTGAGGGAGGGCCTGCGTCATGCCGCATGACCGTCTGGCCATTGTGCTTGACCTGCGTCAAGCCAGCGCCCGACACAAGAGCGCACGATGAGGCAACCCGATCAGGAGATGAACATGAACACCCCTTTGTCCGACACCTTCAAGACCCAGCTGGTTGCCCTGCGCAGCCAGACCGTAGAACAACTGCGGAGCCAGCGCGGCGGTGCGGTGAGCCGCGCAGAAAGCGCGGCCGATGCCTTGGGCGCTGCCAGCGACGACCAGGCCAGCGCGGATGCACAACGGGATGTGGCGTTTGCGCTGGAAGAACGCGAGTCGGCCGATCTGGTCGCCATCGACGCCGCCTTGCAACGCATCGCCGATGGCAGCTACGGCTTGTGTGTGGAATGCGGCGTGTCCATCCCGACCGCACGGCTGCATGCCAACCCCACCGCCATGCGCTGCGTGGATTGCCAGACCGCCCAGGAAAAGGATCTGGAAAAAGGCTGAAACATCGGCGCGGTCGGTATGCTCTGCGCCATGACGACCCAGAGCTCCACCCTCTCCACCCGAAGCCTGTTCCACTTCGCGTTCAACGTGACCGATCTGGAGGAGGCGCGCCGCTTCTACGGTGGCGTGCTCGGCTGCGCCGAAGGCCGCAGCACCTCCACCTGGGTGGACTTCGATTTTTTCAGCCACCAGATCTCACTGCACCTGGGTGAGCCTTTCAGCACGGCGCGCACCGGCCATGTGGGCGAGCACCTCGTGCCCATGCCGCACTTCGGGCTGGTGCTCTTGCTGCCGGAATGGAAGGCGCTCGCAGCGAGGCTGCAGGCAGCGGGCGTGGCCTTCATCCTGCCGCCACAGGCGCGCTTCGAAGGCCAGCCAGGCGAGCAGTGGACGATGTTCTTCTGCGACCCTTTCGGCAACCCGATCGAGGTGAAAGGATTCGCTTCGCTGGAGCAGGTTTACGCGGCCTGAGCAGCGATCTTCTGTTCAATCGCGCCGAAGATCGACTGACCGTCCTTGCCCTTCATCTCGATGCGAATCGTGTCGCCGAACTTCATGAACTCGGTGGAAGGCTTGCCATCGAGGATGGTTTCGATCGCGCGCTTTTCGGCAATGCAGCTGTAGCCCTTGGGCCATTCCTTGCGGCCGTTGACTTCCACGCCTTTGTTGCTCACGGTGCCGCTGCCCACGATGGAGCCGGCGCGCACATTGCGCGTCTTGCCGATGTGGGCAATCAGCTGCCCAAAGTGAAATGTCATCTCGGGGCCGGCTTCGCACATGCCGACCTTGCGACCGTTCCAGGTGGAGTTCAGGGTGAGGTGCACGCGGCCTCCCTGCCAGGCGTCGCCGAGTTCATCGGGCGTGACCGCCACCGGGCTGAACGCGGTGGCCGGCTTGCTCTGGAAGAAGCCAAACCCCTTGGCCAGTTCGGCCGGGATCAGGTTGCGCAGCGAGACGTCGTTGGCCAGCATCAGCAGGCGGATGCCGTCCAGCGCCTGCTCGGGCGAGGCGCTCATCGGCACGTCCCCGGTCACCACGGCAATCTCGGCCTCGAAGTCGATGCCAAAGTCTTCGCTGGGCACCACCACGTCGTCGCACGGTCCGATGAAGTCGTCGCTGCCACCCTGGTACATGAGTGGATCGGTGTAGAAAGAGTCGGGCACGTCGCTGCTGCGCGCAGCGCGCACCAGCTCCACATGGTTGATGTAGGCCGAACCATCGGCCCACTGGTAGGCGCGCGGCAACGGCGCCATGCATTGCGCCGGATCAAAGGGAAACGCATGCCGCGCCTTGCCCTGGTTGAGCGTGACGTAAAGGTCGTGCAATTGCGGGCTGATGAAGTTCCAGTCATCCAGCACCTGCTGCATCTTTTGCGCGATGCCGGTCGCATAATGCGCCGTGCTCAGGTCGCGGGACACCACCACCAGTTGTCCATCTCGCGAGCCATCTTTGTAAGTGGCGAGTTTCATGCCTGTCTCCTTCTGCCGGATTGGTTGAACGGGACGATTCTGCCCCTCGATGCCCGGGCGCTGCACACCCAGTCGTTACGGATAGTGAAATCAGTTAACCTATTCGTAAAGGTCGGATTCTAGAGCATCGGAACCTGATGACCGACCTGTCGTCCAACCCCTGTGCTCCATCTGACCATGCCCGCTGACACAACCACTCCCCTGGTTTCCGACCTTCTGCTGAACGAAGCCGAGCCCTTGCGCGCCGGCATCCAGTCGGTGGAGGTGGGTTTTGAACTGCTGAACGCGCTTTCCGAGGCTCCGGGCGCTCTGATGCTGCGCGACCTGGCCGCCGCCGCCGGCATGAGCGCGGCCAAGGCGCACCGCTATCTGGTGAGTTTTCAGCGCATGGGCCTGGTGATTCAGGACCCGCTGAGTACCCGGTACGACCTCGGCCCTGCGGCGTTGCGCCTGGGGCTGGCCAGCCTCGCCCGCATCGACGCCGTGAGACTGGCCCGCGAACGCATCGACGGCCTGCTCAACGAGACCGGCCACACGCTGGCCATCGCTGTGTGGGGCAACCAGGGCCCCACCATGGTGCACTGGGTGGAAGCCCCTCAATCGGTGCCGGTGACACTGCGTCTGGGTGATGTGATGCCACTGCTCACTTCGGCCACAGGGCGCTGTTTTGCTGCTTTCATGGGAGATCAGGGGCGTGACAAGGAGCGCATCGAGCCCATGGTGGCAGCAGAACTTGTCCAACTGAAGAACTTGCCCCGCAGTGGGCTGCCTCTGGTGGACGTGCCCCGCAATGCGGCCGAGGTACAGGCAGTATTTGAGGAAACGCGCCGCCGTGGCCTGGCCCGCGTGGTGCACAGCCTGCTGCCCGGTGTGGGGGGCTTTTGCGCCCCGGTTTTCGACGCCCAGGGCCGCCTGGCGCTGGGCCTGGTGGTGCTCGGTTCGGTAGCCACGCTGGACACCGAGTGGGAAGGCCCGCCCGCCACCGCCCTTTTGCGCTGCGCCCGCCAGCTCAGCGCCGACCTGGGCCATACCTGACGTGCCCCAAGCTCAAACCAGCTCCAAAACCGCGCCACGCTGGCCCGCCCTGCTGTGGATCGGTCTGTGTGTGCTGGCGCTGCATTTGTGGCTGCTGACGGGTGCGCTGCCGGGATTCACGGCGTCCAGCGCCTTCACGCCAGGCGCCGAAACACCGTCGGTAAATGCAGCCCGCGAAATGCCCGATGTGTCCGGGGAAGAGGGCAGTAGCTCGCCGGTGCGCATGAGTCAGGTGCGCTGGATCGTGCGCGAGACGGCCGCCGCGCCCGGCCTCATATCTCGGCAGCAGGTGGTTTCGCCACCGCCGGCCAAGGCGTCTGTGCCGGTGGCTGCTGCCAAGCCCCTTGCGCCCCGCGTGAAGGCGCCTTTGCCTGCGCCTGCTCCCACGCCCGCAGCAGAGCCAGAGACCGCGTCGCCGCCCATGGAGGAAGCCGTAGCAGTGGCACCCAGCACCGAGCCCAGCACCGTACTTGCGCAGGCGGCGGCCGTCGAACCCAGCCCGGCCTTGCCCGAGCCCGTCGAGCCCGTGCAGCCCGCAAAGGCACCCGCCGGCAAGCCGTTGCCCCCCGCCCAGCCTCCAGCGAGCACCCGTCTGCACTACGTGGTCGCCGGGCAGATCAAGGGCTTCAACTACAACGCCACCGGCACGCTCGACTGGGAACTCGGTGGCGAGCGCTACAGCGCCCGCATGGAAATGCGCATGCCATTGCTCGGCAGCCGTGTGCAAACCAGCACCGGCGGGGTCGGGCCGGCAGGCCTGATGCCCGAGCGTTTTGCCGACAAGGGCCGCAGCGAACGTGCGGCGCATTTCGAGCGAGAACAGAACCGCATTCGCTTCAGTGCCAACACGCCCGAGGCCGAGTTGTTGCCCGGTGCCCAGGACCGGCTGAGCTTGTTCCTGCAGATCGCAGGCCTGCTGCAGGCCCGCCCGCAGGCCTATGCGAGCGGAGACATCATCGACATGCAGGTGGCAGGCACGGGCGACGCAGAGATCTGGCGCTTCAAGGTGGGCGAAGAAAGCACGCTGGTCTTGCCCGCAGGTGAGCTGCGCGTGCGCCATCTGGTGCGCCAGCCCCGCAAGGAATTCGACAGCACGGTAGAAATGTGGCTCGCTCCCGATCTGAACCACCTCCCGGTGCGCCTGAAGGTGACGCAGGCCAACGGCGACATGGCGGATCAGCAGCTCAGCCAGAAGCCATGATGCGCAGAAAAAATGTGCTTAAAAGGACACATAACTTGAAGTTGGCATGAACGTTGCCATGTAAAGAGCCTCAGACCTACATGCCAGGACGTTTTTTGCCGATATAAGGACATCTGGAACGCAGGTTTTTCATTTCAAGGAATTTCAGTCATGCACATGCTTTACGACTCGGATGCCTTCGCTGTGGTCCACATTCTCGCCAACGCCACCGCAGAGGGTGAAAACGAAGTGGCCGATGGCCCGCAGATTCCGCGCCACGGTTTCGAGATCGTGGACAAGCGCTCGGGCAAGGAGGTCTACCTCGACGGCTCCTGGGCCGAGATGTTCCAGATCCAGATCACCGCCTGGCAGAACAGCACCCCCTCACAAGAGGAAGTGGAAGACACGCTCGAGGGCTACGCCACATTGGCGCAAATGCCGGTCGTGATGCACTGAGGCGATTTCGCTCACGAACTTTCTGATCGGCAGAAAGCCGTCGCGCCATGCGCGGCGGCTTTCTTTTTTTCGGGAGCCATTCCTGTCAGCCTGGCTCAAGGTGGGCCCGGCAAAATTTGCGCCAACCAGCAATGGAGGACGCATGCGAAAAAAAAATGGCACGGGAAGACGGTGGCTCCGGCCGTGGCTGGGGGCTCTCGCCATCTCCCTGGCCATCAGCGCCTCCGCCGAAGACGGTGTGTCGCCTCAGCGGCTGCTCATCGGTCAGACACTGACTTTGCAGGGAGGCGCCAACGACTACGGGGTGGCCGTGATCGAAGGCGTGCAGGCCGCGCTTGAACAGGTCAATCGCTCGGGTGGCGTGGCGGGTCGCCAGATTGCCCTGGTCGTGCTGGACGACGACAACAAGGCGGCCCAGGCGGAGGACAACGCGCGGCGACTCATCGCGCAAGAGAAGGTGTTCATCCTGTTCGGCCCGATTGAGGGTGGACCTTCCTCAGCGGTCATGAAAGTCGCGGTCGACAGCAAGGTGCCGCTGTTCGGCCCCATGGCGGGTTCGCCCAGCCTGCGCCTGCCGCACCAGCCCCTCGTATTTCCAGTGCGCGCAGAACACCAGGCTGAATTTCGCGCCTTGATAAGCCAGGCGCGCAGCGTGGGCATGCGGCGTGTGGCGTTCCTGCGCTCCGATTCGCCCACCGGCTTGCAACATCTGGCGAATGTGCAGCGAATTGCCAAGGAACTCGACATGGACCTGGCGGCCGACCTCTCTTTCAGGGCCGACATCGATGCAGCCGGAATTGATGCACTGGCGCGTCGCGTTCAAAGCCAGAAAGTACAGATGGTGTTCAACCACGGCGGCATCGGCGTGTATGAAAAACTGATCCGCCAGGTCCATGCGCTGGGCATCAAGACCAACTTCTACGGCGTGAATTCAGGGTCGACCCAGTTGGCCAACCACCTGGGCGAACTGGGCCGGGGCATGATTTTTGCGCAAGTGATGCCCAACCCCTGGGAGCGAAAAAGCGGCATCACGCGCGCCTACCAAGAGGCTTATGCCCGCCTCAAGCCCAGCCAGCCTTTTTCTTACGGTAGCCTGGAGGGCTACCTCACTGGACGGGCTCTGGTCGAGGCCCTGCGCCGCGCCGGTCCCACCCCCACGCGTGAGACTTTCGTGGCGGGCCTGCGCAACGCCGACCTGGACATTGAAGGCGTTCGCATTCGCTACCGCGAAGGGGAACACACCGGGATGACGTTGGTGGACCTGGCCCTCGTGGCGCGCGACGGCAAGTTCCGCCACTGAATCGCGCCCAGCCGGGGCTCATGCCGGACGCTTGGCCACCCACAGCCGGTACACCGGTTCGGCCAGCATGAGCACGGCCACGAGGCGACACACCTGGAACGCGGTGACCACCGGCACCCCGAGTTGCAGCACTTTGGCGGTGATGGCCATCTCGGCGATTCCGCCAGGTGCCGTGCCCAGCACCAGGGTGGCGGGGTGCAGGCCGGTGAGCGCCGCCAGCACCCAAGCGAAACCGGCGCACATCAGCATCATGGCGAGGGTGGCAAAGGCCACCGTGGCGAGCCAGCGGGGCGCGGTGTGCACGAAAGCGGGCGTGAAACGCACACCCAGGCTCACGCCAATCACCAGTTGGGCCGCGTTGGACCAGCTTTGGGGGATCGCCGACAGCGTGAAGCCGCACAGCGTGACCGCCATCGCAGTCACCAGCGCGCCCATGAACCAGGGATTGGCGCGGCCGAGGCGTTGCATCAGCAACGCGCCTGCCAGCGTCAACGCCGCCAGGCCCAGAAGGCCCGGCGGTTGCACTTCGCGGATGCTCGGGGGCAGGGTGTCCAGCCCGCTCAAGCCCCAGAACTGCATGGCGAAGGGAATGGTCAATGTCACCATCAGCACGCGCAGGCTGTGCGACGCAGCCACCAGGTCGGTTCTGGCGCCCTGGCGTTCGGCGATGAGCGTCATCTCGGAGGCGCCGCCGATGGCGCCCGCGAAATAGGTGGTGCTGCGCAACTGGGCGGGGGAGAGTGAGGCGAGGTGGCCGGCGTGCCAACGGGCAAGGCAGGCGCCAAACCCCAGGCCCAGCAGAAGCGCCCACACAATGCCCAGCGCAATGGCCCACCACAGGCTGGCCACCAGTGCGCCCACCTCGGGGGTGAAGTAAAGGCCCAGTGCCGCGCCAATCACCCACTGGCCCGCATTGCGCAGCGGCGTCCAGCTCTCGGTGCGCGCGCCCAGCATGGACACCAGCGAAGTCGCCACCAGCGGGCCGATCATCCAGGGGATGGGCGTGTTCAGCCAGCGGCACAGCAAAGCGGCGGCCAGAGCAAGCAGTAGGGTCAGCAGAACGCGCGGCCACGAACTCGGGCCAAAAGCAGACGGGAGGAGCACGCAGGAACAAGCGGGGGTGGCACCGCAAAGGGGCAATAGAGCCCGTAGTATCCACGCATGACCTGTCGAGCCGCTGTCCTCATCGCACTCACCGCCTCACTCCTGTGCGCCTGCGCAACCAACCCTTCACCCGGGTCCGTGCCCGCTCTGCTCGACCGGGTGTTGCCCACGCAGGCCCTGCTGATCGGCGAACAGCACGATGCCATGGAACACCAGGCGCTGCAGCGCGATGTGGTGCTGGCGCTCGCCGCGCGCGGCCGGCTCGGCGGTGTGGTGATGGAGATGGCCGAGCAAGGTCGCGGCACCGCTGGCCTGCCAAACGATGCCAGTGAAGAAATGGTGCGTGAGGCCCTGAACTGGACACCCGACGGCGGCTGGCCCTGGGCCGCCTATGGGCCGGTGGTGATGGCCGCGGTGCGCTCCGGTGCGCCGGTGGTGGGCGGCAACCTGCCGCGCAGCCGGATGCGCGAAGCCATGGGTGAGGCGGCGCTCGATGGCCTGATTGGTGCAGAGGCGGTGCGTCAGCAGCGCGAAGCGATTCGCGACGGCCACTGCGGTTTGTTGCCCGAAAGCCAGATCGCCCCGATGGCGCGAATCCAGCTCGCGCGAGACCGCGCCATGGCGCAGACACTGGAGAGCGCGGTGCAGCGGGCCGGGCCAGGCAAGACCGTGGTGCTGGTGGCAGGCAATGGCCACGTGCGGCGCGACCTGGGGGTACCGCTGTACCTGCCTTCCGATCTCAAGCACCAGGTGTTGATGGCCCAGGCCGGCGAAGCGAAGTTCAGCGGTCAGCCCGCCGATGCGGTATGGCGCACACCCGCACTGCCGCCGCGCGACCACTGCGTCGAGCTGCGGCAGCGCATGCCAGCGCGCTGAGCCTCGCTCAGGCCACCCGCTTTATTGCATCGGCCAGCGTGCCGACCATCATTTCAATCTGCGCGCGCTCCACGATGAAGGGCGGCGCGAACACCAGGTTGTCGCCCGCGTTGCGCACCAACACGCCCCGGTGGTAGCAGTCCATGAACACATCGAAGGCGCGCTTGCCCGGCAGGCCGGCCAGGGGCGCCAGCTCCACGGCGGCAGCCAGGCCGTAGCTGCGGATGCCGATCACATTGGGCAAGCCTTTCAGCGCGCTGTGCATGGCGTCGCCCAGCACCGGGCCCATCTCGCCGGCGCGCTCGAACAGCTTCTCTTCGCGGAACAGGTCGAGCGTGGCGATGGCGGCCGCGCAGGCCACAGGGTGCCCGGAATAGGTGTAGCCGTGGAAGAACTCGATGGCGTGATCGGGCGCGCTGCCGTGCGCGCCCATCATGGCGTTGTAGATGCGGTCGGTGCAGACCACGCCGCCGAGCGGGATGACGCCGTTGGTCACCGCCTTGGCGAAGTTCAGCATGTCGGGCTGCACGCCATAGTGGTCTGAAGCAAACGCGGTGCCCAGGCGGCCGAAGCCGGTGATGACCTCGTCGAAAATCAGCAGGATGCCGTGCTTGTCGCAGATCTCGCGCAGGCGCTTCAGGTAACCCTGCGGCGGCACGTACCAGCCCGCGCTGCCAGCCACCGGCTCCACGATGACAGCGGCCACGTTGCTGGGGTCGTGCAGCGGCAGAATGCGGTTCTCAAGTTCGAGCAGCAGGTCTTCGTCCCAGACCGGTTCGGTGTTGTGCACGTAGGCGTGGCGCACGGGGTCGTGAATGAAGCGCAGGTGGTCCACGCGCGGCAGCAGGCTGGTGCCGTAGACCTTGCGGTTGGCGGGAATGCCGCCCACGCTCATGCCGCCGAAGCCCACACCGTGGTAACCGCGCTCGCGGCCGATGAACAGGTTGCGGTGGCCTTCGCCGCGTGCGCGGTGGTAGGCCAGCGCCACCTTCATCGAGGTGTCGGCGGCCTCCGATCCCGAATTGCAGAACAGCACCTTGTTCAGGTCGCCCGGCGCCATGCGGGCGATCATCTCGGCGGCGCGGAACGCCTTGTCGTTGCTCACGCTGAACGCCGTGGCGTAGTCCAGCGTGTCCAGCTGCTTCTTGATGGCTTCGTTGATAGGCTTGCGGTTGTGACCTGCGCCCACACACCACAGGCTGGAGATGCCGTCGATCACCTGCCGGCCGTCGTGCGTGGTGAAGTGCATGCCTTCGGCCGCCACAAAAATGCGCGGGTCTTTCTGGAACGCCCGGTTGGGGGTGAAAGGCAACCACTGGTTGTCCATGCGAAGCTCGTTGTAGGCCATGGCCAAGTCTCCTCAAACAAAAGTTTTCAACGGCGGGATTGTGGCACCACATCGATGGCGCACAGGGCACCACTGAAGCCGTGAGCGCAAGACCCACCAGGGCTGCTGCGAGAATACGCCGTCATGAAAAACACCTACGTCCTCACCTTGTCCTGCCAGGACCGCCCCGGCATCGTGCACGCGGTCTCGGGGTTCCTGTACGAACACGGCGGCAACATCGAAGAAGCTGCCCAGTACAACGACCACGACACGGGCCTGTTCTTCATGCGCGTTCAGTTCGCCTGCAGCCAGCTCACGCAGGATGACCTGAGGGTGCACCTGCGCGTGTTCGCCGACACCTTCGCCATGCAATGGAGCCTGCACACGCTGGCCGAACCCGTGCGCACGGTGATCTTCGTGAGCAAGGAAGGCCACTGCCTGAATGACCTGATGTTCCGCTGGAAAAGCGGCCTGCTGCCGCTGGACATCCGCGCCATCGTGAGCAACCACCGCGACTTCTACCAGCTCGCGGCCAGCTACAACGTCCCCTTTCATCACATTCCCGTGACGGCGGCCAACCGCGCGCAGGCCGAGGCAAAGCAGCTGGAGATCATCCGCGGCGAAGGCGCAGAGCTGGTGGTGCTGGCGCGCTACATGCAGATTCTGAGCAACGAGCTGTGCGGTGAGCTCGCAGGCAAGGCGATCAACATCCACCACAGCTTCCTGCCCAGCTTCAAGGGCGCCAGGCCCTACTACCAGGCGCACGACCGTGGCGTGAAGCTGATCGGCGCCACCGCTCACTACGTCACCGCCGACCTGGACGAAGGCCCGATCATCGAACAGGATGTGGCCCGCGTAGACCACACCGACACGGTGGAAGATCTCACCGCCCGGGGCCGCGACACCGAGAGCCAGGTTCTGGCGCGCGCGGTGAAATGGCACAGTGAACATCGGGTGCTGCTCAACGGCCACAAGACGGTCGTCTTCAAGTGACCATCCGCATCCCGCCCATCCAGTGTCTCCTGACCTTCGAGGCGCTGGCGCGGTTGCGCAGCGTCACACAGACGGGCGAGGAACTCAACGTCACGCCCAGCGCAGTCAGCCACCGGGTGCGGCAGCTCGAGCAGATTCTGGGCACCAAGCTCTTTGGGCGGGCCGACTTTTCGCTCACCACCGAGGGCAGCGAGTACCTGGCGCATGTGCGTGAGGGCCTGGCATCGCTGCAGCGTTTTCCCAGCCAGGCCGCCGCGCCGGGAAGGCGCAAGTTGCGCGTCGCGGTCACGCCCACGTTCGCGCGCTCCATCCTGCTGCCGCGGCTCAAGCAGTTCATCGAAAGTTATCCCGAGATTGACCTCACGCTGCAGGTCAGCATCCCGCTGCTCGACGTGGTGGCCGAAGACGCCGACCTGATGGTGCGCTTCGGCACCGGCCGCTACGCCGACGTGGAACACGTCTGCCTGATGAAGGACGAGATCACGCCACTGGCCTCGCCGTCGTTCGCTCGCGAGCACGGGCCTTTCGGCACGGCGCAAGACCTCGAAGGCGTGCCCCTGCTTCGCAGCCCGCTGGAGCCCTGGCGCACCTGGTTCGCCGCGCACGACCTGGACTGGCCCGAGCCCACCGAAGGTTCGCAGTTCAACGACATCGGGCTCATGTGCGACGCGGCCGCAGCCGGCATGGGCGTGGCCCTGGTGAGGCTGAAACTCGCGTCGCCCTGGCTGGAGCACGGCACGCTCGTGCCGCTCTACGAACGCCGCGTGCCAAGCCCGCATGCGCACCACCTGTGCTGGCGCACCGGCACCATGGACCGGTGGGAATGCGCGGCCTTTGCAGAATGGCTGCGGGCCAGCGTGCGCTGAATCTCACCGGCCGGGGCTGACCGCACACAAGCACGTAACATGGTGTTACATTCTCATCGCTCCATACCGAGGGGAGATGAGCATGTTTCAAGGTATCCGGTGGCTGCTGCTGGCAGCGGCCATGGTGGTGTTGACGGGCTGTGCGGCCACAGGCCCGCGTTACGCCGAGGTCGAGTCGAATTTTCCCAGCCTGCGGCCCGGCTACGGCCGCGTGCTGGTGTACCGCGCCGCCGGCGCGGGCGCTGCCGTGCAGCCCGAGGTGAGGCTCAACGGTGAATTGATCGGCAAGGCGCAGCCCGAGGGCTTTTTCTTTGTCGACCGCGCCGCTGGCCGCTACACCCTTTCGGCCAGCACCGAGGTCCGCACCACCGCCGAGCTGGAGCTCACCGAGGGTGCCACGGTGTACGTCCAGTTCGGCCTTGCTCTGGGCCTGTTCGTGGGCCAGCCCCGGCTGACGCTTCAACCCCCCGCCACTGCCGTGCCGCAACTCGCCTCGCTGGCCTACACCGGCTCGGTGCCCCTGGTCGCCGGCCAGGCGCGCAATCGCCAGGCCGATGCCGCGATACCGTCGGGCCCTGCACCCGGACGCGCTGCACCGCCCGGCAAGGTGACGCTGGACGATCTGAGCGGCCTGCTGCCCGCTCGCTGAAAGGAACACACCATGTCACGCCACACACTGCTGGCCACCAGCCTGATACTCGCTAGCGCCTGGGCTCAGGCGCAGCCATCCGCCGCTCTGGCGCCGGAGGTGCTCTTTGAACGCGTCGCGCCCAGCGTGTGGGTGGTGAACGCGCACGACGATTCGGACCGGCTCATGGCCAAGGGCAGCGCGGTGGTGATCGGCGCGGGGTCGCTCATCACCAATTGCCATGTGCTGACGCGCGCCAAGCGGGTAACGGTCTCGCGAGAGAACGTCACGTATGGCGCCACGCTGGAACACCCCGACACCGAGCGCGACCTGTGCCAGCTCAAGGTCATGAACTTCAATGCCCCGGCGGTCACCATGGCGCCGGCGGACAGCCTGCGCGTGGGCTCGCGGGTCTACGCGATCGGCAACCCGCGCGGCCTGGAGACCACCATCAGCGACGGCCTGCTCTCCGGCATCCGGCGCAGCGACACCAACGATTTCACCGCCCTTCAGATCACCGTGCCCATTTCGGCCGGCTCCAGTGGCGGCGGCCTGTTCGACGCACAAGGCCGGCTCATCGGCATCACCACCTTCTACATCAAGGAAGGCCAGAACCTGAACTTCGCGCTGCCAGCGACGTGGATCGGCGAAGTGCCCGCGCGCGCGCAGGCCGCCCTGACGGCGCGGCAGGAGCGCGCCAAGGCCACCACCCTGGCCAGCGCCACCGCCGCCGCTGCAGCCCCCACCGGCGACCGCGTGTTCGAGTACAAGCTGCGCGACCGGAGCACCGGCAACAGCCAGACAGTGATCTACAAGCTCGACCGGACCGAAGGGGATACCCGCATCTACAACCAGGGCACCCGCGTGGAGCGCGCCAACGGCGAGGTGATCACGCGCGGAAATCCGATCGGTGGCGAATACGATCTGGCCATGCCGCCGGGCGGCTGGATCAGCAAGACCCCCCAGCCAGGCGCGACATGGCAGCTGAACTACAAGGTACCCGGCCTCGACAAGTTCACGGAAATGGAACTGACAGCCCGAGCCGCAGAGGAATCCACTGTGCGTGTGGGCGAGCGCGAACTGGCCATCGTGCGCGTGACCTTCAAGGGCTTCACCCGCCGGGGCTTCAGCGCCATGGCCTCCGGAGGCAGCTACGAGGCGAACGCGTGGTACGCGCCCGAAATCGGGCGCGTGGTGCGTTTCGATGTCAAAAGCCGAGGCGGTGCCGGCCTCACCCTCTTCCTGGTGGACGAGGTGTTCGAGCTGGTCAGCATCCGCCCTGAATGAACGGCTTCACTCGATCGTGAGGCGCTGGCTGGTCGAGGCCGCCTTCTTCGGCAAGGTGAGCTGCAGCACACCGTTTTCGTATTTCGCGCGCGAAGCCGAGTTGTCGATGTCCTGCGGCAACTGGAAGCTGCGCGTGACAGCGCCATAGAAGCGCTCGCTGCGCAGCACCCGCTCGCCATCGGTCTGGCGGTCCTGCTGCTTCACTTCCGCCCGCAGCGTGACGACGCCGCCATCGACCGTGACCTGGATGTCTTCACGCGCCACGCCCGGCACTTCGGCCTCCACGGCGTAGGCGTCTGGAGTTTCCTTCACATCGATGCGGATCTGCGTGGGCAGTGCGTCGCCGTGCAGGGGTTTGACGTAAAAACCGGGTCCGACCTCCTTGAAGAAGTCATCGAGAAACCCGCGGCGTGCAATCAGACTGTTCATGGCAAGACTCCTGAAAATGGGTTGGGATGCCATCGGGCGCAGACCGCGCCTGGCACGAACAGAAATTGATGTCGGGGCCGACGGATTTCAAGAGGCCGGCCGTCGCCGTTGTTCACACGACGCTGCAAGTTTCTTCAAACCGGGCGCGCACCGTTGGCATAAACTGGCCCGAGCTTTTTACCTCTCCCCTGCCATGAACGCCCCTACCTCAGTCCCCGAGATCAGCCAGGTCCAGCGCGCGGCGCGTCAGGCCGAGGTGGTGCGCGCGCTGCAGGCGGTGCTGCCCGCGCACGCGTTGCTCTGGCAGGCCGAAGACACCGTGCCCTACGAATGCGACGGCCTTACTGCCTACCGCGCTCGTCCGCTGGTGGTGGCACTGCCCGAAACAGAAGCTCAGGTGGCAGCGGTGCTCAAGGCATGCCACCGGCTGGAGGTGCCGGTGGTGGCGCGCGGTGCGGGCACCGGCCTTTCCGGTGGCGCCATGCCGCACACCCAGGGCGTCACGCTCTCACTGGCGAAATTCAACCGCATCCTGCGCATCGACGCGCGCGCCCGCACGGCCGTGGTGCAGGCGGGCGTGCGCAACCTGGCCATCTCGGAAGCGGCGGCGCCGCATGGCCTGTACTACGCGCCCGATCCGAGCAGCCAGATCGCCTGCACCATCGGCGGCAATGTGGCCGAAAACTCCGGCGGCGTGCACTGCCTCAAGTACGGATTGACGCTGCACAACGTGCTGGCCGTGCGCGGTTTTACGGTCGAAGGTGCGCCGGTCACCTTCGGCGGCGACACGCTCGACGGGCCCGGCCTGGACTTGTTGCCGCTGGTGATCGGCAGCGAAGGCATGCTCGCCGTGACCACCGAAGTCACCGTCAAGCTGGTGCCCAGGCCGCAGCTGGCGCGCTGCATCATGGCCAGCTTCGACGACATCCGCAAGGCAGGGGACGCCGTGGCCTCGGTGATTGCCGCTGGCATCATCCCGGCCGGACTGGAAATGATGGACAAACCCATGACCGCTGCGGTGGAGGACTTCGTGCATGCCGGCTACGACCTCGACGCACAGGCGATCCTGCTTTGCGAGAGCGACGGCACGCCCGAGGAAGTCGCCGAGGAAATCGACCGCATGAGCGCGGTGCTGCGCGGGTGCGGCGCCACCGCCATTGCCGTCAGCCGCGACGAGGCCGAGCGCCTTCGCTTCTGGAGCGGCCGCAAGAATGCATTTCCGGCGAGCGGTCGCATCAGCCCCGATTACATGTGCATGGATTCGACGATCCCGCGCAAACGCCTGGCCGACATCCTGCTCGCCATTGCCGAGATGGAGAAAAAGTACGGTCTGCGGTGCGCGAACGTGTTCCACGCGGGCGATGGCAACCTGCACCCGTTGATTCTTTTCGACGCCAACGACGCAGACCAGTTGCGCCGCTGTGAACTGTTTGGCGCCGACATCCTGGAGACCAGTGTGGCCATGGGCGGAACCGTCACTGGCGAGCACGGTGTGGGTGTGGAAAAACTCAACAGCATGTGCGTTCAGTTCTCCGCGGAGGAAAACGAGCAGATGTTCGGGGTGAAGCGGGCGTTTGATACCAAAGGGCTACTGAACCCCGGCAAGGTCATTCCCACGCTGCAACGTTGTGCTGAATACGGTCGCATGCTGGTCCGCGCCGGGGCCATTTCTCACCCGGAACTGCCCCGTTTCTGACTGTCAAATATCACGCTTGACAAATAGCCCCCTGGGGTACAGTTGCGCTCAATGAGCGCGCTTCTTCCCTCTCAAGACCGACGTCTTGATCCGCATCGGCCTGAAAGAGCGGCCCAGGAGCGAGAGCGTGCCTTGTTGCTGGAACTCGAAACCCTGCGGGCGGAGAACGAGCACCTGCGCCGTAGCTACGCACAACTGCTCGGCCAGCAGGGCGTGCCGCGCGATCACGTGGTGCATGGTTTGCATGCGCCGCTGCCGCTGGCACTGGAATCTGCGCTCGACGTCCCCTCTGAACAGAACCCGCAGAACGCCCAGCTCGAATACGAAGCCCTTTTCGCTGCGATGGCCAGCGTGTTCCCGATCGGCGTGTTTCGCACCGACCAGGCCGGCGTGCTCACCCATGTGGACGAGCAACTGCAGAACATCTTTGCCCTCGAACGGCAGGACTTCCCCAACTTCGGCTGGCTCAGCCGCGTGCACCCCGAAGACCTGGAGCGGGTGCAGCAACACTGGGTGCAGGCGGTCTCGCGCGGCGAAGGCCTGAGCGTGGAGTTCCGCCTGGTTCGTCCGGGCAACGACATGGTCCACGTGCTGGTGCGCAACGCACCGCTGCGCGATGCCAGTGGTGCGATCAGCAGCCAGCTGGGATTTGTGCAGGACATCACGCCCATGCGCACGCTGGAGGCGGATGCACGCATCAAGGACGAACTGAACCGCCAGATCATTGCCAGCAGCCCCGACTGCACCAAGGTGCTCGACCTGCAGGGCCGCGTGGTTCAGATGACGGCCCAGGGCTGCCGATTGGTGGAAGTCGACGACTTCGACCAGGTGCGCCTGAGCGACTGGACCACCTGGTGGCCCGAGGAGGGTGGCCTGCTCGCGCGCGAGGCCATCGATGGCGCGCGCGACGGCAAAAGCGCGCGATTCGTGGCTTACGGCACGACCTTCAAGGGAACGCCCAAATGGTGGGACACGATGGTCACGCCCATCTGCGATTCCCAGGGGCGTGCGGTCATGCTGCTGGCGGTGTCGCGCGACATCACTTCCCTGCACGAGCAGCAAGAAGAAATCCAGCGCTTCAACACCGTGCTGGAGCAACGGGTCCGCGAGCGAACCGATGAGCTGGCCGAGGCCAAGGAGCGCATCGCGCTGGCCCTGCGAGACGCCCAGACCATCTACAACCAGGCGCCCTGCGGCTACCACTCGGTGGACGCGAATGGTGTCTTCGTGTTGATGAACCGCACGGAACTCGACTGGCTGGGTTACGAGCGCGAAGACGTGGTGGGCCGACTGAGCTTTCGCGATGTATTCGGCATGAACGATCTGGAGGAAGCCGAAGATCGGCTGGGCCGGCTCAAGCGCGACGGCAAACTCGAACCCATCGAAGTGAGCATGCGCCGCCGCGACGGCAGCACCTTCCTTGCGCTGCTCAACAGCACCGCCGTCTTTGACCGGCAGGGCCGCTTCGTGCGCAGCAACAGCACGGTGATCGACATCACCGAACGCAAGGCGGCTGAAAACGCACTCGCCGCACAGCGCAATTTCCTGCAGGCCATCACCAACAGCGTACCGGTGCAGCTGGCCTTCTTCGATCGCGATCTCGTCTGCCGCTTTGCCAATGCGAGCTATGCGCGCTGGGTGAGTGGCGACACGAAGAAGCTGGTGGACCGCCACCTCAGCGAAATCGCACGACCGCAGGATTTCGAGTCGGCACAAGCCCACCTGAAGGCGGCGCTCGCCGGCGAGATCCAGCGCTTTGAGGGCGAGCGCGCCTTCCCCGACGGTCACCGCTTCTACGCCAGCATCGAATACACACCCTACTGGCAAGACGGCGAGGTGCAGGGCATCATCATCCAGATGATCGACATTTCGGACCGCAAGGCGTCCGAGGACCGGGTCAACCGCGCCAACCTGCAGCTCAACGAGGCGCTGCAACAGGCGCAGGCGCTCTACAACCAGGCGCCCTGCGGCTACCACTCGCTTGATGTCAGCGGCAACTTCGTCTCGGTCAACGACACCGAGCTGGAATGGCTGGGTTACACGCGTGAGGAAGTCGTTGGCAAGATGAACTTTCGCGACATCATGCTGCCAGAGCATGTTTCGCTGCTCGACACCCGGATGCAGAGGATTCTGCAGGACGACGCGCTGGACGCCACGGAATACGAATTGCGCCGCCGCGATGGCAGCACGTTCCGCGCGCTGCTGTCGTCGTCTGCGGTGCGCGATGCCGCAGGCAATTTCCTGCGCAGCAACACCACCGTGGTGGACATCACCCGGCGCAAGGCCGCAGAGACCGCCTTGCGCGACAACCAGCGCTTCCTGCAGACCATCACCGATCACGTGCCGGGCCTGATCGCCTATGTCGACGACCGGCTGGTGTTCCAGTTTGCGAACGCAGAACACCTGCGCGTCTACGGCATGGACCCCCAGCACATCGTCGGGCGCCATGTCAGCGAATGCATCCGGGCCGAGGTATGGGCTGAAACCCAACCCCGCATGGAGGCGGCTCTCAAGGGCCTGCCGCAGCACTTCGAGACCTGGCGACCCACGGCCGACGGCCACGAGATTTTCGTCAGCGTGAACTACCTGCCCGACGTCAACGAAGGCCGCGTCAAAGGCCTGTTCGTGCAGATCATCGACATCACCGAACGCAAGCGCATCGAAGAACGCGTGATCCACCTCAACGAGGAGCTGGAACAACGCATCAGCGAGCGCTCGGCCGAGCTGCTGGAGAGCGAACAGCGCTTCCGCCTGATGGTGGACAACCTGCGCGACTACTGCATTTTCTTCATGGACGCAGAAGGTGTCATCACCGACTGGACCGACAGCGCCCAGCGCATGGATGGCTACTCGCCGACTCAGATGGTGGGGCGGCACTACGGTGTGCTGTTCGACCCGGCCAACCCCGAGCACGGCAAGGTCAGCGCCAACCAGATGCTGCGCCTGGCCGCCTCGCGCGGCCAGCACGAGCTTCACAACTGGCACACCCGCAAGGACGGCTCGCAATACTGGTCGCACTCGGTGCTGATTGCCTTGCGCGACGACGGCGGCGAGCTGCGCGGATTCGCGAAGATCAACCGCGACATGACCGACGCCAAGCGGCTCGACGACCTGATGCGCAACATCAACGACGAGCTGGAGAACCGCGTGGTGGAGCGCACCGAGCAACTGCTGGCCGCCAACAAGGACCTGGAGTCGTTCTCGTATTCGGTCTCGCACGATCTGCGCTCACCGCTGCGCCACATATCGAGCTTCGTGAGTCTGCTGGAAGAGCATCTGGGTGGCCAGTGCGACGAAGTCAGCGGCCGTTACCTGAGCACGATCGGCAATTCGGCGCGCCACATGAGCCAGCTCATCGACGGGTTGCTGGCGTTCTCGCGGCTGGGTCGCTCGGCCGTGAACCTCACACCGGTCGATTTCACCCTGCTGGTGGATGCCGTGGTCGGCCAGCTGGGTCACGACACCGAGGGCCGGGTGGTGGACTGGGTGATCGCCCCCGACCTGCCGGTGGTGCAGGGCGACGCTCTGCTGCTGCGGGAGGTGTGGGCCAACCTGCTGGGCAATGCTTACAAATACACCCGCCCGCGCGAGCGCACCCGCATCGAAGTGGGCTGGAGCGTGGACCCCGTGGTCGGCTACACCTTCTTTGTCCGTGACAACGGTGTGGGTTTTGACACAAAATACGCACAGAAACTGTTTGGCGTTTTCCAACGCCTGCACCGAGCCTCGGAATTCGAGGGCACTGGCATAGGTCTTGCACTCACCCGGCGCATCATCGAGCGGCACGGTGGCAGCATCTGGGCCGAAAGCCAGCTTGGTGAGGGCAGTACTTTCTACTTCGCGCTCCCCTTTGAAGGCCCACACGGGTTCGAGTCCCCCATGGACTCCATGCCAGCCCCCCTGGAATCATGACCAAAAATGCCGATGCCATCCTGCTCGTCGAGGACAACCCCGACGACGCCGAACTGACCAAGCTGGCGCTTGCGCGCCATGGGCTCGACGGACGCGTGACGCACGTCTCCGACGGCATGCAGGCGCTGGACTACCTGCACCGGCGCAACGGTTTCATGAACCGGTCGGGCAGCAACCCCATGCTGGTGCTGCTGGACCTGAAGATGCCGCTGCTGGATGGCATCGGTGTGCTCAAGGAAATCAAGGGTTCGGACAGCCTGCACCACATCCCCGTGGTGGTGCTGACCTCATCCACCGAACCCAGCGACCTGCTGCGCGCCTACGACGCCGGCACCAATGCCTACATCGCCAAGCCCACCGAGTTCTCGCAGTTCCTCAGCGCCATGAAGCATGTGTGCGAGTTCTGGATCAACATCAACCAGACCGCGCCCCAGCTGCCCAGCGCAGGCGTGCGCACCACGGGTTTCGGCGACCTGATTTGACGCCGGGCCTCACCAGGGGTCGATGAAGCGCGCCGCGCGCGGCTCGGCCACCCGGGCCCCCGCCAATCCCCTGGCCAGCCAGTCTCTCGTTTGCGCGGGGTCGATCACCGCATCGATCTCCAGCGTGGCCGCCATCTGCACCGCCGCGCCGTTGTTGTATTGCCGGGCCAGCAGCGCTTCATACAATGCATCGCGCTGCGGCCCTTCGGGCTCGGCCTCCAGCTCCTTGCGGTAACCCAGCCGCACCGCTCCTTCCAGCCCCATGGCGCCGAATTCGGCCGTGGGCCAGGCCACCGTGAACACGGGTGCGTGAAATCCGCCAGCCGCCATGCCCATGGCGCCCAGACCATAACCCTTGCGCAGCACCACGCTGAAGAATGGCACCCGCAGATTCGCCGCAACCACGAACAGGCGGCTGGCATGTCGCACCTGGGCTCGCGCCTCGGTGGCCGGCCCGACCATGAAGCCCGGCGTGTCCACCAGGCTGACGATGGGCAGACCATGGGCATTGCACAGCTGCATGAAACGCGCGGCCTTGTCGGCGGCATCGGGGTCGATGGCACCGCCCAGGTGCAGCGGATTGCTGGCCATCAGCCCGACGGGCCGACCCTCGATGCGCGCCAGTGCGGTGTGGATGCCGGTGCCGAAGCCGGTGCGCAGCGCGAGCAGGCTGCCCTGGTCCACCAGGCCCTGCATGGCGGCGGTGCTGTCGTACACGCGCAGCCGGTTTTCGGGCACGACATCGCGCAGCGCCAACGCATCGGGCGCGGTCCATGCGTCCTGGCGGCCCGTGAAGAATGAGAGGTAATGGCGCGCGGCGGCCACCGCCTGCGCCTCGTCGTCCACCAGCACGTCAATGACGCCATTGGCCTGCTGCACGTCGCTGGGGCCAATGTCCTCAGGCTTGAAGCGGCCCAGCCCGCCGCCTTGCACCATGGCAGGCCCACCCATGCCGATGTTGGCGTTCCGGGTGGCAATGACCACGTCGCTGCAACCCAGCAGCGCGGCGTTGCCAGCAAAGCAGCGCCCGCTGACGATGCCCACCACAGGCACCTGACCACTCAAGCGCGCAAACGCAGCGAAGGTGCCCACGTGCAGGCCGGCGACGATCGGCATGTCGGTGTCGCCCGGCCGCCCGCCACCGCCTTCGGCGAACAGCACCACCGGCAGCCGCTGGTCCAGCGCAATGCCGAGCAACCGGTCGGTCTTCTGGTGGTTGCGCATGCCCTGGGTACCGGCCAGCACGGTGGCGTCGTACGCCAGCATCACGGTGCGGTGGCCATTCACCGAGCCGATGCCGGTGACCATGCCATCGGCCGGCGTGTTGGCGATCAGGTCTTCTTCGCTGCGGCGGCTGCGCTGCGCGGCCACCGCGAGTGCGCCGTACTCGAGAAAACTGTCGTCGTCGCACAGGTCGGCGATGTTCTCGCGCGCTGTCCGTTGGCCCTGTGCGTGACGGCGCGCCACCGCCTCGGGGCGCGCGGCGTCCAGCGTGAACGCCTGTCGCTGCAGAAGCCGCTCCAGATCGGCGCGCGGCGCCCCTGACACCGCGATTGATGGTGAAACCTGCACCTTTTCGAGCTCCTCGGCCTGCGATGGCTCCGAGCGCAGAAGCACATCGTCCGCCTGAACCGCATCGCCTTCCGAGTAGAAGACTTCGAGCACCCGCGCAGCCGAAGGCGCATGCACCTCGTGCTCCATCTTCATCGCCTCCAGCACCACCACCACATCACCAGCACGCACCACGTCACCCGGCGCAACCAGCCATTGAACAATCTGTGCAGACAGGGGGGAGCGCAAGGATTCCATGCGCGGATTTTGCGCGGCCACCAGGCGCGCGGAGGTCAATCGGGAGACAGGAGGCTTAAAGAGAAGCGGCGCCTGGGGCGCCGCAGAGATCAATAGATGTCCGAGTCAGCCCACTGTGAGGAGGGCCCCTCTTCCGCCGTCACCGGCATGTTGAGGTTGAGCACGAAAACCACTTCGCCACCGAAGCGGCCCACGCCCAGGCTCTTCATGAGCACCTGCTCCTGTTCGGGGCGTTCCATGCGCAGAAAGCAGATCGCCTGCTTGGTGCCTTCGTGCATGGCGGTGAGGATGTCCAGACGCGTGATGCGACCGAACTCACTGCACAGCTGGTGCAGCGCGGATTTCAGGCTGGCGACGTCGCTGTATTGCCTGAGTTCTGCGAGTGTGCTCACAATCAACTCCCTCAAAGTTCAGTTCGGCGATGGCAGAAATGGGTGCGTTGCCGGGGCGAGGCCAGAGGACTGGCAACGGTTTATGTTAGGGCAAAGACTACAAAATCTCACACCTTTGTTACAAATATCCAGCAAGCCCGCTTTCGACGTGCACAACTTCACGACTTGCACGGCGCTTCGCGTCTCGCACGCGGCCCTGGGCTCTGTATGCTCGGCCAGACACCCCTGCCTCCCCACCGTTTGAAACACCCCCCACCGACCATGCGCCCCGGACCCGACATCAGCCGCGCTCCCCTGGTCTCTGACCTCGCCTTCGAGCGCACCGGGTCGTTTCCTGCCTTCCATCAGCGCGTGGAATTCGACCGGCTGGCCGAACTGGCTTCGGAACTCGCGGGCACCGGGGCGGCGCTGCTGGTGGACGCGGCCCGCAAACCCGCCGAGGTGCTGGGCGCGCACGGGCTGGCACCCGATGCCGTGCATGCAGCCCTGCTCGCCTGTGCAGAGGTGCTGGCGCACCCGGCCACAGAGGGCTGGGTGCTGGCCACCACCGGCAAGAACCGCCCCACACGCACAGGCTGGCGCTGCGCCCACTGGCTTCCTCTCCCGGCCACCGGCACCTCCACCCAGACTGGCCTGCTGCTGCTCGATGCCGACGCCAGCCGCGACGGGCAGACCGCCACGCCCGTGCTGCGCGTGCTGGCCAGCCACGCCGCCGGCGTGCTGGCGCTGGCACGCCGCAGCGAGCAGATCGAACAGTACAACGCGAATGTGTTGCGCGAGAGCGAAAGCCGCCTGAACCTCACCGAACACACTGCGGGCGCTGGCAGCTGGTCGCTGCAGTTGTCGACGCGCAAGGTGGTGCACTCGGACGAGTTCGCCACCATCCTCGGCCTGAGCGACCACGAGCAAGTCAAGGATCTGGAATCGATGGTGCAACGCTACACGCCCGAGTGGCGCAGCGGCATCCGCCAGCGGCTGGAGCGCTGCGCGCAGAACGGCGAGTCGTTTGACGAAGAGATTCAGGTCCTGGTGGAGGGTGGCAGTCCGAAATGGGTGCGCACCGTGGGCACGGCGGTGCGTCGCGCCGATGGCGAGATCGCACGCATCCAGGGTGCGATCCAGGACATCTCGGCGCAGAAGCAGGCACAGCAGGACACGCTGCGCCTGGCCATGCGCCTGACCACCACGCTGGCCAGCATCACCGAAGCCTTTGTCACGCTGGACCGCCAGTGCTGCTTCACGTACCTGAACCAGGAGAGCGAGCGTCTGTTGCAGAAGACCACGGCCGACCTGCTGGGCATGGAGGTCTGGCAGGACTTCAGCCCCGGTCTGGCCCAGCGCCTGAAGGACCAGCTCACCAGATCGCTGCACACCAACCGGCGCGTCGAGCTGGAAGATTTCTTCCCTACGCTGGGCAAATGGCTGGAGGTGCGCGCCTACCCCTTTGCCGAAGGGCTGGCGGTGTATTTCCGCGACGTCACCGAGCGCCGCCGATCGCAGGAACAGCTGATGCTGCTGGAGACCAGCGTCTCTCGCCTCAACGACATCGTGGTGATCGCCGAGACCGGCGCCGGCACCGAAGATCAGGAGCCCCGCATCGTTTTCGTCAACGACGCCTTCGAGCAGCACACGGGCTACAGCCGGGCCGAGGTACTGGGGCAGACGCCGCGCATGCTGCTGGAGCTCGACCCGGCCATCACCAAATTGCGCGAGCTCGCGCAGAGCCTGCAGCAATCGCGGCAGGCCCGCACCGAGCTGATGGTTCGGCGCAAGAACGGCGCCATGTTCTGGGTGGAGCTTGAAGTGGTGTCGGTGCAGGCCACGGCCGAAGACATCACCCACTGGGTGGCGGTGGGGCGCGACATCACGCAGCGCAAGACCGCCGAGGACATGATCCGCCACCTGGCTTTCTACGACGCGCTGACCGACCTGCCCAACCGGCAGTTGTTGCTGGACCGACTGCAGCAGGCACTGGCCGCCAGCGCACGCTCGGGCCAGCACGGCGCCTTGATGTTCATCGACCTGGACAACTTCAAGATCCTCAACGACACGCTGGGCCACCATATGGGCGACCAGCTGTTGCAGAAGGTGGCGCAGCGCCTGACCCGAAGCGTGCGCAAGACCGACATGGTGGCGCGCCTGGGCGGCGATGAGTTCGTGGTGATGGTCGACGACCTCAGCACCGACCCGGAGGCCGCCGCCTTCAAGGCACGCGCACTGGCCGAGAAAGTGCTCAATACCCTGCGCGAGCCCTTCCAGCTCACCGGACACCAGCATTTCGCCACGCCCAGCATCGGCGTGACCTCGTTCACCGGCCAGCAGAGCGATGTGGGAGAACTGCTCAAGCAGGCCGACCTGGCGATGTACCAGGCCAAGTCGCTCGGTCGCAACACGCTGTGCTTTTTCGACCCAGGCATGCAGGCCACGGTGAGTGCCAACGCCACAGTGGGTTCCGACCTGCGCGTGGCGCTCAACGAACAGCAGTTCGTGGTGTATTACCAGCCGCAGGTGGACCGCGTGGGCGTGATCACCGGCGTGGAGGCGCTGGTGCGCTGGCAGCATCCACAGCGCGGGCTCATGACGCCAGCCGACTTCATTCCGGTGGCGGAGGACACCGGGCTCATCCTGCCGCTGGGCCAGTGGGTGCTGGAAACCGCCTGCGAGCAACTCGCCGCCTGGGCCGACCGCGCACAGACCGCCAACCTCAGCATCGCCGTGAACGTGAGCGTGCGCCAGTTCCGCCACCCAGACTTCGTGGACATGGTGATGGCCGCCATCACGCGCACCGGCATCCGTCCGCACAAGCTCAAGCTCGAGCTCACCGAAAGCCTGCTGGCCGACCGCATGGAGATCACCATCGACAAGATGGGCATGCTCAAGGCGCTGGGCGTGACGCTGTCGCTGGACGATTTCGGCGTCGGTTATTCGTCACTGTCGGTGCTCAAGCGCCTGCCGCTGGACCAGCTCAAGATCGACAAGGGCTTTGTGGCCGACGTGCTCACCGACCCCAACGACGCCGCCATCTCACGCGCCATCATTGCGCTGGCGCAAAGCTTGAGCCTGCAGGT
The DNA here is from genome assembly GCF_002127265.1 of Hydrogenophaga sp. IBVHS1. Classification (GTDB taxonomy): domain Bacteria; phylum Pseudomonadota; class Gammaproteobacteria; order Burkholderiales; family Burkholderiaceae_C; genus Hydrogenophaga. The sequence goes on along the minus strand of NZ_NFUU01000001.1, from coordinate 25,476 downwards.
GGTGGCCGAAGGCGTGGAGACGCAGGAGCAGCGCGACTTTCTGGCCTACCAGGGTTGCGACCAGTTTCAGGGCCACCTGTTCGCCAAGCCGCTGCCAATCGAAGCGCTGGACGCGCTGCTGCAGAACCCCACTGCGGGGATGCTGGTTCTTTCTTAAACGTGTAGCAGAAGAAAACGCCGCTCCCACGGACTGATCACCTCGAAGTACTCGCGGTATTCCACTTCCTTGATCGCGCTGTAGGTCTGGATGAAGTGCTCACCGAAGAGTTCGACCAGCGGCGCACACGCCATGAGCTTTTCCACCGCTTCGTCCAGATGGCGCGGCAACTGGTGCGGCTGCTCGTAGGCGCTGCCCTTGAGCGGCTCGGTGGGTTTGATGGCGTGCTTCATGCCGAGGTAGCCACACGCCAGGCTGGCCGCAATAGCTAGATAAGGATTCACGTCCACACCGGCCAGACGGTTCTCCACGCGCCGCGCCTCGGGGCCCGAGTGCGGCACGCGCAAACCGCAGGTGCGGTTGTCATAGCCCCAGCTCAGGTTGATCGGCGCCGAGGTGAAGCGCGATAGCCTGCGGTAAGAATTCACGTAGGGCGCGAAGAACGCAGTGGCCGCCGGCAGGTAGGTCTGCAGGCCACCGATGAAATGCAGAAATCGCTCGGAGGCTTCACCATCGGCGCGGCTGAAGATGTTCTTGCCATCGTCGATGCCGACCACGCTCTGATGGATGTGCATGGCGCTGCCCGGCTGACCCTGCATGGGCTTGGCCATGAAGGTGGCGTACATCTGGTGCCGGATCGCCACCTCGCGGATGGTGCGCTTGAACAAAAAAACCTGATCGGCCAGCGGCAGCGGGTCGCCGTGGTCGAGGTTGATCTCCATCTGCGCGGTGCCCATCTCGTGGATCAGCGTGTCGAGCTGGATGCCCTCGGCCTCGCACCAGTCGTACATCACATCGAAGATGTCGTCGTACTCGTTGATCGCATCCATCGAGAAGCTCTGCATGCCCGCCTCGGTGCGCTTCGTTCGGCCCACTGGCGGCTTCAGGGGGATGTCTTCGTCGGGCTCGACCTGCACCAGGTAGAACTCCATCTCGGGCGCCACCACCGGCTTCCAGCCTTCGTCGGCGTACAGCTTGAGCACGCGGCGCAGCACGTTGCGCGGAGACAGCGCAAAAGGCGCGCCGTTAAACGCAAAACAATCGTGAATGATCTGCGCTGTGGGCTCCTTGGCCCACGGCACCGGCCGCAGCGTGTTCGGATCGGGCTTGAGCAGCATGTCCGGGTCGGCCACGGAGGTGTAGTCCTTTTCCGGATAGTCCCCGGTCACCGTCATGGCGAACACCGCCTCGGGCAGGCGCAGGCCCACCGAAGGGTCGTACTTGTGGCGCGGCACGATCTTGCCGCGCGCCTGTCCCGCCATGTCGGGGATGATGCATTCCACTTCGGTGATGCGGTGCTCGTCCAGCCACTGCTGGATGTGCTGGGCGTCGGAATCCGGGGAGGTGGTTTTCATCCGGCTACCAGTTGGTGATGCGGGGGTTGTCGAAGGTGTACTGGTTGGGCACGGCGATGTTGGAGAACGAGAACGACAGGCTCACGTCCAGCGAACGGACCTGGTGCCACCACCCCAGCGGCAGAAACACCGTTTCGCCCGGCTCCACCACCACATCGAGCACCGTGGCCTGCGCAAACAGCGGATAACGCGCCAGGTCGGGCTGGTCGAGATCGATCGGGCTGTAGACATCGAAGTGGTTGTAGAGCAGCGGCGTCTGCAGCGGCGAGATGAAGCGCCAACGTTTGCGGCCCACGATCTGCGTGTGGCACAACATGATGGTGTCGTGGTGCAGCGGCGTGACAGTGCCGGCCGGGCCGAACCAGAACGACGCGCGCCGCGCCAGCTGCGAGCGGTCACAAAAATCGGGCAGCGTGCCGATGTCGTCCAGCAGTGGCGCGAAGCCGGGGCGGCCGAGCATCTCGTTGTTGGCGGTGAGGTAGTAGTCGTTGGTCGCGCCACCGGCGAGCACACGGTCCACGAAGTCCGACAGGCGCGTCTTGCGCTGGTGTTCGAGTTTGTTGACCTCGTAGTGTGGGTCGGCGCTTCGCTCGGCCTGCACCTCCACCTCCAGGTGGCCGAATCGCTGGCGCAGATCCTGCGGCGACCAGCGCCCAAGCGCGGGCCAGTCGCGCGCCACGTCGGTCAGCACCACGGGTCGGCTGCCCATCACATATTTGTCCAGGAACTCGCCCAGCGAAACACGGCTGCGCTTCTCCACATGGCCGTACAGCGGGTCGAGTTCGCGCAGCTTCTGCTGGTTGGCCATGACGGACTCCAGCTTGCCCTGCAATTGCTGAAACTTCCGTGCGGCGAGGAAAGCCGGGTCGTTCTCCATGGCGCGGATGGCGGCCTCGCATTCAGCGGGGTCCAGCCCGGCCTGCACCATGGTGACCTGCATGGATTCGGGCGTGCAGTTGCGCAGCCGGTTCTCGGCGATCCACTGCCGCCAACCGGCGTCCAGCGGGCGAAATCCCGAGTCGACCGGGCGGGGAGCGGCGGGTATGACGGGCGTGATGCTCATACGGGTGCGAGTATCGCACCGCCGCAATCACGCCCCGGGGGCGTTCAGCTGGTGAATAGCGCCACGTTCCCGCCGGCGGCGGTCGTGTTGATGGTCAGCGTCTGCTCAGCACAGAAGCGCATGAGGTAGTTCGGCCCACCGGCCTTGGGGCCGGTTCCGCTCAGGCCTTCGCCACCGAAAGGCTGCACGCCCACCACCGCGCCGATCATGTTGCGGTTCACGTAAACGTTGCCCACCCGCGCGGCGGCCGCCAGCGCCTGTGCGCGGCTGTCGATGCGGGTCTGAATACCGAGCGTGAGGCCATAACCCAAGGCGTTGATCTGTCCGATCACCGCCATCGGGTCACCGCCCCAGCGCACCACATGCAGCACGGGGCCAAAGATCTCCTGCTTGACGTCCGCAATCGCCGGCACCTCGAACATCTGCGGCGCGATGAGGTGTGGCACGGCATGCGAGAGCTTCGAAGGTGGCAGCAGCGCACGGGCCTGCGCGTGCAGGCGCTCCAGGTGGGCGCCGATGCCGGTGAAGGCCTCGGCGTCGATCACCGGGCCCAGGTCGGTGGCCAGGTCGACCGGGTTGCCCACCACGAGTTCCTGCGCCGCGCCCTGGATCATGGCGATCACGCCGTCGGCAATCGCTTCGTGCACGCACAACAGGCGCAGCGCCGAGCAGCGCTGCCCCGCACTGCGGAACGCGCTCTGCACCACCGCATCGGCCACCTGTTCGGGCAATGCCGTGCTGTCCACCAGCATGGCGTTGATGCCGCCGGTTTCGGCAATGAGCGGAACGATGGGGCCGTCCTTGGCGGCGAGCGCGCGGTGAATGATGCGAGCCACCTGGGTGGAGCCGGTGAACACCACGCCGGCAATGCCCGGCTGCGCGACCAGCGCCGCACCCACGGTCTCGCCCGGGCCGTGCAGCACCTGCAGCGCAGCCGTGGGCACACCAGCGGCATGCAGCAGCTTCACAGCTTCCAGAGCAATGGCCGGCGTCTGCTCCGCCGGCTTGGCCAGCACGGTGTTGCCGGTGGACAGCGCGGCTGCCACCTGACCCATGAAGATGGCCAGGGGAAAATTCCAGGGGCTGATGCAGACCCACGCACCGCGTCCTTCCAGACGCAGGGTATTGCTCTCGCCAGTGGGGCCAGGCAATGCAATGGGTGCCATGACGCGCTCGGCCTCATTGGCGTAGTAACGCAGGAAATCGATCGCCTCACGCACCTCGGACACCGAATCGCCCCAGGTTTTGCGCGCCTCTTTCACCAGCAACGCGCACAGGCGGGGCAATTGCTGCTGCATGGCATCGGCCGCGCGGCGCAAGGTGGCGGCGCGCTCGGCCACCGGCGTGTGGTTCCAGCCCGCGAAAGCCCGCTCGGCGCGTTCACAAGCGGCCTTCACCTCGTCGCTGTTCGCCTCGGGCACGCGGTTCACCACCGTCGTGGCGTGGGCGTCCATGAGCGACTGGCGGTGCGCTGCCACGGCGAGGTCCAGGCCCTCGCTGTTGACCCGGCGCTCTCCGTAGAGCTGCGGTGGCAAGGGCACCCTGGCGGCATCCGGCGCATCGGGTTGTGATTGAACCAGCGGAGAGATCAGGAGCTCGTCCATGCCCACCGACTCATCGGCCAGCTGGTGCACGAAAGAAGAGTTGGCACCGTTCTCCAGCAGGCGGCGAACCAGATAGGCCAGCAAGTCTCGGTGGGCGCCCACCGGGGCGTAGATCCGGCAGCCCACGTGGGGGTGCTTCAGCACCTCGCGGTAGATCCCCTCGCCCATGCCGTGCAGCCGCTGCAGCTCGAAGGGCACGTTTTCTTCGGCAGCCATCTGCAGGATGGCGGCGATGGTGCCCGCGTTGTGCGTGGCGAACTGCGGAAAGATCGCGTCGGGCGCCACCAGCAGCGCGCGCGCGCAGGCCAGGTAGCTCACGTCGGTGTGGGGTTTGCGCGTGAACACGGGGTAGGCGGCCAGGCCCAGCTCCTGCGCGCGCTTGATCTCGGCGTCCCAGTAAGCGCCCTTGACCAGCCGGCACATGAACTTGAGCCGGTGCCGACGCGCCAGCGCGGTCACGTGCTCGATCAGCTCCACCGCACGCGTCTGGTACGCCTGCAGCGCCAGACCGAAGCCTTGCCATTGCGGGCAATGTTGCGCCACGCGCCCGGCCAGCGCCTCGAACACCGCGAGCGAGAGCTCCAGCCGGTCCACCTCCTCGGCATCGATGGTGAGGTTGAGGTTGGCCGCGGCGGCCGCTTCGCACAGCGGCCACACGCGCGGCACCAGTTCCGCGAGCACGCGTTCGCACTGCGCATCTTCGTAGCGCGGGTGCAGCGCGCTGAGCTTGATGGAGATGCCGTCGTTCTGGCTCGGGTGGCGCGATGCGTCTGCGTCGCGCGCAATCGCGGCGATGGCCTGCTGGTAGCTCGCCAGGTAGCGCAGCGCGTCTTCATCGGTGCGAGCGCCTTCCCCCAGCATGTCGAAGCTGAAGCTCAGCTGGCGTTGCGCTTTCTTGGCGTTTGCCGCCTCCTTCATGCCCTCTTCGATGGTTTGCCCCAGCACAAACTGCCGGCCCAGCAGTTGCACCGCGCGCAGCGTGGCGGCCACCACCGTGCGTGCACCCAGCTTGGAGAGCAGGCCCGGCTCGTTGCCCGCTTCGGGCAGGAACTTCTTCGACATGGCGATGGCGGTGGAAGACAGGCGCGCCAGCGTCGAGTCCGCCGCGCCATCGAAGTCGGCGCGACCCAGTTGGTCGGCGGTGAGGGCAATCGCAGTTTCGGCATCCGGCACCCGCAGCAGCGCCTCGGCCAGGCGCATCAGCGCCAAACCTTCGGCGCTGGAAATCGGGTACTCCTTGAGCAGGCTTTCCATGGCCCAGAACGGCGGCGGGTTGCGGCGCACCGCCTGCACCCAGGGCGCGGCCACGGTTGCAGCGGCCGACCAGTCCAGTGCACCCTGCAGAGAGACAAGGCGGTGGGCCAGCACCCCGGTTTCCGGGCGGTACGGCGAGGGAAGGACGTCGGAGGGGCGTGGCATGAAAGACTCCAGAAAAGGGCCAAGTGTTGTGAGTGTGCGTATGTTGAATCGGATACTCACGAGTTTTTCACCATTAAGCTAGCCTCAGACTGGATAATTCACTTCATGAATTCCACCGAAGCCAGCCTCGATCGCATCGACCTCAAGCTGCTCAAGCTGCTGCAAGCCGACGGCCGCATCACCAACCTCAAGCTCGCCGAAACGGTGGCGCTCTCACCCACGGCGGTGCTGGCGCGCACTCAGCGGCTGCAGCGCGACGGCTACATCCTGGGTTACGAAGCAAGGCTCAACCCGCTCAAGCTGGGTCGCGGCATGATGGTTTTCGTGGAGGTGCTGCTGGACCGCACCACGCCCAATGTGTTCAACGAATTCAAGGCCGCCGTGCACGTGCGCGACGAGATCATGGAATGTCACATGGTCGCCGGCGGCTTCGACTACCTGCTCAAGACCCGCATGGCCGACATGGCCGCCTACCGCGAGTTCGCCGGCAACGTGCTCTGGCAGCTGCCGGGCGTGCGGGAGACGCGCACCTATGCGGTGATGGAAGAAGTGAAGGACAGTGCGCGCTTGCCGCTTTGACAAGCCGTCGACTCGACGCAGAATACCGGGCATCCCTCTCTGGAGTCACCATGAAACGTCACGCCGCCCTGCTTCTGTGCACCCTCGCTGCCACCCCACTCGCCCATGCCCAGAGCACCAAGCCCGGCCTGTGGGAAATGACGCAGAAGATGGGAGGCAACGCCGAGATGGACCAGGCCATGGCGCAGATGCAGAAGCAGATGGCCGGCATGTCGCCCGCAGAGCGCAAGATGATGCAGGACATGATGGCCAAGCAAGGCGTGACCGTGCCGGCGCCGGCAGCTGGTGGAGGCATGAGCATGAAGATGTGCATCACGCCCGAGATGGCGGCGAAACAGGAAATGCCGGTGCAGACAGAAGGCGATTGCACCACCACTGTCACCTCACGCAGCGCCAACGTGGTGAAGATGAACTTCGTGTGCAGGAACCCGCCCTCCAGCGGCGAAGGCACTTACACCTTCGAGGGCGACAGCGCCTACACCATGAAGATGCTCATGAAGACGACCCACCAGGGCAAGCCGCAGAACGTCACCATGGACGGTCAGGGCAAGTGGCTCTCGGCGAACTGCGGGAACGTCAAGCCGCTGAAGTGACCGGGCGCTGGCGGCTGCCGAAAATCGAGCGCCCCACGCGAACCATGGTCGAACCCGCCGAGATGGCAGCCTCCAGGTCGTCGCTCATGCCCATGGACAGGGTGTCGATCTCGAAGCCCCCCGCACGCAACTCGTCCCACAAGGCGCGTGCGCGCAGGAACACCGCGCTTTGCGCCTCGAAATCCGCAACGGGTTCGGGAATGCACATGAGGCCGCGCAAACGCAACCGCGGCAACTCGCTCACGGCGCGCGCGAGGGCCGGCAGCTCTTCGGGCGAGACGCCGGACTTTGTGGGTCCGCCATCCACGTTGACCTGCAGGCATACCTGTAGGGGTAGCAGGTCGGGTGGGCGCTGCTCGCTCAGGCGCTCGGCGATCTTCAGCCGATCCACCGACTGCACCCAGTCGAAGTGACTGGCCACCAGGCGGGTCTTGTTGCTCTGCACCGGTCCGATGCAGTGCCACTCGATCGACAGAGGGGTGGGGGACTCGCGCAGAACGAGGATCTTCTCCACCCCTTCCTGCACGTAGTTCTCGCCAAAAGCGCGCTGGCCGGCAGCCTGCGCCTGACGAACGGCGTCGGGGCCGAAGGTCTTCGATACGGCCAGCAGCGTGACCTCGTTCACATCGCGTCCGGCCTCTCTACAAGCGCGCGAAACACGGCTCCGTACGGTATGGAGGTTGCCTTCAATCGTCGTCATAATCTGCCGTCATTACCCAACCAAACAGGGACCCCCGGGATGGACATCACCCAACTGCTGGCCTTCAGCGTCAAGAACAAAGCGTCCGATCTTCACCTCTCGGCTGGTCTTCCACCCATGATACGGGTGCATGGCGACGTGCGACGCATCAACGTCGAACCCCTGGACCACAAGGCGGTCCACGGCATGGTGTACGACATCATGAACGACAGCCAGCGCAAGCAATACGAAGAATTTCTGGAGTGCGATTTCTCGTTCGAGATCGAAGGCCTGTCTCGTTTTCGCGTCAACGCGTTCAACCACAACCGGGGTGCCGGCGCGGTGTTCCGCACGATTCCCAGCAAGATCCTCACGCTCGAACAACTCAACGCGCCCAAGATCTTCGGTGACCTCGCCCTGCGCCCACGCGGCCTGGTGCTGGTGACCGGCCCCACCGGCTCGGGCAAGTCCACCACGCTGGCCGGCATGGTCAACCACCTCAACGAAACCGAGTACGGCCACATTCTGACGGTGGAAGACCCGGTGGAGTTCGTGCACGAGTCCAAGAAGTGCCTGGTGAACCAGCGCGAAGTCGGCCCGCACACACTGAGCTTCGCCAACGCGCTGCGTTCGGCGCTGCGTGAAGACCCAGACGCCATTCTGGTTGGCGAAATGCGCGACCTGGAGACCATTCGCCTCGCCATGACCGCGGCAGAAACCGGCCACCTGGTGTTCGGCACCTTGCACACCTCGAGCGCCGCAAAAACGATCGACCGCATCATCGACGTGTTCCCGGCGGAAGAGAAAGACATGGTCCGCGCCATGTTGTCCGAATCGCTGGTGGCGGTGATTTCACAAACGCTGTGCAAGAACAAGGACGGCTCGGGCCGCGTGGCTGCGCACGAGATCATGCTGGGCACCAGCGCCATCCGCAACCTGATCCGCGAAGGCAAGGTGGCGCAGATGTATTCCGCCATCCAGACCGGCAACAGCGTGGGCATGCAGACGCTCGACCAGAACCTCTCGGAGCTGGTCAAGCGCAACGTGATCAGCCCGGCGGAAGCTCGCGGCAAAGCCAAAATTCCAGAAAACTTCCCAGGCTAAGCATGACGGCCCCCACGCTCCACCGCTGCGCGGGTCGCTGCCCCCCAGGTGGGCTGGCCTTGCTTGGGGCGGCCCGACGCGGCGGCCCTCGCATCTGATCAAAAGGACCCTTTCATGGAACGCGACCAGGCATCCAAATTCATCAACGACCTGCTGCGCCTCATGCTCAGCCGGACCGGCAGCGACCTTTTCATCACAGCCGACTTTCCACCCGCCATCAAGGTGGATGGCTCGGTGGTCAAGGTGTCGCCCCAGCCGCTCAACGCCACGCACACGCTGTCGCTGGCGCGCGCCATCATGAACGACAAGCAGGCGGCCGAGTTCGAGCGCACCAAGGAGTGCAACTTTGCAATCTCACCGCCCTCGATCGGTCGCTTCCGTGTGAGCGCCTTCATCCAGCAGGGCAAGGTCGGCATGGTGCTGCGGACCATTCCCGCCGTGCTGCCCACCATCGACCAGCTCGGCCTGCCCCAGGTGCTCAAGGACGTGGTACTTTCCAAACGCGGCCTGTGCATCCTGGTGGGCTCCACCGGCTCGGGCAAGTCCACATCGCTGGCGGCCATGGTCGACTGGCGCAACGAACATACGCACGGTCACATCATCACCATCGAAGACCCGGTGGAATTCGTGCACCCGCACAAGAACTGCGTGGTCACGCAGCGCGAAGTGGGTCTGGACACCGACAGTTGGGAAGCTGCGCTCAAGAACACGCTGCGACAGGCGCCCGATGTGATCCTGATGGGCGAGATCCGCGACCGCGAGACCATGGAGCACGCGATCCAGTTTTCGGAGACCGGCCACCTCTGCCTGGCCACTCTGCACGCCAACAGCGCCAACCAGGCGCTGGACCGCATCATCAACTTCTTCCCCGAAGAGCGCCGCAGCCAGTTGCTGATGGACCTCTCGCTGAACCTGCGCGCGCTGGTTTCCCAGCGCCTGGTGCCGCGCCAGGACAACAAGGGGCGCCATGCGGCGGTGGAGATCATGCTGAACTCGCCGCTGATCTCCGACCTGATCTTCAAGGGCGATGTCGCCGAGATCAAGGAGATCATGAAGAAGAGCACGCAGATGGGCATGCAGACCTTCGACCAGGCGCTGTTCAACGCCTTCGAGGCCAACCTGATCACGCTCGAAGACGCGCTGCGCAACGCCGACTCGCTCAACGACCTGCGTCTGCAGATCAAGCTCAACAGCCAGCGTGCAAAATCGCTCGATCTGGCTGCGGGCACCGAGCACCTCACGATTGTGTAACCCCCCCGCGCCGAGATTGACCCACCCCCGCGCCGCGCCTGCGGCGCGTCACCCCCTCAAGGGGGCAATGCCTGCGGCCCGGCGAAGCCGGTTCCGCGGCATTTCTCGAAATTGAAAGCACCTCCATGTCCAACATTGCTGATCGCACCTACGAATCCACTCCCTCGCGCCGTGTGGCGTTTCTTGGCCTGGGTGTCATGGGGTATCCCATGGCCGGGCATCTGGCTAGGGCGGGGCATTCGGTAACGGTCTACAACCGCTCGGGCGGCAAGGCGGTGGCGTGGGTGGCGGCGTTCGGTGGTTCGAGCAAGTCCACGCCGCGTGAGGCAGCTCAGGGTGCCGACATCGTGTTTGCCTGTGTGGGCAACGACGAAGACTTGCGCTCGATCACGCTGGGTGCCGACGGCGCCTTTGCGGGCATGTCGGCGGGTGCCGTGTTCGTCGACCACACCACCGCGTCGGCCGACGTGGCGCGTGAGCTGCATCGCGCGGGCAAGGCGCTGGGCATTGCGTTCGTGGATGCGCCGGTGTCGGGCGGTCAGGCCGGCGCGCAGAACGGTGCGCTCACGGTGATGTGTGGTGGTGACGCCGCCGCGTTTGAATCGGTGAAGCCGGTCGCCATGGCGTTCTCGCGCGCCTTCACGCTCATGGGCGAGAGCGGTGCGGGCCAGCTCACCAAGATGGTGAACCAGATCTGCATCGCCGGACTGGTTCAAGGCCTGTCGGAGGCCATAGCCTTCGGCCAGAAGGCCGGGCTGGACATGAACCAGGTGCTTGATGTGATCGGCAAGGGTGCGGCGCAAAGCTGGCAGCTCGACAACCGCGGCAAGACCATGGTGGCTGACAAGTTCGACTTCGGCTTTGCGGTCGACTGGATGCGCAAAGACCTCGGGCTGGTGCTCGACGAGGCCAAGCGCAACGGCGCGCGCCTGCCGGTGACGGCGCTGGTGGACCAGTTCTATGCCGACATCCAGGCGGCAGGCGGCAACCGCCTGGACACCTCCAGTCTCATCAAAAGACTGAAGTAGCCGCCTTACTTACTTGGCAGGTGCCGGCTGCGTCTGCGTGCCGGCGAGTTCGGCTTCGGTGACGATCTCGAACACGCGCACCACGCGTGCAACGCCCGAGGTGTTGCGCGCGAGGTCGGTGGCGCGATCGGCCTCCCGCTGCGTGACGCGGCCCATCAGGTAGACGGTGCCACGTTCGGTGACCACCTTGAACGCGCTGGCGGAAATGTCCTTTGCGTCCACGAGGCTGGCCTTGAGCCGGCCAGTGATCAGCGTGTCGGTGGCGCGCTCCTTGAACGACGGGCTGGAGGTCACGCCGAGCTCGTTGATCACTTCCTTGACGTTTTCCACCTGCGAAACGATCTGCCCGACCTGCGTCTTGATCGCCTCGTTCGACGCTTCACCGGTCAGCAACACACGGCGGTTGTAGCTGCTCACGGCCACGCGCGCACGGCCTTCCCCCAGCTGATCGCTCACGCGGTTGCCGGCGCGCAGTTCGATGCCTTGATCGTCGAGCTGAGCGCCCGGCGTGCGGCGGTCCACCACGACGAGGGCACCCGTGGCAGCGCCCGCCACCATCAGGGGCGCACAGGCGGACAGCGTGGCACCCAGAGCCACCACGGCCAGGCCGATGGCCATGAGCCGGTTCAGGGAGCGGGGTTGATGAAACAGGTTCATGAGGAACTCTCCAGGTGAGGAATGGAAGCATCGGGCAGGCCCAGCAATTGGGCATCCACGCCGTCGCAAATGCAGTGCAGCACCAGGTGATGCACTTCGAGGATTCGGGCTGGCAGCTCGTGCGGCACGCACAGGTGCACGTCGGTGTCGCGCAGTTGCAGCGCCAGCTGACCGCCGCGCGCGCGCCTGTGAGCGCCACCACGGTCATTTCGCGCTCGTGTGCGGCCTCCACAGCGGCCAGCACGTTGATCGAATTGCCGCTGGTCGACAACGCCAGCAGCACATCGCCGGCCTGGCCGAGTGCGCGCACCTGGCGCGCAAACACCGAGCGGGCATCGAAATCGGTGGCGATGCCCGTGAGCACGGCTGCATCGGACGAGAGCGAGAACGCAGCAAGCTCGGGGCGTTCGCGGTCGTAGCGGCCGATGAAGCTGGCGGCGAAATGCTGGGCCGCCGCCGCCGAAGCGCCATTGCCACAAGAGAGCACTTTGCCACCACCGGTGACGCTGGCGAGCACGGCACCGATGGCCGCCTCCACCTGTGGGGCCAGCGCTTGCGCGCACTGGTACTTCAGGTCGGCGCTGTCAATGAACTGTTGTTGAATGCGTTGCAGGAGCATGGCGCGATCATAGCGGTGGGGGGTTGTATCAAAATGCGCCCGATGCATCAAAAGCTGCGCGCAGCCAGTCGATGCGCTCGCCTTCGAGCAGCACCACATCGAAGCGGCATGGAGGCTCTGAGCCAAGCCGCAGCAAAAAGTGCCGCGCCGCGAACACAATGCGACGCTGCTTGATGCCGGTGATGCTGGCGCCGGCACCGCCCCGGCTGGCACTGGCCCTCTGGCGCACCTCCACGAAGACCAGCGTGCCGTCGGGCTCGCGCATAATCAAATCGACTTCGCCGCCACCGCGCCCGGGCGTCCTGAAATTGCGCTGCACCAGCGCGAGCCCATGGCGACGCAGATGGGCCAGGGCGGCATCTTCGGCGGCATCACCCCGCGCCTTGGTCGTCGTTTCGGGCTTCGGCGACTGCCCCTGATTTCTGGAACTCCACATTGTCGGCAAGCACTCCATCCCTGTTGCAGGCCGCCCGCGAGGCGGCGGCGCACCAGCATTATCCGCAGGGCGCGCTCTACATGGTCGCCACCCCCATCGGCAACCTGGCCGACATCGGCCTGCGCGCCTTGCAGGTGCTGTCGATGGTGGACACGGTGGCCTGCGAGGACACGCGCCACACCGCTTCGCTGCTGCAGGGTTACGGTCTGCACAAGCCGCTGCTGGCGCTTCACGAGCACAACGAAGCCGAAGCCGCACAGACCGTGCTGCTGAGGTTGCGCGAAGGCCAGCGTGTGGCGTACGTGAGCGATGCCGGCACTCCCGGCGTGAGCGACCCCGGTGCGCGGCTGGTGGCCGCAGTGAACGCCGCCGGCCTGCGCAGCGTGCCGGTGCCAGGCGCGAGCAGCATCACCGCCTTGCTCAGTGTGGCGGGCCACAGCGGCTGGGACGGCCGCTTCGTGTTCGCCGGATTTCTGTCGAGCAGGGCCGCCGAGCGGCAACGCGAAGTGCGTGAGCTGGGTGAAGATCCGCGCGCCTGCGTGCTGCTGGAGGCGCCACACCGCATCGAAGCGCTGGCGAAGGACCTCGGCGCCCTGGGTGCGCGCCGGCTCACCGTGGGCCGTGAGCTGACCAAGCAGTTTGAAGAGGTGGCGCAACTGGCGGCCGAGGATTTCACGGCATGGCTTCAGGCCGGCGCGCACCGCACGCGCGGCGAGTTCGTGCTGATGGTGCATCCACTGGACGCCAGTGGCGAAGCGGGCGAAGGGCCCGACGCTGCGAGCCTGCGCACCCTCGATCTGTTGCTGGCCGAATTGCCGCTGAAGACCGCCGTGCGCCTGTGCGCCGAGATCACGGGCCAGCCCCGCAACGCGCTATATGATGCCGCGCTCGCGCGCCGGCAGCCAGACCCTGAATAAGCCTTAGTGAATGACCCGGGCCATCGGGTCGGCGCCGTTGCGGCGCTGTGGCGCCTCCACCGGCTCGGGCACTTCGGTCGCTTGCACATCGACCACATCGCCCATGGGGCGGCCTGCGCCGCCCGGGGGCCACATGCCTTGCGTGTAGCGCTGCGAGGTCTGGCGGAATCGGGTGAACACCACGGAAGGGGTCGGCCTGCGACCGGTGACGATGGCCCACAGCGACAGGGCCAGCACCAGCACCAGCGTGGCCAGCAGCAGGCTCAGCACAAAGACCAGGGCCACCAGGCCCAGCGCCAGCTTGAACACGCCGCGCACCAGGCGGCCGAAAAAGTCGAAAATTTCGTTCATGGATGAAAGAGGCCCGGGGCCAGCAGGAGTTCCAGAACTGGCGCGCACGCCAGGCATTTCTGCCTGAAAACCGGTTTTTCGAGGCAAACGGCAAGCAGTTGCGGCCATTCTGCCGCTTTGCAAGCCGACGGGCCAGCGCCGCCCCTCGGCTGATATGCTCATTCACGATTGCGAGCCGCCTGCGCCCGCGCCTCCTATTGGGTCTCCCATGAAACCGATCTACCAGTACTTTTTTCGTGGCCTGATCACGTTCCTGCCGGTGGCGCTCACCGTCTGGGTGCTGTTCATCTTCGTCGCCTGGGTCGAGTCGGCCGCCATGTGGCTGATCCGGCCCATCATTGGCGATTTTTACCTGCCTGGCCTGGGCATCGTGCTGGGCGCGGCCATGATCGTGGGCCTGGGCTTTCTCATCTCGCAACCTGGCACCGCGCGCTGGCTTGCCTACCTCGAGCTGCCGTTCACCAACCTGCCGGTGGTCAAGAGCATCTACTCATCGCTCAAGAGCTTTGCCGACTACTTCTCGCCGCACAAGAAGGAGGCCCAGCAGCAGGTGGTGGTGCTGCGCATGCCGGGCAACGAGATGTCGATTGTGGGCCTGGTCACGCGCCAGAACATGGACGGCTTGCCACCCGGCCTGGCCGAACTCGATCAGGTCGCCGTCTACCTGCCCATGGGCTACATGATCGGCGGCTACACCATCTTCGTGCCAGCCAGCTGGATCACTCCCATCGACATGTCGGTGGAAGAGGCCATGCGGTCGTCCCTGCTGGCCTGGATGGCCACTTCGCGCGCGCCCGAGTCCGTCGAATCCATCGATCCCAGGATCTGAAGCACCATGAGCATTCGCCACCTCGACGCTCTCTTCGCCCCGTCGTCGGTGGCGGTGATCGGCGCATCCCTTCGCCCGGCCAGCGTGGGCGGCACGGTCTGGAGAAACATGAGCGCAGGGGGCTACAAGGGGCACCTCTACCCGGTCAATCCCAGGCACGCCGAGCTGGACGGCGTGCCCTGCTTCAAGCGCCTGGCCGACCTGCCGCAGGCACCCGAACTCGCCATCATCTGCACGCCCGCCACCACCGTGGTGCCACTCATCACCGAACTGGGCGCACTGGGCACACGCGCGGCCATCGTCGTCACGGCCGGGCTGAGTGCCGCGCAAAAGCAGGCCATGCTCGATGCAGCCCGTGTGCACACGCTGCGCATCCTCGGGCCCAACTGCATCGGCATGCTGGTGCCGCACCTGGGCCTGAACGCGAGCTTTGCGCACCGCGATGCTTTGCCGGGCGAGCTGGCGTTTGTGTCGCAGTCGGGCGCGCTGGTCACCGCCATGCTCGACTGGGCCGGCTCGCGCGGCATCGGCTTCTCGCATTTTGTCTCGCTCGGCGAGCGTGCCGATGTCGACTTCGGCGACATGCTCGATTTCCTTGGCAGCGATGCCAACACCCGCTCCATCCTCCTCTACATCGAGAGCATCGACGCACCGCGCAAGTTCATGTCGGCCGCGCGCGCTGCGGCACGCAACAAGCCGGTGATCGTGGTCAAGGCGGGCCGTTCCGCTGCTGGCCAGCAGGCCGCCGCCTCGCACACCGGCGCCCTCGCCGGATCGGACGCGGTGTTCGACGCGGCCATAGCGCGCGCCGGCATGCTGCGGGTAAACACACTGCAAGATCTCTTTCTCGCGGCCGAGACGCTCTCGCGCTTTCGCGACAGCCGCGCCGAACGCCTGATCGTGCTCACCAATGGCGGTGGGGCCGGTGTGATGGCCGCCGATGCCGCCGCCACCGAAGACGTGCCGCTGGCCGAGCTCGATACCGACATGAAGGCGCGGCTGGATGCGGTGCTGCCGGCCAACTGGTCGCATGCCAACCCGGTGGACATCATTGGCGACGCGCCGGCCGAGCGCTACGTGGCCGCCCTGCAGGCGCTGGCAAGCGATGAAACCAGCGCCGTGCTCTTCATCCACGCGCCCACCGCCATCGTGCCCAGTCTGGAGATTGCGCAGGCGCTGCTGCCGCTGGCCACCGCCACGCCGCAGCGCATGCTGGGCTGCTGGCTGGGGGATGCGGCGGTGGCCGAAGCGCGCGCGCTGTTCCGCGGCGTGGGTGTGCCGGATTTCAACACCCCCGAAGACGCGGTGCGCGCGTTCTCGCTGCTCACCACCTACCGCCGCCACCAGGAGGAGCTGCTGCAGACACCGCCTGCGCACAGCGCGGCGCGCCCGGTGGACCTGCCGAGAGTCCGCGCCATCGTCGAAGGCGTGCTCACCAGCGGGCGCGAGCTGCTCACCGAGCCGGAAGCCAAAGACCTGCTGGCCGCCGCTGGCCTGCCCGTGGTGCCCACGCGTGTGGTGGCACCCGAGGCCGCCGCCGCCGTGGAAGCGGCCAATGCCATGGGTTACCCGGTGGCGCTCAAGATCCTCTCGCACCAGATCACGCACAAATCCGACGTGGGTGGCGTGCGCCTGAACATCGGCAGCGCCGCCGAGCTGCACGAGGCCTGCGCCACCATGCTCGCGCGCGTGAAAGAACAGCAGCCTGACGCCACCGTGCAAGGCTTTACCGTGCAGCCCATGGTGCGCAAGAAGCACGCGCACGAACTCATCATCGGGGCCAGCGTGGACCCGGTGTTCGGCCCGGTGGTGCTGTTCGGCCAGGGCGGCGTGGCGGTGGAGGTGCTGGCCGACCGCGCGCTCGCGCTGCCGCCGCTGAACACGCCGCTCGCGCTGTCCCAGATTGCCCGCACCCGCGTGGCCAGGCTGCTGCGCGGTTACCGCGACGAACCCGCCGCCGACCTCGACGCGATCGCGCAGGTGCTGGTGGCGGTGTCGCAACTGCTGGTCGACGTGCCCGAACTGGCGGAGCTCGACATCAACCCGCTGCTGGCGAACCACGAAGGTGCGGTGGCGCTGGATGCGCGCGTGCGCGTGTCGGCCGCTCGCCCCGCCGGTGCTACGCACTTCGCCATTCAGCCCTATCCGCAGGAGCTTGTAGAAACCTTCACCTGGCAAGACCAGGTGCTCACGCTGCGTCCGATCCGCCCGGAAGACGAAGCACAACACCGCTCCTTTCTGGAGAAGCTCGACCCCGAAGACATCCGCCTGCGCGTGTTCTACAGCCGCCGCACCATCGAGCACAGCGAGCTCGCCCGCCTCACCCAGATTGACTACGCGCGCGAGATGGCCTTCATCGCCACGCGCATCGGGCCGGGCAACGCCGAAGAAACCCTGGGCGCGGTGCGCGCTGCCGTCGACCCGGACAACCACACCGCCGAGTTCGGCGTGATCGTGCGTTCCGACCTCAAAGGCAGCGGCCTGGGCCACCGGCTCATGAACAAGATGATCGAGCACCTACGCGCGCGCGGCACGCAGCGGCTGGTGGGCACGGTGCTGCGCGTGAACACCGGCATGCTGGAACTTGCGCGCGCGCTCGGCTTCCAAGAGTCGAGCAGCCCCAGCGACCCAGGCGACCACGAGGTGCGGCTGGTGACGCTGGACCTTCAATCCCCCGCCGAGCCCGCGCCATGAAATCCATCCCTGCACGCCGCCTCTTCATCGCCAGCGCCGCGGCGCTTGCCGCTCCCGCCTGGCTCTCGCCCGCGCTGGCGCAGGCGCGCAACCTGCGGCCCACGCCCAGCCAGACCGAAGGCCCGTTCTACCCGGTGAGCCTGCCAGCCGACAGCGATGCCGACCTGCTGAAAAACGGCAATGTGGCTTATGGCAAAGGCCAACCGGCCTGGGTGGAAGGCACAGTGACCGACCTGGGCGGTGCGCCGGTGTCGGGCGCGGTGGTGGAGATCTGGCAGTGCGACCACGCCGGCCACTACCACCACCCCGGCGACGGCGGCCGCGCCGATCCGGCTTTCCAGGGCTTTGGCAAGGTCACGGTGGGGCGCGACGGCCGCTACCGTTTCCGCACCCTGAAGCCCGTGCCCTACAGCGGCCGCACGCCACACATCCACGTCAAGGTGCGGCTGGACCGCAGGGAGCTGTTGACCACGCAGCTGTATGTGGAGGGCGACCCCGGCAACGATCGCGACTTCCTCTGGCGTCGGCTCACCGACGAAGGACGCGCTGCGCTCACAGTGCCGTTCGCGGCCAGCAGCGACGGCGTGCGCGCCACGTTCCCCATCGTCGTGCAAGCCTGATGGACTCGCTCACGCAGATTGCGCTGGGCTCGGCCGTGGGCGTGGCCGTGATGGGGCGGCGCACCGCCGTCTGGAAGGCCGCGCTGTGGGGCGCGGTGGCCGGCACCCTGCCCGACCTCGATGCCTTCATCGACCACGGCGATGCCATCCAGAACATGACGCGTCACCGCGCCGAGAGCCACGCGCTCTTCGTGCTCACGCTGTTTGCGCCGGCGCTGGCGTGGATGGTTTCACGCATCCACAGCGAGGCCGCGCTGTTCAAACGCTGGTGGCTCGCGTTGTGGCTGGTGCTCATCACGCATCCGCTGCTCGACGCCATGACGGTCTACGGCACGCAGCTGCTGCAGCCCTTCACCGACTACCCGTTCGGCGTAGGCAGTGTGTTCATCATCGACCCGCTCTACACAGTGCCACTCATCGTGGGCGTGGTCGCTGCGCTGCGCCTGAAATCGGTGCGCGGCCTGAAATGGAACGCTGTGGGGCTGGTGCTGAGCACGCTCTACCTCGGCTGGAGCGTGCTGGCGCAGCAGCAGGCCACGCAGGTGGCACGCGCATCGCTGCAGGCTGAAGGCATCACACCCTCGGGCCTGCTGGTGACGCCGGCGCCGTTCAACACCGTGCTCTGGCGGCTGGTGGCCACCACGCCCACGCAGTACCTGGAAGGCCACTACTCGCTGCTCGACCGGGAGCCGCGCATCGTGTGGTCGGTGCACGATCGCGGCGCGACGCTGATGGAACGCTACAAGGACGATCCCAACGTGGCGCGCATGGCCGCCTTCACACACGGCTTCCACAGCGTCTCGCAAAACAACGATCGTCTGTACGTGACCGACCTGCGCATGGGGCAGGAGCCCAGCTACACGTTCCGATTCGATCTGGGCACCGAAGCGGCGCGCGCCAACGGTGGGCACCTCCCCACGCTCGATGGTTTTCGCCCCGACATCGGCACCGCCCTGCCCTGGCTGTGGCGCCGCATTCGCGGCGAGCAGCTTCCGTCGCCGCTGGTGCCGCCGGCCACGCCGCGTTTCACATCGCCAAAGTGATGGCGATGATGAACACGCCGATGGCGAGGTTGATGGCAACCCAGGTGCGGATGGACGCGAGGGCCGCGGCGCCAGCAGGCCAGTCGCTCGCCTTCACGGCGCGGCCGAGGCGGTTGAAGAGCGCGAAACGGATGTGGCCAAAGATCGCGATCATCACGATGCCAAGCGTGGCCATGATGGTCCAGTCCATCGGCATGTTGAATTCCAGTCCGGCCTGAACCGATTCCTTCGCCACCCGGCCGATCATCCACAGGCCGGTGGCGAGCACCAGCAGCACCACCACCAGCACCGCCGTAAAGAAGCGTTTGAGCACGCCATGCATGAGGCGGATGCGCAGCGGCGGTTCGAGAAACTGTACCGCCGGGCGCAGGAAGAAGTGGGCGAACACCATGCCGCCGACCCACACAACGATGGCGAGCACGTGAATCAGCTGGAGGATGGCGTAGATCATGGGTGGGGGGTTTCTCAGGTGAGGTCAGACGTCCTGCAGCGTACCGTCGGGACGGCGCTGTTGCAGACGGTAAGGCGGAAGGCCTTTGAGCATGCGCCTTCCGTACGATTGGCGCAACAGCCGGGCATCGTAGCAAACCACCACCGCTTCATCGGTCTCGCTGCGCAGGGCACGGCCGGTCCATTGCAGCAGGCGCGCGCCGGTGGCGGGCACCACGAGTTCGCTGAACGGGTCGCGCCCCTGGCCCTTGAGCCAGTCGGCACGCGCCTGGCCCACCGGGTCGCTCGGCGAGGCGAACGGCAGCTTGGTGATGAACACCCACTCGCACAGCTCGCCAGGCAGATCGAGCCCTTCGCCGAATGACTGCAAGCCGAACAGGATGGACGCACCGCCCGCCTGCACGCGCTCGGCATGGCGGCGCAGCAGCAGGGTGCGCGAGGCATCGCCCTGCACCATCACCACGTCGCGCAATTCAGCGTGTGCACCACGCTCCAGCAGCGCCTGCGCCTGGCGCATCTGCACGCGCGAGGTGAACAGCACCAGCGCGCCGCACTTCACATCGCGCAGATCGACCATGAGCGCGGCGAGCATCTCGCGCGTGTAGGCCTCCACGTTCTTCGGGTCGGCTTCGGTCTGCACCACCACCAGGCGCCCTTGCCGCGCGTGGTCGAACGGGCTCTGCACTTCGCGCGCGGCCACGGCGTCGTCGAAGGCCAGGCCAGACTCGGCAAGGAAGTGATCGAAGTTACCGCAGGTGACGAGCGAGGCCGAGGTGACCACCGCCGCGCGCACCTGGCTCCATAAATGGTTGCGCAGCAGGCTGCCTGGCTGCAGCGGGCAGGCGTGTGCGGAGAGCGTGACGAGGCCGTGGCTCACGCCCGCCTCGAGCCACTTTGCCAGGGGCGGCTGGCCGTCGCCACTGTCCTGCAGCCACAGCGTCGCCGTTTCCTGCGCGCTCTGCAGACGCGGCGCGAGCACGCCCAGGCGGCTGTAGAGCTTGGCGCAGCGCGCGGCATCGCCGGGGTTGTCGCGCGCGTTGGCCTTGAGCTGCGTGGCCAGGGCTTCAAACACCTTGAGCAGGGCGCTGGCATTGGCGTGCAGCTTCGCCACCGTCTCGCGCCAGCCCGCAGGGAGCTGGCCGCTTTCGAAGCGGTCGACCGTCTCGCGTTCTGGCTGAGCGCTCCCACCCCGTTCGGGCTGAGCCTGTCGAAGCCCAGGGCGTTCCGTCAGCGCCCCGATGCGCTGCATGCCCAGCCGCGCCAGTTCGGTCTGCGCGCTTTTCAGCTCCTTCGCCAGCGACGCCACATCGGCGGTGGGCTTGTGCTCCAGTGCGCCGGCCACCTCTTCCACCGCGCGCGGCAGGCGATCCAGCCAGCGGCTGTTCATGAGGTCCATCGACGCGGTGAACTGACCTTGCGCCACACCCGGCAGGTGGTGCGCCTCGTCGAACACCACATAACAATCCTGCGGCGCGGGCAACGCGTGCAGGCCCAGCGTGGAGAGCAGCAGGTCGTGATTGACGACGATCACCTGAGCCTGCGCCAGCTTCGCGCGCGCCTGGTAGTAGCTGCAGCTGTTGTAGCTGGGGCAGTGGCGAGCGGTGCAGCTGTGGCGCTCGGCCGCCACCGGTCCCCACAGGCCGCCATCGGGTGGGTCGTCGAGTCGGTCGCGGTCACCGTCCCAGGTGCCGCCATCGAGCTCGCTGGCCCACTGCGTGTATTGCACGCCGCGCTCTTTCCAGCGTGCGCTCGCGTCCGCGCTTGGTGCGCCTTCGTCGCCCTCGAACAGATCGGCGCTGGCCGCGTCGCCGCCGCTCAATTGATCGAGCTTGAGCCGGCACACGTAGCGCCCGCGCCCCTTGGCCAGCGCAAAGCTGAAGGGCTGCGGCAGCACGGCAGCAAGTGCTGGCAGATCCTTGGCCATGAGCTGCTCCTGCAGCGCCACGGTGGCAGTGGAAATGATCACGCGCTTCTGCTGCGCCAGCGCCAGCGGGATCACGGTGGAGGCATAAGCCGCCGACTTGCCCACGCCCGTGCCCGCCTGCACCACCGCGATGCCGCGCGCCGGCAGGCCTGCATCGCCGCTCACCGCGGCATCACCCGGCGTCACGCCTGAGAGCGTGTGCGCAATGTGCGCCGCCATTTCACGCTGACCCGGCCGCGCGCGGTAGCCGGGGGCCTTGGCCACCACGTGGTCGAACGCCGCCAGCGCAATGGCCTCGCGCGCCAGCGGACCGGTGGGCAGGGCTTCGTTGGGGGGCGTGGCGGCGGCGGCGGGCTCCAGGGCGATGGACATGCGGGCTTCAAAAGGCAAAGCGCGATTGTCCCAGACGCGATGCCCTCACCCGGGCCATTGGTTGCACAGCGCACAGACACCCAGGGGACATGGGAACTACGTTCGAGCCAATCCCTTATTGACCACCCAGGAGCGCCCGATGGTCTTGTTACCCCACAACCCGCACGCTCGCGTTGTTTCTTCCACCGTGCTCGCCATCGCCACGGTCGCGCTCGCCGCCTGCGGCGATACCGCGAGGCTGCAGGTAGACAGCGGCTACGGCCCCGATCCGCAACTGCCCGAGCCCGTCACCACCACGATCCCCACTGTGAAGGTGGCCGCGGCTCAACCCTGGCGCGAAGGACAGACACCCACGCCCGCTGCCGGCACCACGGTGCGCAAGTTCGCCGGCCAGCTCGATCACCCGCGCTGGGTACATGTGCTGCCGAACGGCGATGTGCTGGTGGCCGAAACGAACGCGCCCAAGCGGCCCCTGCGCGACGAACTGTTGGGCATCAAGGGCAAGGTGATGGGCTTCGTGATGAAGCGCGCGGGCGCCGCCACACCCAGCGCCAACCGCATCACCCTGCTGCGCGACGCCGATGGCGACGGCACCGCCGAAACACGCTCGGTGTTTCTCGACAACCTGAACTCGCCCTTCGGCATGGCGCTGGTGGGCAACGAACTCTTCATCGCCAACACCGATGCGGTTGTGAAGGTGCCCTACCAGACCGGCGACACCAAAGCCAGCGGCCCCGTGACCAAGGTGGCCGACCTGCCGGGCGGCGACCTCAATCACCACTGGACCAAGGGCCTGATTGCCAGTGCCGACGGCAGCCGGCTCTACGTGTCGGTGGGATCGAACAGCAACGTGGCCGAACACGGCATGAACCACGAGGAAGGGCGTGCGGCCATCTGGGAATTCGACCGCGCCACCGGCAAGGGTCGGATATTTGCGAGCGGCCTGCGCAACCCTGTGGGCATGGCCTGGCAGGGCAGTGTGCTGTGGACTTCGGTCAACGAGCGCGACGAACTGGGTTCCGACCTGGTGCCCGACTACATGACCTCGGTGCGCGACGGTGGCTTCTACGGCTGGCCCTACAGCTACTACGGCCAGCGCGTGGACACACGGCCGCAACCGCCCCGGCCGGATCTGGTGGCCAAGGCTATCAAGCCCGACTACGCACTCGGCAATCACACGTCGTCGCTGGGTCTGAGCTCGGCGCAGGGCAACAGCCTCGGCGGCGGTTTCGCCCCCACCGGTATGTTCGTCGGCCAGCACGGCTCGTGGAACCGCAACCCGCCCAGCGGCTACAAGGTGATCTACGTGCCCTTCTCGGACGCACAGCCCATCGGCCCGCCGGTGGACGTGCTGACCGGGTTCCTCGACGACAACGGCAAGGCGCTCGGCCGCCCGGTGGGCGTGGCGATCGACCGCAAGGGCGCCTTGCTGGTGGCCGACGACGTGGGCAATGTCATCTGGCGCGTGGAGGGCCCCAACACGCTCACTACCACGCCAACCCCCATGCCGGGCGCGGCGCCCGCGCCCATGGCCGAGCCGGCGGCGTCGATGCCCGAGGTCCCGGCTTCCGCGCCGGGCTGACGCGGCGGGCCCAGCCTTCGGGTCGCCGCCGTGGAACGCCGCGCGCTGGCCTCAAGCAGGCCAGCGCCGAGCTCCCCCTCGGCTTAGGTGTGAACCACGCCGCCGGAAACAGCGCCTGCGTGATTCACACCGGCGCCTGTTCAAAGCTACCGCTCTCCACGCCCTGCGCGAAGGCCCGCGCGGTGCGGGGTCAGGCCAACGATAGACAGGTCACGCCCGCCGAGTAGGCACACTGTCGGCGCGGTTGCCTATGTCCAGGCGAACGTTTGAACGGATCGGCGGTTCATGCTGCAATCCACCACCATGAGCCAGACCAAACCCCGCCCCCGAAAGAACCCGGCCACTTCCACGAAGATTCCGATCGATCTTGCCCTGCAGGGCGGTGGCTCACACGGCGCCTTCACTTGGGGCGTGCTCGACCGCCTTCTGGAAGACGAAACACTCGAGATTGCGGCCATCAGCGGCACCAGCGCCGGCGCCATGAACGCCGTCGCGCTGGCCGCGGGCCTCATGGAGGGCGGTCGCGACGGCGCGCGCCGAGTGCTGCGCCAGTTCTGGGAACGCGTGGCCGAACTATCCCCCTTCCACCGGTTGCAGAACAGCCCGCTTGGCGCGCTGCTGGGCCCCGCCAACGAATGGCTGATTCCAATGTTGAAGCCGTGGACGGATCCCATCAAACAAGCCGCCGAAGCGATGGGCAGCCAGTTGTCTCCCTACCAGTTGAACCCGCTCAACCTCAATCCGCTGCGCGACATCTTGCGCGACACGGTGGACTTTGATCGCGTGCGCCAGTGCCACAAGACCCAACTCTTCGTCGCCGCCACCCAGGTGCGCACCGGCGCGCTGCGCATCTTCGGCCAGCACGAGCTCACCGCCGACATGGTGCTGGCCTCCGCTTGTCTGCCCTTGCTGTTCCAGGCCGTAGAGATCGACGGCGAAGCGTACTGGGACGGCGGCTATGCGGGCAATCCCTCGCTGCTGCCCTTGGTGGAAGAACGCCGTGCCGACGACATGCTGCTCGTGCAGATCAATCCCACCCAACGCGATAGCGTGCCCGCCAGCGCGCGGGATATTCTGGACCGCATCAACGAAGTCACCTTCAACGCCAGCCTCGTCAAGGAAATGCGCAACCTCGCCCTGATGAAACAACTCATCGGCGACAAACCCCAAAAGAACAGCCCTGAACTCTTCAAGCAACTGCAACGCCTGCGCGTGCACTTGATCGACGGCGGCGCTTCATTGGCAGGGCTGGGCGCGGAGAGCAAGACCAACACCCAGTGGGTGTTCTTGTCTCAACTGCACGAGCTGGGGCGTGAGGCGGCGGCGGGGTGGCTGAAGGCGCACCGGCGGGATCTGGGGAAACGGAGCAGTTTTGACTTGAGCTCGGTGCTACAGGGATAACGCCCGGTTTCGAGCCGCGCCAGGAACGGGTATGCACTAATTCGGCACCCCAAAAGGCCCAAACCCCCAAGCACCTGTGGGCACTTGGGGGTTTGGGGGGCTGGATTAAGAGCCTGACGATGACCTACTTTCACACGGGAACCCGCACTATCATCGGCGCAAAGGCGTTTCACTGTCCTGTTCGAGATGGGAAGGAGTGGGACCACCTTGCTATGGTCGTCAGGCATAACTGGGTGACCGGGCTGTGCGGATGCACGGCCTGGTCGAATTCATAGAGCTTCGAATCAGCTGATTTTGATTGCTGCCAACGTCATGGGGGCAACTGTGTTGCGTGCCATGAGGGCATAACATGACTTTTTCAGTCGGATGACATTTGACTTTGATGTTTTCATCAAAGTTATAGGGTCAAGCCGCACGAGCAATTAGTACTGGTTAGCTTAACGCATTACTGCGCTTCCACACCCAGCCTATCAACGTCCTGGTCTTGAACGACTCTTTAGGGGGCTCAAGGCCCCGGCAGATCTCATCTTGGAACGAGTTTCCCGCTTAGATGCTTTCAGCGGTTATCTCTTCCGCACTTAGCTACCCGGCAATGCCACTGGCGTGACAACCGGTACACCAGAGGTGCGTCCACTCCGGTCCTCTCGTACTAGGAGCAGGCTTCCTCAAATCTGCAGCGCCCACGGAAGATAGGGACCAAACTGTCTCACGACGTTTTAAACCCAGCTCACGTACCTCTTTAAATGGCG